>JADJLQ010000002.1 GCA_016709995.1 Saprospiraceae bacterium
GAACAAAATTATTGAACAATTAAGCTCTGTTGGAAGAGATAGCTTAGAGACTGGTGTAGCTTATGTGCAGATCATAGTATTGAAGAATATAAAGGGATGTCAGCACTCACCATTTATATCAAAGAAAGCTCGATAAAACTAGTTACCCTTAAAAATAAAACCATTGAAGATTGTTTATTTTATTTTTGCGGTCTGGAGGCTGCAAATTCCTCAGCTGCATGGGATATAGGGATTAATGCTAAATAGCAAAACCCCAAATTTTGAAGAACTTCATGCCACCAAATTATTGAATGAAACACAAGTCTTATCATACTTGGGTTATAGAGAACTGTTTGATTTGCTAAAAAAGCCAGTTCCTTCAACCGTGCCTGAAATTATTTATGTTTTAAAAAATGAACGAATTTAGTAGATCAAAGCGCTGGTTTTTATATTACTATAAAATTTAGACTTTGGCTGCGCATTAAACCTGAATGATTTGACAGTTTGTCGAGAAAACGCAATCAGAGTAATACGTTATAAGGGTTTAAATAAAACGGAGACTATCCGAGAATTTCCTGGTCCTAAAGGATATGCCATAGGCTTTGAGGGACTTATAACTTTTGTGTTGGGACAAATGCTACCCGGTAGTGAAATAATCAAGTCTGCCTTTCGAGCTGAACAGTCAGTTTTTCCTGAAATCGCATTAAGAGAGCTATTTGCAAATGCACTTATACATCAAGATTTTACAATAAAGGGAGCAGGTCCATTAATTGAAATTTTTTGATGATAGGTTAACTATAACAAATCCTGGTAAATTACTTCCTTCAAAACAATTAGACAGAATAATTGGTACTATTCCCTAGAGAAAGTAGAAATGAAATTTTTGGCTTCTTCCTTTAGGAGATTTGGGGAATATGCGAGGAACGTGATCTGGGTTTACAAAATAATTACAGCTATTGAGCTTTTTGGACTTCCCTCCATTAAAAGTGGAAGAATTAGAAGAGGAATGCATTTAGGCTATTATATATGCCTAAAACCTTTCTTCCAAGCTTTCAGAAAATGAGCGTATAGAAGCTTGGTACCAACACAGCATTATTCAATACATATCTGAGCAGGGCAATGAATAATGCCTCACTACGAGAACGGTTTAAGATGAGTGAAAGACAAAGGCCTCAAGTGTCGTTGGTCAACAAGAACACATTAGCTGCCGAAAAATCAAACTGGAAAGACCCTGACAAATTCAACCAAATTTGCAGAATATGTCCCTTAATGGGCATAATTTTTTTTTCATTAGAAAACCGATATCCAATGCATTCAATTGATTATCAGTTACTTATTGCTTCATTAGAAAAACGACATCCATTATTTGCACTTTGTAGGATGTATTACGTTCTTGCTTCATTAGAAAAACGACAAAAAACTCAAATTGTTGATTATCAGATACTTATTGCTTCATTAGAAAAATGATAGAACTAACTCTACATAAAAACCGTACTAAGTCCGTATTAAGTCCGCTTGTACAAGTTGCAGATGGATTGCTGCCAAGGCATTGGGAAGTGATGAATTTGGCAGAAAGAAATGATTCAACTTCAAATGAACTGATTGCCATACTTTCTGTGATACGCAAGGTTAACGGCATTGAAGCAAACCTTACTGCCTTTGACAAAACCGTAGATAAAAACGTTCAGGATTGGGTTTTTAGAAAACAAGCCGAAACATTAAAGTTTACCGAAGAACAAATGCAATGGCTAAGAATGATTAAAGATTATGTAGCCAACAGTTTTCATATTGACCGGGATGATTTTGACCTGAGCCCCTTTATTGCTAATGGAGGTTTAACTAAAATGTGGAACCTTTTTGGAGACCAAACGGATGAAATTATTAACGAATTAAATGAGGCTTTAGCAGCTTAAGATGACAGAACTAACTAATATAGATTTACCGAGTAATTGGATAATTGCCAAATTGAGTGATATGGTAAGCAAAATGAATATCGTGATGAAGGTGTTCCTGTATTTAGAATCCAAAATATTAAGGCTGGTTATTTTTTAGACAAGAATATTCAGTTTGTTACTCCACAAAAGGCTGAGCAAATAAAAAGACATTCATTCAAATTTAGTGATATTATAATTACAAAGCTTGGTGAACCGCTCGGACTATGTTGCAAAGTTCCTGCAAAATATCCATTTGGAATAATTGTGGCTGACCTTATGAGGGTGAGACCAAGTAATATCATAGTCAGTACGGATTATTTGGTTTATGCAATTAACAGTAAAATTATTCAAGACCAATTTAAAAGAATTACAAAAGGCACAACCCGAGCAAGGGTAAATCTAACAATTGTAAGAGATATAGAAATACCACTTGCACCACTCAACGAACAAAACCGAATTGTTCTGAAATTGGATGAATTGCTGAGCGATCTGGAAAAGGGCAAAGAGCAATTACAAACTTCTTTGGAGCAGTTAAAGGTTTATAGGCAGTCTATTTTGAAACATGCTTTTGATGGTAAACTTATCAAAAATAAAGGAGAATGGGAAAAGACAAAACTATGTGAAGTTGCAAATGCTGTTGACCCGCAACCAAGCCATAGAACCCCTCCAATAGTGCCAAATGGTATTGCTTATGTAAGCATCAAGGATTTTGATTCGAGTTAGATAAAATTGACTTTACAAATGCTAGAAAAGTTTCTCCTAATGTATTAACTGAACATTTGAGACGATATACACTCCAAAAAGGTGATTTTGTGTAATTGGTAAAATTGGAACAATTGGAAAACCTGTAAGAATTGTACTTCCCCAAAACTACAGTTTATCTACAATATCGTATTAATACAACCTCAAAGTTAATTCCACTTATTTGTATTATTTCTTTCAGTCAAATCAAATTGAAAAAGCTTTTAAAGCAGGAATGAGCGCGACTACTCAGGCAGCTTTGGGATACAAAAAGTTAGAGAATTGCAAATTGATTTACCTAACGAAATAGAACAACAACTCATCGTAGACAATTTAGAGAGCAAACTTACTGTTTGCGATAAAATCGAAGAAACAATAAACCAAAGCCTTCAAGCTTCGAATTCATTACGCCAGAGTTTACTCCAAAAGGCATTTGAAGGAAAGTTGGTTGAGCAAGACCCCGACGATGAACCCGCTAGTTTATTGTTGAAAAGGATAAAGGATGAGAGGGAAAAGAGTAAGCCTATAAAGAAAGTGAAAGAAAAAAATGAGAAAAAACAAATGAAAGCAAAAGCCGAACTATGATAGCAAAAAGAAATCATATCAAAGTATTCGTGGCTTCAACAGTCTATAATTTCGAGTACGTATTGAGGCAGGTGTATGAACTGCTCGATTCATACGGATATGATGTATGTATGTCGCATATAGGCACATACCATTAGACAGTTCAAAATCTAATCTTGATAACTGTATCAATGCTGGTAAATGAATGTGATGTATTTTTGGGTTTTATCCGCCCGGATTATGGCTCAGGTGTTTTGGATAAAGGAGGGCAAGTCCATTACACATTTTGAGTTCGACACAGCTTACCAAAGAGATATACCCCGTTTTGTATTGGCTGATTATCGTGTAGTTTTCACCCGGTCTCTTTTAGAGATTCTTTTGTGGTAGAAGATTCTACTGCCAAACGAATGGATTTCGACCGCATCTCTTTTGAGAACAAGGTAATGGATACCCGGTGCATCCGTATGTACGATGAAGCCATTAAAGACAAAGAAAAACCGGCATCCAAACGGATTGGGAATTGGGTTCAGGAGTATATCAGCTATGACGACATCAGGATGCATCTCGAAAGCCAGTTCAAATATCCGGAACGGATTAAAAAATTAATTGAAAATTCTAAAGGCAAAGCAAAATGAGTGCAGTAACATTTATAAAAGAGCTCATCAAACAGCAAGAGCACCATTCGCTAGAGTTTAAAAGCAGTTTGAATGTAGAAGCCATCCTGAAAACTATTTGTGCTTTTCTGAATACGAATGGCGGTTGGATAATTGTAAACACAATGAAAAGGAATTAATTGGCCTGCCGGATGATTATTGAAACCAGGGTAAATCAACCTAAACAAACGGCTTTAGAGCAAATTTTTCCCCAACCACTAATCTATATTCAACTTGAATCCTTGGATGGAAAATCAGTCGTGTTGTTGAATGTTTTGGAAGGTTCGCGGCAGCCATATTCTTTTTCGAATAAATGCTATATACGCAAAGGCAATCAGACCCTGGAAGCCGGTCCGGATGATGTGAGTTTGATTTTAAGGTCGTCCAATCAATACACATCTAGCTGGGAAAAACTCACCACAGTTGAAGCTTCATACAACGATTTGATGGAGAGTGAAATTATCTCTACCATCCATCTAGCAAAAATCTTGGGTAAAACAAAATCATTACCTGAAAGTCCAGGGATTTTTTTAAGCTACTTTCAACTACTTGACTACACCTCGGTAAAAAATGGGGCGGTCATTTTATATGGTAACGAGCCAACCAAGTTTTTTACCCAGAGCAGAATCTCGAATTACCCAAATGCCTGAAGGTGTTACCGGAAACCGTTATTCTGATATTGAGATAATAGAAGACAATCTTTTTGTTTCTTTTAGTAAAGTGATGGACTACTTCAGAAAAAACAATCCGATTTTAAGTGAATTTCATGCAGACAGTCCTACCAGGACAGACCGTAGAAAAATATCCTTTCGCAGCACTGGAAGAAGCGATTGTCAATGCAATGGTTCACCGTGACTATGGTGATATGTCAGGTGAAATCATTATCAACATCCATAAGGACAAAATCGAAATCATCAATTCGGGTGAAATTCCCGACGACATCATCAAAGGGAAGAACAAAATAGAAACCCATCATTCCGTACTCAGAAATCCAACCATTGCCCATATGTTTTTCTTAAGAGGCAAAATGGAGAAACTTGGTCGTGGGCTTTCACTTATAATGAAGGAGTTTGATGAATTAGGCTTGAAATCACCCGAATGGACATTTCAAAGCGGATACACCAAACTTACCATGTATGGTGTAAAAGAGGAAATCAAATTAAATGAAAGGATGACTCGGTTCATTAATGAAATGGCTCCAGACAATGCTTTTTCCAGCGAGGATTATACGGAATTCTTTATGGGTGATATCAAAGAAAGAACGGCAAGAATGGACCTTCAAAAGTTGACCGAGGGTGGATGGCTTAGGAAAATTGGAGATGGCCCTCAAACCCGATACTCAAAAACAAACAAAAAATTTGCCGGATTTTGCCGGATAAGCTGGTGATAGAGAAAGAAACATCATTGAAATACAGCGATTTAGATAAGAATCTAAATTTAGATAGTTGCCGGATTTTGGCGGATAGCTATAGTCGATACTACAAAAGTCAAAATGCCGGACTTTGCCAGATGACCTGTGGAAAAAGCTGTAAGCGATTGAATTTCAATATAATTAATAATCAACCAATTGCCGGATAATGCCGGATAGTGAAAAATATGTCAAGCACGATAGTTCAAAAGATTTGGAATTTCTGTAACACTCTTCGTGATGATGGAGTGAGTTATGGAGATTATTTGGAGCAGTTAACTTATTTGCTCTTCCTCTCAAAATGGCCAAAGAATATTCAGAGCCGCCACTTAATCGAAAAGACATTGCTATACCTAAAGAACTAGGATGGGAAAGTTTAATCAAAGAAAGTGGTGATGACTTAGAAAAGCAATACAATAAAATTCTTAAGTCACTGGGACGGGAAAAGGGGAAATGCTTGGACAGATATTCACTATAGCCAAAACAAAATTCAAGACCCTGCCAAACTGTATAAACTCATTCAGCTGATTGATGCTGAAAATTGGGTAGGCATGGGGTGTAAAGGACAAGGGGATATTTACGAAGGATTCTCGAAAAAGAATGCAGAAGATACCAAGAGCGGAGCAGGTCAATATTTCACACCAAGAGAATTGATATCTGCCATGGTAGAATGTGTGAGACCTGAACCTAAGAAAACGATTGCCGACCCCGCATGTGGAACAGGCGGTTTCTTTTTAGGTGCCTATGACTTTTTGGCTAGTCAGGATTTAGATAAATCAGAGAGAGAATTTCTAAAATCAAGTACTTTTACGGAAACTTGAGATAGTAGCCAATACAAGAAGGCTTTGCTTGATGAATCTTTTCCTACATGGCATTGGCGACATCAGTGCAAAGGAAAGTTTTATTTCTTCGGAAGATGCTTTGCTTTCAACTCCTAAAACGACTTTTGATTATGTGTTGGCTAATCCGCCATTTGGTAAGAAAAGCAGCATGACCATTACCAATGAAGACGGTGAAGAAGAAAAAGACGATTTAGTTTACAACCGCCAGGATTTTATAGTAACCACCAGTAATAAACAACTCAATTTCTTACAACATATCATGTCTATGCTCAAAACAACAGGAAAAGCAGCCGTTGTTTTACCAGATAATGTGTTGTTTGAAGGCGGTGTTAAGTGAAAAAGTGAGGCTTGCTCTTTTGCAAAAACCGATTTACATACAATACTGAGATTACCCACCGGCATATTTTATGCTAATGGCGTAAAAGCAAATGTATTGTTCTTTGATGGTAAGCCAGCCAGCAAAAATGCTTGGACTAAGGAAATTTGGGTTTATGATTACCGAACTAATATTCATCATACTCTAAAAAAGAATCCATTGAATGTTGAGAGCCTACGTGATTTTATCACCTGCTACAATCCAAAAAACAGACATAAGCGGAAAGAAACCTGGTCAGAATCAAATCCCGAAGGACGCTGGAGGAAGTTTGAATATGATCACATTATTACCAGAGATAAGACTTCATTAGATATCTCTTGGTTAAAAGATAACTCCTTGGCTGACCTTGATAATCTACCCGACCCTGATGTGTTAGCTGCAGAAATCATTGAGAATTTGGAAGCAGGGTTAGAAAGCTTCAAAACAATTTTAGCAGTATTGAATAATAAGTAAATCCAAAAATTAAGAATGAGCCAAAAATTAAATCACAAAATTGATGCTGACGATAGAAGTATTAGTGAAATTCTGAAAGACCAGAAATTCACAATTGACTATTTTCAACGTGAATACCCGTGGCAAGAAAAACACATAAAACTTTTAATTGAAGACTTAACGACAACTTTTCTAAAATCTTACAAAGAAGACGATAAGCGGTCAGAAGTTGCCAACTATCAAAGCTATTACTTAGGTCCTGTTGTTTTCAGTGTAAATACAGAAAGTGGGAAGAAATCCATTATTGACGGACAGCAGCGTATTACATCCATAACACTTTTGCTCATTTACTTAAATCATTTGCAAAAAGACAGTCCGCAAAAGTAAACATCACTGAGTTAATATTTTCTGAAAAGTATGGCGAAAAATCATTCAACATGAGTGATGAAGCCCGTGAGGAATGTCTGAAAGCACTTTTTGAAGTTGGTGAATATGAGTCCAAAGATGGAGATGATGAAACAGTTCGTAACATGATGGAACGTTATGAAGATATTGACGCATCTTTTCCTGATGAAATAAACGAACAGGCACTACCTTTTTTTATTGATTGGTTTGTAGAGAATGTTATAATTGTCGAAATCATTGCCTATTCAGACGAGAATGCCTATACCATATTTGAAACTATGAACGACAGAGGATTAAATCTGACCCCAACAGAAATGTTGAAAGGTTATATCCTTTCGAAAATCAGTGATAAAAATAAAAGAACCGAAATCAATGATCTTTGGAAAGATGAAATCCAAAGGCTGCATGAATATGGAGAGACAGCAGACCAAAGCTTCTTTCAGGCGTGGTTTAGGAGTAAGTACGCTGTTAGTATTCGTCCGGGTAAAGCAGGTTCAGAGAATCAAGATTTTGAATTAATCGGTTCTCGTTTTCATAATTGGTTTAAAGACAATCACAAATCATTATTCAAACTCACTCTATCAGATGAGTTTTATTCGTTTAAAAATCAGTTTCCGTTTTTTGTAAAATGGTATATTGAAAGTTGGAAAAGTCAAACCACATATAATTCAGCAAATCCACATTTGAATTATATCCATCATTGGGGAATTGCAGAATCGCTTCAAGAACCTTTATTGCTCTCATCAATAAACTTTGGCGATGATGAAATAACCATTAGGAAAAAGCTAGATTTTGTTGCCCGATATATCGAAACATTTACGGTAAGACGCAGGTGAACTACCGAAAATTTGGTCAGACAGCAATTAAATACACAATGTTCAATGTGATTAAGCTTATTAGAGATAATGATTTGAAAGTACTTGGCTCGCATTTGTCAAATGAAGTTTTGCATATGGCAGAAAACTGGGAGGGTGTTTTAAGATTTAGGCTAAGAGGGATGAACAGGAAGTTTGTAAAACATTTACTTTCCAGGATTTCAAGCTATGTTGACAGTTTAGTAGGTAAGGATACCAGTTATGTGACTTATCATCATCCAAATGGAAAGCAATTTGAAATAGAACATATTTGGGCTGATATGTTTGAGGAACATTTAGAGGAATTTGACCAAAGAGGAGACTTTCAAGAATGGCGTAATTCAATTGGCGCATTAATTCTTTTGCCTCAGGGTACCAACCAATCCTTTAACAAAGACAGATATAAAGATAAGTTGGAACATTATATTAAAGAAAACACATATGTGCAGACCTTGAACGAAGACTATTATTCTAAGAATCCTAATTTTTTAAAATCTGAAATCATTCAACAATTAGGTTTTAAATCACATCTAGATTTCAAGAAAGACGATATCGTTGAAAGACAAAGACTTGTACAGCGTCTCTGTGATAAGCTGTGGACAGCAGAATACTTTATCGTGTAGGACATTTCGGTTCCCTAAAGTTTTAGACTTAATTTTCAAAAAGTGTGAAATAACTGGAAAATGATTACGCCGAGCGCAGTATATTGAATAAAAAGTTTTCAATATTCCTAATGACATGTCATGAATAGGCGTACTGCAAACTCCAATCCGTAGTACATCAGATTAAATTTTTAAACTAAAACAAATGAGCCTGCCACTGGAAGAAATCCGGGACCAACAAAGAGCCACCTGGAATAAATTTTCTCCCAGCTGGAAAAAATGGGATGACCTGAATATGGATTTATTAAAACCAATGGGTGATGAAATCATTCGTAGTATTAATCCCAGGGGCGCTGAGGTAGTGTTAGACATTGCAGCCGGAACGGGAGAACCCGGTTTGACCATTGCAACAATGTTAACAGCAGGTAAAGTGGTTATTACAGACCTTTCGGAAGACATGCTTGAAATAGCCCGTGAAAATGCAATGAAAAGGGATATTAAAAATATTGAAACCCGGGTCTGCGATGTGTGTGCACTTCCTTTTGCGGACAATACCTTTGATGCCATAAGCTGTCGTTTGGGTTTTATGTTTTTCCCGGACATGCTGTTAGCAGCAAAAGAAATGGTTCGCGTACTCAAACCCGGCAGAAAAATCGCTACTTCGGTTTGGAATGTGCATGAAAAAAATTTTGGATTACCGCCATTTTGGGAACCATCAGCAGACATATGGATTTGCTTGCACCACTGCCAGGTGCTCCGGGCATGTTTCGTTGTGCCAAAGAAGGCTTAATCTCAGATTTATTTTTACAAGCAGGGTTGAAAAATATTAAGCAAAAAGAAATCACCGCTAAAATGCACTTCAAAACAGCTGATATCTATTGGGACATGATGACGGAAGTCATTACGCTCGTTGTGTTAGCGCTTAATAATGCAGAGGATGACATAAAAGAAAATATCAGGAAAGAAGTGTATCATCTTTTGGATCAAAAATATCCTGATGGAAATATCCTGATGGACTCCAGCGCTCTTCTAATTGAGGGTGTGAAATAAGCCGCTGAATGATGGGATTGACACAGCAGGACGAACACATTACAGCACCTGTCTAAAAGCGGCTATTCGGTGGTTAAATCAAGCTTAGTGCTTTTATCAAAGTAGGTCTAAATTAAAGTAAAATACTTCGAAATCATCACCTACGGCTAACTGCAAAACGATGTACCGCAAGTGGATATTTAGAAAAATATAAAAATTGAAGTCGGCAAACTGTTCCAAAGGCTGAATATACTTTTAGCGAGAAAGGATATGTAATTGTTGAGACACAATTAAGAAAATAATAGGTGAAGATATTGCTCAAGTTACTTTTAATAAAGCAATTCTTTTATGATAAAAAATTATTAAATTTATTGCTAATAAAATGATGAAAAATGAAAACAATCGGTTATACCCCATAATGGTGTTGTTTAACAGTTCGGGGTCTGACCATTCCCGAAAATATCGGTTTAGGTATCGCGTTGTCAGTATAAATTAATATGAAATCAAAAATTAAGCTTGCAAGGACGGCAGGTATCCTTTATTTACTTATTGTAATTTTTGGATTAATTGCTCAAATCTTTGTTCGAGACCATTTAGTTGATTACGGAAATGCCCATGTTACTGCAAAAAACATTCTTGCTTCTGAGTACTGGTATAGATTCGGTTTTATCAGTGAGTTACTCATGCTTGTCTGCGATGTGGGTGTGGCGACCATTCTTTATATATTGTTGAATGACACAAGCAAGAATTTATCTTTATTGTCTTTTGCATTTAGATTGACAAGTATCACCATCCTGTCAATCACAGCCTTGAGCCATTATGCTGCCATATCATTCTTAAGCAACCAGGATTACTTAAATGCTTTTAATACAGACCAACTTGATGCATTCGCCTTGTTTTCGATCAAAATGCATGGAGGGGTTATAATATTTGCCTTTTATTTTTTGGAATCCATCTCCTACTTCTTGGATATTTGCTTTATATAGCTGAAATATTTCCAAGGTATTTAGGAGTACTGCTTTTTATTGGAGGTATATGTTATATATTGAATAGTATTGTTTGGTTCCAATTCCCATTACTTGTAAAGTATATTTATCCTGCTATTATTATTCCGAGTGCAATCGGAGAATGGATATTCTGTATTTGGCTTATTGTAAGAGGAATAAAATTAAGTTCAAATGGTAATGATTCTTAAATTAACGAATAGACCAGAAGGCTTACACTTTGAAATTCCAGAGGAATATGTTTGTTTTTTAATGACATTCACTTTTCAAGAGGATTTAATACAAAAGCAAAATGGAATTAATGCCGATTGATCTTTTATAAACAAATCAAAACAAAATTAGTGAAATAATTAAATTTGACTCCACCATGATAGTCAGCCTAAAACTAATTAGTGATACTCTTATACTGAAAGACTAAATTGGAGTGACCTGCGCTTTTTTTCTGCGGATTTTTATATACAGCATAAAGACAACGAAAACTCAAAAGTACATAGAGACTCCCTTGGAAAGGTAGTTGCTTTAATAAAATGCAAAAGGGACAAAGTACTATTCACCGCTGAATAATTTCCAAAAACGTTTTTTTAAACGAAAATGACCATACTCACAAAAACAATATCTTACTTACCATGAAAAAGATAATATTATTATTTTTTGCTTTTGCGGTGACCTTCGTGCTTGGCTTCGCATTTAAATCAATCACCACGAAAAGTGTTAATAGTCAGCAATCAATAAAAAAAGTAACCGGCATCGGAGGTATATTCTTTAAGTGCAAAGATCCAAAAGCTATGCGCGCCTGGTATGCAGCCCATCTTGGGCTCAATACGAATGAGTATGGGGCCGTTTTCGAGTGGAGACAAGGCAGTGACACTTCCAAAAAAGGCTTTACTCAATGGAGTCCTTTTAACGAAAAAACCAGGTATTTTGAACCGTCCACCAAAGACTTTATGATTAATTACAGGATTGAAAACGTAGAAACCCTGATAGAAGAACTGAAAAAAAAGCGGAGTAACCGTGGTTGACACCATTTAATCATATGAATATGGCAAATTTGTCCATATCTTAGACCCGGAGGGCAACAAAATTGAATTATGGGAGCCAAACGATATTGAATTTGAAAAGCTCGGTGAGCAGATAGGCGCTAAGACCACAAAATAATTTTGATCTCCTCCCCCTTCTGCTTACTTTTAGTGAGTCGATGACTAAAAACTTTTCATTATGGAAAAACAAAATAACACCTCTGACCACGATACTCCACCTGCTGACTCTACCCCAAAGGTGACAGACATTGGTGGCATTTTCTTTTTACCGACAATCCGCAGGAAACGAAAGACTGGTATAGCAAAAATCTGGGACTTGAAATCAATGAATGGGGTGCCTCGAGTTTTGATTCCCGAAATATCGACAAACCTGAAGAGATAAACACGCTTCAGTGGAGCCCTTTTAAAACAGGCAGTGACTATTTCGCTCCTTCAAAAAAGGAGTTTATGATTAATTACCGGGTGCAGAATATAGAAGGACTGCTAGACAAGCTCAAAGAAAACGGCGTAACCATACTGGAGGATATAGTGACTTACGACTATGGCAAATTTGTACATATCATGGACACCCAGGGCAATAAGATCGAACTATGGGAGCCTGTTTGAAAATGAAGTTGTTCAATTTATCGAATGAGCATTGCCTGCATGGGTGATCTTAATCATAACAAACTTCGGGATACTGATTACCACTGTACAACTATAAATTATGGGACTGTTTGACAACCTCTTTGGGAAGAAGAAAAAGGATGAAAATGTACCACACCCGACAGAAATCAAAAAGGAGCAATTAGAGACAGGTGACACGTTTATTTCGACTGGGAATAATGATGCCTATAGAATAATCAGACCGCTCACACCTTTGCAACAAACAAAAATTGATAAATCAACTATCCTGCTCCGGGCAAGCCAGCTGTATATGCACTACTGGACGGACCACCTGGTTTGTGAAGACCCAGACGATCAGGATTGGTTAAATAAGGTTATGTTTTTTTGGAAAGCTGAAGAACCATTTCCCAAAAAATCCTTGCCCCCGATTTTTGAAACTTTCAAAGTCAAAAACTTTCTGTTCACAGGCAATACTTCTATCATTTCATTAAAAGGTGGACAAGTAATGCCCTGGTATGGAATGCCAGGATTGGGAGAGAAACTCTTTTGCGAAATAAATGGACAAAAAATAACCATACCCGAACTAAACAAACTTGGTTTAGTTGACTATGTTGACTTTATTGAACTCGCTGATGACAATGTAGACATACTGACCAATAGGGAGGACTATTTCTTTCTCATTGACAATAGAATTACACCTTTCCAAAAAGGTAATTTTTATCTAAATGGTACCCCTATTCCTATATATGTAGCATACAGCATCGGCGGAATTCATATCGTTAAAAAAACAGAGTTAGAATAAATCAAAAAATTAATAAATACTAACACTCCTCCAACATGATGCCAAAACTCCAGTCGATTTAATACGGAGAGTATTGCGCAATATTGCCCCATCCTTCTTTATATGTAGTTAATAATCAGTTAGTTGCAACTATATGATCCAAACCTTTATTCCAGATTGGGATTGGGTATATTTTACGAATGAAGATAATTAATTAACAAAACAGCCATTTATTTGTTGCAGCTGATGAACTATACAAGGTACATACTACATGTCTAACTATTTAATCATCGGTGCATCTTCAGGAATAGGTAAAGCACTTGCTTTGAAATTGGCAGATGACGGTCATCAGGTGTATGGAACTTATCATAAAAATGAAATCCATGCTGACAATCCGCTTCTTCATTATTACCCATTAAATGTGTTAGCTGAAAGCATGGTGCTTGATTTTTTACCCGATACCTTAAACGGTCTTATTTACTGCCCCGGCAGCATCAACCTGCGACCATTTGAAAGAATTAAACCTGCTGATTTTTTAAATGACTACCAACTGCAAGTCGTAGGAGCCATTAAGGTCATACAAGCGGTTGCACCAAAATTAAAAATCAGTGATAATGCAGCCATTATATTATTCTCCACCTTTGCAGTCCAAACCGGTTTGCAGTTTCATTCACAAGTGTCTGCATCCAAAGGCGCGATCGAAGGTCTGACAAAAGCATTGGCAGCTGAATATGCTCCCCGTATCAGAGTAAATTGTATAGCCCCTCACTCACCGACACTCCAATGGCAGCGTCATTATTAAATAGTGATAAGAAAAGAGAATATAATGATCAGCGCCACCCGCTAAAAAGAATCGGCACTACGGAGGATATCGTCAACATGGTGGAATTTTTACTTTCATCAAAAGCTGGGTGGATCACCGGACAGATTATGCACGTAGATGGTGGAATATCTACTTTAAAAGTATAAAATCAATGGTGCCATTTTATTATTTAAAACTAAATTGAATGAAAGAATTTAGGAATGTTAAAGAGTTCAAATATTTTCAAACATCACGGAGGAGGTTGGGCGCACTTGCTATTACACCAGTTTAATCATAAATCAACTTCCATAAAAATTTGATTACAGAATTATTGATTTAGAAAAAAGGGATTGAAAAAAATATTTTTATGAAAATTTTACTTACGGGGGTCACCGGATACATTGCACAAAGATTATTGCCTGTTTTGTTGGAAAACGGGCACGAGGTAATATGTTGTGTCAGAGATAAAATCAGATTTAATAAGAAAAATTATTTAACCTCCAAGCTCTCCGTCATAGAGGTAGATTTTTTAAACAAGGAGAGCTTACAGTATATTCCCAATGATATCGATGTAGCATATTACCTCATCCACTCTATGTCAACGCAAATCGGGGACTTTGAAAACATGGAGGAAATATGTGCCACTAATTTTAAAAATCGCATTGAACAGACAAATGTCAAACAGGTTATTTACCTCAGTGGGATCAGCAACGCTGACGAATTATCAAAACATTTGTCATCGCGAAAGCATGTGGAAACCGTTTTATCAGGTTCTGATTTTGCCCTCACCACTTTAAAGGCCGGCATCATAGTAGGATCAGGAAGTGCTTCCTTTGAAATCATTCGTGATTTAGTGGAGAAATTACCTTTTATGATTGCACCGCGTTGGCTAAAAACAAAATGTCAACCCATTGCTATTCGTAACGTAGTAGAATTTTTAATTGGTGTCATTGGTAAAACCGAAACATACAATAACAGTTACGATATTGGTGGTCCCGATATACTAAGTTACAAAGACATGCTTTTGCGATTTGCCAAAATACGGGGCTTGAAGCGGCGCATCGTGATCGTGCCGGTCATGACTCCCAAAATATCGTCCTACTGGTTGTATTTTGTAACTGCTACCTCCTTTGCGCTTGCAAAAAATTTGGTAAACAGCATGAAAATTGAAGTGACCTGCACACCCAATAATTTAGCTGCACTGCTGGGTATTAAACTGATTGATTATGACGCTTCAATAAAACTTGCTTTTGGCAAAATAGAACAAAACCAAGTGGTCTCCAGTTGGAAGGATGCACAAACAAGTAATATCTTCAGTAAGGGTCTTTCAAAATTTATTGAAGTGCCTGTCAATGGGTGTTATAAAGATATTCGTTCGATTAAGGTTGAAAACAGCCATGCTACGCTTGAAAAAATATGGGCCATTGGTGGAAAAACCGGCTGGTATTATGGCAACTGGCTTTGGGAAATCAGAGGGTTTATAGATCAGATGATGGGTGGCGTGGGTATGCGAAGAGGCAGGAAAAGTGATACAGAAATAGCCTCAGGTGATGCGCTTGATTTTTGGCGGGTGCTGCTAGCTGATAAACATGAAAAACGACTGCTGTTGTATGCCGAAATGAAACTGCCGGGCGAAGCCTGGCTGGAATTTATCATTGACAAAAATGACATACTGATACAAACAGCCACCTTTAGACCCCTGGGCTTATTAGGTCGATTATATTGGTATGCTGTACTTCCTTTTCACGGACTGATTTTTAATGGAATGATTCATAAACTAGCCAGCACAAAACCATAATAATAAATTGGCAAAACCAAGGCCCATATTCCGAGGATCACATTTGCATGAAACATCAACTTCGGGGGATAAATCGAAAACATTATCCACAAACAGTTCCGGATATTTTCTCCAACCCTAGATAATCAACCTAACCCCACCCAATTGCTCCAGGCTGAATGGGAACCGATCTCCGGGAGATCCAATAAACATAAAATTCACTGGCACATTCCATTCTTTGGATAGTCTTTTGATCAGGTCCGGCCCAAAATCTTCTTCCAATTGGATAAAATCTATTTTGATCTCAGGGTATTCTCTGTCCAACACATCCAGGTCGGAGACAAATTGTTCAGCTACTCTTTCTCCTTTATTTAATGCCCTGACAATCCGGAGTTTTTTGGTGTGTTCATTGTGCTGAATATATAGCATTACTTTATTTAGAGTTGAGATCGTATCATCTTTAGTAAAATAGACGAACTCCTGGGAGTTGATCTTATCGATTATCTGGAGAATATCATTATTGGATTTTTCCAGTACCTGCTGGACAGGGGTGAGAAAATATTTGATCAGCTTGAGAATGAACTTCAGGAGCACCGTCCGGTTAAGCATAATGATGATCAATAGAATAGTAGGTATAAAATATTCAAAAAATACCGTGAGGTAAGCAGGGTTTAAGATGGCATTGCCGATGATGGCGATGATCACTGCTGCAATGGCGAGAAACAAGGATGGCCAGGATGATTTTTCCGGGCGGGGAAGATTCCTCCTTTTCACTTTTAATAAGATATTGCCGATACCAAATAACACCATGACCGACAAAAAAGCAATAGTATATACCCCAGCCAATGCGCCTAATTTGCCTTGAGTGAGCAGCAGTATCGATACACATAAGAAAAAGAAAGCGATCGCAATTCGATACGAACTTCCCCTATTGTTTTTCTTCAGTAGAAATGGTGGCAATACCCTATCCAGCGTCATCCTTTCTACCAATCCGGTGACACCGACAAACGAAGTCAATACCGCACCACTAAGCACCAGGGCTGCATCTACCGAGATGACGATCGAAAGCCAGCTACCTCCGGATAAACCTCCCATATACGATAGCAAAGCCTCCTGATGCTGTTCGATTGTAGGTATCGGGATGATGGCCAACGCCAAAAAAGCCATCAATGGATTGAATACCGTGACAACGATCCACATATTTCTGAGGGTTTTAGGAAATACCCCTTTTTCCTGCTCCTCCACAAAATTGGCCGAACTTTCAAATCCACTGATGCCCAGCATAGCTGCAGAAAATCCAAAGAACAGGGCTTTCCAGATACTGCCTGATTTCACAGGGGCCAGAGAGTTGCTCGTAAAGACATCCAGGCCATGGTTCATCAAATAGATACCCGCAAACACCGACAAGACTACCAGGGAGACCAGGTGAAAAATAAAGATGACGATGGCCACCTTGGATGACTCGCCGATCCCAATGATGCTCAAACCCATGAATATGGCCAGCAGTACGATGGTGGAGGCGATCACCGGTAGATTTTCAAACAATGCATGTGCGTAGTGCATGGCTTCATTGGCCGATATCACTGCAGTAGCCATATAGGAAAGCAGCGTAAAAGCAGCTGCCAGCGAAGCCATAGGCTTACTGGTCGTATTCAGTAAAGCATTGTAAGCTCCCCCATTCAAAGGCAATGCCCCTACCACCTCTCCATACACTTTTCTAAACAGGAAAAGGACTGCCCCCACCATCAGGAGGGCGATCCAGGCATATTGGCCGGAGTAGATCACCGCCAGGGCCGATACATATAAACAGGAAGAACTGATATCGTTGCCGGAGATGGCGGTGGACGCGAGTTCGTTTAATTTTTTTGAATGAGGTTGTTTCATTGTTGATTTCTTGCGGACAACACAGCTTTTATGCTCATAATCTGGAAGGCAATTATAGAGCTATTTTGGAAATAATTTTTATAAACATGGACCTGGTATGGCTAAAAGCAATAGGAATTTTTATTAACTAATTCAGTAGGGTTCATTGTCATATAAAAAGGTTGCAATTAATTGACCCATGATTTTACAATATAAATCCCCATCTTTAAAGCAGTTTAGCAACCGTTCTGTGCACCAGGCATACACTACACCAATCTGCCTTTTCGTTTAGTAATGATACAGGGAGGGCTTGCCACTAAAATTTTTAACCTAAAACCTAAAATTATGCAACGTAGAAAATTTTTAAAAAATTCATCGATGTCCGTCCTTAGCATCAGTGCATTCGGAAGTTTAAACTATAATGGTAAAAGCTTTGTGGGTGATACCTCCACTACCACAGATATTCTTGGTCCATTTTACAGGCCAGGGGCTCCTTTGAAGACTAACCTTATCCTCCCCAATTCAAAGGGCGCTCCCGTCATTTTAAAAGGAAGTATTTTTAAAGAAGATGGAAAAACTCCTATCGAAAATGCGTTAGTCGAAATATGGCATTGCGATGAAAATGAAGTGTATGACAATGCCTCTGATGAATACAGGTATCGTGGTGGCCAAAAAACAAAAAAACAAGGAACCTATAAGTTTACGACGATTGTACCTGTTTCCTATAAAGCTAATCCGGACAATGAAGCCTCCTGGAGGCCTGCTCATATCCATATGCGGGTGTCTGTACCAAATCAGCAGGACTTAATAACTCAAATATATTTTAAAGGGGATAAGTATGTGGAGACAGACAAATGGGCTGCTTCGCCTCAGGCCGTAAATAGAATACTTGATATTTCCAAAAATAAATCCGGCGAAAGCGAGATTGTCTTTAATGTGATTTTGAACAAAGAGATTCCTCTTGACAAAAATGTATATGATAAGATTACCGGGATTTATACACTGGGAGACGGTAATGCTTTTGAGTTTTTAAAAAAGGATGACTTGATATTTATGAAAAGAAATGGACTGCTTTTGGCAGGTCTTAAATATATAGGCAATAATACCTTTGAAGGTGGAATAGGATACCCTAAAGCTAGTTTTGAAATAGAAAAGGACGGAGGTGTAAAAGTAGTTGTCACTACAGAAGGCAAAACCTATAATGGAACAAAATATTTAAAGTACAGTCAATAATATATGGCTTTAGTTGGAGGCATAGCCTGATTACAAAAAGCGAACTGTCAATACCAGTAAAGAAAATAGGCTTATCCTTTTTAGAACACATCCAGGTCATGCCCAGATACGACCGGTCCATCATATTTTGAGCGGATCTCCTCCAATAATTTTTCCTCTGTAGAGCTCCAGATCAGCTGGTGAGTCAGCACCAATAATTTTGGTTTGACCTGGTTAGCGATCGCTGCCAATTGGCTGGTAGAAGTGTGAAACTGTGCATGGTAAGCTTGCCAGGCAGGGGTTCGTTTTGCATAACCTTCTTCAGAATAAACCTCATGTATCAGGATATCACAGCCCCGTGCTTGTTCGATTAGTTCCTCACTAAAAGTACAATCACCGGACACCACGATGACCTTGTCCGGCGTCTCAAATCTAAATCCATATGCTTCTTTCCACGATCCATGATGGACTTTAAATGCTTTGACTACGACATTGTCATCCCTGTAGATCACACCAGGACTCAGCGTTTGCGCTATTACTTTGTAAGCCATAGAATCACCATGCTCCAATCCATGTACCCGCAGGTCGATATCTTCTGAGTAAGCAGCCAGGATATGATCAGTCATGGATTGGATCCCGGCAGGGCCAAATACCCTGGCCGGGCCCTCGCGATTCAATACCGCAGGAGTGAGGATAAAATCAGGATAGCCTATTGTATGATCAGAGTGAAGATGTGTAATAAACAAGGTATTGATCAGAGAGGCCTTCAATCCATCTATCCCCATCTCATAGGCCGCCGCGGCTCTGCGTATGACCCCCGGACCACAATCGACCAGATACGGGGTACCATTTACGACAATGGCCAATGAGGGGCCCGATCGGTCCGCTTCGGCATTGGGTGTGCCAGTGCCGAGGAGTATGACTTGAGTGATGGGATTGGGAGTGGTGTCAGCCATTTGCGCAGTGATGGACTTATAGCATATAGTCTGCAGCAATAGAGCTATAAGGATGGGCTGGATTAGATTTTTTTGCATGGAGGGTGTAAAGATAGGGTTAGTCTTAGGAATGAGACGAGAGGGTGACCTCAATTGATTCACCTTAGTCTCAAAGCGGTTAGCTGTTTACCGAATTTTTTTTCTCTTCAAGAAGTATTTTTCCAACTGACATTCCTTTAAAAAACTTTTAATTAAGGATTGCAGTCATTTATTCGCTGTCGAGTTTTTTAAGCTCAGTATATAAATTTTCTATTCTTTCGTAACATTCTTTAAACATATCCATCTTAAAAGGTGCAATAATTTCAAAATAAGGTTTGAAATAATTTTCAATTTCATGAGTTAACAGGAGAATTTGTAGTCTCCTGTTAAATCAATATCAATAAAGTCCATAAATCAATCATAATTCTAATATTATGAATAATTTAAATGAATGATTTAACGCTCTAATATAAGGCAGCGAAATATTGATTATATCATAAATATTTATAGACTTTAATTTCCCATTACAATTAGCATTTGTCTTTCTACATGAAGCCAAATATCCAATTCTTTTTACTTGCTTTTCAACAGGGGTCAATAACTCAAATTCCATTTCATTTTTTAAGTTCAACCAAGCAGATATTTGGCAATTCAAATCTCTCTTTAAGTCCTCATCCAAATTCTCTTCTTTTCTTTCCACTTTAATAGAAAATCTAGCTTTCTATCAATAATTGTCATTGTCTTCATGGTATAAATTCTAATTGTATTTTTTTTGAACCTTTTTCAATATTTATAAAAAGCCCTTCTGTTTTTAGTATCTTAAATTTTGACCCTGATTTGAATAAAATTTCTGCTTCACCTGGTAAACATGAAATTTGGCAAATGTTGTAACCTTTTGGATTAAGGATTTCATAAATTACATCACCACTTCCTAAATTCATGAAATTAATTGCAGTGTTTTCATAAATGGAAGATGACTTGAAATCATCAAACTTAATAAAATCACCTACATTCCATTTTTTGGCAATTTGCGATTCTAATTCACCGCATCCTCTAAAAACCCTGAGCCCATTGTAGGGTACTAATTTACTTAAGCCTTTATTTA
Organism: Saprospiraceae bacterium; assembly: GCA_016709995.1. NCBI lineage: Bacteria > Pseudomonadati > Bacteroidota > Saprospiria > Saprospirales > Saprospiraceae > Saprospiraceae bacterium. Next base: position 20,981 of record JADJLQ010000002.1, read on the forward strand.
ACAAATCATTCAATTCTCTACTAAAATCACTTAATGTTCCGTCTCTCAATTCCGTATTTAAAGACTTGTAGATATATTCACCATTTCGCATTTGGTTGCTTGTGTATACTTTAATTGCTGTTAATTCTTCAACCGATAGAGTTGGAAACTTATTTCTTAATTCAATATTAGCCAGTACCTCATTTCTAATTCTCTGCACAAAGGCATCCTCTAAAAATATTTTCCAGGATCCTTCGATTGCTTTCAACCCCCTCACAAACTCCAACTTATCCCCACTCCCATCAAAATCCTCCAAGACCTTCTTTAAATCCCCGGGATGCTCCTTCCCATATTCCAGGAGGCTTTTCAACATTTCCTTTTTCTCCTCCTCAGTAAATGGCAGGTCCCTAAACTTTAAGTAGAATCCAGATTCCAATAAATCAGCCTTCACACTTGCATCTTCGAAATGTTTTATCCAGTCATCCCCTGCTTCAATTTTTGAAGTTTTGAACAAAGCCTCTATATCAGTGGCATTGGGGATGTCTCCATGGAATAATTTGTACAATTTCCAAAGCGTACCATCGTCTGGCGAAAGGCCTGCTTTGAATAATGCTTCCGGTGAATCTGGAGATCGGATTAATCTGGCCAGACCTTCAATAAATTTATCCTTCGGTATAGTCCTGATGCCCGCGCCGATTCCTTTAATCCCACCTTGTATCAAGACCGCCCACAAAGCAGATGTAGAACAGGCATCTACATCAAAATGATCTCTGATCTTTCCTTCTGAAAAATTTCCATTCACAAAACATTCTAGGGCTACACTTACAGCTATTTCTCCGGCCGCATTTTTTAATTCTATCATGCTTTCGAATCCGGAGCTCAACGCCTGTGCAAAATCCAATTGCAGTGGTTCATCTGCATTAAATACATCATGCATCGCTCGTTGTACCAGCAGATCAAAAACATAGCCGATGACAAAGTCTTTACCTTTTTGTTGTAACAGGGCCGGCAATTCTGCTAAAAAATAAGCCCCTGCCGCATCGACTAAAGCGGGTGCAAACCCAATTTGTAATAAGGAGCCAAAGACAGTATTAAAATCTTCCATCCACTGACCGGATGCTGTTGGAAGATTGTCAAAAGTAATAAAGGGTTGATTGAGCAGACAGGGATTGCGACAGATGACATCACGCAGCAAACTCTTTTCCTTGAGATAAGGATGGTCTTTAAATTTCTCTAATAGCTCCACGCATGCTCCTGAGTAACACCCACAGGGACCCTGAACTCCTTTGCCTGACTCATAGATACTTAGATTTTGTAAGGACAGTTTCTTTGATACCACAATGGAGTCTACACCTATATTGGCCAGCGTCAGACTGTGGAGAGAATCAAATAATATGGTTTGATTGCAGTCGGCATCCAGTCCCGATGCGGAGAATATCGTGCATTGGGATGATCCTGCAAGTCCAGTATAATAAGGCAAGATCGGTTCATTACCACCGGGCGTTTGGCGAACCGGGGCGTATCCGTAAAAATAATTATTGGCCGGGTTCCACCAACCCAGGTAGGTAGTTTTATCAATATTAAAACCGGCCAGGCTGCCCTTGGGCCAGGCTCCACCATCTGAAGGATAAAACGAAGCGATCGCATTGGCAGGTAAACTTATTTTTTGACCTCCCGGCGTAATCGCTCCATAACAGGATTCACCGCCATCGTATCGAAAATATACATATCGATCGTAATAAAATGCTTGTTGTACGATCTGTTTGCCCTCATCATCTCCCTGCATCCACCCCACCATCGGCTCCGGCTTCTGCACCAACTCCCACTGATAATGCAGCAGCTGACTCCCCTGGGGCTGGCTATAATCCATCAGATCCCCACTGCCGTTGACTCCGGGATAATCTTCCCAGATATGGGACAGACGAAAAGCTCCATGGCCCAGCTCGTGGGCTATCGTGGTCGCATCGGTGCTGACGATAAAGCCATAGGCCCGTTTTTTTGGCATAAAGCCCAGCAGCCCGGTCTCTGCAGTCGAAGAAACTATAAATAGGTGGTATGCCGTGGTGTCATCCCGTCCCTGATCGTAGGCCTGAATGATGCTACGCATCTCGGTGGTATAAGTCGAGAGGATACCGGTCTTGATCGAGTCGAGCACCCCGTCATAGCCGGGTACCGTGATGTTGGGTGCCAGGCTGACCTTCCACTGGGTTACCGCAGGGCTATAGATCTTGTTGAGAGCAGTCTGGATCGCGGCGGCATCCGGTGCCTGCGCTCCGGCTACCGGAATGAGCACTACCTTTTGGACCTGGGGCTCGTAGACGATGATCTTGCACTGGCCGGCGATGTGCTCGGGTAGCGTACTGTCTATGGGTGCGATGACAGCATACAATATATATAGGTGTTTGGCAGTGGAGGCAGGCAGGTGCAGACGGTAGCTGCCGTCCGATTGGACGATCGACTCTACCCGGGTGCCTTCTTCCGTGACAAAGTAGATCTCCTCTGACTCAGGGGTGGGCAGTACATCGGGTTTGGCAATCAGGTAGTCTCTTTCTCCTACGGCCAGGGATTTGTAGGGTACATCGTATTCGTGTTGACCGATCGACAGCTGGTCATAATCGGATCGAAGTGGCGCAAACTGAGCCTTGTCATAAGAGTCAAATCCATAGCGTTGATCCGGGTCTGCCACAAACTTAATCTGATAGGGTGCATCGTACAGGATCTTGATCTCTGCGGTGATTTCCCCGAGAACTGATATGAGGTGCTCCTGGGCTTTGAGCAGGGCATCCGGATCCGTGGCATTTTCGAGGTCGTCGATCGCCTGTTGCAAGGCATCCTTGAGAGCGTCGTCCAAAAACAGACCGAGATAAGGTCGCAGATATTCTATGGCAGATTGGAAGGTGACTGTATTGAGGATATTACTGGCGCTCTGCATCGTCTCGATCAGCCCATCGAGCAGGGCCAGGTATTTGTCCGAGAGCAGTAGCACCCCTGCACTTTCGAGTTTGATCTCCCCCGCTGTCATCACATAGTCTTCATTGACCCGGATATGGCTAAAACTGCCTTTGACGACCACGCCGTTAAACATCGGTATGGCGATACCTCCCGTCCCGCTATAACTGCCGTCTCCGTTTTTTGTCGCCGAGGAGATGATCACCATATAACCATTGCTGGAGATGGTGTCGTTGGCATTCAATTCTTCGAGTGGGACATTGGTCGGGGCTGCTTCTTCGCCGGGCTCCATACCACAACTGTAAAATCCCCTGGGCAGGCTTTTGCGGTCGAGTTTGATTTTTGCGATCTCGCTTTCGACAGCCAGACTTTGGTAGCAGGTGGTCCCGATCTGTACCTCGAGGGGACCTCTGGATTTTTTGATCGGTATCGCATAGGATTGATCTGTCGTAGTGCCCCGGGTCCAGCTCAGTTCGTCTTTGTAGCGATAGCGGATCTCTTCGGCTCCATAATTGCTTGCCGTCGTCCAGGCGATATGCGCATGGCCATCCGGGTAGAGCCTGGCTTCTGTGATCGCCGGTACTTCACAGGGTCGTCCATATTGGAAGCTTTGTATCGTCGAGTAACCATCGTTTTTAAACAGGTTGCGCCCCAGCGCATCGCGAACCCGTACGCGCACGAGGTAGGTCCGGCCGATCTCCAGTGGCGGATCATCTGCCCGGTACATATAAGCCAGCCCGGGGGTAGTCTGCCGCAGCAGGGGTGCTGTATATTCCACGATCGCCTGGTCTCCCATGCCTGCCACTTGCTCATACACCGATACCTCATAGTCTACCGGAAATCCTCCAAAGTGCTGGGTATGCCACGATATCATCATGGCCTGTGGTGCACCTGGGGTCACCTCTCCTTCCGGTGATACGATCAGCGGTGGATCCAACTCCTGCAAAAATGCCAACGTACAAGCCATATCGGAGATCGGCGTCTCGTCGCGGATATAGTGGTATACTTCTACACAAAACTGGTAGAGTCCTTCATTGAGTTTGTAGGGATTATTGGAGTTGGTTTTGAAGTTTTGCACCAGGGCATTGTCGGGTCGGAGATAGGGCAGCAGGTCTGCATTGGTCAGGGTCAGCGGCACATTGGCTTGCAACGTGAGGGGCAAGGTGGCTACTTTGGTGCCCGAAGCGAAGGTATATCCCTCCCCTTCGATATGCAGTTTGAGTTTGACCGGCAGACTTGGTTCTTTCTGATCCAGCAGTACCAACGTGATGCGGATCCGATCCTGACCCGGCGCTACATAATCTGACAAATACGGTGAGTACGGCGGCAGGACCTGGATCGTCGCCTGTACCGGGAAGCGCTGCGCATATACATCACTACTTATATAGCAGCTTAAGAGCGTAACAAAAAACCGTAGGTAGACACGGTAGTTCATGTATGGAAGATAGCAAAGATTTTGCATGCGGGGCGATGGGTTTTGTCATCGGTCTAAATACTTGCCTCCGTTTTTTACAATTGCTACATCAAGCTTCTGTGTTCAGCAATACTAGTTTTTTGTGATTTTTAATTTTTGCTTTCTTGACAATTTATTTGCACAAAAAGAATACATATATTCGCTAAATACAACATAATAATTGCTATTATCTTTGTATAAGAAAAAACAATGATATATTCATTCTAAGATGCCTTTATTGCTAAAAATAAAATGTAAACAATTTTAAATTTACACAACGATGAAAACGCAAAATGTACTTATTGCTCATCCTTCCAATGAAAACGAACTAAGCATAATCAAAGCTTTTTTTGAAGCCTTGAAAATAAAATTTGAAGTTGCTGAAGAATCGCCTTACAATCCTGAGTTTGTGGCTAAAATTCAAAAAAGCAGGAAACAAGCCATAGAGGGCAAAACTGTAAAATTAGCCCTTGACGATATATGGAAATAGAATTTACCATACAAGCCGAAGAAGATTTAGCTTACTGGAAAAAAATTAACAACATAGTCGTTCTCAAAAAAATACGCAAACTAATTGAAGTAATTATTGAAACACCTTTTGATGGTATAGGCAAACCCGAACCACTAAAACATACCCTAACAGGTTGCTGGTCTCGCAGGATCGACAAAGAACATAGGCTTGTTTATGAAGTTACAAATGACTTGATTACTGTGCTTTCTTTGAAAGGACATTATCAAAAATAATAACGCTATTAGGATTTTGATAGTAGTCTATTACTTCTCTTTCTAGTAGTTCATATATGGAAGATAGGAAAGATTTTGGATGCGCGGGGAATCACGATATAAAAGTCCAGGCCACGATCCTGCTCGACTTATTACCCTGAATCATTGGTATCGTTTTTACTTCAATAGCACTCACTGACTTTAAAGTCTTATATATATGATGAAGGCTTTTCTCTTTGGAGATCAGGGCTGTGAACCACCGGCACCTGGTTGAGCAAGCTTTACTTTCGAAGATCATCTTGGAGACGAATTTTTCCTCCCCTCCGACACACCATAGTTCATTTTTTTGACCACCAAAGTTCAATATAGGCTGGGTGATTTTTTTGCGTTTTAAATTTTGCAATTTTCTCACAGATCCAGCCAGGGCCTCAGCCTGGGAAGCATGAAAGGGTGGATTGCAGATAGTCACATCAAAAAATTCTTCCGGTTGTATGATTCCATAAAATATCTTATTGGGATTGGTTTGTAATCTCAGCGTGACCTTGTCTTTTAAAGCAGGATTGGAGTCTATGATTTGCCTCGAAGATGCTATAGCCAATGCATCTATGTCCGTCCCAACAAAGGACCAGCCATATTCCTGGACGCCAATGATAGGATAGATACAGCTTGCACCGACGCCGATATCAAGACATCGTATCTGTCTTCCTGGAAGGATTGTTATTTTGGCAGGATCGTACAATAGATCGGCCACATGGTGTATATAATCAGCGCGTCCGGGGATAGGTGGACACAAATACCCCGGCGGTATCTGCCAGAAGTCGATATGATAATAGGTTTTAAGCAACGCCTGGTTGAGCGAAATGACTGCTTCCGGATCAAAAAAATCAATCGACTGATCCTGATACTCATTTAATCTCACATAAGTAGCAAGGTCCGGACTATCTTTTATCAGCAAATCAAAATCATAGCGTTCACGATGTTTGTTGCGGGGATGTAACCCGGGCTTTACTTTGGAAAAAGTCTTTTTTGTGTCAGGCATCTAAACAAGTAGTGAAAGTAGCTCCATCCTCCGTGATAAATAAGGTGTGAGTTTACTAAAAGCTATGGCAAAATAAGAACAAGTATATTCATTGGATCAGAAAAATAAAAGCAATTAAATTAGTAGATCACCATTTATTAAAACATTTGTAACTTTTCTATCCAATTCACTTTTATATTTAAGTGGAGTATCCCTCTCACTCTGACTCAGAATTATAGTATTTTTCCCATCTAATTTTTGTCAAACTATGTATAAATCTATCTTGTTCTCTGCCCTTTTGTTCATCGGAAGCATGAGCTATGCTCAGTATAATGCTTATTTCTTATCCAGCCCCTGCCTGAGTCCTGATGGTCAGACCGTGATTTTTTGTTACGAAGGAGATCTTTGGAAAGCAGCCGTCAAGGATGGCATGGCGACGAGGCTCACTGCCATGCAGGGATACGAGACCTCTCCCCGGGTATCGCCGGATGGCCGATGGATTGCATTCACCGGCAGACAGTATGGCAATGGTGATCTCTACCTTATGCCGGTAGAAGGCGGAGAAATCAAACAAATCACTTTCCACAGCAGCAATGATGAGCTATACAGTTGGAGTTGGGATTCAAAGTACTTATATTTTAACAGCAACCGGATGGGCCAGGTCGCAGGCTTCAAAATATCCATCGATGGAGGCACGCCTTACAGGGTTTTTGGAGATTATTTTTTTCAATATGATCATAACCTGATCGAACTTCCCGGCTCCGGCGAATTGTTTTTTAGTGATACCTGGGAAAGCAGTAATCAAGCGGCCCGCAAAAGATACAAGGGCCCCTTCAACCCTGAGATCCAATCTTATAATCTAAAAACAAAACAATTTAAAAAATACACTGACTGGGAAGGAAAGGATTTTTCTACCACCATTGATCGTAAAGGAAACATCTATTTTATATCAGATCAGGCCAATGGTGAATACAACTTGTACAGCCTGGATCATGGTATGAAAAAAGCACTTACTCAATTTTCCACTTCTATCAAATCTCCCCAGGTCAGTGCACAAGGTGATAAAATCGTCTTTGAAAAAGATTATCAACTCTGGCTATATGATACGCGAACTGATAAAGCATCCCAACTCAATATCGTGATCGTGCGCAACAATACCCTGCCCAAGGAAAAAGATTTTAATGTAAAAGGAAAAATTACTGCTTATGATGTATCCCCTGACGGAAAAAAACTTGCACTGGTATCGAGAGGAGAATTATTCGTCAGTGATATTGAAGGCAAGTTTATTCAACAAATCCATAGACCTACTGCAGAACGTGTCAAAGAAGTAAAGTGGCTTGCTAATAATAAAACTTTACTTTTTAGTCAGACTTTTGAGGGCTTCACCAATCTATATACCGTGCCAGCGGATAGCCTGGCAGCACCTGTGCAGATCACTCAGGATGCACGCAATAATCGAAACCTTGTCCTGAATACCAAACGCACCCAGGCAGTCTATTATAGTGGAAGAGATGAGGTCAGACTCCTTGATCTTTCAAGCATGAACAGTAAGATGATTATCAAAGATGAGATCTGGGGATTTCAAAACAGCGATCCTGGATTTTCTCCAAATGACGAATATGTAATCTATACTGCACGTAAAAATTTTGAACAAGACATCAAGGTCTACCATATTAAGGAGGACAAAATCATCAATATCACGGAGACAGATATCACCGAGACCAGTCCCATCTGGTCCCGCGATAGCCATTATATCTATTTTATTTCACAGCGATTAAAGCCCTTATATCCCTTAGGTTTGCCTGATGCCAAAGTGTATCGCTTGCCTTTGGAAAAGATAGACGAACCTTTCAAGATCGATAAATACCATGCACTTTTTAATGAGCAAAAAAAAGATACCACTAAGAAAATCAATAATGATAGTACGCAATCCATCCACATCGATATGGATCTCATCATGGAACGCATGGAAGAGATCGGTCCCGAAGCAGGCACTCAATTTCTTCAGGCTGTATACCAAAAAGGGGACAAAACCAACGTACTGTATGTGAGTGATCATGGTGAAGGCAAAAGAGCCCTTTGGAAGACCACCATCGAACCTTTTGAATCCAATAAAACGGAGAAAATAGCTGGTACAGACAATGCTTTTGGTTTTGATATCGTGGAAGTAAGTGATAAATTATATTCGCTGCATAACGGCATTATCCATAAACTCAATCTGGATGGCAACAAGGCAGAACCTATTAATATTGATTTTACTTTTAGAAGGAATCTTTCAGCTGAGTTCAACCAAATGTTTTATGAAGCCTGGGCACAGATGGAAGAAAACTATTATGATGAAAGATTTCATGGCCTGGACTGGCTAAAAACCAAAGCACGATATAAACAATATTTGCCTTATCTCAATACGCGCGCTGATCTCCGCACACTGCTCAATGATATGCTGGGAGAGTTAAACTCATCTCATCAAGGATTTGGCACATTTGGTGATGACGAAAAGATTGACCTGCAAAATCAAACCATGGAGACCGGGATTATTTTTGAAAACGACCAACCTTACACCGTCAAAAAAATTCTTAAACGGTCAGCAGCAGATAAAAAAGGGATTGATATACTGCCCGGAGATGTTTTGATTAAAGTCAATGAAGAAAGTGTAAATCATGCCATCAACCGAAACGCTTATTTTACGGTGCCATCCAGAGACAAAGAACTACAATTAAGCTTTAACCGCCATGGTCAGACCATCGTCAATATGCTGCATCCGCAGGCTTCATTGTTTGATTCCAACTATGATGAATGGATCGATCAAAATCAAAAACGGGTCGATGAGAAAAGTAACCAGAGGATCGCTTACGGTTATATGAAAAATATGGGTCAGGATGAGCTTGATCATTTTATCATAGACATGACACACGAACTCAATAAAAAAGAAGCTTTGATCTTTGATCTGAGGTATAATACCGGAGGTAATGTGCATGATGAAGTATTGAAATTTTTGAGTCAGCGCTCCTACCTTCAGTGGAAATATCGTCAAGGTGGCTTATCGCCTCAATCCAATTTTGCTCCCAGTGACAAACCCATCATCTTATTGACCAATGAACAATCTTTGAGCGATGCAGAGATGACTGCTCAAGGATTTAAAGCGCTCAAACTTGGTAAAATCATTGGCAATGAGACTTATCATTGGATTATTTTCACGAGTGGAGTTGGCCTCGTAGATGGGTCCAACCTGCGGATGCCTGCCTGGGGCTGTTACACGCTGGATGGCAAAGACCTTGAAAAATCTGGTGTCCAGCCTGATATCTTAGTGATCAATAGTTTTGAAGATAAATTGTCTGGTCGTGACCCGCAACTGGATCGGGCGATTAGTGAAGCACTCAAGATGCTAAAATAAAGGATGGTTAGTTTCTCCGGTACGGATTGCCGGCTTCTACAAATTCAATCTTCATCGAGGGATAAAATTTTTTGAGCCAGTCTCTACAGTATACCATACCGGACTCTTCGGAGTCGGCATGGCCCATGACGATCAATGCCCTTTGTTGACCTTCGGATATGGCATCCTGTACATAAGGCACCGTCTCCCATTCATTGCTTTCACCTACTATCAGGAGTTGGCAGTCTTTGTTTTTAAGCATATTAAAATGTGCTCCTGATCCAGCTGCACCTAGCACCAGACCTACCTTAGATATTTTAGTATTGGGGTTTCCCACTACCCGTATAGTCTTTGCTTTCATCTTTTGCTCCAATTCCTTCACTACTTTTTTTAATGATTTTTCCGGAATGTCTATGATATGCCAGGAGCTCATGGTATAAGCTTTCCAACCCAACCTGTCCAAGACACCCTCGTATACCTGGTCCGGATTGGTGCGGTGCAGGTGATCATGAAATCGCCATACCACCAGGCCATTGTCCCTGATATATTTCAACTTGGCCTCTTGTACCGGATCCCCTTCATGCAGCGTGAGATCATCAGTATGGCTATAAAAAGTAGGTTCGTGGGTGATAATAAAATTGCATCCCAAAGCTTTGGCTTTTTTCAATACATCCAGCGTAGCCATGAATGTAGTGGCTATACCGGTGACAACGGTATTGCCATCTCCCGCTTTAATATTATCGACCGTCTGAGCAGCCCAGTCGCAGGTCACCTCAGATTTTATTTTAGCTATGACCTCATTGACTGTGACCTGAGCCAGGATGGGGAAAGCCATCAGGCTGAGGATAAAAAAGCATAATCTCCCTCGATTGATTTTTTTCATTATTGCATTGTTGATTAATAAAACAACTATAAATGTAGGGAAGAAAAAATGAAGCATTGTATAACTGTAGAATCGTTGAATTGCCAATTAATGACTTCTGTCTTCTGCCTGCTGATTTCTGACTGCTGACTGCTGATCCTACAGTTCTTTCCTCAATCTAGCCACGGGTATATTCAATTGCTCCCGATACTTCGCAATGGTTCTGCGGGCGATATTATATCCTTTGCGTTCGAGGGTTGTTTTTATTTTTTCGTCTGACAATGGTTTTTTCTTGCTTTCGCCACCGACCATGTCTGATATTATTTTTTTGACTTCGAGCGTGGACACCTCTTCTCCTTCCTGGGTCTGTAGCGATTCAGAGAAAAATTCTTTTAACCTTTTAGTTCCATATTCGGTCTGTACAAACTTGCTGTTGGCGACGCGGGATATCGTAGATATATCATAGCCCGAGATCTCGGCGATGTCTTTTAAGATCATGGGTTTGAGTTTTCGCTCATCACCTGTCTTAAAAAACTCCTGCTGATATTGCATGATGGCATACATCGTGCGGAACATGGTCTCCTGTCGTTGACGGATCGCATCAATAAACCATTTGGCACTGTCGATCTTTTGTTTGATAAAAAGGACAGCTTCTTTAGCCTGGCGCGAGGTCTTATTCGTTTTATAACTTTCTTTGTAGGAATTGAGCAGATTTTTATATTGTTCACTGATATGAAGATCCGGGGCATTCCTGGAGTTGAGTGTGAGTTCGAGGAATCCATCACTGTTGAGTATGATAAAGTCAGGGATAATATATTGGACAGACTGTGCGCTGGATTCGTTGAATGCGCTGGCAGGCTTGGGATTGAGCTTTAAGATTTCATCCATCACATCTTTGAGATCATCCCCTTGCAGATTAAGACCGCGCTCTAATTTGTGAAAATGTTTTTTAGTAAATTCTTCAAAATAAGTGGTCAATACAGCTAGTCCCGCCTCTATTTTTTTCTTTTGGTCCGGACTGTTACCTGGCTTGACAGCTTTGACTTTGAGTTGTATGATAAGACACTCCTGAAGGTCACGTGCTCCGATACCCGGGGGATCAAATTGTTGAACGGATTTGAGTATACCGAGTATTTCTTTTCTGGTGGCATCAATGTTTTGAGTAAACATCAGGTCGTCGATGATCGCCAAAGGGTCGCGGCGAAGGTATCCATCATCGTCTATACTACCTATGATATGGACTGCTATTTTATACTCCCTTTCGTTGAGGTTGAGCAAGCTCAGTTGGTTCATCAGGTATTCATGGAAGGTCCGCTCCACCGGCATGGGAGTTTGTTTCTCTTGTTCAGGAGTCGGTGTCTGACCTGTGCTGGTTTTATAGGTAGAGGGATCGTCTTCGAGATAATCCATGATATATTCATCCAGGATTTCATCTTTTTCGTTTTGCTCGTCGGTAGCTTTTTCTTCGCCTTCTCCGGCGAGATCAAATACATCGGCAGATTCATCATCTCCTTCTTCCAAAGCAGGATTGACCTCTAACTCTTCTTTGATACGCTGATCCAGGTTGACAGAGGGTATTTGAAGAAGCTTCATGAGCTGAATCTGCTGAGGAGACAGCTTTTGAAGCATTTTTTGACTAATCGACTGTTTTAGCATGATACTCTTCTTTGAAATACGGTTATGATCGATGAATGGTTCATCTTATGACAAATATATATCTCTTTAATCATATATTACATTATTGTCTAATATTTATTTTATTATATATTAACATTTTACATTTAACAATTAGGAAAATCTAATAAAATATCCCTTAGCCAATGAGGGATGAAAAAATTGGTGTTTCTTTGCATAGATTTTCACAAGTAGATTTTTTATTCGAAATGGAAGAAGTAAATACAAATTATGGCAAGAAGGGTTCTTGTTTTGGACTTTTCATATTATTTTTCTTTCTTTTTATCTTCCTGCTGATATGGGTGTATAGAATGAATGGAAAACTGACCTTTTAATCAGGTCCTTAGAGGATGAGTATCCAATACTGTTCAGATTAATTTATCTTTATCCAGTATTATTTGATAATCCAAATCCTCTGTTTATGTCGATTAATAGAAGAAAATTTTTAGGTGCAACTGTTTTGGCCGGTGCAGGATCTGTCTTGAAGGCAACCAACCAACCCATTCCTTCAAAATCAGCAACCAGGACTTTCGCCAATGGCAAACCGGGCATCGGGGTCTTAGGAGTTGGCGCCAGGGGTCGCAATCATGTAGAACAATTATTGTACAGAGATGATTGTGAGGTCGTCGCTATTAATGATATAGATCAGTTTTCAATTGATGAATGCAATAAACTGTTTACTAAAGTCGGCAAACCTTTACCCAAGGTTTACCTCGATGGAGACAGAGGCTATCTCGAGTTGTTGCAAAACCCTGCTGTAGATGCCATCATCATTGCCACCCCCTGGGAGTGGCACAGCGAAATGGCCATCGCCGGAATGAAAGCGGGCAAATATGCCGCCACCGAAGTCTGTGGCTCTTTCTCTATCGACGAATGTTGGGAGCTGGTCAACACCCATGAAGCTACAGGCAGCCATTTGTTTTTCCTGGAGAATGTATGTTATCGAAGAGATGTGATGGCTGTACTCAATATGGTGAGGCAAAATCTATTCGGAGAAATGATCCATTTTGAAGGTGGGTATCAACACGACCTGCGTGAAGTCAAATTTAATGATGGCAAACAATACTACGGTGGTGGTGTAGAATTTAATGAAAAAGGATTTCATGAGGCGCGATGGCGCACCCAACACTCCGTCATGCGTAATGGTGATCTCTATCCGACCCATGGAGTAGGCCCCATCGCTATGATGAATAATATCAACCGGGGCAATCGATTCATATATCTGACTTCTATGGCGAGCAAAGCCAGGGGCTTGCATGATTATATCATCAATCATCCCCGTGGTGGATCAGAGCATCCCAATGCCAAAATCGAATTTAAGTTAGGAGATGTGATCACTTCCATGATCAAGTGCAATAATGGGGAGACCATCACTTTGTTTCACGATACTAACCTGCCCAGGCCCTATTCGCTTGGATTCAGAGTACAGGGTACTAATGGGATTTGGATGGATGTCAACCAGTCTCTGATGATCCATGGAAAGACCAAAGACCATAGTTGGGAACCCGCCGAAGCCATGCTCAAAGTATATGATCATCCTCTCTGGAAAAAATATGAAAAAAAGGCCGAGAATGCAGGTCATGGTGGCATGGACTGGTTTGTCATCAATTCTTTTGTCGAATGTCTTAAGGCCAACAAACCAGCCACGATAGATGCATATGATGCGGCTACCTGGTTATCGATCACTACGCTATCAGAAGAAAGTATTGCCCTGGGCAGTCATCCGGTGACTTTTCCTGATTTCACCAGAGGTAGGTGGATCAAACGGAAGAATGAGTTCGCCTTAGGTGATACGTATTAAACCCTATCCCTTCCCAATACGTGCGGGCCAGAGTGAAAGTCTTCCCAAACGACTAAATTGGATCGCAAGTTGTACCCGACCTTTTTCTTTCACCATCCGGGCTCCTTCTTTCTGTTCCAGCGGAAGTCAAGTATATATATAAGCTTGCCTGCGATGAAGTCAAGAGCTTCCACACTTTCGTCTGCACAAGTAGCTAACATCACTCGTATAAGCCATGGTCACCAACATCAATCAAAATAATCAAGTCATCCCGAATGATAAAATCAATCAGAATCCCGTATTTTAAGTTGATCGAAACTGAGTAAAAAGTTTCAAGTTTTCCTTTAAGTCGATGCAGCCGTAAAGAAGGATGCACAGGATTATTTGCAAGTAAAGTAATTGTTTTGATGTATTGATTTCTCAGCGTTGGATGTTTCTTTTTAAAAAGTGCCAACCTCTTTTCATAAGTGGTAGTCGTGACGAGTCTGGGCATCTCATTCAATCTTTGATTCTTTCCAGACACGGGATATATGATCTTCTGCAGTCTCTATGACATAAATGCCTTTTTCAAAATCCTGCATCACTTCATGATAAGCATGATCCAACTCAATCTGGCGCATATACTCATACTGCTCCAGCGTCATCGCCACATATTTTGTCTTGCCGCGGACAGTGATGCCGACCTCTTTATGATCTTTAAGGCTTGCTTCAATTGCTTTTATTCCTTTGATTTTCAGTTCGTTAGCAGTTATCATATCATCGTGTTGTTAATCGTACGGTTAAAAGTACGGTTAATTTTTTTATTTTTATCGAAACTTACCAGAGTGGAAGTCAGGTCTGTGTTGAGTGAGCGATAGTATCTTGTCCAACACGCTAATGAAGATATGTTTCCCAATGAATACCAGAGAGCACGCTGCAGCACCAATATGTCTCGAAGCAGTAAAAGGAATATCCGCCATCATTTGTTTTGAATGGATATCCCTTATTTCTAAAGTTTCCGGCAGCATAGAATGAATACGATAGGCTTCGACGAATTCTTCCGTGAGTCCAAAGTCTCGCCCAAATCTTTTGATAGGATTGCCTACTACGCCCGAGCTCTGTATTGCGGATATTGATAGGTGCGACCGTACGCCAGTCCTTTTATGCTTAAGCATCGTGAGTAAACCATACCAATTAGAGTGGTTGCCTTTATAGATTGCAGGATTGGGATTGATCGCACTATTCCATTCAATCGTATGTATTTTGGCCATGAGGGCGGCATTGATGAGCCTGGCGGTATGAAAAAGTTGATCATCACTCCAACCTTGATGGTGTTGTATCAGTTCGTCACAGATAGCATTATGTTTTAATGTAAACAAGGTGTGGAACAAACTCAGACCCACCTACCAATTGCGATTTTATCCGGTGATCTCCAGGCCTTTGGAGTCAGTCGACAAGAGGTTTTTTTCGGTCAGCTTCATTTTTCATTTCACCTGGCTACGAAGGCGCATACAAGTCTTTTCGTCACTACCATAGATCTGGGACCCATCCCACCAATGGGTCACTTCATTGATATAATTGCGATTATAAGGACTGTTTGTGGTCGTCGTCGGGTCTGAGAGACTCTACGCACAAATAACTTGGCCTGATGATATTGAGCCTGTAGGAGCAGATCCTTCCACATGGTGTCGTCAGGACTCAGAATGACGGCCTGTTCGAGATGTATTACAGATGTGGCGTAGTCTTTTTGCAAATTCCATATCAATCCTTTGTACCCTATGGTAAAATGCATCCAGTTTGTGGGGAAAGCTCTTGACTTCCTTGCCGGGTTAGCCCATGTAAGCTCGCAAATCAAGTCATCAGCACACAAAGAATCAGGTTAGCATAACCTAAACCATCAAACCAAGTCATCAGCACGCAAAGAAGTCAAGAGCTACAGCCGCCTTGCATCCCCACATACTTGACTTTTGCTGATGACTTCTGCTACTCCATACCATACGGATTGATGTAATAATAGTTTATAAGCGACTTGTGAGTGTCCATAAATGCCTCACGCCCTCCAAAAATTTCCAGTATTTTTTCTTTACATAATCTGGTGATATCATCACTTATGAGCGATTTGTATGATGTATACTTACAGTCTTCAATTTTACTTTGTAGCTTATGTTTGATAGGATTAGCATGAATATAAACAATCGTTTGAATGAGGTGATTTTCATCTTTGATACTAATTCTACGGAAAGGATTTACAAATAAAGTACCCTGCCTGCCATTTTTTTTATTAAACGCCAATGCGTAACTTATAAAAAAATCTTTCCATTGATACTCCATCGCACGTTCAAATGAAATATTACCCTCCAGGAATTCTCGTTGATGCTTTTTGAGTTGGGAAATATTTTGAATTCTCAAAAAATCCATTAATTCGTTCTCTGACTTACATTTTACCAGCCAGTGAACATGATTGTCTAACAGGCAATAACAATAGGTATCTACATAGCCTGATAAATACGCAAAGTATTGATGCAGGAAATAAATTTTATTGTCATCCGTGTTGAATAAAACATTATTACCAACAGCCTTTGCCAAGACATGCATAAACTCGCTTTCCTGAAATGATTCGAGATATTTAATATTTATCGGCACTGGATAAATGTAGGAAAATAAACGAAGTAGCGGAAGTCAAGTCTGTGAGTCAGCGATTGCGTGAAAGCTCTTGACTTCCTTGCAGGGCTAGCTAGTCCAAATTTGCAAACCAAGTCATCAACGCGCAAAGAAGTCAAGAGCTACCGCGCGATCATCCGCACATACTTGACTTCTTCTCCACCCTAACTCTTCGCCTTCGCCCGCTTCGCCCGCTGCATCTCATTCTCTCTCGTCCCCTGCTGCTGCTTGAATACTTCAAATCTCGAAGGCTCTTCTTTTACTCGTGGATATTGATTGTCCTCGGTATTGATATCTGCAGTCTCGAGATAAGGATCGAGGATAAACTTGGTGACTTCTTTGGGGGAGCGGAATGCTTTGGTGATTTTGTTTTCCGGTAGTTTTTTCCAAACTTCTGCGGGGTATCGAAAATCTTCTTTGGTGCCATCGGCATATTGCAACTGCACGATCACCGGCATGATGAGTCCACCTTTGCGCTCGAAAGTGACTTCGTAAAAATTATCCCCGGTGGCCATAAGTTTCTTTTCATCTTCCGACATGCTGCTGACCGATTTTTTGTAAGCCTCCTGGTCGATCGCATCTGGTTCGTTGGCATCATAAGTACTGTAAAAATCACGGATGGTGGTATCCATATCTGAGTAATACTTATCTATGCTCTCCATATTGCGAGTTTTGGAAATATTTTGAGGCGCTGTGGCTGCTTGCTCTTTTTTCATTTCTGCTACTTTGGTCGGATCTTTAGGATCTACTTTCATCCATTTGACCTCGGACATGGAGATATCATTATAATCCGTACTGTAAAACCAGCCGTTCCAAAACCAGTCGAGATCTACACCGGATGCCTCTTCCATGGTGCGGAAAAAATCAGCAGGGTAGGGTTGTTTAAATGCCCATCGACGGGAATACTCTTTAAATGCCATATCAAAAAGTTCACGACCCATGACGGTCTCGCGTAGGATATTGAGACCAGTCGCTACTTTGGCATAACTGTTCGATCCCAACTGCTGGATGCTTTCACTATTGGTCATGATAGGTTCGAGAAATTTTTCATCCAGTTTCATATACGGCACGATCAGGTTAGCAGGGCCTCGGCGGGTAGGATAGTTGGGCTCCCATTGTACCTCTGCCAGGTATTGAAGGAAAGTATTGAGTCCTTCGTCCATCCAGGTCCACTGACGCTCATCATTATTGACGATCATCGGGAAATAATTGTGTCCCACTTCGTGGATGATCACTCCGATGGTCGCATATTTGGTCTGTCTTGAATAGGTGCCATCTTTCTCACATCGGCCTCCATTAAAACAAATCATCGGATACTCCATCCCGATCTTATCAGTATTGATACTCCAGGCAGATGGATACGGGTAATCGAACGTATAATAGCTATACCATTTGAGGGTATGCGCTACTGCTTTGGTGCTATATTTTTCCCACAACGGATTGCCTTCTTTAGGATACATGCTTTGAGCCATCACGACACGACCATCACTTTGAGGTACACCCATGGCATCCCAGATAAATTTGCGGGAAGATGCAAAGGCAAAGTCGCGCACATTGATCGCTTTAAACTTCCAGGTTTTTTTAGTGGTAGCATGTTTGAGTTCGCGGGCTTCAGCTTCTTTCTGGCTGGCGATGATCACCGGCTGCACGCGTTCATTTTTAGCTTTTGCGAGGAGTGCGATTTGTTCTTTAGTGAGGACTTCTGTGGTATTTTGGATTTCACCGGTAGCGGCTACGAGGTGATCAGAAGGTACGGTGATGGCCACATCAAAATTGCCAAATCCTACCGTAAACTCGCCTTGTCCCAAAAACTGTTTGTTTTGCCAGCCTTCAATATCGTTGTACACACACATGCGTGGATAAAACTGAGCTATCGTATAGATATAGTTTTTGTCTTCCTCCATATATTCATAACCTGAACGACCGCCGATCTTCATGCGATCATTGATATTGTACCACCATTTGATCTTAAAAGAATAGGACTGACCGGGATTCAATGGTTTAGGTAGATCTACCCGCATCATCGTGTAATTAATTGTTTTTTTCAAGTCGGCTCCGGTGACATTGTCTTTGACATACTCGAGTTTAAATCCTCCATCAAAAGGATGCTCCATGCCTGATACCTGAGCCTCGGACATTTTATCATCCAGTTTTTGAGAGCCGATCTCATAAGTCTGACTGTTCTGCGCACGCATATTCTGATCGAGCTGAAGCCAAATGAAAGGCAGTACATCAGGAGAGTTGTTTTTATAGGTGATCACTTCCTGACCAGAGATCGTCTGTTTATCATCATTGAGCTCCAGTTGGATATTATAGTCTGCCTGTTGTTGCCAGTATTTATGGCCCGGAGCCCCACTGGCATTGCGATAGTCATTAGGAGTAGGTAGCTGCTGGTCGAGCTGACGGAAAGGGTCTTTGTAGATGTCTCGTTGGGCGAAAGTCAGTGTGCAGGTACAGATGAAGATGAACGATAAATATTTCATTTTAGATAGGAATTTTGAATCGCTAAAATACTGTGAATTAATGGGATATGAAAGCGTGATTTGAGGCTCAATTACAAAATAAACTTAGTAAATTTGTGAATATAAATTAACCTTATTGTTATGAAATCTATCATACAAGACTATAAACACCTTAAACAAAACATGATATTTCTGATAGAAAGGTCAGGTTATAAAAATTCGTATTTGGCTGAAAAAATAGATATGAGCCCTGTAAATTTTTCGATGAAAAAGAAACGTGGAAACTGGACGGATGATGAATTGGAAAAAATACTGGATATTATAGAAGATGAAGAATTGGAAGATTATTTTTTGGGTAAACTGATGGAAGCACAGGCAGAGGAGGAAACAATATCACTTGAAGAGCTCAAAAAAACATTAAATGGTAGTAAGATCGACTGAACAATTTGCCAAAGAACTGAAGAAATGTCCTCGAGAAATCCAAATAGATGTAATACAAGTTTTGGAAAAAATAGAATTGGTGGAAGATCTTTTATTAATTTCAAATATAAAAAAGCTGCGGGGTTTTAAAAACTACTACAGATATAAAACCGGGCCTTGGAGAATTGGACTGGAACTTCTAAAAAATACTGTAAAAGTTTGTATTGCCAGAAGTATTGGACCCAGGGGAGATTTTTATAAGTATTTTCCGCCAGTATAAACAATAAAATGGTTTTAGATAATTTTTAGATAAAATATGCCATTAACTTATACAAACCGAAAAGGTGTAGTTTAATACTTCAAACAAAAACTGATCTGGACCTTACTCCAAGCCAAAAGTAATATACCCTCCTTTAAACTTCGTTTCACCATCAGGATTCACTGCTACCGTCACATATTGTTTCCCTTTGATCCCGTAAGTGGTTGGAATAGAAGTAGCGGTACCGGGTAAAACATATTCCCACAATACGGCACCATTGGTTTGGTCAAAGGCCCGTAGTTTTTTATCACCGGTAGCTCCGATAAATATGAGTCCTCCGGCAGTAGCGATACCTCCTCCCCGATTAAAATCCCCTGAGTTTTTAATACCCAGTTTTAATAATTTATTATTTTCTCCCAAAGGTACCTGCCAGAGATTTTCTCCTTTGTTGAGATCGATAGCAGTCAGTGTACCAAACGGTGGTTTGATGGCAAATATGCCACTCGTGTCTTTATACAGATCATATCCTGCAAAACTATAGGGCTCTTCATTTTGGACTTTAGCTTCTGTATGAATATCCTGGGAGGGCCCGCCTTTGAGATAAGATATGATATGATTGATTTGGATCGGAGGAAGGTGTTTAAAAGAAGGCATTGGACCAACCCCTTTCTTCAAGATAGTTTCAATCTTGCTTTCAGGATAAGATATTACTTTTTGTGATATATCCGGAGCAGCTACGGAACCCTTCATATCTGTACCATGACAGCTGCTGCAATATATTTTAAACAGGGCCTGACCGGAAAGATTGTTGTTGTTTACCAGGTTTTTATTTTCTACCAAAGCAAAATACCAGGGCAGATCATTGGAGTTGACGAATAAGACATTGGTGTGCGGATTGAGTGAGGCGCCTCCCCAGTTGCCTCCTCCATGTGCCGCAGGCAATAATAACGATCCGGACAGACTGGGTGGTTCGTAAATTCCGGTTTTGTAGCCATGTTTTTGAATTTCATCTTTGATGTATTGTGCAGAGGTAGGCGTAGCTTCGCTAAAATATTCCGGTTTAAATCCTTGTCGGGCAAAAGGAGCTGGTTTGGTAGGAATAGGTTGAGTAGGCCAGGGTTTTTCTCCGGGCATAGTACTCACCGTATCTACAGGTACTTCTTCTATCGGGAATAAGGGTTCGCCGGTCTCCCGATTAAATAAATACAAATAGGCCATCTTAGTGACGATCCCAACAGCATCTATATCCCGACCATTATGATTTACTGTCAGTAGATTGGGTGGCGACCCATTGTCTCTATCCCACAGATCGTGGTGCGTGGTCTGGAAATGCCAGAGCCGGCTGCCGGTGTTGGCATCCAAAGCCAACAAACAATTGCCAAACAAATTCTGTCCTGGCCTGTCAGCACCATAAAAATCAAATGAAGGGGATGCTGTAGGTATAAACACGATACCCCTTTTTTCATCCAGGGCCATACCAGCCCAACAATTGGCCCCACCATTTTTCTCTCTTGGATTGGGGCCCCAGGTTTCTGCCCCATATTCGCCAGGCTTGGGAATAGTATGAAAGGTCCAGGCTATTCTACCGGTAATCCGGTTAAAGGCCCTGATATCTCCAGGTAAGGAAGGTAGTTCGTCCGGCACCTTGCTGCCTACGATAAATAAGTCTTTGTAGATGACACCGGGAGCATTGCTGGTGATAAAGATTTTATCGAGCTTAGTCGAATCATATTCGAGTCCTTCAAAAAAATCAACCTTGCCTTGAGTCCCAAACGATGCAACCCGCAGCCCTGTTTCAGCATGGAGGCAATATAGTCCGGCTCCAAATATAAAGTATACCAGGTCTGAATGTCCATCTTCACTCTTATAATAATTAATCGATCTGGACCAATTATATGTATTGCTGGTGTCAGGCACAAACTGCCATAGCACCCGCCCGGTCGACAGGTCCAGTGCAGCCAGGTGATTGGAAGGCAACAGGACGATCATCTTACCCCGCACGACAATGGGGTTGAAAAATAAACCAGACCCATCGACAGTGGTATCTTCAAACTGCCATATTTTTTTTAACTGGGCGACATTGCCCGTATCGATTTTATCCAGGGCGGAAAATTTAGAATTTTGAGGGTCATGATTATAATAAGCCCATTCTTCAGGATCGGTTGAGTCAGGTTTAGGCATAGCGCAATCGCAGAGCACAACTATAGTCAAAAATATAACGGATATGAATGGATTGTTTCTTTCAAAAATTTTCATCTTGGTGGTTTGATTTAATTGAAAAAGTCAATCTATGGATAATGAAATGGGAAAATGTTGATCTG
The DNA here is from genome assembly GCA_016709995.1 of Saprospiraceae bacterium. Lineage (NCBI taxonomy): Bacteria > Pseudomonadati > Bacteroidota > Saprospiria > Saprospirales > Saprospiraceae > Saprospiraceae bacterium. The sequence continues at coordinate 42,894 of JADJLQ010000002.1, forward strand.
TATAAAAATAGTATAATTGTACTTGTCTATAAAAAGCACCACTTTAGTACAAATATAAAATCTATAATTGTACTAATCATTACGATAATATCCCATTGTTACAAAATACCTAACTGGTAAAATCCTACATCATCTCCTGCATAAAGCAATCATAAGTTAGTAATTTGCTCGGATTTAAACAAGGTCTTATGAAAATCAAACTTTTATTAGTTTTTATAGTTATCTCCAACGTGGGCTCGAGCGCACAATCGCCTCAAAGCGCCATCTCGGGCCCAACTACTGAAGACTACCAACGAGCTGTATCATATCTTTGGTCTAACCTCATCAATAAGAAAATATTCAATCTCGATATCCAACCAATATGGGCACAGGATAGCACCGGACTGGGCTTCATCAACCAGGATATAGATGGCAAGTCCTTCAAAAAAATCGTCTTTGGTTCAAATCTCATACAACCTCTTTTTGATCAAAGAAGGGTAGCTGGATTGATCACTGATTCACTAAAAATTATCACCAAAGAACAAGATCTCCCCATCACCAATTTAGAGTGCAATACTTTTAATCATCTTGAGTTTAAAATTGGCGGCAATAGTTATCTGCTGGATTTGCCTGAGTACAAATTCTCTCAAAATCCAGGTACTGATTTTGATCCACTTGTGTCGAAGTCTCCGGATGGTAAATGGCTGGCCTATACAGATAAATACAATATATACATCAAATCAACCCAGGATGGATCGGTCAAACAACTCAGTTCCAAAGGAGAACGGCTTTATGAATATGGTACCTACTATGGGTGGTCCGATATTATCGAAGGTGAAAATGGCGAAAGGCCTAAACGGCTTTTGGTAAATTGGTCGCCGGATTCGAGATGGTTTCAAACTTATATCACTGACATGAGGTATGCCCCGAAAATGTACTTACTGGATTGGAGTATCGATACCATATATAAGCCCAAACTATTGTCTTATTACAGGGGGTCTCCGGGCGATACAGATATGGTCAAAATGATTCCCGTTTTTTATAATGTATCGACAGGAGAAGAATACATCAAATATCAATTGCAAAGTACTCATACCGACCCTATTCAATACGAATGGTCGTCCCTATATCCTGGTATGGTATATCAAGAGAATACCATAAGAGGTTATCAATCGGTAGAATTATATCGCTGTGATCTCTATACAAAGAAAGAAGAATTATTGTATCGCGAAACAAGCAATACCAATATAGACAATTATGAATCGAATATCATAGAACCCTGGAATAAAGCCATTATCACCACAGAGCGTAGTGGCTGGAAACAACTATATCTACTGGATCTGACTACTAAAGCTTTGACGCCTCTTACATCCGGTACTTATTATGTCAACGAAATAGTGCAAATAGACACTTTAAATAATACTGTGTTTTTTTCTGCCTCTGGCAAAGAACCCGGGCGCAATCCATACCAACGGTACTTATATAGACTGGACTTGTCAGACTTGAAGGAAGAACTACTCACTCCTGAAGATGCCAATCACGATATATCGATCTCACCGGATGGACTATATTTTGTGGATAATATCTCTACGCTTGATCAGCCCACACACACGATTTTAAAGCGTATTGGATCCCCAGATTCGACTGTTGAAATCAGTAGGGCAGCTATCACCGGACTAGATTCCCTGCATTTCCGAGCACCAGAATCATTTACCGCTATAGGCAGGGATGGTCTTACTACTTTATATGGCGCCATTTGGAAACCAACCACTTTTGACTCAACCAAAATCTATCCCATCATTGATCAAACGTATACTGGCCCGCACACGTTTATGTATCCACGAAATTTCAGTAGCGCCCTGGCCCGATCCAACCAATCCCTGGCAGAATTGGGTTTTATAATCATCACGGTGGATGGTATGGGTACCGCCAATCGATCTAAAGCTTTTCATAATGTCTCTTATAAAAACATGGGCAAAAATCTCGAAGATCACAGACTCGCTATTCTACAGTTAGGCAGACAATATAATTGGATAGATACCACTCGCGTAGGCATCTTTGGGCATTCTGCTGGGGGTTTTGATGCGGCACATGCCGTCTTGGAGTATCCGGATTTTTATAAAGTCGCTGTAGCCAGTTCTGCAGATCACGATTTTAGAATGGAAAAAGATTGGTGGCCCGAAATGTATATGGGCTGGCCGGTAGACTCTACATACAACCTGGTGTCTAATATAACCATGGCGAAAAGTTTAAAGGGTAAACTATTGATCACTCATGGAGGTATCGACGAAAATGTCAATCCTTCTGCTACCTTCAAACTGGCCGAAGCACTGATCCGGGCAAATAAAGAATTTGATATGCTCATACTTCCCAGCCAAAGACATGGGTACCAGGGAATTTATAATCAATATTTTACCAAGAAAAAGTGGAATTATTTTGTGGAACATTTATTGGGGGCTAAGGCGATGTGGGATATAAAAATGGAGTAAGGATAGATTTTAGAGTAGTATATAAGTGGTTGATTTAGTTGCCAAGGAAAATAAAGGCAGAAAAAGGACGAAAACCAATATTTAGAACAATCTACTATATCACATATTTAACCAATAAGTCATTTTTGCGACGATAGACCGATTCTTGAGGTTCCATTGATCCGGATAATAATTGTCTGTATACACTATATAAAAATCTGACACTTGAGCATATCTCCACTGGAGCCTGGCATTGATGTTGACATTTTCTGCCAGAGAATTATATTGGAAAAAACCGGTTAGAAAAAATTGCGCGTAGCGGTGAGATCTATCCTCGGTCCGAGGAGCCAGATTTCATTGCTGCTGTATGGAGCGGGCATCTGGATCTTATTATAATTTATAGTACCGGTGAACGCCAGGTAACTTAAGTTGACTAATGTCTAAGCTATGCTTTCAATGAATGCAGCAATCTTATCCCTTTGATTTTACAAACATGTTTCTCCATCTTACTTTGATCCCGCCTCCAGCATGAATCTGGAGGGCTATTTGACCCGTCTTGCTACCTATTTTGTCATCTTTGAGGGTGATCATTTTATGCCCATTGAGCCAGGTTGTGACCTGATCGCCTTTGACGAGTACCCGCATCGTATTCCAATCGTCGGGTTTTAAATATTTGGTGTCTTTGTCACCGGTAGGCTTGATCAGCCAGCCCCGGCCATAGGACTCATAGATACCTCCGGTACTGTGACCTGCCGGTGCTACTTCTGCCTGCCAGCCACTCACTTTGGTACCCTCAAAGGAGGAGTGAAAAAATACTCCACTATTGCCATCTGCTTCCTGTTTAAATTCTAGTCTAAGGTCAAAGTCTTTGTAATGATCTTTGGTGCCCAGGTAACCATACTCCTTGTCAGGGCCGCTCTCACAGATCAACTCCCCTTTATCTACATACCATCGCTCGGTGCCATACACGATCCATCCGTCCAGGTTAGTCATGTTAAAAATCTGCTTAAAAGCCTGCGCATCTACCTGGCTGGCAGATAAAAAGGCACACCATAATATCAGTCTGTATCGCATAAGTATTATTTATAAGGAATAAAATTATTTAAAAGCATCTTTAATCTCCTGCAAGCTAACACCTAAAAGTTTAATTGCAATGGTATTAAGCTCATTTTCATCACCCATAAAATGAAGCGTCCTATGGGTATGTGTGATGGTCTCTCCTTGTTTGAGATGAGCCGCGGGTGAAGAGGATTCGATCTCATAGAAGGGTCCCAATTGAGTGCCATTCTCCAGGGGCCCATCATTGTACGCATTGACCACATCCCCTGCAAATGGTTTGTCTTGAATCTTCCACTGAGAATTGACATAGTCAGCAGGTGCATCAGGCATGGTAAACTCAATAATGGTGAGTACCTGGCGCTCCTCATCATAACTGCCACAGATAGGCTTGGCACGAAAAGTATTGACCCCGATCTTGCTGCGTTGATGGCCGTCCGCTTTGAAATAAAATACTTTTGGATCTATCTTGAGTCTGTCCGGGCTTACTTTGCCAAAATAATCATCCGTGATTAATGAACCCATGCTGGTTTCCGGTCCTGATTTGTAAGGTATCACCACAGTGGCCGTAGGGCTCGGTCTAAACATACCAAGTATCCATATCGAGGGCATACCAGTCTGTTGATTCCATTCTTCAGCACCATTGTTACGAATTACGTTATTACTTTCAAAACCTACACTTTTTATTTTTTCTGAATATGTCACTCCATGATTGTACAAAAAAGCAGCAGGTGAAAGGAGCTTGATTTGCCTGCTCAGCACGATGTCTAATTTATTGCCAGCATAGTTGGTAAGGTCCAATCGCTTAAAAAACGAAGCTTCAAGGTCACTGACAGATACGATATCAAAAGTTTGTGTATCGAATCCGCCGGGTACTTGCCAATGATCATATTCAAAAGTCGACTTTGGTTTGAAAAATAATGAAAACTGCCCACCCTCGGGGCCGAGCCATACTCTGTCTTCTCCACCAAAAGCGTTCATATGATCTTTGAAGGTCCCGGACCCAATGAGATCATAATTGACCCAACCAAAACTATACCCTTGTAGGCCATCTGCTGTACTGGTGATCACTCTACCCTGATATTCGGGACTGATGAGCACCAGGCTTTTAAACTTTTCATCATGTAATAGGAGCGGCGTTTTTCTTTGCCTGATAAATTTGAGATCATAACCAAAAGTATTGCGGTCATAATCTTTCATCGTTTCGTCCAGGATCCATTTCCTGAGGTCTTCGGGCTTGTTGATAACAGGGATCACTTCTTTTTTGGTGTTCACTTGTTTGCAACTTACGGTTAAGCAAAAAGATATAAGAATAATAAGGCTGAAGGTATATTTCATAAAGATTATAATATCATTTGATTAGACTAATTTAATTGCCATCTATTGAATGCCTGGCCGGGAGTGGTAGGTGCCGCAAGCCCCCAGGTCAATCCTGCCTGATCACTGTTGCCCCGGGCATATTTGATAGGGCTGGGCAATTTCTGTTTTAACTTTGAAAACTTCAAGCCATCTGGGGCATACCATGCGATCTGGGTTTCGCCAAAAACGGCTATAACTCCGATATCGTTTCTTTGAACCAATGTAGGATTGCCATCCAAAAGTGCGCGTACATTATTTTGTTTGATATGGCTTTGATTGATATCCGCTGATATCGCCAGTCCCATGCGGGTAGTGCCACCCCATGTATCCAACCCGGTATAATACAACCATACCTGACCATTTAAATTGATTGGGTTGGGATCATCTACCCTGAATGCATCAAACCTACCTGATTTGATGTCACTTGGTTCGAGTACTGGTTTGGCACTATTGAGTTTGATGGCAATACGGATGCCGCCGTCGTCATTAAAAATTAATTTGGCCAGCCCGATACTGGTCCTATTGGCAGGTGATCCGTCACTATTAGTAAATCCAGCTCCAGCCCCTACATAATATAAATAGAAAAAACTATCATCCGTCGCTTTTATCACGGCCGGCTTACTTACTCCAAGACCATCAAACTGATCCGGAAGGCCGGTATTCAATACCAATCCCTGATCTGACCAGGTACGACCTTGATCTCTTGAAAAAGCGTAGTGTATAGTACCTCCGTATCCCGTACCTGCTACGCTTGAATTGATGGGTTCTTTTACATAAAACACATAAGAGTAACCATTATGCGTTATAATATTGCTGGGTTGGGATACACTGTACCTTTCGTCTGCTATCCATCCGGCAGTGTTGGAGATAGTCACAGTCTTACCCCCAAGTCCCTCTTCGACAGCGCTGTGGTCGGGACTGCTTTTACAACTTAAAATTAATGTGACCCATAAAACAAAGTATCGTCTCATTTGCATCATATAGATATAACAGATTGCAAAAATAACCAAAACCTGGCACCATGATCATAAATGAATTCTTATCAAGCCGTATCGGCCCAAATTGAATTTCTTTAAATTGCCCTTTGGAGAACATTGTGCCGCTAAATATTATTACATTTGATTTTTTTACCAATAATTATTTAAAGTTTTTAAGATGAATATTCTAGAAATGCTACAAGGCCAGATGAATCCTCAGGTATTGCAACAAATCGCTCAACAGGTCGGAGTAAATGATCCTAAGCAGGTAGAGGTTGCTTCTAATGGTTTAATGTCAACCCTGGTGGCCGCCTTGTCAAAGAATGCCACTTCTCAAAGTGGTTTGAATGCGCTTGTAAGTGCTTTGGACCGTGACCATGATGGTAGTATATTAAATGACCTTTCTGGTTTTATCACCGGTGCCATGCAGCCCTCAAATACTTCTGCTTCTAATGGTGGTGGTATCTTAGGACATGTATTGGGAAATCTTCAACCCAATGTAATCGACATGGTCGGTCGTATCAGTGGTTTGGACAAAACCAAAGTAGGTCAGATGGCTACCATGCTGGCTCCAATTTTACTTGGATTCCTTGGCAAACAAAGACAGCAAGGTGGTGTCAATGTCGGAGGCATAGGCGATTTGTTAAAAAAATCTGTAGTGACTACCAATCAACCTCAGATGAGTCTGATCAATAAATTTCTTGATCGCAATGGCGATGGCAGTGTCATCGATGATATCGCCAGAATGGGTATGGATGCTTTTATGAAAAAATAGATTTTTCCTTAGACATTTTTATATATTCCGAATGAGTCTCATGTGTGTAATCACCATGAGACTTTTTTTATTTGATAGAGGCTTAAATAGATTAAACCCAAATTGAGGTTAACTTCTGATGGAGTCTGACACTCGTCAGAGTCGTCACGACCTGATAACATATTGATTTTCAATTTAATATGTTCATCCGCTGATGACGATAAATGTCACAGTCCGACCGCAAGTGTCGGACCCATAGGGCAAATAGCGCTAATGCGATATTCCATCTAACTTCCCGCCAAGCGTTGACTACCAATAATTAATTCATCTGTATTTATTTCCATATGTTTTATTAATTTATTGATTGTCTTCAACGTTCTTTGTCTTTTTTTAATTTGTACTGATCCATATCTATTGGCTTATATGGTTGTTTTTTTGTGATCATATTCCAAATAATCACAGCCATTTTTCTGGCGGTTGCAGTAATTGCCGCTCCTCTTCCTTTTTTGTAAGCTATTTTTTGAAAAAAATGAAGCAGGTAACCTGTTTTTTTTCTACTAATTGTATTGGCTGCATTTCGTAGTGTCAATGTAAATTTATTGGTAGTCTGTGGGGTCTTGGAGCTTATGATTTTACCTCCGGTTTTCTTATTATTTGGAGCCAACCGTAACCAACTGACAAACTTCGAGGCTGTACTAAATTTGAATATATCTCTTCCTACTTCCGCCAATAATGACATCACAGTGGCTTCACTGAACACTCTATTTCCATTAGGTCAACACCATAATATTGATAACTTGTTGTACAGACATTTAAACTGCTGCTATTTCTTGACTTTTGTTTCTTCGTCAGATTAATTTTACCAGCTTCTTCTGCCCCTTGTGATTCAATAATTTGATCAAAACAATTCTTCATTTGTTGATCGCAATTTTCTATTCGATTACGAACATACTGATATGCTTGATGGAGATCTTTCAGAATATAGAGTTGATTATCATTCCACCTTCCTTGAAGGTATTGTGCTAGTTCTTGATGACTTTTTCTGATTCGCGAATCGGCCAGTATAGCTAATTTATTTCCATCTCGTTGACCTTCTACAATTGCCTGTATTATCGATTGTCCTGTTTTGCCTCCCAAATCATTGATGGCTACATCCAGACGGATATTCATTTGTCTCATGCATTGGCCTATTCGGTTCAATAACCTAGAACTCTCGTCGATCAGATTATTTCGATGTCGATTTAATGTTCTTATTTCCATAGTTGCATTGGATGGCAAAAAACAAGATTTCAAAAACCCATAGGTGAATAATTTTTGTATCCATTTACAATCTTTTACATCGTTTTTGACCGCCGATACCCTTAGTATGGCTTCCATGCACCAGGCTAACTTCAAATCCTGCTTCTTGAAGTGCCAAGAATAAAGTCTGAAAATAACTCCCTGTACTCTCCATTGCTACATGAGTTATTTGGTGAACTTTGAGAAAATCTATCATCAAATTATGATCATCGGTATTGATTCCAAATTTCCTTACCTGATCATCAGACTGTCCCACCGCTACCATGTGGAATCGAGACCCTACATCAATCCCTGCGCTGTGAGGGTAAACAATTTGCCATACTTCTTCCTTTTTCTTTTCCATTTCTTTTCATTTTTAAAAATTAATTAAAAATGCTCTTGAAAGAAATGTATTTTTAGAACTCATTATTATTCCATACGGGGTTCTTGATCTCGACTTCCATCGGGATCAAGACCACCATTAAACTTTCTAAGAGCCCTCGCTAAAAACGATGGCTTTACATTCCAGCCATGATTTGGGTGGGGTTTTGATACGCCATTTAACTCAAGGGCTTCTTTTTCAAGAGCTATCAAAATGGAAGTTAGCTGTATAATTTTACTATTGTTTTCAATAGTCTCTTTGTTTTGGGTTTAAAAAAAGAGTAGTTGAATGTCAGCTAAAGTTTTAGACCTTATTTTACAGGTGGTTTTAATACAGTCACTTTTTCTGTCACAGCATCTATTTTTTCATCGGAATAAAATAAAGGAAAATAGTTGTCTCTGGACCACAACTCAAACAAATCCCGGTAATGCTTACTCTCCGGATCTCCGCTTTGGCCTGGCGTATTAATAGCAACTGCCAGATCCCAATCGGAACAATCTGTAATAATGCGGAAGGAGGCACCATGATTTTGATTATTGCCATCGCCCGTAGCACCAACTGTATTGGCATAGCCTCCACGAATGACTGGTTGGATATTCATTTTTTTATTCCTTTCCACATCAGAGATCGGCGATAACATATGGTTGATGGCTATGCGTTTTAATTTCTCCACATCGCCATAGACCCATTTTTCGTCGTTGGCGCCAAATAATGATTTCATTTCTTTGATCGCTTTCGTCAAAGCTGTGATCATCAGGATTTCCTTTTTTTCCTGGCTTATTTTATCCTTTAAATAATCTGGTTGACTGAGTATCCTGATTAATAATTCAGTAGAGATGGATCGAATCGCCACATCATTGTTCGGGTCTCCATCAGTGTTTTCTGGCAATAATGCTTCAATGATATATTCTTCCAGGTATCGTTCTGTCAGCATATACAGACCCGCCATCCCTTTATCAGCACCCATTTTAAAATCCCAGGCAGCCAGTTTATTTTGAAAATATCGCAATTCCGGATCTACCCTCTTAGTCTGGAGGATCAATGGCACGATCTGTCTGGCTGGTATAGAGAGATAGTCTGTCTGTAATGACTCCATATCCGGCACACTAAATTTTAGAGATTGACTCAGGACTTCTCTGATTCTCATGGCACGGTATGGATCGGACCAATTGTATCCAATGCTATTTAGATAGGGGTAGGTTGGGCTGGTGAGATTGGCATTGGCAGTAGCGATAAATTGTTCGGATGGATTATAGCTATGTGGCCTTTTGAGCATAGGAAGGTAGCCAGCCCATTCATGCGCTTTATTTCCGGTCACAGGCACCATCCCTGAATGATGGCGTCTTATGGGCGCGATCCCAACTGTCTGCCATCCAATGTTTCCTTTTTTGTCTGCCCATACCATGTTTTCGGCCGGCACAAAAGAATGTTTGCAAGCTTCTCTGAATTCTTTCCAGGTTTTTGCCTGATTCATTTTTAAACTGGCCAAATAAGGCGCACTGCCCTTTTCCAACCAAGCACATCGGACTGCATATACCAGGCCCCTCACACTGTCAATAAAAGTGACCGGGCCATGTAGGGTATATTGATGGGTCACTGATACAGCTGGCTTATTTTTTACTTTAATAGAGTCATTGATTTTGGTAAATGTCATCCATCTCCCATTATATTGATAATGCTCTTTGTCCCCGGGATGAAGAGGATACACGTACAAGTCTTCCATGTCTGTACTGAATATCGTCAATCCCCAGGCACCATATTCATTATGTCCTATACTGACACCTGGCAGGATAGGCTCACCACCTCCGATCACATTCCAACCAGGGGCATGCAGATGAGTCATGTATCTCAATGACGGAACTGTAATAGATCGATGTGGATCATTGGCCATAATTGGAGACCCACTAGCTGTTTTTGAACCTGAGATTACCCAGTTATTACTACCATCCAGGGACTTCATGTCTGAATACTTGGCTTCTCTGGGCCGGTAATCAATAATATCATTCTGTTGGCCAGATAAAGATCCGACCAGGTTATCTTTTGAAAACTGAATAGTTCTCCTAAAGGCAAGGTAGGGTTTGAGAATGTCTTCATCCAGCGCATCGGGAGTCAAAACAGGATCCAGATCTAAGGAAGGTAGATGTGGGTGATAGTTCATCAGTTCAGAAACTCTTTGAGCCCCTATCCGACTCACCCATCGTGCTGTCTGCAATTCATTCTGCACATTACTCAAGAGTCCATTATGCCTGGATATCACTACCTCGGGAGTCCAATAGCCTGGTTTGATTCCAAGCCATTGTAACTCCAGAGGCATTTTTTCTTTTCCATCCAGGACTTTTTTGATATAAGCATTGATGCCTGCTACAAATGATTTGATAATGATGTCTCCACGAGGGTGATAATGCTTCATCTCTTGCTGTATATCCCCCCTATATTGAAACAACCTTGCTCCAATATCCCGATCAATTTCCTTTTCACCCAATACTTCAGCCAGAGTCCCTGTGGCTTGCCTTCTAAACATTTCAAATTGAAATAAACGATCTCTGGCTGCCTGGAATCCTTGCGCAAAGAACAAATCTCTTTCATTGGCAGCATAAATATGGGAAACCCCCCATTGATCTGTTTTGATGGTCACCGAAGCATTGATTTCATCTGCATCAAATACAACAGATTTTTGGCCGAAAATCGAATATGAAGAGACAAGTGAAAACAGCAAGGTGATACAATAGAAATAATGACCCATATCAAAATAATTTGAATCTTAAGATACATTCAAAATCATTGAAACCAGAAAAATTATTGGGGTGGTCTGCTTTTTTCCCTAAGCTCCATGGTATTGCCCAAAGTACCTGTCACCCTGCCCCTACAATTAGAAGATCCACATTGACAATCAAATGGCTCCATGGTTTCATCGAGAAAAGTAGCATAATCCAGGGTCAGTTCATCTTCTGCTAGTATGGGCCTGGTAGCGATCACATTGAGACCATCGTAAGCCGTATTGGGATAACAGCTATGGTTTTGAGGGGCCCATACAGATGGATCATCATCCCATAATATATATATGTGTTTGCTGAGGGGTACTGCATATCGCGCAAAAAGATCTTTTTCCACAGGAGTCCAGCTTTCATCTACATATCTTTTCGTAACGATACGATGAGCCCTGGCTTCGTTATTAAAAATGACCTCAGCCTGTGCGATGGGCTGATTGGCGTAAATTCCAAATCCATTGATTGAATCGCCTTTCATCTTATATTTTTTCTGTTGGTTTTTATACCGATAGATCCCTTCCTCGATGATATGCTGCAGGAAACCCTGCTGACCTATGCCATCAAACCTGAGTATATAATCAGCACTGCCTTCGTAACCATCAGAATAAAATACTGAACAAGTAAAATTGATTTCTAAAAAATAGATCTCATTTTGATCATTCACTCTGAAATCCATTCGGGCATATCCAACTCCTCCAAACCCTCTGAATATGCGTTGTGCTGCAGACCTCAGCCTGGATTCTAACTCTGGATCCTGACAAGCGATATTGGCTTCTGTGTGCAACTCAGAAGTTTTAAGTGCATACGTTTTAAATGCAAACCCGGTGGGAAAGATATACTCAACCGGTTTGAATGTACGGCATTGTTTTTCATTGGTAGGATCAGCAGCCACCAGTACGGTAAATTCTCTGCCGGCGATATATTCTTCTACCAGCACAGAAGGATACTCTAACAATAATTGAGCGACCTTATCCTTTAACTCTTCGTGGTTTAGCACCAATGAATGGTCATCGACTCCCAGACTATCACCTGCCCGGGCAGGTTTTACAAACATGGGATACTTGAGCTTTTCTACGGATTTGGTGAGATCTGGATTGGTCAGAATAAGGGCATACTTTGGAGTCAACACCTCTTCTGTAAATGCTACATATTTCATCAGCTCTTTGGCAGGATCATACAATCTGCTCGTCGGCCCGGTAAACGGGAGTTTTAAGGTCTCCATGGCATAGATGACATCAATTGAAGGAATGTCCCAATCCAAATATCCTTCACAGAGATTTACAAAGATGTCATACCCTTTGTATCGCAGATCGCTGAGTTGTTTAAACGTATGCAGCTTATTTAAAAATATATGATCCACTTCATGACCGGGCAATAATCTGGAAAGATCACGGGGTGGATCATAGTTTTTATAATCTACCGTAGAAGTGGAATAGTCAGGCTGAAGGACACAGATTTTCATCTAAAAGATGTAGGTAAAGCATGAGTAATATAGGGTTTATTAAGCGGGCACTTCCACTAGATCAGCTTGAACCATTGCTTTGCGCGACACCCGATCCAGGGCATCAATGATGACTTCTTCGATTAATTGATCAAAAGTCTTCCCTGAGTATTTCAAGATAGCTCCTATTGAAGTAAAGTTTTCATCTTCACTTAGTCCACATTGAGCATTCACTTCCAATACATACATCTCACCAGTCACCTGGTCCATGCGGATATCCACCCGGCCATAGCCTCTGCCCTTGACAGAGATATATGCTTCTCTTGTGATATGTTCGATAGCGGACAAAAAATTGACATCGGGTGATTTGTACTCATAAAAATTGCCTTGCTGCGGCATGTTGGATTCGGTCTCATAGATTTCCCACAACCTTTCAAATGATAGGAATTTTTCGTGATCTGGCAGCGATGGATGAAAGACTCTTTCTACAGGTGCGTAATAAACCAAGTGGCCTGGTTGATCGTAAGATCCTACAATTAGTGTCGTAAATTCAGGTCCGGTGATAAATTTTTCTGCAATTACGCCACCGACACCAAATTTCCACCCTCTGTAACCACTAAATAGTTTTTTAACCTCCACCTTCATTTCTGCCGGGGAATAGACCACGTTTTTAATCCCAACACCCAATGAACCGCCAGAGACTGCAGGCTTTACTATTAAAGGAGTACCCAATCTTTTGAAGATTCCGGCTGGGCTGGGGTTGGATTCTTTTATTTCCTTCCAGGGCGCATTGACCACATGGTGGGTGTCAAAGGCCTTTTTCATATTTACCTTAGAAGTAGTGACTTCATAAAAATAACTATCGGCACCAGTATATACCAGGTCTAATTGCTCCAACAGCTTTACCACAGATATACCAGGTGTGCCATTCACCTCGTCGCCATCGCAGAGGTTGAGTATCACAGGGAGTAATTGCTGGTTTAATGCTTCGGATTGAATGTGATGGATAATATCCTGATAATCCTCGATGGTCACTGGCTGCCATACCCACTGTAGCTTTAGCTTTTCGAATACACAGGTATACTCAGCAATACTTTGGCTGAAGTCGTAATAATAATCGAGTTGTTCGTCCTGTGTCTTAAGGTGCGGAGCAAGTACCCAAACTTTGAGTTTTCTTTGACCAATAAGGTGTTTAAATCTCCTTGCAAGCTTCATAATTAAGTTTGAATTAAGGTATATAATCAAACGATCAAATTAAGGTTGGCACCGTTTTGATTTGTTGTTGAATAAAAGATGAAACATGGTATTGACTGAGTATCTCTGGATTTATGGAGTCAGCACCTTGGATATATCCCAAACAATTATGACTACCACACCTACAGTCAAATGGTTGTATCATATGCCATTCGGTAGAAGGGTAAAAATAAGTCATTTGTTCACCCGCTTTGATATCACGAACACAGCGTAACACCCAATGATCGACATCGAAGAATACATTTGGATCACAACTATGGTTGATAGACGCCAAAAATTCCGGATCAAGAACAATATGACTTTCCTCCCCTATCTGCACAGTGAGGTATGTTGGGTTTGATTGCACTTGTTTGGGATTAAACTGGTAAAGAATTTCGCCGGCGGTAATGTCCCGGGTAGCCACAAAACTACGTTGCTGAGTAGAGTGATCGAAATTAATATCACCCAGTCCATGATGGCTAAGTATCTCGAATTTTGATTCGCCTTGTTTGAGTTTCATATAATAAAATTGATGTTTCGAAAAAAATTGAAATGACGACTGGTTGCCATGCTGGGAATACAAGGCAAAATGGCTTTAATAAATCTTGTAAAGTGTGGTTTGAAGTAGATGTACGATCAGTTTCCAAGGGATGAATAGTCGTTAATTTTATTTGCCTTTATTGAAGAGTTAAATCTATACGATTAATACCTATAAACCAAATATTGAATCAAATAAGTTCAAAAATATTCGGAGCGTTTTAAAGCATTGTAAAACCATAAGTTAGATCGAAAAAATCAGCTCCATGATACTTTAATTTAAAGCGTATTTCAATAACAGTCTTGTCTTGAGACCAAGACAAATCAGCCTCGGTTATAAGATGAACAAATCTGTCTCTCATAAAGATGATACCATTGAATAAATTCATCAAATAAGTTTACCATTTTTCAAAATCAATGTTCTTGGGTTCGGCTATTCATAACCACTAAAAAAAATCTATCAAATCAAGCTAAATGTACTTTTCAAGCAACCCGGCCCTCGCAAATAGTCAGGTCAAATACAGGTCAGTCAAGGACTTTTTAAGAATAGTATGGCAAAGGTTATATCAAATGAAGGAATTTTGTCATTTTTACCATGTGAACGAAGACGAGCGTAGACGATATGACCTGATATTTGAAAAAGAGCTTTTGCCGCATATCAATGCTTTAAGCACCTTTGCCTTTCACCTTACCCTCAATGAAGACGATGCAGATGACCTGGTGCAGGAAACTTATTTGAAGGCCTATCGGTTTATAGATAAATATCTTGAGGGAACTAATGCCAAGGCCTGGTTGTTTAAGATATTGAAAAACGCATATATCAATGAGTATCGGCGAAAGAGCAAAGCGCCTTCACATGTTGATTATGAAGATATCATAGGATATCAGGATAGTGAGGATAGTGCGATCGGTGAGTTTACTGATCTGAGGGAGGAATTATTTAATCATATGATGGGAGATGAGGTGACCAATGCGATCAACTCTCTGCCTATAGATTTTCGTACCGTCATATTATTGTGTGATGTAGAAGGTTTTACTTATGAAGAAATAGCTAAAATCCTGGATGTTCCGATTGGTACTGTTCGTTCCCGACTATTTAGAGCCCGGAATGATCTTAAGGACAAATTAAAAGCATATGCCGTGAAAATGGGATTTACAGACAAACGTAAGCCCAGGACACGCAAGATAGAATAGTTAATTTTTATTAGGTTCAATTCTAAACGATTATTCGTATGAGAAATCCAGATCCGATCCATGAGTACCATCGTATGGTCAATATGTTTCTTGACCAACAACTTAATGACGATGAAAGCCGTCAAATGTTACACCAAGCCCAGGGGAATCCAGAATTCCAAAGGGTGTTACGCACTGAGCAAAACTTCAGGGACTTGATCAAAAAAAATGTAGTACAGCGTCCTGATGCTACCTCAAGGTTATTGGCCAACATTAAATCTAAGATTTCTGACCCCGGGTCCCGGTAGAATAAGCTGCGACCCCTTTCCTGCCTGGATGTTATACCCAGGCCTTACTTTTGTTTACCAACACCTGTACTCCTTCTCTGCATTGCACTTGAAGTAAAGTTTATTTGTGCTTATTGGATCAGCCTTCCCATGACATACAATAGCCGGACTTCGCTTTGTTTTAAAATATATCGGGCATTTATAATCCTGTTTTGAGCCTCAACCAGGTTGAGCTGGGCTTGTCTGAGTTCGACTGTAGTGATAGTCGCTTTGCGAAAGCGTTCCATAGCTATATTATTATGCTCACGGATGATGTTTAGATTTTGTTCTTCAAGCTCGATCAACTGTAAGGCATTGTTATAATTTTGATACGATTCGGCAGCAGAAGATTGCAGAGAATGTTTTAATGCATCTATTTGAAGCCCCTGGTTTTTATAATCAAGTGCATTGATCTTAATTTGTTGATTGGCAAGCGCCCTGGTAAACAAGGGCACGGAGACGCTGAGTCCCGCCTGGGGTCCATAATTTTGAGTGAATAGGTTGAATCCTGCACTACTGTTATTATAATTAAAATTAAGCGAACCATTAGCAAATAAGCTGGGCTTTTGGAGTGCTTTTATTTCAAGTGCATTCTGCTCCAGGATTTGTTGATTGTATCTTAAGAGCGTGATTTGTGGGTTGATGGATTCGATGGCCTCCATCACTTCTGCTTGTGTAGGGAGCGTTTCAGGAACAATGATATCCTGCACTTCAAAAGGTGTATTGGGGTCGCGGGCCAAAAGTTGATTGAGATCCATTTTAGCCAGCGCAATATTATTGGTCAGATTGATCTCATTATTTCGTTGCACATTGAGGTCTATCTGTGATTGCAAATAATCATTTTTTCCCGCCGTACCGATTTCAAACCTGGATCGGGAGAGTTTACTCCTTTCTTCAAAAAATGAAATGGTCTCCTGTATAGCACTTTTCTGTTTGATCAATCTGTTGATGTTAATATAGCTATTAGTCACATCAAATACGACCTGGTTTATATCTTGCTTAAGCGCTTCCTCAGCGATAGACTCTTGGATATCCAGCCTTTTTTTTGCAATAAAGACCCTTTTGCCTCCGTATAGCCTGTAGCTGAATTGACCATTTAGGTTTATTACAGAGGTTCGATTACCATTGCGTTCGATTACAGTACCATTCGATAGTTTTTGAAGAAGATTTGTGATAGAGTTGTTCCATACACCATTGGCTGTAACTGAAGGCAATTTGCCTGCGGCATACCAACTGTTGGCAGTCTGCGCTATTTCTTTGTCGTTGACAGAGAGCAGGATATTATAGTTTTGACTTAATGCCTGGGTAATGGCTTCATCGAGGCTAAGAATATCCTGAGAATAGATCTTTAAGCTGAATACTAATAAAATAATAGGAAAAAATCTTTTATTCATGTCGATGTAATTAAAGTCATTGCAATTCTAATGGCAATTCCTTCTTTTTTGTGCTCCAATATGTATAGATAGCCGGTATGACAAAGAGTGTAAGGATTAAGGAAAAAATAATACCACCCACGATGACGATTCCCAGGGGTATCCTAGAGGTAGAGGCTTCTCCCAATGACAAGGCCAGGGGGAGGGCCCCAAGAGCCATAGCCAGACTGGTCATCAGGATAGGTCTAAGCCGCATCACAGAAGCATCAATGGCGGAATGTTTTTTGTCCTCACCTACCAATTGCTTTTTATTGGCAAAGTCTACGATCAATATTCCATTTTTAGTCACTAACCCTATCAACATAATCATACCGATCTGAGAAAAAATATTTAGCGTCTGATCAAATAAGTACAGGCTGAGCAAAGCTCCCGCAATAGCCAATGGGACGGTCACCATGATAATGAGCGGATCAATAAAACTTTCAAACTGGGCTGCCAATACCAGGAATATTAAGATGAGTGCCAGACCAAAAGCAAAGCCCGTATTGCCTGAGCTTTCTGCCAGATCCCGGGCGGTCCCACTCAGAGCAGTTGTAAAAGTAGGATCTAAAATTTTCTCAGAAATACGTTCCATTTCCTTGATACCATCTCCTGTAGTCTTGCCTTCAGCCAATCCAGCACTGATCGTAGCAGCTTTCATCCGGTTAAAATGATATAGTGTAGGGGGCGTAACTTCTTCTGACATGGATACCAGATTGTCAAGAGATACTAATGCCCCTCTACTATTACGAACATAAAAACTTTTAAGATCACTTGGATCATCTCTATCCTTGCGTTCAACCTGACCTATCACCTGATACTGCTTGCCATCTTTTATAAAATATCCTAGTCGCCTATTGCTCAGCGCCAACTGTAAAGCTTCCGATAGATCACCAATAGAGACTCCTAGTTCACTCGCTTTAAGCCGATCGACCTGGATACGAAGTTCTGGTTTGTTAAATTTGAGATCAGCGTCCGCGTTTTGCAATATTTGACTATTTCTAATTTCTTCTAAAAACAGGGGCAAAGCTTTTTTAATTTTTTCAAAATCGTTGTTTTGAATCACAAACTGCACCGGTTGAGAACTACTCCTCCGACCTACCTTAATGGATTGTTCCTGACTTGGAAAAATACGTACATCCGTAAATTGACTTAAGTTTTTAGACACCGCCTGGACAATCTGTGCTTGTGTGCGTGATCTTTCACTGGGCGGAGTGAGCACGACCCTTACAAATCCAGAATTGGCCGAACCATTGCCCGAAAAGCTAGGAGCAGTCATGCTCATGACAGAAGTTCTTTCGGGGACATTGTCCATTACATATTGGGTAATTTGTTCAATACTTCGATCCATGGACTCATAAGAAGTACCTTCAGGTGCGGTCACAGATAATCTAAAAATACTTCGGTCCTCTAATGGGGACAATTCGGAAGGAATATCTTTACCGATAAAATAAATTATCGCAGCGCAACCCAAAATGATCAAAAAAGCAGCCCATCTAATTTTAATAAATTGAGTGAGGGACCAACGGTATCCATTTTCCATCCCTTTAAAAAAAGGTTCGGTGACTTTATAGAACCAGGAGTGATGAGCTTGTGTGGCAAGTTTGACATTTAGCACCGGGGTTAGTGTCAGTGATACCAAGGCCGAAATCAAAACAGCACCAGCCACTACGATCCCAAATTCTCTGAATAACCTACCTACAAAACCTTGTAGAAAAATTATTGGTAGAAACACTACCGCCAGGGTAATAGATGTAGAAATGACCGCAAAAAATATTTCTTTGGAACCTTCTCTGGCAGCCTGATATTTATTCATGCCTGCTTCTATTTTTTTGTATATATTTTCTGTCACTACTATTCCATCATCTACGACGAGTCCGGTAGCTAATACAATAGCCAATAGCGTCAATATATTGATCGAAAATCCAAAGAGATACATGATAAAAAACGCACCTACCAGCGAAACTGGAATGTCAAGCAGGGGCCTCATCGCTATCCCTATACTTCTGAAGAAAAATAAAATAATAGCTATCACCAAACCAAGGGATAATAAAAGCGTCTCTTTTACTTCCGCGATAGATTTTTTAATAAACTTGGTACTATCTGCAGCAATACCTATCTTAAAGTCATCAGGTACATCCTTTTTGATTTGTTCTACTCTGCGATAAAACTCATCCGAAATATTGACATAATTACTGCCCGGCTGCGGAATGACTGCCATAGCTATCATGGGTACATTGCTCTCTCTAAAGCCCGTCTCTTCATTTTCCGGACCCAGAACAGCTTCTGCCACATCTCTTAATCTTAATATGTTTGACTCTGTGGTTTTGATGATTACGTTGTTAAACTCTTCTTCCGTATTCAGTCGGCCGAAGGTGCGAATACTCAATTCGATTGCATCTCCAGACACTTTTCCGCTGGGTATTTCCACACTTTCACGTTGCAATGCCATTTGGATGTCTTTGGCAGTAACCCCAAATGCATTCATTTTATCAGGGTTCAACCATATCCGCATGGCATATGTTTTTTCACCCCAAATCTGGACACTACTCACCCCAGGTATGGTCTGAAGTCGTTCTACCAAAATGTTATTGGCAAACTCGGTGAGCTCCAGCTGATTTCTGTTTCGACTCTGAATCGTCATACTTAATATAGGGTCGCTACTGGCATCTGCTTTAGAGATCACAGGAGGAGTTTCCAGATCCGGAGGAAGGCTTCTGGCAGCTTGAGATACTTTATCTCTGACATCATTGGCCGCCTCTTCCATATTGACTCCAAGTTCAAATTCAACATTGATGCTGGAACTACTTTGCGAACTACTGGAAGTGACATTGCGAATACCAGGTACACTATTGATCGCTTTTTCTAAGGGCTCAGTGATCTGGGATTCAATGATATCTGCATTGGCTCCTGGGTAAGAGGCGCGTACACTGATCAATGGCGGGTCGATCGCAGGATATTCTCTGACTCCTAAAAATTTAAACCCTATAATCCCAAATAATAAAATGATCAGATTAAGCACAATGGCAAAAACCGGTCTTCGTAAGCTAATCTCTGATATATTCATGGTTTACTAAGTAATAACGATTTTAATTATTTGAGCTAACCATAGCAGTTTTATTCGACAACGTTAACGATGATTTTGCTTCCGGGACGGATGGCCATCAGCCCTGAAGTAACTACGGTATCACCGATTTGAAGCCCAGAGAGTATCTCCACCCTGGAAGAGTCTCTGTATCCTGTCACCACAGTAGCAAAGACAGCCGTTCCGTTTTTGTTCAATATAACTTTCCTATCTCTTGCTTCCGGGATAATGGCTTGAGCTGGCACCATTATCGTGGGCTCCTGAGACCCTACCCCAAAATTGACATATATAAAACTACCTGGTGTCAAATATTGATCAGGTTTGATGACCTGGGCGCGCAATTTTTGTTGTCGGGTATCATTGGTCAACGTATTTTCAAAAGCGGTAATCTTTGCAAGATAGGTTCGATCGGAAGTCTCCGTATTAAAGTGGACGGTATGGCCTACTTTGAGGTCCTGGGCATATTTTTCCAATACGTTAAATTCTATTTTAAGTGAACTGATCTGCGCCAGATTGGCCAATACATTTTGTGGAGTGATATATGCGCCTAAACTTACATTTCGAAGTCCGATTTTTCCTGCATAAGGTGCTCTGATTTCAGTTTTGCCTAGACTGACACTATTGAGGTCCAGGTCAGCTTTGATATTGCTGACTTGCAAGGTCGCCAGATCGTACTCCTGTTGGCTGGTACCATTGAGGGCTAAAAGTTCTTTTTGTCTACCCTCGCTGGCTTCGGCTATTTTGAGTTGAACTTCGAGTTTGGAGCGTTGGGCTTTGAGATCTCCATCGTATAATTTAAATAAGAGAGCCCCTTTAGAAACGGAATTGCCTTCTTTAAAATAGATGCCGATGATGCGACCAGAGATCTCTGATTGCAGATTAGTATTTTCTTCTGCCAGGATGCTCCCAGGAGCCTGAATCTCTCTGTTAAGCACATATCCTTTGGCTATGATAGCACTATAACTGGGACCGGCAGTAGCTGGTTTGGGCACGGCCATTACTTCAGCAGGCTGAGGTTTTTTACACTGAGACAATCCAGATAATAATATGGCAACAAGTAAGAATGCGTGATGTATTTTCATGAATTGCACAAATTTAAAGCCATATGCTCACAAAATCATATGATTCAGAAAGATACTATGTATAAAGTGGTTTTATTAGACCGATCGGAAGGATATTTATACAGATGAGTATTAATCTTTATTCCTTAACAAATCCTAAAGAAATACCTTAGACTTGAAAAGGAATTAATTTCGTACACCACCTCCTCCATTTCCCATATCGCCGCCACCTTCACCTTGCTTAAGATCATCATTCTTAACTCCACGTTTTTTGGGTTGAGCATTAAAATTCATCTTGCCCCACTGATAGCTAAAGCTTACACCAAACGAGGCAAATGGAATTTTAAAGTTAGAGACTTGTTTAAAATTGTCGCCTTCAATTTCTGATTTGAAGGCTCTATATTTGGTAAAAGGAGTGGTCGTACTGAAGCCTAATGTCCCCTTTTTCTTTAAAATCTCCTTTTTTAACCCCATAGAATACATAGAAAATGATGGAGTCGTGCCCTGAAGTGATCGACGAGGGGAGTTGAAGATGCCAAACAGGTCAGCTTTCAACCCATTTTTCTTAAAATCAAAAGATGACATCAGGAAAGCATTGTATTGAACTCCTGTGCTAAAATTGGTTTTGGTAAGATCACTGACAGTATTGTAAGAACCGACATTGACATTACCTCTTAAAGTCCATTTTTTAGAAAGATTGACGGAACTAAAAGCATTGAATCCATATGAATAGTTGTCTCCAGCGTTTTTATAGGTAGCGATCGAGGATCCGTTATTTTGGATTTCTGTCAAATTTTCAATAATGTCGTTAGTATGTTTGGCATAAAAAGCAAGGTTGACCATAGACCCTTTCAAAAAGGTGGTTAGTGCCAATTCTACCTGGTCGGTCAATTCGGGGTTGAGGGTCGGATTGCCTACGGTGATATTGCGGGTATCCTGAGCATTCTGGAAGGGATTGATATAAAACAAACTGGGTCGTTGAATTCTTTTTGAGTAACCCAGCTTGATCGTTCGGAACTTAGGTAGTTGTTTTGATATCGATATATTGGGCAGTACATTGGCATAGTCATTGGAAAAGGGATCTCCAGCACCCTGGGTATATTTGCCGTTGATGACGGTATTTTCAAGGCGTGCACCTGCCAGCAAGCTAACCGTCTTGCTGAGGCCTACATTAAATGAAGCGTAGCCTGCTGTGACATCCTGGCTGTATTTGAAGAGGCTGAGACGGCCGGCGTCTGCGATATATTCATTGAGGTCAGGATTAAAATTAAAATAATTAAGGTCGCTATTGATATGCCTGATGACAGTCTTACCACCTATTTCCATTTTAGCTTTGGCAGAAAAGGGGTGCGTATAATCTACCTGGAATGTATATTCATTATTGATACCATCATTATTGCTTTTCTGATTAAAATTATAATAAGGACTGTTTTCAGTGATGAATAGATTGTCCGTAATACTTTTGTTATTGCTCCATTGGAAAGCAAACCCCAATTCCTGATCTTTTTTCTTAAAGGTCCTTTTAAAATCAGTATTCCAGTCAAACCCACCCCGACCATTATTGGCTGTATTTATTCTATCGTAATTGAAGTTTTGGCTTTGAACCTGATCAGCTATGGATACTGCTGTGGTTGAATTTTGATCCATCGTAAACCCATTGGCCCTGAACGTACTGGAGATTGAATTGAAAGCATTAAAATCATAGTCAGCATTCATATTGCCAAAATAACCTAGCCGGGATGTCTTATTGGTACCTGCTTCGTCCGTAGTCACAGACAGACCATTGACATAGTTAATTCTCTGAAGCGTATTGGTGCCGCTGCCAGGCCAGCCCCAAAATGATCCACCGCCACCTGCCAGACCAAAACGGCCTTTACGCACGCCCAGGTTGAGGAAAGTATTATTTTGCCTGGTACCTATAGCAGAGTTGATGCTGCCGCTGGTCCCCTGGGCATTCTTCTTTTTAGTAATGATATTGATGATACCACCAGTACCCTCGCCATCATATTTGGCAGATGGGTTGGTGATTACTTCCACACTTTTTATTTGATCTGCAGGGATCATCTTCAAGGCATCAGCCACATTGGATGAAAACATTCCGCTGGGCTTGCCATTGATCAATATTCTGATGCTCTGGCTACCACGAAGGCTGACATTACCATCCAGGTCTACGGAAAGCATAGGTACTTTTTGCAAGACATCCACCGCGCTGCCCCCAGCAGAACTGGCATCTTTCTCCGCATTATAGACGAGTTTGTCTATTCTGTTTTCTACCAGGCTGGCCTGATCTTCTACGGTGACCTCACTCAAGGCTACCCCCTCTGGAGCAAGCATGACTGTACCGATATTGGCATCAGGCCGTTTTGGGGTGAGTTCGATATTAGTGATCGTTTTGGTATTATAGCCGAGGAAAGATATGATCACGGTATATTTTCCTGCTGATACATTTTCCAGTTTAAAACTTCCTTTCTCATCAGTCAAGGTACCATTGATGTCTTTTGTATTGCCGGTCCTACGAAGTGCTATGGTTGCAAACTCTACCACCTCCCGGGTAGTGCTGTCTATGATAGAACCAGTGATTTTGCCAGTGATGGCAGGGCTGGCTGCACCGCCTGCACCTGGAAATTGGGCTTTAATAGTAAAAGTTAGGAGTAAAAGTAAAAGAGAGAGAGAGAAAGGACGCATAGCTGTTGAATTTCTTAATAATAAGGCGCAAAATTGCGCTAAATCCTGATAGAAAGCGCAGATACTATACTATGCGTCAGTAATAGTAGATAAAACAGGACTATTTTTCGATAGAATCAGCCAATCTTACGCCGAAAGTGCTATTTGTTAAAATTTTACAAATATCTTTTTTAGATAATATGTTTGTTTCTAACATTCTTATTATTGTATTACAAGATCAGTCAAGTACCATTTTGAGATGGGGTATACCATCCTCCAGATAATAACTTCCTATGTCTTTAAATCCAAGAGCATTATAAAATACTGTCAAGTACCCCTGTGCCCCTATTTTGATCGGATGTTTTCCAAAAAGGTTCCGCACTCTTTCAATTGATTCCTTCATTAATTTTTTACCTAAACCGATTTGTCTAAAATCCGGATGTGTCACTACCCTTCCTATCGAGAGGTAGCCTGCATAAGGCATGTTTAAACCAAACAACCTCGTATAAGCTACGATCTGACCCACTTCATTTTTAAATATAAGGTGATAAGCCGCTTGATCATACCCATCGGCGTCTATATAGAGGCAATGCTGCTCAATACCAAAGACCAGGTGCCTCAGTTTTAGGATTTCGTATAGATCAGCAGGAGAGAGCTGATCAAATGGCAGGCAGGAGATGACATACATATATATATGGTATAAATAATAAGCTAATATCGTAAAGAGTTAGATGAATTATACGTTATGGAGGTATCTCAATCAATTCTAGGCTATTTTTGCCCTTTCAATCAATATCATTTGACCTTATTTCGTATTCTGATATTCATATTTATCCTTCCCATTCAGGTATGGACACAATCTGATCAACGGATCGGCCAATGGAAGAGTTATATGTCCCATGCTACCGGCAATTTTGTGACCCAGAGTACTGATGATATATTCTTTGGTACCAACGGAGGATTGGTTATCATCAACAAATCAAATGAAGAAGTCAGGTTTGTGACCAAAGTGGCGGGATTGAGCGATAATAGTATTCAGGCATTGGCCTGGGACGAAAAGCACCATCATCTGCTGATAGCTTACCAAAACAGCAATATAGACCTTTATGATCCGACCACCGGCGAAGTGATAAACCTCCCGGATATATTGAGAAATACCCGCATTCTGGGGGACAGATTTATATATAGAATGCATGTCCCTGTAAATGGAGAGATGGCTTACCTGGCATGCGGATTTGGCATCGTCGAGCTTAATCTCACAAAGTTGGAATTTGGGTTTACAGCATTTACCGGCGTACCTGTCAATGAAGTGACTTTGTACCAGGACAAAATATATGCAGCTACCGAAAGTGGTGTGTATTTTATAGCAAATGATAAAACCCGGTTTAATATGAGTGATTTTGGTCAATGGTCACAAGCCCTGTCTTTGGGATCCCGTTCATACCAGGCCATTCAAACATTTAATGATCTCCTCTATCTTGGATCCGGATCAAAACTCCTCAGTTGGAACGGCTTAGACGAAGCCAAATTATTGGTGGAGCAGGGTGGCCATACTATTCAATATCTCAGCGGTACCTCCAATCTGCTGCTGGTGGGCAGTAGCTGTAAGGGTGATTGCGATGGGACTTTATTGATGGTAGACCGACAAAAAAATATAAGCTCCCTATCCACTTCCTGTGTACCCAGACCTCTTTATGGTATCGTGGACGAACAAAGTAGAGGCTGGTTTGCGGACAGATTCCAGGCTTTCCGATCAAACAATAAAATCAATGAGGGCTGTAGTTTTAAATATTTTAATACTCCTCTAAGTCCTTATTCTACCGATATAGCCTTGTATCAGGACAAGGTATATGTAGCTGCAGGGGGCATAGATGCATCCTATGGTTATTTATTCCGGGGAGATGGCTTTTTTTCATTGATAGATGGTATCTGGAGATATTATAACCGCGGCAATAATAAGGACATCCAAAAAGCTGACCTCATAGATCTTTACAAAATGGCCATAGACCCGGTAGATGGTACCTTATATATTGGAACCTATTGGGGTGGTCTCATGCAATGTAATATGGATGATCCGGATAAGCCAGTGATCAAAATATTTGATAAAAGCAACAGCAGTCTTCAAGGTACTGTTGGGGATGCAGCCAGAACAAGGATCGGCGGGCTCACATATGATCGCCAGGGAAATCTTTGGATGTCAAACTACCTGGCAGAAAGGCCTATATCTGTCATGAAAAAAGATGGCTCCTGGAAAAGTTTTTCGACTCCTTCCAATACCAACTTGCTGGCATGTAGTGCAGACTCAGTGGGATACTTATGGTTTTCGTCTATTGGCCAGGGGTTAGTCGTATATGATCCGGGTACGGATGTGGATGCTACCTCGGACGACCGGTACAAAATATTTACCAGCAGCAACAGCGTACTGGAGACCAATATCATCAATACTATAGCCACTGACCTGGATGGCAGTGTCTGGGTCGGAACCAATAAGGGCGTATTTGTATTCGAATGCGGAGAATCCATATTTGAAGCAGCCTGTACCGGTTCAAAACGCGTCATAGTACAGCAGGACCTCGGTGGCAGCCTTTTGGGTAGTGAGGATGTGCAATGTATAGCAATCGATGGTGCCAATAGAAAATGGTTTGGCACACGCCATGGGATCCTCGTGTTATCAGCATCAGGTGATCAACTGGTGCATCAATACACGATAGATAATAGTCCACTATTTGATGATCTGATCACTGTACTCCGATACCAACCCTTAACAGGCGAAATGTTTATAGGTACCGGCAATGGGATACAGTCTATCCGCACAGAAGCTACTGCAGGGGGACGATCCAATCAAAATGGGGATATCTATGCATTTCCCAACCCGGTGAGACCAGAGTACCAGGGTCCTGTCTCTGTACAAGGTCTTCGAAGAAACTCCAATGTGAAAATCACCGATTTTGGAGGGCACCTGGTCAATCAAGGAAAGTCTAATGGAGGCCTTTATGTCTGGGATGGCTTAGACCTATCTGGCCGCAAAGTCGCCAGTGGCATCTATACCGTATGGATCAGTGCAGGGGATGGTCTGGAGCAGCCGGATACCAAAGTCATTAAAATAGCTTTCGTGAGGTGAAGTAGGTTGGAATTTGATGATGGAGAGTCGGAGTAAAACTCCTTCAAAACAGAGTACGCTACAGAATGTCGGAGTAAAACTCCTCCGAAACAGGGTGAAACGGGGCAACAAGTGCTAGGTCGGAGTATAACTCCTCCAAAGCGGGTACTCTCCAAAACGGGAGGTCATAGCGTCTCAGGGGAAAAGAAGACAGTTTTTGAAACCTTATTCCAATACTGGACTTTATTGGAGACCTATGCTCATTATAAACCTTCGGTTAATCATACTTTTCTGGCTGGCGTTGATATCATGCATTACTCCATAGTGGATAAACAGGCCATTCCTGCCAATCCCAATATTGATATAAATTACCAATAGGCCATTGAGCGGACAAATTGGTTGGACTATAAGATTTGATAAATGAGCTGAGATAATCTTGATGATTGAATTATTTGGTCTGAAGGAACTGTCCCTTTTTTATCCTATCAATCGGTTTAAGCCGCTGCATTTTCGGCTAAACCTTTATTTTTTAAAATATAAACTTTGTCATATCCAGATGGCTGTCCCTATATTGTCAGAGAATTAAAACGATCAACTATGTCTATATCCTGGGGGATCATCGGAGCCGGTGATGTATGTGAAATAAAAAGCGGACCCGCCTTCAACCTCATAGAAGGATCTCAGCTAACTGCAGTGATGAGAAGAGATGGTGCAATGGCACGGGACTATGCGCAAAGGCATGGCGTGCCCAAGTGGTATGATGATGCCAACGCCCTGATCAATGATCCGGATATCACTGCGGTCTATATCGCGACACCACCAGATTCGCATGAGGAGTATACCCTTAAAGTAGCGGCAGCAGGCAAGCCAGTGTATGTCGAAAAGCCGATGGCCATGTCTTATGACCAATGCATCAATATGGTCAATGCTTGTGCTCATGCAGGTGTCCCTTTATATGTCGCTTATTATCGTCGGGCCCTGGCCAATTTTTTGGCTATTAAACGCTGGCTTGAAGAGGGTACTATAGGTGATGTCCGATTTGTGGAAATTCAGCTACATAAATCTATTAAGCAGGATCTGAGTTTTAAAAATAAGGGAATCGATCATTGGCGGACCGATCCAGTGAGATCAGGCGGAGGGTACTTTAATGACCTGGCCAGCCATCAACTGGATATTATGGACATGTTATTTGGTCCTATCGTGCACGCGAGGGCATATCATCTCAATCAAGCAGGTGTATACGCAGCAGATGATATCGTATTGGGTCAGTTTCAGTTTGAGGGTGGTATGCCCGGGCAAGGATCCTGGTGTTTTACCACGAGCCCTGCTGCAGAAAAAGAAGTCACGACCATCTATGGGAGCAAAGGCACTATTTCTTTTCCCTACTTTGGTGATTCTTCAGTGACGATCCATCTTGATGATCAAGCACCGGTAAGACATACTTTTGAAGTTCCAAAAAACATCCAATATTCATTGATACAGACTATAGTCGATGACCTCCGGGGGAGGGGCACCTGTCCCAGTACCGGAGAGTCCGCTGCGAGGACTAACAGAGTCATGGATTGGATGATATCGTAAAACCTGGTCAATTTACAAAGGATCAACTCCATATCTCGGCCTACTACTATCTTTACCACGATTTGGACCAATTTGTTTTCATCATCAATAGCCGATCCGGGCGTAAAAGCAATAAAGAACTTCATCAAAGAATAAGTTCGGAAGTAAAGTCATTGGACTTCCTGGCTGATGTATATATAACCGAACACGCTGATGAGACTCAACAGATCATCCGCCAGGAGTTGGCCAAAGGCACTAAATATTTTGTGGCTATCGGTGGAGATGGTACTGTAAATACGCTTGCCAAAAATCTGGTCCATACCGACGCTTTTCTAGGTATTATTCCAAGGGGATCTGGTAATGGGCTTGCCCGGCATTTTCATATGCCCAGGAATCTCAAAGGCGCACTGAATAGACTTGCTCTGAAGAAAAGTAAACTGATCGACGCGATTTTGATCAATGATCATTGGTCCTTTAATGTAGCCGGTATTGGGTTTGATGGCTATATTTCTACCAAATTTGGGCAGGACGGTAAACGGGGCATGCGCAACTATATGAAACTCATCCATACAGAATATGCCGCATATCCCCCTGTAAGTATGGAGATTGTTGCGCTTCAACAAACCTTTCACGAGGATTTGTTTCAACTCGCTATAGCCAATGCAAGTCAATATGGTAATAATGCTATCGTAGCACCTAAGGCCAGCCTGGAGGATCAATTATTGGACATCACATTGATTCAAAAAGTACCAATGACATTATTGCCGTCCTTTTTATTAAAGGTTTTTTCAGGGAATATTCTTAAAAGTCGATATGTGAAGACCATCCAAACTGATCGCTGCACGGTGCACACCTCCAGGCCGGTACACTTTCATACAGATGGTGATGGTCGGGGGATCTCTGACAGCTTCGAAATCAGCGTTGTCCCAGGATGTCTTAATATTTTGTGGTAACCACACCCTCTATCAAGTAGTTTTTTTGGATATATAAGTAGGACAAATTCAACACATTGAGTCAAAGATTTGATACAAATTCCTTTGTCAGAATTTTTATAACCCTATTGACGCTGAAGTAGATAGAGATTGACTTGTACATTGAGCCAAAAAGTGTACTTTTGCATTCGCTTTTTCAAACAGAGGCTAATACTCTGATATATTAAATATTTTTATAAATTATAAATTGTTGATTAAAAATGGCTTTAATAGGTAAAATACGAAAACATAGCTGGATTATGGTTGTATTGATAGGCCTTGCTCTATTGAGCTTCCTGGTCATGGATGTAGTTACTAATAAATCTTTGGGTGGAAGTCAAGCTAAATTCAGTATCGGCAAGGTAAATGGCAAAAGTATTGATTACAATGACTTTTCCAGGACAGAGCAGATCCTCTATAACAGCAGTACTGTAGATCCTTATGTTCGTCGAAATTATCTTTGGAATTATTTGGTAGAAAGCTCCATCCTTGAGACTCAATCTGATAAATTGGGTTTTGGAGTCAGTGAAACCGAAATGGAGGAACTACAATTTGGCAATAACCTTAGCCCCATCATCCAACAAAGATTTATCAATCCAAGTACAGGAATCGTGGATAGAGATCAACTCAATCAGATCAAACAAGGACTAGATAATAACTCCCTGAGACCTGACCTGGTAACTTACTGGAATGAACAGAAAAAAGAGATCGTCAAAGACAAGTTACAGACCAAATACACAAGCTTGATCTCAAAAGCTATCTATGTACCCGCCTGGATGGCAGAGATGAAAAACAAAGAATCTAACGAGCTCATCGATTTTCAATATGTCAAACTTCCTTTTGACCTCGTCACTGACAGTATCGCCATCACCGATAAAGAGGTTCAGCAGTATATCAATGATCATAAGGCCAACTATAAGTATACAGAAGAGGCTAGATTTTTAGAATATGTCAATTTTAACATCGTCCCTACTTCTCAAGACAGTGCTGCCATATATGATGAGCTCAATGCAATGGTTGATAGCTTTAAGACAGCTCTCAACGATTCGTTTTTTATTATGCAGAATGAGGGCACTTTGGATCCTGCTTATTTTACGGAGGCACAATTGAGCCCTGAGCATGCATCTACTATCTATGGATTGCCTACAGGCGGGGTAGTTGGTCCCTATATCGATGGTACAGATTACAAGATAGCCAAGCTGGTTGGTCGTAAAAAAATCGCTGACTCAGTGACCGTAAGGCACATTTTGCGTTCGGTGCAGACCGCAGATCAACTTCCATCTGCTCAGCAGACTATAGATAGCCTTAAAAAATTATTAGAAGCTGGTACAGCCAGATTTGATTCTCTGGCCATCCGTTTTTCTCAGGATCCAGGTTCTGGATTTAATGGGGGTGATCTGGGTACGGTAGGTCATGATGTCATGGTAAAACCATTTAATGATGTGATATTTTTTCAGGCGACGCCAAAAAATTATTACACTGTAGCGACTCAGTTTGGAATACACCTGATAGAAGTTACTAAACAATCTTTTGGCAAAAACAGTCCTGATTGGGTAAAAGTAGCTTATGTAAGACGACCAATTATTCCATCTCAGGAAACTCAAAATGCGATAGAAGATGAAGTCACTACGCTCAATAATGCAAGCAGGAATCTTACAGATCTTAAAAAATCTTTAGCCTCCAGATCTGATTTGAGTTTTGAGAAGACAGGAGCTGTAAGGCAGAATGACGCGACAGCAGGTTTATTGCCTTCCAGTGAAAGCACACGATCTATGGTGAGGTGGGCATTCGATAAAAAGACCAATGTAGGCGATGTGTCTCCTGAAGTGTATATGTACGAAGATGCAGTCAACTTTTACACGAAACAAATCACCATAGCCGGATTGAAATCCATTCAGCCAAAAGGTCTGGCTAATGTCGAAACTGTACGTGATGATATCAGCATGATCTTGTCTAATAAAAAACGGGCTCAAAAATTAATCTCCGAGATTGGTTCTACAGCAGATATTTATGCTTTATCTACAAAATATAATACCAAGGTTGATACCGCAAGCAGCGTCAATTTTAGTACCAGCTTTCTACCACAGATGGGCAATGAACCAAAAGTCATTGCCACCGCCTTCGGAACAGAAAAAAATGCTACTTCCAAGCCAATCACCGGCAATGGTGGGGTTTATGTAGTCAAGACCGTTCAGCGGGTTCCCTCCATTGGCGAATCTGATCTTTCATTCTTCAAAGAGCAGGCTAACGCTGTATCCAAAAACAATGTTCAGTCTTTTTTTATGGAATCTCTTAAAAAGAATGCCAATATCAAAGACAATCGTTATACCTTTTTCTAAGTTCAATATAAGAAATACAACACCAGAGGCCATTGCAGCGATGTGATGGCCTTATTTTATTCTTGGTTTTCATGTTCTGCAAAATAGCATAGGCTTGAATGGCTAATTAATTGTGGTTTCCTTTTGCATGATATGATCTCTTCAGAATTCTTTAGACCAGGAAGAGGAGTGCCTTTTGTATTTACCAATGACCCAAAAAAAGCCTGCTACTAACAATACTATACCAAAACTCCAAATACCACTTTTCATTTCTAAGGCATAGACTCCGGTAATAGCAAATATGATCGCCGCAGGCAAAATCCCCAATAATGAGGCTATGATGAACTTTTGTACCGGCATTTGAATGACTCCTGCCATGATACTAATACTTTCCGCCATCAAAGGTATCGGCCGAGAAATAAGCACAGCCAGTCCACCCCATTTTTTCATTGCGTCTGAAGCTTGTTCTTGTTCCTGCATGGTGATAAATTTATTGATCATGGGTCCGCTTTTGTATCCCAGATAGTATCCAGCACAGGAGGCCATTACCCCACCTATCAAAGAAAATAAACTACCTAACCAAACTCCAAATATGGCACCATGGGCGATCATAACCAGGCTCGCCGGGATTGGGAGTATCACATCCGCTATGAGTAACCCTATTCCTGCACATGCTGCTATCAATCCTCCCTGGTGAAGAAGGACCTCAGGATTTTTTAGAAGCCGAATATCCATTTCTTCTACTGCGAAAAATAGGATTAAAGCCATAGTGCACAGGATGATAAAAAATAATAAATATCGTCTCATTATGAAATTTACTTAAAAACATGCATGAAAACTATCTAATCAAAGAAGATTCTGATTACATTTTTATTGATTACCCTTTTTTCAGTAAAAAAAATAAAACAATATAGCATGCCGGCAAATATTACCAATACGAATATAAGAGCTCAATAATCAGGCTCTTAGCGTTATACTCCCACACAGCCAACAACATTATACAAACGGCTACAAACACCTACAACCGCAAGTAATTGATTAGAATACGACTATCGCTTGGCCGCTGATACATCTTTGTCCCGATGATTTAATCCTGACTATCCTGTTAGCATCCAATCAACAACAATAAAAAATAAATAAATACTAACTATGAACCGCAGACACCACATACAGACGAAAGAGATCGTAAGCGTCGCTACCATGCGTACATCAAAAAGCATAACTATCTGTAGCATCTATTTGTAAACAATATTTTTTAACCAATAAATTTTTAATTATTATGACAAGCGTAACGAACAAAGTCCAGTTAATGGGTCACCTCGGGCAGGAGCCGATGATCAAGCAATTTTCCACCGGATCCAAGATGGCATCCTTCTCACTAGCCACTAATGAATCTTATACCAGTGCCAGTGGGACAAAAATCGAAAATACCCAATGGCATCGCCTGGTAGCCTGGGGTGAAATTGCAGAAAAAGTAGAACAAGAGCTAAAAAAAGGTGCCAAAATAACCCTGACAGGCAAATTAAGTCAGCGTAGTTATGAAGCCAAAGACGGTACTAAGCGGTATACCACGGAGATTGTGGTCAATGAGTTTGAGTTGATGCAAACTGAAAAACTATTGGCAGCATAAAACAATGGATATGGGTACCTCAGGTCTATGGATGAATAGATCGACCAATTAATGTCGAATATTTAAATGTAGATCTGAGGTTATATCATATACATATATTACATTTGTGCGTAATATTTTAAATATAATTTTATAAATAATTGATAATGAGCAACGAACGCGACGCAAAACATAAAGCCCTGCAACTTACCCTCGACAAACTGGAGAAGACCTACGGTAAGGGCACGATCATGAAGCTTGGAGACCGACAAGTCGAGGATGTAGAAGTGATATCTACGGGTTCTCTGGGTCTTGATATAGCCTTAGGCATCGGCGGACTGCCAAAAGGCAGAGTGATAGAAATATATGGCCCTGAATCTTCTGGAAAAACCACCCTGGCTATTCATGCCATAGCGGAATGCCAAAAGAAAGGTGGTATGGCTGCATTTATAGATGCCGAACATGCTTTTGACCGGCATTACGCCGAAGCGCTGGGAGTAGATACAGAAAACCTGCTGATTTCTCAGCCAGATAATGGAGAGCAGGCGCTGGAGATAGCAGAAAACTTGATTCGATCAGGAGCTATAGATATCATCGTCATAGATTCTGTCGCAGCTTTGGTACCAAGAGCCGAGATAGAAGGGGAGATGGGTGATAGTAAGATGGGATTGCAGGCCAGACTGATGTCCCAAGCCATGCGAAAGCTCACCGGTACTATTGGTCGCACAGGTTGTTGCTGCATATTTATCAATCAATTGCGTGAAAAGATCGGTGTCATGTTTGGTAATCCGGAGACGACCACCGGTGGAAATGCTTTAAAATTTTATGCCAGTATTAGGCTTGATATCAGAAGACAAGGTTCGCCAATAAAGGACAAAGAAGGTAATATGTTGGGCAATACCGTCAAAGTCAAAGTGGTCAAAAACAAATTGGCGCCACCTTTCCGTATAGCCAATTTTGACATTACCTACGGCGAAGGCATCTCTAAAATCGGTGAAATCGTTGATCTTGGAGTAGACCTGGAAATCATCCAAAAAAGTGGTGCCTGGTTTAGCTATGGCGGTTCTAAAATCGCTCAGGGTCGGGAAGCTGCCAAACAATTCATGGCTGACAATCCGGAAGTAGCTGATGAAATCGAGACTAAGATCAGAGAAAAAGTGGAAGCCGGCGCAGCTGTAGGTAAGGCAGTGGCCAGCACGGAAGACTAAACCCCTTATTGGGTAATGAAAATTAAAAAAATTAGTTTTTTGAGTTCAGAGAAAAGGCCTTTTTAAGGCCTTTTTCAATGGAGTAATTCTTAACTTTCACCTTCGCTTGTGAAAGATCACAAAATCTATATTTTTAGAAATAACATTTTTTGGCCCCATTTTTCATTAAAAACAAAAGCAGATAGTAGGCTTTAGTCATAAAAAATATAATTTTACAGCTGATTTTCAACTACAAAAATTTAAAAATGGCAATTTCAAGATTTAAAGCCCTGGATCTGGCTCAAAACCGACCTATAGCCCATGTCAAGATACCTGATCAAAAGATCTCAGAGTATTATGGCTGCAATACTTTTAATGATGATGTGATGAAGTCTCTGCTGAGTCCTGAGGCTTACAAAAAAATATCGGATGCCATACTTTCTGGTTCTAAAATAGACAGAGATGCTTCTGATGAAGTGGCAGCTGCTATGAAATCATGGGCAGTATCCAAAGGAGCGACTCATTACACTCATTGGTTCCAACCATTGACCGGGTCTACAGCAGAAAAGCATGATGCCTTTTTTGACATCGATTATAAAACAGGAAAAGCTATAGAAAAATTTAAAGGGTCTGCCCTGGTACAACAAGAGCCTGATGCATCTTCTTTTCCATCTGGTGGTATTCGATCTACTTTCGAAGCACGTGGTTATACAGCATGGGATCCCTCTTCTCCTGCGTTTATCATGGAAAACCTGGGTGGAACAGCGACACTTTGTATTCCTTCCGTGTTTGTCTCCTATACCAGTGAAGCACTAGATTATAAAACACCTCTTTTAAAAGCCATCGCACAGGTAGATAAAGCAGCTACTGCGGTGATGAAAGATTATTTTGATCGGGATGTTAAAAGAGTCATTGCCACTCTCGGCCCTGAACAAGAATATTTCGTGATCGACGAAGCATTGTTTAATGCCCGACCTGACCTGATGATGGCTGGCAGGACCGTATTTGGTCACGCCCCTGCAAAAGGCCAACAATTAGAAGATCATTATTTTGGTTCTATACCTCCCAGAGTCAATGCTTTTATGGTTGACTTTGAGATAGAAGCCCAAAAACTTGGTATCCCTGCTCGTACCCGACACAACGAAGTAGCTCCTGCACAGTTTGAAGTAGCTCCTACTTTTGAAGAACTCAACCTGGCATGCGATCACAATCAGTTACTGATAGACTTGATGGGAAAAGTAGCTGCCAAACACAAGCTAAAAGTCCTGTTTCATGAAAAACCATTTGCAGGCATCAACGGATCCGGCAAGCACAATAACTGGTCATTGGGTACAGATACCGGTATTAACCTGCTCGGACCAAGCTCCAAACCTAAAGAAAACCTGAGATTCCTTACTTTCTTTGTCAATGTAGTCAAAGCGGTAGCAGACAATGCTGATCTGTTGAGAGCATCTATCGCCACTCCGGGCAATGAACACCGTCTCGGAGCAAACGAAGCTCCTCCAGCCATCATGTCGGTATTTGTAGGTAACACGATGAATAGAGTATTGACAGAGTTTGAAAAGAACAAAGAAATTACTTTAGAAAAAGGTGACAATGTCTATATGAAGTTGGGTGTAAATAAAATACCACCCCTTATCCTCGATAATACTGACAGAAACAGGACTTCGCCCTTTGCTTTTACCGGTAATAAATTTGAATTTAGAGCGGTAGGTTCCAGTGCAAACTGCGCTCATCCTATGACCGTGCTCAATACGATGGTCGCAAATCAATTATTTACATTCAAAGAAGATGTAGACAAGCTCATAGCTGGTGGTCAAAAGAAAGAACTGGCTATCACTGAGGTACTACAAGGTTATATCCGATCTTCTAAAAAAATAATTTTTGAAGGAAATAACTATTCAGAAGAATGGGTAAAAGAAGCTGCCAAACGCAAGTTGAGTAATATCAAGGATACTCCATCCGCCCTGGCTATCTTCCTTAAAAAAGAGAATGTGGCTTTGTTTGAAAAATTAGGCATATTCAATGAAAAGGAATTGCATGCAAGAGTAGAGATAGAGTGGGAAAATTATGTCAAAAAAGTTCAGATAGAAAGCAGGGTACTTGGGGACTTAGCCATTAACCATATCGTATCCACCGCTCTTAAATATCAAACCAGGTTAGTAGACAATGTACGTGGTCAAAAGGAAATCAAAATCCCGGCCACCTTATATAAGCCTACGATGGATACCATCAAAAAAATCTCTGAGTATACCGGCAAGATTCAAACTTTGGTAGAGCAAATGACTGAAGCCCGTAAAAAAGCCAATACAATTGAAGATTCTCACAAAAGGGCTTTGGCATACAATCAAAAAGTCAAATCCTTCTTTGATCCCATCCGTTATTGTATAGACAAACTGGAATTGATCGTAGATGATGATGAATGGCCAATGCCGAAGTATCGTGAAATTCTGATGATCAGATAATTATTCATTCTACATAAAGCTTATAAAAGCGCCTCATCTATGATGCAGGCGCTTTTTCTTTTATTCCATGTGGTGGTCGTATTGGAACCACTTTTGATATAAAGCTCATGGGTAAAATATCCTTTATGTAAAGACCATGATGATATATACTAAAGTGATAGAAGCTATATTTGTATTGACAGCTTCAATATCTTTAAAATGAATATTCAACAATTAGAGTACATTATTGCCCTGGATACACACCGGCACTTTGTAAAAGCCGCGGAGACTTGCTTTGTGACCCAGGCTACCCTCAGTACCATGGTCAAAAAGCTTGAAGAAGAACTGGGTGTCAAGATCTTTGACAGGAGTAAACTGCCTATCATACCCACAGAAACAGGCAAAAAAATCATTGCTCAAGCCAAAAATATCCTGCAAGAGAGTCATCGACTTCAAGAGATCGTTCAAGAGCAAAAAGGGAAAGTAACCGGAGAGCTGCGCATTGGTATCATACCCACCCTTGCACCTTATTTATTGCCCTTGTTTTTAAATTCATTTTTAAAAAAATATCCCGAGCTCAAATTAAAAATAAGTGAACTGACCACGGACGAAATCATCCACAAACTGGAGCGATTAGAGCTGGATGCGGGCATTTTGGCCACCCCACTGAATGATGTCCGATTGTATGAAGAATCTTTGTTTTTTGAAGAATTTGTGGTCTATGCATCCTCAGAAGAAAAATTAATGCGCAAAAAGTATGTTATAGCCAGTGATATTGATATCAACAGGCTGTGGCTATTAGAAGAAGGGCACTGCCTCAGGTCCCAGGTGATCAATCTATGTGAATTAAAAAACAGGGAAAAAGAGATGCACCAGTTAAGTTTTGAAGCAGGGACAATCGAAACTTTGAAAAAAATAGTCGATATTAATCAGGGCATTACCATCCTGCCTATGCTGGCACTCAAAGATATACCTGACCATAAAATAGACTGCATCCGCTATTTTAAAAGTCCCGTGCCAGTCCGGGAAATCGGTATCGTGACTTTTCGTAAGCATATCAAGAGGTATATCATCGATGCGCTTAAATGTGAAATCTTGTCTACCCTACCACCGGAGATAAAAAACCAGAAAAAAAAGGACTTCATTAAAACTCAGTTGTATTGACCAGTCTGATCCATTAGCACACCCCACGGGTAATTGATACCTTTGAAATTATTTATTCCGGTGAAGATTTTACTTAGATTCTTTATTGTTCATATCGCATATTGGTTATTAGTAGCCTGGTGGGCACGTGTCCTTTTTGTTTTATATCATTGGGGCGAATACGATGCTGGAATTAATTTGATAAATACATTTGTCTACGGATGTAGACTGGATTTTTCTTTGAGTTGTTATATCACTTCACTTGCATTATTGTTGGCATGGTGTTATGATTGGAGTGCCTATAAATTATTTGATCAGTTACGCCGATACTGGCAAGTGATCGCTTTATCAATCTATCTTTTGATTACTGTAGCAGATTTGGTAGTATACAAACATTGGGCGACCAAGCTCAATCTTACTGCATTGTCTTTTGCCCGACACCCTGCAGAAGTCATGGCGAGCATTGGCCAGGGTGATCATCTGATGATCGTAGGTTTGGTGTTCCTGATCAGTTTTTTAGGTCTATGGTGGTTGTACCGTGTGCTAGCAAATCCAATTCAGCCAGAATTTTCAAAAACATTTTCTGAACGCCTGCGATCAGGGCTTGCCTACTTAGGCTTGATAGGCCTCTCATTTATAGGTATTCGCGGCGGCTTACAATTGGAACCTATCAATCAGAGTTCAGCATACTTTTCTGATGTTCCCCTGTACAATAACACCTCGATCAATGCTACATGGAACCTGATGAATAAAGTCGTAAACAATCATGGTGGTGCCAACCCTTATCATTTTGGCACTTCACAAGCGGTAGATCAGGTATTAAAAGATTTTTATCAGAAAGACACAACGCCGTATATTTTGAGCAAGGTGATAAAGCCCAATATTGTATTCATCCTGCTTGAAGGATTTACTGCGGATGTGATACCGGCCTTTGGAGGAGAATCAGGATTGACTCCTATTATAGATTCGTTAGTAGGGCAAGGATTGATCTGGCCTCACTTTTATGCCAATGGAGATCGTACTTACAAAGGGCTGCCTTCCATACTCAATGGATTTCCTACCAGGCCGGTTGGCTCGATCATTCAAAACAATGACCTGACAAGTGATATTCCATCTATGACCAAATCACTCCAAAAAAAGGGTTATTCCAGCTCGTTTTATTACGGAGGCGAATCAGAATTTGCCAATATCAAATCTTATCTGATCAATACCGGATTTGAAAGGATTATAGATATCAGGGACTTTCCTGCGGACTATCGGGGTATAAAATGGGGTGTGGCAGACCATTATGTCTTTGAGCGAATGGCCAAAGATCTACATCAGGAAAAGCAACCCTTCTTCAGTTGTATCCTCACCCTCAGTAGTCATGAGCCCTATGATATACCTATTGCCCCATTGATTCATAGTAAAACCTGGCCGGATCTTTTTAGAAATACAGTCTACTATACAGATCAAAGTCTGGGCCGGTTTTTACAACTAGCCCAAGGACAATCCTGGTTTGACTCTACCCTTTTTGTTCTCACTGCTGATCATGGCAATCCTATGCCAAGGGATTATACCAATAATTTTGACCCTGGCAAATTCAAGATCCCAATGTTGATATTTGGTCCTGCATTAAACGATGATTTGAAGGGAAAAAGTTTGAATAAAATTGGGTCCCATACCGATCTGGCTTATTCTCTTCTATCATCTCTCTTTAAGAACGATAGCCTCCATCTGCCCTACCGATTTGCCCATCAGCTATTAGATTCTACTCAAACCGGCAGTGTGTTTTATACTTTTGATCAAGGATTTGGCTTTGTAACCGAACAAGGCAAAATGGCTTATGATCTTACTGCAGACAAGGTGGTTTTTGAGGAAGGGAGTGTGTCGGATTCATTGATAGCTCGTGGTAA
This sequence comes from Saprospiraceae bacterium, assembly GCA_016709995.1. Lineage (NCBI taxonomy): Bacteria > Pseudomonadati > Bacteroidota > Saprospiria > Saprospirales > Saprospiraceae > Saprospiraceae bacterium. The sequence goes on from JADJLQ010000002.1 coordinate 83,071, forward strand.
ATTATTAATGCAGGGGACTTTCAATCCACATATGCATTAATCCGAAATTGTTCATTTGAATTTCAAATGAACGATCTGATGATTGATTGATTAATGAATTGTGAACTTTTTGATGGAAGAATTCATTTCATAATCAATATCAGGATTAACCTCTGACATAGTGACTGATGGTTCTATCAGCATCCCGATATTCATCATCGGGATCCGAAGGATAAAAAATTCAACCGCTAATGAATTTTTTGGGTTAATGCTTTAACTGCAATTTGTTTTGCGGACCCTATTTGCTTTTTATTTGTTCAATCCGTTCCATAATCTCAAAGCACGCTCTGACATTATGGTAAGGGCATTTCCAAAAACCCATTTTGTACTCTGCCATCTTAGTATAATCTGCATGTACTCCCCAGTACCATTCGCCGGACTCGTGATCTAACAGGTGTGATTTGGTAAACTCCCATAGCCTGGACACTTTCTGCAGATATAGCTCGTCGCCTGTCAGGAGATACGCATTGATAAATCCAACCATACCTTCTGCACTGACCCACCACTCACGGTGAGCATCGGTGTGTAAATGCTCAGGATCATATTCGTGGATAAAACTACCATCATGTTGAATACCTTCTGTGGCAGCGTTGGCGATTTGTATAGCCTTGGCGCTCCAGTAGATATACAAATCGGGATCCTGTAAAATATGGGCGCATTCGTGTAGTAGCCATGATGCCTCTATATCATGACCGTATGATATGGCTTCGGATGTTTTTTGCCAGGCCTTATCAAAAAACAAAGCCAGATGATGATTGGGTTGAATAATTTTTTTATCAAATATTTCCAGGAGTCTTTCTATGGATACTTTAAGTTGGGGTTCTCTCCAGACAAGATAGAGATTGGCATAAGCCTCAATGAGATGCAGGTGGGTATTCATCGTCTTGGGATCATTGCGATCTTTTTCGCTGAGTCTTAAGTCATCCAATAGGCCCCATTCATTGCTATATGCTTCAAAATATCCACCAAATTCCGGATCCTGGCTGTGATATTCGATGGCCTGGTACAAGTGGATGGCAGGATCCAGTGCAGCATGATCACCCGTTATTTTAAAATATTCTGCCAAACCGTAGATGGCAAATGCAAGTGCGTAGATCTGTTTTCTATTATTACTAATGTCTCCATTTGGTTTTAAAGCCCAATAGACACCACCTAGCTGCAGATCATAAAAATGCGTCACCAGATAATTGAATGCTTTCCGGGCCAGCTCGAGATCTTCGGCATGGCCAAGTTTTCGATAAGCTGCTGAAAAAGTCCAAAGGATCCGTGCATGCAGTACACTTCCTTTGTCTGCATCCACCTTGGGCATATTGTGCTGATCTATTTCGCCAGCAAAGCCACCGTGAATAGGATCCGGGGCATACATACGCCACCAGGACAGGATACGATCGGCTTCAGTTCGTATCTCTTCATAAAACACTGTAAGCTCATTGGTCATTTTACCCAATGGATGAATGTGCCAAATTCAAATTGCGAGCGATGATATGATTTAATACCTCTACCGAGGCTGCAGATCTAAAACCATCTGCCGGAGTATGCATCACATAATCCAGCAAACGATCAATGCTGCTAGTCGCTACATGCATGCGCGTATCTGAAGATCCATAATATATAAACACCCTACCATCCGGATCAGCAATCCAACCATTGGAGAAAACAACATTACTGACATCGCCCACGCGCTCATCTCCTTCCGGTGCAAGAAAATAACCGGCTGGTTTGTGCGTGACTACCTGAGGATTATTAAGATCCGTCAGGAACATATACAATACATACCTTAAGCCAGCTGCCGTATTTCGAACTCCATGTGCAAGGTGCAACCAGCCTTGGGTCGTTTTGATGGGAGCCGGTCCCTGGCCATTTTTTACTTCGTACACGGTATGGTAGCGTTTTTCATCCAGGATGTACTCCTTTTCTACAATAGCCGGATTCATCGTCTCAGAATATCCATAACCGATACCCCCTCCGGTACCTGCTTCAATAAACCCATCCTGAGGTCGGGTATAGATAAAATATTTGCCATTGACAAATTGAGGATGCAGGACTACATTGCGTTGTTGTGGTGATGGCGATTGCAGATCAGGCAGGCGCTCCCAGGTGACCAGGTCCTTGGTTCGAGCGATGCCAGCTTGTGCGACTGCAGAAGACTCGTCTCCATTTTTTGCATTTGGATCTTTTCTTTCCGTACAAAAGATGCCATAGATCCAACCATCTTCATGTGCAACCACACGCATATCGTACAGATTGATATCAGGGTCACTCGTCTCAGGCATGGTGATCGGATGCTGCCAAAACTGGAACCCGTCGATTCCATTCGAACTCTCGGCGATGGCAAAAAATGATTTCCTGTCAGCTCCTTCTACGCGCACCACCAAGAGATATTTTTCGTTCCATTTTATTGCACCCGCATTGAAAGTCGCGTTGATGGCAAATCTTTTCATCAAATAGGGATTGGTCGCAGGATCCAGATCGTACTCCCAATGGAGTGGAGCATGATCAGCGGTGACGACAGGGTATTTATATTTTTCGTAAATACCATTTCCTGGCTGAACGACTTCATTCTTTTTACTGAATAAGGTAGTTTTGACCTGGCTCAACATCTCTAATCTCGAACTAAATTCCATAGGTATATACTGAATTAAAATATTTAATTTAAAGTACTCTTCTTTTAATGATATAAGTTGTCTAAGTCTTTTTCAAACAAGGTACCTGGCAAGTTAAAAAATCGAATAAAATCCTCCTGACTGCTATGCCCGGGGTAAGGTGCATAAAAATGATCTGGTCGACCATTGCGCCATACCAGGATATAACTTAAACCAGAATCAGAGATGATAGGATAGACGATACGGGTCCACCAATCATTTTCTGTCACTCGTTCAAGTCCCGTCTCCGTGATAGCATACAGTTTGTTTTTTTCAGTACCTAATTTTTTTATGGTAGCCACCATGCGTTTTGTATTGGCTATAAAAACAGAGTCTGAAAAAGGCGCATTGCGATGATAGGTATCAAATCCCAGGATATCTACATAGTCATCTCCTGGAAATCGCTCCAAATAATGCTCTTCGCTGTTAAAATTATCAGTAGAGTAAGCATACAAAATATTATGGACCTTCTTTTTTCTGATCAGATAGTCGACCGTCATCTGCCAAAAAGCTTTATACTCATCTGCTGTACAATGAGCAGCTCCCCACCAAAACCAACTACCGGTATGCTCATGGTAGGGTCTGAAAATGACAGGTATCAATTCTCCTTCTGGACCCTTTAAGCTTTTAATATAAGTGGCGAGTTTGCTCAGAATTTTTTTATATGCTTTTAGGTGCTTTCTATTATTCAGGACCTTCTCTATCGTGCTATCCATTTTATCCCAGGTAGTTTTAGATAGATCCAGCGGATTGTTGGGATGCCAACTGAGCGTGTTGATGCCTCCATTTTTATACACTTGCAGGATCGATTGACGCATGCTATTGAAGGGCACCTCGTCGAGGTTTCTTTCCTGCCCCAGCTCCAGGTGCCCAAGATCATGTCCCACCACGGCGGGGTGTGCCCCTGTAATGGTCATGATGTCAGAATGATTGACGCCACCAATCCATCTTGTTAAGTCAGCATTAAGCCCATATGCCAGTGCATCCTGGTGACCAAACATGACTCCTTTGGTACGCAAGTCAAACAGATGTTGGTAGAGTGCCCTGGTCTCTTTGGTCGCTTTACGATCAACCTGGCCAATAGATGTCATCGGAAAATAAAAATTAGATGCCAGCAGGCAACAAATTTGTAAGAAAAGGATCGAATAACTTTTAATTTTATACATGATAGCAAGCAAAATAATTTTAACTATCCATTCTACGATCCAAAGTACAGCTCTTAGTTCAAATTGATTGTTATCGGAGTTACTTTGTTTGACTAAAGATTATAATATTAAAATGAAAGATAAAATTGTATCATCGACAGCTGCTCTCAATGCAGATTTTTGGAACAATAAGTATTTAAACCATACTACGGGCTGGGATCTTGGGGCCGTATCTCCCCCCTTAAAGGCATATATAGATAGCCTGGATAATAAAGACCTTGCTATATTGATCCCAGGGGCCGGCAACGCCTATGAAGCTACTTACCTGGCAGATCAAGGATTTAAAAACATCACCATCATAGATATAGCTCCATCACTTATCGCCGATCTCAGGTCACGGACCAGCCATCAATCACAAATTCATATCATCGAAGGAGATTTTTTTGCACATCAAGGCCAGTATGAGTTGATTCTCGAACAAACCTTTTTTTGTGCATTGGATCCTGGTCTGAGAAGAAGGTATATCGACCATATGCACGAATTACTCCAACAGGGAGGACTGCTTGCCGGCGTATTATTCAATCGATATTTTGACCAGGCAGGACCACCATTTGGAGGTGACCTGGAGGAATACCAGAAACTATTCAGTTCAAAATTTGAAATTAAGAAAATGGAGCTTTGTAATAACTCGCATCCTGCCCGTGAAGGTTCAGAGCTTTTTATCGAATGCAAAAAGGGTTAGATTTTTTTTCAGGCATGGGCTAATTCATACTCTTTTAAAAAAATATTTTATTGCTCTTACAATAATTGTCATACTGGGTTGTCTTAACTGATATAACAATCAAATTAAAAACAACTAACAAATGAACAATCAAATTTTAAAAGCAGGCGCTTTGGGTGTCCTGGGTGGATGGGCACTATTTGCTTTCCCTTTTTTCTTGCTAAAGTCTGTCATATTCCTTGGGCTGATGGGATTTATGATCCGAATGACAATGGGCAGAGGATTTGGTAGGGGCTTCAGTCATGAACATGCTTTTGCAGGTCGTGGTCATCGATGGCAGCGATTCCAAAATATGAGTGATGAAGAGAAAAAGGCTTTTTTTGAAAAAATGAAGCATCGTGGTTGTCGCAATGCAGGAAAAGATGATTCCGGCATCGTCGAACCAATCAACAAGTAATTATCAAACAACTAAAATAATAAAAATCAAAAATGAAAAAAAGTACCCTTTGGCTAACAGGTATATTGACTGGCGTAATAACTTTTGTGTCTCTATTCTCTTTCTTTGGACATCATCATCATCTTAAAGATCATCGATGGGAGTGTTATGCATGGCAGAAAAATAATGCTGAAAGACCTCAGGATCAAACAAACAATCTTATGCATTCCTGGCGGCATTCCAATGATAAAGCAAGTCAGCATTGGCACCAACTAAAAAAGCCATGGGACAGAAATGAAAAACACTCTGGTAAATGACCATACTAAAAACTGACAAAGAATAGCAAATTTCGTCTATATTTATAAGCAGATGCTTCACCGTATCTGCTTATTTTTTTCTATTTAAATCCAACCATTATTCTGATCCTCCGGGCGGTCCTAAAAACCGTCATCACCATGAGCCAGCAACAACAAAAAGAAATAAAAATAACCAATTGGTTTGCCGAATATGGCAACCGTGTGCTGAGGTTCATCAAATCAAAAATAGGGGATCTTGAAGAGGCTGAAGATATATCCCAGGAGGTTTGGTATCAGCTATCACGCCAGGATGAACTGGATGATATTGAACAGATCAGCAGCTGGCTTTTTACTGCAGCCAATAACAGAGTGATTAATTTTTATAAAAAGAAAAAGACCATTCCTTTTAGCTCACTTGAAAAACCTGATTTGGGTGATGAAGATGGTGATGAGATAAGCGAAGGGCTATCCTTTAACGAATGGGCAGAAGCAAGTCTGCCTTCTGAAATACTGGAAAGCCAGGAGTTTTGGGATTTACTTCAAAAATTATTACTAAAATTACCACCTGAACAAAGGGAAGTATTCATCGAAAACGAAATGAATGATGTAAGCTTTAGAGAGATGTCTGAGAAATCAGGCGTATCCATCAATACTTTGCTGGCTCGTAAAAGTTATGCAGTAAAAAGATTAAAAAAAGAGTTTGAAAACCTATTTAATGACTAATAAATGAGAAAGCACAAAAAAAACTGGGTTGCAAGAATCATTTTATTTAAGCTGGCTTTGTTCGCCCTCCTGACTTATGCAGTGATGCTGCTTTGGAACAATATCGTCGTAGACTTATTTGGTTTGAAGTCCTTATCTTATTTTCAAGCGCTGGGTCTTTTGATCCTGGTCCGAATCCTTACGGGCAATATCGGTCCAAAAGGATTTAATAACCGGTCAAATTACCTGAGCGGAAAAGGTATGCTACAACAGCGCTGGAAAAGCATGAGTGCGGATGAAAGAAAACAATGGACGGAAAGGATGGGGAGGAGAGATTGGTCTATTGATAAAGAGCACGCTGGCGAGTAAATGATCAAAAAAAGTTTACTCGACTGTTGAAAAATACATTGAGAATTCTAAAATCGAGCATTACTGTCAAACCTTATTTTTTACAAAAGAAAAATCTTATCAAAATGCATGTCATCACCACACCCTCTATGCCAAAAGCCAATGGGCATTACTCACAATGTATAGCTCACTACGGAATATTATATTTATCTGGTCAGTTACCTATCGATCCAATTTCAAAAAACATTCCTGCCACTATCGAGGAGCAAACTGATCTGACCTTACAGAAGATCGAAGTCATCCTCAAGGAAGCCGGGAGCTCTAAAAACAATATATTACAAACAAGGGTCTATATCGCTGATGTAGCATTGTGGGCCCAGGTAAACGATCGTTATGCGCTCTTTTTTGGAGACCATAAGCCTGCAAGGTGTATTGTCCCAGTGCCTACCCTGCATTATGGATGTTTGATAGAGATAGAGGCAACTGCAGTATTACCTGATGCTGTTGGATTACAAAGTAGATCCTAACATACACATTCAAATCCTGTCATTGGATAATTCCACCAATTGAGAAAAGTTGATTACATTGTATTCAGGTTATCATGGTCACCTTCTTTAAAAAATATGCTTCTTCAGGTTGGAAAATAGAGAAAAAATACATCTGCTGCTTTTTGATTCCATTTATCCTTTTATTAATTGTGCAATGCACCAATCCTGAACCGGAAAAAAGGCAGATACTACCTGAGAAATCACAAAAAAGGAAAAATTTTGACTATTTAAGTCTATTTATTGCTCTACCCCAAAATGTAAAATCACCAAGCGATAACGCCCAAAGTCCAGAAAAGGTACAATTGGGAAAATTACTTTTTTACGATCCAATTTTATCTGGTGAAAAGGATGTGGCATGTGCTACTTGTCATCACCCTTCTAATGGTTATGCAGAATATAGAGATTTATCCATTGGTTCAAATGGCAGAGGCCTGGGTAGCAAGCGTGTTTTTAATAAACCCAATAAAATCCCTTTGGTCAAACGAAATGCACCCACCATACTTAATGTTGCTTTTAATGGAATTAATACAACAAATCAGTATACCCCTGAGAGTGCGCCGATGTTTTGGGATTTGCGCATAAATAGCCTTGAAAGTCAAGCTTTACTACCTATATTAACCTACGAAGAAATGAGAGGTACTCATTTTTCCGAGGATCAAATATTAAGTGAGATTATAAAAAGGTTGAAAAATATTCCAAAGTATGTGTCTCTATTCAAAGCTGCCTATGGAGGTTCCGGTGATATTAATGCCGAAAACATAGCGAAATCTATTGCTGCATTCGAAAGAACTTTGATAACCCCTAATACTCGATTTGATAGGTTTTTGCGCGGCGACGCAGACGCTATTTCATTGGCAGAAAAAGAAGGATTCCGTTTGTTTAAAAAGGTAGGTTGTGGTAATTGTCACAATGGCCCCATGTTTTCTGATTACCAGCCTCATATATTGGGAGTTCCTAAAAACCCTGAATTATTAGAAATGGATAAAGGGATAAAAGATACCTATGCATTTCGAACGGCTAGCTTGAGAAACCTTCGGTTTACGGCGCCCTATATGCATAATGGAAGTTTTAATAGTTTAAAAGAGGTATTGGAGTTTTATGAAGATATGGCAGATGGTAAAAGCCGACTTGAAGAGGTAACCAAACAGCAATTTGATCCATTGATCAGCGAGTTAAAATTGAGTGTAAAAGAAATGGAGCCTATTATTTCATTTTTAAACTCTTTAAATGATGCGGACTACGATAAAAGTATTCCCACATCTGTTCCCAGCGGATTGAATATAGCTGGAAATATTAAACCGTAATCGTGCATTAGAAATGCAATGATTATCTCCTTTGGATCCCGATGATGGATATCGGGATGGTGACAGAATCGTCAGTCAGCTGACGAAAATTATTTTCTCAATGAAAATAATTTTGTCAGGGTTTAACTGCCGACGATCAATATCGGCATCCTGATTGTAAACATCAGTGACCCGACCAATGAAAAATGCACTTAAAAGGTGTTTCTATTGCAATGCATTTCGAGTGCATTTTTCATTGCGTCGGCCCTTCGGGCAATCCATGCCTAATGCATGGATTGGGTTAAAAATAATTAATTACTTGACAAGATTGCCGAGATCGTGTTCGAACCAACGGGTTCCATCTTGTATGGTAATCCATGTTTCAATACCGTCAATACCCTTTACTACATACCGGACATTGACGAAAAGTTTCCACATTTTTTAGTTTGATGCCAGTGACATAGGTTTCCACAAACTGTTGAATAAACGCTTTTTGGTGTTCTGGATTATGATTGATATTGTCTTTGGTCTGATCGTCAACAAACTGGATATAACGATGATCATATTGCTGTCTTCCCCAACAATTTGGGCAAGCACCCGCTTCCACGATTTCACTTTCTGAAAAAATGTTGGAGGTTTTTTTATCTTCTGTACTCATCAGTCAAAGTTATGGGTTTAAAATGTATCAACTGAAGTAATACATTAATGTCGGAGTACAACTCCTCCTAAACCTATTCAAACAAAACCTGCAAGGTTCGCTTTCGCTCCTGCCAACACCCAAACCTCGCAGGTTTGTCTCCCGAGGCTTAGGGATGATTTTTCCATTCATTCGACCGCACACCCCAACCCTAAAGGGTGTCTCCCGAGGCTTATTGCCTATTGCCTATATTCCTATTTCCTCAAATGATACCCTTTCACTTTGGTAAAAGCCCTCAAACCTGCATGAGACAAGGTGACCCCAAAGCCTGATCGATTCCTGCCACTCCAGGGTAAGGCGGCACTCACCCGATCACAACAATTCCAATAGCCGGTGCCGGCATTGATCTGATGCAATATTTTTTCAGCACGGCTTTGATCGGCGCTATAGACTGAGGCGGTGAGTCCATACGCAGTATCCTGCATCAGATGGATGGCTTCGGCGTCATCTTGTACTTTCATGATGCCTATCACTGGTCCAAAAGATTCTGATCGCATGAGGTCCATGGTATGATCTACATCGACCAGGACAGTGGGTTCGAAAAAATAACCCGGTCCTTCTACTTTTTTGCCACCGGTAAGGATGGAAGCACCTTTACTTACAGCATCTTTGATTTGATTCTCTAAAAAGGCTAGCTGTTCTTTTCTGCTCAACGGACCAAAGTAAATACCGTCTTCTGTAGGTGCACCGGATCGCCAGGATTGCACTTCTTTTACAAACTCATCTACGTAGGACTCGTATATTTTTTCATGCACATAGATTCGTTCGACAGCACAACAGCTCTGCCCGTTATTGTAAAAAGCACCATCCGCGGTGCCTGCGGCTACTGCTTTGATATCGCCGACATCATCGGCTACATAGAGGGGATCTTTGCCACCGAGCTCACATTGGCAGGGCACCATTTTTTTAGCCACTTTTTCGTAAATATATTGTCCTGTTTTGCTGGAGCCTGTAAAATAGTAGCCGTCAAATGGCAGGTCGAGTAAGTTGTCGCCCACTTCAGCAGCGCCGATAGCGACTTGAAATACTGAGGGTGGTAACCCTGCTTCCTTGAGCAGTTTTTCTATTTCTAGTCCGGTTAGCACGGCATGTTCTGATGGTTTATACATCACGGCATTACCTCCTAATAAAGCAGGTACAATCACATTGATGCCTACGAGATAGGGATAGTTCCATGCAGAAATATTACAAATGACGCCCAGTGGTTCATAGACTATTTTCTCTACCATGCTATCACCACGGCTCATGATCTCTTCTGATAAATATTGTACTGCATGGTCTGTCAACCATTGAATCCGGGACCTGGCTCCGTTGATTTCATTGCGAGACTGGCTGAGTGGTTTTCCCACTTCAGAAGTAAGTATGGCTGCAAGGTGTTCAATGTGATCTGCCAACAAAACCGCAAATTGTTTTAAAATACGAATTCTTTCGTCCAGAGGTAGCTCGCTCCAGGCTGCTTGGGCTGATTTTAATAAGTCAAATTTTTTGAGCAGACTTTCAGGGGTATCTTCATTGAGCGTAGTGATTAATTCTTCTGTAGCTGGGTTGATGATAGGTAGTTTTTTCATATTGGTTTTTCTGATGGCGGTCAAAAAATGTTGTTTGATGTTTTCAGAATAAGGATTTTGTTGTTTTTGAAACATTCTTTCAGGATGCCATTGCACGCAGAGCATCCAGGGTTTATCGGTTTTATCATCAAACTCCAGGCCTTCTATTATTTTTTCTTCATCGTCATCATACGTATTGACTCTAAGATTTTCCCCAAGTGCTAGAGGGTCGATGGATTGATGATGTGCACTGTTTACATGACCGGAAGATGTACCTGCTACTTTATAGAGTAAAGTATCATGATCTGTTATGATGGTGTGCTCTTTGTCCGTGCCTTCACTCCGGTGCCTGACATTCTTATGATCAAGATCCTGAATCAATCGGCCTCCCTGCAATACATTGACTAATTGCATGCCTCTGCAAATACCGAGCAAAGGCAAATTATTCAATAGGGCATATTGAAAAATCTCTGCTTCAAAATAATCTCTATCCAGTTCATGATCGACGGGCTTGTTCTTATAATCCAAAGAGCCCTGATAAAAACCGGGATGTACATCGATGCCCCCTGTGAGAATAAATCCGTCACATTGATAGATATCTTCCCTATTGTTTTTTTCAAAGGATAGAAGCATCAATTCGAGATCATCCCCTAAGTCCTGGGAGGTAATCCATGACCAATAATGATGAAAATTAGTCCCGGTAAAAGAGATCCCGATTTTCTTTGTCATAGGGTTTATAATGCGCGGGTGTAAAGGTCTCTGAAGTTTTCTCTGCTCACCGGCTTGGGATTGTTGGGATGTGCAAAATCAGCCAGGGCCAGATCAGAAAGTTCGTCGATATGTTCTGCTTTCACTCCAATGTCTCGCAATCTGTGCGGGATATTTACTTTCGTGTTGAGGTCAAATAAATAATCCACTACCCCCTGACCGGATATTTCATTTAGCTCGAGGGTGCGGGCGATGCGGGCAAATTTTTCTTCAAACCCTTCTATATTAAATTGCATGCCGTAGGGGATATTGACTGCATTGGCGAGACCATGATGAGTGTCCAGCAGCGATGACAGCGGGTGTGCGAGAGAATGCACGACGCCCAATCCTTTTTGAAATGCAACGGCACCCATCAGCGAAGCGATGAGCATCTTGCTTCTGGATTCCAGATCAGGATGGTTGACTGCTTTTTCGAGTGATTGATGTATCAGGGAGATGCCTTCGAGTGCTATACCTTCACACAGCGGGTGGGGCATTTTGGCGATGTAAGCTTCCATATTGTGTGTCAATGCATCCATTCCCGTAGCAGCGGTAATATAGGCTGGCAATTCCATGGTCAACAGGGGATCAGCAAAAACAATTTTAGCCAATAGTTTTGGTGCAAAAAGTATCTTCTTTTGATGGGTTACATCGTCTGAGATGATCGCACTGCGACCGACCTCAGATCCTGTGCCTGCAGTCGTAGGTATGGTGATAAAATGAGGCACCTCATTGGTCACATACACATCACCCCCGATAAGATCATCATATTTAAAAAGGTCTTCGCGGTGGTTGACTCTGAGTACAATAGCCCTCGCCACATCCAGGGCAGCACCACCACCGATGCCGATGATACTATCCCGATGGGTATGATCATAGACCTCTCCTCCTTTATACACATCAGACTTGACAGGGTTTTTATGAATGTCGAAAAATACTTCTGTTGAAATATTTTTTTTCTTCAAGTCCTGGAGGATCTCTTTAAAAAAATCCAAGCCAGACACTGTAGGATCTGTGACGATCAAAGGCCGGGTAAGTCCGTTTTTTATAAGATAATCTCCCAGCTCCTTACTGGATCCTGCTCCAAATCTAATCGTCGTAGGAAAATTATATTGATAGATTTTATCAAAGGTCATAGCATTGATTTAGTAGGATGCAAAAGTGCACATTTGTATATTATGGTTGTATTAAAGAAACCAGAAAAAGATTTCCCATTTATATGATCTCAAAGTAGCGTCTATATTCCCAGTCAGTCACTGATTTAAGGTGCTGGCGCCACTCCCACTCCCGGGTTTGAGTAAAATGTTCAACAAATGGAGCACCGAAGAGTTCTGAAGCCACCTCCGAGACTTTCATTTGTTGGGTCGCTTCTATCAAAGTAGTCGGGAGGATGCCATTGGAGGTATCGCGATAGCCATTGCCTACGACAGCAGGTTGTTCCAGTTTTAATTTGTGCCTGATACCATATAATCCTGAGGCCAGGCAGGCTGCCATCGCCAGGTAAGGATTGACATCTGATCCGATCACCCGGGTCTCTAATCTACAGGAGGCAGCGCCTCCTGAGAGCACACGCAACGCTACGGTGCGATTGTCCAGGCCCCAGGTCAGTGTAGTTGGAGCCCAGGCACCTTCGACCAGTCGCTTATAACTATTGATCGTAGGCGCAAACATAGGGAGGATATGAGGCAGACAATATAACTGACCGGCCACATAACTTTTCATCAGTTCACTCATATGCTTTGGATCCTTGTCTGCATAAAAAAGATTTTTTTTGCCTGCTTTGTCCCACAGACTCTGGTGCACGTGTCCGCCACAACCTGGCAGGTTCTCATTGATCTTAGCCATGAAGGTAGCGATGACACTGTGTCGATAGGCGATTTCTTTGACTGCTGTTTTAAATAAAGTGGCACGATCGGCCGCTTCCAGGATACCCGCATGACCGATAGCGGCTTCGTAAGTCGCAGGGCCTGTCTCCGTATGTATGCCCTCTAAAGGCACATTAAATTTTTTGAGTAAGTCGTACAAATCTGAGAAGTAGGAATTTTCTAAGGAGCTTCTCAGTATAGAATAACCAAACATGCCCGGCGTCAAAGGGGTGAGGTCTTTAAATTGTTTGTCCTGGATAGACTGAGGAGTTTCTGCAAAATTATACCATTCAAATTCCTGGGCAAAAATGGGCGTGTACCCTGCTTTATTGCTTTCGCTTAATACCTTTTGTAATAATTGCCTGGGACAGACCGTAGAAGGGGCACCTTTTTCATCTGTGAGTTCTCCCAGGAAAAACGGAACATCCTGCTCCCAGGGTATTTTGCGAAATGTATTGATATCTATGACTGCAGGACTGTCCGGATACCCGGTATGCCAACCAGTATATGTCCCATTGTCATAAGCTACATCGGCAGCATCCCAGCCAAAGATGACATTGCAAAAGCTCATGCCTTTGTCTATAATGGATAAAAACTTTTCCGATGAGACATATTTTCCTCTCAAGATGCCGTCAATATCTGTAAATGCAAGCTTTACTTTTCCGGAAGGATGATCTTTGACATATTGGAGGATTTGTTTGCTGGTCATGATGGTTGTTTAAAATTTGGGTTTATAGTTCCCAGACCTGAAAAATTAAAATTTATTATATCCTTGCGAAAGTGAATCTAGAGATCATGCTATCCCGACTTGCCATAGCACAGTTTAAAAGCGGCATAACTTATACCTAATAACAAAAAATATACCAAAGCAAGCCTGGCATTGTAAACCGTCATGGCGACAAAGGAAAAACCGGCGATCGCCAGTGCAATGAGCGGAAATGCCGGATACATGGGCACCTTGAATGGGCGTTCCAGTGCAGGCTCAGACTTTCGTAGGCGCAACAGTGCGATCATCGATACAATATATAAGGTCAAAGCACCAAATACAGAGAGGGTGATGATCTCCGCTGTTTTACCGGTGAGTAAAGCTATGATGCCTATGAACATATTGATTATTAAGGCATTGGAAGGGGTCTGAAACTTAGAGTGAATCTTGCCTAAAAAGGCCGGTGCAAACCGCACGCGTCCAAACTCAAAGCTGGCTCTTCCTGCAGCCAGGATGATACCGTGAAAAGATGCCACCAATCCAAATAATCCAATCGTGATCAATAAGTGGTATAGCAGATTGTTATTTCCCACGATATGACTCAGCGCCAATGGTAAGGGAGAGTCAGAAGTGGTCCCGTCTGTTTTATAGACGATGGCTTCCCAACCTGCTACTCCTACCGAGCTTGCAAAAGTCAGGATACAAAGTATCACCAGGGTGAGGATAGCTGATCCAAATCCAAGGAGAATAGTCCGGCGGGGATTGATGGCTTCTTCTGCGACATTGGCTACCCCTTCGATGGCCAGGAAAAACCAGATGGCAAATGGTATGGCTGCAAACACACCTTGCCATCCATGTGGAAAGGCATTGTGCTGAAGGTTTTTGACTTCGAGGTGGGGCAGGCTGATGCCTGCAAATAACAATAACTCGCCTACGGCAAGCAGGGTGATGACCAATTCAAATGTGGCTGCGGCCCTGACACCATATATATTGAGCCCGGTGAAAATGATATAACCTAAAATAGCAATCGTCAATACAGGGATATGCGGAAAAAACAAATTAAAATAAACCCCGATGGCAAATGCGATAGCAGGCGGCGCAAAGATGAATTCTATATTTTGAGCCATACCGGCTATAAATCCCCAATCTTTGCCCAATGCCCTGGTAGCATAGTCAAATCCACCGCCAGCTTTGGGTATGGCACAGGCCAATTCAGTATAACTAAAAGTAAAAGTGATATAGAGGATGATGATAAAAAAAGTGGCGATCGCCAGGCCAAGGGTCCCTCCTTTTTCAAGGCCGAGGTTCCACCCGAAGTACATGCCCGATATGACATAACCTACCCCCAGGCCCCAGAGCATTAGTGGAGTAAGGGATCGTTTGAGTTCAGTAGGTGGTGCCAAGATGGATGAATTTGTGATAAATATCGGAAAATAAAGTAGTTCTACGCCCATAGCTTTATCCGTTTGAGGAAATCTTCCGTAATTCCCATTAAACTCACATCCTCCCTATAGGATATCTAAAGTTTTTTCAATTATCCATATATATTGAGTTTCGTATGTAAAGATTTAATCAAAATCTTTACATAGGCTAGGCTTTTTTATCAGATAGAGCTGTTATAAGATTTTTCTATTTGTATAATTTTCAATCAATCCTTCAACCATACCATACAGCAAAGCGTTTCCTCCTTAACTCCAGCGCCAACTGTTCCTCCATTTTGAGCGCCTCTGTTTTAGTCATTAGGTCTAAATGATTGTATAGGCTGGGCCGAAGGTAGAGCCCATATTTTTGCACGATGTTTGAAGCCAGTTTGTGCCCTTTTTTGTTTCTGTAGCCTGATTTATGTTGTTCGAACCGCTCTTTGGGCGTTTTGCTGGTCATACCTACATAGAGGCATTCCAGCACGCCATTGTATTGTGGGTTGGCAGTTCTGAATTTGACACTTTCGCTGAATACCCGCTTAGATAATTCAATCACATAGACCTGGTATATCTTTTTTAACATCAAGGTATAGAAGCAATAAATATAGCATTGAATAGTTTGCCCGGGGGACAAAATAATTTCAAATTTTTAAATACGAAATCAGGTATAGAATTCTTGATCTATCAGCTCTTATTGTTTTATGGACGCGAGCAATTCGTCCAATCCTTCCATGGCCATAGATAGTCCTTCTTTGAAACCCATTTGAATAGTAGCCTCCAGTTGTGCAAGGTCATCATAGGATATGCGCATTTCCACCCTCGTATGATGGCCCAGATCTGAAAAATGCACTTCCCATCTGGACTTCGGCAGATCGTTATTTATAGTACCATCTGCATCCGTAAATGCATCGAGTCCTGTAAAGTGTTTTTGAAACTCAATGTTGGTATAGGTGGCGATAGCCCAATGCTCTTCTCCATGAGGACCTACCATAGCGTACAGCCACTGACCTCCTTCTCTAAAGTCCATTGATTTGGTTCTGGCTTTCCAGGGCTTAGGCGCCCACCATTGGTCGAGGATTTCCCTGTTGGTGTAGGCGTCCCATACCAAAGGTAGTGCTGCTGCAAACGCTCTTTTTACATTGATGGTATTGTTTTCCCTGTTTACAGAAAAATCAAAGGCAAGATTGAAACTCATTTTTTGTTTTTTTTCATGGTTAATAATACTTTGTCCAGTTCGTTGAAGCGGCTTTCCCAAATCTTTTTGAATTGGTCCAGCCAATGATCTATTTCTTTCATTTTATTGAAGTCGAGTTGATAATAGATTTCTCTACCGTCCGGATTTTGCGATACCAGCTGGCATTCTGTCAGTATGCGCAAATGTTTGGAGATGGCTTGGCGTGTACTATCAAAATGCTCAGCCAGGGCATTTGGTGTCATAGGCTGAAATGCAATCAGCAGGATAATAGCCCGACGGGTCGGATCGGCAATCGCTTGAAAAACATCTCTTCTCATATTATATAAAATTAATTAAGAAACTAATTGGTTGCAAATATACATGCAACTATTTGGCTTCGCAATAGGTTGCAAAAATTTATTTTTGGGTAGGACAGCTCCCAGGGCCGCAACTTTAACTTATGATGATCTGGCATATGGACCTCAATCCCACCATCTGATAGGTACAGGTAGTGCTTGCATAGAGACTAGCCGTCCTTTCTGAGGGGTTAGATATCGGATATTCCTACGCTCGCTTTCAGTGATAAATCTTTCCACAGGTTCGGTCCAACTATGTTGGGCCAGTGAAAAACTGCCCCAGTGGACCGGCATGATGATCTGCGCCTGAGCATCGATACCTGCCTGCACACTTTCCTCTGGGTACATATGTATTTGATGCCAGTTTTCATTGTACTGACCACATTCGATAAAAGCAAAATCGAAGGGACCCAGCTTATCTCCTATTTTTTTAAAGTGATCACCGTATCCACCATCACCACTATACCAAAGGTTTTCAGCTCCATTTTGGAATACCCAACCACCCCAGAGGGTCATCGCTCTGTCAGCAAGGCCTCTACCAGAAAAATGCCGAGATGGTGTAAAATGAATTTGAATACCGGCAAAAGTTTTGTGCTCCCACCAATCAAATTCGGTAATATCTTCTGATGGAATACCCCATTGAATTAAATGCCGGGCGACGCCAAGAGCGACAAAATATTTTTTCACCTTAGGCTTAAGTCGCTGGATGCTTTCGTAGTCCAGGTGGTCATAATGGTCATGGGTGAGCAGGAGCAAATTGATCTCCGGAAAATCTTCTGCTAACTCAAGTGTGTTATCACTAAATCTATTTACTGAAAACGGCGAGATCGGGGCAGCATTAGGGCCCAGCATAGGATCGATGAGTATGGTTTGATGGTTCATGCGCATCAATAATGCTGAATGACCGTACCAGATAAATTTCGTTTCATTGGAGGGCTTTAGAAACTCTGCCTGTTCAAAAGGCAAAATTGGCAATTTGGTTTTGGGTTCTCTACCTTCTTTTTCACAAAATTGTTTGTACAATAATTTTGGTAGTGATGAAAAACTGAAGTTCATATTGGTAGTCTGCAGATTGACAAACTTTTTACCATCCCAGTTATTTGAACGGGCATATTTTTCCAAATCTGATTTACTGGCCTTGCCTCCGAATTGTTTTCTCATCATATTACTTGAAAAAATAATTTGATAGCTGTGTGATAATAAGGATCAAATGATGCCATATTTGCCTGCATGAAAATCTTTATATGCCTGAGCGATCTCAAGATCACTGTTCATCACAAAAGGACCGCGGGCTATGATGGGTTCTGTATATGGCTCTCCACCAAATAGAATGATGTCGGTAGCCAGCTCACTTTTATTGTTGATTTCAATAGTTCCTTCATCTTTACCAAACTCTATGAATTCGCCGGTTTGATAGGTAGTCGTATTGATCATGGCTGCATGGGTAGGCAATAAGGCTGCATACTCCATGGTGGCATCGGTAGGTAAAGAAAAAGTTGCACCAGGCAGTAGATGGATATGATATAAAAACTGCCTGGAATAATTTGGGATTTTTGAACTCAATTCCTCATAATCCCCTACAATGATTTTTATCCAGCCGGCACCTTCTCCTAATTTTTTTACCGGAATATCCTGGGCCTGGAGTGAAAGATACTCTGGAAGTTCAGCCTTGATTTTTGAAGGAAGATTGATCCAGAATTGAAAACCATGTATCAGCAAGTCTCCTGTACCAGCATCAGCATTGATGACCTCATCATGTATGATACCATTGCCTGCTTTCATCCATTGTGCTCCTCCTGAGCGAATGGTGGCATGATGGCCACGGCTATCATAGTGTTCGCCTTCACCTTGAATCAGGTAAGTCAGTGTAGCTATCCCCCGATGAGGATGGGCGCCAGTGCCTTTGGTTTTGCGTGGCTCCTTAGGGTCAGCATGACCTGGAGGAAAATGATCCAGTAAGACAAAGGGACCTACGGCATCTGCATAACGGCTCGGTAAAAACCGATAGATAGTGAGATCTGCGATAAGTGTTTTCTGTCCAGTGGTCGTAAAAGAAATTGGTTTGAGCATGAGATTAGTGTTTATCGGACTAAAAAACAAATTTTGTAATGAAAGGTTTATCAATCTTGCCATGAAGCTTGAAATGTCTGCCAAGTACCTCGCTCATTCTGAAGCAGAAGATTGGAATCTTGCAAATAAAATTGATGCTGGAATGAAAGCCTTGAAAAAAAGAAAGTTGAATTCAAAAAAACTTTCTTAGGAATTAAAAATGATTAGAAGTGATATGAAAAAGGACTCAATAGCGTCGTATTAGATTAAATGAAGTAATCGAAAAATGCTGAACAGATTATTGGATAAAAGAACAGGTCCTAACAACCACTCACCTTATTCCCCACACTAAATTCAAACTCCTGCTTCACTTTCATGCCATTAGCGCTTTCTGCCGGTTTCCATTTTGGCATAGAAGTAATGGCCTCTAATAATAATTGATCTGTCAGGGCATCCTCGGAAGACACCGCTATTTGAGGATTGGCTATTTCGCCTTGCTCATCAACGGTAAAGCGCACCACTGCTTGTCGCAATTGTTTGGAAGTAGATTCAGCGATTTTATCAACAGCATTTTCTTTCAGATATTGAGTCAATAGTTGGTGCCCACCCAGATATTGTGCTTCGATTTCAGGGACTACAGTGACCACAAAATGCATAAGCTCTTCATTGTTCTCGCCCGTAACTGTATTTGTAGTATAGTACTTAATATCGACTACAATGTCTGATCCCATATCGACTGTCTTTAAAATATTTTTTTGTTCCGTACTCAGATGGTCATCGGCGCTAACTGCTTTCATTATTGTACCATTGCAGGTAGCTGACAACGATGCAGAGATATAATGGCTAATCCAGGAGGACGGGTATCCGGGATTGATATCGATCATCTTATTAGCCATCCTGACATTTGATATATGCACCGGACGGGTGTACGCTGCTTTGACCCCATAATTAAGATCTTGAGAAAAACCTGAGACAACAGATATAAATAAAATCAGAGAGGTGATGAGGTTTTTCATATGAGCTGTTTTTGATATGGTATTGATTATGATTAGCCAAGGTACCATTTGAATGGCTGATTAATGAGTCTGATTTTTTTTTAACATCAATTTAATAATAAATCTCTCTGCTGCCACTAGCCTTAATGCTGATCAAAATCTCTATTTTGCACAACCAATCTCCTTTGTGCCCTAAGTAATCTTAGTGGTTAAAATAATTGGTTAAAAAATAATTTAGTGGTCATCAAATCTAACAGAAACATGAAGCCAATAGTAGGAATCTGTATTCTCTATCTACTCACCTTAAGTTGTTCTACCCCCAAGGCCATTCAACTCATCAAAATTGCAGAAAACGAAGGCAAGCACTATGGCCCTGCAGAGCCTAGCATGGCAGTATCACCACTGCATCCTGAGTGGGTAGTGGGAGGATCTATTCTCGATCGGGTGCATTATTCCTCCGATGGAGGCCAGACCTTTGGTCATACTTTTTTAAAATCGCCTCTTGGAGTATTTGGTGATCCGGTACTGTGGGCTGATCACCTGGGCAATTTTTATTATGTCCATTTAGGTACACCCGGCGGCGGCGGCAGGAATACCTCTCGATATCTCGAAAGCCTGGTGATCCATCAAAGTATCGATGGTGGAAAGTCCTGGGATGAAGGCACTGCGATAGGTACGAACCCTCCCAAAAACCAGGACAAACCCTGGATCGCTTCGGACCCACTCAATGGGGACCTGGTGGTCACCTGGACAGAATTTGATAAATATGCATCCACCCAGTCTACCGACAAATCAAGGATTCGGTTTTCAAAGTCTGCTGATCAGGGCAAGACCTGGACACAAGCCATTACGATCAGCGACCATGAAGGTGACTGTCTAGATGATGACTATACTCCCGAAGGCGCTGTGCCGGCCTATGGACTCCATCATCAAATCTATGTAGTCTGGGCATTTGATCAAAAACTATGGTTTGACAAAAGTCTTGATGGAGGTCTGACCTGGCTGCCCAGGGATCAGGAGATTATGGATCAGATCGGTGGTTGGTCCCTGGATGTACCCGGACTGGGTCGCGCCAATGGCATGCCGGTGACCTGTACCGATCTTAGCATAAATCAATATCGGGGTTCCATCTATGTCTGCTGGGCTGACTTAAAAAATGGCGAAGACAATATGGATGTCTGGATCATGCACAGTAGAGACGAGGGTCGTACCTGGTCCCAGCGCATCAAAGTCAATCAGGATACCGGTCCCAGGTATCAGTTCCTGCCCTGGATGAGCGTAGATCCGGCCACGGGATACATATATATAGTGTACTACGACCGTCGCAATCATGCCGACACCCAGACGGATGTAGTGGTGGCTACCTCAAAAGATGGAGGAAATACGTTTAAAGAGATATTATTGACAGGAAGTACCTTTACCCCACCTGGCAATGAAGTCTTTTTCGGTGATTATAATGGTATCTCTGCGGCTAATGGGATCATCCGGCCGATCTGGACCAGCTACGCTGACAAAAAACTAAGTGTATGGACTGCGATCATCAATGAAAAAGGAGTAAAAAAGAACATCGTCGCTAAAGCAAAATCCTGACGAATCGCTCGATAACAAGTTAGATAAAAAATATGTCACCTAAAATAACCAGACGCCAGCATCTTAATAGCCTGGTTGCGATCGGTGCTTCGGCTGCCCTAATGCCCATCACAAGTGCCAAGCCCTTATTTAAACCTATATCTATCGACAGCTCCAACAAACGGGATATCTATATTTTCTCCAAACACCTTCAATGGCTGGACTATGAAGCTATGGCAGACACAGCTGCACGAATGGGTTTTGATGGCATCGATTTGACGGTCAGGTCCAAAGGGCATGTCCTGCCTGAAAATGTAAAAAAAGATTTGCCGCGGGCAGTGAATGCTATTCGAAAAGCCGGTCTTAAGGCAGACCTTTTGACGACAAGCATTACATCTATCGAAGAACCGTACACTGAGGCGATCTTAAAAACTGCCGGCGAATTGGGCATCAAAACCTACCGTACCGGTTGGCTGACCTATAAGCCCGGTGTACCTGTCCTCAAACAATTAGACGCCTTCCACATGCAGTTTAAAGCCCTGGCCAAAATGAACAAACGGTACAGTCTTCAAGGGGCTTATCAAAATCACTCAGGCACGGGCGTTGGCGCTTCTTTATGGGATATCTGGTACCTGATCAAGGATCTGGATGCCCGCTATATGGGCGTGCAGTTTGATGTGCGACACGCTATGGTCGAGAGCCTCAGTGCCTGGCAGGTAGGTCTGCAGCTGCTGGCTCCATATATCAACACACTCGATATCAAAGACTTTGATTGGATAAAAAAAGATGGCAAACAAACCATCGACAATGTACCACTTGGAACAGGGTTGATAGATTTTAAAAATTATTTTTCCCTGGTAGACAAATTGAATGTACATGCACCCCTATGTCTCCATCTCGAATATCCTTTGGGCGGGGCCAATGACGGAGAATCTCATCTCTCCATACCTGCTACGGAAGTGATTGAGGCTATGAAGCGGGATTTGAATAGTTTGAAGCAGTCGGTTGGAAATTAATTGGATCCTTATCAGATACCCGCCTTTTCGATCTATGGCAAAAACTGTCCTCTTAGTTAAAGCATAGATTTTTTTACCTAAACTGTAACATTACACGATACGCAGTATCTAATTCTAAAAAAAGGGCCAATGACTTAGTGTAATAAAATGGATTTTGATACGATTTATAGAGATTATTCAGCTAAAATATTCAGAGTATGTTTAAGCTATATTAATGATCCGGATCAGGCAGCTGATCTTACTCAGGAAACCTTTATTTCGGTTTGGCAACATCTGGGTTCGTTTAAAAATGAAGCTACCCTGGGCACATGGATATTTAGAATCGCATGTAATAAATGTCTTAGGCAAATCGAAAAAGATGCAAGGATAAAAAAAGTGGAGCTGCCAATCCAATTGCAAGAAATGGAGCTGGATAATGCACAAGAACAAAAACATGTTTTTCTGAGAAATTGTATCGGAGAGCTGCTGGAATTAGAAAGAATCATTATTGGTCTTTTTATGGAAGATATTCCACAAGAAAAAATTGCTGAAATAGTCGGCTTAAGTCATTCAAATATCAGAGTTAAGGTCTTTCGCATAAAAGAAAAGTTGACAAAAAAGTTTTTGGACCATGGACCATTTTGAACAATTAAAAGATATATGGCGAAGTCATGATTCAGATCGAATGCCATCGCTAACGAGCATAAACCATGCTATCAAAGCGTACCAAAAAGAAAAAAGAAAGAATACCGCTTTTATTGTATTGCTTTTATTGATGTGTATCCTTGCCATGATATATGTGATGATGCAATACCATTCACACTTCTGGTCCACGAGGATTGGAGAGGTGCTATTTGTACTCATAGCTATTTATTTAGTTATTTCAAAGTATGCTTTACTTCAAAAAAATGTCCGGGATGAGATTTTAAATACAAATGAATATTTAGATGATTTAAAGAAAAAAACTCAGAAAACAGCTTATAATAAAATACACCCAATTCTCTATATGGTCCTTGCCTCAGCTTTCTCGTTGTATGTGTACGAAATGCTCTCCCAGAACAAAACAAGATTAATCACAGGTTATACTCTATTGTTTTTGTTTCTTTCATTCATGTGGTTTGTTTACCGGCCTATAATGGAAAGAAGACAGAATCACAAAATTCAAACTTTATTAAACAAAATTGATCTCATAAAAAATCAAACGAATGAAAAAAGTTAATTCAATTTATCTAAGGTATATGGCGATAGGAATTTTGGTGATGAATGCCGGAGCCATCGCCAACTTTTTTATTCATACGAATGAATTTGTAATCGACTTTTTTAAAGGTTTGGGCATAGTCCTGGTGATAGCAAGTTTCTGGTTAGCTGTAAAAAAACAAAAATGTGTTGTGCCGTCACCAACGTAGTTGTGAGGAAATAATGATCATCTTATAAAACTATCCGATATACCAGAATAGCTACGAAGGCCGGCAAGTCCCTGCCAGCTATACCTTCACCCAGGCTTGTTTTCGATTGCTCTCCAATATTCTTTCGCAAATCAATAACTCCCGGTAACCATCTGCAAAGGTCGGGTACGTAGGGTGTTCCGGTTGTTTATTATTAGCGATCGCTGCATACACCTCTTTAAATAATTGTTTGGAAGTATCGGGGAAACCTTCATTGTGCCCTCCGGGGAAGGAGATGATGCTGCCTGCCTCAGGATATACCAGCGAAGGATCGCGCATGAGCGATTCATTGCTTTTATTCCGATTGCCAATCCAGATTTCATTGGGGGCTTCAGAATTCCATGCGAAAGTTTTATTGGAGCCGGAGATCTCCAGCTTCAATTGGTTTTTGCGGCCGGCAGATACCTGGGATACGGTCACAGAACCCCGATTGCCATTGTCAAAGCGGAGCAGCACATTGGCGTGGTCTTCGGTATTGATGGGCACATCTGCATAATCTTCGGGGGTCAGCATTTTGCCCGAATAGGTTTCGATCGCTTTCAGTGGTTTTTTACGCACTTTGTGGA
Source organism: Saprospiraceae bacterium (assembly GCA_016709995.1). Classification (NCBI taxonomy): domain Bacteria; kingdom Pseudomonadati; phylum Bacteroidota; class Saprospiria; order Saprospirales; family Saprospiraceae; species Saprospiraceae bacterium. The sequence goes on from JADJLQ010000002.1 coordinate 107,363, forward strand.
TGGTATTAAAATCCGCCATCACTTCTACCGTTTTGAGACCGGTGATGTACTCGATGACATCCATCAGGTGAGAGCCGATATCCGCGATGGCTCTTGAATCGCCTGATTTGTCCGGTTCCAGGCGCCAGTTATAATCTGTATTGTAGAACAGCCAATCCTGCAGGTAGGATCCCAGGATAGAATAGACTTCACCGAGCTCCCCTTTTTCCCGCATGGTTTTCATCTGGCGTATCAGCGGGTAATAGCGCAGGTTAAAATGGACTGCATTGACAAGACCGGTAGACTGGGCCAGGGCGACCAGTTCTTCTGCTTCGTGCAGGTCTTTGGACAGCGGTTTTTCGCAGATCACATGTTTGCCAGCCAGGAGCGCAGCTTTCGCTTGAGAAAAATGTAGAAAATTGGGAGTACAGATATGCACACTTGTAATATCCTCCATCGCCAACAATTGGTCAAAGGTACAAGCACGCTCTATGCCTAATTGGGCTGCTTTGGCTGTAGCCAACTCCATATTGACTTCACAAAGCGCTGCGACTTCAATATTGGGTAGTCTGCGCAATGCTTCTACATGAGCGGGACCGATAAAACCGGTGCCGACGATCCCTACTTTTATTTTTTCCATGACTTATTTTTTTAAAGGTTCTTATTTCAAACCCGAATATAAGGATTCATAGATAAGTAAATCAAAATTATGCTCGGCAGAGATGTATTTCCTGAATGCGCTATTTCCACTTAGAAACTGTTTTAGGAGGGCGATGGTTTGATCAGGGTGCAATGCACTTCGAAAGTAATCCTTCTTTGGATGGAACGGAATTGTCGAGCTGTGGCCATTAGCACAAAGTCGAGCCAGTTGCTATGTATATGCCTATTACGAAAAAGATGCCGCAAGGTAGGCCCCAGTAGCCAATTTGAGAATATGAAGCAGTTTTGTATGCTGTATATACGCTATTTGGCGCACAGACAGCAAGCAAAACAAAAAAAGAGCCACATTATTGTGACTCTTTTGAATTAAATAATACAAATTTTAATACCTACTACCAATGGTTTCTTTTGGCATAGAGACATCAATCAGTTCCAAATCGGCTTGAGTTAGGGCTACATTATAGGCACCTAAATTTTCTTCAAGACGATGAATTTTTCTTGTGCCAGGAATTGCAGTAATCTCATCATCCTGACCTAAAATCCAAGACAATGCAATTTGAGCTTTAGTTACTCCTTTAGCTTTTGCAATTTGGTCTATGACTTCAACAAATTTTATATTTTCTTTAATCGCTTCATCTGTAAATCTAGGATTATTTAATCTAAAGTCACCGGCTTCAAAATCAGCACGACTTTTATAAGCTCCCGTTAAAAAACCTCTACCTAAAGGACTGTATGAAACAAAAGTGATTCCGAGTTCTTTGCAAACCTTTAAAAGTTCATGTTCTGGCTCACGGCTCCATAAAGAATATTCTATTTGTATAGCTGTGATGGGATGTACTTTGTGCGCTCTGCGAATAGTTTGAGCATTCACTTCTGACAGACCAATAAACTTTACTTTTCCTTGTTTGACTAAATCAGCCATTGCCTCTACTATCACTTCAATCTCAACATCAGGAGCTTGACGATGCATATAATATAAATCAATGACATCCGTTCCTAAATTTAAAAGACTTTGATCACAAGCTTTTCTAATATAATCAGGCTGTCCATTTAATCCTAGCCACTCGCCATTTGGTCCTCTCATTACTGCGAATTTAGTAGCTAAAACCAAATCATTCCATCTGCCCCTAAATGCTTTTCCAATTAACTTTTCATTGGCTCCACTTCCATACATATCGGCTGTATCGAAAAAATTAACGCCTAAATCAATGGCTTTGTGCAAAGTAATAATAGATTCTGATTCATTAAAAGCGCCATAAAACTCTGACATACCCATACAACCAAGACCTATTCGGTTCACCTTCAGTGTGCTGCTTCCTAATATTGTTGAATTCTTCATTTGTTTATTTTTAAATTATCCACAAAGGTCAGTCTTCTAATAAAATAAAGCTTGCAAATTTCAAGCTACAATTTGTAAATTTCAATCAATTACGAAATTTCAATGGTGACAGGCCAGTATGTTTTTTGAAAAAATTTGAAAAATGAGCTACTTCATCAAATCCCAAAGCAAAAGCAACTTCAGAAACATTCCATTGAGTTTGTCTTAATAATATTTTGGCTTCTTCTACTACTCTGCCATTGATAATTTCAGATGTACTATTACCTGTCGTTTCTTTTAATACTTTATTTAAGTGATTGATGTGAACGCCTAAAGTTTTGGCAAAATCGATTGGTGCTTTGAGTTGCATCATTTGTGCATCATTTTCAATTGGAAACTGTCTTTCCAGTAACTCAATAAATAATGATGAAATTCTGCTTGAAGCGTTCGTGGAATTTAACATACTTTCTATAGGGTTTAACTTTTGTCCCATATGAATCAATTCCAATACATAGTTACGAAGTAAATCATATTTATAAGCATAATCAGACGAGAGTTCTGTGTCCATTTTTTTGAAAATAGCTTCCATTTCAAGATATTGTTCATCATTTAATTCATAAACAAAATCACTATTTAGCTGATAAATAGGAAAATCATCTACCAGTATCCCTGTTTTGGACTTCGACAAAAATTCTTTAGTGAAAACACAAAAAAATCCAGCCTGTTCTTTGTCTTGTGGTATATACCGATAAGGAATTTTCGGAGTTGCAAATAGAATTCCTTGATTTTCAATGAGAACAGATTTTCCAGCAAACTCAACCAAATTTTTGCCTTTAATTAAACTGATTTTATAATACAACCTCCTGTTGTATGTCATTTCGGAATTTTTTACACCGCTGAAATAAAACTTCTTTGTATCAAATACATTGAAATGACCTAAATTGTTTGAGCTAACGCTTTCTAAAAAGAAATCCAGCTGGCTTCCATATTCACCAAATATTTCTTTATAAAAATCTTTAATACCTATGTTTTCCATTATTGCAAGATTCAAATAATAGCAAAGGTAAAATTTATTTTTTTTGAACGAACATTGCGAATAAAGACTGAAAAGATATAGATAACCTATTGAAAACAAAAATACCCAACTACTCACAGGGTTTTGTTGAAATTGGAGCAGAAATGCTACATTTGAACAAAAGTAATTCTCATTAACATTTGTGCCTTAAAAGCCCCAAACCATTACCTGCAACCATGAAACACAAAATTTTAACTATGCACCAAATAAATCGACCCGGACTTTTTCTAATGCTGCTCAGCATTCTGACAGGTTGTAGCGGACAAACAAAAAATAGTAATCCAAATCAGCAAACAACCACACCAAGCATAAACAAACTGGTAGGTGGCGGTTGCGACGGTTGTGAACTAATGTATATTGACATACCAACAAATATTTCATCCGTTGATACAAGTGCTGGTTGGGCAGAGAAAGGACAAAAACTTTTGGTGACGGGAACCGTTTTTAAACATGACGGAAAAACGCCGGTACCAAACGTGATCATTTATTATTGGCAGACAGACCATAACGGCTACTATTTACCAAAACAAGGATTGAATGAAAAAGCCAAACGACACGGCCATATTCGAGGTTGGATAAAATCAGATGAGCATGGGAAGTTTTCAATATACACCATCAGACCCGCGCCCTATCCAAATGAAAATATTCCAGCCCATATTCATACCTCCATCAAAGAACCCAACATTGACAATGAATATTACCTTGATGAGTTTGTTTTTGACGACGACAGATTATTGACAGGGGCCAAAAGAAAGGCACTAGAAAATCGTGGCGGCAGTGGTATATTAAGAGTTCTTATTTCAGGAGATTTACAAATTGCCGAGCATAATATTATTTTAGGACTAAACATTCCAAACTATCCGATAGAATTGGAGCAAGAGAAACAATCGGGACTTCATATCGGTGAAGATCAACCATCTTTTATTCCTTTCCATGCCTGGGGTCCGGACAAAGGAACAAGGACTTGTCCTGTCTGCAAATATGGACGCTACCAAGGCATTGTTTATTTTGTTGGCAACAATCCCAATTGGGTTGAAATCAAAAAGTGGTTGACTTATTTGGAGCAAGAAAGTGTGACTCGAAGTAAATACTTGAAAGCTTATTTTGTCTACGGCAATGAATTAAATTACAACAAAGACGATAGACGAAAGGAGTTAGAAAGAATTGGGCTTGAATTAAACTTAAAAAATATTGCTTTAACCTTTGTGCCTTCTTTGACAGACACAGAAAGCGAAGTAAACCTCAATAAGTTAAATCCGGCAGTTGAAAACACATTTGTAATTTACCAACATAGAACAATAATTGATAAATATATTGACCTTACTGCTACGCAAGACAATTTCAAAACAATGTCAACTACCCTGGACAAAACAAAGAGTGAATACTTCAATTTAGAAGAACCAAAACACGAATAATAAAAAAGTTATGCATATAAAATAAAATAAACGAAAGAGCTAACAGGTAGGTTAAATCATAAACCAACTCATATACAAATCGCCGGTGGTCATCAAAACAAAAAACATGGAAAGAATAAAATTTTACAATAATGCCCATTTGTATTTAGCGATCGGTTTGGTTGTTGTCTTCTGGGGTTTTTCTAATTCATATTTTGGGAAATTGGGAGAAACCACTTTGCCATATCATATACATGGATTAAGCGCAACATTATGGATGTTATTATTAATAGTTCAACCATTTTTTTACACAAAAGGGAAATTAACAATCCATAAGTACTTAGGTTGGAGTTCAATGATACTAGTACCTACAATAGTATTTGGTGGATTTGAAATGATGAAATTAATGATTCATAACCAAGAAAATTATCCTCCAAATATGGTTTATAGGCTTGCATTTATAGATGCTGTCACTTTATTAGGATTTGTAATAATTTATTTACTTGCTATTTATTATCGCAAAAGACTAAAACTGCACGCCCGTCTGATGGTTTGCACGATATTTGGCCCCTTAATTCCTGCATTGACAAGAATTTTCTTTTCTGTAGGATTAGCTGACAATTTCGACAAATCATTAACTCTTTCTTATATACTAATAGAAATAGTGCTTTTGTTTATTATTTGGAAGGAAAGAAATCATAAAGAAGTTAAATTTACGTACTTGCCAGTATTAATTTTTATGGCTTTACAACATATACTGATGTATTCTGCCGGAAATTGGGATTGGTGGGTTTCTTTAATGAATACAATTGCCGACTATCAATAGAAATCAAAATCTCTCTGAGACACTCACCGAATCAAACTGCTGTGAAAATTTTCCATTCCCATTAGATCAGAGTGAAACCCTTTCCTATCGATCCGACAGTTGATGCAGGAGCAAAGTGTCGGCTAATTGCCTTCAACTTCATCAATGGTCGGAGTCCCATTCACTCCAAGCTTATGATTAAGGTTTTTTCCGCACCGCTTTAAACATACCTTCCGGTACATCCAGGTCGATCCCAACACTTTTACCATCCACTATTTCGAACTTAAGCAGATAACCCGCTACTCCTTTAACCGTAAATTCATGGGTCTTTGCTGGTACGAGTTCGGCCTCGTCTCGTTCTGTAGCCAATGCCCACAATGCTCCTTCCTTAACAAAAATTTTAATGTCAACCCCTTCTCCCGGGATAGTATATTCACCAACATATAGATCAAGGTCTGCCAGACTTGTATTGAATACTCCAGGCGTTTTATTTTCTGGAGCTTCCAGTTTTTTTCTGGTATCCGGGCTTTCTTTAATGTTCAATGATTGGGCATTCATTGAAAAACCAACTATCGAAAAGACGAAAAGTAGAAAAAAAGATTTCATTGAAATAAGTTTTATGTTTTTCTGAATAAGTGCCGAAAGTTAGTACAAATTTTAGTGTAGTGTCGCATCTTTTTGAAGAACAGATATCCTTAAGCTTCGGTATAGGGATAGACCTTGGCATGGTATTCGTTTGCATCTTGTAAAAAATACAAAGTCGATTATTTACAGAAGGGTTAGATAAATGGCTTTGCCTTAAGGCTTTTTCCGCACCGCTTTAAACATACCCTCCGGTACATCCAGACCGATCCCAACACTTTTACCATCGACTATGTCGAACTTTATTAGATAACCCGTTACTCCTTTGACCGTAAATTCATGTGTCTTCGCTGGAACGAGTTCGGCCTCGTCCCGTCCTGTAGCCAATATTCTCAATGCTCCGTCTCTGACAAAGGTCTTAATCTCGATCCCTTCTCCCGGGAGTATATATTCTCCAACATACAGATCAAGGTCTTGCAGACTTGTATTGGATGCTGCCATCGATTTATTTTCCAGTGCATCCAGTTTCTTCCTGGTTTCCGGACTTTCTTTGATGCTCAATGCTTTTTTGAATTGTTCGATAGCATGAGGCTTGTCTCCGATGGCATTAAAATAATCGCCATAAGAGTCATAGACATTGCCGGATCCGGGGTATTGGTCAACATTGTATGAGAAAAAACTTTTGGCTTTGGTGTATTGTTTGCTTCCAAGTGCCTGGTATCCCATGCCATTCATCATAGACTCAGCGGGGGCGATGGTATAGCCATAGATTTTAGAGATTTTTTGATAATGCGTTACGATCTTGTTTTTTAAGGCCTCCGTGGTGTCCTTAAAATCATTTGGCTTAAAATGTATAGGGTAATCTTTAAATATAAATCGCAAGGCATCATATTCCGTGATCAGCGGTACTGAACCATGGTCATCACCATCATAATATTTGCCCATGTATTTTAATCCATTTTGAGGATTTTTCTGAAGATGATCCTGGAGGTTGAGTATGGAGCGTATATGGCGTGAATTGGCCGAAGTATCTTTTTTTACTTTTTTGATGGTCATGCCGTCCTCCATGGTATTAGCGATACCCAGGTACAAGCTCTTACCCTCGAAGGATACTGATTTTAATGCCGCCTGTGATTCTTTGAGCAATCGCTCATGGTCCCACCACATACTTGGATCTATAGAGACATAAGAATTGAAGATATCTTTGTGATGGATCAAGGTGTTGATCACTGTCAGACCTCCAAATGAGTGACCAATAAACATTCGATAAGGTTGTGTATGGTAGGAAGCATCTATGTAAGGGATCAATTCTTTTTCAATGAAAGCCATGAATTTTTCGCCACCCCCGGAAGTTCTGGCGAAATCTCTATCGACATAGGGTAGGTCACTCTCCACATGCGTAGGCGTGAGGTCGCGGGTGCGATCCGTATTGGGGATGGCTACGATGATCATCTCCGGGCATATCGTATTGCCATTGATTTCGCTTAATTGATGGACCATGCCTGCCACTGAAGGGAAATGCGCATCACCATCCAGGAGGTAGATCACAGGATATCGTTGAGCACTATAAAGATTATCGTTATATCCGGAGGGCAGATGGACCAGGATGTTTCTATTTTCATTTAATATGGTGGAATGAATGCTGTCGGCCTTGCCGATGACGACGGCTTGATCCGGCTGCGCATGCAAAGAAAACTCAATAATAAAAAATGCGAAAATTAGCAGTGACGGTTTCATCGGAAAGGTTTAATGTTTCTAAAAGTTAGTACCGAAAGATAATACAAATTTGACACGGAATAAAGGGGTTCTGAACTGGTGACCCTTAATTGACTACCTGGCATCCCGAATTCTCGGGAGGCAATAGGCACTCCTCCTAAACATGGTGTCCCGAAACTTGGGGAGGCTATCTCAACATGTCAACTACCTCCGGCTAGATATTCCTCTTCTTCAGTTCCTCGACAGCATGCGTAGCAGCCCTGGCAGTCATCGCCATAAAAGTCAGCGTCGGATTTTGGGTACTTGTACTCGTCATACAAGCTCCGTCACTCACGAATACATTTTTGCAGGCATGCACCTGGTTCCAGGCATTGAGGATGGAGGTTTTTGGGTCGTGACCCATGCGGGCGCCACCCATCTCATGGATGTCGGAGCCGGGAGGTGATTTGGTATCATTGGCAGTGATATTGGTAAAACCGGCTGCTTCAAACATAGCTTTGGATTGTTCTACATAGTCGGCGACCATCTTATCGTCGTTTTCAGTCCAGTCGCAAGACAGGATGATCTGAGGTATGCCATACTTGTCTTTGAGATCTGTGCTGAGGCGCAGGTGATTGGACTCAGAGGGTACACATTCACCCATCATCCAGGAGGAGATATTCCAGGGCCCAAGCTCCGGATGCAAGATATTATCTCTGAGTTTGTCCCCTATCATGCTGGTGTCGGAACGCATGCCACGGCCACCACCGATACCGATGGCATAGCCACGCAGAAAATCAGTGTCTTGCTTTTTGACATTGCGGAAGCGGGGGATATAACTATTGGTTGGACTGCGCCCATCGGTGCGTTTGTCTAGTAATGCTTCAAACTGAGCATTGGCTTTGCCACGATAATTGTGCCAGGCAAGGTATTTGCCTAGTACTCCACTGTCATTGCCCAAGCCGTTGGGAAATCGGGTGGAAGTGCTGTTGAGCAGGATCGCGCTACTGTTGATCGTAGAGGCATTGACAAAAATAATTTTGGCATAAAACTCTATCATCTCATGAGTATTGCGATCGATGATGCGGACACCGGTAGCACGGTCTTTTTTGTCATTGTAGATAATGGAATGAACTACGGCATCCGGTCGCATGGTCATTTTCTTGGTCTTCAGGGCCCAGGGTATAGTAGATGCATTGGCGCTAAAGTAGGCGCCATAGATACACCCACGATTGCACATGGTTTGATTTTGACATTTACCACGGCCTTGCTGGACATGGATAGCTTGTGGATCGGTAAGGTGTGCACATCGACCTGCTATAAGATGACGATCAGGAAAATGTTTGGCGAGCTGCGCTTTAAAATAAGTCTCTATATGGGATACCTCAAAGGCTGGCTGCACGATACTATCTGGCAGTTCGTCGATGCCATCGCGATTGCCGGCGATACCTGCAAATTGCTCCACATGATCATACCACGGTGCGAGGTCTTTGTACCGGATAGGCCAATCCACTGCAAAACCATCCCTGGCAGGTCCTTCAAAATCATAATCACTCCAGCGTTGGGTCTGCCTGGCCCATAGCAAGGATTTCCCACCGGTATGATAGCCGCGAAACCATCGGAAAGGCTTTTCATAGATCACAGGCTGCTCGTCGTCTTTGAGTGCCCAATGCAGTGATTCTTCTCTCATGAATCGGCCAAATTGATAACCCACTCTTTTTTCGAGTGGTACGGTACCGCGGAATTCAAATTCCCACGGTGCTTTTGAAGCCGTAGGATAATCCACGATATGTTTTACATCACGACCGCGCTCGAGTACGAGCGTTTTGAGTCCTGCATCACAGAGCTCTTTAGCAGCCCAGCCACCACTGGCACCTGATCCGATGACGATGGCATCATAGGTTCGTTTTTTTTGAGAAGATATATTGATGTTTGCCATGATTTATATTTTTTGATTATGGTCGCGCTACCTAATCCTGGAGAGACGCAAAAGATTTTTTTTATCCAGGTTTGAGCAAACTGCCATGTGCTTTCACTTTCTGGCAATTCTCTAACTTTTCATTTTCGTCCGCAAATTGCTCATTGCTTATTGTCTATTGTCTATTTATGCATTCTTCCGCACAACCCCTGCCCTAGAGGGTGTCTCCCGCACTTTTGCCCATTGCTTATTGCCCATTGCCCAAATTCACACCTCCACGCTCCCATAAAAATGTCCCGGAGCCACTTTATAATTTAAATATTTGGTCATCACCTCTTCGGAAGTATTGAATCCGCGGATGGTCTCAGATTTTAGAAGTTTAAAAAAGTCGCTTTCATCCTTATTAGTAGACTTAGCCACGTTCATCAACATGTTTTCGCGTTGGGTTGTAGTACTGTTACCGAAAGAAGTCTGATAAATAGCCTGCGCCTTGGTTTCGAGGGATGCCAACTGTACTTTGATATTGTCCTGCATCTCCTTTTCATAACACCGATCGAATAGCTTTTGAAGAAATTTATCTACTCCCACTGATAAGGCACCTATTGAGTCCCCAGCGGGAATAATAGTATCTGCAACCGCTGAGAGGGTGTCTTGCTCAGCAAGTGAATACGAAGACACATAGGATTGTATGGATTGCAAATTCCAGGACCGAGCCCAACCCGGCAGGGTGAGTAAGGCACCTGATACAGTGACCAGAGATTTTAAAGTGGATCTTCTATTCATAATAATACATCGATTAATTTGGTGAAAGTGTCCCTCAAAGTCTGAATCTAAACTTAGCGAACATATCCTTGATAAAATTAAGCCAAATTATTTGTAATGGCCAGCTACAAAGAGAAATGTGTTAGACCCTGGTGAATTTGTGCAAGCAAGTGGTGTAAAAATTTTTATAATAAAGGCTTTCTACCCCATTATATTCAACAAAAAAATCGCAACCACCGCTATTACAATATGGGAGTTTTTGTTCAAAACGAAGTAAAATTAAGCTAGTAAAAAATTTTACTTAAGCGTAATCTCCATACATCTCCTCAATGGCTTTTTGGTAATGTTGTATCAATAAATCTCTTTTAGGTTTGAAGGTTGAAGTCATTTCATCATTTTCAAGAGTCCAGTCCTGGGCACACAGGATATATCGGCGCACCCGTTCATGACCTGGCAGATCTTCGTTAAGGCGGGTTATTTCCTGATCATACAAAGCTTTTACTTTGATATTATGTACCATATACTCTGCGGAGGTATAGTGTATATCGTGTTGAAGACACCAGGTCTCTATCATCTCAAAATTGGGTACAACCAAAGCCGTTACAAATGGTCGTTGAAAACCAATGATGAGGCATCTTTCTATATAAATGGATCTTGTAAAATGTAACTGCAGAGGTGTCGGAGCAATGTATTTGCCTGCGGAGGTTTTGAAAAGATCTTTTATCCGATCGGTGATCTGCACGTATTTGCTTTCTATCAATCTGCCTATATCGCCCGTTTGCAGCCAACCATCCTGATTGATTACCGCTTGGGTAAGGGCTGGTTTTTTAAAATATCCTTGCATGAGATTGGGTCCTCTAACCCAGATTTCACCTTCTCCGTTCTCGTTTATATTTTCTAAATGAAGCTCTACTCCGGGTATGACTAGTCCCACCGTGCCCCATCGTTGCATCCCGGGTTCGAATCTATTGATGGATATTAACGGTGACATCTCCGTCATGCCATATCCTTCAATAATCCGTATTCCTCCCGCTGTAAAAAACCTGCCAATCTCCGGCCTCAAAGCAGCCGCGCCTACAATCATATATTTCATTCGCCCCCCTAGAGATCTTCGCCATCTATTTAATACCAATAGCCTGGCTATAAATAATTTGACCTGATATAATGGTGATTGCTGAGTAGTTATATCGAATTTTTCACCAAGGTCTACCGCCCATTGGATAACCCATTTTTTCAATCCAGATGATTTTTGTGCTCTTAGGTTGGCAAACTCATGCAATTTCTCAAGTACCCGTGGCACACTGGTACAACCTTGAGGTCTGACAGATTTAAAATCCCGGGAGAAGTGATCTCTGTCCTGACTGAAATACACCGAAACCCCAAAAGCCATATAGGCATAACAAGTGACCCGCTCAAAAATATGGGCAAACGGCAGAAAGCTAACCGTATTAAAATGATACTCCAGCGGGACCAGTGACAAGATCGCTTTGATATTAAAAACCACATTGGCGTGAGAGAGCATGACTCCTTTTGACTCCCCGGTACTGCCCGAAGTGTAGAGGATACACAGAAGGTCATCTTCTTTGATTTCTCTGGATACTACCTGAATGATGTTGAGTTGAGTCTCTAATAATTTAAATTCTGTTAAGGCTGTAAAATATCCATCCTGATTTTCTTCAAGATGAAAAACCTCCAGTGGTATGCCGGCCTCTTTTGAAACAGTGCCATACAAGTCATACAAACCGGTGGTAGCGCAAAAACAAATTTTTGTATCGACCTCTGATAAGATCCGTTTCACTTCGGTTGCTTTCAACGTTGGATATAAGATCACGGAGATCACTCCGATCTGCTGACACGCGAAGTCCAGTATCATCCATTCCGGCGATCCTGCCTCCGGTACCAGAACTACATGATCGCCTTTGGTCAATTCTTTTGCCATCAACCAGGCAGATACATGATCTATCCGATCCTGGATTTGGTAAATAGAGTAAGACTTCCATTGATGATCGACTCTGGAGCTAAGCGCTTTGGCATTGGGGTATTTCTCCCGTTGATAAGCGAGTATGTCGAATACCCTGGTAAAATTGATTCCAGTTTTTTTTACAAGGGCCATGATGCGGATGGTTTGACATATAATATCTCATACAAGACCTCGAAGTAGGCTGCAAAGTCCGGCAAATTATTGTGATGGGCTCCTTTGATTTGATGCAGGGAGATCTTGTCAGGATACAAGTCTTTTAATTTTACGGATTGAGTATACGGAATCAATCTATCAAGATCACCGTGTATGATATGGATGGGGCACGAGGCTTCGGCAAGATATAGATCTGTACGAAGATCATATCGCATCAACCATTTTAAAGGAGTGAAAAACAAATAGCGCCGGATGTTGTAATAAAAACTAAAATAAGGTGAATCCAGGATCAGCAGTTTTGGATGATTCCAGGAGGCTATGCGAGCAGCTACACCGGAGCCGAGCGATCTGCCATATAAGATGATCTGGTCCTCCCGATAAGATTCGGCTATCCATTCATACACGAATTGAGCATCACTGAATAATAGCGCTTGGTTTCTTTTGCCTTTACTTTTTCCAAATCCCCTGTAATCAATCATTAAAAAATCGTAACCATTGCCCAAAAAATCTTTGGCAAACTTACCCCAACCTTTGATGCTCCTACTATTGCCTTTGAGATAATAGACGATGCCACGGCTTTTAGGAACTTTAAAATGAATCGCGTTGACACTACCTCCATCTTCCATTTTAAAATCCAGCTCTTCAAAAGGGAAAGGGAATTTATAGGTGAAGTGACGAGGTAAAATCTCCGGACGAAAGAAAAAATAATGTTGGAAAAAATAGATGATCAGACAAATGACCACATAAAGAATCAATAATATTATCAAAGCCCGTTCCATGAATTAAATCACAGGATAAGATAGGAAGAATACAGGAATCGAAAATTCAAAGGTCGGCAGATCGCAACTGATCCGCTTTATTACTTTAAAAAAGCCGCTAAAGCATTGCGTTTTTCTTCAAACCTGCTCAGGTTATTATGGCTACCTCCTTTTATGATTACAAATTGATCGGTAGGTTTGAGCAAAGGACGCAGCCCCAAGGCAGAAGATAGGGGAACGATAGGATCTACGGTGCCTTGCAAGATAAGGATGGGGCAGAGGATCTTTGGCACTCTATCATTGTTGTGAAAGCTATGCCTCAAGGGGATGATGTACAGCATGACCCTCAAATACCAGGGCACTACATTTTTGAGCTCATCATATGGGGTCTCCAGGATTATTTTTTGAGGCTCATGCTGTACCGCTAAAGCAGTGGCAACCCCTGTACCGAGTGACCGGCCATAATAGATCAGGGGCTGATCGGGAAATTTTTCTTTTGCCCAGGCCCGGGTAGCTTCGGCATCCTGGTACAGACCTGCCTCCGAAGGGTAGCCGGTGCTTTTGCCATAACCCCGATAGTCTATCATCAGCACATCATACCCCAATGTAGTGAGATCGGCTGCGTATCTGCCCCAGCGGTCCAGCGAATGACGATTGCCATGAAAGTAGAGGATCAGTCCCTTTGCACTTTCTGCGCTGTGAAACAGCAATGCATTGAGTAGGACACTATCCGATGATGGGATAAAAACTTCTTCTGCATCATGACTAAAACGATAATCTGCTGGCAAGATCTGTCGCTGAAATATGAATCTGTCCTGGACAAGGTAAATGAGGGTAAAGCCTAACAGATACATGCTTAAAAGAACCATGATAATTTTGAAACCAAATTTTGGAAGTTTATTTATTGATGTTGCCTTAAACATGCGGGCTGCAAAAGTACTCTGCTTTGGGAGAACATGGCTGCACAATCAGCCTGGCAGGACAGATACTACTAAAATGTGGAGTTCCTTCTCTGGATGGCGTTTACTTTCCTATGTTTTTTTATCCACCTATCTAATCACTCTGGAATACCATTGTTGTAATGATTATCTTTAAAAGCTCAATCTCAACTTATGAAAAGATCATTTTACTTGTTTGTTTTGTTGGCGCCCTTCCTGTTTTTGTCATTTCTTGCAGTTGCGTCTTCTCCACCCTTCCATAAATTTAAAATCAACAAAGGGACTAATATTGCACATTGGCTTTCACAAAGCACCCGCCGCGGAACAGAACGATCCGGTTTTTTTACAGAAAAGGATATTCAATATATTCATCAGGCTGGTTTTGATCATATCCGGTTACCCGTAGACGAAGAACAACTATGGACGCTGGATGGCCGGCGGGAAGAAGAAGCGTTTAAGTTGATGGGTGATTGCATTCAATGGTGCGAGCGCTCAGGTCTGCGAGTAATCATCGATCTCCATATATTGCGTTCACATCATTTTAATGCTGCTGAAAAACCCCTGTGGACCAAACCTGAAGAACAAGATAAATTTATCGCTCTTTGGAAAGACCTCTCCGGGTTTTTACATACCTGGCCACAAGGGCTGGTAGCCTACGAAATCATGAACGAACCTGTAGCAGATGATCCGGAACAGTGGAACCATCTCATAGCCCGTGCGGTCTCAGTGATTCGGGATCTGGAACCGAACCGTACTATCGTGATCGGCTCCAACAGATGGCAGTCAGCGCAGACTTTCGACCAACTCAAAGTGCCTGCCCATGATCGCAACATCATCCTTTCTTATCATTTTTACGAACCCTTTTATCTATCTCATATCAGAGCTTCTTGGACAAAGCTAAAAGATTTTACCGGTGAGGTAAATTATCCCGGCCCAATAGTGGTCAATGGGACTACTCTTGAAGAACAGAAAATATACAACCGGGATACCCTGGAAAAAATGATGTCAAAACCATTCCAGCTGGCCAGGAAGCTACATCTGCCTTTGTATTGTGGCGAATTTGGTATCATAGACAAAGCACCTATCCCTCCCAAGCTTGCCTGGTATAGGGATATGGTCAGTATCTTTAAAAAACACCATGTGTCTTATGCCAATTGGAATTATAAAGCTGGATCATTTGGGATTGTAGATAAGGATATGGTGCCCGATGAAAAGGTAGTTAGTATCTTAGTTAATTAGATCATTTATCTATGGCGGGTGAAGGTCTGGTTTGAGTCTTCTCTAAACATAAGAGGTTTACCTCAAACATTCATTCCTACTATTGAGTATTTTGATTGTTCAATGATACCTAGTTATACAAGCTTTATCAACCATCTTGACTTATGACCCACTTTGATCTGGTAGTTATCGGCGCCGGACCAGCAGGATTTGCTGCAGCCATGCGGGCGCACGATTTTAAAAAGAAAACATTATTGATCGAGCGCGATCGGCTCGGAGGTGCCGGCATGAACAATGGAGCTCTTTCGTCAAAGACCTGGTGGGAACTCTCCAGGGATGTAGCTGCACTAAGAAAACAGTTGAAGAAGTATAACATACAGGCACCAGCCATCGACTTTGAAGAAGTGTATCGTGAGGTTCAAAAAGCAATAGCAGAACGAAAAGATTTGCTGGAAGAACAGATGCGCTGTTTTATCAATACCGCCGATGATTATTTTGAATACAGGATCGGCGAAGCAAAGCTCCTGGACCAATACACTGTCGAAATTGCTACCCCCGGGCACAAAGAGATCGTCCATGCAGATCATATCATCCTGGCTACCGGTAGCAAACCCCGCTATTTACCGGAGTTGCCTATTGATGAAAAAATAATAATGACCAGCGATGGCATTGAGCATATGTCAACATTCCCCGAAAGTCTGGTGATTGTAGGTGCGGGAGTGATTGGTTGTGAGTATGCTACTATATTCAGTTCATTTGGGCATACTAAAGTATACCTCATTGACAAAGGTGCCAGGATTCTTCCATTTGAAGATAAAGATGTGGTCGATATCATCCAGCAAAATATGGAAAACAATGGAGTGGTGATTCATCATCAATCAAAACTGGCAGACATGAAGATCGTGGATGGCCATGTGGAGTACACGATTCAATATGACGATGGTACCTCAGAGACGCTTTCCGTAGCAAAAGCGCTCGTATCTGTGGGCCGCACCCCCAATCTGGACAATCTTATTCCATCAGAATTAGGGCTCATGATGCATCAAAGGGGTGTAGAAAACCTGAGCACTCAAACCAATATACCCAATATCTATGCTGTGGGTGATCTTACCTCAGATATTTCTCTGGTCAATATAGGAGAGCTTGAAGGTCGGCATGCTGTCGAAAAGATATTTGGCCGACCATCCCGCCAGTTGGTCTATGATAATATCAGTAATATCATGTTTCTAAACCCTGAAGTTGCCAGCGTAGGTATAAATGAACTGCAAGCCCAGGCTGCAGGGCTCGACTATAGAGTAGCTACTTTGGATTATGCCACCATACCAAGGGCCATCGCCAAACGCAATACCCAGGGTTTTATCAAATTGATCACCAGGGATGACCAGCAAATGCAGATTTTAGGGATGAAAGTAGTTGGAAACCATGCTTCAAGTGCCATTCAGGCAGTAGCTCTACTCATCTCTATGGGCAAAGGCATAGAGGAATTGGCCGAATGCGTCCATCCACATCCCTCTATCATCGAAGGGGTTCAAGAGTGTGTGCGGATGCTGATGGGAAAATCGTTGCTCAAACCCATGGCATTGAGTAATTCCCTTACTTGTAAAAAATGGATAAATGGAAAATACATTAATATGCAGGATATTTCTGAGTGACTTGGGATACTATTACCAAATCAATTTTATAACTATCCCATTGATCCTGCAGAAAGGATATTAGGATTATAATCATGTAAGTTTAAATTCGCTCTATGAAAATTATTTTTAAAACACATTTTTCTGCCTGTGTATTTGGGTTTATTCTCTTGATGGCCTGTAATACGAATGATTCCGCCCCTACTGATGGCCAACCCAATGCCTTTATAGAGGATTTGATAAAAAAAATGACCCTTGAAGAAAAAATCGGTCAGCTCAATCTCCTGACACCGGGTGGTGCAGTCACTGGTGAAGTAGTCAGCAAAGATGTAGAGATGAAAATCAAAACCGGCCAGGTCGGAGGGATATTTGGCATACGCGGGGCAGACCTCACCCGCCGGGCTCAGCAGCTGGCTGTAGAGCAGAGTCGTCTAGGCATCCCCCTGATCACAGGTATGGATGTCATCCACGGCCACCAAACCATCTTGCCCATCCCACTAGGACTATCTTGTAGCTGGGATATGTCCCTTATAAAACAATCCGCACAAATGGCTGCCAAAGAAGCCACCGCGGATGGCCTGATGTGGACTTTTTTCACCCATGGTAGATATTGCAAGAGATCCGCGCTGGGGTCGCATTTCCGAAGGATCGGGCGAAGATACTTACCTAGGTAGCAAGATAGCGGCCGCCATGGTCCAGGGATACCAGGGTACAGACTTATCCAATCCTATGACTATGCTAGCCTGTGTCAAACATTACGCCGCTTATGGTGCTGCCGAAGGAGGTCGCGATTATGCAGCGGGGGATATGAGCACTTTAAAACTGTACAATGAATACTTACCTCCCTATAAAGCAGCTGTTGATGCCGGAGTAGGATCCTTGATGAATTCTTTTAACGTAGTCGACTATACTCCGGCTACTGCCAATACACATCTGTTGAGTCAGGTACTCAGAAAGGACTGGGGTTTCGATGGTCTCATCGTGACCGATTATACCTCTATCAACGAAATGGTCAACCATGGCATCGGTGATCTGCAGGAAGTGTCTGCCAGAGCTTTACGCGTCGGGGTTGATATGGATATGGTGGGTGAAGGCTTTCTCACGACACTCAAAAAATCATTGGAAGAAAAAAAATATCGGAGGATCAAATTAATCAGGCTTGCAGACGCGTGCTTCAAGCCAAATACAACCTTGGTTTGTTTGATGATCCTTATAAATACTTTGATACGGTGCGTGCAAAAAAAGATATTCTCTCAGCAGAGATGCGCGCTTTTGCCAGGGCTACGGCTGCAAAAAACTTTTGTTCTGCTGGAGAATAAAAATTCGATCCTGCCCTTAAAAAACAAGGAAGTATCGCGGTCATTGGTCCGCTTGCAGACAGCCGGCGGAATATGCTAGGCACCTGGTCAGTGTCGGGCGATTATACCAAAGCTGTGACGGTCATGGAGGGTATAAAAACTGTAGCTGGTGGGCAGTGCACTATCCGGTATGCCAAGGGGGCCAATCTGAGCGATGATACCACGTTTGCAAAAAAAGTCAACGTATTCGGCCAGGAGATTGAGATAGATAAAAGAAGCCCGGATGTCATGTTATCCGAAGCCTTGGCTCTTGCGCGCCAATCAGATGTGATCATAGCTGTCGTCGGTGAAGCTGCCGATATGACCGGTGAGGCCGCAAGTATGGCGGATATTGGGTTGCAAGCCAGTCAAAGAAAACTTCTGGAAGCCTTGAAAAAAACTGGCAAGCCGATTGTCATGATTTTATACAATGGACGCCCTATGACTATCGATTGGGAATCAAAAAATATGGACGCAATCCTGGATGTTTGGTTTGGCGGTACGGAGGGGGCCAATGCCGTAGCAGATGTGCTATTTGGAGATCAGTCTCCCCAGGGAAGGTTGACGACTTCCTTTCCGGTGCACGTAGGACAGATTCCTGTATACCATGCCATGCTCAATACTGGCAGACCTTACCACGGAGAAGCTTTTTCTAAATTCAAATCAAATTACCTGGATATCCCCAACGAACCTCTTTACCCATTTGGTTATGGGCTGACTTATTCTTCCTGTCAATATGGCAATCCTGATATTAGCAATGCAACTTTGCAAGGAGGCGGTACGATCAAGGTATCCATCCCGGTCATGAATAGCGGTACCCGTCCGGTAACAGAGACCGTACAAATGTATATCCGGGATGTGGTAGGGTCTATCTCCAGACCCATGAAAGAACTCAAAGGGTTCGAACAAATCACTCTACAACCCGGAGAAAGTAAAACAGTAAGCTTCGATATCAAGGAGTCTCTTTTAAAATTTTACAATACCCGGTTAGAGTATATAGCTGAACCCGGACTATTTGAAGTTTTCGTGGGCCCCAATGCCCGGGATGTCAAAAAAGTAGATTTTGTGTTGAAGCTGGACTAAAGCTTCCCGTTCGGAGGGGTTGTGGGGTAGACTAGTAAAACTTTGCAACCATTTTAGATTGAACCGTTTTTGTTCAGCACATAAAGAAATCATAGAGCGAGCTCCACTGGCTTTCGCTCAGACTTGACTTCTTCTACCCGCTAGGACTTTTTACATCGCTTTCATCTTATTTCCCCTGGCCTCATGCGTCACCTCAGCTAACCCAAGTGCTTCCATCAACGGTGGGATATACATACCAAATCGGCCGCGAAGTCCTTTTTTAAGACCATACCACCCACCCACAGGATTATTTGCTGAGCGGCCCCAGGCTTCTACGGTGCCTTCTTTGGCAGGTTTTTGCTCATCCGCACTGCCTAGTTCCATCCAATCGGCGTGTTTTATAAGCATTTTATGTAAGTCTTCCAGGCATGCTGGATTGTAGTGCAATACCGTTTTACCTACTGTACATACCAGGACCTCTTTGCCATCCTTTTCATCTACATGCATGGTATACCCGGATGTCAACGGAGGCGTCTTTAATACCAAGGGCTTTTCTTTACTTCCTATTTTATATTTCATATTGCTTTATTTTTTATCAAAAACTTGTAGATGATCCGATCAAAATTAATATTTCTTGTTTGGGGGGCACTTCCAGACCGCTGGCCTTGAGCTGCTGTTGAAAAAACTTAAACGAAGCCAGCTCATTTAAAAAATTTTGGTCATCATCAGATTGGAAGATAGCCGTATGAATAAATGTTTTGTCGTCTTCTTTGATACAGGCGTGATATAATAGTCCTGCACGATGGAGTTGTTGCAGGTCCGTCATCACTGCCTGGATATTGATTTTGTTCTGTGCTGCAAAACCGGCTTGCACGGTGTAAGTGACTTGTATGGTTTTCATCCTTTAATCTTATTTAGATTGCATGATTAATTCTGCTTCGTGTTTTAAATCTGCTGCAAATCGTTCAAACGATTCGTCAAATGGGGGTATCATTTTTGCAAAAAGGGGGAAGAGCAAACCTCCGATTTTTTCTCTCATCGTGAAGGTGACCAATCCATTTGTTTTTTGATCCAACGTGT
The DNA here is from genome assembly GCA_016709995.1 of Saprospiraceae bacterium. Taxonomy (NCBI): domain Bacteria; kingdom Pseudomonadati; phylum Bacteroidota; class Saprospiria; order Saprospirales; family Saprospiraceae; species Saprospiraceae bacterium. The sequence continues at coordinate 127,709 of JADJLQ010000002.1, forward strand.
ATACGCGCGTGCCTTGCGCATCGCCCCAGGCCAGTTTTTTGTTGACTTCCATTTCTTTTACTTTCAGCTTAAAAGTGCGTTTGGCATCGAGGATCGATTTAAGTTTGACCGTTTCGCCAAGAGCTATTTTACCTTCCAGTAGGGTGACCGTGGAGTTCCACCTGGCGTAATCATCAGCGGTGGTCAGTAAGGCCCAGATCACTGATGTATCCGCCTGGATATCGGTGCTGACGGTAGTCTGACGGCTAAAAGTAGTTTTGACGGTTTCTGCTATTTCTATGGTTGACATCGGCTAGATATTTAATAACTTGGACGATTCAGCCATAGAAAATGATAGGATCAGGAGGCAGTTGCTTCCATCCTTTTTTCCATCACCTGCCTATTATGCTCTAAATGAAAGAGTTGCAGGTCAGCTGCCGGAGATTCGAACGGATCCGTTTCCTGTAAAATTTTCATCCGAAGGTCAAACAGGTGTTCTTTGTCTTTATTGGTGGCTTGTTTCACGAGGTCCAGCTTCATCAATTCTTCCTGGGCATTTTGTTTGGGATTGAAGATGCCATTGAGTTCAGAGCATTGGTGACAGACTCCATTTTTATTGATCAGGGCACACCGTCCTTCGTAGATATCGATCATTTTTGACCTGCCGGTATGGAGGTAATATTTGACCATCGCTTCGTTGGTATTCAAGATGACCGCGATATCGGGGACTTTAAATGAGTACACTTCTTTAAGGTAAATGCAGAGCTGCTGTTCGAGGGGCAGGGATTTGGAGATACAGGTAAAACATAGGACTATATGTTCTTTGGCTTCGTACTGACCCTGCGGCGAATGGGTCCTGATTTCCATCGCTTTTTCAAAAAATGGCCGGTTGACCAACGCAGCTGCTTTGGTGATATCCGTAACATTTTCTACCCAGCGCTTTTGTACGCGGAGATTGTCTTTGGCCAGATTGGAAGCTATGGCAAAAATCCAGGTCTTTAGACTGGATTCTGACCTGAACGTAGCTAGTTTGTCGAGTGCCTTAATATAGGTGTCGTGCATGATGTCCTCGGCATCTGGGACACTCGTGGTGATCCTTAAAATATAGGACTTTAATTGACTTGCACAATTTTGAAATTCCTGATCGAAAAGTTCTGTAGTCATCCTGGATGGGAACGAAAGTAAAAAGGATAATATTAGTTGTTATGCGGCAAATAATCAAGAGCTATACGACTAACTAATGTCTAACACCCAAAGAAGTCATAAGCTAACGCAATTGCTTCCCTCAAAATTTGACTTCTGCTCCCCCTTCTTTATCCCCCTGTTATTATTTATTTTCACTCAATGAATTCCATGGTATCAAAGCTGCTACTATCGTGTATACTACTTATCTGTATTTGCTGCAAATCCAAAGTGCCGGATCCACTGATCGCTACCACCGCACAGGGTGGAGTGTATACCACCGAGCAAGCTGTCTCGGTTGCTATGCTATATTCTACGGCATGTGCGAGCTGTCATGGTCCTGCCGGCAGAGGTACAGAAGGCGGCCCTCCCCTGACCGGCAGTTTGTTTTTATCGAAATGGAAAGATCTGCCATTGGCTAATCTGTTTGACCTCACCAAAAACACCATGCCCAAAAACAATCCCCGGGCCTATGATGATAGTATATATGTATCCCTGATCGCATATCTTCTTCAATTAAATAATTATCCTGCCGGCGCACTTGCCCTCTCTCCGGATAAAAACCTATTGAGCCAGATTAAACCAGGCATGGCTCCTGAACCCCTGGTTCCTTATAAATATGCTCCCAAAAATGCTGAAGAAGTGATCAAGTCCATCGAGGGCGACTGGCCTGTGCATCGCAGTGATTTCTACAGCACCAACTACTCTGGTCTCGAGCAGATCAAGTCAGACAATATAAAAGATTTGAAAATCCTGTGGCGGTGGAAAACGGACAATTTCGGACCCACCCCGGAGTATAATTATGAAGTAACTCCTTTGATGGTCGGCGGGCTCCTTTTCACTACTGCCGGATCCCGAAGGGCAGTGGCAGCCATTGATGCCCGCACGGGCGAGACCCGGTGGACCTATTCATTAAACGAAGGGGCACGGACCGCTTATGCGCCCAGGCAAAACTCTGGCCGTGGAGTAGCCTATTGGAAAAATAAAAACGGTGCAGACCGGGTCGTCTATATCACTCCAACTTATCAACTCATAGCCCTCGATGCCCAAACTGGCCTACCCGTCGCGTCCTTTGGTGAAAAAGGGATCGTAGACCTCCGGAAAGCGCTAGGACTGGATCCGGTCACTGCAGTGATCGGATCAACATCCCCTCCCATCATCGTCAATGATGTCATCATCACCGGTTCTTCTTTTCCAACCGGACTTGCCCCAAGATCCATGCGCGAAATGCGTGGGGATATTTCTGCTTACGATGTCCGAACCGGTAACCGCCTCTGGATCTTTCATACCATTCCACAGCAAGGAGAGTATGGCAATGAATCTTGGAAAAACGACAGTTGGAAATATACAGGAAATGTAGGTTCCTGGCCACCGCTCTCCGCCGATCCGGAATTGGGTTATGTGTACCTGCCCCTGGAAGCTGCCACCGGTGATCTCTATGGTGGACACCGTCCGGGTGACAACCTTTTTTCGCAGAGCCTGGTGTGCCTGGATGTGAAGACCGGCAAGCGGATATGGCATTTTCAAATGATCCACCACGATACCTGGGACTACGACTTACCGGCACCCCCGGTCCTGGCCAATATCGAAGTTGACGGAGCAAAAATTAAAGCAGTGGCACAAGTATCCAAGCAAGGATTTGTCTATGTATTTGATCGGGTCACCGGCAAACCGGTCTGGCCCATCATAGAGCAGCCGGTGCCGAAGAGTGAAGTCCCGGGAGAAGAAAGTGCGCCTACCCAGCCTTTTCCCACCAAACCGCTTCCATTCGACCGACAGGGGGTGACAGAAGACATCCTGATTGATTTTACGCCACAATTAAAACAAGAAGCCCTCGATATTGTCAAGCGGTATAAGTACGGTCCCTTATACACTCCGATCACAGTGCATGACCCGTCTGGCACCCAGGGTACACTCATGTTGCCTTCGGCTACAGGCGGCGCCAACTGGCAGGGAGCTATACTCGATCCCGAGACCAATATCCTATACGTAACCTCCACCACCAATATCGAAGCGATGGCTTTGTTTTCCGAACCCGATATATCCGATATGAAGTATGTGGCCTGGTGGACCGGTGGTTTTGGATTTGGCCAGGGAGGACCGCAGGGACTGCCCCTGGTCAAGCCGCCCTGGGGTCGCATCACCGCCATCAACCTCAATACCGGAGATCATGCCTGGATGATACCCAATGGAGAAACCCCCGAATGGGTCACCAATAATCCCGCACTCAAAAAAATCAAGCTCCCTCCGACCGGCAATCCGGACCGGGTAGGAATGCTCGTGACTAAAACATTGTTATTTGCCGGAGAAGGATCCGGCTTGTACGGGGCCGCAGGGGGTGGTGGCAATAAACTAAGGGCCATCAACAAATCTACCGGCGAGGTGATATCAACACTTACGTTGCCTGCTTCCCAAACCGGATTGCCGATGACTTATTCGATCAACGGCAAGCAGTATATTGTCTTGGCTATTGGGGGTAAGGATCATCCGGGGGAGTTGGTTGCGTTGGGGCTTTGAGGTGTGGATGGAGTGATTACGTTGGGATTTATTTCCATTTCTTTGTCAATTACTACACGGTTTTTATTTCACAAAGTAAACACTGAAGTTTTTTATTTTAGGTTTTGCTTCCGATTCTGAAATTACCAATCTGATCTTTGATATTTCAACAGGATCTATGATTTGAATTCTTTTATGGCCAATACATTCTCCACGGCCAACCTCCTTCCAGGCATCATTGATGGAAGCCTCAATGGTATACTTCCTTGCCTGTTCGCCATTTACAATGTCTTCCTGAAGAATGATATGGTTTACTTTAGTTGCTTTTGGTAAGGAAAGTTCTAATACATCCCCTTCACCATGCGTCGTGGCAATTGGTTTTCCAAAACTCTTTTTTATCTCATCTCCCCATTCCTTCAGGCGTTTCACATCGGGTGCCGGAATTAATCCCCTGGGATCAGGTGTAACGCCCATGATCAGGGTAGAATTGTGCCCTACAGAATTGTTATACATATCCATCAGATTTTCCAGTGGGTAAATATGGGCTTCATCTCCAGGTTCCCAAAACCATTCATGGCGACCATTATATCCTCTTAATGGAGCATCGCTCATAGCAGGCATCCAGTATTTCCCATCGGGATCGCCGTGTTTAAGCAATTGATAATATTCAGCCTGGGTATCACCGGCATGTGAATAAACATTGGGAAAGGTGGCCCAACAGGGATAAGGCACTGTCCCTGATTCGGAACCTCCCCACCTTACTTCAGCCAGTTGATTATTATGGTAGAATATACAATTGGGTTGGTATTTTTTAACGATGGGCAACACATCCGGTGCTCCAAGGTCCGGATGGCTGGCACCACCATCAAACCATATTTCAAACAATTCACCGTACCGGGTACAAATTTCGGTAACCATGCCTTCAACCATTTTATTGTAGTATGCCTGGCGGTTTTTCTGAAACGCTCCTTCGCCATTGACCTTAAAATCATACACACCCAAAAAAGAATTCCACCGGATACCCAAATAAATGCCAGGTTTAATGCCGTATTTATGACAAGAGTGAACAAAGTCGCGTACAATATCGCCTTGCCCGTTTTTCCACTTCAACGCTTTTACACTATACGGATTTACATCTGATGGGTAAAGCGCAAATCCGGTTTCATGGGTTGCGGTAAGGATAGCAAATTTAAACCCTGCCGCTTTGACTGCCTTAATCCACTGGTCCGTATTTAAGTGTTCGGGATTAAAGATCTGATAATCGGGAATAGGGTTGGTACGGTTACTTGACTGACCATTTTGCTCATATTTTTTTCCATCAAACACATGCAGATCGTAAGAGAAAAGTACACCCATTTCCGCCTGTTGCCAGGCCAATTGGGCGGCATTAGGTTTGGGGATACCCAATGCCGATTCCTGAGCTACAGTGCTGCAATACCACGAATAAAGAAGAATAAATAACACTAAATACTTTTTCATTTTCTGGTTTTTTAGATATTCGAAGTCCAGGTTGTTGAATGATTAACTCATTTAGAATAACTTCTATTTTTTAATTGCTGTAATAAGAAATTTGGACACTAATTCACCAAGTTTTTCATATCCCAGGTCAGTATAGTGAACATCGTCTGATCCTTTTCCATATTTATGGTGAATTGAAATGGATTGATCATAAAGGTCGTTTACAATAACCGAATGCTTCTTCATGATCCTTTTTGCTGCATCATTATATCGAATTGCATCCTCTTTAAATCGGCCAGCTTCATTTTCGGGAACATAGGTGGTTGTTACAAAAATCAATTTTGCCTGAGTTAGCGTTTGTAGCCGGGTTACAATTGAGTCAAGATTTGAGGCATATTCGTCAATTGTGTAAGTGATTTTTCCATTTTCTTTATCTCTGTTTCCCTGGACTTTTGAATCGGGGTGGCGATAGCATAAATCCCATAGCCCCCAGTTGAATTGAATTATATCCCATTTTTCATCCCCAATCCATTCATCTACTTTTTCCAATCCGGTACCTGTATGTTGAGCATTTCCTGGATTATGAAAGATCGTTGCCTTTTTAATCAATTTTTTCTTTACAAATGGAGTGTATCCTATCGAAATTGAATCACCGATTATGAGTATTCTGGGTATATATTTTACAAAACCGGTCAAGGAAATAATAAGTATTGCTAAAATTATTAATCTACCGTTTACTGATCGCATGATGAATAGGTGATTTATTCAGTTTATGAGTGCTCTTGTGAGGAACGGCCGTTTTTTAATACACAATATATAGTGTTAGTGTTTTGTTGTTTTATCATTTTGAGGTTCATATATATACGTATCCCCACTCAGCATGTTGACCGGAACAACTTTATCCAGATATACCAAATCGAATTTGTTATTAAATTTAGATTTGATAACTAGTTTGTCCAACTTATTATTACTCCAAAATATATCTGCTTCTAAACCGCCGCGAGCTTTCAACCCTCTGATGTGACCTTTTTCCCAAAGCCCGGGCAATGCCGGCAAAACTCGAATTACCTCCTTTTCATGTGATTGCAACAGCATTTCGCCAACACCCGCTGTATAACCAAAGTTACCATCAATTTGAAAAGGAGGGCATAGGTCAAAAAGGTTATTACTGATTGATTTTTGCAATAGCAATTGAATGTGTTCATGTGCCATATCTCCATCTAATAGCCTGGCACTGCAGTTAATCAACCAGGCCCTGCTCCAACCCGGGCCTGCGCCACCATGAGCCAGTCGGAAATCCAATGTTTTTTTGACGGCTTCCAATAAGTCTGGATTTTTTTCTTTTGTTACCATATTGCCCGGGTGAAATCCATACAGATGAGACATATGTCTGTGACCGGGTTCAGTCTCCTTATAAGCTCTGTCCCATTCAAGGATTCTACCATCATCACCTACTACAAATCCCTTGCGTAGTTGATTTTTTTGTTGTTTTACTTTTTCAACAAAGTCATTATTTACTTCTAAAATAGCACATGCTTTGAGGTAATTATCAAATACCTCGTAGATAATTTGCTGATCCATAGCACTTCCCAAACAGGTGGCCACTGCTTTCCCTTCATCGTTGAAAAATCTGTTTTCCGGAGAGGTGGAAGGAGCTGAGATCAGTGTTCCATCCCTGGGGTCTTCAATGATCCAGTCACTGTAAAATCTGGTTACTTCCTGTATGGCAGGAAAAGCTCTTTCTTTTAAAAATTTTGAGTCTTTGGTGTACTCGTAATGTTGCCAGTAATGCTGCATCAACCAACCACCTGCGCCTACGGAACATCCCCAATAAGCTGTTGGGGCTCTCAACCAGGTAGGTGCCCATAAATCAGTTGCATGCGGGATAAATGTACCACGACAACCAAAATTTTTGATTGCGGTTACTTTTCCGTTTTCAATTAACCGATCTATATAATCAAAAAGCGGGGCGTTAAGCTCTCCAAGATTAGTCATGTCAGCAAGCCAATAATTCATTTGAAGATTAATATTCAGATGGTAATCTGCATTCCATGGAGCTTCAATATGTTCATTCCATAGCCCTTGAAGATTGGCTGGATTAGTACCTTCTCTGGATGAGGAGATAAGTAAATAACGACCGTACTGGAACAGCAATGCTTCTAACCCTTTATCGATAGCGCCATTTTTTACTTTTTCGATTCTTTGATCTGTTGGAATTGCATCTGAATCATCATTAGTAAGTTGTAGATCCAGTCTTGAATATAAACTTTGATAATCTTTAATATGTGCTGCTTTTAAATCGTCAAAACTTATTGAACTTATTGCTTGCAGGTCAAGATCATTCTGTTTGCCGTATTCTTTAAAATAATAGGAAGAGTTAGAAACAATAAAAAAGGTTGCTTCTTTTACATTTTTCAATTCAAGATAATCTTTATTTTGCTGGATTATACCGCCTTTATTATTTATTTTAAGCCTGGTTTCAAACTTTACTCCTTTTGTTAAGGGGGCATCCTCAGAGTTAAATGTCCCACCTCTTTGCGTTACTTCTCCTTGCATGAAAAGAAGATTATCTGCTGCTGTAAACACTGTTGCTGTTTCAAACCCGTGATCTTTGGGTCTGCTAAGTCTGATCTTTGTATTAAGTCCTTCCGGTGCTTCTGAGGACAGTTTTATAATTATTGCCTTGTGTGGATTGGAAACAAATATTTCTTCCCTAATAAGTTTGCCATCAGACTTGTAAGAGACCGTTGAAATCGCATTACTGATATTTAATTCTCTCCTGTAATCGGAGATGCTTTTATGGTCGATATCCATGAATAAATCACCTAAAGTTTGATGCGACCTAATGACCTTTTTATTCGAAAAATTTTCTACAAAAAACTTATCAGCTTCTTCATTTTTTCCTTCAAACAATAAAGCTCTAATCCTGTCAAGATCTTTTTTGTTTCCTTTGGGTTCAGTCCAGTTTTCACTATCTGCCGGCCACATTGAATCATCATTTAGTTGAATTCGTTCGTTAGCAGTATTCCCAAAAACCATTACACCCAACTTGCCGTTGCCTAATGGCAGCGCTTCGTTCCAATTTTGTGCGGGTTGCGTATACCATAATATATGTTCTTCTTGTTTTTTGGGCATGCCGCATGCCAAGGACATGAAAGCTAAGATGACAAAAGTATATTTAATAAGCAGTTCGCTGGTGTTGTGTATCATTCTCTCTCCATGTGAATAGTTTGGCAATAATCGTTAACGGTGCAGTCTATGGTGTCGTAGCAAACCGTAGAGGACTTTGCAAGATAAACATTTGTACTGTATCGATTATTTAGTCCAAAGTAATAATAACGAAGATAGTAAGCTTGCAATAATTCCAAGTGGAATTCCTTTTAAAAATCCAATAACATGTGGTCGAAATGATCGATAATAGCTAGTATTCGGAAGTTTTAAAAAATTGGGATACCATTGGATAACAATGAGATAGTCTAATACTAAAGGTCATATATGTCTATTAGGAAGAATGCGAAGTGAATTTAATTGATCCAAAGATTGATACAGTCGTTTAACCGATTTAATCATTGTAACTGATCTTGACGGTCGTGTTTAATTTTCAATTCCTTTGATAATGGCTTTTTCTATTGGACACCTCAATTCTAATGGCTGATTTATGTTGAAATCTCTTTTAGATAATAAGTTGGGTTGAGCCATAAATTTAGGTTCTGTTCCTCTATGTTGTTGTGCAGCATGAACTAAAAAAGGATGACATAAATAAACTGTACCTGCAATTCCTGTAGCAGTTATTTCTTTTCGTAGTGGCAGATGCTGTAGCTTATCAGCCAATTCCATAAAGCTTAGTCCTGCTTCCCCTTCGTGTTGAAGTAGCTTGGCAACATCTAAGTGGGACCCTGCCTTTATCCTGGTTGGAGCATCCTTCTCTGTTGTATTTGAAAACAGAAACAACATTAATAGTGCTCTTCCTCTACTATGAATATTTATTCGCCATTCAAGGTAATTATTTGAATCTTCCCCGGGAAAACTGGCATCCACATGCCATCCAGTATCGCCAGCTTCTTCTTTACCAGGGAACCTTATCGGAAAAGTACCCAAACTCATACGTGGTACCCAATTGTCAAAGGCTAATTGATTGAATGCCTTGTGTAAAATTGTAGTATTCGCAGCTTGTTTAAACGGCTCTAAGCCTATCTCCCCAATCCGAATCACAGGTTGTGTCCATGTCTCCGGATCATCAGGCGACACTTGTATCGCTTTCCATAAAATGGTACGACAGGTATCCGCTATTTCTTGAGAAAAAGCATTCTTTATTTTGACAAAGCCAAATTCAATGAATTGTTCAATCTGCTTATTACTTAGTTTTTCCATTTTTATTGTTCTTCCAACTCACAGAAGATAAATATTTTAAACCCAATCCATGCATTAGGCATGGATTGCCCGAAGGGTCTGATGACTCCTATTGTCGTATCAGATCACGACGATAAATATCGTGATGCTGATAGAATCATCAGTCACTCGTAGGAGCCGACGCTGGGAAAAATGCGGTTCAAACGCAATGTAATAGAAACACTTTTTAGATGCCTGCCCGACTTTTTATTTTTAATTAAAGAGTCAGGCGGGCATTTTTCTCAGGTCGGGTCACTGATGTTTACAATCAGGATGCCGATATTCATCATCGGCAGTTTAACCCTGATAAATTTATTTTCCCAATAGGAAAATAATTTCATCAGCTGACTGACGATTTTGTCAGCATCCCGACATTCATCGTCGGGATCCGAAGCAGGTAATCATTGCATTCTAATGCATGATTACGGTTAAATTAAATAATTCTACAGAGTCGGTCTTCAGCTATCGAGTATTTAACCTATTGCAAAGATGATGTTTTAAGTTAATCTATTGATTCAAATCTGTCAAAATATTTAATAGTCAGGTTATATTCTTTACTCCAAAGTCTATAAGCAAAATAAAAAAACGAAAGTATCATTAGTCCATAAATTACATAAAGAGGCCTTACAACTAACTCTCTGAAAGAATTGTAAATTGGGATATTATAGAATTGGCAAAGATTATGAATAGTCGCCAAAAAACTTACAAAAATCACAACCCTAACTAATATATAACCTGAATGGGCTAATAATGTCTTTTTATTTTTAGGCGTCTTATAAAAAATCTCAAAAAAATGTCCTTTTTCGTTAAAATATAATTCTGAAATAAAGTCAATCAGCCTGCTTGGTTTAGCTTTTACCTTTGCAGTAGTATATTTAAACGTGTAGTAGTAGAATGCGTATAAAATAAGTCCAACAATGATTAAGTTAACAATGATTAAACCTGTCCACCCAGTTCCAAAAAATCTGTATAAAGGATTTTGTTCACCCGTAGGATCGTCAAAAAACCACAGTCTTGTCGAATAGAAGTCACAACCTCTCGCAAAGAGGAGAAAAAATGTTAAAATGAAAAATTTCAGCTTCATATTTTTGTCGTTTAATTTATTATTTCTGTTGTCGTTTTAAAATGCGCTATATCCAATGTCTTTATCCAAAATGCCTTATGTGCAGCTTACAAATCTGCCAAATTTTATACATATTCCCAAACTGACCTATTACCCTATACTCACGACCCTCTAAGGCCAATATTTTTGATTAACGCTCATAATGATACTACCAGGAATATTTGCGGCGATCATGCCAGGATGATACCCAAAAAGTATTTCCATCGATATGCTGAGCTATAAAATCTGCACCTTGCCAATCGTCATTTAGTTTTATTGTTACAAAACCATATTCGGCCAGAATGGATGAGACTTTTTGGAAATTATACGACTCCTTCTGACGATTGATCAGAGAACCATATTTTTTTTTAGTAGCATTGACCTTTGAATTCCTCCTTATTAAAATTGAAGACCGACTTCTGCTACTCACTCTTCATGGCTGCCAACTCTGCCTGGTACATGCCCTTCACTAGTTTTCCGTTTAGTTTGAGCTGCATCACAGATTTGTTTTTTGACTCATAAGCATGCCATTGGGTGAGCCCCTTGCCATTAGGTGATCCCGTTTTGATAAAATTAATCCAGTACTGGCTCATCATTTTTTCCATACTAAGATCAGTAGCTCTCCAGGGACGCTGCCAGGTATCCAGGGTATGTAAGGCAAAAGGCACATCCGCCGTATGAAAAGCGCCATAATCCGGAAAATCCGGTTTGGGTGCCGGCACATGATCGAATTCATACACATAGACTGGCGATCGGTTGTATTGAGCCCAGGTGATAGCCGGTACAGCCCCAAAACTTAACCTGCGCATTTTACTGTTAGATGCCGTAGCCACGGTAGCATTGTCGGCGGGAAAGAGTTTTAATAATTGGGCAGCCTGTTGTGGATAGTTTTTTTTAATCTGTTGTTTGAAGTCCTGAGGCTGGGTCTGCGTATTGCCCGAAAGCGCCCCATCACCAGTCACCCAGCCAGTCAGCACGGGAACATCATTGTGTAAGTCAGCGGCATAATATGATTCAATATTGGTTGGCAAAAAATATCCATCCAGCACCGGGCTGTAGGGGGGATTAAACTTGCCCGCACTGGCTAAAAGCTCTTCTGCCGGTATGGCTCTGAGGTCTTCAATCGAACCGGCACCCAATTGTGACACCAGTTTGGTTCCATTGGCTTCTGCCATAGCCAGACTGACGCCGCGGTTGCTACCCAGGATTCCCCCACTGTGCCCAATTGCTTTGTGGAACAATCCTTTCGCCAGGGGAGAGGCCACCAGCGCATGCACAGAAAACGAACCGGCTGACTGACCCATAATGGTCACATTATCAGGATCTCCGCCAAAGGCTGCAATATTCTGATGCACCCACTTGAGGCTCTGCAGCTGATCCAGCAAACCAAAATTAGCATCTCCTTTGCCTCCGCTCGTTGCAGTCAGCTCCGGGTGGGCAAAAAATCCAAATATATTGACCCGATAGTTGATGCCTACAAATACGATACCCTGCTGCGCATAATACTTTCCCTCATAGACCGCACAAGCTGCTGAACCGGAATTAAAGCCTCCGCCATAGATCCACACGACGACAGGTTTCTTTTTGCCATCCGGTTTGGTCCAGACATTGAGGTAGAGGCAGTCTTCACTGAGTGGGCTCGGAGGGGCGATGAATTCTTCTGTCCAGCAAGAGAATGGTTTTGGCTCTCGCTGCATGGGACTGGCAGAAAACTCAGTACATACCTTGTCGCCAGTCCAGGGGACTGGATCCTGAGGTGCCTTCCAGCGTAAAGGACCGACTGGTGGTGAAGCAAAGGGTATGGCTTTGAAAATATTGATACCACTTTCGGTATAGCCGATGACTGATCCTTGGGCAGTGGATACTTTTGGTGATTGGGCTGCAAGATTGGATGAGATGAATAGTATGGTAATGATTAGTGTTTTGTGCATAGATCTACAAGTTAGAGAAAGGGATTAAGATATAGGGATTTTTATGTTTATTTCTTTGACGACGCCAGTTGAAATTACGTGGATGGAATCATGCTCAATTCCCCAGTTATCTTTTAAGCAACTCAATAGTAATAGAAAACTTGGTTCTCTATTCCAATCTGTACTCTTTATTTATTCGGTCGATTTTTAATCGAAATGAGACTTCAAGTATTGGTAGATAAATTTGCTTAATCTATATTTTTTCGGAGCTGTTGGATTTTTAAATCGTAGAGCTTCGCAAAAAAGGTAGGGACAGCTTCAGCGGAATTGATCAAGATGTCATGCCCATATGACTGACTTTACAACTACTTCTTTAAGGGTAAAGCAAATATTTTTTTCGCATCACTTTATACTCGCCCAAGCCGGGTTCCCAGCTCTCACGAATTTCTTTTTCGGATTTGCCCCCTATAATCTGTTGTCTGAATAATGCAGTGCCGGCGAGTCTTTCTATCACGCCCATTTGATTGCTTAGTTTGGAGTCAAAGAATTTTTCTTTGTTGGGTGACGCCTTGTACAGTTCCATCATCCATTGCAGGTTGATCTGTTTCTTTTTTCGTAACAGGTCTACATCATACTGGCGCAGGTCCAGGCCGTAACACACCTGGTTCATGAACAACGGAGTTTCTGCCATGCCTTTGATGCCGGTGGGTGTAAACGTGAAATCATACCGACCTTTTAGCTCCGGACTTCCAATGACCGTAAAGGGGTAATATGTGCCGCGTCCGTGATTGAGGTAAGTACCTTCAAATAAACAGGTAGAAGGATACAGTAAGACCGCTTGCTGTGTATTTAAATTGGGCGATGGAGGCACCGGCAACGTATAGGGCATATCATGGTCGTAGTTGGCTACCTTAATTATGCGCAGCTTGCATTTTACTTTGCCTGTCAACCACCCCTCACCATTGGCCATTTGAGCAAATTCACCCACCGTCAGGCCATGGGATATGGGGATAGGAAACATGCCGATACCGGATTTATAGGTCATATCGAGTATCGGGCCGTCCACCAGGTAACCATTGGGATTGGGCCTGTCCAGGATGAGTAATTCTTTGTTGCTTTCATAACAGGCTTCCATCAGGCGAGCCAGGGCATTGATATTGGTATAGAAACGACAGCCGACATCCTGCAGGTCATATATCATGATGTCCACATCAGCCAGTTCCTCTTTGGTGGGTTTGTTTTTTTTGCCGTACAAGGAGATCACCGGTATTCCTGTGGCCACATCCGTTTCGTCGGGCACTGCAGTACCGGCACTGGCGTTTCCCCTAAAACCATGCTCCGGCCCGAACACCTTGACAATATTAATTCCGAGTGTTTTCAAGCTGTCCACCAAATGAGTTTTTCCTATGATAGCAGTTTTGTTAGCAAGCAGGGCTACCCGTTTTCCACTTAGATAAGGCAAATACTTATCTGTTTGTTCAGCTCCGGTCTTTAAAGAACCCTCGCCGGCAACTGTAAGGTGCTCTGCCGGTAGATTATTACAGTTAATACAAATACTCCACAAAAGGATCAGGGCGAAAAAGGATTTCATTGATATTATTTTTTAATGTTCTTGAATGAAAGGGCGTTTTTGATTCATCAAAACAATTAGGTCCAATTTTTTCCTCTTTGAGGTCATAATCGGTTTAAGGGCCATTTGCTGACCTCGTGTCAGGCGTCGGTCACCTTTTTCATGTCGTTGACAAATTCTAGTATGTCCCCTGGTTGACATTCTAATGCTTTACAAATCGCTTCTAATGTACTAAAACGGATTGCCTTTGCCTTTCCAGTCTTTAAGATGGAAAGATTTGATAAGGTTAAGTCTACTCTCTCTGAAAGTTCATTCAGAGAAATTTTTCGTTTCGCCATCATCACATCTAAATTCACAATGATAGGCATACCTTAAACAGTTAATTCGTTTTCATTTTGAATTTCTAGTCCCTTTTTGAAAATAGTCGCAATGACATATACAATAGCAGCCATCAAAATATAGGCCCGACTGTCTTCCCAAAACTGATCTAGTTGGTTGATTTCATATCCACGATGCAGTAAATTTTTAGCTGTTTGTCGAGCCAGGTAACTTAGGAGACCTATGGATAAAGTGTAGAAGCTTATTTCTGCTATTTGATTCGAAACAAAACTGTTGAATGGTTTTGCCAAATCAAACCTGGTTATAAGTTGGATGACCACATAAAACAGCACTGCTTTCAAAATGGAAATGACTAAAATAAAACTATACATTCCATAAAAAGCCCATCTGCTGCGACTATGCATTTCGCTTAAGTCTAATTTTTGATACAGGTTATGCGCAAATTCAGGATTGAAAAGACTGAAAATAAAGTTGACTATCAAGCCTCCGGCTTCAATGCATAAGCCAATGAAAATGACCCACGTAACAATCTTTAGGCCTTTAAGTACGAAGTTGTTGCTATTTGACATTTTTGTTTAAGATTTAGAATTATAACTGCAAATATAACAAATATTTATTGATAGTCAATAAATAAATATTAATTACCAACCAATTAACTCATATATCAAAACATGAAGAGCTTAAATATTTATTTGGCACATTTGCTGGAAAAAATTCTATTCCATACTCAGTTTTTAGTAAGATGGATACTACTTCATAAATCTGTCGCTCCGTTCGTTGAAACTGTCTCAACAAGCCCATCATTGCATAACTGATTGGGTTAACAGAAGGAATAAATGTTTCCCATTCGTAACCCTTTCCCCAAATAAGTCCTTTAACCGTTATGGCCAGATCAGCATTTTGAGTTACAAGAAGTTTCATAACCTCTATGGAGTTATTCGCATGTTGATTTACGGAGTGGAATATAGGTGTCTGCCCTCCGAAACCATTGCTATCCATTCCTGCTTTTGCATTAATGTCTGCTCCGTGTTGTACAAGCATTTTTGCACACGATAAATGATTGTACTCCGCGCAAATATGGAGAAGGGTTGCTTCAAAAAGCGGTGTAAAAGTGCAGTCTAATGAGTATTTTTTTAATAATAATTCTTTGTCTTCAATAATAAATGTGTCCAGCAACGATGCGTCATCAAGTAAAACAGCCAACAATGCTTTGTCTTCGAACTGTAAACCATGGTCTACAAAAGCTTTTATACAGTCCTTAAATTTAGAGCTGCGTAAATACATATTGATCATTTCATAAATCAGAGGCTTGCCTTTATACAACTGATTAGGGTCAATGCCGTTTTCAAAACATTCATTAATTCCTTCTACTGAATGTATTTCGAAGTCTCCAATTATTTTTTGTAAATAGTCCATTTTTATTTTTTATAGCCTTGTTTCATCCAGTGTTATCCATTAACTCGATAAAATTATCATTTACTTTAAAAGGGAAAAATAATTTTTCAGCCCGAATATGGCAAAAGATTAGCTTTGCGTCTCACCAATACAAATACCTATATGAAAAAGACCAGCTTTGCTTTTATGATTCTCTTTTTTATCACTTCTTATGCACGGGTCAGTGCCCAGGCTTTTGAGGATTGGTCCTGGGATACCTACGGCCTGAATTTTTCAGTTCCTTCCAATATGAAGGTTACGGTCAACTCAGCAGATGAGTTTGGAGCCAAACTGGACAATGATCTATTGCACCTGGCAATATTTCCCTGGGAAGATGATCAACTGACCAAAGAGACACTAAATGCCGAAGTAAAAAAGCTGGTCAAGTCGCTGGGGTATCGCGGTGCTGCGCTGGTCGAGTTAGAGCTCAATGGTTTTGAAGGTGGTTATATCATCGCCGAAAAAGATGGAGTTACTACGATCGTCGTCGGTCTTCTGGATCCGGAAAGTGCAACTAATTTTTATGCTTTGATCATCTATGGCCCGGGATATGAGGATGCCGCCTTGACGATTGCTAATAGTTTCGAAAAATAATATCCTTTCCCATGAGATCTAATAAGATAAAGTATGAAAAAATTAATTTTTCCGCTGTTTTGTCTTTTGATGATGTCTTCCGCGATAGGCTGTTATTCCGGAAAAACAATTAATTCGTCGATCCAGCACGGGGGCATTTCCAGAGATTTTACCATTTATATTCCCAAAGTATACTCTGCGATTAAATTGGTTCCACTGCTGATCAATCTGCATGGATATACCAGCAATGCTAAAGAACAAATGTGGTATGGTGATTTTCGCAGGATAGCTGACACGGCTGATATCATTTTAGTCCATCCACAGGGTACAAAATACAAGGACACTACTCACTGGAATACCGGTGGGTGGACACCCGGCAGCACGGTCGATGACCTTGGATTCATCGATGGGCTGATAGATTATATGACTTCTCAGTATAAGATTGACTGCAAACGGATCTATGTAACCGGTATGTCCAATGGTGGAGAGATGAGTTATCACCTGGCTTGCCGGCTCAGTGCCAGATTAGCGGCGATTGCTTCTGTGTCTGGTTCGATGACGCCGGAGACTTATAGGGATTGTAATCCGATCCGACCCGTGCCTGTGTTACACATACATGGTACGGCTGACCAGGTAGTACCCTATGGTGGTGATCCTACAGCTACTCCCATTATGAAAGGTTTGCAATATTGGGTTCATCATAACGGATGTGACTCTATCCCCATCATCACCCATATGCCTGATATCAACCTGACAGACTCCACCACCGTGGACCATTATATCTATCGGGGGGCAGCTCCTGTAGAACATTTTAAAATCTTTGGGGGCGATCATACCTGGCCCGGATCCGCCTTTAATGTCAAAGGCACTAATTATGATATCAATGCCTCCTTGGAAATCTGGCGTTTTTTCAATTGCTATGATTTGAATGGTCCACGGAAATAATGCAGAGGAAGATCTTTAAATAACCAAAAGGTCCCGAATAGAACTAGTGTTCTGAATAGTTCATCAGGTTTATCCCATTGACCAGACAGACCCATCACACGATGTCAGAGAAAAAAAGTCCACAAGTCCCATAGGGATCTTTTGCTCTGTAATATGATATACTCTTAAAACTAAAAGGCTTGCCTGACTTTCGCAGCAGTTCCTAATTATATCATTCCAGCGTCCTCGCAATGCCGGATTACCCGCCTTCTGTCATGATCCTATCCATCGCATCTGCAGCCACTTTTTCTTTTTTTAGTCGCTGCAGTTTTTTACCGTAAGAAATCTTGGTAATCAGTACAAACAATACTGGTACAACAAAAATGGCCAGGGTCGTAGCGGAAAGCATACCTCCAAATACCGTCCAGCCTATGGTCCTGCGGGATTCGGATGCCGCACCAGTAGCAAATGCCAGGGGCAATACTCCCAGGATAAATGCCAGGGAAGTCATGATGATCGGCCTCAGCCTCAGGTCGACTGCCTGGAGTGTAGCGTCAATGATGTCAATGCCCCGGTCCACGCGCTCTTTGGCAAACTCTACGATCAGGATCGCGTTTTTGGCTGCCAATCCAATCAGGGTGATTAACCCGATCTGTGCATAGATATTGTTGCTGATACTCGGGATGAGCGTGAGTGTAAGGATCGATCCAAATGCACCGATCGGTACTGCAAACAAGACAGAAAACGGAATAGACCAGCTTTCGTATAAAGCTGCGAGAAATAAAAACACAAAGATAATGGAGATCGAAAAGATGAATACGGAACTGTTGCCGGCTTTGACCTCCTCCCGGCTCAGGCCGGAAAACTCATACCCGTAGCCATCCGGCAATGTTTTTGCTGCTACTTCCTGCAGGGCCGTAATCGCTTGCCCGCTGCTGTAACCCGGCTTGGGTAACCCATTGATCTCAATAGACCTATATATATTGTAGTGAGAGATCAGAGATGGACTTTCGATCACCTTGGTGGAGACCAGCGATCCCAATGGTACCATGCCTCCCTGGTTGTTGCGCACATAATATTTCTCCAATTCATTGATAGAAGAGCGATAGGTACTGTCCGCTTGTGCCACTACCCTGAAATTGCGGCCATACAGATTAAAATCATTGACATAACTGCTGCCCAGGAGAGTCGACAGGGTGCCGAAGACATCATTGACAGCTACGCCCAGCCGTTTGGCTTTTTCTTTATCCACATCTACCTGGTAACTTGGAGTCTTGGTGGAAAAAAAGGTAAATGCTGTACCGATCTCAGGCCGCTGATACAGGCCTGCCAGAAATTTTTTGGACACAGCTTCAAACTCTTTGATATCGTCGGTACTGGTGGTTTGTTGCAATTCAAATGTAAAGCCTGCAGTAGCACCCAGCCCGGGTATAGCGGGAGGGCTATTGACCAGGATTCGGGCTTCTTTGATATCCGAAGTGTTTTTCTGAATCTGAGCTACTATGTTTTTTACCTGGAGGTCCGGGGTGATCCTTTCCTCCCAGGGCTTGAGCAGGACGAAGATGGTACCTACATTGGACTTGTTAGAAAAACTGATAATGTTGAGTCCGGCAAGACCCCCTACAGTTTTAACCCCGGGGATCGACCTCAGTCTTTGCTGAATATCGAGCAGCATGGTTTTGTTGCGGGTGGTGGATGCTCCTTCCTGCATTTCATAGGTGACATACAATCTTCCTTCATCCTCTGATGGGATAAACCCGGTAGGCTTATGCTGGAACATATAATACAAGCCTACAAACAAACAGATCATCATGATCAATACCAGGGGTGTGAGTTTGATCCAGCGTCCTACTCCTTTGGTATAGTTGCGATTGACCCAATTAAATCCCCGGTTAAAAAAAGCGAAGAATTTTTCCAATATATTCTTCTTCTCATTTTCACCTTTGGATGGTCTCAGCATCGTCGAGCATAGCGCCGGTGTAAGCGAAAGGGCTACAAAGGCTGAGATCACCACAGATATGGCGATCGTAATTGCAAACTGCTGATACAAGCGTCCGACGATGCCCGGTAAAAATCCGACCGGCACAAAAACGGCTGTCAGGATCAGGGCGATAGCTATCACCGGACCGGAGATATCTTTCATGGCCTTTTGGGTCGCCTCGAGCGGGGATATTTTTTCGTGGTCTATATAGTGCTGTACTGCTTCTACCACGACGATGGCATCGTCTACCACGATTCCTATCGCCAGCACGAAGGCAAATAACGTGAGGGTATTGATAGTAAATCCAAACGGAATGAAAAATATAAACGTACCAATCAAGGATACCGGAATCGCCAGGATCGGAATGAGCGTAGCTCTCCAGCTCTGCAAAAACAGGAATACCACAAAGATCACCAGGAGCAAGGCTATAAATAAGGTATGCAATACTTCTTTGATAGAAGCTTTGACGACAGTGACAGTCTCCAGTGGCATCTTATAATCGATGTCTTTGGGAAATGACTTTTTTAATTCACCTAAAGTCTTCAGGATCCCATCGAACGTGGCAATCGCATTAGCTCCCGGTGCGAGGTAAATCAGAATAAAAGCTGCCGGTTTTCCATCCGTATAAGCATTGGTACTATAATCAAACCGTCCCAATTCTACCCGGGCTACATCTTTGAGATAAACCAACGTTCCGGTAGCAGGTACGGTTTTAACGATGATATTTTCAAACTGCTCTTTGGTATTAATCCTGCTATTGGTCAATACGCTGTATTCAAATGCCTGAGCAGCGGGCTGTGGGTTGCCGCCGACAGTACCACCTGCGACTTGGAGGTTTTGCTCCGTCAGTGAAGACAGAATATCGGTCGTCGCCATGCCCAAATTGGCCAGTTTCTCCGGGTCCAGCCAGATCCGCATCCCAAAATCATCTGCACGCGAAACGATATCTCCTACCCCTTTGACCCGCTGTAGGGCATCTTTGACATAGATATTGGCATAGTTGCCGATGAAAGTGGCATCATGTGTACCGTTGGGCGAATAAAAAGCCAGGGCAACCATGATGCTTGGATTGCGTTTTCGTACCGTGAGGCCCAGGCGCCTGACGGCATCCGGTAAGCTGGGCTGGGCGATACTCACCCGGTTTTGCACTTCGACTGCTGCATTGTTGACATCGGTACCGATTTCAAAATTGACATTGATCGAACTTTGGCCACTGGAAGTACTATTGCTGGACATATAGGTCATACCCGGTGTGCCATTGACCTGGGTTTCGATGGCCGTCGTCGTAGTTTGCTCCACCGTCTGTGCATCTGCCCCGGTAAAAAACCCGGAGATCGTCACCGTAGGAGGGGTGATGTCCGGATACTGAGACACCGGCAGCAAATAAATGGCGATCAGTCCTACCAACACCAGTACGATCGATATGACGATGGCGGTGACTGGTCTTTTGATGAAAGTATCTGCAATCATTATTATTCTTGCTTTTTTAAACCCGGTGATGGAAGTTTTATTGGAGAATTTTATTTTCTGGTCATCGTATCAGCAGCAGGTGGTTTGGGTAGGGTCGTGGTAATGGCTGCTCCTTCGCGGAGATTTTGTACCCCTTCTACCACCACGCGGTCTTCCGGGTTTAAACCATTTAGGATGATAATGTCTTTGCCTATTTGACGGCCTGGTATAATTTTACGCTGGGTCACTTTATTGCTGTCATTGGGTATATATACAAAGTATTCACCCAATTGCTCTGTGATCGCTTTGTTGGGAATAAGGATGGAGTTTTCTGTGTGATTATTTTTGACGCGTACAGTCCCATTCATACCGGCTATCAGCAGTTTTTTGGGATTGGGGAAGGTGAGCCGTGCTTTAAGTGTTCCCGTCTGGGGGTTGACCGCTCTGTCCAGTAAATTAATATGTCCTGGATAGGGGTATACTTCTTCTCCAAATGCAAGAGTAAATACAGAGTCCACGATTTTAGTCTTGTCCTGCAATAATTTTGCAAACCGATAGATTTCTTTTTGGTCAATATTGAAGTCCACGGCCATCTCCTGATCAGACGAGACTGTATTGAGCATGGATTGGCCGGCAGTGACTGCCGTACCCGACTTCACGCTTGAGATACCAATCACGCCATCAAATGGAGCCAACACTTTAGTATAATTCACATTAGTCTGGAGTGCCTGGATATTGGCTTTCGCCGCTTCTATTTGTTTCTTCGAGACTTCCAGGGCTGCATCGGCATTGTCCACAACTTGTCGGGCAATGGCATCGTTTTGGGCTAATTCATGATACCGGTCAGCATCTTTCTGCACTTTGTTTAGATTGGCTTGCTGCACTTCCAGGTTAGCAACGGCCTGTTGATAGTTGGCTGCATACAGTTGATTGTCTATAGAGTACAACAGTTGGCCCTTGCGCACCCTATCGCCGTCTTTAAAGTGCACTCCTGTGATAAATCCACTGACCTGGGGTCTCAGATCGACCTGGTTGAGTGGGTTGACGGTAGCCGGATATTCATCAAAATAAGAGGCCCTGGCATATTGCACCGGTTCGACGGTTACCTTGATTGCAGGTGGTGGCGGTGGTGGGCCAGAAGCAGCTTGCTTATTTTCCTTACAACTGCTCAGGATACTAAAAGACAAAAGTAAGAAGAGCAAAGCCGATCGGTGGGAGTGAATAATTTTCATGCGTTTTATTTCGGAATGATTCGATTTGTTTGAATTAATAATTGATTTGACCAAGAGCTTTCTGTACATCTATTTTACTGGTCAGCAATTGGTAGACTGCATTAAAATAATTGATCTGAGCAGTACGCAGATCTGCCTCGGAGGTGATCACTTCGAGATACGTTTTAATACCAGACCTGTATTGTAGCTGAATGATGTCGTAAACTTCTTTTGCCAGCGTTACATTTTCTTTGAGTGCAAGGTAATTAGTCAAATGACTTTTGTAGACTGCCAACGCTTGCGCATAAGCCGCATTGACTGCATTTTTGAAATAGAGTATATCCAGATCATTGCTGTGCAATTGCATTTCCGCAATGGTGATATTGGTTTTCCTTTTTCCACCCTGATACAAGGGTAGCCCCAGGGTCAGTCCGAGATAAGAATTGGGATAGACCGCTCCATACAACTCGCCAAAATTATTGTTCTGAAAGTTCAGATTAAAAGCCGCATTGGCTGAGAGGGTTGGTAGAAAACTCCATTTATTATAGAGTACATTGGTCGTCAACAGCCTTTTTTGGGTTTGCAGCTGTTGATATTCAATGCGGTTGGTATAATCCGGCGCCTGGGTGGTATCGAGCAGGATTTCCTGCTCCATTTGCAAGCTGTCATAGAGGATGTGGAGATCAGAATTTTCCGGATAGTTCATCAAGGATTTTAACCAGGTGAGTTTGGCCAGCAGCAGATCTTCATTGCTTTTTTTGGAAGCCTGCAGATTGTTGAGGGTGATGGTCGCCCGTTTGTAATCGATCTTGTCAACGATACCGGCTTCATATTGATGCTGTGCATCTTTAAGGCTTCTTTCGATCCTGACTATATTGGACTCCGCCACTTTAATTTGTTGCATGGTCAGCAATACATCATAAAATGCTTTGGATACGCCGGCTGCCAGGTTGATCTTGTCACTGCTGGTGGCCTGTTTGGATTGCAGCAGGACATCACCCTGTGTTCTTTTGGCGAGTAAAGCATCCCTGTTAAAGATGTTTTGGGTGGCCGTAAACTGACCGGCAGAAGTATTGCTGGCTCCCAGCTTGATGATATTGCCTCCGATGACTGCTTTATTGACGATAAAATTGTGCTGAAGATTAAAATTGAAGTTTACCTGAGGGTACCAGTCTGCCAGTTTGCTGAGTATGCGCGCTGAGGTGATTTCTTCATTCAACTGGGCTTGCTGGATGGCCGGTTGTCTGCGGATGGCATAGGTGATAGCATTGGATAGGGTGACCTCTGCCAGGAGACTATCCGGCATGGCAGACTGAGCCACTGAAAAACCAGGCAACAGGTAGGATACGACTACAATAAATAGTATGGTCTTCTTTATCTTCTGGGACTTAATCATTGCATAAACTTTATACGGAATATCGTAGAGGAATTATTTTGTGATGAGTTCCTCCTTGGATGATCTGGCATTAGTTTGAGCTGCAAAGATAAGCAACAAAACGAATTGAGTGACAGGGGGTGGCAGGGGACTACGCTTCAAAGATAAAGTGGAAAATATAATCCGGCATCCGACCTATTGAGTGTCAAATTAAACTATTCTATAATAAAATTAATACTGGTCTTATAATCGGTATAATGAATATATTTTTCATTAACCATCCACAATAACATTGTTTTATCTTTTCTCCTCATATTCCTTGGAATAAATGGTCTCACATTATCGTATTTTGAATTAGCCGTGATCGTCGTCGATGTCCAGTCCTGGCCATGATTTTTCGTAACCCATTTTTCGATTTCAAATATCCCATTTATTTTTCTTGACAGATAGACGGTATTAAGGTGTAGGGGGTGCAATATCAATCCTGCCGAATAATTGGGTTCCTTTTCTTCTTCACCCGGCTTGGTCTGTGGAAACCAGCTACCCGAATTACATATAAAATGATTGTGCCACTGCTTCCCATCAAATTGAGCATAACTATAAATATGTTCTTGTTCTGTAGGGTATCTGGTATAAAGTATGGTAGGGTGACCCTTTTTGTCTGCCACTATATCATGCACCCAGGCTCTGCCTGTTTCCATTGTAGCCTGATATACTACAGTAGCATCTTTGGGTTTAAATGGTATGTCCTGAAGATTACATATTTTAGTCCCATCAGCTCGCCAAAAAGCACCTTGCTCATAATAGGCATAATACACAGAGTTAACCGGTTCATCTCTCGGGTGCCCATCCGTAAAAATAAAATGGATGCGTGATTTGCCATCGGAATAATATTTTACATAGGGCCTGTTGGCGTTTCTAAAACCTTCTTCTGCAATAAATACTTTTGATTTAGTAAACGTTTTTCCATTGTCTTCTGACCACATCATGTTCGGCTTGTATCCAGTCCACCTTCCGAAACAATATATCCTATTGTTTTCATTTGATAATTGTACAGGATTGGCATAAGTGACCTGCCTTCGGGGAAATTTTTCAAGCTCCTCTTTACCAATGGGATCAAAAATGGTAACCTCTCCAAATAGTTGATCCTCTTTTTCTGAATTTCGATGATAATAAAGATCTCCACGCCCATGTTTGGCATAAAACGCCATGTATCCTTTATCTGCAAGTTCAAGAAAGGCAGGATTATCGTGATCATCTTTTTCTAATTGATTAAAAAGAATTTGTTTTTGAATTTCCTTGGTTTTAAGATTAATTCGTGCAGCTTCGATGCTTCCATCTTCTTTTACCCAACCGGTCAGCACCGATGTTTCTTTGCCATGAAGATAAATCGCCCGGGGATCAGAAAACCAGCACCATGCTCCTGCATCTGTTATATGGTGGTATACCTGCCCCTGCAATCCCTGGAATAAATTGAAGTAGAAAACAAAGAAAACTAACCAACATTTTTTTTTCAAAAACTTCGTCATTGCCTGTTTAATATTAGAATGTTTGAAAAATTCATCTACAATCTTATTGAGGTTTAATATATATCTGCAGAGCAAATCGTTCATCGCCGATCCTTGTTTTTAGCCATGATTCCAGCTTATCTCTTTCGGTCTTGCCCGGATCTTTGTTTAAGGTCAGGGCGACCAAGTACACGACTTGCCGGGCATCCACGGTATCTTGTAGGATCGTAGCAGGCTGGATGACTGCCTCGCCCAGATCGGGGTATAATATTTTTAATTCTTTATACAATTTTGCGCCCAGGTCATATTGATGTTGGATACTGTCCAGGGTCGCTTTGAGCACCTGGTTTTCTTCCGCACTTTGATTTAAGGCGACTCCGATTTGGCTTAATTGTTCCGTTGTTTGATTTAATTGCGTAAGGTTTTTGTCATCATTTTCAAAATAAAAACCATTGTTGATCTGAAGTGAAATGCTATCCAGGTCATAATATTTCAACTTTTTTCGGACATTATCTTTTTCTTCCTTCGATATTTCTCTTCCACCATAGGTGAGTATCATGGATTTCCTTCCCGGATTGATCTCTTTTTTGAGTAAATAATCATTTTTAAAAATGGCTTCCGCTGTGATAAACTTTTCCGCTTTCTCTGTAAATCGAAGCTTTTGAATTAGGTTATACCCCAGGTAAATACTGGGTACCAGGGTGAGAAAGATGATGATCCAGGTGATTCTTTTTTCTTTGATTTCCAGTTTCGGATCATCGTATTTTTTTGAGGGAAACTTCATCAGGTTGGTGATGACGATCGTCGCTGCGAATATGAATACACTATTGATGATATAGAGATAAAAAGCTCCCAGGAAATAATTAAACTGTGCAGTAGCCAAACCATATCCGGCAGTACATAGAGGTGGCATGAGGGCTGTAGCAATAGCCACCCCGGGGATGACATTGCCTTTCTGCTTACTTGTCATGGCTATAATTCCGGCAAAACCACCAAACGAAGCGATCATTACATCATAAATTGAAGGTGTCGTCCTGGCCAGGATCTCAGAATGCGCGGCATGCATGGGGGAGATTAAAAAATAGATCGTAGAAGCTATGAGGCCTACGGTTGTCGCAAAAATATAACTGGTAAAAGCGGTCTTTAGCAATTTGAGGTCATTGATCGCCACGCCAAACCCTATGCCTACGATCGGCCCGATCAGGGGAGAGATCAACATAGCTCCTATCACCACGGCAGAAGAATTGATATTGAGGCCAAGGCAGGCAATCAAAATAGCAAAAAACAAAATCCAGAGATTGGTGCCTTCTGCCAGTGAATTTTTTTTGATGTTGACCTGCACTACTGCAAAATCCTCCCTTTCCTTGAGCAGGCTCAGCCTATTGATGATTTTTATATTCATTTGTTTGAGCTACTATATCATAAATAGCTTTTATTATGGCAAAATACTTAATATTAATTCATATTCAGCTCAAATCCGTGCTCCGGGGCATTTCCAAATAAGTTTTGTCTTATGTACCCTACATTATAAAAGTAATCTTTCATTACACCAATCTCTTCTTTTGGGGCTTGTGTATTTGGTGATGGCCTCTTCCTCAGTAGTCATCCAGCATCATCTGCTAGTTTTGATAAAATGGGTACCGTGGCATCAAGTGGGTAAGGATCTCCTGGCGGGCGCCCTATGATTTATAGCCACTTATGCCCGTATTGCATAGAAAATAGCGACGATAGTGAATAAGGACTGCTGGATGAAAGATGCCGCTATACGATTTGTTCAAACACCAAAATACGGATTGTCCAATTATAAATCCAAAAATATCAATACGTTAGCTCTATCATTTGGTGACCGCCCAATTTAGGTAACACAAAACCTAGTTTATTACTTGTCTGCTTAAAAGGTATTGGTGTGCCTTCTGGTACAGCCAGTACTTTTTTGATTCTTTGATTAGTTGATATTTCTACTTTTAAATTATATAGTGGTATTACCTCTTCGATGACATCAAAGGCCTTTCCTCTGCGTTCGGCGATATAATGCAGCAGATGTACTATGAGGCGATTAGATTTTTTCTGTTCATTGAGTGCTGTCAGAATGGTCGAGGGCCCTTCTACTTTGATCAATGCATCGGGCAATAATGATTCTACCGCGTTCAACACCAGTTTTTTACACCATAATGGTGCATTCTGTCCATATTGAGTAAAAATGGGATGCATAAAATAAATGACCTTGCCTTTTTGTACTATGGCAGGATAACCAACCTGGTTGGTAGACGG
Source organism: Saprospiraceae bacterium (assembly GCA_016709995.1). Taxonomy (NCBI): domain Bacteria; kingdom Pseudomonadati; phylum Bacteroidota; class Saprospiria; order Saprospirales; family Saprospiraceae; species Saprospiraceae bacterium. The sequence continues at coordinate 154,860 of JADJLQ010000002.1, forward strand.
TGTGTGCCGGTGGGATACGAAGTGCTGATAAGTTCGATTAAAATAGGGTATAGTAGCATTGGCTAACACAGCCCCATCAGTGGCTTTTACTTCGAGTCCCTGCAGGTACATAACCAGCTCTGTCTCAGGTAGTCCTTTGCTAATAGCCCCCTGACATTGAATAAAATCCGGGCTGTACGGTGCCTCGCCGACTGCTTCCACGCCAAAGATCCCGGATGCAAATTCCATCTCGTTGGGCTTTAATCCTGATTTATGACTGGCGATAAGAGCACCGCCGCTGGCTACGAAACGTTCCAGTTTGGCCTTTAATCCTTCGTCTACTTCTATGATATCCGGCATGATCAGGAGTTTATAATAGGTCCAGTCTGAGGTCGCATCTATCACATCAAATTGGTAGCGACCTTCCTGCAACATGCGCACAACCCCCATCGCAGCATCCGGCACACGACCTGCTGATCTGTCGGAAGCTTCTGGGCTAAAGACCCCAATCTCCACTACAGGTTTTGCGTATTTACACCAGGCTTCTTTACGAGCTACTTCTTCGTATACCTTGCCGATCAAATCATAGGTGGCCCGATCCAGTTTACCCTTAGGATGAAGCTGATCACCGATAGAGCATTTGGCATTCAGGGCCAGCATGGTAAAGCATTCATATTGCAGCGCCGGCAGATTTTTTAAGGAGTGAAAATCTCCCCACGAAGTATGAAACTTCCCGGTCATGCCCAAGAGGTCAGTCCCTAAAGTCCTTGCATAACGACCTGTCAAAGGGAAGTGCATATAGCCCCAGCCACCACTGGGCAGGGACTCCAGTTCGAGGTGAGAATAATCAGTCAGCGTATTGCGGATGTCCGGGGAGATGTGTCCCCCGTTATAGAAAATAGAACAGTTTTTGTCAAGCTTGCGGATAAAGGTCGAAAGGTCATGCCTGAATTCTTCCATCAAATTGGTAGCATATAATAGCCGATGCTCAGGGTTGGTGGGGTCCAATTTTTTGCGGAGCATCCCCTGGATATAGTGGGGTGCCGAACTTTCTCTTGGTCGTACAATATCGAGAAATAACCCATCTACGGGTACCTTTTCAAATAACTCAGCAATATGACTTTTTAGAAAATCCCGGTATGGCGAGTCCACATCCATCTCTCTGTAAAAACCCGGTTGGTAAGGTTCTGTGCCGACCCTTTTGCCATGATCATCGATCAGGATCCACTCCGGATGTTGATTGGCGGAGAAGTGATCCCATTGTACCGTCAGATAGATTGGGGTCCTGATATTGAGTCTGTGACAGGCCTCGATTTGTTCCTTGAGCAGATTGCGCCGCAGATAAGGGTGCCGGCGCTCCGGGTACAAATCAGTATCATAATAGATCATACCATGATGGCATCGCCCAAATACAGTGACCGAATCGACATAGGACTTTTTTAGTGTCTGGGCAAACTCCGTTGGGTCAAATTGGGAGGCAATATCTTCTATCAGTTCGGAGGTGTGAAAGTCGAGATGAACCTGCCTATACCTCAGCTGAAAAGCCTGATCGGGGTTAGAATAAGATGGAGCTGACCTCTGCCCGGGTGCAAGGATAAGCCCAGCCCCTGCCATAGAAGTAGATTGGAGAAAATCGCGTCGTTTCATGGTAAAAAAATTAATGGCTTAAGAATGCCAAGAATAAGAAAATTACTTGAATTACAGACCTTCCTGTTATTAACTCAAAGTCGCTAAGGAGTTAAGATTTTCTATATCTACTTTATTCTTTGGTGGTTCTGTGGCCTCCACTTCACCCAGCTCATTAAAAGAGGACAGACAGACGCTGACCAATTCGTTGGGTTTGGCCATAGACTTTGGCACCTGTACCCGGATATAATTGTCTGTAAAGCCAGCCCAATGATCCGCATCGCCATCATGCTCTACCAAAACCTGTCTCGTCGTATTTAAATGCTCGCGATAAAAATGATGTTTTTTCTTTTCGCTGAGGGTGCGCAGGATCTCATTCCGCTCTCTACGTATATGCATAGGGACCGTACCAGGTATTTTTACTGCTGCTGTATTAGGTCTTTCAGAATAAGTAAATACGTGAAAATAAGACACCTCCAATTGATGCAAAAAATCATAAGTCTCTTGAAAAGCTGCATCGGTCTCGCCCGGAAAACCTACGATCACATCTACTCCTATACAAGCATATGGCATTCGATTTTTAATGTGCTCTACCCTGGCTGAGTAGATTTCTTTTTTATACCTGCGCTGCATCGATCGAAGGATCAGATTGCTGCCACTCTGCAGGGGCATATGAAAGTGGGGCATAAATCGCGAGGAGTCAGCGACAAAGTTTATGATCTCATCGGTGCAAAGATTTGGCTCGATGGAGGAGATACGGATCCTTGGGATGTCAAGCGCTCGATCCAGTACTCTGGCAAGATCGATAAATAAGGCTTCTTTCTTAGGTTTGGTCCCCTCGATCACTTCGGTGCCATTGCCAAAATCGCCCAGGTTGATACCGGTGAGTACGATTTCTTTGGTGCCAAGTGTAGCAATTTCCTGCGCTTTGGCGAGGGCGTTTTCGATGGTGTCGCTCCTGCTTTTGCCCCTCGCCAGCGGAATCGTACAAAAAGAACATTTATAATCGCATCCATCCTGCACTTTGAGAAACGATCGTGTCCTGTCACCAAAAGAATAAGACGAACTAAAAGTCTTGACCTCCTGGATAGCTCCAGCTTGCATTGGTGCCAGGCCATTGCCCTCTGAAAGTGCATCAAGATATTCGGTGATTCTAAACTTTTCCCCGGCTCCCAATACCAGAGATACTCCGGGGATATCGACAATCTCCTGAGGTTTGAGCTGAGCATAACAACCCGTGACGATGATCTTGGCATCGGGTGCCAGTTGTAAGGCCTGGCGTATCGCGTAGCGACATTTTTTGTCCGCTTGCTCCGTGACACTGCAGGTATTGATCACATAGATATCTGCCGGCTGATCAAAGTCGGTCACATGATAACCCTCCTTTTCGCAAAGATTGCTCAAGGTCGAACTCTCCGAGAAGTTGAGTTTACAACCTAACGTGTGAAATGCGATGCTTCTGGGGGCTCCCATGAAATAAATAAATAATTGGAGGGCAAAGATAGGGTAATTAGATAGATACAATAGCTATCGCATCACCGCTACTATCATCCTCCTGTCACCAGGTAATAAGCTCCTTTGGTCAAAAACTGATCTTCAGAAGAAAATTTTTCAGCATGAAGTATTTCTACCCAGCCATTATTAATAAGGCCTTTTTCTACCAAAGTTTTCTGGAAGTTAAGCTCCGCACCCGGTCGTTTGATCAAAATATAGTCTTTGTTTTCAATCGATATCACCGCATTCTCCGGCAGAGCCAGGACTTCCTTTTGACCGATATTGATTTCTGCATTAACATACATGCCCGGGATCAGTCGCCGGGTAGCATGATCGTCGAGATGACAGTGAATATTGATCAGGCTATGGTCATCTACCAGGGGTTCTATTTGATGTACGGTGGCCATATAGGTGACAGAAGTATCGGAGGACAGTTTGAACAAAATGGGTTGTTCCAGTTTTAAAAACCTAAAATCTCTTTCTAACACTTTGAGCTCAAGATGTAAATGATCGGTGTTATATATAGTCATTGCCGCCTGATTGGCCTGGAGAAATTCGCCCTTTACTACGGCGATATCGGATACATACCCGCTCGTGGATGCCAATACAGGTACCGATGAAATAAAAGAAGCGGTATTGATTTTTGAAGGGCTGAATCCCAACAATTCCAGTTTTTTTTCGAGGCCTGCTATTTTGGCTTCATTCATTTTAAGATCAGCATCCGCTTTGAGGTAGTTTTTTCTGGCAGAGAGGTTTTCTTCCGCCAAGGTCTTCTGTCGCTGATATTCGTCTTTGAGATAATCGTGCTGACCTTGTAATTCGATATATTCTTGTTGCCAGGTGATTAATTCCGGGTTGGTCAATCGAAACAATACCTGACCTTTATTGACACGTTGCCCATTGATCAGGTTCATATCATTGACTACGCCTCCCAGGTAGGAGCTGATGACATATTTGTTTTTTTCCGGAAGGTCGATCATTCCTGAAGCATGTATTTCGGTTACAAAGTTTTTTTTCTGTATGGTACCCAGCTCATATCCAGATGATTCAAATTGATTTTTGGTTAAGACTATATGCTCTACCTCTTCATTTGGCATTGTGGTAGCAGGCGCCTCTGATGTGGATTTACATGCCGACCATGTCCATAAACCGATTAATACAATATATATTCCTTTCATGATTGAGTCTTAATTTGGATTGATTAAAAAATTTAATTCTATTACGGTCTGATTGTATTTGTATACGTGATACAGATAGTTCATTTTCATATCCGTGTTATTTTCCAGGGTCAGGATATATTGAAAAAAATCAATTTCTCCTTGTTGGAATGATTTTTCCACCGACTGGATCACTGCGCCTTGCAATGGTTGGATCTGTTGAGTGTACTTATCAATAGCCTGTCTATGCATGGCCAGCTGGCTTGTCAATCGATTTTGATACTGAATCAGATCGTTTTTGTTTTTTTCAATTTCATTTTGCCTGATTTCAATCTCTTTGGATGCAGCCAGTGTATTAGATTTGTAAGCCTGTTTCCATAAGGGTACTGACAGGCCTGCGGTAAAACCCGGATATGACCGGAGATGATTATTAAAATTGATTCCATTAAAGACGGACAGGTTGATATCGGGTAGCTGATGTTTGATAGTTACCTCCTGTGCAGCCTGTGCCAGGTCCAAAAGAGAATTTTCATAAACCAATAAAGAATGATCCTCTATCCTTTTAGGAAGAACCGCCAAAAGTGTCAGTGAGTCTTCTACAGGCTCCGGATCATCCGTCGTATTTAAATAATACTTCATTAATTGTTTGGCTTCGCCCAGATCACCCTCCGCTTGTATTAATTTTAATGTGTTGGCCTGGTATTTGGACTGTGCAGTTAAAGACTCTAAATGATTGGTTTCGCCAAGCTCCGTTTTACGTATGGCCGCCGATTGGAACCTGGACAATAAACTATCCAGGTAATGATATTCTTTGATCAGGCTTTTGAAATAGACCGCCTGCATATAGGCGGCCGTGACTTGATGGGTCAATTTTTCTTTCTGTAACACAAGCCTGGTTTCACTGGATGTAGCTTGCTGCTGGTTTAGTTTTTTTTGCGCAGCATACACACCAGGCAGCTTAAAACTTTGACTGATCCCCACCACATGCAAGGGGTCACCACTTTCTGTTAGATTGTTGTGATCATATCCCCAGTATACGCCTGTTTTGGGCACATCGAGATAGTTGCCCAGAAGTGCCTGCGTTTTTTGAACTTCCAGGGAAGCAGATTTTAATCCAAGATTATTGTTCCCTGCGATCTGAATAGCCTGCTCCAGGGTGATAGTCTGTCCTGACATAAAGACGGGGACAAGCAGGAAGATCAATGGCAAAATATTGATTGCTTTCTTTTTTCGCTTTTTTACTTCAAGGAGAGAATATAGCACCGGCAATACGATCAATGTCAGCAGGGTGGCGGTGATAAGTCCACCTATCACTACTGTAGCCAGCGGTCGCTGCACCTCTGCACCAGCCGAAGTAGAAATAGCCATTGGCAAAAATCCCAGCGCAGCAGCCGAGGCAGTGAGCAATACCGGGCGCATTCTGTTGGTCGTACCTACTACAATCATTTCGTGGATATCATGCATACCATGTGATTTTAGTTCTTTAAAATATTCAATGAGGACGATTCCATTAAGCACGGCGATACCAAATAAAGCTATAAAACCGACACCCGCAGAAATACTAAACGGCATATCCCTAATATACAACAACAAAACTCCTCCTACGGCAGATAAAGGGATTGCGCTGTATATGATCATCGCGTCTCTAAATGAATCAAAAGCAAAGTACAGCATCAAAAAGATCAGGACCAATGCTATCGGCACTGCTATCATCAGCCTTTTCATAGCGCTCTGCAGGTTTTCAAACTGGCCACCATACTCTATCAGATAGCCATGGGGCAGTTTGACCTGAGATTGAATAATTGTTTGTATATCTCGTACTACTGACTGAAGGTCCCTTCCCCGGACATTAACTCCTACCACAATGCGACGCTTTGTATTGTCCCGGGATATTTTGGCTGGTCCTGTGGTATATTGGACAGAGGCGAAGGTACTCAGTGGCATCTGCTGTCCATTGGGCATTTTGACCAGGGATTCGGACAGGTCCCTGATATCCTTTCGGTTAGCTTCGTCATATTTGATGACCAGATCAAACTGTCGCTCCCCTTCGAAGATGATGCCGGCGCTCAATCCTGCAAAACCCATAGAAACGATATTATTCAGCTCTTCTATATTCAGACCGTATTGGGCAATCTTCCGGCGGTCGTATTTTACTGTCATTTGGGGGAGACCTTCGGTCTTTTCTACAGTAATATCTGCAGCTCCCGGTACTTGGTCAATAGCATTTTTTATCTCTATCGCTTTTTTGTACAATAGATCCAGGTCATCGCCAAAAAGTTTAATTGCCAGATCGGCCCTTACTCCGGTGATCAATTCATTGAATCGCATTTCTATTGGTTGTGTAAATTCAACTTCGACATTTGGGATCTCTGCTTCTATAGCTGCCTTCATCGTATCGGCCAATGCATCCTTAGATTTTGCAGTTACCCAATGTTTTTTTGCATGTAGGGTGATGATGATATCACTTTCTTCCATAGACATTGGATCAGTAGGCACTTCTGCCGCTCCTATTCTACTGGCTATTTGATTTACTTCAGGAAATCTTTTTATGATTTTTTCCATACGGGTCGTCATCTCAATGGTTTTGTCCAAAGACATCCCGGTCTTGAGCACTGGTTGGATCACAAAATCTCCTTCATCCAGGGTAGGGATAAATTCACCCCCCATCCTTGAAAACAGAAATACTGCCACCAGGATGAGGATTACTGCCATGCCGAGCACTACACTTCTTGCATTTAGTGCTGCTTTGATCACAGGCTGGTAAAGTCTTTGTAAAAAAAGCATCAATCGATCAGAAATATTCTTTTTGTTTTTGGTATCCGGCTTGATGAATAATGCACACATCATCGGCACATAAGTCAGACACAAGATCATCGTACCGATCAGTGCAAACGAAAATGTCAGGGCCATCGGTCTAAACATCTTTCCTTCTACTCCGGACAGTGATAAGATGGGAATAAAAACGATGATAATGATCAGCTGTCCAAATACAGCAGATCGCATCATCTTGGCCGCTGCATGTTCAGTGATTTTGTCCATGGTACTCCGCCTGTTTTCAGGCAAGATCACCCCTATTTTTTTAATTTCCCTGCTGATATTAAATGCGATATATTCAACGATGATGACTGCTCCATCTATGATGATACCGAAATCTATGGCGCCCAGGCTCATCAGGTTAGCATCCAGATCAAAAATATACATCAATGAAATGGCAAATATTAATGAAAGCGGAATCACAGAAGCCACTACCAGCGCTGATCGTAGATTGCCCAATAATAAAATGACTACCAGGATCACGATAAGACAACCCAGGATCAGATTTTCCGAAATGGTCAGGGTAGTCTTTTTGACCAGATGACTGCGGTCTAATATCGGATTGATAATGATACCTTCCGGTAAGGAGCTTTGAATGCTGGCCACTTTTTTCTGTACTGCATTGATGACTGCTTTGGAGGAAGCATTTTTTAACATCATGATTTGGCCCAGCACTTTTTCACCTTCTCCGTTGCCGGTGATAGCCCCAAATCGCGTCGCGTGCCCTAGTTTTACTTTTGCGACATCTTTGATATATATTGGTATGCCGTCTCTGTTGTCAACTACGATATTGCCGATTTCTTCAAGGGTAGAGACCAGGCCCTCTGCTCTAATAAAATAACTTTCATTGTTTTTCTCTATATATCCTCCTCCTGCAAGACCATTATTACGCGACATAGCCTCATATACTTCGGTGATGGAGAGGTTTATAGCCCGAAGCCTGGCAGGATCAACGGCCACTTCATAGGTTTTGAGATACCCGCCCCAGGTATTGACCTCTACGACTCCCGGGATGCCGGAAAGTTGTCGTTTGACGATCCAATCCTGTATCGTGCGAAGGTCTGTAGTAGAATACCGCTCTTTATAGGCAGGCTTGACATCCAATACATATTGATAGATCTCTCCCAGGCCGGTTGTGATAGGCCCCATAAAGGGAATGCCAAAGCCCTTGGGTATTTTTTCTTCAGCACTTTTTAATTTTTCTGCGATGAGTTGTCGTGGTAGATAAGTCCCTTGATTTTCCTCAAACACAATGGTCACCACCGATAAGCCAAACTTAGAGATAGACCGGATCTCTTTTACTCCGGGTAAATTGGCCATTTCCAGTTCTACCGGATAAGTCAAATATTTTTCGACATCTTCTGTAGCCAGGTTGCGCGAGGTGGTGATCACCTGCACCTGGTTATTGGTAATGTCGGGCACGGCACCAATTGGGATATTCATCAAGGCATATATGCCAAACACAATCAAGGCCGCGACAAATAAAAAATTGATCAGTTTATGTTTTAAACTATAATGTATAATGGTCTGAAGCATGACAATACTCTTTGATAAGATATGATAAAATAAAAAACCAACCCCTGGAAAAGAGGTTAGACTGATTGATAAATATCCAAATCAACCAGGAAAAACAGATAAGGATGGTGGACCTCGGGAAGTCACGGCTGGTCCCAGAAACTGTGGGGGCCTCAGAAACAAATATGGTATAGGACCTCGGAAAACATAATTTATATTTGACGGAGGTCCATAAATATTTACGCAAAGAAAATCTGTACTGCTGGAGGGTAATGTCGTAATAACTTCATTCAAATCCTGAGCGTGGCTTTGCAAAAAGTGCTCCAGGTGTCCTTCGCCCAAATCATTATGCACCAGGTCTTTGAGGAGGCAGAGGATCGAACTATGATTATTATGAAAAATTTCCCGAATCTTATCATTGTGTACATGCGGAAATATACTATGGAGGAAAATAATCCCTACCGCAATTGTTAATAATATATGCCTCGTGCGTTTGATGTCTCAAATATCGCTAAAATCGTTGAATCATTTTTAAAGCCCCCAAAAAGATATATTGAAGAAAGTCAACTTATTTTGCACTACTATTATTTTTTTGATGAAAATGAAGATTCTCTTTTGGTATTGGCTGATAGCATCTACCCTGGGTGTCTACCAGACTCCAGGTCAGGTCAATCTCGTACCCAATGGTGAATTTGAAGAGGCTGTTACGTGCAGTGGATTTTCCACTATCTCAGACTGGTTTGTGCCTCAAAACAATCCAGTAGATCTCTCCAACCTTTGTCCATATGTAGATTGGTGGCGATTTATCCGTGATCCTAAGATGGGCATCAATGGCAGTCAATGTGGTTTTGTAGAGACTTATTACCGGGGATTTGCCGATGACAATATATATAGTGGACGATTATACCTTGCAGCCAAACTGATACAACCCCTGCAAGCCGGCCAGCAATATTACTTCGAGATGATGGTGCGGTCAGTGGATACTTTTCCAAATAGAAAACTGGTCAATACTGTTTTCACCAATGGCCAGGATGTAGCTTTTACCAAATCATTGCCCTTATTTGACTTTGATGTACCTAGAAACTATCTGTCTCTGAGACCGACCGCGGTAAGCAAAATAAATCAAGATTATGAATGGCACAAAATCAGTGAATGTTTTGTCGCAGATGGAACAGAACATTATCTACTAATAGGCAATTTTCGAATAGATGCCAGTACCGAGACCTCTCCCACCGGAAAAATCAATCCTAACTTCCCCAATGGCCTTATCGCTAATTATGCAGTAGATAATGTCGTACTGGTGCCCATGGAGATACCGATATCTGATACTTCGCGCTGTGTACATGATACTTTACTTTTAAATGCATTTACCCCCTTGCCGGCTCAATTAAAATATCGATGGCACGATGGCAGTACACTTCCATATTACACTGCCTCACAGGATGGATCCTATCGAATTGAGCTGATTTATTCTCCGTCATGCATGATTTCAAAAGCCTTTAGTATTCGATCTTTTGGAAATACCGCTGCTTCCACATTGGCCCGTCGCGATACTACTATCTGTGAGGGCACACAAATCGTATTATCGGGTGGCGTGCATCTTGACGGACAAAGGCTCCAATGGGAAAATGGAAGTAAGAATTATTTCAGGACTATATACACCCCGGGAGTGTATACAGTACAAATAGAAAACCGTTGTGGTCCGCTCATCACACAAAGTTTTAAGGTTAGGATCGAGTCTTGCGAAAAAGGATTGTACATAGCCAATATATTCACACCAAATCATGATGGTCTAAATGACGAAATAAAGCCTTTAATCAAACCCGACTTCCCCCCCATAGATCAATTTGAATGGTCTGTATTCAATCGTTGGGGTGATTTGATGTTTGTTTCACGGTCCGTAGATACGAGTTGGGATGGCACCTTCAGGCAGCGCGAAGCACCTGCAGGTGTATATTTGTATTTTTTAAAAATCGTCACCCTTGATAGCCAGGGAGCTCGTCTGACAATCAATAAGTCAGGTGATTTTACTTTGGTTCGGTGAATACGAAGTATTAATATTCAAACCTGTTTATTTTATCCATCTTCTTGAGTGCGGCTATAAACAAGTCATGGTTTTTAGCCTTACCGGATACCTGCCAATGCTGGTCTAAGTGATCCCCTCGTTTAATTTCTCCCGTCAACCTGAATTTTAAATTAGCCCGGGTAAGTAGCTGTTCAATAGCAACTCTGGCATTTTCCTGATCGGTATATTGGATCTTATATATCCTGGCCTGGTTGAGCCGGCCGATGATATTTTCAACATAAGGCAGCACTGCTAACACCAATAAAACCAGGATACTCGCGGAGGCGGAAGCAAAATACCTACCGGCACCTATACCCATGCCTACTGCCGCGACTACCCAAATGGTCGCTGCCGTGGTGATCCCGTTTACTCTGTTTTCGCCTCTAAAAATTACACCCGCGCCTAAAAATCCTATGCCGGTCACCACATTGGCCGCTATGCGATCTGCATTGGCTACCTCACCAATGACCTCAGACATCATCGTAAAAAAACAAGAACCCACCGAAATCATGATCATGGTGCGAAATCCTGCAGATTTATTATGATATTCTCTTTCTGTTCCCACCAGGCCACCCCAGAGTGCTGCTAATAAAAAGCGAACGAGGATTTCATAATCTATAGACATATTCAATTATTTTATTGTTATCCAAATACGCATTAGAAAAAGACTCCATTTTGGGTATATCCCAGATATCTCAACAGAGTTTCGCCCCAGATAATGATCATAATCCAACTGATGACCATCATTGTAAACCCGTATTTAAAAGAATCAGTCATGCTATAATGGTTGGTCGTATATAATAGAGCGGAGGGTTTGCCATTAAATGGTAACACATATACGTGCTCGATCAATAATGCTACCGGAAAAGCTAAACTCATAATCGGATAATTAAATTTTTGCGCTATTCCGATGGACATAGGTACAAATATAAGGGCACGCATCGTTTTGGATTGAAACAGGATACCGCTAAACAACATGACGAATGTCAATCCGAGGTATAAAACCCAAAACGGTGTGGCAGCGGTGACTCCAAAATAATTGAACAGCGTATTTACGATGCTGGCGGGAAGGTCTGTGGTGTCCAATCCCAGACCCAAGGCATACGCCCCGGCGGAAAACAACATAAGGTGCCAGGGTATATCTACATCATTCCATTTTACTACTCCGATACCCGGTAGCAGGGCCACCACGGCTCCCATAAAAGCGACTGCGGTCTGAGAAATGCCATGCTGTTTATCCGTAGCCCACATTGCCAGAACCACCAAAAATATAGCTATAGATTTATATTCGCTCACACGCATTTTCCCCAATAGTTGATACTCTATCCGCAATCTTTCCATGCCTCCTTCTATCTGTGGCTTGCGCTCATCTGGTCGCATAGGAAATATAATTTTGGTCCCCACAAACCAACCAATAAATATGAGTATAATACAAAGTGGAAATGCTGCAACAAACCAATCCTGGTAACTAAACAGTGACTGACCCAATGCGCCCGCTATCAATGAGCCCGCCAACAAATTAGCCCCGGATCCGGTGATAAAACCCGTTGCGCCCATATTGATCTGAAAGAGATTTTGCAACACGATGTTCCGGCCAAAATTATTTCGATGATCCATCGTCGCACCATATATCGCGGCAATGACCATGAAGATAGGTAAGAGAATGGCCGCTTTGGCCGTAGTAGCAGATATAAAAATCGACAATACAATATTGATCACTATAAAACTAAAAAATATACCTCCGGCATTTTTGCCAAACTTCAACACAAACCATAAAGCAAATCTTTTGGCTACTTTGGTGGTAACCAACATGCTCGCCAGTATAAAGGATAGAATATTAAGCCACATTACAGGATGACCCAGCTGGGCATACGCTACATTCTCTGTAGTGACCCCTGTAAGAACCATGGCAAGAATCACTATCAGGGAAGTAAGGTAATTGGGTATAGCTTCGGTAATCCACAGGATAATGGACGCTGCAAAAATAGCCAGCATAGCATAATTGATTTTTGAAAAACCTTCAGCCCCCAGCTCTTTCCATCTTTTGATGCCACTTTCCTGGAGAATGTCTGCATTGATATTATTTAAAAAGCCGATATCTGAAAAATAATAAATAACGATAAAACTAATTATTGCTAAAGGTCCTCCTGTGAGCTCCATCCATCGCTCAAACCCGACTTTTTTAAATTTCCTGAGCTTTTCAACCTTATAATTATTCATATCCAGCAAGTCGAATGCCGGAGTAGGGTTTTGCGATTCTATACTGATTTCACCCTTCGTCATTTTTGTCTTTTATCAGTGAATTAGTCTCCTGCGACCATTGTGTGTATGGGTTTTTCATCAGCATAGAATTGTAATATTTCACATCACCTGTGACTTCCGTTCCAAACCAATTGGGTTTATTAAACTGTTCCGTTTCCCTATTCAACTCGACTTCTGCTACCGTTAGTCCTTGATTTTGACCAAAGAATTCGTCTACTTCGATAATATGCAGCCCCGCAGGAATGATGTATCGTACCTTGTCGATGACTCCGCGCTCACAAAGTCGAAGGAGTTCCATGGCATCTGCCAGCGGTATGTTTTTTTCCCATTCATATCTTGAGCTTCCTGCATCATTGCCAATACCTTTAATGGTGATATAGGCCTGATCCCCATTGATTCTAATGCGTACTGTTCGTTCTGGCACAGAACTAAGATATCCTTGGGTGATCCTGGTTTTTGCAATGGCTTCCTTTTTGTAGGCATCTGAGGTCACCAGGTATTTTCTTTCTATTTCCTGAGGCATAAAGATTTGAGTTTTAATTTGCCAGTGGTTTATCGATCATTCCGATGACTCGTTTTATGGCCTGGAGATAATTAATGTTTTCTATTCCTGCTAAGCCAATTTCGTTTATCGCCTTTAGAATATCGTCCATTTCGGTAGATTCGATACAAATGGTTTCCACCCGGGCACCATTGATCAATACGGAGCCTGTTTCACAGATTGCATTATTCACCAGATACGCACTGCGTTGTTTGTGAATACGAACAGCCACCAACTTTGGGTGTACATGTACCATTTCCAAAAATGCGGCCATGTGGATATTATTTTGATCAAAAGTGGGCATGTCTGCCTGTAATGCCGGAAATATTTCATCCCTCAAAGCATCGACAGATATTGGAAAAACTACTTTCAACAGTGGGTTCCATTTCTCCAAGCCCTGTTTGGTTTCTATCAGGGTCTTGATGTCTAATAGGCCGTCCCTGATTTTGGTATTGTTATGAGTAATGGCTCTGGATACAATATAGATTTCGTCACTGTGCCGGTCCCAGAGATTTTCCGGAACCGGCATTGACAATCGGGCCATTCGTTTGACAGCCCAATCAAAATTTTGGCCGAAGGTTCTAAATTCAAAGCGAGGCTGTACCTTATCCCTTCCCATCTGCTCTTTCATTTTTTCATCCTTTTGAATATGAATTAGGTTTTGTAAGAAATTACCTGCTCACAACCATTGGATCAATCATTAGAAGTGCCTCTCGATGGTGTATTAAATATCACCAGGTTATTAGAACCATCAGGTTGGCGACCATATGATTTCTTACCCACCAGGTTGATAGCCAGGAAATCCAATGCAGCAACTAATACTCCTGAAGCATTCTCAAGATATACTGCATCTCCTGTAGAGCTCAGTCCAAATTCAACGGCGTATTCGCCAGAAGTGTATTCTGTTTTTAATACCAAAAACCCCATGGACGGTATGATCGTCCCTGCATTTAGCAATCTTTTAGCTTTGCTACCACCCGATGTTTTAATGCCTTCGTCATAAAATGCATAGCCGCTGATGTCAGCTGGGATATCCGACGCATTGTATATTTCTACCCAGTCAGGATCAGACGCATCTTTGGTTCCATCAGACAATACTTCGTTGATATACAGTTTAAGGATATTGGATGCTCCGACCGTATAATTGGCATAGTATGTATTTACAGTAGGATACCTGGATGTAAAACCTTCGATGTTTTTGACTTCGATAAAATATTCGACCTTGCTTCCGAATATTTGTGCAGGTATCGTGCTATGATATTGGTAGGGAGTTTCATGTTGCATCGCCAGCGAGGTAAATGTACCTTGGGCCGAAGCCCTGTAAGCCAATATGGCGGTGGCGATTCCCTTTAAATCAGTGATTCGGGCAGTTATACTTACACTATCCGATGATTTTGGAGCTACTGGTACGGCGGTCACCTCCGATATCAATGCGGGTCCATTAAAGAGGTCATCCTTCACACAGGCATTCATCATGATGAAAAAGCCAATTGAAACATATAATAAAGTTTTAACTTTCATGATATTGAATTTAGAGGTTCTATTAAAAGTTTATTTCAAATCGAAATCCGAGCATACCATAGTCATCACCCGCTTTTCCTTTTGAGTCTGCTACCTGAGTCGGGTCTTTGGTAAGCGCTCCCGTCAAGTCATAACCTACAAACAATTTATTCTTTCCATTGGCGTACCGGTCATGATTGACATAACTATAGTTTACCTGGAATCTTACGTTTTTGTCGGCATAGAAATTGACACCTGCCGTGTATCCTTCGGCTGATCCCCCGTAGATATCTTTGTCATTCAAGTTGATATAATCATATCTCAAGGCCAGTTCGATATCCCCCCATTTTTTTCCGCGATAGGGCTGGCTAAACTCCGCTTCGGTTTTATTATAAAATTGTTTTCCACCAAACAATAACCAAGCGGCTTGAGCATAAAATCCATCAAAATCCAGCCTTACCAAATCGCTATTGCGGTGCACTCTATTCATGATATACTCTCCCTGGACGCCTAATCCTTTGTAATAGGCCGCCAACTCCACATTGTTCATGCTGGAGTAATTAAAATCCGGGATCACATCCGTATCCAGGTATTTTTTGCGATTAATACTGCTTAGTGATCTGGTACTGTAACGTATCCCACCATATTCACTTACATCTACACTCGTCTTTGGTTGACGATACGAATGCGCCAGGGCAAGGTGTCCCCCATATTCTGTACTTGTGCCAAACGGTTGGAGAGCTAATTTGCTAGTCCAGCTGATACCTTCATCTCTACCATAATCCTTGTTGTTATCCTCTACAAATATTCTGGTCTCTGCATCTTCTACTGCCTGGAAAAACAAACCACTGGATACTAAAAAATATTTTGCGCTATAACTGGTCTCCCAGCCAATGTGCCTGGATGGGGTCATTGCTACAATCGCCATTGGTCTCTCCAGAAAATTAAGATACCTGGAAGAAGAGGTTTGTGACATTGAAAATCGCTCTTTAAAATTGCCTATCCGTGAAGCGAGTCCATTGCGAAAGTCATATTGTATGTATGCATCATTCAGTTCTAGTATGCCATTGGAAAAATCAAGGTCTATCTCTCCATACCAATTTTTTGTAAGATTGGTTTTGGTAGCAAATCGAGCCCTGCGAATGGAGGCACCATTTCCTATGGGATTCAATGTGTTTTTTGAAAACACCTGTCCATCAACCTGCACCCTGATGTCAAACCATAATCGATACGATTGATCTGCAGATTCGAAGACAAGTATTCCATTTCTGTTTTCTACATCCAGTGGTGATCTGCTAACTATTCTGCCGTATTGATTAAACCGATCCTGGCTCGTGGAATCCTGTGCAAAAGCAACTTGTATAATCATTGCCATCGCTGCTGTGATTAATAGTTTTTTCATAATCAATAATTAAAAATTGAAAAAAACATTATCTAATAAGAAATCGGTGCCCAAGAAAAGAATTGAATAAATGACAGAGGCAGGACTATTCTATAACCCTACAGCAGTAGAAGAAAAACCTTTGATATAAAATAGTCCGATAAAGTTCAATTCTACTCATCATCGACCTATTCACATTGTTGATAATCAGTATCAACGCGGGTATAAAGTTATAGGCTAACCTTACCGATCACCCTGATACTCATCAGTCTGGATTATGATCTCGACCAAATGCTATTGTATCTCTTTCCTCTTATTCTTCAAGTAAGTGCCACTATCAAACCATTCATGATCCTTGGAGAAAACAAGGTGCTTTTTGGCGGTAATATTTTTTTGTTGCGCAAAATTTGGTGCGTAGTCAGTGGAGGAAGCATAAACACGAATTCATCCTTATGTTCTTCGAGAATGCGCCCTCGTTCCGTTTCGTTTTGTGGCGCTTCCACATAAGAAATTCTTTTACTCGTCGTTTCTTTATGTATCTCGAATACCGGTCCCAGTATTTGTTCAGAAAAAGATAAATGTACCGGTTGACTGCCGGAAGATTTTAATCTGAACCGATACAGTTCTCCTTTTAAGAACAAATGGATACAACCTCGTTCGACAATAATCGAAGTTGTTTTTTGCCATGTTGTAGTATGTTCCCTAAGTTTTTTAATTAATTGCTCATAGGATTGACTACTACGTTTTTTGACCACCCTATAAAATGTAGATACTTGCATCTGATCCGGTGAAAAATAGATCGACAAGATAGAGGCTGGGTTTTTGGATGATTGTAACCTGGCGAGAGAAGCAAACCTATGATGGCCATCGGCGATAATGACTTTATTAATTTTTTTTTCAAATAGCGATGTGATTTTTTTAATTAAGACCGGGGCATCCACCCTCCATAATTTTTGAGTAGTAGTGAGATCGGGAAACCTGATCCTCAGGATTGGTTTGCTTTTTATTTTTATAGCTTCAAACTCCTGCTGGAGCGTCTTCTGGTGAGGCATCAGCAAGGCGACCGGTTTGATCATGGCTTTACGGGAGGTAAGCAGGGCTTTGTGCAGTTTTTCTTTTTTTGAAATCGTCTGCTCGTGTTTTAAAATGTTTTGATCGTTATATTCCTGCATGGAGGTCATCGCGACCAAACCGGTAGACACGTTGTTTTTGTTTTTTATTTCTACCAGGTAATAGGCCGGTTGAAGAGCAACCTGTTTGAATAAACCGGCATCAAACAGCGCATTAAAATCGTCCCGCATAGATTGATAAAAACTATCATCAAATCCAGTTTTGGATAGATCAGGGATATGGCCGATAAAAGGACTGATGTGCATGACGCTGTCTTGACTCCAGGCTTTAAAAGTATTGCTACTTTCTCTAATTATGCCATCATTTTACAAAAGGCAGTTCACACACGGTCGCCGCCAGTAGTTTTTCTCCTGCCTTAATCTGTATGGATGTACCCGGCCTGGCGAATGCTGTTTTGACATAACCCATCCCAATAGGCATAGACAATATAGGTGACACGGTTCCAGATGTGACTTCTCCAATAGTTTCATTTTGCATGGACCAAATCGGATAGTGCTGGCGTGGTACTCTACGGTCATCTACTTTGAATCCCACCAGCTTTTTATCCACTCCCGCTTTTTTCTGCTCCTTAAATTTCTCAGAAGAAGTAAAATCGCCTTTATTCAATTTAGTGATCCAACCCAAGCCTGCCTCGAGCGGGGAGGTGGTATCATCTATATCATGGCCGTATAAGCAGTATCCTTTTTCGAGTCTCAAAGTATCTCGTGCGCCTAAACCTATGGGCTGAATATCATATGACTTTCCAGCTTCGAAGATTGCCTCCCACATAGATACGGCATGTTGTTCATCAAAATACAGTTCGTATCCACCTGCCCCGGTGTATCCTGTTGCTGAAATCAATACATTGTCTATACCTGCCAACCGCCCTTTGGAGAAGGTGTAATACTCCAAATCACTCAGCCGGACTTCGGTCAATGACTGTAATACCTGAGTAGCGAGCGGTCCCTGGATCGCCAACAATGCCGTGCGGTCAGAGATATTGATGACCCTGGTATCAAAGTTGTTGTGTGACAAGACCCAATTCCAGTCTTTATCGATATTGCCGGCATTGACTACCAGCATATAGGCTTGTTCTCCATCTGTGCATTGATCTTCGTCAAGACGATAGACCAGGAGGTCATCGACGATTCCCCCATATTCATTGGGCATACAACTATACTGTGCCTGACCTATAGAGAGCCGGGATGCATCATTGGTGGTGATGGATTGAATCAGTGCCAGGGCTTCGCGTCCTTTGATAATGAATTCTCCCATATGAGATACATCAAACACCCCTACTTTATTCCTTACCTGCAGATGCTCTTCTGTAATGCCTTTTGTATAATAGATAGGCATATTGAAACCAGCAAATTCTGCCATCCGGGCACCTAATGCTTTGTGGATCTGAGCTAAAGCGAGTTCTTTCATTCTGTAAAGTTGATACGTAGTATTTTATCTCCGATCTGGATACTATTGACCACATCGATCCCCTCTATCACCTGCGCGAAAATCGTATAATTGCCATCCAGGTGAGGGGTGGGGCTGTGGGTAATAAAAAATTGACAGCTCTCGGTATGGTTACCACTGGAGGCCATTCCTACCATGCCTGCTTTGTTATAATAGATCTGCGGTGTCTCCGATCGGATACTATAATCCATAGATCCATAGCCGTCACCCCGGGGACATCCGCCTTGAATGACAAAATTGGGGACTACCCTGTGAAAATACTTACCATTATAAAATTCTGACTTGGATAGGCGCACAAAATTGAGGACTGTGGCAGGAGCTATCTCTTTTAATAGTTTTATCTTGATGGATCCCTTGTCTGTCACTATTTCAGCAACAGCGGTGACCCCATCCAGCGTAAAATCTGCTGCTGTGAGCTTTTTATAATTTGTCATATGGCTCAAAGGAGTACTCGTACCCTTCAAGGCATTGAGTGTCTTATCGAGCATATACTGAGCATAAGGGGTCGTTGGAGTTGGGTTATTGGCCAGCGTCGTTTTGATTTGTTCGATAGCTGCTGGATCTACGATGGATTTCAGTCCCAGGCTTTGATCTTTAACAGAAGATTCGATGATTTCCAAAGCAGCATCATCCCCGGTAGCCAGCTTATCCATAATATAGGCTATGATGTTCTTTTTTACAGATTCTCCCGAACCACCAAATGCATTATTGAAATACTTACTCTTTAAGGATTCGATACCGGATTCCATCACTGCAGCGTGTATGGCAGGAATGTCAGATTGCCGGCCTACTTCCAACAAATAATTGATGTTTTTTGGGTCGCTGCCCAGTGCTTTGAGGCAAGCTATTTTTTCCTGGATATTGTCAGATCGGCCAAAGATGGATTTTAGCTCACCATTGATATTGCCTTTGGTGATGGCATAGGCATAAGAGTAGTTTTTGTTGGCGATGGCCAGCAGAGGGACTTTGACTTGCCAGGGTATGTTTTCCCGGGCTATATTGCGGTATTCATTAGCATCTGCCTCTCTGCCAAAGTCATTGAGATAGTTGAGGGCTGCAGTGGCGACAGATATAGAACTATGCCTGATGGCCGTGAGTATGATCGTTTTTACTTGTTGGTAATCAAAATTACTTAACGATCTTAGTGCATTGCTCACCATTCTGGTATCCTGATCCTGGCTGATGACATTGGTCAGCGTTGTCAGGGCAGTGGAGGATTTTGTTTTACCCAACGCCAGTATCAAGGCTAGTTTGACATCCGGATTGTTTTCTTTTGCAGTCGATTCATTGAGCAAATCTGCCTGACCTGAGAGATCGAGATTTTTTGCCCTGGACAGATAGTGAGCTGCCATTAGCCTCACTTCTTGAGGGTAGATCTCACCAGTGGCATATTTAAGGGCAATAGTGGTGCCGGCCGGATCGACAATACCTCTGAGCATATATCGATAGATGCCCCTGATTTGGCCTAATAATAATAAGGTATCGGTCGGTTCGTAGGTCTCTACGGTGGCCATAGCATGAAGAAAATCTGCTGTGCCTGTTCTTCCAATAGCTTCAAGGATAGCACTATTGATGGAAGAATTGATTCCTGCTGTATCATACTGTCGGAATGCACCGATCAGGGCCGATTGACTTCTGGGCGACCCGATCAGACCCAGGCTGTACGCAGCCGCTGCAGATACGGACACGTTGGCATCATGTAGCATGTAACTCAAGGTATCGATGATACTGAAGTCGCGGACAGAGCCGAGTGCGGCGGTAGCTGCATATCTCACAGATGGGTCGGTAGCTCCAAAATAGGATATTAGTGCCTGGAGATCCTGGTCATTCTGGGCCTGCAGGACATTTCTGATCGTGGAGTCTTGTAATCGAATCTCCACAGACTGCGTATCGATCTCGGCTGCTATCTGATCCTTTTTTACCGGGATACATGATTGATTAATAATAAAAAGTCCTAATAAAAATATAGATATGATTCTCATGAATAGATAAATAAATAAATCTGTCTTTTGCGGGCAACTTCAAAAATTTATATGCTTTCTGCTCGAGAAAGTTTGTCTCTGCAAAAAACGATTATCTGTTGCCTTAAAAAATCGTCCGCAAATTTAGTTATTAAACCCAAATAAAAAGTATCCGCATTGCTAAGCCTACCTCCTGTCACTTTTATTACAGTCCAGCCTATTAAACAAAAAACCTTTGAGTCTCAGACTCAAAGGTTGATCATCTTGCGCCAGATGTGGCATAATGTGGTGTTTTTTAGACTGCCGCATGCAATCTCGAATACTCCAGGACTTTGTGCACACTCTTCAGGGAGGGTCTGATACGGAGGTTTTTAAACCGATCTATGAGTTCATGGATCTGCTGGTCTTCTTCCGCGGTGTCACCAGGTTCATGGTCTATTCCACCCAGGTTATTTGATACAAGTTCTTTTTGTGTAAAGGTTTTTGCCATAAAGTTTGATTATTGATCATAAATGAATTTACAATATAAAAACTGCCCTAAAGCAATGATTATTGCAATCTTATGAAACTTTCTACTGTTAAATAAATAAGCGCTTGTTTATCAGAGAAGTATACAATCGCTTTTTATCTGCTTTTAAAGAAACCAATGCTTTGGGAGGGGACTACGCTATTCAATATGCCTGTTTTTTCTAATAAACTCGGATTCTTTCTTATTAAAAACTCTTATTGACCTTAAATTGCTTCAACTTTTAATTCAAGAAGCCATCTAGTTGAATTGTTTCTCCTGCATGTAAGCGTATTTGTTTTAATTTCTCTTTGTACCGGACAACATAAGAACCGCCCTGATCGGATTTTATGGAAACTTTTGTCAGGGCACCCCCTTTCCAATCGATATTAACCGTACAGGCGCCTCTCGACCTCAGTCCATGTATTGATCCTTCGGACCAGGCAGCAGGAACAGCAGGCAACAGGTGAATCTCTCCGTTTTGTGATTGCAATAACATTTCAGCAATGGCGGCAGTACCTCCAAAATTTCCGTCTATCTGAAACGGAGGATGGGTGTCAAATAAGTTGGTGAGTGTGCTTTTTCGCAACAATTCATTCAGGTTTTCCAGCGCCTTTTCTGGTTCAAGTAATCGAGCAAACAAGCTTACAATCCATGCTTTGCTCCACCCGGTATGTCCGCCGCCATTGGCCAGTCGCCGTTCGAGTGTTTTTTTTGCTGCCTGAAAATACACCGTGTCATTGGGTGATATCAGGTTCAATGGATACAAACCAAGCAAGTGCGAAATATGTCGGTGTCCTGGTTCTACTTCTTCATAATCTTTGATCCATTCCTGCAAGGTTCCATTTGCTGAAACCTGTAGAGGAGGCAGGAGTTTTTGGGCGTCCTTCACTTGCTTTACCAGGCCCGCATCTACATTCAGTTTTCGGGCTGCTTGAGTGAAATTGTTGAACAGGGCGTTGACTATATGAATGTCAACCGTGGGCATGTAACATAATTGTGACTTTTCTTTTGGATTCGTATTTGGTACATAAAATACATTTTCCGGAGAGTGTGATGGATTGGTCACCAGGAAGCCTTCGGGTGATTTAATCAGGTAATCCAATACAAAAGAAACAGACCCTTTAATCATCGGATAGGCAACATTCCGCAAGTAACCCATATCCTGAGTAAATTCATAATGGTCGTAAAGGGCAAAGGTCATCCATGAACCGTCCAGGGGTGTAATCCCCCACACTCCATCCATTACTCCTGTTACTCCAAAGGGATCGGTAAGGTGATGCATCGTCCAGCCTCCTGCATTATACATTTCTTTGGCGGTCACTGCTCCTGAAGTAGTCAGCTCCCGCATAAAACCCGACAACGGGATAACTGTTTCCGGAAGATTGCCGGTTTCGGCGGGCCAATAGTTCATTTGCAAGTTGATATTGGTATGGAAGTCGGCATTCCATGGTGCATCATAAAGATCATTCCATATACCTTGCAGGTTGGCTGGCAACCGACCTGGTTTTCTGGATGAGTTCATTAAAAGGTAACGGCCATACTGATAGTAGAGCGTGATAAGTCCCTGGTCGGATTTTCCTTCTTTCATCCGGGCCAAACGTTCGTCGGTTGCCATACTCTTCAATTCATCGTCGCCCAATGAAAATTTCACACGATCAAAAAGTAGCTGATGATCTTGTGTATGAATTACTTTTAGTTGGCTAGGTTTAAATTTTTCTGCTTTTGCAATGATTGTTTTGCAAATACCCAAAGGGTCAAGTTGAGGGTCCGTATCTAGTTTTTTAAGGTTATAGTCGGTTGCCCCTGTAATAACAAGCACTATGTTTTTCACCGACTGAAGATGAAACCCTGTTGACTTATTGGTTATTATAGGTTCTATCTTTCCATCGACTGATAAAATTTTCATTGTGGCAGCATATCGCATGTGCTTTCCGGGCAGACCTTTGTTTGGTTCCTCGGCATCCACGATTTGTCCTGTGTAAAAAGCGAGCCCCTTTTCATTTTTATAAATATTGGTATAAAAAGGAACAAAAGGTGGATCTGATTTTTTTCTTTTATCCTTATTCTCGTTATCGTTATCGTATTCCCGCGAAAGAAGCACATCGGCATTAAAGACCATTTCGGCGTTAATACTGATCACTATAATATCTTGTGGCGCAGAAACAAAAACTTCTTGAGTAACTTTATTTCCATCAATGGCGTATTCTGATTTTGCAATACCGTTGTGCAGATTCAGTGATCTTTTGTACACAGTTGGCTCTGTCTTCCATTGGTAATTGATAAAAAGATTTCCCAAAGGTTGGTACGACCGGATTCGCGGAGGTGTTCCCACCATATAATTATTGGCCAGGTCCAACGCTTTATTATATTCCTGATGAAATATGGCTTGCTGAATTTCGCCAAGATGAGCCCTTGCTTGCGGATTGTTGTTGTTTGTTTTTGATCCGGCCCATACACTTTCCTCATTAAGCTGGATGTTTTCGTGCAGGTAATCGCCATAAATCATCGCACCCAACCTACCATTTCCAACGGGTAAGGCTTCCGTCCATGTTTTTGCAGGCTTCGAGTACCAAAGCGCTGGAGTTTCGGTTTGACAAAAAACTACTAAGTAGCCTATGAGGCAAAACAGCGTCAGCATTACCTTCCTTTTATTGGTCATAATTTTATTTATCTTTTTCTTTTTTGGGTCGTACCCTTTTATCTCATAAATCCAGCAGCACCAACAAAGAGGAGATCGCAGTCAGCCAAAGGATCAGGTTTTTAAACCTCCGCTCATTGAGGTTGGCCACAATCTTTACTCCCAACCAAAATCCAAGGAGTATACCGGGTACCAGTATCAGGTTGAGAGATAGTGTTTCTGGCGTCACTGTCTTCCACACCCATATATGAAACGGAAGCTTAAAAAGATTGAGTAAAAAAAACATCCATGCTGCTGTCCCAATAAAATTATCTTTTAACACCCGCATGCTGATAAAATAGATATTAGAAAATCCTCCGGCCAGATTGCCTATCATTGAAGTAAATCCTGTCGCCAATCCCATCACCGAGGAAACAGCCCAATGCGAAGGGATGCGGGCCAGCGGTTTCTTTTCCCAATAAAACAAAGCACCTACCGACAATAAGATGATGCCTGCCATCATGCGTTTGAATAATTGGTCATCTATTCTGTGTCCAAACCATGCCGCGAAGATCACACCGATCGCTATCCATGGGATCAGCTTGATGAGAATGGGCCAGACTGCATGCCTTTTGTAGTAATATACCGCGCAGATGTCTGCCACGATGAGCATGGGCAATAAGATTCCGGTGGATGGCCGGCTGCCAAATATCCAGGCCCAGATGGCAACAGAGATAATTGATATCGGTCCCACACCTGCCTTGGACATACCTGTGATCATGGAGGCCATAATGATCAGCGACCATTGGAGAGGGGTGAGATGATATTCAATTGGAATGAAAGTCAGATACATGCCGTGCAGTGTAAAAGTAATGAGAGTCTATCGACTATCTTGGTTTTCCTAACTTTCAATTTTCTTTTGTGTGTCTTTTTGTAGCGACTCGGTTATACCACTACCCGTGTCATGATGAAGTACCATTTGTGGAAAAGGGATTTCGATACCTGCTCGATTAAATTCCTTTAAAAGTCTTTTTCGTATTTCTCCCGCTATTACCCATTGTTTTAAGGGTTGAGTATCTCCTACAATTTTGATGATAATAGAAGAATCAGCAAAGTCATCTATTCTTAAAAAACGCGGTGGGGTGATAATGGAGCCCTTCCAGTCAGGATCACTGGCCATGTCATTGCCAATGCGATTGACCACTTCTTCTACCTGGTCCATATTGGCGTTGTACGATACACCAACATTGATATTCACCCTGGCGAAAGTTTTTGAAAGGTTGGAGACTATTTTTATTTCTCCATGAGGTATGTGATGGACGGTACCATCCAGGTCTCTAAGTGTACTCCTTCTCAAACTAATATCTTCGACTAATCCTGAGGTTTCATTGAGAAAGACCACATCCCCGATCCGATATTGATTTTCCAATATGATAAATAGTCCGGTGATCAAATCCCTGATGATATATTGTCCTCCAAACCCCAATGCCAGGCCTACGATCCCGGCTCCCGCCAAGATAGGTCCTATCATAATACCGATTTCTTGCAGGAACATCATCCCAACTAATATTATCAGCACCACCCTAAACGTAACTGCAAAAATGCGAATGAGGGTATCTTCTCTTTTCTTTTCAGATTCATTGGAGGAATGGTTGTCTGGTTTTACAGAAATCCTTACAGCACCCTCTATAAACCTGGCTGCTAGCTTGTGAATAAAGTATGCCCCGACGAGAATCAACAATATTTTTAATCCATGTGTGAATATCCACGGGATCAACTGTGCCGTCCATTTTTCAAAATACTCTTTCATTCAATGTCCTTATTTGGTTATTGTTCTTAATATAGTCTTTTTCTGGATAGTGGTAT
This sequence comes from Saprospiraceae bacterium, assembly GCA_016709995.1. Classification (NCBI taxonomy): domain Bacteria; kingdom Pseudomonadati; phylum Bacteroidota; class Saprospiria; order Saprospirales; family Saprospiraceae; species Saprospiraceae bacterium. The sequence goes on from JADJLQ010000002.1 coordinate 180,723, forward strand.
TTTGCCACGCTGTAAATACGATATAACCTGTCGATTAAAGCAAAAACTGCTGGACCAAAAGTGGTATCCGAAAGTGTTGACTTTGCAAGATCTCTGAAGACTTGAAATCTTTTTATATAATTCTATTATTTCCGAGCAATAAAGTATCGATGAAATAGAGAATCTACTTAACTTGACGCTATCAAATAAAATAAAAATGAATAAAAAGATCAACAAAAAACGGAGGGAATTTGTCAAGCAATCCGGGATAGCCGCTGCTTCTTTCTTTATTGTGCCTAGATATGTGTTGGGCAAGGGGTATACCGCACCCAGCGACCGCCTTAACCTGGCAGCCATCGGGGCAGGAGGCAAAGGAGAGTCGGACATAAGAAATGCATTCTATAACGGTGTCAATCAGGTTGTTGCACTGACCGATGTCGATACCGCCCGTTGTAAAAATTCACTTGAAAAATTTTCTTCTGCGACCAGGTTCAAAGATTTTCGAAAGATGTTTGATACCATGGGTAAAGACATCGATGCGGTGACTATCTCTGCTCCTGATCATATCCATGGCATAGCCGCTATAACGGCCATGCAGCTGGGCAAACATGTGTATGTTCAAAAACCTTTGACCCACAATCTTTATGAAGCCAGACAACTGACCGAAGCTGCCAGAAAATATAAAGTAGTATCTCAAATGGGTAACCAGGGAGCCTCTAACCCCGGTCAACAGCAGATGATTCAGTGGTTTGACAAGGGTTTGATCGGTAAGGTTGACAAAGTATATGTCTGGACCAATCGACCGGTATGGCCTCAGGGTATCCCTGCCCCTACTGAAAAACCGCCTCTCCCTGAGTCCATGTCACCTGCCGATTGGGATTTGTTTCTAGGCCCTGCCAGTTATGTAGATTATCATCCACTGTATCACCCTTTTAAATGGAGGGGTTGGTGGAATTTTGGCACCGGCGCCCTTGGCGATATGGGTTGTCACCTCATAGATCCTCCGTTTAGAGTCTTGGGGCTTGGTTACCCCACAGAAGTAGAGTGTAGTGTGGGCCAGGTGTTTAAACAAGATTGGGTACCTGAGTTTATACCAGAAGGTTGTCCTCCTTCATCTCACGTTCAGCTCAAATTTAATGCTACTGCCAAAAATAAAAGTGCAATTACCCTCACCTGGTACGATGGAGGCATCCGCCCCTTCCATCCGGAGTGGATCCCTGCTAACGAGCCCATCGGTGACACCGACAGCGCCAATGGTGTTATGATGATAGGCACCAAAGGTGTCATGACCTGTGGCACTTATGGATTGGTACCCAAGATTTATTTTAAAAACGGTAAAAAATTGGAGATGGATCCTAATTTTTCAACTAGCAATAAAAATGAAAAGCTGCCGGAGTATGGCCATCAGGTATCCTGGACAGAAGCCTGCAAAGCCGGTTTTGGTAGTGCACAGCATCGATCCCTCACCTCTTCTTTTGATTATTCCGGTCCTTTGACAGAGACCGTCATCATGGGTAACCTGGCTATCAGAAGCTATGGTCTCGGCACTCCCAATGCCAATGGTAGAGGCATGACATATAATGGTCGTAAAAAGCTTTTATGGGACGGCAAGAATATGAAGATCACTAATCATGATGAAGCCAACCAGTTTGTAGGCCGATCCTATCGTGAAGGTTGGAAGTTGATTTGAGAATAATTTCAATTCACAGATACTAAAGCCCTTTCAATCTATTTTGGAAGGGTTTTTTTTATTTAGCCCATCAAACAAGGTCTGAGGTTTTGACACTGGGTTGTATGCAACATACAAAATATTTTTTTCTTACCCCTTGACAATACTACGAAAACATCGTAGATTTGACAAAAAATTCGTAGATGATTCAAAGATTAACCCCTCAGGAAGAGCAAGCGATGAAGGTCATCTGGCTGCTCGGCGAGACCAATATCCGCGCTATCCTTGATGAACTTGGAGAGGCTGAAGTGCCTTATACCACCCTGGCCTCGACGATCAAAAATCTCGAGAAGAAAAAATATCTCACTTCCCGCAAGATCGGCAATGTAAGTCTCTATAAGCCGACCGTGACCGAAAAACAGTACAAAAAATCTTTCATGCAGGGATTTGTCAAAGACTACTTCGACAATAGCTACAAAGACATGGTCAATTTTTTTGTGGAACAAGAACGACTAAGTCCCTCCGAACTCAAAGAAATCATTGCTCTCATCGAAAAAAGTAAAAAATCATGATTGCCCCTGTTTTGATGTTTTGTCTAAAACTATCGATCGCCTTGAGTGTATTGATGCTGTGCTATCAATTGTTTTTATCAAGGCTTACTTTTTTTACTTCCATTCGATGGTATTTCATCTTTGGTATTCTCCTATCTTTTATTCTGTCCACGGCTACCTTCAGCTCAAGCCCAATCTCTCCAGTTTCCTTTTCGGATCCTTTGACACGGTATATACCCAGTCTCCATCAATTTTCCATTTCCGAAACTACGGTGACTGACACTGCTGCTTTACCTTATTCTCCTGGTCAATGGTTGATCTTTTTTTGGATCCTCGGTATGACCATCTTTATTGCCAGGTTCGTTATACAATTTTCGTCATTAATTGGACTAAAAAAGCGAGCTATCAAACTAGTGCCCTCAGAACTTCCAATTTATATTTTAGATCAAAAAATCACCCCTTTTTCTTTTATAGACTCGATCTTTATAAATCCGACAGGAATGTCTTCTGATGAATATGAAAAAATAATCCGCCATGAGTGGATCCATATTCGTCAACGGCACAGCTTTGACATATTGATTGGTGAGCTCATCTGTATTCTCAATTGGTACAATCCTGTAGCCTGGTTGCTTAAAAAATCTATCCGTCAAAACCTGGAGTATCTCACTGACGACCTGATGGTCAGGCAGGGAGTGGACGCCCAAGCTTATCAGTATCTATTGGTAAAGGCTCTTGGTCAAAACACGTACTCTTTCTCTTCTACCTTTAATTTTCATTCTTTAAAATCCCGTTTACTTATGATCAATCGTATTAAATCTCATCCCTTTCAACGATTAAAATTTTTAATTGTCCTACCCGTGGTGCTTATCTTATTATTGGCCTTTAGATCTGCTCCTGCAGTCATTCCGGACACATTGACTTCGGTGAATGCTTTTATAGATATACCTATATCATTGCCCTCGACAGATTTGGGTAGCTCCGTCCATCCTCAACCAGCAATTGTACCATTTAAAAGTATATCGGAACGCTTTATTACAGATACTGTGCCACAAAAAAAATCGAAAAAGGACGAAGACTATTCCATGTCCTGGTCCTGGTCTACCGATGAGGATGATGAGATCAGGCGCATCACCATTCAGGGCAACTCGGATGATGGGGATGTCGCTACCGTTTATTTTATCAATGGCGATAAAAAGGCTTTTAACCTCAACGATATAGCTGAAAGACGAGAGTTCAATGACAAATACGGTAGTAAAATGCCGATGGTACCACCAGTTCCTCCAGTTCCTCCAGTGCCCCCCATCCCGCCAGTTCCTCCAGTGCCGCCGGTGCCTCCCATCCCGCCGGTGCCTCCAGTACCGCCGGTGCCACCAGTACCCGGCTTGAGTCTTTTAGAAGATATTCGGCTTCCTGATGATATATTAGAAATCTCGCAAACCAGAGAAAAAATCAAGTTTAAGTTTAAAGACGGTCACGAAGAGTCATACGATATGAATGACCCTAAATCCAAAAAGAAATTTAAGGAGAAATTTAAAGACATTGAAGAGAATTAGCCGACCCGCCGGAGTGGAATAAAAAATTATTTTGGTTAGGCCTGTTTTAAAACCGGGGGCTATAGATGGCCCCTTTTTTGTATTCCTGTAGAATTGATCTACTTAATAATAAACGCAAATAACGCATTAGCGCTATTTGCCCAAAGGGTCCGACGCTTGCGGTTGGACTGTGACATTTATCTTCATCAGCTGATGAAGATATTGATCTTAGACATTCCAATGCTCAATATGGGATAATATCTTATTTTCACGCTTCAACCACGAAGCATGAAATACCTTGTTTTTTTATTGATTTTAATCTCGGCCTGTAAACCTCGTGAAGAAAGTAGTTCGGTGGCGGCAGAGCCTGCTGCTGATCTGTATGCCTACGACAGTCTTTATGCCGCAAGCCTTGGTGCCGATGATTATGGGATGAAATCTTATGTGCTGGTCATGTTAAAGCGTGGGCCCAATCGATCCCAGGATTCAACCACCCGAGCTCAACTTCAGGCTGCCCATATGGCAAATATCAATCGCCTGGCTGAGGAGGGTAAATTGGTGTTGGCCGGTCCTATGATGACGGACGAAGACATCCGGGGAATTTATCTTTTTAACGTGACTACTTTAGAGGAAGCAAAAAAGCTGACAGAGACTGACCCTGCTATACAGTCCGGGTCTCTCATTATGGAGATGCATCCCTGGTATGGCTCTGCTGCTTTGATGGATATACCCCGATTGCATAAACGCGCCTCTAAAAAAGACATTTAATTTACTCGATCCATACCCTCCTTTTTCTCCGTGTCTCTCTGTGCCCTCCGTGGTATCCTTACATTGCGAGGCAACCACTTCACTCCCCTTCCTATTCTCTTTCTGCCCTCCGTGCTATCTCCACATCCTTAGCCACCGTTCCGCGTAAATGCTCCCAATGAAACCGCAAATGATCATTTTCCTGCCAGGGTAATCCGTCCTGCTCGCTGTAATGCACCAGGGGCATATCCTTATATATAGGTCTGGTGATTTTTATGACTTCGTCCCAATACTGAAGAGCCCTGGTTAGATGATCTATGGCCGTTTGTTTATTGATATCTTTTCCCTGAGTCCTATAGGTTTGCAAAGCTATCGCTCCCTTTATTTTTTCTGCCAAATGTAATCCCAGATAGGCCCAGGTCCTGATGTCAGCTACTTCGTAGAAAAGTGCTTTATCGCTACAGCTATCAATGTTTTTGACCAGGCGCAATGCTTTGTTACAATCTTTCGTCAACATGCTGGCCAATATGGGTGGTGTGATTTTCGTTTGTGGAAGTTTATTTTGACTTGAGACAGTCCTCACATATTGGTCTACAGATACATAGTCGGTATCCAGGGGTGGCTGATGGATCAAGCGATCTATGGAAATATACTCTACCCGTTTGGTCAAATCATCCAGGGCCATCATACCTTCACTATATAAGGTAAAGTCCCATCTAAGATCAAAATCGGAGGCTAGTCTCAGTGGAGTTTTTCCTGCCAGGACAGAAGCTGCAAGCAGATGTTTGCCACGATTACCATATCTATATATGAATTCGTCATTAAATACATTATCAGTTACATATGGGTCATACAAGAGTCTGCCCCAGATTTTGTAGAACAACCATTGTCTTTCAAAAGCATAGGACCAGGTCATGGATGTCGTGTCTGATGTGAAATAGTCTTTGGCTGGAATATAGGTCTCCGAACCAATAAAATACCCACCTGAATAAGCTTGTTTGTTGTCCAGTATATGTTGTCTCACAAATGCCGGGACACCCCACCTTAAACAGAAAAAATCCTCATTGCGGGCAGTCCAGGTGATTTTATATTTTTCCGAGGTTGGTTTGAAATAGGTGTCATATAATTTTCCTCCATGTACTTTAAACAGCTTGGTAGAAGAGTGGGCGTGAGACCAATTAAATTTAAGATCTGCCCAAATAGGGCCTTCTGTAAAACCTAAGTCCGCTTCAGATTCGATGATTTTGCGAGTGAGTTGCTCCGTTTCTATACTGGTGGCGCCTCCCGAGCCAGTGTTGCTGGACAGGGGTATGCGGTGGATAAATTTTGAAGGTCTGTTCGCTTGTTTTAAGCCTTCGATAATGGTCTCTCTGACCCAGGACTCCCTTTGCGCCGGAGTCATCCCCCCCATATCCAAGGGTCAGTCCCATTCCGGTGAGCTCGGGATATTCATTGAGCATCTGAGTCACACTTTCCCTGGTATACCTTTTGATGATTTCAGCAGTATCTCCTTTAACAAAAAAGTGATGTTCGAGATTGTCCATGGCTACCTGGTGAGCCCTGGCAAATTCAGGGGTGACGAAAATATTGAACGGCATGATATAGGTATCGATAGCCCTTTCACTGGCCATGTGGGTGATCGCATGAAAAAGAGTTTGCCATTCTTTCATTTCTTTGTCTGTCCAGGGGCTGGCTTCCGGAAAGTTCTTTGGTTTGATCAGATAGGTATAAGTATGAAGGTTCCAGAGCGTCAGACTATTGAGCCTTGTTTTCCGCCATCATGTCTAAAAATGCCTTCCAATATAGGGTATCTCTACAGGTCTCATCATGCAGGCTCAAGGCATAGCTATGTCGATATGTATCCCAGGGTAGGTCATATTTAATACCCCGAATGGAAGAAAGGGTTTGCTTTGGCTGTTTTTAATCTGAGCCAGGGTATGGCCATGAATCAGGTCTTCTGCGATGGAGAGACATCCATAGATAAGTCCTCTTTCATCACCTCCCCGCACCAGGATTTGTCGTACTTTAAGTTGGATAACATATGCCTCTGCCTGTAGTTGCAGACTTATCTATACGCAAGTTTATTTGAAAAGGTTTATTTGATTTGGCGGTTTTTTGGTCTGCAGCAGTTAGGGCATCTTGCATTCTCGCTACAGCATAAGATTGCCTGGGTGAGGCAGGATCATAGGATATCGTCTGGGCTAAAACAGGTACAATAAAACGCTGGGCAAATAGGATCAGAAAGATCGTAGTACTTAACTTCATATCCTGAATTTAATTAGATTCAATCATTAATATAAGGTTGGTTATTATTTCCATTCTCCGGGACCTATATTTTGCGTAGTAAGATGATTTAGACAACCATTCTGGATCTATTTTATCCACATTATTTTTTTAACTACTATATAGAGTCAAGCAGGACAGGGTCGTTTATATTTATTTATCCACATTCATCTTGTGCATAATAGCAGAGCAGCTGTGATTCTATTTTTGTTTTCCACATTTCGCCTTTTTCATATAACCTTTTACCATATATGTGTGAGTAATTATCTTGTTATTCACATTGTTTGCACAGGAGCTTTATTGATCAGTTTTGAGGATTTTTCTTATAATTACATATTACATAACCTGTAATGTATCTATTTAAGTTACTCGTAAGCAGAGCATTAATAATTAATAATTTTAAATATATATAACAAACTGTATTTAAATGGATCAGATGTTTTCCACAAACTAACAGTGCTAATAATAATAGCTTTATTTATAATTTATTTAATCTATTATATATTATTACTCCAAAGCCAAAGGGATCCAGAGTTGACGGCTGGTTGGCTATCTTTGGACCGAAATAAAAAATGCAAGCAAGCCCATACCTTAAAACTCCTGTAAAAATCTGGTTAGTCATTGGATTGGTGATGATTTTTTTTCAGATTATTATCGGAGGTATTACCAGGTTGACCGGTTCAGGTCTTTCCATCACAAAATGGGATATCGTGACGGGTGCCATTCCGCCTCTCAATCATGACCAGTGGCAAGATGAATTTGAACTGTATAAACGAACTCCGCAGTACCAAAAGATCAATCAAGGTATGGACCTTTCGAGGTTTAAGTGGATCTATTTTTGGGAATACCTACATAGGCTTTGGGCCAGAAGTATGGGATTTGTGTTTTTGATTCCGTTGGTGATATTTTGGCTGAAAGGATACCTCGGGGTGAAGGGATTAAAAAAGGATTTGTTGATCGTCTTTTTGCTTGCAGCTTTGGTGGGAATGTTTGGATGGATTATGGTGGCGAGTGGACTGGTCGAAAGGCCTTGGGTGAATGCATACAAATTGAGCATACATCTGGGTTTGGCATTGATCACGCTGAGTTTTTTATGGTGGGTATTTTTGAAATATCAATATGTAGACAGAGTCTCTCCGGATAAAATTGGGACTGTTTTGGCCCGTACATTTTTGTTTTTGGTGTCGATCCAGATTTTGTTGGGAGGCATGATGAGTGGTATGAAGGCGGCGCTGCTATTTCCCAGTTTTCCGATGATGGGAAGTCATTTGATAGACCCTATAATTTTTAAAGCTGACTCCTGGCAGTGGATGCACTTTGTGGATTATGATGTATATCCTTTTTTACCGGCTTTGGTACAGGTATTGCATCGTAGTCTGGCAATGGCTGTATTGACGCTATTTTTCATAGCGGTATTCAGGTTAGGGAGTAAGTCATTGATGATGATTGGGATCATTTTGATTGTCCAGATCATTTTAGGAATATGGACATTGCTCTCAAGTATTGGTACGATCCCGGTTGGTTTGGGTGTGATGCACCAGGCGGTAGGTATTATGCTATTAATGGCAGCGGTACATTGGTATTTTATGCAGCATCGTGCCGGCAGGTAAAAAGGCATTAAATTTGTAATAAAGAATCATTATGCATGCTTTAAAAAGTCTTCCTCACTATACATATGATGATTATAAATTGTGGGAAGGTGACTGGGAGCTTATTGATGGTATTCCGTACTCCATGAGCCCAGCTGCTACACCGAGGCATCAATATATTGCTAATAATTTGGGATTAGTTTTTGCTTTGGCTTTAAAAGGTTGCGCTGATTGTAAAGTATACCAACCTATAGATTATAAAATAGACGAATACACTGTCGTTCAACCTGATTTATTGATTGTATGCAAACCGATCAAGAAGAAATTTCTTGATTTTCCGCCAGCATTAGTGGTTGAGATTCTGAGTGATTCAACGAAAGAAAAAGATAGAGAAGTAAAGTATTCTTTATTTGAGAAAGAAGGTATCCCCTGGTATTTGATGGTGGATCCGGACAAGGAAACCGTGGAAATCTATCAACTAAAGACGAAAAAATATCATAAAATCGAGACAGTTCATGACGAGTCTTTTACTTTTAATATAGGGACTTGCAAGGCTCCTGTAGTGATGAAAGAAATTTGGTAACAAATTGATTACTAAATAATTAAAATTAAATTTTTCTATTTTTAATGAAGTATTACAGCACGAAGAGTGGTAAAGAGGACCATTCCATTTTTTTACCTTTCGAGCAGGCTATTTTTTTAGGTCCAGCTGCTGATGGAGGCCTGTTTATGCCGGATACCTTTCCCATACTAAGCCAATCCTTTATATCAAATATAGCACAGAAGTCTATTGTGGATATAGGTTGTGAAATCATCCAGCCTTTTACGGAGTTGGCAGACGCAACGTTACTAGACATAGTCTCAAAGGCATTTTCATTCCCTGCTCCACTGCATTATGTATCAGAGGATAGGTGCTTTCTCGAATTGTTTCATGGACCTACCTTGGCCTTTAAAGATTTTGGAGCCCGGTTCATGGCTCAGACGATGTCGGTCTTGAGACCAAAGGATACGGAGATCAATATCCTGGTGGCTACTTCTGGAGATACAGGTGGCGCTGTCGCCAGTGCGTTCAGTGGTTTGGAGAGCTTTAAGGTATTCATCCTGTTTCCTAAAGGTAAGGTCAGTCCCTTACAACAAAGACAGCTGACCACCTGGGAAGATAATGTCCAGGCGATTGAGGTAGATGGCACCTTTGATGATTGTCAAAGATTGGTCAAACAAGCTTTTGCTGACAAGGACCTTCGGGACAAAAAAGTATTTGGGTCAGCCAATTCGATCAATATAGCCCGACTCTTACCCCAGATGGTATATTATTTTGAATCGTACAAGCAAGCACGTTCCAAGAAAGATCTTACCCTTATAGTGCCATCAGGCAATTTTGGTAATCTCACAGCCGGGCTTTTTGCCAAGCGGATTGGGCTACCGATAGCCCATTTTATAGCTGCTACCAATATCAATGATATGGTGCCGGAGTATCTCAGGACCGGGTCGTTTGTACCAAGAGTTTCACGTGAAACATTGTCCAACGCGATGGATGTGGGTGACCCTAGCAATTTTGTGCGCATGAAAGAAATGTACAGAGGATTGGACGAACGTTCCACGTGGAACTATCTCCGTCAAGACATCAGCGAACATGTGGTCGATGACACCACTACTCTGGACAATATAAAGGAGGTGTATGAAAAGCAGGGCTATATCATGGATCCACATACAGCCGTGGCCTATGATGCTGCCAAATCCAATCCGGGTAATAATGTGATTGTGTCTACGGCGCACTGGGCCAAATTTGCCTCAACGATAGAGCGGGCGATTGGGTTTTTACCCGCTTTGCCAGAATCCCTGACCCGACTGATGGACAAAGAAGAAAGGATGGTGACTATAAGACCGGAGTATGAGCTTTTGCTGGATATAATCAGGTGAGGTTTAGCAATGAAGCCAAACCTGCGAGGTTTGAGAGTTAGCTCGTGCGCAATAGAACCTTCTGTTTTTTATTAATTTATTAATTTATTGATAATGAGCAAGTTATAAACATTATTTCAACCAAGGTCATTAGGTTGTTAAAGGGTTCTGTTGCTATAATTAAACAGTATTTTAGAATAAATGATTTTAGGCTAATAAACAGTTGGTTACAGCTAAAAGATATCCGTAGTGTGAATTTTACAAAACCAGTACCTAACAGATTTTATACAAATATTTAAAGTGATCGTAGCAGCCAACCACAAATTAGTCAACTCTAATAGTATTAACTTTCGATCCTTATTCTACATAATTTTTATAAGGTCAATCATGTCATATAAACGATATTTTAAAATATTCACACTCCTCGTATTGTCTGCATCAGACACTATGACCCAACCTGTCCTTCCACCGCTTACAGCCTGGCATGGTAAAAGCGAATCGCTGATTGCTAATGTTACCGATCCATGGATCACGCCTACTGAAAAATCAGGTTTTATAACAACTCCTGATTATAACGAGACGGTGAGTTGGTTTAAAAAACTGACTACAGCCTCTCGCTTATTAAGAATGGTCACCATCGGTAAAAGCTTAGAAGGACGGGATATTGTGATGATCGTCGCATCGATTGAGCAAAACATAACACCGGCTGCATTAAAAAAATCAAACAAGCCTTTGTTTTTGGTGCAAGCAGGTATTCACTCCGGCGAAATCGATGGCAAAGATGCCGGCATGATGTTACTGAGAGATATTGCATTCGGCGGCAAGCAATCACTATTGAATAAAGTAAACTTTTTATTTATTCCTATACTGAGTGTAGATGCGCATGAACGATCTTCGGAGTACAACCGACCCAACCAACGAGGACCGCAGAACATGGGTTGGAGAACCAATGCTCAAAATTTAAACCTCAACAGGGATTATGCAAAACTGGATACTAAAGAATTGAGAGCGGTGGTAAAAGTAATGAATGAATATAATCCGGTCTTGTATATGGATATCCATGTAACCGATGGAGCCGACTACCAGTACGATATTACATTTGGGGGCATTGGCCTGCAAGGCAATTCGCCGGGCATTTCGCAATGGTTGGAAACAATTTATAAACCAGCCGCTGATAAAGACTTATTGGCTCAGGGACACATTCCCGGACCACTGTTATTGGCACTTAATGACCGGGATTTTTCAGAAGGCAATATATGGATCCTGGGAAGCCCAAGGTTTTCCGACAGCTATGGCAACCTTCGGCATATGGCAACCCTCCTGATTGAGAATCATTCATTAAAACCCTATAAACAAAGGGTATTGGGCACTTACGTTTTGTTGGAAAGTACGTTGAATTTACTGGCAACAGACGGACAGATGCTTAGACAGATTACAGAAAAAGATAAAACAATCAGGGACTCAAAAGTACCGATGTCCTATAAAGTACCCCAGATGAAAAACTCCCTGAGTTTTGAATCAACAGCAATTATGGAGATGAGCGACACGAACCAAGTCAGTCCTGACAGCCTTGAATTTTATGGAATATCATCCAGGATAATAAAATCATCAATTACAAACGCAGATTATATAGAATGGCTTGGCATTCCCCAAAAATCAACCATCGTCAGTTATAAAGCTACCGAACCGATTGATTTTGTACTTCGCCCCAAAGGCTATTGGATTCCAGCCTCATGCGATGAGGTAATCAGTCGCTTAAAAATGCACGGCATAAAGATGAATATCATCACACAACCACAGGAAATAAGTGTAGAGATGTATAGAATAGAAGGTGCTAAATTTGAAAACGAAGCGCAGGTAGTACTGCCATATGAAGGACATATTCAAGTGAGTGGGAATACAAAATCTGAAACCCGCAAGCAGACATTTCCAAAAGGCTCTGCCTACATTTCCACGGACCAGACTCTGGGCGACCTGGCTATGGCCCTTCTGGAACCCACTTCAAAAGATTCTTATTTTAGTTGGGGATTTTTTCTTTCCATTTTTCAACGGACAGAATATATTGAAGCGTATTTGATGGAGCCCATGGCAAAAAAAATGTTGGAAGAATCCCCGGAATTACAGAAGGAATTTGAAGAAAAGAAAGCAACGGATAAATCCTTTGCAAATAATCAATCCGCCATCCTGACCTGGTTTTACAGCAAAACAAAATATTATGACGACCATTACTTGTTATACCCGATAGGGAGAGCACTTAATTGAAAGGATGTCACATGATTGACGATACCGTAATGAAAAGCAAAAATTATTATCTTACAGCCATGAAATCTACCTTTTTATTCCTCCTGCTGCTGGTCAGTGATTCCATCTTGGCCCAATCTAAAACAGAATCTGTGATCATAAAACTATCTGCCGAGAAGTACGCATCGATGAATCCCTCCTCCCTTGACAAGCTCAAAACACTCCTGGATGACCGGATGATCTTTATCCATTCCAACGGCATGACAGAGACCAAAGCAGATATGATACAACATATCAAAGAGGGCAAGTGGATGCTGCGCAAAGTAGACTCCAGGGAGGTCAATGTCAGGGTATACAAAAACAATTTTGCCGTACTCACCGCCAAAGGTATCTTTCATGCTACCAATGAAGGCAAGGATATGGATGTAGACCTGTATTATACGGAGGTATGGACGCACGTGAAAGACGGTTGGTTGTTAGCGAGCAGGCATGCGAGTAAGAATTAATTAGGAGTATTGTCTGGCAAAAAAAATCATCACACACCATACTAAAAATCCGGACATTTAGTCGGCTCTTCGCGCGATACCATGATCCAAATATTATATTAGGTGTTTATCAATCAAACCTTCAATAATTCATTAACTATGCCAAGCGCATGCGTCTCCCCCTTCGGAAAAACAATCCAAACTAATCAAGTCGCTGAGAGGCTTTAGTCTTTTTTTGCAAAATTAATTTTAGCAAGTAAAATATTGCGGGGATCAAATTCCAACTTTTCAGGTGCGAGGTTGACTTTAAAAGTTTGTGTTTGATGTTGGCTAGTGAGATTCATTTTTAGTATGGCCGGTGTTGTATTACCTTTGGTATAATAACCTATTTCTACAGGCACGTTGAATACAATGTCCCCTGCCTGGGTTTGTTCTAATTGAATGGTTATATTTTTTTATTTATAGCATCATAGTCCCACGTTGCATTCAAATGAGGTATGATGGGTTGATACAACCATTGCTTGAAAAATACTTTTAGGTCCTTACCGGATGCTTTTTCCATGGCTATTCTAAAATCATCTGTGGTAGCATTTTTATTGTAAAACGCAGCGTAGTAGGATTGAATGCCTTTTTTAAAATCAGCCTCGCCGACCAAATGTCTCAACATGTGTAGTACCCATGCTCCTTTTTGATAGGTAATACCAGATGTCACAGGTTCTTTTTCGGCCGATCTGGGACTTACAATGCTAAAATCCGGTAGTTTTGCGGACAGGTCCATGACGATGTCTTTGGCACGCTGGATGCCTTTAGAGTATTCGTCTTTGCCATATTCATTTTCAATAAACAATAAGGTAAAAAAGTTGCAAAACCTTCACTCAGCCAGGCATCGTCCCAGGTGGTTTCGGTGACTGCATTGCCAAACCATTGATGCGCTATTTCATGTATGACTATATTTCGAGTCCGGATATCTCTTTTGCCATTGACCAGATTTTCTCCATAGAATATTGCCGAGGAGGTTTCCATCCCACCACTCACACTCGCCGATTGAATATTAGCCAGCTTCTCATAGGCAAAAGGGCCTACGTACTGACTGTAAAATGTCAACACTTTTTTGGTGGGCTCCTCAAAATCATAAAATCCGTTTTCTCTGTTTTTTGTATAGACCCAGGTTTGAATTGATTTACATCCAAACTGATCTACATATTTAACTGCAAAATCGGCTATGCCCAATACAAATAACCAGCAGGATACCGGGACGGATTGTTTCCAATGTGTGAGCCTGGTATTGTTGCCCAGATCTGATTCTTCCTGCAATAATCCGTTGGATATTACTTTGTAATGAGCAGGCGCCTTTACTATAAATTCAGAAGTAGCTTTATCGTAGGGGTGATCTATGGTGGGCAACCACTGCCTTGCTTTGTTGGGCCAGTTTTCGCAAAAAAAACTGCGGTCCCCAAATTTAGTAGCTCCTATTTTTAATCCATCAAAAGGAATTCCATGGTATTGTATTGTAAAAACCATTTCCGTATTGGCCGTGGAGGGGGTAGGTAGTGAAAGGATGATTTCATCATTTTGATGTGTATAGTTGATAGGTGTGTCAGCCAGTTTAACGGCATCTATCTGCATTCCTTTTCCTTGTTTAGCGTCAGACTTATTGATGAAATCCAGTCTGAAATGCTGAACTCCGGAAGTTTTAAATAAAATAGTGATCTGTGCGTTGCCGAAGATTTCATTGGAGCTATCGGATACCGTAATTTCAAAGGCATAATGTATTATATCAATGTTTTTATTGAATGGATAAGTGTCTCCCCAGGCCATTTGGGTGAATAAAAACAGGCATGCGACTAACCAATAAGTCTTAATTTTATTCATTATTGCAGGGTTACTTTTTTTAGATAAAATCCTTTAGCATCCACCTGTGGTGGCAATACGCTCTCTACGACAATTCCTTCAAGCGGAATGACCATTTTATTCATTCGGTCATTCGTGATAATTTCAAAGGGCAGGGGCATAAAAAAATTATTTATTTTTATTTCATATTTTTGAAATCCTATTTCCTTCACCTGTACATCCAGTATATCAGTCGTCCTTAGATAAAAATCAAAGAATGGTCTTAAGTTTTTTCCAGAAGCGGTGCTGAATAATTTTTCAACATCCATGGAAGTCACAAAATGATCATAGGTATAAGCAGTATCTGTCGCTAATTTTTTTAAAGCGGGGAAAAAGATGTCATCTCCTATTAAATAGCGCAAGCTGTGCATAAAAAAAGAACCCTTGCCATAGATATTGCCGCCTGAATACACTTCTTCTACGGTGGCTTCATCTCCGGGTACCATGGCTTTTCGACTTCTTGATCCTCTTCGATGTCGGGCGATGATTTCATCATACGCATCCTCTCCACCTAATTCTAACATAGCCAGCGCTTCAGCATAGGTCGCAAGACCCTCCTGGATCCACATATGAGCCCAATCCTTGTTGGTTACTTTATTCGCCCACCATTCATGTGCATACTCATGGAATAAATTTGCAGAATAGGTTTGACCATTTATTTGTTTGAATAAAAATTTGTTATCAAAAGTGATCATGGTTTGGTGTTCCATACCGGAATTAGGAACTTCAGCGATCCCAATTTTTTCTTTAACCCACGGATATTCACCAAAATACTTTTCTAATATTCTACTATCTCGTTTTTTTAATTCAATTACTTTTTTTGCATACATCGTATCTACTTCTAATACGTAGTATTCCACCGGCACTTTCGTGCCTTCAATCGTCGTATATTCATCTTTTACCACTTTGTATTTTCCTATATTAAATACAATACAGTAATTACTGATGGTATAATTTGTATTCCAATTATAAGTGGACATGTTATTTTTAGTAGTCACATTTACTAACAAGCCAGGTCCGGCCACCGTTAAATTAGAAGGAACAGTAATCTTCAGTTCGGCCCCCTCATTGGGTTCATCACTCGGATGATCTTTACATGGAAAATACATTTTTCCGCCTTCGCCCTGTATATTGATAGATACCCAGTCGTTGCCATTGATATCTTTGGTCCATGTAAAACCTCCATCCCAGGGGGCTTGACAGCTACTGGGGAATACCATAATATTCAATCGTTACTTTTTTGATTTCCTGTCTCAAAACCAGTAGGTGAGAGTATAAATATTTTATCATCCTTCTGATGGAACACGACTGCTTTTTGGTTGACTTTTATTCTAGTAACCGTATATAAATGAATTAAATCAAGTAAGATCGTATCTGTTTTTTTAGATAAGTTTAGGCTTACAGTTGCCGATCCACGGATTGATTGTTTTGTAATATCGACATCAAGTGCGATCGAATAATGTCGAATATCCATTATTGCCTGCAATGGCAGTAGCTTTCCTCCGCTCGTGAGGTAGGTTAAATCTCTTGCATTGACTGAATCATTTTGACTGAAAGCCGCGAAAATATGTGAAGCAAAAATGATCATGGTGACCAGTTTAAGCAGATGAATATCAAAGTTGGTCTTTATACGTTTGCTTTTCATAGATAGATATTTTGCTTTTCTGTTAGTAGCCGGCCAATAAAGTTGATTTCTAAAAAGTTAAGTGTCAAGGTTGCTTTTCCCGCACCCGGAATGTCTCACTTTCCAATAAGCGAAAGTATATATTATTTTTCTAATGACCGGACCATAAGGTTGTATTGCAGCTACCGCTAGATCCGTACTTTCATGAAGGAGATGTGCATACTGCCAAGAAAGCCCTTTATTGACTAACGGGATACAAGATAAGCGACCATCTGATAGATTAAGTCCGGCCGCTGCCACCATCACTGCTCATTCTTCCGGTATACCTGTGAAGAGTTTTTAAAATTATTTAAGACAATATCACCACTTCTATTTTGACGCAGTAAAAAGGTATTTTCCGCTCTCCATTGAAAACACATCATACCCATCCTCTTCTTTTTCTTTTTTCACATAAGTGGAAGTTGATATCTCCTGACCATGCTCCAATATTTTATTCACGCCTTGTTTTGGAAAATACAAGAGCGCCGTGGAACCGACCGGCACTGCTAACTCCACTTCTAATCCATTGGAAGTATTCCATGAAATGCCAGCCTTGCCGTAATTAGTTTCAGTGAAATATTTTACTTGTTTGATATCACCGGCGGGCATGGGTTTGAAGATGATTTTTTATATCCGGGCGCAGATTCGTCTGATCTCATGCCGGCGAGATTGCGATAAAACCAGCTTAATCCGCCTCCAAACATCGGGTGATTAAATGAACCGGTCTCGTCCCATTGTTCCCGGGTGGTCGTACTGCCCAAAGCGATCCAGTGACCAAAACTGGGATAGGTGGTTTTATTCATAGCATTATACGCCAACTCATTCAAACCATGTTCGGCCAATACTTCAAAAAAATAGCGGGTCCCGAAAATGCCCGTATCAAGATGCCCGTCTGAGGCGGCAAGATCATTTTTGATGGCTTGAATGACCCGGGCATATTGTTCCGGAAGCACCCCCATTTTCAAGGCAAAAATATTGGCACCATACTTTCCAAAGCTGCCCGAAGCTTCATTATAAAAGGTATGCATAAACGCCAGGCGGGTCTGTTCGGCAATGCTTTTGTATCGTGCGGCATCATCCGGTTTGCCGAGGATAAGCGCAGTTTTGGCAGTGATGTCTGCACCCAGCCAATAATAAAAGGTGTGTACCATCTCGTCCGGGGGCAGATGGTCATCATATCCTGCCCAGTCTCCGAGGTTCCACCATTTGAGTACTTTGCCATCGAGGCCGGTACGCTGACTATACATGATACCGGCGGTATTGACCCAGGTACTCATATACCGCATATAGCCGGTCATGCCCTCGTAGTTTTCTTTTAAGATATCGGGGTCGCCATATTGCTGATAAAACTCCCAGGGTATGATCTGTATCGCTGAGCCCCAGGCTACGCCTCCCCCGCAACCCGGTTGCCATGGCGCTCCATTGGGTACATATCCCGTAGCAGGGATCTGGGCAGAAAGCATATCCCGGATCCATTTTTTATAAAAAGCACGAGCGTCAAAATTATGCATCACGGTTTGACAGGCTACCTGTCCATCGCCTGTATAAGGTGAGCGCTCGCGATGCGGACAATCTGATGCAATGGCCCCATGCATATTATCCAGCTGGCTGCGTCGCCAGATCTGATTGATTTTATTAAATAAAGGATTGGAAGTCTCGAAGACCGCATTTTCTTTGACATCGGTATTGATGGCTTCCGCCTGGATGTTTTCCGGCTTTAGTTCGCCATACCAATTGTCAATATCGACCCCGCTGAATACAAACCAGTTGAACCGCGGAGCATAGCTTTGACCCGGCATACCATTATATATAAAGGTATTGTCACCGGAATATACATTGGCATTAAAGTGGATTTTGATTTCATGGCCTGCAGGGGCAGTCATATTTTTGAGACGCACCCAGCCGGAAATCTCCTCGGCAAAATCGACCTGGTAATGGCCATTGTCTAGTTTGACTATTTTTAAGGGTTGATAGACTTTGGTGATTTTATCTGTAGGTGAGGTATGGGCTACAAGTCGTCCATAAGGTTTACGACGAAGTGCCACGGGTTCCCACCGGCTATCATCGAACCCAGGCTTGCACCAATCGGGCTGTTCGTTTCGCGCATCATAGACTTCGCCATGATAGACCAGGTCGGAGATGATGGCAGACCGGGCTGCTTTCCAGCTTTGATCGGAGATCACTGTCTCCTCGGAACCATCCTGGTAGGTAAGGTGCAGTTGTGCCAAAAACCTCGGCGACCCGTAAGAGGCCGTCCAAAATTTAGGTGCATTATAAAATCCATTGCCAAGAATAGCCCCGATCACATTTTCGCCATTTTTCAACAGGGTAGTCAAATCATACGCCAGGTACATGACCTGGTAATCCCGGAACTCATCAGGCAGGGAGATAAAGGCAGCGGGCAATTGGGGTCTCCGGTCATAATTGGTTTGATTGGGCACCAGCAGATCATCGGATACTTTCTGCCCGTTGGTATAAAACTCAAAATATCCTAGCCCGGTGGTATAGACGACTGCTTTTTTAATTTTCTTTTTGATCGTCACCTGCTTGCGGAGCAACGGTGCCGGTGGGGGCATCTGCTGGGGTCGCGCATCCGGTCCGCCGGGCGGTTTGGGCATAGCTTCATCGCCTTGCCAGGGAGCACCGATCCATTGGGCGATCCAATCTGATTCGCGGAGCAGCCCCATCCTCCAGGTGGCCACTGGACTCCAGGCCGATACCCGGCCGGCTTTGTCCCAGGTCCTGACCTGCCAGAAACAATCCATCCGGGAGCGAAGTTCTACGCCACCATAGGGTATACGGTTTGATTGGTCGCTGAGTATTTTGCCGCTGTTCCACAGATCAGGAGATTTGAGTTTTTTGGTGGTGCTGGCGACCCGAATCTGATAGGCGGTTTGTTTTTGGCCTCGTTCGCCGGGTTTGGCCAGGTTGATCCAGGATAGATGAGGTGTTGTTTCATCTACGACGGTTGGATTGTCCATGTATTCGCAGGTGAGTTTGGTCAGGGTGAGTTGGGCGTGGAGGGAGAGGGTGATGGCGATGAGGAGGATGGTGGGGATTAATTTCATGGTAGGGAATGTGGAGGTGTGGATATGAGAGCGAATTTAAGGTAAAGGAGGGGGTTTTTTGGTGATAGGTAGTGAATAAGAAGGATGTATTGCTCTTTGACTAAAGAGGAAAAGCTTTGCACGGATGTAGATTCTATATCAGGAAACAGTTTTAAAACGGAAGCCGTTAACCCATCCACACAAAAAAACAAGACATCTTCTACCACTCGCTTTTTCACCCAAGTTTAGACCCAATACATCTCTATTACCATTTACAGCCACTCGGTAACAGTCGCTATTAATTTGAAATTGCAATCAGACACGATGACGCTATGCTTTTCATTTGTTTTAGAACAAGAAATTGTTTTTTTCCCAGCCCTCACCTCCCTTTCATTCTCCTGTCAAAAAACTCAAACATCTGCATCGTCGTTTTTGATTCTAATTCTCCTATCCAGCCATGACCCCCACCTTTTACGATGATCAGTTGATTAGGCACATGTGCACTATCTAAAGCTGTATGCAATCGATATGCGTGCTCAATCGATGCGTATGGATCCTGGTCACCATGAAAGATCAACACCGATGCATCATCGGTCTTATCTACATAGTGTAGTACGGAAATCTTTTTTAATATGGGATCATCGAGGCTGCTAGCTCCGGTAAAGTCTGCTCGTACTTCCTTCAAGGACTTCTTATAGTATTGTTGTATCGCTGCTTCGAGTGCAGGAGTGAGTGGTGGTCCCCGAAGAGTAAAATCGGTTGCAGAAAAATAGCTGACTACAGCCTGCACCTTGCTGGAATATTGTGGAAGATTTGTCTGACCTTCGAGGCTATCCTTTGGTGCTGTGACACCAAGCATAAGAGCAAGATAAGCACCGGCAGACTCGCCCATCGCACTTATTCGCTTTGGATCGATATGCAGTGAATCTGCATGTGCACGCAGGTAACGGACAGCTTGCTTGGCATCTTCTACCTGCGAAGGCCACTTAAACCGGGGTGCAAACCGATAGCCAACCGATACACCCACATAGCCCTTTGCTACGAATTGCCGGATCCAGCGATGCATATGTGACTTATCTCCCTGTTGCCAGCCTCCACCATGAAAGAAGAGCACCACAGGAAATGGTCCCGGTCCATCGGGCTTCCCGATATCGAGTTTAAGGTCTACTCCACCGGCATGACCATAGATGATGTCTTTATCTATGGCGATCTTGTCAGTAGATTGTCCGTGCAAGGATATAGATTGCAGACAGAAGGTACAGGTGATCATCAGTATACAGCAATGAGATCTCATATGGATTACAAGTTAATCATTCCAATGTATCGAAAAAGGCGTTTCTTGTAGTTACCTTTTGCAAAATCTAAAAAGGAGTTTTCCTAAAGACAGGAAACGCAGTTAAATTATATTGATTATTGATTTATAAACTTTATATCCCCGTATACCAGGCCCAGCCACTGTCTCCCGTATCTACATATTTATCCGTGACTACGATACGTTGTAAATATTTCATGCTCTTATATCCTATTTGAGTCTCTACTCTTAATCGCAGTGGAGCCCCATGAGCAATGGCAAGATCCCGGCCATTCATTCCATAGGCAAGCATGGTTTGCGGATGAAAGGCATCGAGCAAATCAATGCTATCTACCCACCCATCATAGGAATAGAAATTTACAAATCGGGCGCCGGGTAATATACCTGCATGTTGAAGTATCGTGCCGAGCGGGACACCGGTCCATTGAGCAATCGCCGTCCAACCTTCCTCGCAGGTATGTCTTGTAGTTTGAGTATGGGATGGCAGTTTTTGAATGTCAACTAAAGTATATGAGCCGGGTCGCGATACACTTCCTTCCAGGGACAGTCTCCAGTCAGCGAATTCGTTTTTTTGAAAACGCTCATAAGATTCGCTATAATAGGGTTTTGATGTATCCGCTGGATTGGTCGTGCCTGTTGCCGGAAATGATGATATGTCCCGAAAATTATACTCCTTTACTAATGCCTGTCCGGGTAATAAAAAGCGATGTGCGATATATGTGAGATTATCACCCATACGCAGTAAACTACCATATGAAGGAGGTGTCGGTCTCGAGGCACAGCCAGTGGCTAATAGCCCTCCCACGGTCGTCAGACCTGTGATGATGGCATCGCGACGCGTAAATAATTTTTTCTTTTTCATCATTATTTTCCGATTGTCATTGCACGCATTTGTTGTTTTATTCCTGATTTGGCTACCATCACGATATGCGCTATCAAAAAAAGTATGAGCGCAATGGAGGTCATAAAATGTATGGTACGGGCAGATTGGGCACCAAAAAACAGCTTTAAAAGAAAGGGATAAGCCGCTGTGATAGCCGGTGACATCGTCATACCTGTCATCACGATCGTCGGCATCAGGAAAAAGATGACGAACAGGTAGCTGCATTTTTGTAAGAGACCATAGTCAGGACCTACTTTATCAGCCGGTATATGTAAGAAGAGGTGATTCACCACATCTTCCCACAATAAGTGCCATGAAAAATCTTTCGCCCGAGGGAAAAGATATCTCCAAAAGTGCCCGGTGAAGATCCCCATAACAAAATAAATCAACCCGGGTATCAGTAGAAACCAACCAGCCAGAAAATGTAAACTGCGGCCCCAACCATTTTGATTAAATATAGGATAAGTACGGGAAGCACTTACCGGAGCATTTGCAGCAGATGTAAAGGGCACGGGTTTGTCCCAGCCACCATGCTTATAGTTGCGACTCAGCGGAATTTCGAACAACGCCGGAGTCAGATCATTACCTGCTTCTCCCCAATAAAACCTGGGGTGAACCATGATCATTTCAATACCTGTAATAACCAAGGCAAAAAAACTCAAGGTAATGATCCAGTGTGTGCTTCGTACCCAAAATGAGTGCGAAGGATTTTCAGAGGATAAGTTTTGGTGTGTGGGCATTTATTTACACAGGTTTAATATTGTCTTACTTCTGAAGGCGGCATTAAATGTACATTAATTTACAATATTATTAACCCGGGTAATTGTTACATCCCCCTGTCGAACAGAATTTAATATGTAGGTATCCACAGCATTAAGTCAAAGGAAGAATCAATAAAAACGAGATCGAACCTAAAGCCGACTGATCAGTCCTCAAACACTTCGGTATAGTTCAGATTATTTTCAAATTTATCTTTCAACAAGGAAATACTGATGATACAGATACCAATTAAAGAAAACCCAATTATCGCTCCAATGATGATCAGCCCATATGATTTTACCAGCATGGAGAAAATCAGGGTTGCAGGGATGGTAATACCCCTGATCAGATTCGGAGTAGAGGTTGCCACCGTTGCCCGGATATTGGTGCCAAACTGTTCGACACTGTTCGTAATCAACACGCCCCAATACCCGGGCACAGAATCCTAAAAAAATACAGCGATAATAATATCCTTCCAACGTATCGGGAGGAATCAGGAGAAAATAAGTAACAGCTACAATTTGAATGAGGGCGTAAATCAGCAAAGGGCCTTTGCGTTGCTGCATCACTTTGCTTAACAACCCGCAAAGGATATCTGATACTGCAAATGAGATCAGAAAAGTCATGGTGGCAATACTTACTGATGCCTTTTCCTTGATTCCAAAAGCCATGCAAAACTCAGGGGAAAGGGTGATAAACAAATTGGTAAATACTACGGGAGGTGCTCCTGCGAAAACGCAAAGCTTCCTTAGAAAAAGAAGCAAAACGCCTGGCTCTTATCATTGAAGACTATGAAAACAAACACATACCTATGCCAGAACCGGACCCAATTGAAGTCATTAACTATATGATGGAACAAAGCCAGATGAGCCAGAAACAATTGGCTGAAATACTTGGAAATAAAGGTAATGTTTCAAAAATACTCAATAAAAAAAGAAGACTATCTATTGAAATGATCAGAAAGCTTAGTGAAAACTTACATCTGCCGGCAGAGATATTGATAAAAGAGTATCCTTCGGCATAGAATGAATGACAATAGCACAAAAAAAGCACTCTTTGTGGATATCTATCGCAAAACAAGTAATCTAAAGAATTCTATTTTTCCATGATCGACTGAACTATATCTTTATAACTTCTGCCAATCGGGATCTGCTTATTATTAATTTCAACATCGGTAGCAGTATAAGCATCAATCTTATCTATTGAGACAATAAATGACCGGTGGATACGGAGGAAATTATTCTTTGTAAGTATTTCTTCTATTTCCCCAAGCTGATATTTTGTCAGAATTGAATTTGAAGAAGTTACTATCCGGATGTATTCTTTAAGGCTTTCTACATATAGGATCTCATCGAGATAAACTTTTACTTTTTTCTTACTCACGTTAAAGAAGATAGATTTTCTTTCCTTTTCGATGGGTGGCATTTGTCCTGATTTTGCCTCCACAGGTTGCTTCAATTTATTTACAGCCATGACAAACCGGCTGAATTCAATAGGTTTGAGCAGGTAATCCAGGACATTATATTCATATCCCTGCAGGGCAAATTCGTGATAAGCGGTCGTCAATATTATAGGTGGTGGATTCTTTAGCGATTTGATGAAATCAAGTCCTTTTAACTTGGGAAGATGAATATCCAGGAAGATCAGGTCTATCTTTTCCTTTTGCAACACCTCCAGGGCAATGATAGCGTCAGAACAGATATGTCGCAAGTTTAAAAAAGGAATTTGTTTTATATAGTCCTGTAGTATTTCCGCAGCAAGAGGCTCATCCTCTACTATTATACAATCATACTGATGCATCTTTGTCAAGATTGATTTTTAAAGATACCGAAAAGTGTTGTTCTTATTATCTATTTCAAGTAGGTGCTCAGGATACAACAGCTCCAACTGACGGCGAATATTATTCAAACCGATGTTTTCCGATTTGATCGTTGCATAGTCCAGGCTGTTTGAATTTTCGATTTTAAAACAGAGCTTACTATTCTCCAGATTTAAGTCAATATTGATGAAAGAATCAAACCTGCTTTCACTGGCTCCGTGTTTAAAAGCATTCTCTACAAAGGGCAATAATATTAGCGGAGCTATCGGGTGAGACTCGTTGTCTATTGATTTTTTAAAATTCAATTGCAACTTCTCACCATATCTTATTTTTTCCAGCTCAATAAAATCATCGAGCACCTGAATTTCATCCGAGATGGAAATATATTTTTTCTGGGACTCATAGAGCATAAAACGCAACAGTTTGGACAGTTTCATGACCGCATCGGCCGTGGCATCTGATTTTTTTCTGGCCAGCGCATAGATATTATTGAGTGTATTAAAAAGAAAATGTGGATTGGTTTGGGATTTTAAAAACTGCAATTCCGTTTCCAGTTTTTTTCTCAGTATTTCCTGAGAGACTTCTTTTTGTCGGATGTTTAATCTGATTAATTTGATCGAGATGGCAATGCCACTGACAAAGGCTAATATAAAAAAGTAGTAGCTGATACTGCTGAATGGATTCAAACCCATCCCTAGATCAGTTTTTGCATGAAGTATCCACCTATACACAATAACCTGATTGATGATCATATAGCCGAAGATGGCTGCAGCAAATAGCAAACCAGCGACACTGAGTGTCTTGACTATATTCCATTGTCTCGATAAAAATCTGTTTGTGGCGAAGAACAAGCTGTACACCAAAGGGATTTTTACTATCAGAAACACCAGTTGTATTAGTAAGGCGAAAAAGAATAAACCTGAACCAGACTTGCCTTCTATAACGGATGAACCAGAATCGTAATTGAGATAGGCTTTAAATAATACATATGCTACCCAGAATAAAATGTGATAGGTGATCCGTTTTGTCATTACGTAGTCTACGTTTCTTGCAGGTTCTAGTATTGCCGAGGTAAAATCAGTGATTTTTTTGAATCAGGGACCTTAAATATAGGAATAACAGTTTAGAACGTTTAAAATGCAGGTAAAAGCGTACAAACTGCAATAGAAGGGCGAAGCTTGCTTTCTATAGGTTTATACAATGCCCTGGTTGATTTTTCATTCCAATCTGATAGTATCCTTCTTAATTTTAATCACAATTTTAATACTTTCAATATGAAAATCAGGATCAGCTTATTCACCGTGATTTTGTCTATAAGCAGTGTGTCTGCCCAGCAAAGTCTCCGGTTAAATCCACCTCCTTCGACCGCCGAGATCTTTGGTAAAAATTTTATCAGTACCGGGATCAGTGAAAGAGATTTTGCACTTTCACCGGATGGAACTGAGATTTTCTACACGATTCAATCGCCTCAGGGAATTTTTCAAACCATCGTTTACTGCAAAAAGGATAAAAGTGGAAATTGGAGCCAACCCGAGATAGCTCCTTTTGCCGGTAAATTCAGCGATCTGGAGCCAGCCTTTACGGCAGATGGCAATAAATTGTTCTTTTCGTCCAACAGGCCTCTAAGTGGATCAGAAATAAAGGATTTTGATATTTGGGTTGTCCAAAAAGAGAAGGGTATCTGGGGAGATCCCAAAAACCTGGGATCCCCTGTCAATACCAAAGAGGATGAGTTTTATCCATCCATTGCTCATTCGGGCAATCTCTATTATACGGCAGCGTATCAGAACGGCATCGGTAAAGAAGATATTTTCGTGTCTAAATGGGAAAATGGAACTTACACAGCACCGGTGCCTTTAGACACAGCTGTAAACTCCAAATCTTACGAATTCAATGCTTTTGTCTCTCCCGAAGAAGACTTTATCATATTCACAGCGTATGGAAGAAAAGATGATAAAGGACGGGGAGACCTGTATATGAGTGTAAAAGATGCTGCTGGTCACTGGCAACCTGCAAAAAACTTATCCATGTTAAATACGGCCAAGTTGGATTACTGCCCATTTGTAAGTTTTGATAAAAAAATACTCTTTTTCACGAGTGAACGAATCAATATTAAAAATGCTTACCTGGAAAAGCCGGTAAAAATCAATAAACTACGTGAGTCATTTGCCTCTCCGCAGAATGGGGGAGGGGACATTTACTGGATATCCTTCGATAAAATAAGGGAGCAATTTTAATATTGATTGCAAGGATATATATTTTACGGGTATCACCAAATTACATATACCCGGGTTACAGACAAATTGGAGAAGCAAGGCTTTTTAAAAAATTCCCACAGGTCAAAATTTTCTTCACTCAGAAAAATAATATAGGCATAAAATGAAAACAAATAGATACTACCTTTTTTTTCTATTTTACCTTTGTATTGGGCCCAACAGTCACGCTCAGGAAAATGTCCTCTATGGAAACAATCCTGAAGTGGGAAAATATTTTGATCATGCCGGAACAAAAATATATTATGAGATCTATGGTTCGGGTAGGCCACTTATATTAATTCATGGCAATGGCGGTTCGATAAAAAGCCGAGCAGATCTTATTAGTGAGTTTGCAAAAAAATATAAAGTAATAGCATTAGATAGCCGCTGCCATGGCAAGTCAGATTGTCCCCCACAATATCTCACGTATGAACAGATGGCAGACGATGTATATGAGTTATTGAATCACTTACGCATAGACTCAGCGCTGGTCTGGGGCCATAGTGATGGTGCTGTGATTGGTTTATTGATTGCCATTCGTCACCCTGAAAAAATACAAAAATTGCTGGCCAGCGGTGCAAACCTGCGGCCGGATAGCACAGCCTAGACCCAGTCCTTTTTCAGTTGCTGGATGTGATGAGTAGCCAGGCTAAGAAAGACAGCGTTCGATCCAAACAATTCAGGCTCTTAGTAGATCAACCTAATATTCCGGTTGCCGATCTTGAGAAAATAAAAAGCTCTGTGTTGATCATGAGCGGTGATAGAGACGCCATTCGCAATAAGCATACACTGGAGATATTTGAGCATATCCCCAAAGCTTTGTTGTGCATACTTCCGGGCACTACCCATTTTGTTTATCTGGACAGAAAACAATGGTTTACAGAAATATTATATGATTTTTTTGATAATCCACCTGCTTTAACGACTACTGCGGAACTTATGATGAAAGCCTATGGTAAATAAACTGGTAACGAGCCATGAATAAATCATATCCATTTACAGAATATTACAAAACCAGTCTGCATGATTATGGTAAGTGCTAAGTATGCGGCTATAATGAAGATCATTCTACTTATTGGGCTGATTATAGTGGTAGGCGCAACCAAACCAGCTAATTTTTTACATATCTCTTCAGAAAAACCATACACAGGTGCTTTGAAGACAATTCTGTTTGTTGGAAACAGCCTTACTTACACAAATGATTTACCCAAATTAGTAGTTGCTTTTGGAAAAGAAAACGGTGTTGAGATAAAAACAACTATCCTGGCATCTCCTAACTATGCATTGGAAGATCATTGGAACGACGGGCAAGTACAAAAGCTTTTATCTAAATATAAATATGATTTTGTGGTAATTCAACAGGGACCTTCATCGCAAATAGATGGTCGCCGCAGGCTATTTGATTTCGGGGTAAAAATTAAAACATTGTGCGACAATACTAATACACAACTGGCTTTTTTTATGGTTTGGCCGGCATTCTCCAATATTCAAACTTTTGACGGAGTAATTCAAAACTATACAGATGCGGCCCTTTCGACCAATTCTTTGTTGTGCCCGGTGGGTGTGCTTTGGAAAAAATATTTCCAGGAAACAGGAGATTATTCCTTTTATGGTCCCGATATGTTTCATCCTTCAGCAATTGGTAGTAAAAATGCAGCAAAAATAATTTTTGAAACTCTATTCAAATGACTAAGAGGACGCTGGTTATACACATGAATAGGTCATCTGAGCCAAATAAATATCTATTTTTAATTATATTGATACTCTGCTGCAGTTGTGTAAATCCAACCAACAGAGAGGAGGTAAATGATAAGTCCGCTGAAGATATGGTAGAAGCCTCCCTGAACGCCGTGGGAAATAAGTCCAACAGAGAGAAAATTATGAATCTTATATCAATGGCAGATTGTATATCGCCCGATGGAAAATACACCACAGAGATTCATACGGCAGTTGAAGGGTACAGCTTTTTTAAACAGGTATACAGTTACAAGCCGGAAACGTTTGAAGCAGTGATTGAGAAAAAGATAAAGGGATATTCATTTTTCGATTCAGTGAGACCACTCTCCAGGGAAGCAGTATATTCTATCCGAAGCCATGAATTTCAAAATATAGTGCTTGAGTTAAATGAACGATACCATGACTTTGAAGTACCTACAAAAGGCAAAATAGCCGCGACTCTAGTAAACCAGGTAAAGGCAAAAGATGAGTTGAATCATCCATGTTTATTGTCCTTTGATCATGATACCAGGTTGTTGACAGCGATTGAAATCCAAAATCCAGATACTTTAAACGAGGTGCTTACAATTAAATTTTCCAACTGGAAAAAAATTGAAAATTTGCTAATGCCTTATCATGTCGTAATAGATCAAAGTGGGAAAAACTACGTTTTCAATTTTATAAAACTTCAATTCAACATCCCCGATTTTGAATATAAATAGGTAACTGAATGATTAAATTAAATAATAGGTTTTTCGTATTAGTGGCAGTGTGCCCATTTTTATTATCCTTCACTGCTTGTTGTAAAAAGCCTGACCTTGAAAAGGAGCGGCTTACATTACTGGAGCTTCATAAAGAGCAAGAGGTAGCACATCTGAATAAAGACGCAAATTTGTTTGTTGATCAATTTGCTGATAAAATGGTTTCTGTTAAGGGTGGTAAAATATCAACCACCTCAAAAGATTCTACCCTGCTTCGTTTTCAAAATTATTTTGATAAAGTGGAGATACGGGAGTGGACTGATATTAATCCCCCCAGGATCGATTTTTCAACAGACGCTTCGATGGCTTATGTGATTGTAGATAAACTAGTGTTGCTTACCTATAAAAATGCAGAAAATAACCTTATCGAAGAAATCACTCATTTTGCCTGGGTTTCCATTTTTAAAAAATCCAAAAGGGAGGGATGGAAGCTTGTGTGTAATGTATCGACCAATGAGCCTGAAATAAAAAAATGAAAGGGACATTTTATTTAGATATCGACCACTGCTGCAGTTTGTGATCGGCACAAACCATTTGATTAAAAAGGGTATTGACTGATTCTAAAAAACTAAATTATTTAAATATATTATGAAACAGTATCCATTTTTTGTCCGATTTCTTATGGTAAGCAATATTATACTGATAAGTTTTATTGTTTTTATCTTTCTCGCCGGATTTGACAAAGTAAAAAACTTTAAAGAAATTAATGCAGAACGCATCAATATCATTGGCACAAATGGTAAGCCGGTTTTAGTGATTTCCAACAGGCGGCTTATGCCTGGCCCCACACTTAATGGTAAAACGTATGAAAGAGATGTGATTGATGGTCGAGAGTATATGTCAGGAATGATCTTTTTTAACGAACTGGGTGATGAAGTTGGAGGAATACAATATGCCGGTATTAAAAAAGATTCAACTGGTTATTCGGCAGTTGGGCACTTATCCTTCGATCAGTGGAAGCAAAACCAGGTGATGGCTTTGGACTATAACGATAAAAGCGGCAATCGTTATGCGGGTATGCGCATATGGGACAGGCCCGTGAATGCAAGCTATGACTATATGCTTGATTTATTGAAAGAAATAAAAGAAGCAGGGGAAAATAAACCCAGGGTTGATTCACTCTATAAATTATGGAATGAAGCTAAAGGTCATGGCGAAAATGGCGTGGAGCGAATGTTCATAGGGAGTAAAAACGAAGTAGCTCAAATACAGCTTAAGGATAAAAAGGGGAATGTGAGAGCCCGGCTTTATATAGATGACATTGGAGCCGCGAAAATGGAATTCCTGGATGAAAAAGCCAGCGTGATTGCAGTCTTTCCAAAGTAAAAAAGTACAAGTATTTAATTCTCTAGAACCAGTCTAAAACATTGTTAAAATGAAAAATAAATTTATTTGTTTGATCTGCAGTCTAATGATCCTTACGTGGTCACAAGCGCAAACACCGGCTGTACCAGTTACGTACGAGCTCAGTTATTCCCAGGCCATAAAAAATTTGCCGGGTTCTCCCAGTCCTCATCATAAAGTATTGATATTAGGGTCACCACATTTTGACCTGAGTAATAATGCCAGTGACTGGAAACCCAAGACCGAGGTAGACATGTTGGGTTCTAAAAAGCAACTTGAAATTGAGCAAATCGTTTTACAGTTGAAGGCATTTAACCCCACCAGGATCTGTATAGAGTGGTTGCCAGAGATGGATTCTTTATTTCAAAAACGGTACCAGGATTATCTGAAAGGAACCTGGCAGTTAAAAGCGGGAGAGTATTACCAGGTTGGTTTCAGATTGGCTAAAATGATGGATCATAAAAAGTTATTCTGCATAGATAACAAACCAAAGCAACCTGAATCTTTGCTGGAAATAGATGACTGGGAACAATATAAAGCTCAACAATCTGAGGCGAGTGAAATGGCAACCTTTGATTCATTAAATGAGCGGTTTAACCAGTATGTTGACTCTGTCCAATACTTGATGTCACTCAAAAATTATCTTCAGTTTGTCAACAGTGAAG
Source organism: Saprospiraceae bacterium (assembly GCA_016709995.1). Lineage (NCBI taxonomy): Bacteria > Pseudomonadati > Bacteroidota > Saprospiria > Saprospirales > Saprospiraceae > Saprospiraceae bacterium. Next base: position 211,812 of record JADJLQ010000002.1, read on the forward strand.
AAATGAAAGCGGCAAGAAAAAGAATTTGGTTTACCGGCCTTGTGCATGCAGGCAACAAAAGTACTTATGCCGGAGCAGACTTGACAGGCCATTGGTATCAGCGAAATACCCGGATCTTCAGCAACATCAAGAAGCTTTGTACCGAACCGGAAGAAAGAATACTCGTCATCATTGGTTTTGGTCATGCTTTTATACTAGAAGAAATGTTTAAAGCTTCGCAACAGTTTGAAGTGGTACCTATAAGCAGTGTGTTGAATTAATAAAATTTCTATAGTTTGCTTTTACGCGGGTAATCGAATACAAACCATGAAAAATTTTTATAGCTAATAAGCCACCATGAAAGGATCCGTAGTAATGTTATCTTTTTTACTGATTTTTTGGACTGGGCGTCTGACAGGACAGAACTTGACATCCCATCAACTGATTTATTTAAATAACACCGTGAACACTATTTGTAATGATACTATCCTTTCAAAATCTAACTGGCAATCCCTTAAAACAGCTATTAAAGACAAGCGCATAGTATTGCTTGGAGAGCCTAATCATGGGTCAAAGGAAATATTTAAATTGCGAAATGATTTGATCCGTTTCCTTCACAACAATGCTGGATTCAACACGGTACTTTTTGAATCAGGCATTGGTGAACTTGTTGCTATTGATATCGATAGAAGTAATTTGACGGATGCACAAATGACGCATGGATTTTTTGGTAGTTGGCGTACCAGCGAATTCAGGGATTTAATGGGATATATTAAATCATCCGGTATGTCAATAGCCGGATTTGATGTGCAAAGGACCGGGAGTACTTTTGAACCGTGGTTGAATACACTGGCAAGTAATAAAATGTTAGATATAGTTCATTACAAAACTCTTGAAGACAGGTACGGTTTACTGCAACGTAAGCTTACAACCCGAAACATTGTTTATGATTCGGTTTATACAACAACACAAGATCTGGTAAAAGATTATCAGCACGTTTATGAGCTAATGGTTAAAAGCAGGCCTGTAGATACTTCTAAAATGTTTGTGCTTGTGCTCCGAACTATTGTGAACAGAGTTATTTACCTGCAATATATGCTTCAATTCGTTAAAGACGGGGATTGGCATTCACGATGGGCTGCGAGAGACCTTGCTATGGCAGAAAATATAAAATGGCTGAAAGAGTATATTTTTAAAAACGAAAAACTAATTGTAGTTGCCCATAATTTTCATGTTGCACGAGATAATCCAAATGAACAGGTAATGGGAGCGATCTTAGCGCAAGCTTATTCAACACCTATGTATACTGTTGGGGTTTTTGCTGGTACGGGCGAATATGCGGATAATACAGGTAATAGGATAAAATTGGCTCCACCTGATTCAACAACACTGGATATTAAACATGTAATTGGCAGTTTACCGGGTTTTGTTGGTTTTCTGGATGTACCGAAAATAAAGGATGAAACCAACGACTGGCTTTACCGGAATATTACAATTAATGATAGCTTTATAGATCTGGCTGGATCAAACTCTATGGTACTTGCCAAACAATTCGACGGCTTACTATTTATTAAAATGATTTCCATGCCTGAGCCCTGAAAAACGAAAATTAAGCTTCTGGTTGTTCATGGTGTTCGCTTGCCTAACCTCCTCCTTAAGATTTAAAACTTCATTCAAATTTCAATAATATCATTTATTCCATATCCAATAAACTCATGAAAAAATTTCCTTTCCTGCCTGAATCATCTGCACTGACCCTATTAAGAATCATTCCAGGCCTCTTACTTGCTGCTCATGGCTGCATCCGATTATATGCCGGGACTGTAAATGGGTTTGGCGAGTTTCTCAACAGCAAGGGCTTTATTATTGGCTCAGCTATCGCCTGGGGTGTGACATTTTTTGAAATAGTCGGTGGAATACTGATGGCAGCCGGATATTTTACCAGGTTGATTGCGCCTGTATTCATTTTTCAGTTGGTCATGGGCATCATATTGGTACACGCCGCGAATGGCTGGTTTGTAGTAGGGTACCAATCAGGCGGAGTAGAATATAGTGTTTTATTGATAACCGTATTGATCGTAATATCTGCCCGGGATTCCAGGTGAAATAGTGTGGGTACACGGCTAAAAAATGAAGTTTTAGATACCTGTATATATTATTCAGGTTTGTATATTCATTTTCATCGGAATATTTCAGAGCAGGGAGTCTTATGAATGGAGTGGAATAAAATAAGCAATAGGTGTAGTTCGAGTTTATCGCTCAAATATTATGCAAGCTTCTTGCCTAATGGTTTCTTGCCCAATTCGGAGTAACTTTACCAGCTTATAATTTTGTCTAATGAAATTCAGATCCTCACTTATTCTCTTATTTACTACTTCCATTGTGCTGGTGCATGCTCAGTACCCAGGTATCAACGAAGACATCGACCACAACCGCAAAGGCCAGCTCATCATCAAGGCCAGGCCCGGTGCCAAAGTAGTCGTCGAACAACTCAGTCATGAATTCCTGTTTGGTGCAGCGATCAGCAATGGCTTGGCCGGAGATAATTGGTCTGCGGAAAATCAAAAACAATACCGCGAAAAATTTCTCTTAAACTTCAATAGTGCGGTGACAGAAAATGCCGTAAAATGGTTGAGCATGGAGCGGGAGCAAGGCAAGGTCAACTACACTGTGGTTGATGGCATCCTGGCCTGGGCAGAAGCCAATCATATTCCACTCAGAGGGCACAATATTTTCTGGGGAATAGAAAAGTTTGTACAACCCTGGTTAAAAACGATGAGCAATGAAGAGTTGGAAAAATCGCTAAAAGATCGGGCGCACGATATAGCCGGCCGATACAAAGGACGATTTATTGAGTACGATCTCAATAACGAAATGATCCATGGCAATTACTACGAGCAGCGTCTGGGTCATGATATCACCAAAAAGATGGCGGCGTGGGTACACGAGGCTGATCCGACGGCCAGGCTTTATCTCAATGATTATGACATCCTGACTGGAAAGTGGCTGGACAAGTACATGGCGCAGATCAGGGATTTACTCAGCCAGGGAGTGCCCATCGCGGGCATAGGCGTGCAGGGGCATCTGCATGGGGATACTTTTGATAGAGAAGCGCTTAAGCGATCACTAGACTCGCTGGCTATTTTTGGATTACCGATCAAGGTGACAGAATTCAATGTTCCGGGACAGCGATCGCGGTATGTTCAAAATGACACCGCCAAGATGAGTCCGGAACAAGAACTGCAAAAGGCCAGTGAAATCATTGATTATTATAAAATCTGTTTCGCACACCCTGCCGTCGAGAGCATATTGATGTGGGGCTTTTGGGCAGGAGCCAACTGGATACCCGAATCCTCTTTGTACCGCCGCGACTGGTCACCGACCCCTGCCGCTGCAGCGTATTACAAACTCATCTTTCAGGATTGGTGGACGAGTACCTCCGGAATCATGGACAGAGATGGGGCGGCTGTCATTCCGGCATTTTATGGAACTTATAGAGTATCGGTTGATGGGGTGGAAAAAATGGTGAATTTGAAGAAAGAAAAAGGAGTGGAAACGGTAGCGTTTTGATAGTGATTTTACAAAATTGATACGAAACCAAAGAAGGGGGGGGGGGGGGGGGGGGGGGGGGGGGGGGGGGGCCCCAGGGGGAGGAAAGGGGGGGGGGGGGGGGGGGGGGGGAAAAGGGGGAAAAGGGGGGGGGGGGGGGGGGGGGGGGGGGGGGGGGGGGGGGGGGGGGGGGGGGGTGTCACAGAAAATAAAGAAATCTATTTATTAACACTTTACGATAAAAGTGAGTTCGATACCATTGATGACAGTATACTCCGTAGAATTATAAAAAGTTTTAGACATAAAGGAGAGTAGCAAAACTACATGACATCGGCGGACATGGTCACCAGTACGAGATACGATTGACGGAAAACCGATCTTTTTATGCCAGATCGAAGGATGTATTAATTTTGCGGAGAAAGAGTAAGTTGGATCGCAGAAACTAAAATTGCTTTCCAGGCCGCGCAGGCTTTTATTATCCTGATCGAAGAGGGAACAAGGTTGGTTGAAGGCGTCAGAGATAAGTGCTATAGAGGGCAACATAAATTACCTTAAGGATTCAAGAGCAGTCAAATTTTTTTTAATAAGATATAAACTTTGATCCATGCTTATGATAAAGCGTTTATTCATATTAATCATACTCCCATTCATTCAGTGTTCAACTCCTGAGGAGACCGAGGTATTAGTCATAGGTGGAAGCGCTAGCGGCATAGCAGCAGCGATAAGTTCTGCCAGACTACAAGTTTCGACGATCCTTATAGAACAAGGCCCCTGGCTAGGAGGCATGTTGACTGCCGCAGGAGTAAGTGCTACAGATGGCAACTACAAATTACCTTCCGGATTCTGGGGAGAGTTTAGAGACAGCCTGGTCGCTCACTATGGATCGGAAGAAAAACTGCAGACAGGATGGGTGAGCAAAACGCTCTTCGAGCCTTCGGTGGGCAACGAGATTTTTCAGCAGTTGGCGAAAAAAGAAAAATCACTGTCTTTATATTTCCATACCAACTTGTTATCACTAGCTCCCACTCAAAACGGATGGACCGCAAAAGTCAGGACCGAAAAAGGAGAGAAGCAGATAAAAGCCAAAATAGTCATCGATGCTACAGAATTAGGCGATGTAGTGAAGCTGGCAGGGATAGAATATAGTGTCGGCATGGATCCTCAGGATAAGTATCATGAATCAATAGCTCCGGTAAAAGCAAATGAGGTGATTCAGGATATGACCTATGTATTGATATTGGAGGATTATGGCAAACCGGTTATTATCGATCCACCAGCAGGATACGATGCTTCTGTATTCTATTGTTCCAGTCAGTCCTTATTGTGCACTGGGGCCAAAACGATGAAACGAACACTTTGGCCACCGGACAAACTGATCACCTACGGTGCACTTCCCAATAATAAATATATGATCAACTGGCCCATCAATGGAAATGATTACTACTCCAACACGGTCGACCTGACGGAAACAGAGCGTCAGGCACAATATGAGAAAGCCAAAATAAAATCGCTTCAATTTTTGTATTATCTCCAAACGGAATTAGGTTTTTCCAATTTGAGTTTGGCCGAAAATGAGTTTCCTACGGCTGACCATATGCCGCTAATACCGTACCACCGAGAATCAAGGAGAATTAAGGGATTGGTGACGCTCACGGTGAATGATATTGCAAAGCCTTTTGAGCAAAAAGATCCTTTATATAGAACCGGTATCGCCGTGGGGGACTATCCTATCGATCATCATCATGCTGCCCACCCGGATGCCGATCAGCTGCCGGAGCTTCATTTTTTTTCCGGTACCCTCATATACTGTACCCCTGGGTGTATTATTGCCACAAAAAGTAAAAAACTTTATCGTAGCAGAAAAGTCTATCTCCGTATCGAATATTGTCAATGGTACTACTCGTCTTCAACCTGTGGTTTTACAAATAGGACAGGCGGCAGGGTCTTTGGCCGCTCTTGCCGTACAATCTAATACAACACCTGAACATATCAGTGTACGCACATTGCAAAGACTACTTTTAGAGCAGGGAGGTTATCTATTGCCTTATCTGGATGTACCTAAGACTCATCCACACTTCTCCGCTTACCAACGCATCGGTAGTACCGGTATCCTCAAAGGAGTCGGTATGAATGTAGGCTGGGAAAATCAAACCTGGTTTTATCCGGATAGTTTATTACAAGCACAAGAGCTGGAAGTTGGACTCAAGCCTTATATTTCGTCGAATCACCTACCTATACCCAAATCATTAACCAATGACAATATGTTGCGCTGGATTAAAGAGTTGGTTCAAAACGAACATCCGTCCCGTCCGCTGCCAAGTTGGAGTCAGGATGAAAAAGCCCTCATCGAACACCTCAGCCTCAAAGATTTTGAAGGTCCCCGATCGATGACACGCGGTAGCTTTGCTGTACTGTTCGATGCATTGTTTGATCCTTTTGAAAGTAATAGGGTAGATATAACAGGGCAGGTGATCAAATGATCTTTTTTATCCATAACAACCTGTTTTGTATTCTAACATCGTCACACTATATTTATCATAATTAATAGTCTGCAAAGTGCATAAAACGTTGTCAGATAATTATAAAAACTAACCTTACCATGGATCTGAGGCATCTTTTATTTATTTAAATTCATTCAACCACGCACCTACAACACACCCATGCCCCGCAACCCCTATATCAATCTACTGGCTACCGCCTGGCGATATGCCCGCGGAGAAAAAAAGGATTATGTGCGGGTATATTTTTCATTCATGCTCTCCAACCTCACCGATGCTTGTCACCCACTGCTGTATGGTTGGATGATCAACGGTGTACAACAGTATGGCATCGCAGTTTGGCGTTATGCATGGCAATATGGCCTGGCTTACCTGGGGCTTAAACTGCTGGAGTGGTTTTTTCACGGACCCGCGCGCGTACGGGAACGCAAGCTGGCATTTAATCTGTCCCGCAATTTTATGATGGAGCTCTATGATCAGGCGCTGCATTTGCCCGTCAAATGGCATCAGGATCATCACAGTGGAGTCATCATCAGCCGTATCCGCAAAGCCTACGAAGCGCTCAAAGATTTTTTCCAAAATGGTTTTATGTATATCCATGCGCTGGCCAAATTTGTGATGTCTTTTGTTGCCATGATTTATTTTACGCCCTTGTTTGGAGGCATAGGTTTGATCTTAGGCGCAGTGATTGTAGCCGTGATTTTTCGTTTTGACCGGCCACTGATTCAATACCTGCACGAGACCAATGAGCAGGAACACAAAGTCAGCGCCAACCTATTTGACAGCCTATCTAATATCAATACGGTCATCACCCTCCGGTTGGAACCCCAGATGAAAAAAAGTTTGTACGATGCCATTCAGCGGGTATGGCCTCCATATCGCAAAAACGTGACCATCAACGAATGGAAATGGTTTGTGGCAGACATGCTCGTCGCCGGTATCTATGTCATTACCATCACGGGTTATATTTATCAACAGTATGAGCCGGGCAAAGTATTTCTGATAGGAGGCCTGGTCACCCTGATCGCTTATGTCAATCAGTTTACCAGTGTATTTCACGACATCGCCTGGCAATACAATCAAATCGTGCGCTACAATACGGATGTGCGGGCAGTCGAGGAGATTCAGCATGCCTTTCATCAATATCATCCTACTACGGCAGACCAACACTTAGACCCGGATTGGCGGTCCATAGAGATCAAAAACCTGCAATATTCCCACCATGATCAATCGATCGGTACGAACCTGGCACACTCTCTGCAAGACATCCATATCCGACTTGATCGGGGCAAACGAATCGCATTTATTGGAGAAAGTGGCGGAGGAAAATCAACCCTTCTGGCGGTCCTGCGAGGGCTTTACCCGCCACTTCCGGGAGTAAATATGATCCAGGGAGCTCATCAACTTGCCAACCTGGAGGCTTTATATAACCTGGTGACCCTGTTCCCACAAGATCCGGAGATATTTGAGAATACGATTCGGTATAATATCACCTTAGGCTTGCCTTATGATGAAAGCGTAATCCGTCAAGCCTGTGAGACAGTAGCCTTTCAGGAAGTGATAGATCAATTACCAAAAGGACTCGATAGCAATATACAAGAGAAGGGCGTCAATCTATCCGGGGGGCAAAAACAACGATTGGCATTGGCCCGAGGTATTCTCGCTGCACAAACCAGCGATATCATATTGATGGATGAGCCTACCAGCAGTGTCGATCCCAAGACAGAACTCATCATCTACAAAAGGTTATTCCAATTATTCGAGAATAAGGTGATGGTCTCTGCACTCCATCGTTTGCATTTGTTAGAGTACTTTGATTATATCTATGTGATCGACAATGGTAGAATCGTAGAAGAAGGTACCTTAGTTGCACTAAAAAAAGAAAGTAAAAAGTTTAATGATCTCAGGAATCACCTGGAATAATATATTTGATAAAAGGTTTTATTAAGAGAAAAATTGAATGCATCATAACAAAAGGAATCTTGGTCAAAGGATGATGGTGTTAATGACCGTCATGATTATTTGTGGAGCCTGCCGGAATAATGGGAAACAAGCATCAAAAAAAACTGAAACAGCAAAGCCCAATATCATTTATATCCTGGCTGATGACCTGGGTTATGGTGACTTGAGTTGTTACGGGCAAAAAAGATTTCTAACCCCCAATATCGATCGTATGGCGAAGGAAGGCATGACCTTTTCTCAACATTATGCCGGCTGTCCCGTATGTGCGCCGTCACGGTCTTCATTAATGACGGGGCTACATACCGGACACACACCGATCCGGGGCAACAAAGAGTGGATGCCGGAAGGACAATGGCCCATGGCCGCCGCTTCGGTGACGATAGCAGAAATGCTCAAACAGGCAGACTATGTCACCGGTGGATTCGGAAAATGGGGGCTTGGCTATCCCGGCTCAGAAGGGGATGCCAATATGCAGGGATTTGATACTTTTTATGGTTACAACTGTCAGAGACTGGCTCACAATTATTATCCTGGACATTTATGGGACAATCAGCAGCAAGTGATACTGGCGGGAAATCAAGGAGACCGATTTGAAACGTACGCACCAGACCAGATCCATCAGCAGGCTTTACGATTTATTGAAGAGCATAAAGATCATCCATTCTTTTTATTTTATCCATCGACCATCCCGCATGCAGAATTATTATTACAGGAAGAGAATATAAAAGCCTTCAGGGGAAAGTTGTTACCCGAAAAAAGTTTTAAAGGAGCAGAGCCAGGTGATGAAAATTTCAGACTTGGGGCATATGGGACTCAGGAGGAAAGCCATGCTGCTTTTGCTGCGATGGTTACTTTATTAGACAAGCAGGTCGGTGAAGTCCTCGATAAATTGAAAACACTTGGACTGGACCAAAACACGCTGGTGATCTTTTCTTCGGACAATGGCCCCCACCTGGAAGGCGGCGCCGACCCTGACTATTTTGACAGCAATGGCCGACTGAGAGGATATAAACGAGATGTATACGAAGGGGGTATCCGCGAACCCATGATAGCGCGATGGCCAGGCAAGATACAGCCAGCGTCTCAGACCGATTTGATCTCTGCGTTTTGGGATGTGATGCCTACGGTCGCAGACCTGGCTGGTGTCCAAGCTCCGGAGCAAATAGATGGTATCTCATTCCTGCCTACTTTACTTGGCCAGCGGAATCAGAAAAAACATAATTACCTGTATTGGGAGTTTCACGAGCAGGGAGGACGGCAAGCTATACGAAAAGAAGATTGGAAATTGGTCAGGTACAAAGTACTGGACACCGTCAATATCACCACCGAACTTTATAATCTCCGTACAGATCTTGAAGAAAAGAATAATGTAGCGGCAGCGCATCCTGAAGTGGTAAAAGAACTGCTGGACCAATTAAAAATCATCAGGGAGCCCAATACCGACTTCCCGTTTATTGAAAAGTTGCATTGACTTTTAGGGATCCTACAGTATGTGGTATTTACAGAAATGTGCTAACTTGTTTCTTATTATAAACCAATAAAAAACTAAACATGAAAGAGATTTTTTTAATCGTCCATTTTATTGGGCTGGCCATGGGCCTGGGTACCAGCATCGCTATGATGTTTTTGGGTATTGCAGCTGCCAAAATGCCAGCAGAAGATGCCAAAAAATTTAGAACAGGCTCATCCGTATTGCTTCGAATGGGGCAGATCGGATTGGTATTGCTGATATTGTCAGGGGGCTACCTGATGACACCTTATTGGAAGTCATTGGGCAATACACCTTTGCTGATGGCCAAGCTGGTATTGGTGCTGGTATTGGCTGCATTGATCATTACCATTAGTTCATACTCTAATAAAATTAAAGGCGGGGATGAGCGCTATGGTGATAAAGTAACAACGTTGGGGAGATTTACTTTGATTACCGCGTTGGTGATCGTAGTGCTAGCAGTACTTATTTTTCATTGATAGAACCTCTTTCACATCAAGATGATACAAAGAGAGGCTACATACTTCCCGTTATAGGTCGAATAGTGTTCCAATAATTTTGGTTTAACTCCACGAGCTTATGTCCTTTAAGTCATTAATATATCCCCGATAGCTTATTTAATAGAATGGAAATTCCCTAATGAAGGATTCCCTAGCTCCTATCCGACAAAATGAATGCTGGACTCAAATTCAACGCCCCTTCAGCCACCACCATACCCCATGCACATTTGTCTGCCACTCCTTTACCATACCGACCAGTATCGTCTCCTCTATTAGCTCAAGCATGGTCACTAAAGCCGCTACATAAAATAAAACCATATTAGGTCGATCTAAAAAGAAAAAGGCCAGAAAAAACAAACCTTGTAACAGGGCTGCTGCTTTTGCGAGATAGGTATGAAAACTGGTAAACTTTCCATACCGGATAAAAGCATAGATCGCCTGAATAAGAAATAGGGCCAGCAAGATGATGAATATCACGATCTGCTGTTTGATAAATGCCGGCTGTGTAACCAGGAGGGCTATCATGGCTACCAGCACAGTGAGATCATCGCCGATAGAATCCAGCCGTGCTCCCAGCATACTAGTCACCTGATATTTTCGAGCCAGGTACCCATCTATCAGATCAGTAAAAAAGCTCAATCCCAACAACCACTTGAATACATCCAATCGCCCATTTAAAATCAATATCAGCAAAAAAGGAGCTGAAAAAATTCTATATAGCGTGATACCGTTGATGAGGTACCAGCTTTTTTTATGGATTTCTCTGTTCACAGGCTTAGGTAGTTAGAAATTTACTCAAAAAAGACAAATTTGATTCATTAAGTTAAGGGCAGAATCTCAATCAACTGTGTGATCAAAAGAGTGCTTTTTGGTTAAAATAGTTGGCAAGCATTTAAGATGACTACGATCATGTTATATTCTCTACTTTGCAGACAAATTTGGCCAGTTTGCAGAACATTTTCTTTTAAACCAAAGCAAGATAGGATTTTTACATCCTTTTAGGCAGGTATTTTTAAGCTCATGAAAAAGTCGTTTGTTGTTTTATTACATCTTGGTTTCTGGTTGTGTTATTTCATACTAATAGTCATCATGTTAGGCATCTACTACAGAAGCATACTCAGTGTGAATAATCCTCAATATCGGGTTGCGAATGCGTTTAACAGTATTTTTTTATTTGCATTTATTCCTTCGTTTATTTCTTATTGGGCGTATTATTTTTTTTTATTTCCCCGGTATCTTCAAAAGGGAAAAATTTTCCTTGCCATCATCCTGGGCATACTCATATCTGCAATAGCGGCTGTGATAGGTTATATCCTGTTGAGGTATCTGATAGAATCGGGTCACGTGATGGATATGGATGAGGGTGGCATACATGGCAGATCAACCGCTCTAAGAACTATTGCTGTAATGACTTTTATTGGTTCGATATGCGGTAGTGTCGCCTTGGTCATTAAGGGGTTTATCACCTGGTATAATGAGATCAAACTTAAGGAGATGTTGAAAGAAAAAAACTTTGAAATGGAAATGGCCCTGGTAAAATCTCAACTTGACCCTCATCTTTTATTTAATACCATCAATAATATTGACGCCTTGATTTTAAAAGATGCCGTGACGGCGTCAGATTATTTAAATAAATTATCTGATATCATGCGATTTATACTTTATGAAACGAAGGGGGATAAAATTCTATTATCTAAAGAAATTGAATACATGGACAAATATATATCATTACAAAAAATAAGAACATCAAACGAAAACTATGTCGATTTCAAAGTAACCGGCAATCCTGGCTTCAAATCCATTGCCCCCATGGTATTTATCCCATTTATTGAAAATGCATTTAAGCATACGACCAATAAAAAAATAGAAAATGCAATTATAGTCAATCTCAACATAAAAGATGAAACGATACAATTAATCTGTGAAAACAAGTTTGATCCCAAATCAATGGCTCCTCCATTGAATAGTGGCTTAGGCAATGAACTGATAAAAAAAAGACTCAACCTAATCTATGGTGGTAGGCATACCTTAGAAGTACATAAAACGAATGAACAGTATAGCATCAATTTAACAATTCCCAATGGATAAATACACCTGTATCATTATTGAAGATGAGCCCCTTGCGCTCGAAAAAACGAAGGACTTTGTACACAAGGTTCCTTTTTTACATTTAAGCGGAACCTTTGACAATGCACTGACCGGGCTTGCTTTTTTAAATAATAACAAAGTGGATTTACTTTTTCTGGATATCAATATGGATGAACTATCCGGTATAGAATTGCTGGAGAGCTCAAAAATAAATAGCCAGGTGATCCTGACTACGGCCTACCAGGAATATGCCTTAAAGGGTTACGAACTACAGATAACTGACTATCTATTAAAACCGTTTACCTTTAATCGATTTTTACAAGCTGTAAATAAAGCGCAGGAACATATATCCCACCGGAACTCTGAAACACAGGCTGACTTTATTTTTGTCAAGACCGAAAACCGGCTCGAGAAAATCATGATTAGTGAAATCGTCTACATTGAAGGGATGAGAGACTACCGGAGAATTCATACACTAAATAAAAAGGTGATGACCTTACAGAATTTCAGTGATTTTGAAAAGCTCATCCCTTCCAGCCTGGTCTGCAGGGTGCACAAATCATATATGGTAGCACTGCACAAAATAGAATCTATAGAGCGAAGCAGAATAAAAATAGCTGATCAGTTAATCCCTATATCGGATACCTACAAAGAGGTTTTCTTTCATCTGATCAATAACAGATTATAAGTCTCGGGGTAGTTTGCAGATGAAAAGCCTCTACATGCAGACATTTTCTACTCCTGTGCATATCAAAGTTTAAAGGCCCTTCTACTCCAGATACTTTTGTTCTGTTAATTCATTTAAAACAATTTAATAAAACAAAAGTTATGAAAAAAATGGTACAAGCAGGTTTCGTATTGGGTATGATTTTCCTATACGTTACTACATCTGGTCAATCAATTGAATCAGGATCAGAAAGGGTAAAAAACAAAATCACACAAAAGACTACTTTAGACATATTGATTAATGGAGTAGGTACAAATCTCAATTATGGTAAATCTAATAGTGGATTGGCTGACTATAAGAAGCCTGCGCTGGGAATACAAGCCGGGTTGTCATTACAGGTTGGTTTTTCGTCTGATTTTTCAATAGTATCGGAGTTGTACTTTATGATGAGAGGAGGAAAATTAAAAGCCAACAATCCTTTAACAAATACGGAATCTACTCTCCGGTTTTATTCGGTAGAATTGCCGGTTTTGGCACGTTTTCATTTTGGCAAATTCCATCTAAATGCAGGCCCATCCCTGGCGTATAATTTTGATGGGACTCGCAAAATAGAAGACATGACTTCTGATCTTACATTTAAAAATTCGGTTGGTGGTTTTAAGCGCTTTGATGCGGGTATTCAAATGGGCGGAGGTTATTCGTTTCGTGTCAGTCAAAAAATAGTCACTGTTGATTTAAGGTATTGTTATGGCATGACCAATATTTCTTATGATAAAGAAGTATATAACAGGAATATGCTCATAAGTCTTCATTTTTCTAAAGCTTGATGATAGAGCATTCAGGTAAGTACAGTTTAAAATATATTTAGTCAAATGAAAACAATCACTAATATGGCATGGATCACCACTACATCAGTACAACGATTCCCGATGAGCGCACAGCGAAAGACTTCACTGGCAGCAGGTGTACTTTATTTACTCACCTTTGTCTCTATACCGACCCTCTCACTCTACGGTCACGTAAAAGGTCCGAATTACATCCTCAGTGCCGGCCCAGACACCTCCGTCATCATTGGCGGAGTGCTGGAGATCATTGTGGCACTCGCAGGCATTGCAACAGCTGTCGTATTATTTCCAGTGCTCAAGAAACAAGATGAAAGACTTGCCCTTGGCCTGGTCGCCGCCCGAATCCTGGAATCAGGCACCATCTTTGTCGGGGTTTCATTTTTGTTGTCGATCGTGACATTACGACAGTCTGGTGCAGGAACTGAAGCGTTAGGAGCCAGTCACGCATTAGCCATACTTTATGACCGGATCTTCTTGCTCGGACAAAGCTTCATGCCGGCCTTATGTGATCTACTGCTAGGCTACCTGCTATATCAGTCGCGCCTGGTACCAAGAAGCCTATCCCTTATTGGTCTATTGGGAGGACCTTTACTCCTGCTTGGTTATATCGCAGTGCTTTTCGGTTTTATTGGACAACACGATCCCCTGGCAATGATATCAGCCATTCCAGTAGCGTTATTTGAGTTTTCACTGGGCATCTGGCTGGTTGTCAAAGGCTTTAATACAACTTTTCCAGATCCTGTAACTGTGCTCAGGTAGATTACGAAAGGAAATACGAGTAGAAGTTGAGGATCAACCGTTTTGGAGAAGTCATAAATTGCCACTACAAAGTAGAAAAGATCATATCAATCTGATTGGGCAAAAAATAAAGTACGCAGTACAACTCTTTAAAAACTGAAAACCGTTTTGAAACAGTTGTACTGCGACTACCCAATCTAGACAAACGAAAGGTATAAGGTCAGCATGCATCGATTGATCCTATCTACCTGACTATAAAAAAAATTACTTTATGTGGGTTGGTGGGAGCAGAATTCCTCCCAAACAGTATGATCACTGCTTTGAAATAATAATTTTTTTTTCGATATTTACCATGTTTCGTATTTCCCCAATATCCAATTCTTTTCTTTTTGTCTAAGATTTTATATTTTTTCGGTTTAATATTGCTTTCTTCACTTTGCTGGGGTCAGAATGAAGAAGCGATCCAGGCAGACAGACCCGATCAAAGTGATGGTATTCATATATTAAACCCTGGTTCGTTCCAGCTTGAGACAGGCTTCATTTTTGAGCATACGGACAAAAAACTCTACGACATAATACAATCTACCCTACTTCGATATGGAGTTGGCCCCAATTGGGAATTTCGTATATTGATCAACGAAGGATTTATCAGTGATGATGCGTTTAAAACTCCCTCGTTTGGTCTTGATCCGATATCAATAAGTGCCAAAGTGGCTCTCCTCAGCCAACAACAAATTATACCTGCCATCACCTTAGTTACCTATTTACAATTACCCTTTGCAGCTTCTAAAAAAAATAAAGTCGATTATTATGCTCCTACAGTATTATTGGCTTTTGAAAACGAAGTGAATTCTCGTTTTGTTTTGGGATATAATATCGGCATCAGCTGGGATGGTATTGAAAAAAAACCGGAATATCTGGCCACCCTTTCTTTGGGGTATGGATTGTCTTACCGGTGGTCTTTTTTTGGCGAATATTTTTCAAGTTTTAGACCGCTCAAGTTGACTAACCACAATATTGATTTCGGAGCATCTTACCTGCTATCATCAGATCTATTGCTTGACTTCGCAGTAGGGTACTCATTTTTGGTACCAGGCAATACTTCTTTTGAGACATTTGGTCTAACTTATCTTTTCCGATAGTTTACGGGAGCTTATACAAATCGGTCTTCAACCAATACCAGTAAAAACAAAATTGAAAGGAAATCAGCCATTCTGATCAAGGTACTCTATCCAAATCTTTTATTTGTTTTTTATAAGCCTTCGGCAGAAACATAGATTTTAAAAACCAATCCATGCCGATCTTGCGACTCAATTTGTAGCTGCTCAATAATGGTGGCAGCCATGAACTGCTTTCAAGGCCTAATTTTTTACTTGCAGCAGCAGGCACCACCAATTTCTGAGCTTCGATCAATAAATTATATCTCAAGCCTCCCAGGTGTTTTTTATATTGATGAAATAAGTCGGTGGTATATTCACTCATCGCAAGATCCTCGCTCATATGGACCTCCCGTGCTACGCACCAATCATTATAACCGGTCGGTAAAGATTTTAAACCCATGCGCAAACCCATTCGATGAAACACATCGTACAATTCTTCTTTTTCTACGGCTGTCATTTTTCTTTCTAATAATTCGAATGAGGCTTGAGAATAATGAATCAGCATAAAGAGTACATCACGATAAGCCCAGTCAGGGATCTGGTGACCACGCTTGTTTTCAACAGCGGCATGTATCGCACTGATCTGATCGATAGTTTTAAAGGCTGCCTCTTCTTCGGAGAATACAATCCCGCGTGCATAATTCATCGTAGAACACAGCCTGCCCAAAGGATCACCCGGTAGTGTGCCGGTAAAATACAGCCAATCCACAGCCTTATTTAAAGCAAACTCCGCGGCTGCTCCTGCAAATACAAATAAGACCGTATCTCCTTTGCCCCAGATAGTCCGAACGATAGAAGTGGGTTCTACAAAATATTTCATACCTGCAAAGTAAAGGGAAGTGATGGAGGATAATGGAATGTCTGTTAAAACAAAGGCTGGTACCTTGGCTTCCACAGCCGGTCATAAGTGATACCAACCCGCAGCAGCATACTCATGCCCGGTTCCTTTGTCTCTGATACCTTTCCCTTGAAAAAATAAAAATCGGCGCCTACTGATAGAGAAAGTTCATCCACAAGCGGCACCAGTATTTCGTGGATCATATTGTATTTGAGAGCAAGGTCGCGATTGGTGTCCTGGCTGGAATTAAAAAAATAGGTGGCTTCATTGCGCAGAGAATAGACGACGCCCCCATGACCTATCGGATAAGACCCCTGAGCACGACCTGTGAATCCAAACTGTGCTTTGTCCTGTGCAAAATCCTGCTCCAGGATAGAGGCCAATTCAATATTTTTCCAATGTCTCCAGGGATTACGGGTAAACCCAATGACACCGCGAAGTGCCTGTTGTTTATAATTTGATTCAAAAGATACCGGATTGATCGTAGGGGTGAATTCGGTATCATATTGTCCCCGGATAAATGGTTTCAGCACACCCTTTGTTTTGTACTTATAGGTCAAATCCAACTTAATATCATCGTCGGACTCTGTAATCTGCTGGACGGTTTTGGAGATTTCTGCATTTTGTTTGGCATAAGCCAGGGTCAGTCCAAGATTCAGAGAAGAGTGTTGACCATCTATCGTGGCCCTAAACTGTCCACTGGCTCCGATCACCCAGGAATTGGTGGCGGTGATTCTGCTTTCAGGTACTGCGCCATATCCATCACTATTATATTTTCTGTTGTAGGAAGTCCATAAGGTAGGCCTGTCAAAATTAAATATAAGAAGCCTTTCGTAAATAGGATCAGGCATCAACCGGTCTGCGATGGCATCAAGGTATTTTTTTTCTCCTTTATATGTCCGGCGAAGTCGAAGAAGTTCATTTAATACATAGGTGCGCAGGGATAGGGTATTTTTATCAGGATCAGGCAGGAGAAGCCCATCCTGATCCACCATAAAATATTTTCTCACCCGTCGGGAATCAGTAAAATCCGATGCCCGTATGCCCTCAAAAATTACATCTGTAGTCGCGACACGATAATAAGCGGCAGGGTCAATTGGTCTTCCCATCACCCTGCAATGCGCCTGGTACCAGTCTGTTGACAAGGAAGGAAGTCCAACCCCTGAGGAGGCAAGGGTAGAGGCAGAAGGTCTCGATAGCCCGCTCATGATCAGATCACCATGTACATCGTCAGCCAGCAATTTGAGTAGTGAACTGCCCTTGACATCACAGAGGATAATGTCTTCTTCTACACCCAACCAGGATTGTACCTCGTCCTCGTGTAGTTTTCCTATCAAAGGTGGAAATAATGGAAATCTCCGCAAAATCGTCAGCTCAGTAGGGCCGGCTTTTCGGAGCAACCTGGCTATAAATTCCTCCCATAATTTTTGAGAGACACGACCTTGCTGTGTGATTGCATCAAAATTCTTAAGATCAGGATTGCGTCCAAGTATGTCTATAAATGCCGGAAAAAGCAGTTCGCCTTTAGGTTTAGTCTTACGGTCACCTTGAGCCAGGATATCACGATGCATCACAGTATCGATGGGTGTGCGGTCAGTGACCGGGAGCACAGAATGATCTATTTTGCTGAGCAACATCCCGGGTGTAAATTTTAACCTGAGATGCCCGACACCAACCCCATTGGCAAAAGAGCGGGTGATCAGTGAAGGAGCCCCGGTGCTTTGTCGATGAGCCTGAGCTAAAGTGATCGATTGTTGTATAGGATTAAGGCTCCAGTTTTTTTGCAAATCGGCGATGATCACATCTATCCCGTCTACCTCCTGGGCTAACAAAGCATGATCCATCGGATCCATATTGGACAATACAATGATGGCCTGTACTTTTTCTTGTCGTAAAACCCGGATTTCGGATCTGGCCGATTCGATGGCGGAAACAAAACGAAAATCTTCCAGGCTTTTCTTGGATAAGTCACCTTGTAATGTGGGATCTACCAATCCAATAAAGCCAATTTTTACGGGGCCATATGTTTCGATCAGGTGCCGGTCAAATAAAGTACTGTCTTTAGATTTGACATTGGTTGCTAGAAATCTGAGGTGTGGAAATTCTTTTTTTAATGAAATCAAGGTGTCCGCACCAAGAAATAACTCAAAATGATAGGGGACGGATATCGTGTAACCCATTTGATCCAATAAAGTATAGTTGAGCCTGGCCAGATCCTTAGCGCCCATGCCAAACTGTCCGGCAATGTGTCCAAGATCTATCAGGGTTTTTAAAGGGAGATCGCGAGTGGTTTTCTTTAATACTTCAGACCGCACCACTATTTCGCCCAGGTTAAAAGGTAATTCGAACAATCTGCCACCATCGCCGATATCGACCCTATTGACCTCACCTTTGGTCCATAGTAGCGGATCACTGAGCCATTCAGCCTCAGGCATCTCGAGAATATAGGCCTGGTGATCTCCTTTAATGGTAATACTATAGATTGTGACTATGGTTTGAACCAGGTCAGGAAAATCCAACGGCTGTCGTTGATTCCTTTTCAATAAATCGAGCATATCAGGTGTATTGCGATACGGGTCCTGTACCAAAACCACATTTTGAGTAATGAAAGCTCGTTGGTTCGCATATTTTACCGCACCTTCTTTGAGCGATAGTATGAGCTCCAGTTCATTGCCTTTGGGCTCATCAGAAGGTAAAAATACGACCAGGCCGGGTGCTCGCCAACAGGCATGGCTTACCAGTTTAAAAGGCAGGTTTTCAGCATTGGATTGTTCTGTAACCAGTTCGTGCTCTCGCTGCGACCGAAAGACACCCAATGCGCCCAGGCTGCGCCCGGTATACAATAGGGAGATTTCGATAGAGCTATCTTTTTGGGATAAATTGGCATCGTTTTGCGCGCAGATGGCAGGTCTAATTAATAGACTATAGGCCAGGATCAATAATACACAAAGGCGCATTGGCTAGATAAAAAATAGAAGACTTTGGCTAAGATAAAGAATCTGAACTTTCCGGCTGTGCAAAAAACCATAACTGGAAATAATATTGGATAAAACAGCTACCGCGAAAATAAATCATCCAAAATGACTTCACGCTGTATTAGCACTTTGTAACATGCATTATCGCTGCTGCCAAAAGTGGTGATTTAAGGTGATGAAAATGTTTTTGTTTTCTTTGATTTTAGTAAATCGGGCCACATACTTGCGAAGCAAGGGAGAGACTTTATTTAATCCTTTGGATAGGATATAAGATCAAATTTATCAGCCAAAGTATCTGCTTTTTTATCCGTTTTGGCTGTATGGGGCCTTAATTTATATATAAAAAGCATCTGGTTAGCACGCATTAGTCTAACCGGAGAGAAGAAAAAATGCTTACTGAATGTCGGTCTCGTCAGGTATGTGGTTTATAAAAAGTCTTTGTCCTCCAGGCTATCGGTAGACCGACACACAATATTAATATAATAGCAGCTTTTGCCGCTTCTTTCACATTGATAGGGCTGACAGGTACTTTCCAGGCTGAAAGTGGCAGAATCAATAAATTCATCACAGCCCAAATAAAGATGCCGTAAATCAGTGCATTTAGCCACACCGATCGATGCAAAAAATTAATGTGTGGATAGAGCAAATAAAAAAACACAGTCCAGCATCCGGTAATAATAAAATGAAATAAACCTCCTTGCACATTCATCAAAAGGCTACCGTCAAGGGCCTCTCCACCATGCACCCCACCAGCGATATATTCAAGGATCTTCACAGGAAAGGTTCTCCTGATCATCATATAGGACATCACAGCACCGACCAGATCGAGCATGCCGGAAATCGCTGTGGTTATTATTATCGATCTAACCAGTCCAGGATATTTATTCATAGCACAATTAAAACTTAGCCTTTAAAAATAACATGACCAGCAGCAAGCCGATCATGACACAAAGCAGGTAGAGTGCTTTACCGTAATAAAAAAACTTTTGTTTGGTGATACTGCTCAGATTGTGGATCTGCAACAGGAGTTCGTCATAGTGAACAGCGCGGGGAGATTCTCTGAATAATTTGATATAGGCTGATGTGGGCATACTGGCAATTTCACCAAAAAAATACAATTTTTTACTTTGTACATCCGGTTTGCTTTTTACATGGGCAGCTACGGTTTTTACACTGTAATAAATGAAAGGTATCATACAAAGCATAAAAACCACAAAACAAATTTTGAAGGCCAGTGATTCAGCTTTAAAATCATCTGTACTTTCGATGACGATAGAGAGTATCAAACCTGCAATAACAAAAAGCAAATTAATTTTGTAATCTGCAAATTGGATGGAAGATTGCAGAGTCATATAAACATTCCAGGGCACAAATGATTCGTCACACGAACCCAGTATACTGTCTTTTTCGTCCAGCGGATAATAAGAATTGTGCTGGGGATCGTTTTTGTTGTTTGCTACTACTTCCATTATAAAACAGCTTTAAGCATGATCAGCACCATGAGCAGGCAGATCAGTACACAAAGTAAATAAAGCGCCTTGGTATAATTTTCAAATTTCCTTTTAGCGATATGACTTAAATTATGGATTTGAAGCAAGAGTTCATCGTAATGTTCTCTTTTGGCCTCCATTTTAAATCGTTCGATGTATTGACTTGCCTGCATGGTCAGGATATCACCAAAAAAATACAGTTTATTGGACGGGACATCCGCTTTGTGTTTAGTAGAAGCGGCTACTGTCTTGATACTATAATACATAAAAGGAATCATGATGAGCAAAAACAAAACAAAGACAATTTTATATGGAAGGCTCTCTTCTTTAAACGTATCTGCATCTGCCATCACGATGGAGAAAATGATACCGGCTATGACAAAAAGTAAATTGACTTTATTATCTGCAAATTGAATCGAAGATTGCAGGTTCATATAGATAGACCAGGGCACAAACGATTCGTCGTAGGCATACAGGATGTTGGGATCCCTTGGGTCTGGTGGTGGTTTAGGACTAGGCATATGCTATTAACTACTGTAAATATAGGATATTCTCCTGCTGTTTTTAAATAGCTGTTTTTAGATTAAAACAATAGCAGGGCCGGTTATCTGAGTAAAAGTATATCACCGGCCAGGTTTACAGTTTCGTCATTGATAAGCACGATATCCACTTTGTAGAGATAGATACCCTGATCGGCCGGTAGTCCATGACGAGTTCCATCCCAACCTTGTGTAAGATCATTGGGGAATAAATTTTTTGCTTCATATACTACACCACCAAATCGATCAAAAATCATAAAGGAGGAGATTCCCTTGACGATGTTTTTATTGGTCAGGGGTAAAAAATAATCATTAATGCCATCGCCATTTGGAGTAAAAATATTGGGCGCAAAGGTTTTGACCACATTGTCGACTATCACCTGGATACTATCTGAAGCCAGGCATCCCCGTTCTGACCGGGCCACCCACTTGAGCGTGGAAGTCTTATAGGGTATATACGGATCTCCATCACAGGAAAGATCACATATGACCTGGCCTTCAAACCAAAACTGCCCGGATACCGTAGGTAAGGTTGAAGAGGCATGCAGTATGACCTCCTGTCCGAGTATAAGATGCAAGTCATCTCCGAGGTCAACCAGGTAAGGGGGTGGCTCGACCAGTTGTATCGTGTCTTTAAGGTTACAGCCATATCGATCAATCACTTTTAATACATAGGACCCATCCGATAAGTTGTTAAAATTGTTATTGACAGGTGCCAGGTTATTTAAGAAACTAGTGTAGGGAGGGTAACCTTTGTAAATATTATTTATAGAAACAGATCCATCCGATTTTTTTTGGCAGGATGGAGAGGTGACCGTGCGGTCTATCATGATTTTATTATCTGGTATGACCTCCAATCTCAAAGTGATGATACTATCGCAGCCAATAGAGGATTGGAGTGAATCTACGTAAATACCGGTCCGCGTATAGGTCTTTTTGCCAAAAGTATAGACCATTCCATCACAGATCGTATCAGCATAATTGTAAAATTTAGGCTGGACAAAAATGACTTTGGTGTTGGAGATAATGCGACATTTTGAATTGACCAGGTTTTGTGGAGTAGCAGCCAATAGATATCTATAGTAATAATATCCTGCTTTTAAATTAGTATGTCGAAAACTCACATTTTGTCCGACATTGGTCCAGTCGTTTTGACCGTTTTGACTGATCTGCCATTGAATGGCGGGATTGGGATATTGGCTGCCCTCTATGGTAGCATTTAATGTAATTGGATTGCCGTCTTCACAGATATTTTCTGTTTTCTCGGGGAGTATAAGGGCTTGTGGCCCGCAAGCCCTAAAAGATATATTATCAATAGCGAGATCATTTCCATTGCCACCGGGAGCATTGTTTCGCAAAGTCAGTTTTAGTGAAAACTGTCCAGGTTTCGTGGTAAACGTAAAACCGGCCGTATTCCATTTTTCACTTTGAGGAATGTCTCCTGTATTGTATTTGACCACATCGTCTAACAGGAAAGACACATTTGGAAAGGTATGATCCGTAATGACTGTGCGCACCATATTGATCACATCAGCAGAAAACGCATACAGGGTATTTTCACAAAGACCCGTCACCGTCTGTTCATAAAATATGCCGGGAGTATAACTGGCATTAATCACCATCATATACCCATCAGGGTCGGGGCTATTGTCTTTGATTCCTATCCAGGTGGGATACTTATTGGACCAGTCAGAATTATTAGTAATCAGGTAGACTCCATCAGGTGGTGGAGTAAAGGAACCATAAATATAGCCTGGTGCGATTTTAGGATCCGGTGTGAGAATATTGGCAGTCCCACGACCAAAGTCTCCGTTGGTAAAAATATTTTCGCCTAGGTTGCCTGAGCAAGATTGACTCTGGCTATCCAAGGTTTGACAGCATATCACCAGCAGTATGATTAATCTCATTCGATCATCCAATATATTTCCTTTTTACGAGATAAGGCGGAGTTTACCAGGATTTACTGAGTCCAAAGACGATCAAACCTTATTCAAATTAACTTTATCGAAATTGTTATCAACAGAATTTAGCTAATGAATTAAAAAAGACCACCAAAATGGTGTTTATAAGCCCAGGTGATGACTGTAGTGGTATTTAATGACAAAGATCATTGTGAATCAACACCTTAGAAAGTACCTTGCTCATCAATATGGTATCAGACATTAAGAGCGCGCATGTATTATTTATTATAGGTGTGACCACTATAGTCATCGGAGCCATAGATCCGCTGGAAGGGTCAGTCCTCATAATCCCTGGCTCCTTGTTGTTATCGTATCTCACCTATAAGAGCAGAGATAGGATGAGGAAAGGCTATTTATTGGCGAGTCTCCTTATAGTATTTGGTACCTCGTGCATGTTTTATTTTTCCTATCTGGGTGGCATCGGAGCCGGCTCATCCTTGAGTTGGTGGTATGGATTATTGATCCTGCCTTATCCACTTGGATGGATCCTCACTATTACATTATTGATAATCAATCTTTTGTATGTAAAACACCAAAAATTTTAAAATGATACATAAATACATAGAAATATATATATCTTTGTATCTCTAATTATGGAACCAATATTATCAAATAGAGTAGATGCAGACAAACTAGATCATGCTGCTAATATGCTCAAGGTCATTGCCCACCCGCTCCGACTGACTATTGTAGACTTATTAATCCAAAATGGTCCGCTCACCGTATTGGAAATCCAGCACCAACTTGGCCTAGAACAAGCCATCGCTTCCCAACACCTCATCCTCTTGAAAGATAAGGGGGTGCTGAATGCTGAAAAAGTGGGGCGAAACAGGTATTTCAGCCTAGCTTATCCTAACATGAAAAACATCATCCATTGTATGGAGGATTGCTGTTATACAACTCCAAAATAAAAGTATGATCCATCCGGAAGGTTATTTATTTGCGACATTGATAGGTCTTTCTTTGGGGATGATCGGTGGTGGTGGTTCGGTATTGACGGTGCCTGTATTAGTTTATATTATGGGTATATCTCCTTTGCTTTCCACATCGTATTCTTTGTTTATAGTGGGTGTCACTTCGTTGGTTGGCGCAATGCAATATGCCAAAAACAAACTAGTCGATTATAAGACAGGCTTATTATTTGGCTTGCCAAGTATCATAGCAGTATATACCACGCGTAAATTTTTGGTGCCCATGATACCGGAGCATGTACTTTCTATTGGTAGCCTGGATATCACCAAACAAGTCTTTGTGATGGCCTTATTTGCTTTATTAATGATCATGGCATCGATCTCCATGATCCTGCCTACCAAAGAAAAATCTACGCACAAAAATTATACCGGGGGCTTGTTTTATCTCTCCGTCATACTGGAAGGGGTGTTGGTAGGAGGATTGACTGGACTGGTTGGAGCCGGAGGTGGATTCTTGATCATCCCTGCTTTGGTATTATTGGCAGGACTTCCCATGAAATTAGCGGTAGGTACCTCGTTGCTGATCATTGCACTTAAATCACTCATAGGTTTTACTGGAGATATGGGTCATTACACCCTGGATTGGAGCACACTATTACTGTTTACAGCCTTTGCTATCATAGGTATGTTTGCAGGTACGGCCCTATCAAAAAAAGTAAGCGGCGCCAAATTAAAACCGGCCTTTGGTTGGTTTGTACTCGTCATGGGTATTTTCATATTAGTCAATGAAATATTTTTAAAAAACAATTAAATAAATCCTTCAATATCTAATCAAATCCATCAAATATGAATATCGAACAAATTTATACCGGTTGTCTTGCCCAGGGAGCATATTATATCACCAGCGATGGTGAAGCAGCGATCATCGATCCCCTTCGGGAGATCCAACCTTACCTGGATCGACTGACTAAAGACCAGGTAAAACTCAAATACATTTTTGAGACCCACTTTCATGCAGACTTTGTGTCCGGACATGTCGATCTCAGTAAAAGCACCGGAGCACCTATTGTGTACGGGCCCAATGCCGAATGTGAATTTGAATGTATCTCTGCCAAAGATGGCCAGGAGTTTAAAGTGGGCAAGCTTACTTTCAAGGTATTGCATACCCCGGGTCATACCATGGAGAGTACGACTTATTTAATGAAAGACGAAGCAGGCAAGGATCATTGTATTTTTTCAGGGGATACTTTATTTCTCGGAGATGTTGGACGACCGGATCTCGCTCAGAAAGCAGCGCATATGACTCAGGAAGAACTAGCAGGACTGTTATATGATAGTCTATACACCAAGATTATGCCACTGGACGACGATATCACAGTCTATCCTGCCCATGGTGCTGGCAGTGCCTGTGGCAAAAAAATGATGACAGAGACAGTCGACAAACTGGGCAACCAAAAAAAGGTAAACTATGCCTTGAATCAGCCCAACAAAGAAGCCTTTATTAAAGCAGTCACGGATGGGCTGATGCCACCTCCGGCATATTTTCCAGCCAATGTGGCTATGAATAAAAAAGGGTATACCTCTTTTGAAGAAGTCAAAAGCAGGGGCATGAGCTCATTGACTCCGGAAGTGTTTGAAGTGGTGGCAGAAGAGTCCGGTGCAGTATTATTGGATACCAGGCCAGCTACGGATTTTTATAAAGGATATGTGCCTCAATCAATCAATATTGGTCTCAAAGGTGATTTTGCACCCTGGGTTGGATCATTGATCGCAGATGTCAATCAACCGATTTTATTGATCACTTCGCCCGGAGAAGAAGAGGAGTCAGTGACCCGACTGAGTAGGGTAGGATTTGACAATGTGCTGGGTCACCTCGAAGGGGGTGTGGATGAATGGATAAAATCCGGTAAAGAAATTGATACAGTAGATCGTATCACGGTCGATGCCTTTAAAGGTGCTTTAGAATCAGGGGGCTATCAAATATTGGATGTACGCAAAGAAAGTGAATACGAAAGTGGACATGTAGTTAATGCTGAAAACAAACCACTCGCCAATATTAATGATTGGATCCGGGACATCAATCCTGCAAAGCATTATCTCATACATTGTGCAGGAGGATACCGTAGCATGGTAGCCGCATCGATCTTGCAAGCCAGAGGATATCGTAACTTCAGCGAAATAGAAGGTGGCTACGCAGCCATCAGCCAAACTGAAATACCAACCACAGTGGTAGTAGCAGAAAAAATTTAAATTAAACAGTAAAGTCAAAAAAAATGTTTTCAAAAATTATCAATACACTCTTCCCTAAAAAAGAAGTCATAGATTTGAAATCCATCATTGCCCAGGGAGCTATGCTCGTCGATGTACGCAATCCGGATGAATATAAATCAGGTCATGTCAAAGGATCTGTCAATATTCCGCTGGATCAAATCTCTCAGCGACTGGATCGATTCAAGAATAAAAATACCATAGTTGTATTTTGTCGAAGTGGTGCCAGAAGTAAAATGGCTCAATCTATCCTCAAATCCAATGGCGTCACCAATGTCATCAATGGTGGAGGCTGGCAAGAGGTAAATCAATTTGTGAAGTAACTTAAAAAACAAACCTTATGAATGGGTGGACATTAATTCTCCGCTTTTTAATTAACCTTAAATAAATAGTATTATGAAAAAAAATGTTGGTTCTACAGACAAAATGATTCGCTTAGTAATTGCGGCCGTCGTTGCAGTATTGTATTTTACTAAAATGATTTCCGGTACGATGGCGATCGTCCTCGGAGTAGTTGCAATTATATTTGCAGTCACCGCTTTTCTTAATTTTTGTCCGATCTGGGCAGCATTTGGAATAAATACCAATAAAAACAAATAAATTATTAGTGTCATGAAATCGGTCTAATACTTACCTTACCGGATCATTTTTTTCATCGATTTCATCTGGCCATTTATTAACTATTAAAAAATAAACTGATGAAAAATCATTACCAAATTCTGGTCATCGGCGGGGGAAACGCTGGTTTGTCACTTAGTGCACATCTTTTACTGAAGAATAATAAACTAGATATCGGTATCGTAGAGCCCTCTGACAAACATTATTATCAACCCGCATGGACACTGGTCGGCGGCGGTGTTTACAATATTCAGGATACAGAACGCAATGAGATAGATTATATCCCCAAAGGAGCTGATTGGATAAGAGATGCCTGCGCTACCTTCCAACCAGAGTCCAATCAGGTCACCCTGCAGTCTGGCAGTAAAATCACCTATGATTATTTGGTGGTATGTCCGGGTATCCAACTCGATTGGGATAAAGTAAAAGGATTAAAAGAGACGCTGGGTAAAAACAATGTAACCAGCAATTATAGTTTTAAATATGCTCCCTACACTTTTGAGGTCATCAAAAACTTTAAAGGAGGCAAAGCCTTATTTAACAATCCGCATACTCCGATTAAATGTGGTGGGGCTCCTCACAAAATCATGTGGCTGGCCGCAGACTATTTTAGAAAAAACGGCATCCTGGACAAAGCCGATATACATTATTATAGCGGAGGAACCAGGTTGTTTGGTGTAGATAAATATGAAAAGACGCTACTCAAAATCGTAGAACGCAATAATATTAAATTGCATTTTTTTGAGAGATTGGAAGAAATAGATGGGCCCAATAAACGCGCAAAATTTGTTGGATTTGGTGAAAACAATAAGGATGTGGAATCCTGGGTAGATTTTGAGATGTTTCATGTGACTCCACCACAGTCTGCACCTGATTTTATTAAAAATAGTCCTCTCGCCAACGCCGCCGGATGGGTAGATGTAGACAAATTTACTTTACAACACAATAAATATAAAAATGTCTTTTCTCTTGGCGATGCCTCTTCCTTGCCAACTTCCAGGACGGGTGCAGCCATTAGAAAACAAACACCTACGGTGGCAAATAATTTATTGGCAATGATATCAGGACAAAGTATGCCCGCTACCTATAACGGCTACGCTTCTTGCCCTATCGTCACCGGTTATGGCAAGTTGGTCCTGGCTGAGTTTGACTATAATAATAAGCCTATGGAGACTTTTCCTTTTGATCAAAGTAAAGAGCGCTGGAGTATGTATCAACTCAAGAGACAAGTGCTCCCCAGAATGTATTGGAATATGATCTTAAGAGGCAAAGCACAAGGATAAAATAAGCTTATCTTGCAATACAAATACCTATATATCAACTTATGACTTTTATACAATTTATCAGCCAGCCTTGGCCATGGTATGTCGCAGGACCTATCATTGGATTGATGGTACCTCTTTTATTACTACTGGGGAATAAATCCTTCGGGATCAGTTCTTCACTGCGTCATGTATGTGCCGCTTGTATACCTGCAAACATTTCTTTTTTCAAATACGATTGGAAGAAAGAAATATGGAACCTGTTTTTTGCCTCTGGCATCATCCTGGGCGGTTTTATCGCTGCATATTTGTTGACCAACCACCAGCCGGTAGATATCAATCCTAAGTTGGTGTCGGAGTTGCAGTCATATGGCATTACTACTTCTGAGTCATTATTGCCAACTTCTTTATTTAATTGGTCTTCTCTATTGACCATCAAAGGATTTACGTTAATGGTGATCGGAGGATTTTTTGTTGGATTTGGCACCAGGTATGCCGGTGGATGCACCAGCGGACACGCTATCATGGGCTTGTCTTCTTTGCAATTGCCCTCACTGATCGCCACAGTTTGTTTTATGGCAGGTGGTTTCATCATGGCCAATCTTATATTACCCCATATTTTAAAATTGATATGATTATGCAAGATTCAGATGTATTGACACCCGAAGAAATCATAGAAGAGAATCTCGATCATGAGGTAAGATCCTTAGACACCGCCTGTATCAATGAGAGTGATCTCAAACAGCCATGGTATTATGATCTCATGTTTGTGATACCCGGTATATTTTTTGGAGTCGTGCTGGTCAAGTCTGAAGTGATCAGCTGGTATAGGATCCAGGAGATGTTTCGTTTGCAGGCTTTTCATATGTATGGAGTGATTGGCAGTGCTGTAGCAGTAGGTGCTCTTTCTATACTTATTCTCAAAAAGCTCAAAGCCAAAAGTGTCTTTGGCGAAGAGTTGGAGTTTCACGACAGACCCTTCAGCAAAGGAAATATTTACGGAGGATTAATATTTGGTTTTGGCTGGGCTTTAACAGGCGCATGCCCGGGGCCCCTTTACGCACAAATAGGATCTATTGGAACAGTAGCGATTGTCACTTTACTCAGTGCTGTTGCAGGGACCTGGGTATATGGTTTGATTAGAGAAAAACTACCTCATTGATCTGATGAAATATTTGAAAATCATCGTCAATGGTTATACACGAAATGCCAGTATAGATCTATGTATAATCCGTAAAGATTTTAGGCTAGCCCTGGATCAGTGGAGATATATTTTTACCAATCCCCAGATGCAGTGGAATTGTTCATTAGGAACCAGCTGCCTACATCCCGGCGTTGTGATCCGTAGGTATTTGAGCTATTGGCCTCTTTTCCAAAGACATTTTTTAATCAAATAAAATAAATTTATGAAATATTTCTCCATGGTGATAGGCACCGTATTGCTTTTACTGAGCACTTCTTATTTGTCGTCGGCACAGACCAAACTGTCAGTGTCCCAATTTGATTCCCTAATCCATAAAGACAAGACCATCCAACTCATTGATGTGCGTACGCCAGCAGAGCTTGCCACTGGTGTCATCAAGGGAAGTAAAAACATTGATTATTCCGGTGCTGATTTTGTAACCAGGATGAGTGCATTGGACAAATCTAAACCTATAGCTGTATACTGTGCTGTTGGTGGTCGCAGTGGCAAATCTGCCACCAAATTAAAAGAACTTGGCTTTACACAGATCTATGATCTTGCAGGAGGAATGACTGCCTGGAATGCACAGAAAATGCCGGTGGTACTGCCAGCTCACCAATAACAAAGCGAATTACTTCCTGATGACTGTATTTATAGGAGCTATTATTATCCTGATCATCGTACTTGTAAGTTACTCTACAACACTGGTATCGCGTATATCTTCCTCTATCAGGTTGCAGCAAGATCTTGCACCGGTCAAAAATCAATTTAGATGGGTCAAGTCCGGCTTGATAAGTATTGCATTTTTATTAATTAGCTTGATTGCTTTTACTATTTGGCAATATTGGCAGAAAGCCTCATTGCAGGAGAATACTTTGAAGGAAAACATTCTGCATGCTTATGATTCTACAAAAGTGTGGAACGCTCCTGACCTATCATTTATGCTCCAGTCTCCGGACAAAGAGTTATTGGTATATGGGCGCCAGTTGATCGCCAATACTGCTGATTTCCTCGGACCAGCCGGCATCATAAGACCTATGTCCAATGGGATGAATTGTCAAAACTGTCATCTGGATGCAGGTACTAAAGCCTGGGGAAACAATTATTCCGGAGTAGCTGCCAATTATCCAAAATTGCGAGCCCGATCTGGTACAGTAGAAAATATCACCAAAAGGATCAACGACTGTTTTCAGCGAAGCCTTAATGGTGACACGCTGAAGCCTGACAGTAAAGAGATGAAAGCAATGGCAGCATACATCCAGTGGTTGGGTCAGGCGGTCCCTAAAAATCAAGCTCCTAAAGGGGTTGGGCTAAAAAAACTTGCAGTAATGACACGAGCGGCTGATCCGGTCAAAGGTCATGAATTATTTATAAGCAAATGTCAAAGTTGTCATGGGGTTGATGGTCAGGGATTGCCCAAACCAGAAGATCCTTCTACGAAGTATCCCCCGTTATGGGGCGATCACAGCTACAATGAAGCTGCTGGATTGTATAGAGTCTCGACTTTCGCCGGTTATATAAAAACCAATATGCCATTTGGTGCAACAGCTGACAATCCCCAGTTAAGCGACGAAGAAGCATGGGATCTTGCAGCTTTCGTCAACGGTCAACCAAGACCCAAGCACAAGTTTTTAGCGACAGATTGGCCGCAGATAAATAAAAAACCTTATGACCATCCATTTGGTCCATATGAAGATACATTTACAGAAGCACAACATAAATATGGTCCCTATCAACCGATCATAGATTTTCAAAAACAAACCAAATAATGCATCTGTATTGAATTGAATACGTGCAGATATCTGGTTTACTAAAACATAAAGCATGAAAAAAAATAGGCGCAAGTTTTTGCAATCAATGACCATTGGAGGTTTAGGATTGGGGCTACTGGAGCCAATTAAAGCACATCCAATGATACCCGCATATAAAATGGAGGAGATGGATCAGGATGTTTCAAAACCTAAAAAAATCACTTTACTTCAAACGACAGATGTGCATTGTCAGATACACCCGCATGACGAATTGTTTTGGGAAAATGAAGCTATGGTATTCAGAAAGACAGCAGGCTACGCTCACCTGGCTACCATGTTTAAAAAATATCGAAAAGCCAATCCCAATACCTTCATTATGGACACAGGTGATATGTTTCAGGGCAGTATGCTTTCTATCAAGACACAAGGTGGTGCTTATACAGATATCCTCAACCAATTGGATTATGACCTGTACCTGCCTGGCAATTGGGAGGTAGTCTATCATAAAGATCGCATGCAGCAACTTATGGGAGGATTGAATGGCCCGAAAGTTTGTGCCAATATGTATCATGACCTGGGTGATGGCGTCAAGGGAGAACTTATCTTTCCTGCATATTATACCTGGATGGTGGAAGGTATCAAAATAGGCTTTTTGGGTTACACCGATCACCTGGTACCCATCAGACAATCTCCTGCATACAGCAAAGGAATCATATATACCAAACCAGAAGAAAACCTGGCTCATTATGTAGGAGTCTTAAAAAAACAAGAGCAGTGTGATTTTGTGATCATCCCAGCTCACATGGGTCTTTCTCAACAAATAGCCCTGGCCAATCTACCAGCTTGCGAAGGCGTGGACTATATCTTTGGAGGAGATACACATGAGCGCGTGCGTAAGCCGATACAATGTAAATATGCCAAAGTTGTGGAGCCCGGTGCTTTCGGATCTTTTATTGGCAAATTGGAACTCACCGTGCAGAACGGGAAAATATTGGAGGAACAATACGAACTCGTCGAGGTCAGCCCGGATAAATACAAAGCGGATGCGTCCATGGCTACTCTAATCTCCACGTTGGAGAAAGATTTTATCACGGACATTAAAAAAGTACATGGATATTCCAAAGTACCGCTCTATCGGTATTTTGTCGTGGAGAATACGATTGATACTATGATCGTAGATGCACTGATGTGGAAAGCCAAGACGGATATCGTGTTTTCTAATGGATTTAGATTTTGTCCCCCACGCGATAAAGATCATACGGGCATGGTCCCTATCACCGAAGGATATATCGTCGATATGCTGCCGATAGATGCAGTTGCCCGGACAGGAATCGTCACCGGCAAACAGATCAAAGACTGGCTTGAAAAAGAATTGCAGAATGTATTTGCCAAAGAAGCATCGGGGCGTTTTGGTGGCTGGGTCGTCAAAATGAAAGGCATGTCTGTAGAGTTTAAAGCATTTGAGGAGCTGGGTCAGAGAGTTCAAAAAGTAATGGTCGGTGATCTACCACTGGATCTGCAGCGTGAATACACTATCACCGCCTGCGAACGCGAAGGGGATCCTGAAGATACCCTCTGCAGAATATTAAAAGTCAAACAAACCCGGAATTTAGATTTTACCTTACATCAGATGATGAGGGATTATCTTCATACCTTTTCTCCGGTAGATCCGACACCACATCATAATGTCAGGATACTCGATGCACCCCAGACCTTATTGTCCCAGGTGTTTGGAGTAGATTATAAATTTGTATAAAATTATTTTAAAAGCAATACTTATGAAAATGAAAGCTGGAATTTTGATGATAATGGCTATGATGTTTTTTGTATCCGCTCAAAGTCAGTCATCAGTCAATAACAAAAAATATAAAATCATCATCCAAATGACTAATGGTGATTCGTCGGTTCACAAAGGGACTTTAAGGCAGATCAACAATGCACTGACCGCAGCGCCTAATAGCAAAATAGAAGTAGTCTGTCACAGCGCCGGCATCAATATGTTGCAAACCTCTAAATCCACCACATTGGCACAGATCAAAGATCTTAAAAGCAGAGGCGTGGTATTTGCCGCCTGTGCCAACACCATCCGTGAACGCAATATTGACAAAGCAGATATAGTTGGTGAGGCGATCATCGTGCCGGCAGGTATCATCGAGGTCGTAGACAAAGAGACGAAGGGTTGGGCTTATTTGAAGGCAGGCAATTGAGAACCAGTTATATGACGATTCTGCCCTTAGAATTTTGAATTCATTTAGATAGCATCGGTTTTTTTAACCGACATTACCCAAAGCTCCAAAAACCAAATGTTCTAAATAAGCTTCTATTTCTTTGGGTAATTTTTTTTTTGTAAAATTTCCTAGACCAGGTAAGTGGTGCATAAAGAAATATTGCTGATGCGAAGCTTCTATGATGGTACTGGCCAGTGAATTTGGATAATGATAAGCTGGTTTAAACTCTAAAAACACCCCGGCAATCTTTGCACAAAGGTCTTTATAAGGTTTGTATAATTCCTCTTTATTGTGGTCATCCACTACTTTTGAAAGATAGGTTTTACTACCTTCAGCTATCACTAAATAGTATAGTTGCTTATGGTCTAACTGGCTATTGAAGTTTATCGTATTATCCTCCCAAACCAACAAGTCTATAATTTTTTTGATTTTTTCTTCAGGTTTTACAATATTGTTGATTTGAAACATGATCTGAAATTCCAAAAAAGCCCAATACCAATCTACTAAATAGAACAGAAGCTTGTGTTTATTTTCAAAATATCGATAGATAGACGCCTCAGTGGTAGGAATTTCTTTTGCCAATTTTTTGAAAGTAAATTCCTCGTAACCGATTTTCGATATCATTTCCAAACCTCTTTGTAGGATTTGTTCCCCCAATGATGTCGTCTGCGGGTCTCTCAAATACAGTTTTTCGTTTAGCTTAATCTTTACATCAACCACCATTTTTATGTCATTTTAGTTACAAATATAATAGCATATAAAACATTTATGATAATTTAACTATATTTTATAATAGTAATACTATTATTTTTTGAAAAGATGTTTGTATTTTTGCACCCATATTTAATAATACATGGCCATCTCGTCAAATAGCTTTGGAAAGCTTTCAGAGCTGATAAAACTAGAGCGTAAAGAAATCAGTTCAATATATTTTTTTGCAATACTCAATGGTCTTGTACAACTAAGCTTACCCCTGGGCATACAGGCCATTATTGGCTTTGTATTGGGAGCCACTATGGTTACCTCTGTCTATGTATTGATATTTTTTGTAGTGCTAGGCACACTGGTGGTGGGGATTTTAAATATTTACCAGATGAAAATTATTGAAAAAATTCAGCAAAAAATATTCGTGAGGTATACGTTTAATATGGGTCTAAAGATTCCCGGTTTTGATCTTTTATCCATAGACAAATATTATTTGCCTGACAAAATCAATTATTTCTTTGATATCCTGACTGTTCAAAAGGGTATATCAAAGCTTTTATTGGATATACCCATTGCCACCATTCAGATCATTCTTGGCTTAGTATTACTTTCTTTTTATCATCCACTATTTATAGTTTTTGGCTTTTTGTTATTGCTTATATTATTCCTGTTATTGCGTTTTACCAGTAAAAGCGGTCTCGATACGAGCATATCAGAAAGCAATCATAAATACACTGTAGCAGCCTGGCTTCAAGAAACAGGTCGGGTAATAAAGGCATTTAAGCTAAACCCCCAAACCCACCTCAACCTTATAAAAACAGATAATAAAGTACTGGACTATTTAGTTGCCCGTACTTCACACTTCCGCATATTGCTTTTCCAATATCGATCCATCGTATTTTTTAAGGTAGGGATAACAGCACTCATGCTGATTATAGGTACCTACCTTTTATTCAATCAATTACTCAATATCGGAGAGTTTGTGGCGGTAGAGTTAGTCATTATCACTGTTATTGGTTCTTTAGAAAAACTCATTATAAGTTTGGAAAACATCTATGATGTAAGCACAGGCCTGCTTAAAATAGATTCAGTCCTGAATAATCCATCGGATATAAGTGGTACGATAAAATTTGCTGCCAACCAGGACATCGAGTTAAAATTTCATGAAGTATCATTTTCTTACGAACCTCATAATCCTGTCTTTAAACAGGTAAATTTTCAAATCTCAGCACAGTCCTTAACCGGTATTTCGGGTGAAGATGGTAGCGGAAAAACCACTTTGCTCAAGCTCATATCGGGATTATATAAAAAATTTTCGGGATTTATTTTAGTCAATGGAATACCCATTCAAAATTATGATTTAGAAAATTATAGAAGTCATATTGGTGTTTATTTGCAAGAAAATGATCTTTTTGAAGGAACTGCTTATGAAAACATCAGCATGGGGAGGCCGGTTGAAATAAATCAGATTATGTCACTTTCAAAACAACTTGGTATTGACGATTTTATCAACAGCTTGCCTCAGGCATTTGAAACCATCCTAGACCCTCAAGGTGTAAAATTGCCCAGTACAGTAGGCAAAAAAATATTACTACTCCGAGCTTTATTAAGTAATCCCAGCTTAGTAATTTTAGAAGAACCCTGGTTTGGGCTTGAATACAGATCAACAGAAACCATCAAAAAGTACCTTATTGAATTAGCGAAGTTTAAAACTGTAATTGTTGCCACAAACGACATAGAATTCTTGCGACAATGCCATCAAAATCTTAAAATCGAAAAAGGCTATATCCAATAATAGAGCAATGCAAACTAGAACATTCATATCAAAGGCTGAAAAGGCTATTTATTTGATCGACCAAAAGACGCATATCAAATTATGGTTTTGGGGTATCATAGTGAGCTTGATTCTTTTTTCCTTTTTGCCCTGGACTCAAAATATAAAAGCAAAAGGATACGTAACTACACTGGAACAAGAATACCGCCCCCAAAAAGTATATGCATCCATTCCTGGTAAAATATTCATTTGGCAAGTAAATGAAGGAGATTTTGTAAAAAAGGGAGATACCATTTTGGTCCTTTCCGAAATCAAGGAGGAATACCTGGACCCTAACCTTATTAACCGTACTCAAAGTCAATTAGACAACAAAAAGACGGGAATTGAATTTTATCAAGGCAAGATCAACACAACACAAAAGCAAATTGAAAATCTAATGCAAGCCAAAAAGCTTAAAATAGAGCAGTTAAAGAACAAGCTTCAGCAACTCAAAAATAAGTTGGAAGGTGAAACAGCCGAACTACAAGCCAATGAAAATGAAACTAAACTACTTAAGGATCAATACGACCGCCAACTAAAAATGTTTGAACAAGGCTTGGTGTCTCAAACCCAATTGCAACAAAGAAATATTCAATATCAAAATGCTTTTTCGAAAAAGGTGGTCACAGAAAACAAGCTTTCGCAAACCCAACAGGAAATAATAAATATTAGAGTAGAACAAAATGGAATTGAACAGGAATATACCGAAAAAATCAATAAAGCCGAGGGAGATAACTATCAAAATAAAAGCCAAATAGCCAATACGCAAGCGGAAGTGGCCAAACTCGAAAATCAAGTGAGCAATTACACCATTCGTAACCAAATGTATGTAGTGCTGGCGCCGCAAAATGGACAGATAGTACAAGCGAATAAAGCTGGCTTGGGTGAAATACTGAAAGAGGGTGAACCAATATGCTCTATCGTGCCGGAACGGGTGAACTATGCAGTGGAGATGTATATAAGACCCATGGATTTGCCTTTGGTAAATATAGGACAAAAAGTACGATTTATGTTTGATGGATTTCCGGCAATCATTTTTAGTGGTTGGCCACAAAGCAGTTATGGAACATTTTCTGGAAAAGTAGTGTCTTTTGAAAATACTATTGGTAAAAATGGCTTTTATCGGGTGCTCATTGCTGAAGACGAATCTATAAAAAAATGGCCCGAACAATTGAGGATAGGTACTGGAGCCCAAAGTATACTACTCCTCAAAAATGTCCCAATATGGTATGAAATATGGAGAAATATAAATGGTTTTCCGCCAGATTTTTACGAAAATAATTCTAAATCGGATAGAACAAAATGAAATTAGTCGTAGTATTTTTTATACTGTATAATATAGCAACTTCATTTGCACAAACCCTAAGTATAGAGCAATTTCTAAACATCATAAGACAAAATCATCCGGTGGTGAGCCTTTCTAAAATTGAAATTGAGAAAGCAAAAGCCAATATAAACATAGCTAAAGGCGCTTTTAATCCAATACTTGAAACTTATGTAGGTCGCAAAACTTTGGATCAAGAAACCTACTATCGGGATTTGAGCCCCAGCCTTAATATTCCTACCTGGTTTGGCTTAGATTTTCATGCAGGCATCGAACAACTAAGTGGTAGTCGTACAAGTCCTGTCGAAACTTTGGGACAATCAAGCTATTTAGGCTTTTCGGTTCCTTTAGCTAAAAATCTACTATTGGATAAACGCAGGGCTGCGCTACAACAATCAAAATTATTCCAAAATATGGCCATACTGGAGCAGGCTACAATAATAAACGATATTCTTATGGATGCAGCAGCTCATTATTGGCAATGGTGTAATGCTTTTTTAGTGCTTAAGACTTTAGATGCTGCAGAACTAGTAGCCAACCGACGATTGGATTTTGTCAGACAGTCTTTTCTAAATGGTGAAAGGCCGGCTATTGATACACTGGAAGCTATCACACAATATCAAAATTTATTACTTCAAAGAACTGAAAGCCAAATGACTTTTATCAATGAAGGGTTGATGCTCAGTACATTTTTGTGGTTGCCAGATAACATACCTTATCAGCTATCAGAAACAATAGAACCCTCCACTAACCAGGAAAGTGAATTGATTGTGAGTCAGTTTACATTAGATCTATCCGAGCTTTTGCAGTCGGCAGAAGACAACCATCCTGTATTGGCTATTTACCGTGAGAAATCCAACATATTGCTAATCGATAAAAAACTAAAATTTCAGAGTCTATTACCCAAGGCAGACTTTACCTATAACATCATAGACAAAGACTTTGTCCCAGTAAGCAGTGAAGGGCTTTTTTTCAGAAATAATTATCAATACGGTTTAAAATTTTCGATGCCTTTGTTATTTAGTACTGCAAAAGGAGAATATAGGCAAGCAAAACTTAAAATTTCTGAAAATCAAATTATGACGGAGCAGAAAAAAAATGAGCTTTTAAATAAAATTCGCTTGTACCACAATGAATATTTGAATTATCAAAATCAAATAAAAACGCAGGAACAAATGTTGCAAAATTTCCAAAATCTATTAATTGCCGAAGAAACCTTATTGTTTAATGGGGAGAGCTCCTTGTTTTTGATCAATTCCAGAGAGAATAAAGTATTGGAAACGCAAAAAAAGCTGATCGAACTGAAAACCAAATATTTTAAGTCAATTTATTCTGTAAGATGGAGTGCTGGATTATTGCAATAATAATAACATAAACTATGGAAATATTGATACCATTATTCTCTCTGATTGCCTTAGAAGTTATTCTGGGCATTGACAATATTATTTTTATTTCCATTCTGGCAGATAAATTACCGGAAAACCGACGAGCCAAACTTCGATATTGGGGCATAGGCTTAGCGATGGTGATGCGTTTGATTTTATTGGCTTTTATATCCTGGATCCTTAAATTAGACAAAACCTTATTTAGCCTTTGGGGCACTGACTTTTCAGGCAAAGGATTGATTTTGATTATTGGTGGTTTGTTTTTACTATACAAGAGCACAGTGGAAATTTATCACAAATCTGAAAGGGCCAATGATAACAAGCTCCTTCAATCACAAAATAACAACTTTCAGAAGCTGCTTATACAAATAATACTTTTAGACTTGGTGTTTTCCGTGGATTCTATACTGACGGCAGTAGGTATGGTGAAGGAGTTATGGGTCATGTATACAGCTGTAATTGTAGCAGTTATTATCATGTTTTTTGCTTCTGGACCGATTTCTGATTTTATACGCCACCACCCATCTTTTAAAATTTTGGCCTTATGTTTTTTGATGATGATTGGTGTAGTTCTTATAGCTGAAGGTTTCCATTTTAAAATACCCAAAGGATACATTTACTTCTCTATGGCTTTTGCGTTTTTGGTGGATGTAATTCAAATGAAGACAGTGAAAAAGTAATAAACAAATCCCGATTATAAATTTCTCTGGATGGTATAGACTTCATTCCAATACTGGTTCAAGGTCAATTATAAATCTGTTGAACGGTCGTTCCAAAGTAAGGGATAACAATTCTCAGTCACTTCCTGGCAAAAACTGACAAACTTATAATATTGTCCAAGATTTCCCGCTTCTTTGTATACTGGCGTCTAAATCGCCAATAATATTGTAACATGATGAACTTGCAGGATTTTTTTTCTGGTGATCAGCCCCTACAATCTAAAAAGATCTTAAACCCTTCAGAGTCGGTCATAACCATGAACATCAAAACTGGGGGTTTATTAAAAGAACATATTACAGTTATACCGGCATTATTAATTTGTGTTACAGGCGAAATAGTTTTTGAAGATGAGCATGGTAAATCAGAAATACTCCTGCCGGCAGATATAATTAATATCGAACCACAGGTAAAACACCGGGTAGTCGCTAAGAAAGACAGCCTACTTCTTTTAATCAAATAATATCAACTTGTATGAAACCTGGTAAATTTATCCTTGTGACGCTGGTGATCGCATGTTGGATCGGATGTAAATCCAAAGAGCAAGTCACCCAGGATCCTCTGGCCCAATATACAGTGATGGGGAACCGCATAGTCAAAAACACTTTTGACACACTTCGCCATTCATTACAGTCAGCTATCAGCCAGGCAGGATATGAAAATGCGGTCACCTACTGTAAGACGGCTGCATTGTCTTTGACCAATACATATGGATCGGACTCTATAAGGATCAGCAGGACATCACTGAAATATCGCAATCCTGCCAATAAGCCGGGTATCGCAGAAGCAGAAG
Organism: Saprospiraceae bacterium; assembly: GCA_016709995.1. Lineage (NCBI taxonomy): Bacteria > Pseudomonadati > Bacteroidota > Saprospiria > Saprospirales > Saprospiraceae > Saprospiraceae bacterium. The sequence goes on from JADJLQ010000002.1 coordinate 252,048, forward strand.
TCCTGACTTCTTTCGAAGACCAGATCAGTCAAGGGATAAAAACGGACTCCTTAAAGCCCATTATTATCGCGGGGACTAATGGTACAGTGCATTTTTACAAGCCAATACTCCTTCAGCCACTGTGTATCGCTTGTCATGGGAGCAAGTCAGCAGATATAGCACCTGCCGTATGGGATCAACTGCAGACAAACTACCCTTCAGATATGGCATATGATTATAAAGTGGGTGATTTAAGAGGTATGTGGCATATCACCTTCGAAAAAAAATGATTAGATCCAAGGTAGTTTAATCACTAGTTTTTTTTATCTAAACTTCAAATTTGCTCCAATACCTGAGGCTATCAGTATCGACTGTAACAATAGTGGCTGAACATCACCCGGATACTCCTTTACCTTTGTAATAAATCAAAGAATCAGACCACCATGAAATACTTTTTTAATTCAGTTTATTTAATCGTATTTATGATAGTCATTGGATTGACTACCAGTTACTGTACTAAAGACGATGTAGCCACGGATCAGGATTCAGGGTATATCAACCTCAGTAACCTTTACTATCAGATCAATGATTCTCCAATGGAAGCTCTCAGTCAGGGTGAGATCAATAGTCTTGTCTATATGAGAGAAGAAGAAAAACTAGCCCAGGATGTCTACCGCACTTTATACCAAAGATGGAAGTCAAATATTTTTATCAATATTTCATCGAGTGAGCAGACCCATATGGATGCAATCTTGCACTTGCTTCAAAGGTATAATTTGCCAGATCCTGTAGCTTCTAATGAAGTGGGTGTTTTTACCAATACCATCTTGCAGGACTTATACAATCAACTGGTCATAAAAGGCAACAGTAGTCTGTCAAATGCATTCCAGGTAGGTGCGACTATCGAAGATCTGGATATCTTTGATTTGACCCAAGCGATGATCCTGGTAGACAATCAAGATATCAGCCTCGTATATAGTATGCTTACCAAAGGTAGTCGCAATCACCTGAGGTCTTTTTATCGCAACATTCTGAACGTGGGAGGTAGTTATACTCCTATCTATATCACACAGGAAGAGTTTGAGACTGTCATCCAGGGTAATATGGAAACCGGCTTTTAAAACGAACTTTGACCCGGGTAATAAGGAGGACAAAGTCATTTAAGTTTTTTAGCAGATTATACAATTATGATTTGTGCTTGTGACTTATGCTGGATGGCTCCGTGGGTGCATAATCACAACTACCTTCAAAACATTTACCCGAAGCACATCCAAAAGCAAATAAACCCATGGACGCAAAATACAGACCCAATGCTACTCCCAGCCACTGATGTATCAGGGCGGATTGTATCATCACAAATCCTCCCAATACCAGGTATATAACCCGATGAAAGGTCCAGCCTTTCAAGATTCTGTCCTTCATAAGTTAGTTGGATTGAATATAGTCTACCTCTCTCCAGGATCCCCCATTATAAGCTTTGATGCCTTGGTGAGTCAGGATCTGGGCAGCCATACCGCTTCTATTACCCGAGGCGCAACATAACACCAGAGGTTGAGGAAGTTTTTTTAGTTCCTGCATTCTTTGATCAAGTTCCTGTAGTGGGATATTGACAGACTTTGGTACACTGCCACTCATATACTCTTCTCTGGTCCTTACATCTACTACTGTTCCATTTCTTTTTTTTAGAATCTCTTGTATCTGCATGCTTTTTTAAATTAAATAGGTGTTATGATTATTTTTCTTTTTTTTGAAATCCTGTTAAAAACAAAAACCCCATCAGTGACCCATACAGGGTACTGTTCAATGGGCTGGAGGTGATCGCGCAAGTGCCGCTCGTACATCCTACAAAATGAAAATATGAATAACCTGCTATCGCGCCAAGGATTACTCCGAGCACTGCAAGTCTATATCTGTTTATAAAAGTCATTTGGTTTATGTTTGAAGGCACAAAATTCGGGGGTATTTTTAAAACAGTCTGCCACTTTTGTTACAGTTGGACTTTGCGACTACGATTTTTAAAGAAGGCTTAATCTATCTCACAAAAGATGGTCATCCAAAATTCATCTGTTCTGGCGTAGTCCATGTTATTTTTTAATACTTGCGTTGTAGCAATCAAAATTGTATAGTTTCGCCATTCGGCAATTGATTTGATATGACTAAGGCTCAAGACCCCACCAGTACCTATATGATCAAATCCTGGGTAGAGCAATATGCAGACACCCTGTATACCTGGGTTTATTATAAAACAAGGAATAAAGAACTATCAGAAGACCTCGTACAGGATACTTTTTTGGCAGCTTTACAATCTTATACTTCATTTGAAGGCAGGAGTAGCCCTCTGACCTGGCTAATGAGCATTCTAAAATTCAAGTTAATAGACCATCATCGGCTTCAGATCAAAAGGCCTGAGTCAGAATACCTGGATGGGTCTTATTTTATCCCCGAGGGTGGTTGGAAGCAAACTGCTATGCCTTTGGATTGGCCGGAGAGCCAGCCCCAGGAAGTGCTCGAAAAGACTTTGTTGCATTGCCTCGAAAAATTACCCCCATCCTGGAGCGCAGTCATCAGGTTAAAATACCTTATAGGAAAAAAAGCTGTATTGATCTGTCAGGAATTAAACATAAGTCCTACTAATTATTGGCAATTAATCCATCGTGCAAAAATGCAACTGAGGTCTTGTATCGAATCCAATTTGGAAAAAAATATTTAACCCTTTCATTATGAACATGAATTCTTTTATGATATCCTGCAAAGAAACTACACTCCTGGTGGAGAAAAAATCATTGTTTGGTTTGTCTTTTAAAGATCGACTTCAACTGAAGATGCATACCATGCTCTGTGAAGTATGTCGTCGATATCGGCTACAAAGCAATCGAATAGACTTATTACTTCATCAATTTTTAGATCCTGCTCTTCCCATGGATGCTCCATTGATAACAAACCCGGAGCTCAAAGAGACCATTATTAAAAATTTATGAATCAGGCTATCCTGCTTTTAGGCGGGCAACTACTATTATTGGTAAAAAAAGAACAATCCACAGAGACAATCAGGGAGGTCTTGGCTAATAAAAACATAAATGATCTGGAGGAAGTATTAAGTACAGATGATGCTCGAAAAACTTTTTGGATTAATATATACAATGCATATTTTCAAATTCTTTCCCATCAGCCATTAATAACGAAACCTGGCATTTTTACTGAAAAGCTGATTACACTGGCGGGACACCAGTTTAGTCTGGATGATATAGAGCATGGTATTTTGCGCAAAAAACGGTGGAAGTATGGATGGGGCTATCTACCCGCTCCTTATACTTCACTGATCCGAAGACTGGCAGTTCATCGTCGCGATTTTAGAATTCACTTTGCGCTCAACTGCGGCGCGCTGAGTTGCCCACCTATTGCGTTTTATAAACCGGAGAACATAGAAAAACAACTGGACCTGGCTACCTCTGCATTCTTAACCACAGAGACTATAGTAAATGTCTCGAATAGATCTGTACAGGTCACGAGGCTGATGGATTGGTTCAGGGCTGATTTCGGCGGCCTATCGGGTATCCGTAAAATCCTGAGCCAGTATTTAAAGGAGGACTTTAGGCGATATAAAGTCAAATTTAGTGATTACAGATGGGAACAAAAATTATCCAACTTTAAAGGACAGAAGGCTTGAAAAGAAGATATTGCTTTTGATTCAGAGAGGAAAGGAGTTATCCACTCAACTTTTTTCATTTTTTTAAGTTTGTTTTGTCAGGATGCATCCAAACATCCGACAGATACCGTATATAACCAGTAGAAAGAAGAATTTTTGATCAAAAACAGTCTCTGGATGAAAAACAAAATCAAATCTTTAAAAGCATCAGCAAATGAATTGGCTGATCCCGTACATCAAATCGGGATTCTGGAAAGGCGGTCAGAGGATGATGCCCATATCCTCATACCATTTCAACAAAAATTAGAATCCACAGGACTGTATCCCCTGACCGCTACTGAGATCACTACCCTGCAGATCAATGTTGGTAAAATGTGTAACCAGGTGTGTCAGCACTGTCATGTAGATGCCGGACCTGATAGAAAAGAGATCATGACCAAAGCGACCATGCTTGAATGTCTGAGGGTATTGCGAGATCACCCTTCTATCCAAATCGTGGATCTCACCGGAGGTGCTCCGGAGATGAATCCTGACTTCAGATGGTTTGTAGAGGAATTAAAAAAATTAAACCGACATCTATTGGTAAGGTGTAATCTGACTATCATCCGCGCCAACTCTAAATATTTTGACCTGCCGGAATTTTATAAAAAACATAATATAGAAATCATCTCTTCGCTACCTTGTTATACCAAAGAAAATACAGACAAACAAAGAGGAGATGGCGTATTTGAAGACTCTATTACTGCGCTGCGAATGCTCAATGAGGTAGGCTATGGGGTAGAAGGTACAGGGCTAATATTAAACCTGGTGTATAACCCCGTAGGAGCATCCCTGCCCCCCTCTCAACAAGGACTGGAGTTGGATTACAAACTTTTTTTAAAACGTGATTTTGACATCGTATTCAATCAGCTATATACGATCACCAATCTTCCTGTGAGCAGATTTTTGGACTACCTGTTAAAATCTGAAAAATATATCCAGTATATGGACAAACTGATACAGGCCTACAATCCACTGGCTGCTGCAAAGGTGATGTGCAGAAGCATGTTGTCCGTAGGTTGGGATGGGTACCTGTATGATTGTGATTTTAATCAAATGCTAGAGATGCAAGTAAATGTAGCCGGCAGACATATAGCTGATTTTAATTTAAAAGCCCTTCGGAGTCGCGAGATCCTCATCGGGCAACATTGTTATGGTTGTACTGCAGGAGCAGGCAGCAGCTGTGGGGGAGCCGTAGCCTGACATTTAAGATCACATGCACATGAGAAAACTGACCGCCGAATTTGTTGGTACCTACTTCCTCCTGTTTTGTGGATGCGGAGCCATCGTGATCAATCAGGTCAGTGATGGTGTGATCACCCACATGGGTATCGCGATCACTTTTGGGTTGATCATCATGTGCCTGATCTATGCATTGGGTGATATATCCGGAGCCCATTTTAATCCGGCTGTGAGCATAGCTTTTACCGTTGCCGGAAAATTTCCCAAATCGGACCTGGTGCCCTATATCATCAGTCAGATCCTTGGCGCAGTGGCAGCAGCCTTTACGCTAAAAATACTATTTCCAACCAACCAGCTATTAGGGTCTACCATACCTGCTGGCAGTGCCCTCCAATCATTTTTCCTGGAGATCTTACTTACATTATTATTGATGCTGGTGATTATCCGGGTAGCTCATGGAAGCAAAGAAGTGGGCCTCTTTGCTGGAGTGGCGATCGGTGCTACGGTCGGTCTCGATGCGATGTTTGGCGGACCCATAAGTGGAGCCTCCATGAATCCGGCTAGATCGATCGGCCCTGCCCTCGCATCAGGTCACCTGGAGCATTTATGGGTTTATCTTTTAGCGCCGGTGATCGGAGCGATTCTCGCTATTTATTTGAATAATTATCTCATCAAAAAAATAAAATAAAACTTATCCTCATGTCTACCACTTATCTCGAAACGACTAAAAATGTATACAAACAAGCTGCCGAAACACCGGATGTCGGACTTTGTTGTACGACTACCCCTATCTGGCAACTGCCGGATCTGGACATTCCGGTGATTATGCAACGAATGAATTATGGTTGCGGCAGTACAGTCCATCCACGCGACCTGGTCAATAACCCCCGTATCCTGTATGTAGGAGTCGGTGGAGGCATGGAGTTGCTCCAGTTTGCGTACTTCAGCCGACAGTCAAAAGGGGTGATTGGTGTAGATGTAGTTGATGAAATGTTAGCTGCCAGTGCCAAAAACTTCCTCGAAGCAGAGCAGCTTAATCCCTGGTTTAAAAAAGAATATGTAGATCTCCGCAAAGGTGATGCCCTTTACCTTCCGGTAGAAGACAATTGTGTTGATGTAGCAGCCCAAAACTGCCTGTTCAATATATTTAAGCAGGAAGAACTGATGCAGGCTTTGCACGAAATGTACCGTGTACTCAAACCTCATGGCAGGCTGGTCATGAGTGATCCTGTTTGTGATGCAGTGATGCCGGATACCCTCAGAGAGGATGAAAGATTAAGGGCCTTGTGTCTGAGCGGATCTCTTCCACTAAAAGATTATATCAGGATGATCACCGAGGTCGGATTTGGCACCGTGGAGATCAGAGCCAAAAGACCATACCGGATACTGGATCCCAGGCATTATGCTACCGATCATCTGATCTATATCGAAAGTGTGGAGGTATGTGCCATCAAAGACCCTATGCCAGTCGACGGCCCTTGTGTGTTCACAGGCAAAACAGCTATCTATTTTGGAGATCGGGCTTATTTTGATGACAAAAAAGGACATACCCTGATGCCCAATCAACCACTTGCTGTATGTGACAAAACAGCAGGCGCTTTGGCAAGTTTGCACCGGGATGATATTTTTATCTCGGGTAGCACGTTCTTTTATGATGGAGGAGGGTGTTGTTAGACGAACTGTAGGGGTGTAATATATTAATTCATGTCACCGTGTAATTGTCTCGAAACAGGAGCTAAGTTCCGGGAGTTATACTCCGACCCTGTCTTTTTATAAGACTTCAATTACTTTTTTAAAATTTTCGGTTTTTAATAAATCAAAATTTTTTGGAATGAGAGGACTTAAAGTTTGGCGACGATTATTTTTTGCACGAAGTATTACAATCGTTGTCGGATATGAGTTTAAATTTTGCTGATATGCCAAATGTTTATCCACCGTTATAAATAATTCAAATCCATTGTCTGACATCAGTCTTAATAACTCTCCATTTTTCTTACCTAGCCATCCTTGCTCTTTGACAGACAAAACAATATGTACTGATTCAAATTCATATTTTAGTTTGCGGGGCAAACTTTCATCAAGCAAAATTTTCATGTAAAGTTTTTTCCGTCAGAAGCGATTTTTTCGCCATTTCCAAAACAGCCAATGCAGCCGCCAGGGTTATAGATGGAAAGTCATCTAAAAACTCAGCCAAATCATCACCTCCTTCAATATAATCAAAGAGATTTTGTATAGGAACTCTAGTGCCAGAAAAGACAGGGGTTCCGCCCATAATTTCGGGATCTATGCTAATTTGACCATATATCATTTATAAGGTATATTTATTTTATTTATACTTCCAAAGGTACCCGATAATTTTATAAGTGAACAAAGTTCCGGGAGTTTGACATCAGCTAGTGCTCAATATGTCTACATTAATAATAATAATCAGCGAAGTAAATAGGTGCAGTGCAGCTGCTCAAGTACAGACTCCTAAAGAGGAATGGTTAATTTAAGAAGAATGAATGTACGCAGTGAATGAGTGAACAAAGTTTCGGGAATTTAACACCGACCACTTTTCCTAATCAGGCGCCCCAAATCAGGTCATCAGATCGTCTGTTCTCTCAATAGCTTTCCCTTTTCAGCCTCCCAGTCTTCGATAGTATCGACATCACGAAGTGTAGGCAGGAGTTTATAAAGTAGTCTTTTATGTTGCAGGACTTTGATCGTCTCCAGCAAAACCTGATCTGTGCTCCAGGGGATATGCTGGAATAACTCAGGTATGAGGGTATTCATGCCCAAAAGATAATAACCACCATCGTGGGATGGACCGATGACTACATCATGAAAATCCAGGGCAGTATAAGCTTGCTCTATAATGTCATTGGTGATGCCGGGGCAGTCACTACCTATGATGAGGATCTTTTCATACTCAGGCGTTAGTCTAAAAGCATTGAGCATGCGCTCTCCTAAGTCGGCTCCTGTCTGCAGGTTTTTGCTAAACTTTTTCTCAGGCCAAAGATCGTGTCGTTCTACTTTGTCAGAATAAAATAAAAGCCTGGTCGTATCGTCTACTCCAAGAGCGACTATACGGGTATGATCCAAAAGGTTTTTATAAATTTCCAGTGCAGCCACATCTCCGATCGAAGCAGCTAAGCGCGTTTTGACCTTTCCCAGGACTGGATTTTTGATGAAAATAATAAGAGCTTGTTCCATAACCTCTCTTTTTATTACATAATTTGGCCAGCAAAATTAAAAGATATTCTCTAATCTAAAAGAGATCACTTCGGTTTAATCTATGGTGACGGACACCGACGCTCCATTTTTATTTTTAGCATCCTTTTTGTCCTCTTTTTGAAGTTTCATGCCTTGTTTTAGCTTTCGGCTTACCGTAGCGTAGGGTCCGGTGATGACCTCTTCGCCGCCGTCAAGACCTGTGAGGATCTGGATATACGTATCATCCTGGATACCGGATTTCACCAGCACCATTTTGGCAGTATCTGCACTGTACAAAAAGACATATTCTTTAAATTCGTTGGATTTAGTCTTGACAAGGGAGTCCTTTTTTTCGTCTTCCCGGGTGGTCACTGCCGAGATGGGTACAGATATGATATCGCTGCGCGTATCGGTATAGATCTCCACAGCTGCCGACATACCTGGTCTGAATGGAAATCCTCCCTTACTGATCATATCCCGATAAGTTTCTACCAATATCCTGATCTTGACCACAAAATTAGTCACCTGGTCTGAAGACAATGTCTGGATCGTAGTGGCTCCTGTATTGGATGCAGAATTGGCTATTTCAGTGACGATGCCTTTAAATTTTTTATCGAGATAGGCATCTACTTCTATGTCTGCTGTATCTCCGAGGGTCACTCTCAGAATATCATTTTCTGACACATCGACCTGCACTTCCATCTCTGCAAGGTTGGCGATACGCATCATTTCAGTTCCTGCCATTTGAATCGTACCTACTACGCGCTCACCTTCTTCTACATTGAGTTTTGAGATGATGCCGGAAGAGGGAGCAAAGATGGAGGTTCTGGACAGCGAAGTTCTTAATTCTTTGAGCGAAGCTTCCGCACTTTTTACAGTAAACTCAGCTGCTTTACTACTTTGAATAGAACTGTTGAGATTTGATTTGGACGATTTCAGATTGGCCTGCAATGCATTTACATTTGATAAAGAAAGATCAAAATCCGCCTGAGAAATCACTCCCTGATTCTTAAGTTCAATATTGCGGTTGTGTATTTTAGTAGCATTGGCCAGATTGGCCTCTATTTGTTCTATTTGTGCTTTGGAGGTTTCTATTTGTGCCTGGCTCATCCCAACCTGGCTACGCGCGTTATTGACACTGGCATTACCCCGCTCTACCGCTGAAAGGTAAGTATCGGGGTTGATCTTGGCCAATAACTGTCCGGCACGCACACTGTCGCCTTCCATGACCTGGAGTTCGACGATCTCACCGGATACATCGGAACTGATTTTGATCTCTTTCTCTGGAAATATTTTGCCACTGGCAGATACCGTCTCGTGAATGGTTCTGGTGCTCACTTTTTCAGTAGTTACTTTTTCTCCTTTGGGTTTGTTTTTGTTCTTAAAATAAGCGAAAACCATAAGCCCAATGAACAGTGCCAGCAATAGCCAGATCCACCATCTATTTGATTTTTTCTTCTTCTTGATATTGCTCGATGTCATGATATTATGAATCTAATGAGTTACTATTCTTTTTTAGTTAAGTGCTATCCTCCTGCCAAGATAATAGTCGATGACTTTGGTGCGGAAGATATAATCATACCGCGTGACCAGCTCTTCGGTGACAGCTATGTCCAATCTGTTTTTGGCAGATAATAATTCGAAAGTATTGGCAGCGCCTATGTCAAATTTTGTTTTAGCATTATTATAAGCCAATTGTTGAGCGACGGTGCTTCTTTTGGCTGCTTCGTAGGAATTGGCAGCAGCCCTGGCGTCATTGAGTGCAGTCTGGATATTATTTTTGAGTGTTTCTTTGGTTTGTTCATTATTGAGTCGGGCATTTTCTACGGCGAGTTCTGCTTGTTTGACAGCCCCTTTGGCACGATAATTATTGTAGATAGGTATACTTAAGCCCAACCCTATTCCATACCCCAGGTTATTATCTAATTGATTAAAATAAGGGCTTTTCTCTACTACAGGTATTTGATTTACAGTAGTCAAAGTAGTACTCTGGCCATTAAAGATGACCGTCACAGGAGTATTGACGGTTTGATATCCCGTGATTCTTTTGCCAAGGCTGGAGAACAAACTATTGAGATTACCCCCTACTGTAACAGAAGGCAAAAAGGCTGACTTTTGAATTTTTACACCCATCTCTGCACTTTGAATTTTTAAATCACCTGATTTGATGTCAGATCTGTGATCTAAGGCATAATTATATATACCAGCCAGGTTGGCTTCTTGTACGGATGGTTGCAAGGCATTTGCTGCAGGTCGTTCGATGTCAAAAGCTTCATCTATCGGTAATCGAAGCAGTTGTTTTAATCCTAGTTTATTGCTGTTGACCTGGTTTTCGTATACAATGATATTTTGTTCTTCGCGAGCCTGCTGGGCTAATATTTCCAACCGGTCACCCTCAGGTCTACTCCCTGCTGCTATGAGTTTGTCCACCTGATCCAGCTGCTGAGTGGTGGTTTGAACCTGGATTCGTGCATTATCCAGCCTATCCTGTGCAAATAATATGGCCAGATAATATTGTACTACATTGAGGGATAAGTCTTCGGTGTATTGATCGGCATCTAACTGTGCAGTCTGTACATTGATTCCCGATTGGGCTATGGTATTCTTTATAGCACCTCCATTGAATAAAGTCATGCCAGTATTGATACCGATACTATTGTTACTGATCGATCGAGTCTCAAAATCATTTGATACAGGATCGATAGTTCGTCCAAAGTTTAGCCCATAGTTTGAAGTAGCGTTTATTCTTGGATATTTGCTGTTTTTAGCCTCAGTCGCACTGATTTTGGCCCGATCTATCAAGAGATTGTTCTGTTTTACTGCCAGGCTATTTTCACGTGCATGTTCTACACACCGCTGGAGGGACCATGCTGGTTGGCTATAGATGGTAATGGCTCCGGATAGAAGGAGGCAACCGATGATAAAGAATCGTTTCACAATAAAAAGGGACTGGTAATAGAATATTTAGACAAGATTAGATGAAAATCAGCAAGTTATTGGGTTTTTTCTATAAAAACAGGCAGCCAATCGATGAAAGTGGGTTTAGCTTGAGTATTTAGATAAAATCTGGATTTAAATGCCTCTGCATTAAATACCCTTGAGACTAAAAATGATTTGGGGTAGGCTCCAGGCAGGTAATCGAAATATTTAAAATCCTTCTTTGGTAGTGTCAGCAGCATATAAGACCTTAGCCCAATCATGCAAAATACCCCCTTTTCAGTCATTGAAGTCAACCACCTCACCCTGCTCAGGGCTGACAAGACTATCCTTAAGGATCTTTCGTTTACGCTAAATCCCGGCGAACATATAGCCATATTAGGACCTTCCGGTAGTGGCAAAACGACCCTGTTGCATGCGCTCACCGGGAGATCTTATTACCAGGGCGAAATCTGGATCCATCCGACGGCAAAAGAGCTAATGGTCCTGGTTGATCAACAACATCATTTTACCAATCGGTCCAATACCAATGATCTGTACTATCAGCAACGATACAACTCCGCCGATGCAGAAGATACCCTCACCGTGGCAGAGACTCTTAGTCAATATGGCGATGAATCATCCGAAGTACTAAAATTGATGAAAATTGAATACCTGCTGGACAAGTCTTTGATTCAACTTTCAAACGGAGAAAACAAAAAACTCCAAATAGCCCAGGCATTGCTACGCAAACCCAGGCTCTTGATTATGGACCAACCCTTTGTAGGTCTGGATGTAGAGACAAGGGCCTTTATGCATCATTTGCTCAACAGCTTATCTTCGAGCATGACCTTGATCCTCGTGACTACCGCTGGCGAAATACCGGAATGTGTCAATAAGGTCCTCCTTCTCCACCAAAATAAGCCTGCCGAATGTTTGGAAAAGAATTTTTTTGACACGCTCCACCACACTGAAAGGAATAAATCTACCCGTAATGAAAGGCTTAGATCCCTGGTCGTCACTACTACCCCTGTCCAGGTGCCCAATCCGGTGATCGCGATGCATAAGGTGACTATTCAGTATGGTGACAAAATCATCTTGCAGGATATAGATTGGGTAGTGCAGCGCGGAGAGCGATGGGTATTGTCCGGAGCCAATGGGGCAGGCAAATCAACCCTGCTCAGCCTGCTCGTTGGAGACAACCCTCAGGCATACGCTCATGATATCACGCTTTTTGGTCAACCTCGGGGGAGTGGCGAAAGTATCTGGGACTTAAAGAAAAAGATTGGTTACTTCTCGCCGGAACTTTGTGTATTTTTTGATCCGGAAAGCACTTGTTTTGGAGCCGTGGCATCAGGACTGTTTGATTCAATAGGATTGTTTAAAAAATTGAGTGTTGCTGAAAAAGCCAAGGTTACTGAATGGATGATGGCCACCAACCTGGCGCCGCTGGCAGACAAAAGATGGTATGAGCTGTCCATCAGTGAGCAACGAAAGGCTTTATTGGTTCGCGCTATGATTAAAAATGCTCCTCTGTTGATCCTGGATGAGCCATTGCAGGGCTTGGACGATGATCAATGCCAGGAGCTCATCGAGATGATCAATACGGTTTGTGCTTATGGTGAGCGTACCTTGATTTTCGTGACACATTATGCTGGGCAGGTACCGGAGGGTGTGGATCATACCTTGCGATTGGAAAAGGGGAGCATAATAAATAATTGGCTATAAAGAGTTATTCAGTTGTGGCCATCATTTTACTTACCCGGTCAGGTGTTTCAGAAAAGAAGTGATGTCTCCTTTTCCTACCTTTACGCTGTTGTGCAGGTAAAAATCAATTTCAGCCTTGTCAGTATTTAAAAAATTAGCCGGCGAAACCGCCTTGTATGGTGTCAGCAGTATCCTCGCCAGGATGGTCAATTTTATTTTGGTCCCCATCCATACAGAGGTGTTCAAAAACCGTGGTGACTATGGGGTGGTGGGACAATTGTACGCATGGATCGCACTGGGTGTGGTCCTGTATACCTTTAGGATGGAGGCCTCTTATTTCAGGTATACCAGCAATGATGACAAGAGTAGCTCCTATGCCAACGCCAAAGTCTTTACTTTAATCACGGCGATTGCTTTTTCTATTGTGGTGCTCCTTTTCAGTGATCAGATCGCCGGCTGGTTGGATATTGAGGGTTATGGACACCTGGTGAAATATGCCGCAGGGATCGTCGCCCTCGATGCCATCTGCGAATTGCCTTTTGCACGGCTGCGCCTTCAAAAAAGACCGATCAAATTCGTTTTGATCAAATTTGTCAATATTGTCATCAATCTCCTGCTCAATGTTTATTTTTTACTTTGGCGACCGAGACATGGTATTGCTGATGCACAGGATTTGTTGGTCTATGTGTTTGTCGCTAACCTTTTTGCCAGCCTGGTCACCTTAATCCTCTTGTCAAAAGAGTATTTGTTCGAAGGCTTTAGTTTTAATCAAGCAGAACTCAAGAAGATATTGTCCTATGCCTGGCCTCTTCTTATTGTTGCTTTGTCGGCTGTGATCAATGATGCGATGACCAGGCAGTTTCTTGGCTGGTTGTCCCCCGGCACCCTGGTCGACAGGCAAAACGCTATGGGGGAGTATAATGCCTGTATCAAGTTTGCAGTGTTTATTTCTTTATTCGTACAGGCATTCAGATATGCCGCAGAACCATTTTTTTTCAAACATATGCATGCAGCTGATGCCAAAAAAGATTATAGTCAAATCACTACTTATTTTACCCAGTTCATGATGATTGGGTTCGTAGGTGTCTTGTTATATCTTGATTTTTTCAAACAGTATATTGTACGTACACCGGCTTATTTACAAGCCATCGGAGTCGTGCCCATCGTATTAATGGCCAATGTATTCCTCGGCATCTATTATAATGTATCCAATTGGTACAGACTCACCGATCGCACCAGATACGGTATGTACTCGGCGGTGATCGGTGTAGCATTGACGATTGTATTCAACCTGATACTGGTACCGAAATACTCTTATATAGGTACGGCCTGGGCTATGCTGATCTGCTACGCAGGTATGACCATCGTCACGTATGCGTGGGGGCAGCGGTTTTATCCAATCCCCTATGAATTGGGTAAAATAGTGTCGGTGATGATCGTTGGAGTATCAGTTTATTTGATAGTCTCCGGCATGGATCGTTGGCTGGAGCCTGGCCTGGTGGCGAAGTTTGCGATTCACACACTTTGGATGTTGGGGTTTGTGGTTTTATTTAATTGGCCTTTGGTGAAAACGGTGTTAGCTCGGCAAAACCAAACATAAAAGCCTGTTAACACACAATATGTTGTTTATCAAATTAATTATATAATTTTATTTTTTGATAGCTTGCCAACTTACAGTGCTGACTACGTGCATACGCGTTGGAATGCCATCACACCCAGATTATTTGAAAAAGAAAGTATGATGGGTGGCGATGACTTCTTTCATTAATTGCTGATTGAAAATCTGCAAATACAATTAGCTATTTCACTGCGACTAAAATTTTTATCTACTACTGCCACGCAGCCAGATACAAGACTAGTTCATTCTCTAAATAAGTCCTCCAAAGTCACCTCACTTTGTACTAACTCTTTGTAATATTCATTATCAACCGTGCCGAATGTGGAGATCATCGTCAGGAAAATATTTTTCTTTTTAACAGTGGTTTCCAGGCTGCTCAATTTGTTCCTGAGATTTTTAGCGTACGCTTTATCAATAACAAATTCGGTTTTGGAAAATTTTATTTCACATGCATTGATCACACCGTCAGACCGATCGATGATCATGTCGATTTGGGCGCCTTCATCTATGGACTGGCTCTGCCAACATGAAATGGCTGATTGGATGACCGATAGTCCCAATGCATTTTTGATTTGAGGTATATGGGCAAAACACAGTCGCTCAAACGCCAGACCTGACCAACTTTGCCAGGATGAACCGGTAACTATTTTGGACCATTCATTTTTCATTCTTTTGTTGCCACGGGCCATGAACTTAAAATAAAACAAGCTGAAGAAATCATTCAGTTTGTACAAGGCTTTATTTTTGTTTTTGCCAAAAGGAATCATGGTTCTTATGAAACCCGATTTTTCCAATTCGTCCAAAATCTTAGTCATCGTTCCACCTGTGCGCAATTTCGTTTTTAGGATAATCTGATCACGCAACAACCCTTGTTTATGACCCGCCAATAGAGCCACTACGGTTCTGTGATGTTCGCTATCAGCAAATAAGGATTCATAAAGGTTTTCGTACTCTGCATATAATACTCCCTGTTCAGTAAAACAGGCTCTGTCTATAAATTGAGTCACACTTTCTCCTTTTCTGATTGCATCAAGATAATAGGGTATACCTCCTGTAGTCATATAAAGTTGAGCGATGTCATATTGACTCCATCGGATTCCTTTTATTATGAGAAACTTTTCCGTCTCGGCTAATGTAAATGGCGCTAAGTGGATTTTTTCTGAAACCCTGTTGTGCAGTCCACCTTTGTTATTCATGATTTTTTTTATCATCCAGGACGCAGCAGAGCCACAAATAATGACCATCACATCGTTTCTCCGGCTACAGTATTCGTTCCAAAAATTTTCGAAAGCCATTAAAAACTTAGACCTCGGTGTATCAAACCAGGGCAATTCATCGATGAAAATTATCTTTTTTGATCCATCTTTGAACTGGTCAAGATATAAAGCCAACAGTGAAAAGGCTGACATCCAGGTAGCAGGTGGGGTCAAAGAAGCTGGTACAAAACCTGCTCGCGCTATGGCCTGTGAAAAATGGGCTAATTGATCTGACATATTGCCACGATACAAACCAGATACTTCGAACCTTATTTTATGGTCAAAATATTTTCTAACTAAAAAGGTCTTGCCGATTCTCCTTCTGCCATAGATGGCCACGAGCCTGGATTGTGTAGATTGATAACAATGTTTTAGAATAAGCTGCTCTTCTTTTCTGCCTATAAGATCCATCTAGTGTAATTTTATAATCAGCCAAAGTACCTGTTTTTTATCGATTTTGGCTGGATATAATTATTTATAATCAGCCAAAACATCTGTTTTTTGTCAATTTTGGCTGGATATAGTTCCTTCATTCAGGTCTAAAATCTCCGAGACCGATAAAATATTTAAAAACAATCACCTCTATCTATGAGCTACCCGGTCATATTTTCATACTTTCCATGATGATTTTGAAAAGAGCTCTGGCTGTATATATTGTCTGCTGTATCCCCTTTTTGATGGCTGCACAACTCCATTGGCCACCCATCGATCATACTACCCGACCCTGGACCCGCTGGTGGTGGCAAGGCAGCGCTGTCAACGAAAAAGACCTTACCCGTTGTATGGAGTTATACCAACAGGCTGGATTAGGAGGAGTCGAGATCACACCGATCTACGGCGTAGCAGGATTTGAAAATCAATTCATCGATTACCTGTCTCCACGGTGGATGGAGGTTTTTGCGCATACTTTAAAAGAGGGCAAACGATTGGATCTGGGTATCGATATGGCGACAGGCACCGGTTGGCCTTTCGGCGGTGGACCGGGTATCACGGAGATAGAAGCCTGCAAAAACTTTGAATTCAAGCGATATACCCTTTCCGTCGGTCAGCGTCTGAGTGACACTATCCGCTTTATCCAGGAGCCTTTGGTGCGAGCAGTAGGCAATCAGATCTATGAAACACAAGGAATCTACAAGACCGAACCAACAAAAGGAACTATGCAGGATCCTGCACTTTTGCCCGGTGCACGAATCAAAATAGAAGATCTGGTCCAGCCCATCAGTGCCAATAAAAATCTTCAAACCCTGGCCCTCGATCAGGTAAAATTTAAAAAACGCCTACCGCTCCATACCTTGATGGCATACTCAGAGGATGGACAATCCATTGAACTGACCGATAAAGTTTCCACCGACGGAGTCTTAGACTGGACTGCTCCGCAAGGCCATTGGAACCTCTATGCTATCTTCATGGGGTGGCATGGCAAAATGGTAGAACGGGCAGCACCCGGTGGCGAAGGCGAAGTGATCGATCATTTTTCGACTGCCCATTTAAATAAATATCTGAGTCGTTTTGATCAGGCATTCGGTTCTATGGACCTCTCCGGACTCAGAGCTTTTTTTAATGACTCCTACGAAGTAGATGATGCCCGGGGACAAAGCAACTGGACAGAGGATTTTTTTGATGAATTTAGTAGCAGACGAGGATATGATTTAAAAAACCATTTGCTGGCTCTATTGGGTGGTGGTAATGATGAATATTCGTTGGGTATATTGTATGACTACAGGCAGACTATCGATGACTTACTGTTGGATCATTTTACTATTCCCTGGAAAAACTGGGCACATAACAAAAATAAAATCGTACGCAACCAATCACATGGTGCTCCGGCCAATATCCTTGACTTGTATTCGGCCATTGATATTCCAGAAACCGAAGGCACCGAACTCCTGCGGTATAAATTTGCCAGTTCGGCGGCCCATATTACCGGAAAAAATGTAGTATCTGCCGAAGCAGCCACCTGGCTCGATGAACATTTTGTGTCTACCCTGGCTGATGTAAAAGCATCGGTAGACAATTACTTCCTTGGTGGTGTCAATCATATTGTATATCATGGTACTGCATATTCACCCAAGGATGATCCCTGGCCGGGATGGTTGTTTTATGCCTCCGTGCATTTACAGCCGACCAATCCGCAATGGCATGACTTTAAAACCTTAAACGACTATATCACCCGATGTCAGAGTTTTTTGCAGCAGGGCAAGTCGGACAATCATGTTCTCTTATATTTTCCCTTTGCTGATCGCAATTATGAGCCAGGTAAAGAATTATTGCATCATTATGATGGGATGCAGGGCTATGATAGTACTGTATTTAAAAAATCTGCAGCGCTGATGACCTCCAAAGGTTATAGTTGGGACCTGGTCAGTGACCACCAGATTATGGATATCACCTTCGCTGATGGTGCACTACACTCCCCCGGAGGGGAATATCAGTCTTTGGTGATCAGTGGAGTAGCACGAATGCCGTTAAATACTTTGCTCCAACTCGATCGTCTGATACGGCAAGGGGCAAGCATCATCCTGCACCAGTCTTCGCTGCATGGTTGCGGCTATATGGATAATACGACCAACTATGGACAGTACAAGTCAATCGTCAGTGATTGGGATCGAATCAGGTATAAAAATTTATTAAAAGGGGACGATCTGATCAAACTATTAGCTAAAGAAAATATACATCATGAAGAGGGATTATATGCCATGGGACTGGAGTGTGTCCGTAGGGTCATCGGCGCAGATCATTATTATTTCATTAAAAACAGCTCTACTAAAAAAGTCGAAGAATGGGTGCCATTGAACACTAAAGCTGCTTCAGCGATTCTCTACGATCCCATGACATTGACCGCTGGAATAGCCAAACTGCAAGAAGAATCTCACGGCATCAAAGTCAGGATATCACTTGCTCCCGGATCTACGATCATCCTATCGACCAGTGATCAGGCGGTTTCCGGTGACTTCTATCCTGAGTATGTATCAAATGCTGAAAAAATATCGATGAAAGGAAAGTGGACCATTGATTTTATATCTGGTGGACCGTCAATGCCACAAACGATCAAAACCAAATCTCTCCGTGATTGGTCACAACTACTGACCGGAGATGACCGATATTTTTCAGGCACCGTGTCTTATAACCTGGTGTGTAACCCCCCGGTAAAAAAATCCCTATATTATCTTTTAGATCTGGGTGAAGTCCGAGGTACAGTATCCGTCATACTCAATGACTTGCCAGTGGCTAACTGCCTGGGTCCTGAATACAAAGCCATCATACCGGCATCCGCTTTCCACAAAAGAAAAAATAAACTCGAGATCATTGTCTCCAGTACAATGGCCAATCGCATCATCTATATGGAACAGCATGATCAACCCTGGAAAAAGTTTTACAATGTCAATATGCCTGCGAGGTTAAGGGCAAACAGGGGAGCGGATGGATTATTTACTGCGAAAAATTGGGAATTGGGGAAATGGGGAATGATGGGTCCGGTGAGCTGGAGTGGGGTTGAGGTGAAGTGAATGAAATGCCAGTTATCTGATGGTAGTGTTCATAAAGTGTGTCAGCATTTATGAATCGAGATCCAAAATAATGATATAATTCAAGTCGAATAACGTTCCAGGAAAAATGGTTCCCTTCCATTTTGTTTGAGCTTTAATAGTAGCTAAGTAAATCTGTTTCATATGGGTCTTAGGTCTTTTTCGGCATGTATCTCATGCTATTAGGCATTTGATGTAGCGGCCAAATTTTAAGCAAAGTCGTAAATATACCTTCCCACCGACCATAGGTTTGCCTGATTTTAAAGCTTCTGAAGCTTGCTTAGCAAAAGCTTCAAAATCAAATTTGTTCTTTCTATTTTCCATTTGTCAAATTTTTTATTTTGTTTACCTAGTTTGACACACTTCATTGAACAGTCTCAGTCTCCGAATATTTATTGTATGATTTATGGGATACTGTTAGTTATGTACGGAATCCTACTTAATATCCGATAAATCATACCACCAATCCATTTTCCTCTCACAACTATATATCCCCAAAAACTCTCCTTATCTTCCTATCCCCTAAAAACACTTCTATATGTACACAAAGCTCCTTTTGTCCCTAATAGCTAGTGCAACCATAACCTTCCTTTTCAGCACCTGCACCTCTAACACACTTATACCCGCCAAGAAAGAAACAAAAACTCCCACCTTCGAAACCGACTTCTCACGCGCGTACGAGCTCCTCATCAAAACCGCTGACAATTTTATTAAAAAAGAATCCATAGACTCAGGCAAGCTGGCCCTACCAATCATCGAAAAGCTGGCCGCTCAGACTGATGACTCATTAGTATGGGCTACCTATGCAGAGATATTATTTGAGGTGGGATATGCCTATCAAATGAATGATATGTATGATAGTTGTTATCCTTACCTGAAAAAATCACTGCATGTCTGCCTGGAGCATTTCGGAGAGGATTATTTATTGACTACGATGTGTCTTAATAAGCTTTCTTTTTATTATTATTTTATAGGAGATTTAGCTAAAGAAAGAGAATATCTGTTTCGCTCTTTTAGAATACGGAGGAAGATATGTGACAGTGTAGATATTTATTTGGCTTATGGGTATGGAAATATGGGGGCTTATTATTATGCAATTGGAGATATTGCCAAAGGGAGTTTGTTTAGGCAAAAGGCGAGAAATATTATCAGCTATCAATATCAGATGTATAATCAGACCCAGAACCCATTGACAAATGATAGTATGAAGCGTGTAACCCATTATATTAATCGTTTTCCAAAATGGAAGAATACTTTCTTGACCAATATTCCAAGAGCACATGCCTGGAATGTACTAGATGCCTCTTGGCACTATTTAGATAGGGATAATTTTGTGGCGTATTTAAATAAGGTAGAGGAATACAAACAAGTTATTAAAAAGGACTCCGTAGCTAGAATTTATACGAAACTATCATACTTTGGAAATCAATCTGAATATTTTAGAAGAAAGGGCAACAGCCAACAGTCATCCGCATATCTTGATAGTATTAATCAGCATCTTGATTTAGTAACAGGAAAAAAATATTCTCAAGAAGCAATTAAAACTAAGATTTATACCTTGATAAGAAGGGGCAATTTGGAGGCTGCAAAGAATGTTTTAGATTCCTGGCAAATTAGCCAAAATGAAGATAAGCGGTTTTTATTAGCTAAGTACTTCTTATTAAGTGCTGAACTAGACGGTCAAACTAATTCCGAGAAAGCTATCTCCTTTTGTGACTCATCGTATCAACTAATACTTTCCGAAGAAAACTATAAAAAATTATTGACCAGAAATCTTAGTTGGGATAATCTAAAACCAAACGAAGCCCAGCAGATATTATACTTTCTCAAGGTTGAAATAATGGCCAAGATGCAATGGACTCAGAAGCAAACCATCAGCTATGCAGATAAACTACTCAATCTGTTCGATTTTTACCACAAAGGGTCCATCTTCCTACAGGAGAGAAATTTTACAACAGAATCCAAAATACTCAGTGATGAAACAGATTACCCCATCTATGAAAAGGCCATCAGATTAGCCAATTCACTATATGAAAAAACCCGAAACCAAGACTATTTTATGAAAATGATGCAATGGTCAGACGGCATCAAAGCAATATCTCTTAAAAAATCAATCCTTAACACTAAAATCCTAAATGATCGAAATGAACTTGAAAATGTCTCCAGTGTGATGGAACTTGAAAGTATGATCGAAAGAATAAAAATAAGAATCAAAGACGAAAAAAGAGACTCTGCTGTTCGTAAAGATGAAATTATTAAAAACCTGGATAATTCATTAGTAGAATACACTGCCCAATTGGAAGAATTACGGGAAAAGTTCACCCAGACACTCCAGGTCGCCTATAATCCCAATGATCGTATCGATTATCCGATGGAAAAAATCAAAACACTGTTAAAGCGAAAAAAAGCATGTCTGATAGATTATTTCGTAGGAGATGAATTTATCAATGCCTCAGTCATTGCCCCGGACACCTTTGTTTCCAGATGTATTCCTTACGGTCCTGAGCAAAAGAAATTATTGAGTGATTTTGTGGAAAACATAAGAAAACCAGGGGGCTCCTCATTGACGCAAACCCCTGATAAAGAAGGGTATCAGATGCTCTTAAGCCCGTTTAAAGATGTAATAGCCGGTAAGTCACTGATCATTATACCGGATGGAATATTGTATAGATTTCCCTTTGAATTATTAAGAGATGATCAGGGCAGGCTTATTGATCACCATAGCATTCAATATGAATATTCAGCACAAATGTTAATAAAAGAGGCGTTTTCGACAGCTGATTTTTCTTATACCGGTTTCGCTCCGGAGTATGCGAGTAACGACAAGGTCAATGTCACGGGCGAAGAAGCAGTTATGCTGGAAGAAATATATAATAGTGCCAGGGCAATGTTGGGTCCATTAAAATTTAATATTCCTGAAGTCATCGAAAGTGCTCAATTATTTAATGGTCGCTCTTTTATAGGCACTAAGGTTGACAAACAAACATTTTTGAATAACAGCAAAGACTCCCGGATCCTGCACCTGGCGATGCATGCCATCACAGATGACCAAAATCCTGATTATTCTCAATTATTTTTTAAACATGATTCTACCCAACAACCTCTCTATGCCTACGAACTCAATGAACAGCAACTCAAATCCGAACTTGCGATTCTCAGCGCTTGTAATACCGGAGTAGGGCTCTATCGTCGGGGTGATGGAGTGCAGTCCCTGGCCAGGGCCTTTAAAGCAGCAGGGTGTAAAAACATAGTGATGAGCCTATGGCCCGCCAATGATGCCAGCACGAAAGATATCGTCGTAGGGTTTTTGAAAAAGTTAAAAGCAGGTATGGGGAAAGCGGATGCCTTGAGACAATCCAAGCTGGATTATCTGCAAACTGCACCTCCTGAATTAAAACATCCCTATTATTGGGCCGGATTAGTATTGATAGGGGATAATGAAGCTATGGATTTTGGTAATAAGTTTTTAACCAAAGGAATCTTAATAACGATCCTTTTGCTGTCTATCATCATAATTAGCATAGTTATGATCAGAAGAAAAGGCCATTTTGGCTAATAATAATAATAAACAGGGCATCAGATTTGTTTCAATAATTTTATGGCAGAAGCCCCCCATTTTTCATTACTAACTAAGGTCTGCAGCTCTTTTTTTGCCTCATCCATCCGATTTAGTTTTAATAAGGTCAAAGATTTGTACCAGGTATTATCAGCAGGACTATATTGGGTGACCTTGTTAAAATGAATTAAAGCATCAGCAGGTCGGTCAACAGCCAGGTAGAGTAATCCCAGCTGGAATTGAATGCGCTGACTATTTCCATTATTTGGATAACTTAAGAGTGCTTGAATGGCTTCGTCATATTGCCCGGCCATATAATATCTATCGGCAGTGTACAAATACTGCTCCAGCGAACCAGGAACACCATCGGGATTGGATGCACCTCTGTTAGCACTCAGCTCGGGACTGAGTGCTATGGGCGGTTTAAAGTATAGTGCATACAGGATATTGGGGTCTGTTTTTTTGTTCAACTGGTATATCAGGAGACCAAGACTAACGATTAACAAAAAACTAGCCGCCAGGCTCCAGATCTGAATCCAGTTGGTTTTGGGGAGCGAGCCGGGTTGGGAGTGATCTGATGAAAGGTATGGTATATTCAATAAAGTGTTTCTGAAATTATTATCGAGCGAAAACTTTAAGTCTTCATGCATACGCAAACCCTCAGCCAATGCGGTATTGGTCGACAATTCTTTTTCAAAAAGCAACTTTTCTTCCCCGGTCAATTCGCCCCTGAGGTACCTTTCGATGTGGTCATATGATTCTTCTGTAGTCATGTATAAGTCAGATCAATTCTGAATAAATTGGGTCCTGTTTGATTAATTTAAAGAGTTTTTCTTTGCATTCATATTTTTTCTTGCGGGCGAATCCTTCGGTGTAACCCATTTTTTCTCCAATGTTTTTCATGCTTTCCTCTTCGATGAGCGCTGCGTGCAGAACTTTTTGGCACTCAGGGCTCAGCAGAGCTAGTTTTTCTCTATACAGTTTGATACGTGCCACCTGGTTGATATCTTCTAACAGATCAGTCATATCACTATGTACACCGACATCTCCATTTGTTACCTGTGAGTGCAGTTTTTTTCTTCTTAAAGTTTTGAACCAGTGATGCAGGCATACCTGGTGTAAATACGTGCTGAAACTGGCTTTGTCCAGTACCAGTCCTTTACGGGTAATATTGATATACAGCGCTTCCAGACCATCCATATAATGATCCTGGGCTTCTTCGGGGCTGGCCCCATATTTGATCAATACTTGTTGAACTGGATTTTTAAAATGATTGAATACCCAGGCTATGATGTTGGAGTCATCCTTTTTAATCCCGGAGATAATGTCTGCATCAGTTAAGGGTATTAACTTAGTCATGCTGGTTTTGTACATGACAATTTACAAAAAATTTAGTTTGAATGGTAACAAATTGAAGTGGGGAGGTATAAAGTCTTAAAAACCCAAAATGATTATGCCTACCACCAGACAAGAAAAGAAATCTTTCTGTCAAACCACCAGGGTCGCTATGCCGATGAAAGATGGATTGCGATTTATACTGATCGAAGACATATATTATTGTCAGTCCAATGGCAATTTTGTCACCCTTCATCTCAAAAGCGGAAAAAGTTTTATAGCCTCGAAGTCCATGAAGAAAATGGAGGAATTATTGACAGCCCATCATTTCTTTAGAATCCACCACCAATACCTGGTCAATACTGCTGAAATCGTGCAATATGAAAAAGGGGATGGCGGTAATATTACATTGATGAATGGGGTGATCATCCCGGTGTCCCGGTATAAGAAGGCGGAATTTTTGAAAATAATGTTACACGGGCATGGGTAAAGGGCATTGATCCTTTTAGACTTTGATGATTGGCAAGGATTTATTCAATTCGACTAAACTTTACTTACTTAAGCATGAATACGCTTTTGTATCGAACTACTTCTGGACATTATGGTGTCTTCATCCTAGGTGCATCTGCTCTGGCGCAATAACATTGACCCCCAGCATTTCACGGATTAAAAGGATGGATTGGGGTTTCAGGTTTGATAGATATCAAAAATAGATATTTAGTTATAGTATGCAATGAAAAGGGTCAGTGAACATAGCGACAAAAAATTTCCCCCTAATTTCTTACCTTGATGCGATAAAAACCCGGAGTCGTGACTGCCCTCAAACCTATATTATTCATCTTACTTGTAACCTTAGCTATTGCAGTATATTATTTTAAATCCGATTCACCTACTGGACAGGAAGATCCAGAATTAGTAGATATCGTCAATAAAGTAAAACAAGACCCATCAACAGTCAACCTTGAAAATTTAAATCTAAAGATCAGAGCCATCTGGACCACTAAATGTTTTTCCTGTCATAGCTCAGAAAAAATGAAAGGGGAACTTGCCTTAGATTATTATGAAGGAGTGATGGATGGGGGTGAGGATGGACCTATTTTGATTAAAGGGAAAGCATCCAGGAGCGAAATCATCAGAAGAATAAAACTACCCCAAGGCCATCATGATGCTATGCCTTCAAAAGGTGAACCGCTTACTCCCTTTCAAATCAAAGCCATTGCATTATGGATAGATAAAGGAGCTATCTGGTCTACTCAAAAAACCAAATTGTTTTATGAAGCTCCCTTGAGTCTTGTTAAACCTACCCTGCCAAAAAGTAAATCGTTTTCTAATCCTGTAGATATTTTGGTAGATGACTATTTCAGAAAGAATAAAATCAAATGGCCTGAGTTAATAGCTGACGGAACTTTTATAAGAAAAGTTTTTTTGGATGTAACCGGATTATTGCCCACACCGGATGAAGTAATTATTTTCAACAATGATAAAAGTCCGGACAAAAGAGAAAAGATAGTGCATCAGTTGCTATCGAGAAACGAAGCCTATACCTTGCATTGGTTAAGCTATTGGAATGATTTACTGCGTAATGATTACAGTGGCCCGGGATTTATCACAGAAGGCAGGAAGCAAATCACCAGTTGGTTATATCATTCGCTAAAAAATGACAGCACTTATATATCTATGGTCAAAGATCTGATCCATCCCAATCCCGGATCAGAAGGGTTTATCAAAGGCATCGCATGGAGAGGAGAAGTCAATTCAAGTCAACGAACCGAAATGCAGGCTGCACAAAATGTATCACAAAGCCTTTTGGGCATCAACCTCAAATGTGCATCCTGTCATAATAGTTTTGTAAACAATATCACTTTAGAACAATCCTATGGCTTTGCCAGTATCTTTTCCACGAAGCCACTGGAGATGCATCGATGTGATGCCCCTATCGGCAAATTTGCGCAACCAGCCTTTATATCACCTGAATTAGGAGTCATTACAGCCGATAGTTTAAATGATCGATTAGCACAGTTGGCTAACTTGATCACTCAACCATCTAATGGAAGATTGTACAGGACGATAGTCAATCGTATCTGGCATTGTTTTTTTGGTCGGGGTATTATCGGTCCCTTAGATGATATGGATCAAAAAGCATGGGATCAGAATCTATTGGATTATTTAGCTGCTGATTTTAGAGATAAGGGTACCTCTATTAAAAATTTGATCGCATTAATGCTGACATCGAAGACTTATCAATTAGCACCGGTAGATTATGGACCCTCCAGTCGCATGAATCAACCCGGCTTTATTTTTAAAGGTCCTGCATATCGAAAAATACATGCTGAGCAAATGGCAGATGCCATTAGCCAGGTGATAGAGCCGATGTATGAGGGGGCAGCATTTGATCCCAATAACATGAACGTACCTGCTTATTGGATCTGGCATCACACCCTAAAATATGACCGTACCGTATTACCTGAACCCGGGAAAGTGTACCTAAGAAAATCGTTTACACTCCCTACTGCTCAAAAAATAGAATCAGCAAAATTAATCGCCACTGCCGATTACAAATTCACTGCATATTTAAACGGGCACGAAATCCTCCACGGCACCGATATTCGGAAATTTACCACGACAGATATCTCAGCGTATTTACAAGCTGGCAAAAATATAGTTGCCATAGAAGCCGAAAATGATGGCTTTATGGCTAATCCCGCAGGAGTCTTAGTACATGCCCGTATTATTTCTGATCGACAGGATACGATTAACATTTATTCTGATGATTCATGGCTTAGCACGGATAGTATAGCGAATGCTTCCTGGAATCAAATTGTTTTTAATGACGGATCGTGGAAAAAGGCATATCGATATGCAAGTTTTAATAAAAGTCCATGGGGAAAATTTATTCGGTTTAATATCGATGGCAGTCAGCAGTATTTAATGCGAGCTTCACAGGTAAAAGCAGATCCTTTTCAATTGGCTATGGGCAGGCCTACCCGTGAAAATGTAACAACCCGAAGAAACGAAGAACCCGGATTACTTCAATCCATCACATTGACTAATCATCCGCTGATGCATCAACGGATAGCAGAAGGCGCGCTTCGATGGTCAGAAAAATATAGATCCGATACAGATGAACTCATTCGCCAGTTATATTTATCCTTACTGTGCCGGCTACCGGATAGCAAGGAATTGGCTACAATGAATAACTTTTTAAAAATGGCCGACAATAAGACTGGAGTAGAGGATTTGATTTGGGGAATATTTGTTTCACCGGAATTCCAATTTATATGAACAATGATCTAACCCGCCGCGAGTTTTTGGAAAAAATGAAGCAAGCCACCCTGGCTTCACTTGCTACAGGCATTTCCACAAGTTCATTTTTGACTTCATGTAGTGCTCGCCAAAAATTAAATGCTACTGCAGACTCAGTAATCTTATTATGGATGGCCGGTGGCATGGCCCATACAGAAACTTTTGATCCCAAAACGTACACACCATTCAATACAGGAATGGAGAGCAAATCGGTAATCAGTACATTTAAATCTATACCTACTGCATTGGATGGCGTTCAATTTTCTGAAGGTCTCGAAGGCATAGCCAGTACTATGGACAAGGGTACACTGATCCGATCCTATCGCGCAGCAGATTTGGGTTTTATTTTGCATACCCGACATCAATATCATTGGCATACCTGCTATCAACCTCCCCAAGCTTTTCAACCACCGCATATCGGTGCATGGATCGCTAAGGAACTCGGATCTAAGAATGGAATCATACCGCCCTTTATAGACATTGGCCAACGATTTACTGTAGGTGAAGGCGAAGAATTAAAAGCATTTCACTCCGCGGGATTCCTGGGATCGGAATATGCGCCATTTATCATACCTGATCCAGAAGCCGGGCTAGAAAGTATTTCACCGCCACCCGGCATGGATTTAAAGCGATTCGAACGAAGGCAAAAATTATTTAAGGATATAGCAGAGCAAGGTCCCTTGAGTCATGCACATGAATATCAACAGGAATCCTACATCCGGTCTATGGAAAAGTCATATGCTTTATTAAAATCACCAGAAGCCAAAGCCTTTGACCTCAGCCAGGAACCCAAAGAAGCATATGCTCAATACAATACCGGCCGGTTTGGCTTAGGTTGTCTCATGGCTAAGCGACTCGTGGAGCGCGGAGCACGATTTGTCAGTGTCACCACTGAATATGAGCCCTTCCTCGGGTGGGATACCCATGAAAACGGACATGCCCGCATGGTAAAGATGAAGGAAGCTATCGACCGACCCATCAGTACTTTGATCCATGATTTGCATCAGTCAGGTTTATTAGATCGTACCCTCGTTATTCTGGCCTCAGAGTTTAGTCGTGACATGCTTACCGAAGGCAGACCAGGTTCTAAAGTAAAAGACCAGGTAGTGGTACCCGATAAAATCACTGAACCCAAACACTATGGTATGCATCGTCACTTTACGGAGGGATGTAGTATGCTACTATGGGGCGGTGGTATTAAGAAAGGTCATGTGATCGGGCAGACTGCTACCGAAAGACCCTTCAGCGCTATTACTGAGCCCATCGTGATAGACCAGGTACATCAGACGATCTATCAAGCCATGGGTATATCTCCGGAGACTAATTATGTGGTGGAGGCGAGGCCGTTTTATACGACACCGGATGGAAAGGGGAAGAGTATTGAGGGGGTGTTTGGGTAGGCTACATTTCTAACCCATATGCTATACCAGGATAGCCATAACAGTAAGAGAAGGATTGCGATTTAAATGTTATTGCACCATCACAATCACCCGCTGATACCTCGTCAAAGCAGGCACCCCATCATCCGTGCCCTCTGCGATAAAATGAAAAGTATCTCCTTTGACTGCCGTTACAGGTATTTTAATCAGGGCTTTTCCAGCATTGTTTTGCTGCAAAGTTGCGACTGATTCGCTGTGACCGACTTCTTTGTAGTTCCACCATTTGATTTGGACTTTATTTTTATCCGGATCGGAGTAGCTGGCTTGTAGTTTTAATTTTTTACCCGGAGATGCGGATATAATTTTTTTATGGACCATGATCTGCGGGGGATGATTGGCTTCAGAATATTTTTTCACACACCAATCAGCGCGGGAGGCAAAATCTTGTTGAAGTGCCGGCAGCCAACGGGTTTGAGGATAAGCAGGATCAAATTTTTGAGTATAAGGATTGAGTTCAGCTACCAGATCACCGTCTTCCCAACGCGAAGGATCGACCCAGGATTGTATCAGGCGGCCGCCCCAGCCTCCGTATTCCGGATGATCCAGGTTATCAAGTCCGACATCTACCAGGTGTAGAAATGCAGGCGAGTCACCTTCAGAAATAAAGTCATATTTTTCAAAACTACCCCAATAGGTATTTTTTAATTTTGTGGGATCTCCGTGAATGTGTTCGTCGTCACCAGCTTGTTTCTGACCATCTCCATAACTGTAATACATTTTGGTCAAAGGGCCGTGGCCCTGTATGATTTGCTCACTCATGAATTTTCCCTCGAGGTAGGTTTGCATTTCCTGCGGTACCTGCCGCTTCCAGGGATAAGCGAGACAGGCAAACTGGTGTGCATTGTACATGACTTTAATACCGGGCCAATGTGGAGCAATATATTTTTTGTAGGTAGCATCCTGATCCAGTATGGTAAATAAAATAGTTTTTTGACAGACCTTTTGATAAATAACTTTCCATTGGTTGCTGTCTTGATATTCAGCCTCGATGGATTTTAAGGCACGTGCGACAGTATTGGTGCCACCCCAGACTTGAATGTATACCGGTGAAGGATCATTAGCCAATAAGAGCGCTTTAATAAAATCAGAGCCTTCCGTATCCTGATTCATTTCTCCTTCAAAATCTATATTGCCCACTTTGATCAGGCTGCGTAAATAATCAGCAGTTGGAAATCTCCGGTCATGGGTACTCAAATTGGGATATACTTGTTCATAGGCGTCTATCAACCCTTGCATCCATTGAGTACCGGGCCAGCGAAGCGAGGTCTTTTGTCCATATAACTTTTTGGTCATCTCCATCTCAGATATAAATGGTGTGCCGTGATCATCACCTTTGTAGTGCCACATCGAAGCACTGTAGATGAGTCCTTCCAGCTTATACTCATTGGCATACAATAACATCCTGATGAAAGAATCTACATCATCGATCTCCCCGTCGGTGGTGACGATTGTGCGGGGCTGGACAGACAGGGTAGACTGGCTCATCACGATCGTAGAGGTCATCAACAAGAGTAGGAGTAATGAATGTTTTGCCATGCAAGTGCTAAGTTAATGCACCTTATCTTTACTTTATACCCGATCTATACTTCTACTGGGTGACAGCATTTTTTTATTAAGGGGAATTTCGTTTGTCATAACGAACTTTATGGCTAGCCTTTCCGATAGTTTTTAAAAATAAGTTACATTTAAAGCTTTTTTGTATAAGCAACTATCGGGTTTATTGACAATGGAATTATCTCATGAACAAAAAAAAGCCTGGACTACAGGTGGCGTATTGATTGCACTGGGTATAGTCTTTGGGGATATCGGCACCTCTCCACTCTATGTGATACAGGCTATAGTTGGTGATCGGCTAGTCACTAAAGAACTTTTATATGGTGGAGTATCCTGCGTGTTCTGGACCTTATTTATAATATCTACTGTCAAATACGTTATTCTTGCTTTAAACGCGGACAATAATGGAGAGGGTGGCATATTTGCCCTTTACGCGCGCGTGCGCAGGTACAATCCCAAGTTGGTGATCTATCCGGCCATGATCGGTTGTGCGACCTTGATCGCAGATGGATTCATCACACCACCGGTCTCCATCTCTTCTGCGGTGGAAGGTATCCATGTGCTCTATCCGAATGTAGAAATCAATACCATTCCCATTGTCATGACGATCATCGTCTTATTATTTGCATTTCAGCAAGTGGGTACCCGCATTGTGGGCCTGGCTTTTGGTCCAATTATGTTGATTTGGTTTTTAATGTTAGGGGTATTGGGTCTCGTTTCACTTATGCACCATCCAGCTATCTTGCAAGCAATCAATCCACGATATGCGGTCGAACTACTGACACAATATCCTAAAGGCTTTTGGCTATTGGGATCTGTTTTTTTATGCACCACTGGAGCAGAAGCACTTTATTCAGATCTGGGTCACTGTGGCAAGACCAATATTCGGATCAGTTGGGGATTTGTCTGGATTATGTTATTACTCAACTATTTTGGTCAGTCGGCCTGGGTCCTAAGTAATTTTGATGGTCAGCTTCTCAGTGAAAATCAACGGATCTTCTACGCTTTGATGCCGTCGTGGTTTCTCCCTATCGGTCTATTCATAGCCACCTTGGCGGCTATCATAGCCAGCCAGGCATTAATATCTGGTGTTTTTACCCTGGTCAATGAGGCGATGAAGCTAAAACTTTGGCTAAAGATGAAAGTCAACCATCCGACAGATTGGCTTGGCCAGGTCTATATTCCTGGTATCAACTGGGTCCTCATGATTGGCTGCCTGATCGTGGTGCTGTTTTTCAAAAAATCATCCAATATGGAGGCTGCCTATGGCCTTGCGATCACGATCGACATGATGATGACCTCTTTGCTCCTGGGATTCTTTTACCGAATTAAACTGCATCGGTTTGTATTGCCATTTATAGGTACAGTCCTTTTGATAGGTTTAGAAATCGTTTTTTTAGTAGCCAACCTGGATAAGTTTGCCCATGGTGGTTGGTTTACCTTTTTGATTGCTTTAGTGATCACGAGCATCGTCTATGTACTTTACAACGCTGACCTCATAAGACATAAATTGGCTCGGTTTGTCCCGGTGAGTGATTATACCAAGATTATAGATGAATTAAACGACGATCACTCTATACCCAAAGAGTCCAGCCACCTGGTCTACCTGGCCATGACCAATAGTGAAAAAAAGATAGATACCAATATCATTCACTCCATCATGAAGAAAAAACCAAAGCGGGCTGATGTATATTGGTTTTTGCACGTTGATACCACCGATGAGCCCTATACCAGGTCCTATCACGTGGAGAGTATCGTACCACGGCAGATCATCTTTATCAAACTCCGACTTGGGTTCAAGGTAGAGCAGCGAATCAACAGTATGTTTTTTAAAATAGTGAAGGACATGGCTCATAATGGAGAGGTGGATATCAAAAGTCCCTATCCGGCACTTCGAGGTTTGGATCAGATGGGTGATTTTAAATTTATTATTACCCACAATAGGGTCTCTGTAGACAGCGAGCTCTCCGACCTGGAGCGATGGATCATCCGCAGCTATCGTTTAATCAAAAGGTTTAGTCTATCTGCTGTGGAAGACTTTGGCCTTGAGACAGCCAATGTGCAGGAGGAGTTGATCCCGATCTATGTGGGGACTAAGAAAGAAGTGTTGCTGACCAGGGAGTGAAGAAAATGAAGACTTGCACTGATAACTAAAGCCTAATAACGCATAACAAAAATCATATGTCATTTCAAGCTTACCTGGATAATATCAAAACCAAAACCGGCAAATCACCCGAAGATTTCAAAAAGATCGCTGAGAAAAAGGGACTCTTATTAAATGGAAACATGAAGGAAGGCGTCAAAGCTGGGGATATTGTAAAATGGTTAAAAGAAGATTTTGACCTTGGTCACGGACATGCTATGGCTATTTATGCTTTGTTTAAGGGAAAAAAGGACTGATAGCTAAAACGGAGACCTCGCCCCTCAAACCTGAATGTATTGTAGATTTGCTGAATACCTATGACTTTAAAAGCAAAATTACTATGGCTCCCTGTCCTGTTCCTCATTGCATGCAAGCCAAAGGAAACACAACCGCTAATCACCAGCCATGATTACCGGGACCTGGTGACACTATTCAATGAATGGCACAGCTTTGAAGTTCCTCCGATGTTATCCGGAGCACCTGATTACACCACGGAGTCTTTTGATCTGCGATATCCGGAGTTTAAAAAGCTGCAATCAAGATTGTCCTCCATCGATTCATCCGGCTGGCCCGTCGATCAGCAGGTGGACTATGAGGTCGTCAAAGCTGAAATGAATGGGTATGATTTTAACTATCGTATCCTCAAACCCTGGCAGCGTGACCCAGCATTTTATACCAGCATCTTCATGGAGCGTAGCGATGTGCCTGCGCATGAGGGCCCAACCGCACATTGCGCTATTGATATTTGGAAATATACCTTTCCACTTCGTCCTGAAGCAAAGCTCAAGCTAATTGGTGAATTGAATACCATTCCGTCTTTTTTGATCCAGGCACAAAGCAACCTCACTGGCAATGCCAAAGATCTTTGGATCACCGGGATCCGACCACTCAGAACGCAACGCGAAGACCTTCAATTTTTATCAGACTCACTCATAGGCCAGGACCCCGATTTAACCACCGCCGTTCGATCAGCTATGACTGCTACAGATCAATTTATAACCTGGCTTGAAGCAGAAAGCAAAAACAAAACCGGACCCTCCGGCCTCGGCAAAGAAAACTATACCTGGTATCAACAGCACGTGCACCTGGTGCCTCTCACCTGGGACGATGAGGTGCTTTTGCTCCAACGTGAGCTCGCGCGAGCCTGGTCAGCACTAAAACTCGAAGAACACCACAATAGAAACCTCCCGCTACTTCCTGAAATGCAGACTCCGGAGGCTTACGACAAACTGGCCGATCAATCAGCAGCTAGTCTGATGCGTTTTTTGAAAACAGAGGATATCCTCACGATCAAAGATTATTTCGAACCAGCCCTGCGAGAGCACCTGACCCATTTTACCCCAAAAGAAAAACGCAATTTTTTTGCCATCACCACGCACTATGATGCACGGCCTTTGTATTCACATTTTTATCATTGGTTTGAGTTGGCTACGATGGATCGGGAGCCGCATACCAGTGAGATCCGAAAAGGACCTCTGCTCTACAATATATTTGATACCCACAATGAAGGCATCGCTACTGCAGTCGAAGAAATATTTATGCATGCAGGCTTGTATGATGACAGCCCCAGATCTAAGGAAATCGTCTATATCATGGTAGCTCAGCGGGCCGCCCGCGGCCTGGGCTCGCTCTATGCGCAAGCCAATATCATGACCATGGAAGAGGCTGGTGGCATACACTCCGAATACACTCCACGCGGATGGATGAAAACCGAACCCGAGCTGCGCATCTTTGAACAAAATCTTTACCTCCGGCAGCCGGGTTATGGTACCAGTTATATCACCGGCAAATACCTCATAGATCAAACGATGGCAGCATACGCACGGCAAAAAGAAGCCCAAGGCGAACCGTTTAAATTAAAAGACTTTCTGGATGGGTTTAATGCTACGGGGAATGTGCCGGTGTCTTTAGGATATTGGGAGATGACAGGGAAGAAGATGTGAATCAAGCTTGGCTAAAACGAGACATCCAAATGATAACATACTGATACCTTTCAGATTATGATTTAATAACGATTGACCAAATTATATCTCAAGTGATCCATATCTTTGTAATTGTAAGATAAAATCAATGACATCTGTAAAATCAAAGCCCACAAAGGGAAAGTTGCAAGGTATCTCTGCCATAGCACGAATCAGTATTGTTAAAGATGGAAATTCAACTAAAAGTCAAATTCAAGAGATCATTTCCAAACAAAGCCATTCAATTTCATATTCACCGATTCAACTATCAGTGAATGGTCGTCAGTATGTTCTAAAATATCCTTTGCGATGTCTGCTGGAAAAAGAAGAAGATTTTTATATTATCAAAAATGAATTCCTTGATTTGATTGGGACCGGTGTCAGCACAGAATCTGCAGAGGCAAATTTTAATGAAGAGTTTGACTTTTTATATCATCGTCTTAATACCTTGAAGAAGGCCCAACTTTCTTCCAGATTGGCAGAAATAAAACAAATGATGAACTATTATGTGGCTTCAGTAATCTAAAAATGGTTATTGACAAACAAAAAGCCTATAGAAATTTAAAGAAAAAAGGCTTTATAGATTCTTATCATAAAAGCTCCGACCATTTATATTTAGAATTTTATCATAATGGTAGACTTGTATTATACACCAAAATAAGCCATGGTAGTCACAAGGACCTGGAAATTTTTTTGATCAGACAAATGGCCTCGCAATGTAAACTAAGCAATGCTGATTTTACAGATCTTTGTAATTGCCCTCTGTCTAAAGAAGATTATAAGAAAAAATTATCCGAGCAGGGGTTGTTGACATAGTTCAACACCTTGGTCATTGAATGCAGTGATAAAATCTAGAAAGTCTTTATTAAACAGCTGATCCATGCTTCCTTTTAGAAAATACTTTTCGATCTAACCTCGTTTTACTGTCAACCCCATAAGTTATACCTATAAGATACCAGGCAGCCTCTAGTCTTTCATTGGGTGATTTGTCATTCCAATAGGTCACATGATCATTGGCATCATCAAAACTCACTCCCCGACCGATAGTACGATCCATTTTGAACTTGGCACTCATATATATTTCATGTATAATTATGTAAAATTAGATAGATTAGTGATAATAAGTCTTGGATCGTATGGGAAGAAACTGAATCTTCCTCACCTTTTATAATTTTTCTTGCCTTTAGTCTTATGAGTCTCTAATAAGGTTGAAATAAAATTTTCAAATGGCTGCTTCCTTTATCGTAGACCCCATTATAAATCATTGATATATAAATAATTATATTAATCTTCCCTATTTAGCGATTGTAACCGCTAAATATGGCC
Source organism: Saprospiraceae bacterium (assembly GCA_016709995.1). Classification (NCBI taxonomy): domain Bacteria; kingdom Pseudomonadati; phylum Bacteroidota; class Saprospiria; order Saprospirales; family Saprospiraceae; species Saprospiraceae bacterium. The sequence goes on from JADJLQ010000002.1 coordinate 287,727, forward strand.
TATATTTGCGATTGTAACCGCTAAAATTGTAAGATATTGATTAATAGAGCATTAAATGATTTAATCCGGCACTATCTGCCTGATAAAAGGACATTGGTCATTTTAGGACCCAGGCGTGTCGGTAAAACTACTTTATTACGCAGTGTACAAAACGAAAATAAAAATGTCCTTTTCCTCAATGGCGATGAAAAGGAAATTCAAACGCTGTTCGAATCAGGTAATGTAGAGACGCTTAAAAAAGCTTTTGGGTCAAACGAAATAGTCATTCTGGATGAAGCACAGCGAATTACTAATATTGGACTCTCTTTAAAACTTATCACGGATGACTTGCCTCAGATCAAATTGATCGTGTCAGGATCTTCAGCTTTTCACCTAAATAATAGTATCCAGGAAATGTTGACAGGCCGAAAATGGGATTTTAAAATGTATCCACTTTCATATTCCGAAATGGTGGGTCATCACGGATGGATCAAGGAAAAACTATTATTATCACATAGAATGGTGTACGGCTACTACCCTGATGTCGTTCTCAATGATGGTTTAGAGCGAAAAATATTAAGAGAGTTGTTACAGGAGTATTTATACAAAGATATTCTCTTGCGGCAAGACATAAAGAAATCAGATAAATTATATGATCTGTTGAGAGCCCTTGCCTATCAGGTAGGCCATGAAGTAAACTACACACAGCTGGGTAAGTTAATCCATCTTGATAATGAAACCATCGAAAAGTATATAGTACTCTTAGAGCAATGCTTTATAATTTTTAGACTGAATGCATACTCCCGAAATCTTAGAAACGAAATAAAAAGAGGTAAAAAAATCTATTTTTTTGATAATGGCGTAAGAAACGCTTTAATTTCAAATTTTCAACAACTGGAGCTGCGCAACGATATAGACGCACTATGGGAAAATTTTATAGTAAGTGAAAGAATAAAAAAACTGGAATACACCGAAACTTATCCAAATAATTATTTTTGGCGGACTACAGATCAGGCCGAGATAGATTATCTTGAAGACATGGATGGCATCCTATCCTGTTATGAATTCAAATGGCATCCGTCAAAAGGTAAATCGATCCCGGCATCATTTATTAAAGCTTATCCCCAAAGCAACTATACCATAATACATAGAGAAAATTTTGAGGACTTCATTGGATTGAAAGTGGATGCTTGATCATAGGCATGAATTTGCCTTCACACACCCTCCACCACCTTTCGCTCCTCCTCTGTCAGCCCATACAACTCATATACCAACTCATCAACCCGCCTCTCACAATAGTCGATCTTGCCTTGTATCTGGGCGAGGCTTGATTGAAGTTTGATGGTAGATTTTTCTTGATGGAGCTGGAGGAGTTGGTCGACGAGGGAGATGATTTCCTTGTATACGATCTCTTCATTTGTATTATGAAAATTAATAAGTTTAATCGGAAAAGGTTTTAAATATTCTGTTTTAAACCTAAAAAAATTTCCTCGTAAAACATTCCCAGTATTTTTAACAAAGTACCAAAACAATTTGGAATTCAGTATTCCTAAAAAGTATTTTTGATTTTCTTGAATAGTGTGGATAAATACAAAACTGTAAACAGTAGTCGTATGATACAATTTACTCGAAATATCAAAAGTAAACTCTGGAGAATTTGCAATATCAGGGGTGCAAATTTTTTGAACTTCAAACTCAGATAGATTTTTCGGATATATGTAAGCATAAAAATTATCTCCTTTCATTTTACCTTTTTCTCTATTTTCAAGTTCCTTTTTGTTTTTTAATAAATAGCTCCAACCTAAAGGAAAAGTCTTTTTAATGAATTTTTGATCCATCAAAATCGACTTGCCTTCAATGATTGAATAAGGAAAAATCACAACGTACTTTGGTGCAAGCGGTTCATATCTTTTAACATCTTTTCCTAATAAAAAATACTAAGTAATTTCAAATAGGTTCTAAGTATTTTGAGCAAATAAATTTTGTCTGCACTTGTTTGAAGTCCAACAAAAATTTTCCTGGTAATATCTCCAAGTGTCTGTTCTTGGCGGTAAAGTTTTTTAAATACCGACTCTTTTTCAGCTGAAACAAAATTCCATTTTGTATTTAATATTGGAGGCTTTGGATTAAAGGATTCTACTTGGTTTTTATCTTTAGAAAAAGCAACTAAGTCATGAACAATTGATACCATTAAATGAGTTGGATTGTTTTTCATTAAAAATAACAAACAAGTATAAGTGGTAGCATCTTCAAAAACCTGGTTGGCTCCAAAATGAACAATATGTTTGAGAGCGTTTGCTTTTACAATTAGATTACGGATTCCATTTCCAAATTCGGCTTGAAAGAATTTAGGTTCATCGCATTAATGCATACTTCAACCGATAATTATGCAAATCAAATATTTTCAATCCGAAGTAATCAATATCTCGATAACCATAAGCTTTTCTTTTTAGTACTTTGATTTTGTTATTAAATCCTTCTAGCGGTCCAGTTGATAAACTAATATCAAAATCAAACCATCTTAAGATTGCTGTTCTAAACGAGCCTATCATATTTCCAACTTTTATCAGCTGCTTAATTCCGCTATTTATAGCCCTGAGACCCAGGTTTGCAAGTATGCTTCAGATTTTGCTTTTCCACCCAACCACCACATGGTTGTTAATTCTTCTTTCATATAGTACCTAGTGGCCAATGGCTTATTCATTTGTAGCACCTTTTCCAATTTCTGCTTCTCATCTTTTTCGGCATTTAGGTTCTCTGAATTCTTTAATAATAGCCATCTACTGCCCTTCATTACTTGGCGGATACCAAGCCTCTTTTCCTCATTGTACATCTCTCGCCGTAACTCATCTATTTCAAAATTTATTTTCTTTTTGATATGAAACCAATCGAATACTATTTTGTCATACCCTATATGATCTGTGACCGATTTGATATAGGCAGGACTCATATCTATTGCTACTGCCTTTATTTTGACTTTTTGCTTCTTGATTTCCTTCCAAAACTCCCTCAGACTAGCTCCATCTTTGCCTTTTTTGACATATAAGGCCGTTCTTTCCGGGCCCACTGTTCATGGTATTAGTGACCTTTGCTCACCGCGAATTCACCTATCGCTATATATTTAACTCTTCTAAAATCCATTTTCCTGTACCGTCTTTTCAGATACTCCTTATCCATTTTTTAATCGTATGCCAGTGCAGTCCTGTGTAGTTTGATACATCTTCTATTGTCATACAGCTCAATAAACTTAAACACAGATTCTTTACGTTATTCGTGTAGTTTTTTTCTCAGCAAAGGATAGTTTCTCTTGTCTTAGTTTCAGACAATTCTTCATTCCAGTCGATACACCTTTGCTATTAGTCGCACAGCTCTTAGGCCAATCGGAACATCCCTGAACTCCCGAATTGTTGCCTCGTTTTATCACATTCCGACTACCACATTCTCCACATTTCAAATTGCCCTTCTTGGTTTCTATATGTATTCCGATATATCCATTGTCCTCTTCAACTTTTGTAATATCAACCCCTTTTATGCCATATCCTAATTCCAATATTTTTGAATCCATAGCTTTTTTTACTCTAAGATATTGATTTTCTGGTTTTTAAAAAAGTACTTGTTATTGCGATGAACCAGAATTTATGAGGTTGGATAAATCCTAGAATTCCTTTTTTATTCAAAATTTTCAAGCCTCTTTCATCAAATAGCACATATATGTCAAAATTACCTGACTCAGCTGATTGATAATATTGTTTATAATAATCTATGGCAAATGATTGTGTCTCTTGAAGTCCCTGCATTCTCAAATAAGGCGGATTGCCAATCACCACATCAAACCCACCCTGCTCTTTAAACACTTCCGGAAACCCCCGCTCCCAACTAAAGGGTTTGATTTTTTTCTCTTCTCCAAAATCCAACTGACTGGCATAAAAGTCCAGGTCGATGAGGCTATTGCCCGACTTGATATTATCCTCCAGGGTCGGTAGCACCCGCTCCTTAAACATAGACATCTGGTGAGCGATGGAGGCATGGGTCTCCCCTTCGAGACATTTGAGCAGGAGGCTGAGCTTGGTGACCTCGACGGCATTGACATCGATATCGACCCCATATATATTATTGAGCAGGATGCGTTTTTTCTCGGCAGTGGTGAGATGACCATCGGGTGTGAGGGGCGCGTTTTTGCCGGTTTTCCTGGCATGGTGGGTATAATAATCCAGGTGCCAGTCGAGCAGGTATTGGTAGGCGCCTATGAGGAAGCTACCACTGCCGCAGGCGGGATCTACGATACGAAGTGCACTGATGGCTTCCGGGGTAGAGGCACGCTCCGTGATAACCTGTCCGAGCGTATGCTCTACGATATAGTCTACGATATACTGAGGAGTATAGTACACGCCGCCTGCTTTGCGCACTTCAGGTTTCTCCTCTATGCGCGCGCGATGAGCACTATCTATCCGGATCTGTTTGCCTAAAAACTGTTCATAAGCACTGCCGAGAATCTCCACCGGCAATACTGAAAACTCGTAGGGGCTCTCAGGATAGTAGAGCTGATTGAGGATAGTCTTGATGACTTTATTGTCGACAGTGAGTGTTGAGGAGATTTTATCCTTTTTAAAATCAAACAGTCCGCTATTATATCGGGCATCAGCCTCCTTAAACAGATGGAGCAGGTTTTTATTATAATCGCCTTGTTTGAGGGCCAGTTGCATATTAGCATAAGGTTCTACCCCCCGGTCTTCGGCGATGCGCAGGAAGATGATGCGATCCAGCGTCTGTTGTACAGCATAATTGATCTCGTCCTCGTCGAGTGTTTTATTGTTGAGGCTGATTGAGGTCGCCAGGTATTTGCGCCATGCATCGAGTGAAGTGAGGAATTCGTGATCGACCCTACCGGTTCCTTTTTTGTTTTTGGACTCAGCCAGAAACTTGTCCAGGCCCCCCTTGACGATCCGCTCCCTGCTGAAGGTATCCCAGATAAAGTCCCACTCGTCGATATAGTCTTTGTAGGTTAGGTATCGGATACGCCCTTTGGAGGCTTTGTCCATGATCTTTGGCATGAGGGTCGTATCGTAGATCGCAAACTCTTCAAAGTCAGTCATCAGGGAGATAGGCATCCCCGCACTCCATCCATAGCGCCTCACCTGGTAGGCCGGAGGGATCTCATCTTTGATCAGTACTGAAGGTTTTTTGGCTTCAAGGAAAAACAATCGTTTGCCTCCCACTAATCTAAAAGAATAATCCGGGGCCCGACTCACTCCGTTTACTTTCAATTTGTCCTCATGGATGACCTCCCGATACGCCTCAGCATGTCCTGACTTATTATTCATATCCCAACCCAGTGCCTCAAAAAAAGGATCTATAAAGTCTTTGCGGGTCTGCGTTTCGTTATAATCAGCTTTTTTATAGGATGGGAGTTGCTCATCAAATCGGGTGATGAGTTCCGTGATGATATCGAGGGCAGATTGTTTGTTTGAGAGGGCGTCCATATAGAAAGTAAATATACAAATAGCTGTTGTGGCTACATATTCTCTCTTTTTTGATAGGGCACTTACTTTTGAAGGATTTTAATCGCATCGAGCGACACAAGATCCAACAAGTGATTCGTAGGCTTGCAAAAGAATTGGGGGCGATCAATTTTTATGTTTGAGAAGATATTTTAATTACATACCTGGGTTCCTCTCCGCTGTAGTGAATGGAGCGGAAAAGTTCTAGAACTGTTTTACTGTGACCACCTAAGATCCGACACTGAATTCGAAAGAACTGGCAGAGATCTATGATTTTAAACTCCAGGTCAAAGAGAAAGCCAAGTCACTCTATGAGACCCTGTTTATGGATTTTTCCAACAGTACTTTCGCTGTGGAGGCGAAGAAGAGATTCCGGGTGTTGTGTGGGGATAAATTGCAATGATGGGGGTGTGAAGGTGTAATGGCAAGCGTCAGGTTTTTCCCGAACAAAAATTCTTCATAATAACATAAAATATTTCCTTATAACACCTAAATTTGAAGATGCCTAATAAATCGGTTCAGGGTTCACTATTTAATCATTCGGCCGACCTTCGTCCCAGCTATGAATTGAGCATAAAAAAAACTACGAAAAGAGCACTTTCAAAAAATGAAAAAAAGTTTAATAAACTGGTTCAGCGGGTAGAGCAACTTGATCATCAAATAAAAAAATACAATCTGCTCATAGAAGGGTATCTGAATTATTATCTAGAGCAAGTTCTGCCTGTGGAGACTGACAAAAATCTGGCACGAAACAAGCTTATCAAGCTGCTTTTTTCGGTTTACCAAGCGCAAAAAAAGAATCGTACTTTTCTTACCAAAAGCGAAATAAAATCCCTGCATAACATTATCTCTTTACAATTAGGCAATTTTGTAGAATGGATACGGGACGAATCGGAGATCGACGCTGAATTGAACAATATTTTCAAAATCATTGAGGGAGTACCGTTTGACCAGATTAAGCATGAATCGTTTGATGAAGCCAAAGCCGACTTACAAGAATATTTCGAAATTCAAGGATTTGATATCGACCTTAAGGATATGGATCTGAATATGTCTGATGAAGAAACTGCTGTCTACCTGAAAAAATTGGAGGAAACCCTGAAAGCCCAACAAGAAAGTTTGAAATACGAAAAAGAAAAAAAAGATGCTTCGAAGAAAAAGACCAGAAAACAAATCGAAAATGAAGCTCTTGCGATTAAGATCAAAGAGGCTAAATCAAAAAGTATAAATACCATCTACCGGCAGCTAGCCAAAATACTACATCCTGATTTGGAACAAGATGAAGTCTTAAAATCAGAAAAGGCCAAAGTCATGCAGGATGTGACGCAGGCATATCAGGAAAAGAATCTACCAGCATTATTGCGATTGGAGCTCACCTGGATTAATAAAGAAAAATTGCTGGATATACACACAGACGACAATCTTTTAGCCTATCACGAACTCTTGAAAGAACAGATAGAGCGACTGGAAGCAGAAAAAAAAATGATCTTACTCAATCCCCGATACATGCTCTTGCAAAAGTATATACCAGATACAGATGATATACCTGATGTCAATTGGCTAAAAATTAAAAATGATGCTATTGCAATAGCTGAGTCAATCCATATTGCATTAACTGATTTGGCTGGAAATCAGCAAGCAATCACCCTCAAAAATATGATCCATGAATATAAAAGGATGTATGAATACCCTACCAAAGAAGCAGGGTCACCTTGGGATGAATATTTTGCGAGATAAATGAAAAGCATTGAACAGTTATGAATTTTATTTTCTCGGGGTTTAAAGGCTTATGACCCTATCCTCAAAAAGTGCCACTTTGAAGAGCATTAAAAGATGGGAACATCTGACAGGTAGGATCAGGTATTATCAAATCGCACTCTCCCGCAAAACCTTTCATCCCAGGGCTCTATCCAGGAATACTCCAACCCGATCTCTGGATAGGTATCTTTAAACTTATTATATTTACTGGGCATGGCATTGACGATATCGTATTTCGTCTCTATCGCCACAGGGGGATGAAGTGTGGGCAAAACGAAGTCTACTTCATTGTCATCCGCTCTCCGCCAATAATGAATATCATCGAGGGAGTGATGATCCAATAAATATCGAAAATATATATTCTCCCATAGTTCTCCCCGATCTGATCGAATCAAGGGAGTTTGAAAATTATTCAAAAGACTATTTTTAAGGCCGATGTCATTGAAATAGACTTTAGGCATTTTGATGAGTTCTTTTTTAAGGTTTCTGTAAAAAGGTTTTACCAGACTGATATGAAAACATTTCTGCAAAGTATAGATATAGTGCTGAATCGTTTCTTGAGTGATTCTCAGTGCTATGGATATTTTATTTGTGTTGACCAGGCCACCAGTTTGTGCTGCCAATAATCTCATGAGTTGATAGAATGCCGTCTCATTTCGGACGCCAGATTCAGTGATATCTCTTTTGATAAATGAATCTCTGATCTCTTGCAACCTTAATATTTTATCTTCAGGATTGGTTTCTGTGATTACTGCCGGATATCCACCATAGATCATATATTTATCCCATTCTGCTTTTATATAGGATAGCAGGGATGACTTTGCACCTTTGGTATTACTCAATCTATGATATTCATCGAGCAGACCCTGGTGACCGGATAAAACTAAATGTTCATCAAAAGAGCAAGTATATAATTGAAAGAGTCTTTTGCGTCCGGAGAGTGAATCAGTGAATTTTTGATCTATATAAAAAGCACCGCTCCCAGTAGCGACTATTTTGATTTTATTCACATGTTCATCATATAAAAGCTTTAAAAAGTTAGATGGATCTTTTAAGTATTGGACTTCATCCAGGAACACCACCACTTTTTTATCTGTTTCAGGAAGGTATTTGAGCAAGGATAATGGATATTGATCCAACTCCATCAGGAATTCTTTGTTCTCAAGATTGATAGAGATATAAGGTATTCGAGACGATAGACATTCCTTCTCCAATTGTTTTAATAAAGTGCTTTTGCCGGTCTGACGAGCACCTGTAATAATGGTAAATTCTTTTTGGGGAGATGCTCTTTGAGCTTTTGGAATAGCTTGCGATTCATTGAATCTATCCTATAAAACAAACCAAAAGTACATTTTTTGTGATGTTACCTGGTAAAATATCCGATATTTTTCGGCATATACCCTGTAAAATATCTGATATTAATCTATATTGATGTACACCTGACCTTTTAGTAAAGCCTCGTTATTTCTAACTACTCCAGGTCATTATTTCCACCTCTATTCAAATCCACCCTGTCCCCGATACAACCTCACCGGCTTGTCCAGCTTTAATTTCAATACGGTGATATACTCGTCTTGTACCCCGGGAGGCAGATCGATATAGACCAGGCCAGGCACTTTGCTCCAGCTTATTTTACCTACTATCTTGGGAGTAAGTTTGGTACCCTTTCCCAGGATAGTGATCTCCGTAATTTTATTGTCAAGTCCTTTTATCATCAATGGCCCATGAGAATCGCCATGCACAAAGAGATATAAGGTGCTCGAATCTTTTGACATCGTGGTGGGCCCATAATAGTGCCCCTGTGGTATCCCTCCAAGGGTGTTGAATATGGCTTCGCCATTGCGGTTATTCCAGGCTCCCAGTTCTTTCAGTACGTGTATTTGTTCATCAGGGATGGTACCGTCTGCTTTTGGCCCCATATCGAGGAGTAGATTGCCTCCGTTAGCGACCGCATCGACAAAGATGGAGATCACTTCGTAAGGCGTTTTCCAATTATTGTCATGATGAAAACCCCAGTTGTCGTTGGTCGTCATGCACAGTTCCCACCAGGGATGGGGTGGTCGGGTGACCGGGAAATTTTGTTCTGGAGTAGCATAATCTCCATGGCCCTGCAAGCGACCATTGATGATCGCAGCAGGATTGTGCGCCAGGATCATCTGTCGTACTTTCTCTGCTTCCCATTCTTCGGCACTGTGCTCCCAATCACCATCAAACCACCAGAGATCCGGGTTAAACAGGGTACTGATTTCTTTGATTTGTCCCTGAAAAAAATCTCTAAATCTAGCCCATCGGGCATAATCATTCTGTATGCGATATCGGGAGCTGTCACTTAAAAAACCGGGATAATCGGGATGGGACCAATCTAACAAAGAAAAGTAAGCACCGCATTTGATATTTCTTTTGCGAAGTTCTTCAAAAAAAGGCTTGATCATATCTTTTTTTGCCGGGGTAGCTTTGACGATGCTCAGGTCATTCATTTTGGTGTCATACATGGCTACGCCATCATGATGTTTGGTGGTGATCACTGCATAGCGGGCTCCGCTTTCTTTGATCAGTCCTGCCCAGGCGGTAGCGTCGTAGTTTTTTAAAGTGAAGCCACCCAACTGCTTCATATAATCCGGATGACTGATTTTTTTATTGTGAAAACTCCAGGATTCGTCTATCCCATTCACTGCATAGATACCGGTATGAATGAATATGCCCAATTTGGCATCAGCAAACCACTGCATTTTCGCACGAAGTGCTGAGTCAGGTCTGGGTGCCTGCGACATCGCAGCTATTAAAATCAAAAACAAAAAGATGGAAGTTAGCAAAGGTCTTTTCATACTTAATATTTAGATGCAAGTATAATAATAATCCCCTGGTATGGAAGATAAGAAAATATTAAGGCAGTACGTTTGATCTGCGGTTTCATCACTCCTTATATATACAGGCTGCTGTTTTTTATTCCGCTGCAAAATAATCCGTCTGACATGAACTTAACCGTATATTTTTGCAGCAATGGATAAAGTAATGCGAATGAATCCAGCACAGATAATTGTGTTTTTTTTAATGTTTCTTACAGGAATGAAAGTCTCATCCCAGACTTCCAGCCTCACGCAAAACATTACCCTTACATCAACCAATCTTCATGAGAGCATGTCAGCCATGATAGGTCTGCCGAATGATTATCAAACAACCAAGGATCAATATCCGGTCGTATTCATTCTGGATGGAGAGACTTATTTTGATCTGACTTGCAAAGCTGCCGCTGAACTTTTAACGGACCATGCCATGCCTCCCTGCATCGTCGTAGGTATCACCAGTCATCATCGCCAAAAAGATTTTACCACACCGGTCACGAAAGGCGCAGGACAGGATGCAGATATTACTACCAGTGGAGGAGCCAATCCATTCTTAGATTATATTGAAAAAGAATTGATCCCGGCCATTGCTAAAAAATACCGCACCCAGCCTCAGTATACTTTGATAGGCCATTCATTGGGCGGGTTGTTAGTCTATCATGCGCTCTATACCAAACCAGGACTTTTCAAAGCTTATATCTCGATCGATGGTAGTTTGTGGTGGAATAAAGGATCAGTCGGAAAGTCCGCCATTGATTTTCTAAGTCACCATCCTTTGATAAAGACTACCTTATTTGAATGCCGTAAAGATATCACTCAGCCAGTACGATTTCCTGTCAATGTCGAATTGCTTAATTATTTAGCTCAAAATCGTCCCATCGGATTACACTACAAATACGTAGAGCTAAAGGATAAGAACCATGCGACGATCGTACTCCCAGGTATCTACCAGGGCTTGCGGTTTGCATTTGCTAACCACTAGACCACTTAACTATTTAACCACTGGGGAAACAAAGGTCACTAAGCATTTTCTACATATTATGAAGATCCTAAGTGGTTTAAAACAAGGAGGATTATTGATATTTTGGCTTGCGTTTTAACCACTAGACCACTTAATTTTTTAACCACTAAGAAAACTTAAGGCCACTAAGCATTTTCTATTTAGAATGAAGATCCTCAATGGAGTGTCCCTTTAGTGCTCTAAGTGCTTTAAAAACAAGGAAATTTTTTAAATGCCCTCAATGGTTAATGCTCACCCCCCTCCACTCCATAAAACACTACCCACAGTACCAGATCATCGGTAAAGTCTACAAAACGGTGAGTAACTCCTGCCGGTACATAGAGCACATCCGTGGGCCCAAAGGACACTTTTTCCGGACCACACTCGAAGGTGCCTGAACCGTTCACCACGATATATACCTCATCTTGCTTGTGCGGAGACTGGTCGTCCTGGCCTTTGGGTGCATAGACGAGCACTCGCATCGTACCGTGTCTCATACCCAGGGCATATCGTTCGCCTTTGGCTCCGGGTATATTTGATAATACTTCAGAGAGGGTCAGCTTAGTGGGTGGTTGGGGATCCGGAGCAGATGCCGGATTTTGAGCAACTGTATTCAGAAAACAACCTACAACTAAAATAAAGATGCAAAAGATTTTCATGATTCCTTTTTTTTACAAACATAGCTGATAGTCGTGTGATATACTGGACAGCTTCCCGGCAATGAGTCAACATTTGCCGGTAGAGGCAGAATCCTTACCTTTTTTGAAGAAGGGCTTTTATTATCAATACCAACTCCAGATACCACAGCTCATACTTCTTCTTATCTTTGCACCCCAATTCAAATAAATATATGGCAGGCGAAAAAATCATTTTTTCAATGGAAGGGGTCAATAAGATCTATCCTCCCAACAAACAAGTACTCAAAAACATCTATCTCAGCTTTTATTATGGTGCCAAGATCGGTGTGCTCGGTCTCAACGGAGCCGGCAAATCCAGTTTGCTGCGTATCATAGCCGGCACGGATCAAAACTACCAGGGCAAAGTAGTTTTTGACAAAGATTATAAGATCGGTATGCTCGAGCAGGAGCCTCACCTGGATCCGGACAAAACAGTGCGGCAGGTTGTAGAGGAAGGAGTCGGCCCGCTCGTGGCCCTGATCAAAGACTATGAGGAAGTGTGCAATAAACTGGCAGAACCGCTCGAAGATGATGAAATGAACCGACTCATCGATCGTCAGGCGGAACTAATGGATCAACTCGATCAGCAAAATGCCTGGGAGCTGGATCACAAACTCAATACAGCCATGGAGGCACTCCGCTGTCCGGAAGAAAACCAGGTGATCAAAGTGCTCTCCGGTGGTGAAAAAAGAAGAGTCGCTTTGTGCAGATTATTATTGAGCAACCCGGATATTCTCTTGCTGGATGAGCCTACCAACCACCTGGACGCTGAAAGTGTACTGTGGTTAGAGCAATATCTGCAAAACTTTCCAGGTACGGTCATAGCGGTCACCCACGACCGATATTTCCTGGACAATGCGGCAGGCTGGATACTGGAACTTGATCGGGGAGAGGGCATCCCTTACAAAGGCAATTACAGCAGTTGGTTGGAACAAAAAACCAAGCGACTGGAGATGGAAGAAAAACAAGAAACCAAACGCAAAAAGTCCCTGGAGCGGGAACTGGAGTGGGTACGCATGTCACCCAAAGCCCGACAATCAAAGGGCAAGGCCCGTCTCAATGCTTATGACAAACTGATCAATGAAGAGGTAAAAGAAAAAGAGGCTACACTCGAACTCTATATCCCACCGGGACCCAGATTGGGCGATGTCGTGATAGAAGCAAATAAACTGACCAAAGGTTTTGGAGAAAGAATACTGTTTGAAAACCTATCATTTTCTATTCCTAAAAACGGCATAGTAGGGATCATTGGCCCCAATGGTGTAGGTAAGTCTACCTTATTTAAAATCATTATGGGCCTGGAGCAGGCAGATAGTGGCTCTGTCACGATCGGCGAGACGGTCCATCTCTCTTATGTAGATCAGACCCACAAAGACCTCAATCCTGAAAAAACTATTTACGAAGTAGTCAGCCAGGGCAATGATATCATCACCATCGGCAAGACAGAGATCAATGCACGGTCCTACCTGGCACGATTTAACTTTACCGGCAGTGATCAGCAGAAAAAAATTGGTGTATTGTCTGGTGGAGAGCGTAACCGCCTGCATCTCGCTATGACCTTAAAAGATGGAGGCAATGTACTCTTACTCGATGAGCCTACCAATGATATTGATATCAATACCCTTCGTGCACTCGAAGAAGCCATCGACCATTTTGCCGGCGCTGTATTAGTCATATCGCACGACAGGTGGTTTATGGATAGACTCGCGACCCATATTCTTTCTTTTGAAGATGATGGCCAGGTAGTCTTCTTCGAAGGAAACTTCAGTGATTACGAAGAAAAGAAAAAAGCACGCCTGGGTGATTTGACTCCGAAACGGCCCAAGTTTAAAAATGTGATCAATCGGTAAAAGAGAATACTTTTTGCTGAAGTACTTTTTCAATCAATAGGTGATGACCATCAGACCAGCTACCACCCAGGACCATGAAGTAATCTGGGAGATCTTAAAAGCTGTCGTAGCTACAGGCGACACCTACGTATTTAACCCGGACTCTTCACAAGACAAAATGATGGCCTTTTGGTGTGACCCCGATGCACATGTCTATATAGCAGAAGATGGTTCCCGAATCGTTGGCACCTATAGGATCAAAGCCAATCAACCAGATCGGGGATCACATATAGCCAACGGAGCATATATGGTGTCACCACAGGCCAAAGGACAAGGGATCGGGCGGTCGATGGGGATTCATTCCCTTGAACAGGCACGCCTGCTTGGCTATCATGCGATGCAATTTAATTTTGTAATAAAAACCAATACAGCCGCGGTCAATTTGTGGAAATCTCTTGGATTTGAGATCGTCGGAGAAATCCCTTCAGCCTTCAAACACCAAACTTTGGGCTATGTCAATGTGTACATCATGTATAAAAGCTTGCAATAAATCAACCTACACAAAACAAGTGATCAAACGTGAGTCTACTTCATATTAAACTGGACAGATTGTAAAGCTACCTGCCCACCTTCGGCGGGATCTTTCACTTTACTGGTAATATATAGGTCGTGTATCTTGCCATCGTTGGGTGCAGTAATCTTGATACTAGAGGCAGTGCCTCCAATCTGACCTGGTTTTGTAGCAGCATTACCGGGTGGAGCCACAATACTGCCATTACCGATTACCTGACCATCAGGACCATCTAATCTAAGCTCAATATCAAATCCATATTGGGGAGGAGTCTGCCAGCCGGAAGCGATCATCACAGATCCTATATCAGTCAGGTCGATATGATCCAATGCCAGCCAGCCTTCAGGTTTAGGCGTGATCATAAAATTCATACCATTAAAACTGATGCTGGAAAAACCTTTCATTTTCTCCTTGCCGGTAAACATTACTTTATTATTTCTGAGCATCATCGTACTCCTTCCAGTGAGGGGTTTGATCCCTGCACCTCCTGCATCCGTATAGCTGGCAGAGATACTGAGCACTCCATTGTCTTTTACCGGTTTGTCCAGCGTGGAAGCTACCATACCGGAAGTGGGTAGGGATTTTTGGATAGCCCCTTTATTTCCAAGTGATAAAATCCATCTCACGATCTGGTCCGCGTCTGAAGTCGACAAATTGGGATGTGCAGCCATGGCCGTTTCACCCCATACCCCACTGCCTCCTTTGATGATTTTATCGATGAGATAGGTTCTGGCTCCTCTGTCTTTGCTGTATTTTTCAGCCACTTGGGTATAAGCTGGGCCTATTGATTTTTCGGCTTCTTTGTGACATACTTTACAATCAAGTGAGAGCATCAAGGATTTACCACTCATGATCATCTCTCCCTGTTTGTGACCACGGGAAGCTCCCGCGAGATCAGTACCTTCGATATAGTCTGCTGAAATAAATAGATTGGCTGGATCAGTCTTGCCTGTAGGATTATCTTTATCAGCGACAGAAACACTGTAATTGACTTTTTTACCAGGAAAATAAAATGATTTATTACCAGTCAGCGCTATGGACACTTCTGGAGTCTCATTGCCCGCATATAGTTGAATGGTTTCGCTTTTAGCTGAAGCTCCTTTATCATCTTTAATATCCACATTCACTGAATAATCCCCTATTTTGTCATAGGTGTAATCCAGGGTGGGTACAGTAGTTTCTTTAGTAGTGCCATCTCCGAGGTTCCAGGTATAGGTCATGGGATCATTTTCAGGATCTTTGGCCTCGGCAGATAATTTTACCGTAAATGGCAAGGCCCCTGTGGATCGATTGCTGCTCAGACTGGCGATCGCCGGAGCACGATTGCCGGATACATATTCTATTACGGAGATGGCCGCATCAGGATTTTTACTAAACCAACCAGAACCATACTCAAGTAAGTAGATTTTGCCTTCAGGTCCCATTTCCATATCGATGATAGAATTAAACTTTACACCTGGCATAAACGGTTCCATCTTATCAAAGTCGCCATTTTCTTTCATTGTCACCACTTTGATCCAGCCGCGGATCCACTCGTAGATAAATAATTTTCCATTATAATAAGCAGGCAGGCTTGTCTCCTTCGGATACATATCACTATAAAATACAGGTCCTGCCATAGCATTTCTGCCCCCGGTGCCTACCGATGGAAAATCAGGCGAAGCAGCATAGGGGTACCAGATAAATGCCGGACTCACTGGTGGTAGTTCTTGTATACCAGTGTTGTTGCGGGATTCATTGATAGGCTTAGCAGGGTCAAATGATTTTGTGGAAGTACCATTGGTATAGTCATAGTTCCTATAGGGATAATTATTGCCCACAAAAAGTGGCCAACCAAAATTGCCGGCTTTTCTGGCTTGATTCACCTCGTCGTACCCCCTTGGTCCTCTGGTATCGAGGCTGTCATTAGCCGCATCAGGGCCAACTTCTCCCCAGTATAAAAAGCTGTTTTTCTGATCCACAGAGATACGGTATGGATTTCGGTTACCCTGTACATAGATCTCAGGCCGGGTTTTAGGAGTACCTTTTGGGTAAAGGTTGCCCTCAGGAATATCATAGCTTCCGTCATCTTTCAGTTTGATTCTAAGTATTTTTCCGCGCAGATCATTGGAATTACCCGAGGATCGTCTGGCATCGTATTGGAGATGGCCTGGTTCATCATTGAGTGGAGCGTATCCATTATTGACAAATTTCTGACCGGGTTCATTAAATGGGGTAGAGTTATCCCCTGCAGATAAATACAACAAACCATCCGGCCCAAAAGCGATCGATCCTCCGGTGTGGCAACAGATCTCCCGCTGCGAATAAAATTGTAATATGATTTTTTCAGAAGTAAGATCAAGGGTATCATTTTTAAACTCAAACCTGGACAGTCGGTTTACAGAAGTATCGATAGGGCTGTAAAAAATATAGATCCAATTGTTTTTGGAAAAATTGGGGTCTTTGGCCAGGCCAAGTACTCCTTCTTCTGCATTGACTCCCGGGGTAGATGTTTTAAAATATGCATTGAGGAAGCCAACTTGTTTTACTTTTTTGCGTTTCATTTTTGTACATCATTATTTCTCCGCGTCGCTGAGCAATTAATATATCCAGGTTGGGGAGGATCGTCATCTCCGTCGGTTCGTAAAATTCTCCCATCGCGAGCACTTTCTTGACAAACCGGTCAGCTTCAGGGGGGATTTGAGATTTGGCTTTTGAATAATTGAGCACTTGATTTTTACCGATGGCATATTGAATCCCACCCAGCAAGTGTTTGGTGAAATTGTCTTCAGTATAAGACTCATCGGTATGACCCAAAGCAGTATAAAATGATCTACCACCATCAAAATCATGATACCAGGACATCGGGTGATCACCCATCTTGTGTCCTCCCTGATAGCTGCTTTCGTCTATAGTGAGAAGAACCTTATTGTCAGGGTTAAGATTTTTGTAGCTATAGAACTCGTCCGTTCGTTTCCATGGATTAGGCAGATGTTTTGTAGCAATATTGGTGGCATCAACTACATTAAAGACGCCTTCCTGAACATTGGGAGAACTGTCATGAATACCCGGATGATCTAAAAAATAACCACCAACCAGGCGACCATACCATCCCCAGTCATACTCTGTATCCGCCGCAGCGTGGACGCCTACATATCCTCCTCCTGCCTGAATATATCGTTCGAAAGCCGCTTCCTGTGCCCCGTCCAGGACATTGCCTGTAGTACAAAGGAATATAATGGTAGCATATTGCTTTAAATTCTCTTCATTAAAACTGGCGGCATCTTCGGTAGCATCTACTTCAAAGCCGTTCTCAGTTCCCAGTTTTTTGATCGCTGCGATACCTTTTGGGATTGAAGCATGCCGATAGCCGGCTGTCTTGGAGAACACCAGCACTTTTGCAGGTCCGGTTTTGACGCTATTATTATTACAAGCGATAAATATCAAACCAATCAACAATATGGATGCCAGGAAAAAAATCTTTTTTTGCATGATAAAACTTTAAATAAATGGAGTGCAAAATTACTTAAAAAAAATACGCTTTTGCCCATAATAGGATTTATAAGACCTATTAGGCCCTTTGAGAAACCAAATTCAGACAGGGAGTATCTTAAATTCGACAAATCGGTCGGCCTTTCATTTACTAAATCCAGATATATGGTTGTTTTGCTCGATGACCTCCGGACTCCCAGACATAAATCAATGATTGGATAATCGGTAAAAAAATAGATTTATTCACTCGTTGATAATCGCAGCGGCCTCGTGGTTTGAAACTATACCTGTCGGCAGTTCCATCAAAGTAAAATTGCGAAAGTGTATCTCAGCGCCTTCAGATTCAAGACAGAGATATCCTCTTTTCTGGCTTGCCCGGGCCAGGCCATTGACAAATTTTCCATTCACAGAGAGTTTTACCACACCATCGACGCATACTACATCATACGTGTTCCATTCTCCCCTTCCCTTACACCGGTTTTCAATCGATTTACTCCTGGTACCCCGAGGGTTATCAGGAATGGTTTCTACCCCACCAACCCCAAAAAGCTCACCATGCACATAAGCGATCGGCGGCTCTACTCCATCTTTAGTATTCAGCTTCACCCAATCCAGCTCCAGCATCTGTACTTCCACCCCATTGGGAAGGCGATTCTGTTCACCCGGAACGGCATCACTCCAGATGAATACACCGGAGTTACCACCTGGTTCGATATGTTTCCACTCCACATGCAGGAGGAAGTTTTCGTATTGATATTTACTGCGCATCACCCCGATGGGTCTTCCGGTGCAAATCAGCTCCTTTTTTAGCAAGGACCAGGTATCAGGAGCTGTGTTGACATTGACCCATTCGATGGGGACAGACTTTTTTTTGCTTTTTGAAGCGATATGCACTGAACTCAATTCTTTACCAAACTTTAAAGTGGATGGTTGGGCGTAACCTTGAATGCAAATACACGAGAAAAGCCACAGCAATATTCGAGTTACCATTGAGATTGAATATTTCATTGGTTATTAAACTTTTAACAAGATCACGCTATATTTTAGTGAGACCAGGAATCGCGATCTCCGGACCACTGAATTTCAGATCCCAATACATCTGATCAGAGGGTGGGCCTAAAACCTGGTTGGAATTGATCGCTTCATCCCATTTCAGGGTTTGTCCACTATAGGCTACCATTCTTCCCATAATCGCCAACATGGTACTATTGGCCATTCTTATTCCATCATTCATTGGATGGCCACTGCGGATGGAGGCAAAAAGCTCATTGTGTTGTGTCTGATACGGATCGTTTTTTTCACCCTGATAGGTCCATTTATTTTTGCCGGTTATTTCCAGCATTCCACTACTTTTGACAAAACCATTACCCAGGGTACCGGCGATCTCTACTGAATTTCTATTGGAACAGCCGGCTTGCTGCCGACTAAAACTAAACCCCTGAACGCTGTTTTCATACTCATATTCGATAGCAAAATGATCATAGATGTTTCCGTACATTTTGTCCACCCGGGCTTGTCGGCCACCTGTACCTGTAGCCTGGAGGGGCAGGCGATCACCCATGGCCCAGGACATCATATCCAGGCTATGTACAATCATTTCTACCAGGTAATCTCCCGACAACCAGTTTTGATAATACCAGTTACGCATTAGGTATTCCATATCCGTCCATTCAGTTTGCCTGGGTTTGTACCATAGGTAACCACCGTTGCGGGTAGACGACACGGTTTTGATATCACCTATTTCTCCGTTCAACACTCTTTCAAAAAAGGCCCTTTTGGGAAAATCATACCTGAATGTAAATCCTGATACCAGGGATAGTTTTTTGTCAGCAGCTTTTTTAGCAGCAGCGATTACTTTACGGACTCCAGGAGCATCGACCGCCACCGGTTTTTCGCAAAACACGTGTTTTCCTGCCTCAATAGCTGCTATCAGATGGTCAGGCCGGAAAAAAGGCGGTGTAGTCAGGATGACGACATCCACCCCAGAGTCAATCACTTTTTATAAGCATCAAAGCCTACAAATTTGTGAGCCTTGTCTACCTGTACTTTTTTAGGATCGACTTCCATCAGAGATTTATAGGATTCTTCCAACCTATCTCCAAAAGCATCACCCATGGCTGTAAGTACTACATCAGGGTCAGCGGCCATCGCTTGAGCGGCCGCTCCGGTCCCTCTGCCTCCACAACCAATTAAGCCTACTTTTAAGATGTTCGACTTGGTGGTTGCATGCCCACCAAAAGCAAAAGCTTGTTCTGGAAAGCCAATATTTAAAGCAATGGTACTACCTACGAGTGCCGTACCGGTAGACTTCAAAAATGACCGGCGATTGGGTTTGTTGTTTTTATTCTTTTTCATAATGGATGATATTAAGGGTTAAATCAGAAGCCACAAAGAGGCGAATTCAATACCAATTTAAAACTTTCTCTAATAACCTATTGTCGTTTGACAATCTATTTTGAACCAACAACCTAAAATCAATATTCTTTCATCTTTGAGTCCATCCAGATAGTTACCGGTCCATCATTAATCAATGTCACTTCCATCATTGCCCCGAACACCCCGGTTTGGATCTCGAGACCTGACAAAGATTTGATCGTTGCTACAAACGATTCATACAAAGGGATGGCTATCTCAGGTCGCGCAGCTTTGATATAGGATGGGCGATTGCCTTTTTTGGTGGAGGCATGTAAGGTAAATTGACTGACGACCAATATGCTGCCACGGATGTCCATGACACTCAGGTTCATCACCCCTGCTGCATCGTCAAAGATGCGAAGCTGAGCGATTTTGTGCACCAGGTAATGGATATCCTCAGTGGTATCTTCGTTTTCTATACCTATCAGTAGGAGCAGTCCTCCACCAATAGCACCGGTCACCTTACCGGATTCTATGGTGACTTTGGCTTCTTTTACCCGCTGTATAAGTACTCGCATGATGGCACAATGTAGGGATATGATGAATATTATTAAACGGTAGGCAATGGTTATTGTTTGTCGTTAATATTTATGAAGCAATACAACTACGATTGGGATTTCGAAATGCTAAAATCGGTATTACTCTGATACAATGCTTTACCTTTGCCCGGCGATGTCAGACATCATACGACTACTCCCCGACTCCATAGCCAACCAGATCGCTGCAGGTGAGGTCATTCAACGCCCGGCATCTGTGGTAAAAGAGTTATTAGAAAATGCCATTGACGCAGATTCCACCCGCATCCAGTTGATCATCAAAGATGCCGGTAAAACCCTCATCCAGGTAATAGATAATGGCAGCGGTATGTCGGATACGGATGCCCGCATGGCTTTTGAACGGCATGCTACCTCGAAAATCAAAAAGTCTGAAGATCTCCAACATATTCGCACCCTGGGATTTAGAGGAGAAGCCCTCGCATCTATGGCCGCGGTGGCCCAGGTAGAATTAAAGACCAGGTTGCATGACAGAGACCTGGGTACTAAAATCACCATAGCTGGATCGGCGTTTCAGTCACAAGAACCCTGCCAGTCACCTGGCGGTACCAGCTTTGCTGTGTCTAACCTGTTTTATAATGTCCCTGCCAGGAGAAAATTTTTAAAATCAGATCCGGTAGAGTTGCGCAATATCATCGAAGAATTTGAGCACATCGCCCTTGCTTACCCTGAACTGGAGATGACTTGTCACCACAATGACACCGAAGTATACAATTTGCCGAAAGGAAATCTGAGACAACGGATCATCGGAGTTTTTGGAAAAAGTATTGGTGATAAAATAGTCAGCGTAGACGAACAAACGGATCTCGTCAACATTGGCGGTTTTATCGGTAAAGTGGAGGTGAGTAAGAAAAAAAGAGGCGATCAATATCTATTTGTTAATCGAAGATATATCCGCAGCTCCTATCTTCATCACGCTATCCGGGCAGCTTATGAGGCTTTGATCGCGGAGGAGGATCACCCATTCTATGTATTATTTTTGGACATAGATCCTACCAGAATCGATGTCAATGTACACCCCAGCAAACATGAGATTAAGTTTCTGGACGAACGCATCATCTATCAATATATAAGAGTAGCCTCCAGGCATGCTTTGGGCCAGTATGTTCCCTTGTCTTTGAATTTTGATGAATCGAATCCTGGTTTTGATCACCAGCTGTCTCCTGGAATGCATGCTGCGACCATGCATAGGACCACTACCTTTCAAGGAGGGGGCCCTGTAGAAACTCAGCAAGACTGGAGAAAACTTTATGATGGGTTAAAATCACCGGGTAGTCTGCAGGACCAGCCTGCGATGGTCATCAGTAGTCAGATGGACTATGAAGATGATCCATCTGGCCAATCGGTGGTAGATGGACAGATCCACCAGAGCAATATTTCTTCTACGGAACAAAATCAGGGTGGCCAGCAAAAGGTCCCCTACCAAATACACCGGTCGTACATCTTATCTCCGATCGCATCCGGTTTTTTGATCATAGACCAGGAAAAGGCACATCAAAGGATTTTATATGAAAAATACCTAACTCAGATGCAAGACCAACCGGCCCCAAGTCAGAGAACCTTATTTCCAACTACTATACAATATACAGGGGCTGATCAGGTGCTTTTAAGTCAAATGCTGCCCCAGCTAGCGGCACTTGGATTTGAAATAGAACCCTTTGGCCCGACGAGTTTCATCGTGCATGGTATGCCTATGGACTGGAGAGAGTCAGGTTCTATCCATGAATTTTTGGAGACTTTGCTCAGACAAGAAGTCGAAGAATCAGATCAAAAAAAGAATCATCGAGCGTATATAGCCAGATACGTAGCTCGTTATCAAAGTATCAAGCTCGGTCAAAAATTGAGTGAAGAGGAAATGCAATATCTTATAGATCAATTATTTGCATGTAAAGATGCCGAGTGGGGCCCTTTTGGAGGTAAATGTTACTCCAGTATCAGCCTGGAAGAGATCAAAAAAAGAATGGCCTGAAAGGAAGAATCAGAACTCAGAATCAGACAACTTGCCCATTGCCTCCCGAAGCTTCGGGATGCCAATTGCTTATTCTTATCTACGGCTGACTTTGTACCCGATACCAGGTCTGAGTCCTATAGATGCCGGACCAATGTTTTCCCCGTACCCTTAGTTCATTAGGTTTGTCAGGTTCGATCCAGATACTACAACTATAGTCATTACCTGTCACCGGGTCATAGATCCTGCCATTGCTATAAGTATCTTTGACCCTGGAGAGCGCTTCGATGACGATCATACCTTGCAAGGGTTTATCTTTTCGTTCGCCCTTACATTTATCACAAAGCTTTTCCGGCGGTTCTTTTAATAGCTTGGTGATCTTTCCATAGAGCTGACCTGAAGTTTCGTAGATCTCAACATAAGATCGTTCGGCGCCGTCGCGGTCATCCACTGTCTTCCAGGTGCCTGTGACAGATTGGGATTTAAGGGATAAGGACCCGATCACAACAAAGACTAAAAAAAGAAATTTCATATTCGAAAGATATATGGATTAACGATGAAGATTATTATATGTTTTACACGTGAAGAAACAATAATAATTCTATAACTTTTAAAGAATACCATAACCTACTCAAAAATATCTAATCCACCATTTCTCTCTGTCATTTTTAAGCCAATTTATCTAAAGCTTTTACTAAGCGAGTGATGTTCAAATCTATTAATATTCAAAGATATTGCCTCCAGTGATCTAATGATTAATGTTATAAAATTGATCTCTTATTGCCACATTACCAATTAGTTCGGTATTAAACCTTGTATTTTATTATCTTCTTATATAATTTTTTCGACAGTTCTTTTTATATTTCGGTTTTTAAGGACTGCTCTCTTATTACATTATGACCTAGGTAGATTTTAGTCTATAGGGATAATTTCGGGAAAATATTTTGTAAATACATTTTAAAACGAACTCTTAATTTATGAAAGCAACATTTATATTGCTATTGCTTGGCATTTGCTCTTTTTCAATGGCACAGCGCACGATCACCGGTCAGGTCAAAGATGCCGATGATGAGACCTTACCAGGGGTATCCATCATCATCAAAGGGACTAGCATCGGTACGACATCTGATATCGATGGCAATTATTCTCTCACAGTATCTGATGAAGCAACAGATCTGATATTTAATTATATCGGTTACGAAGCTATCACTGTAGCGATCAATGGACAATCTGTGATCAATGTAGTGATGAACAATGTGACAGAATTGCAAGAGGTGGTAGTCAGTGCACTGGGATTCACCAGCAAGCGTGACCGTGCAGGATCTACTTCTTCATCCATTTCGTCTAACGCCATACGCACTTCAGGAGAGACTGGCATTTTAAACAGCCTTGCAGGAAAAGCTGCAGGTGTGAAAATAGCCCGTGCCAATGGAGACCCTGGTGCAGGTACCAGCATCCAAATCAGGGGTGCCAATACGATCGGAGGATCCGCCCAGCCGCTTGTCATCGTAGATGGTGTGCCTCTGTCCAATGACAATTTATATGGTAGCGGTAGTTCACGAAGTGGTGGGGTATCTCAGCAATCACGTTTAAATGACCTTAATCCTGAAGATATAGAGTCTGTGCAAGTGCTTAAAGGAGCATCAGCAGCAGCACTTTGGGGATCCAGGGCCGCCAATGGGGTATTGGTCATCACGACAAAACAAGGCAAGCTCAATCAAAAGATCAATATATCTTATTCATCCAGTTACTCTATAGATGAAGTCAATCGCAGGCACCCCATGCAGACCGTTTTTGGTCAGGGTGCCGCTGGCAAATACAGCCCTACTGCCACCAATAGCTGGGGAGATAAAATCGCTGACCGACCAGGAGGAGAGGATGTGTTGACCACTACCGGCGAATATTTTCTGGGGGACAACGGGGTAAAAGTGTTTCCGATCAAAACCAAAAACTCCAGAGATATTTATGAAGATGCCAATTTTGACGGGGTCTTCCAAAAAGGGAATTTTTTAGAAAATAACCTTACCATCACCGGAGGGAGTGGTAAAACGACTAATTTCTTCAGCATAGGTAATCTTACTCAGAAAGGTATCGTCCGCAACAGTGATTATAACAGATTCACCATGCGGTTTAATAACCAGACTTATTTTAATGATATCATCAACCTGACTACCAAGGCTAATTATATTGCTACGGGAAGCAATAGAATCCAACAAAACTCCAATACAGCAGGATTATACCTGGGATTACTTCGTACACCTCCGGATTTTAATAATGAACCCTATGTAGGCACTCATTTTACCGCTGCAGGAGTAGCGTCACCCGGAAGGCAACGCAGTTATAGAAGATATCTCGGTAATAATATCAATCCTACCTATAACAATCCGCTTTGGACTACCAACGAACAAGAAGCAACTACCAAGGTCAATCGATTCAATGTGTCCTCTAACCTCAATATCAATCCGGTAAAATGGCTCAATTTTGACCTACGAGGTGGTATGGACTCCTATCTTGACAAACGGGTGTATTTTTCACCTATCGGTTCCGCCTCATTTAATAATGGAAGATTGGACAATGAAGACATCTCCAATACCGAGATCAATGTTGATGCAATAGCCCGGGCAGATTTCCCCAAACTGCTGGGAAGTAATATCGGTATGAATGTCACGCTCGGCTATAATATCAATGACCGTCAGCGTAAAGTCTTATACGTAGCTACCAGCAATTTTTTGGTCAACAGCAAAATACAGAATTTTAACAATGGCGTATCGCCGTTTGATGTGTCCAACTCGCTCAATCATATCCGCTCTAATCGTTTATATTCTTTGCTTTCGTTTGATGCCTTCGACCAGTTATTTTTAAATCTGTCTGGTACCCAGGAAGCAGCCTCCTCTATCAGTGGGACTTATTTTTATCCTTCTGCAGACCTGGCATGGCAGTTTACCAAATTGGCTGATTTAAAAAGCAATCTTTTGTCTTTTGGTAAGTTGAGATTGTCCTGGGGACAAGTAGGGGTACAACCTAATCCTTATCGTTTTGGTACTACCTACGAGACTTTTAGTTACAGCACCTATGATGATGCCATAGACATCAACGAATTTGGTGGAGGATTCCGCCTCAACGATGATCAGGGCAACCCATTTTTAAAGCCTGAGATCAAAACGGAATTTGAGATAGGTACTGATTTACGATTCTTTAAAGACCGGTTCAGTATAGGCGCAACCTATTATCGCAATGAGATCAAAGACATTCTCCTTGCAGTGAGTCTTTCGCCCAGTTCAGGATTTTTATCCAAATATGCCAATGCCGGTCGTATGCAGAATCGTGGACTTGAGATCGACTATGGATTTAAACTTTTTGATAAGAAAAATTATGGTCTGGAACTCTATGGTAATTTCAACAATAATAAAAATGAAGTTACTGACCTGGCTGGAGTAGACAGAGTGCCCCTTACGGATCAATCTATCACCTCCAATGCCATCGTCGGACAACCTCTGGGCATATTGTTCGGTAGCCGGGCTGCCAGGACAGCGAGTGGTGCCTTAATCCTTGATGAGCGCGGTTTTCCAACACTCGATCCCGTACAAGGCATCATCGGTGATCCCAATCCCGATTGGAGGGGAGGTCTTGGCCTTAGAGGAAATTATAAAAACCTCAATTTTAATGTATTGTTTGAGACCTATCAGGGAGGTGATTTTGCGGAACGAAGCCGGTTTGTATTAAACAGTTTTGGAACTTATGCTGATGTGGGCAATGAAGTGACTTTGACCAAAGATTTGAAGAATTCTGCTGGTAAAACATTTACCGCTGGAAGTACTGTCAGAGGCAATATTTATAATTATGGAGGTGGAGATGTACTGCAGGATGAAAGCTGGTATACCAGTCTTGGAGGCGGTCTCGGTGGTTCTGCCATCAATGAATTTTCTATCGCCGATGGCAGCTGGACTCGTTTGCGCGAGGTGTCACTGGGTTATAGCATTACAGGACCTAAATTTAAAAAAGCAACCAAACTCAGTTCTATTGATCTTTCGATCTCAGGTCGTAACCTGGTATTGTGGTCAGACATCCTGGGTATAGATCCTGAGGTCAATCAGTCCGGAGTAGACAATGGATTTGGTATAGAATACTTCACCAACCCCAGTACCAGATCATGGGTAGTCTCCTTAAAAATAAATTATTGATCCGAAAACAAATTAAGAACTATTGATTATGAAAAATATACGATTCATCATATTATCTCTATTCATTGCATCTACTTTCAGTTGCGAAAAAGTCGTAGAAGGGATCAATGACAATCCCAACAATATCTCTTCTGACAATTTTGATGCAGGGGTATTATTGTTAAAAGGCATCGAATTGGCCAATATCTCTGTACAGGTAGGCCATCAAAACCGGATCGCCGGTATGTGGAGTGGTCAGACTACAGGTGCAGTATTATTATATAAAAGTATCTACGAATACAACCTTTCCGCTGAAGAGACCGATGGAATCTGGCAAAACGCCTATCAGGGTGTGGTAAAACAAGCAAGGTTGCTCAGGGAGCATACGGCAGGTAGCCCTAAAGCAGCGCAATTATCCGGTATCGCCAAAGTATTGGAAGCAAATGCGATGGGTACGATCGCCAGTTATTTTGGAGATGTCCCTTATAGTGAGATATCCAATGACGAGATACTGGATCCTGTATTCCAATCACAAAAAGAAGTTTTTGCACAAGTGCAGACCTTATTGGATGGAGCTATTACCGATTTGGCCAGCACGACTTCCAGTACCTTAGCAGAAGATCTTCAATTTGCTGGTAATGTCGCCAAATGGGGCAAAGTAGCCCATACACTCAAAGCTCGTTTGTATCTGTATACCCGCGAGTATGACAAAGCTTACCAGGAGGCACTCAAAGGTATATCCGCTACAACTGAAGTGCTTGCCTATACTCCCCCCAATTTAGGTATAGGAAGCCAAAACAATAATTACAAAATGATAGACCAACGGGGAGGTTATTGGGCTTTTGGTGGTACCTATTTGTCCAATCTGCTTACCACTAAAAGGAACAATGCCAAGACACAGGAAGCAGCCCGCCTCACCTATTATAAATTTGATGGCAATGCAGCCAATAACAATAAGGGTATAGCCAAAATAGACCGGCCAATCACCATGGTTGGATACGAAGAAAATCTACTGATGATCGCCGAGACCGCCGCAAGAGCCGGCAAACTTGATGAGGCACTGACCAATCTCAATAAGCTTCGCGCTCACCTGGCTTCAGGCAAGGGATTTGAAAAACTCGTTGCTGCCGATGCCTTAAAATACGATCCTTATGTATTGGACGACTTTGCTGCAGGTGGAATGGAAAATGCGGATGGTATACCTCAGAACAGAGCACTGCTCAGAGAAATTATCGAAGAACGATATGTATCCGGATTTACCCAACTGATGCCGTTTGACGATTTGCGAAGATTGAGTACCAAAGAAAAAGATATTGCGGTCCTGCCTCCATTCAACACAGCTACTGCCTCTAAATATCCTCAACGCTTTATAGTCTCCCAGGCTGAGATCAGTGCCAATGCAAATGCTCCTGCTGACCCGGGTATATTTGCTGAGACAGAAGTAAACAAGTAAGTGTATAGCGTCGACCCTTGTCGATGTTGTTTTGTTTTAAATTGATAGTAGAATAAAAAAACTTTACTTAAAGCTCCTTGATTATTCAGGGAGCTTTTTTGTGTCAAACCGATCATAGAAAAGCACTGTAACTGCAGCTACAGTGATTTTCGGATCATCATTTTTGTTTTACAGGATTGGGTAGTTTTGAATTGGACAGGGTACACCATTTATCAACAAGTTGCAACTCACCGGATAAAGTTAAATTGTCAAATGCAACATTATAGCATTCAAGTATAATATCTGGTTTGTTTTTGTCGAGCGGAGTAAAAGTTAATTTAAGTTTATCTACTATTTTGACGATTCCTTCCTTATTATTCAGAGTCCTGCTGGAATTTATTACCTGGCATTTACTAATTTCATTGAGGTTCACTAGTTGAAAAATAGCTGCCTCTTTTGCGTTCCTGACAAAAAAGAGCTTACGGCTTATTTCGTCTATGCCTATAGAGACATTGTTCCACAAATCAAATTGGCTAAGAGAACAACCATTTTCTTCAACAAAACTGAACAGGGTTTGCAATTGGGCCTTTTGTTTATTGCCACTATTAATTTTTATTATGGCGAAAGGAGTCAATATGATTAATATAATGATAATGCCTACGATGCCTGATGCGATATCCATTTGTTTTTTTATTTAAAATTTTATATATGATTTTGAAGGCATTTTCTAGCTGTAAGCTTATAAATGCAAATACATGGAGTGATCCGGAGATCACTAATAACCTAAAATTTTAAATTACCAGAAATAATGAAAAGGAAAAATCAAAGCAGTGTGGAGCAGGCTGATCGATAGAGTTCTCGAATAGAATGAATATTGAGAAAAATTATTAAACCAATGGCTTTCTTCTGCCCGGGACCACGCAGCAGACTCCTTAAGCGGGTTTTTAAAAAAAGAAGTGGGGATTTTAGCAAAAACAGTGGTCAGCCCCTCTGTTTTGTCTGTATGGCAAAGTGAAACCGAAAAATCCAAAGAACAGAATTGTTCCTTTTCTGAACCGGAAAGCCGGGTATTCTCAAAATTGTCTAAAAATGCTTTGCTACTGTAAAAACTTATAACAAATAAATACAGTAATGAAAAAGCAGATATGGAAATTAACTTTAAAGTCTTTTTCACGCGCCAAATGTAAACTTTTTGGCAACATATCTTTTTGAAATTTTTTCAGGCTATACTAAAGGTTGAAGAGGAGTTTCACTTCAACTCTTGTAGATAGATAGTTAAGTAGCAGTGAAGGTTAAGGAGGAGTTAGTTTCACTCCGACCCTTGGACAGGTAGTTAGGTCGCACTGGAACTTCCCGAACATAGTTCCTCCTTGAAATAACGAAGAAATACTGTTAAGGAGGAGTTTCACTCCAACTCTTGGACAGTAGTTAGGTCGCACTGCAACTGCCGGAACAAAGTTCAACCTGCACCTAATTTTAGCACCACGTTTCTAATATTTGAACCTTGCGCTATTATCTTAACGAATCCAGTTTTTTTGCTAAAGTACCGGCTCCATTTGCTACAAAGACAGAATCCGAACCACAGGCCAAAAACCGGATACCCATGCCGTGATATTTTGGGTAATCATTATTGGGGTCAAAAAACAAAATGCCCGCTACCTTACCAGACTTGTCGGCCGCCTGTACTATGTCTCGCACAGCTTGTAAATACAGGGGATGATCAAACTGGCCAAAAATGCCCATGTCCATCGTAAGATCAGCCGGCCCGATAAAAAGGACATCTACTCCATCTACCCCGGCGATTTCATCCAGATGAAGCAAAGCTTCTTTGGTTTCGATTTGTACGATGCACAATGCATGTGTCCTGGTATCCTGGTAATATTGATCAAATGAGTTACCGAAATCTGTCGCTCTGACCATGATGGCCACTCCACGACGGCCCAAGGGAGGATAATGCAGTCCCTGCACTACTTTTTGAGCTTCTGCAGCATTATTAACCTTTGGACACATTACTCCCAGGGCGCCCATATCCATGACTCTCGAGATGCGAGCAGGCTCTGCACTTTCCACTCTGACGAGAGCGGCAGTACCAGTATTTTTCAGTGCTTGAAGTTGTGCCAGCACATCTTTCTCCGCACCTGCACCATGCTCCAGATCGATCAGGACCCAATCAAATCCGGAGGAGCCTACGATCTCTGCAGTCAATGCACTTCCTAGATTCAACCAACATCCATGGACGGTTTGGCCCAGGCGAAGTCTTTGTTTTAAATCATTCATTTGATACTATTATAAACACATCCTTTGACCTCACAAATTAGATCGTTGGATCTTATGTAATGAAAATGCTGTCTATAGAAAGTAAATGTAATAAATCTGTATGTAGGAAAGAATTGTCAAAATCTAATCCTGTCGTTCACTGACTGTCGATTTTGAATTACTCCTTGCAAAGATTGATCAATAATTTGATGCTTATGATGGGTCTTAGTAATTCTTATCCGTCATAATTCCCTCCATTATATTACCTTAACTTCTTCATTTTTTTCAATATCCCTACACCGTATCAACCATTTTCGAAAATGAAAATATTTTTATTTCCTTATGCACTTTGTATTGCCTCCGGTATCATTTTGCTTACAGCTTGTGCACCCCAAAAAAGTGATCCCAAAACCTGGCCGGTGGTACAACTTCCTGAAGGAGCCGATACGACAAGCGAATATTGGAAAGGAATAGATTTAGAGCCAAAGGCACCGGTAGTGCCTCTTCCTGTCAAAAAAGAACAAGAGAAGTTTCTCCTACCTCCGGGATATAAGATGGAAGCAGTGTTGACAGAGCCCAAAATCGAGCAACCAGCTGCTATCACTTTTGATGGCAATGGAAGGATGTATGTCCTCGAACTTCGCTCTTATATGCTGACAGCTGACTCCAAAGGTACGCTGGAGCCGGTCAGTGGGATATCCAGGTGGGAAGATGCAGACAATGATGGAGTCTATGAAAAAGGTGGCTTGTTTGTAGATAGCCTTGTATTTCCAAGATTTGTTTTACCGGTAGGACCCAACAGTATCCTGACCATGGAATCCAATGCCGACATCGTATATAAGTATACCGATACAAATCAGGATGGCCGTGCTGATAAAAAAGAATTTTTCACAGATAATTTTGGCCGGGCAGGCAATGTAGAACATCAACAGGCATTTTTATATTGGGGTATGGACAATTGGCTGTACAGCACCGTCAATCCATTTAGAGTGCGGGAGACAGCACTCGGGGTCATCAGGGAATCCACTGCTTCTAATCATGCCCAGTGGGGTATCACCCATGATGATGACGGCAAGCTTTGGTTCCAGGGAGGTTCCAATGGACTGCCATCCTACTTTCAGTTTCCGGTACATTATGGTGATTACGTAGTAAAGGATCATAATTTTGCAGAAGGCTTTGATGTGCCCTGGGGAGCGCCAATCCATTTAGCCGACATGCAAGGTGGTATGGGTGCGGTGCGCATGCCCGAAGGCACGCTTAATCGAGTCACCGGAGCCTCCGGCAATGATATATTCAGAGGTCACCGACTACCCCAGGACCTGGTGGGCCAATATTTTTATGGTGAACCTGTAGCCCGCATCGTCCGGCAAATCAATGCTGAAGTAAAAGAAGGACTGACTACGCTCCACAATGTATATCAGGAACAACAATCTGAATTTATTCGATCTACAGACCCATTGTTCAGGCCTGTAGACATGGCCACGGCACCCGATGGTACCATGTATATCGTAGACATGTATCATGGCATCATCCAGGAAGGTGAATGGACCCCGGTTGGATCTTACCTCCGGGCCAAAATAGAACAATATCAACTGGACAAAGTGGTCAGCCTGGGAAGGATATGGAGGCTGACCCATACAGAAATGGAGCGGGACAAAACCAAACCGCATATGTATGATCAGACATCGGCAGAGCTGCTGGCACACCTGGCACATCCCAATGGATGGTGGCGTGATATGGCGCAACAGATCCTCGTGCAACGAAAAGACTCCTCTGTCACTGGTGCTTTGGTCGACCTGGTGCGCAAGAGCAATAAAATTGAAGCCAGGTTCCACGCATTATGGGCGTTGGAAGGCATCGGCACCCTGGAATCCGACCTGGTGAAGGAACAAATGAAAGACTCCAATCCCCGCATGCGCATAATGGCGCTATGGGTGAGTGAATCGCTCTATAAAGCAGGAGACAAATCTTTTGATAAAATCTACCTGGACATGATGAATGATCCGGATATCCAGGTCAAGATGCGGGCTATGATGACCGGAAGATTATTGAAGATACCCGGGACTAATGATCTGGTAAAAAAAGTATTGACCCGGGATACCACTGCAGGAGTACAATTGGTCGGCAAGCAAGTGCTGGAACCTCAGCTTGTGACTTCCTTTTTTGGAAGAAGCAATCCCAATTTCACTAAAGAAGAAAAAGCTTTGGTAGACAATGGCTCTAAAATATACGCCAGTCTGTGTGCCACCTGTCATGGCGCCCTGGGCAATGGGATTTCTGCCGGCCCTGGCAAATTGATCGCACCTTCCCTGATTGGATCAGCCCGTGTGCAGGCGCATCCTGACTATGTCATCAAAACCTTGCTGCATGGAGTGATCGGCGAACTGCAAAAAGAATCTTATGCCGGCATCATGATGGCACCAATGGGCAAAAACTCGGATGAATGGATCGCTTCAGTAGCTTCGTTTATCCGAGCCAATTTTGAGAATGAATCCTCTCCTGTCAGCCCGGCTGATGTCAGCAGGGTGCGTAAAGCCACCAGCAGTCAGACCAAATCTTATAAATTTGATTCATTGTGGGCATCTATACCCAAAGTATTGGAACTCCAGCCAAACTGGAAAGTGACCGCCAGTCATACCGGCAATGTGCGCAAGGGCAGCACTGCCTCCCCACGCGGTGCTTTTACTTTCGAAGGTTGGACCACAGAGAAGCTACAGCAAGAAGGTATGTGGTTCCACATAGAACTGCCGGCTACCAAAAAAATATCTGAGCTTCAATTTAAGTCACCTCAGATCAACAGGGGATTCAGACCGCCGATGCCACCACCCCTCCAAACTTGTCCCAGGGAATATAATCTCGAAGTATCGATAGATGGCAGCACGTGGACTAAAATAATAGATAAAGGAGCAGGTACCGGATCCTCCACGACCATTCGATTTGATCCCATTGAGGCCAGGTATATCCGCTTGACCCTCACCCAATCTGCATCCATCGTTAAGGGTGAACGAAGAGGCCAACCCTTCGATTACATAACCCCCTGGACCATGCGGGAATTTAAAATATTTGCTTTGTAACTGTGATCTGATGACTTGGATTCAACTGCTGTACTCTATATAAGAATCCTGCAGTCACTATGATTTTTCAACCACCATCTCCTTGCGTTCCCCTTTTAGATTGACTTTAAAAAACTTATTGTCTTCTATGAGAATAGCTTCGGAGATCCCCTGGGCATGGGGCACATCCGTATTAAATACTTTGCCGTTAAAATAGAGGCCTACGGTATGCGCGACGATCGTATGGCCCGTAGCGATATATTTAGCGCGGAAAAGTTGTAAGCTGGAATCTACCTGACCTTGTGTAGCACGTTCATTGGCAGGACCTGCGTAATAACCTCTGTACCAAAGAGGACCTTGATCACTAAACATGATCTCAGTCTGAACATTGGGATAGTTGTAAGAGGTATCAGCGTAATACGGCCTTGCCAGGCCATTGATCTCTGTGAGCGACAAACCCATAATGTTTAAATACCGGGATACCCCTCCGTGCATACATAACATATCACCTACCCGCTCGATAATATTTTTGGTCCTCAACCATCTGCCCAACTCTGTATCGTCCCCAAAAAGCGATAAATAGGTACGATTCATCAGCTGCGCATTTTCATGATATTTAGGATGTACATATCGCAGGTCAGCATTGAGATTCATCACTTCGTGATTGCCCAGGATAAAATGTACATATCCTTTGGCCGCATTGGCTTTATCTTCGAGAGAATAGATCAACCATAAGACTTCATTGAGTTGATTTCCACGATCAAAAAAGTCACCAGTCAATACCAGATGGCCTTCACCAAATGTCCAATCCAGATTTTCATCTATGACACCGTTGGCTTGCAGTAAAGTCCTGAATGCTTTAAAATTGGCTTCTATATCAGAGACGATAAATTGTTTTTTTACCTTGTTATACTCTGCTTTTTCATTTTCAAGCTTGGATTTAAACTTGACGACAAAGTTTTTTCCGGCCTCATCAGTCGGTACTAATAATTCAATTGATTTTTTCGAAGAAACAGCAAAACTATCTGCGCCTACATATTTTTTACCATTGCCATCATGATAGATGGTAGTCACCACTATTTGTTTGTCACGATAGTTGACATAAGGGCCATCAGCAATGGATGGTACTGTATTAGAGCTCCACAAATTGGTAAAGAATAAAATAATAATGCTGGAAAAAAATAATTTCATCTTAATCATCACAATATAATCAACAAAAACCTTTTTACAAAAATTAACCTTCAAAGATTAAAGTTTTCTTAAGGTGTGACGCCACTTCTATGGCACATCGGACACCGGATCATTTTTTTAAACTCTTAAGATATGCGATGCTTTGAGGTACCTGGCCCTGCATATTGCTGCTTTCATCTTCTATAAAAAAATGTTTGATGCCTAATTTGTTGGCTTGTTTGACGATACCAGGTATATCTATTTCTCCTGTACCGAGTGGGACATCATTCTCCGGAGAGGTACCACCTGTAAGATCTTTTTTCACCCCTTTGCGAAGATCTTTTAAATGGACCAGCTTCCAACGTTCTTTATATTTTTTTAAAAGCTTCACAGGATCACCTCCACCAAACTGTGTCCACAGCACATCCATCTCAAAGGATACATCAT
The DNA here is from genome assembly GCA_016709995.1 of Saprospiraceae bacterium. Classification (NCBI taxonomy): domain Bacteria; kingdom Pseudomonadati; phylum Bacteroidota; class Saprospiria; order Saprospirales; family Saprospiraceae; species Saprospiraceae bacterium. The sequence goes on from JADJLQ010000002.1 coordinate 322,788, forward strand.
CCGGATTAGTGTTTTTTATGATGTAGTCTAGCAGCGTGCCTTTTTCGTAAGGCCCGAATTCATAGCCATGTACATGATAACAAAAAGTGAGTCCTTGTTCCTTCAATATTTTTCCGGCAGTATTAAAATCTTCAACTGCTTTTTTGGCATTGTCCAGGTTGAATGCACCTTGGTGCGGTATCCATGCACACATCACATATTGCGCCCCGAGTGCTTTTGCAGTTTGAGCTATTTTCATAGGATCTTTTACAAGTTGTTCATAACCCGTACCCGTGGATGGAATACTGATTCCTCTGTCATTGCAAAGTCTTTTAAAATCTTCCGGCGCTATACGACCACCACCGCCTTCAATCTCCGTAAATCCCATCATAGCGATGGTATCCAGCGTCTTCTCCATGCTGTTGGGAAAACTTCTACGGAAAGTAAATGCCTGTACTCCAAACGGAGCTGTATAAAGTGATTTTGATTTTTGAGCCGCCAAATCTATGGAAAGGATACAGCAGAAACAGGTACCCAGGATTAATAATGATATTTTTTTATTCATGATGGTTTTGTATTGAATGCTAAAGTAATGATTTGTATGGTGCTATCCTCCCTGCACCAACTCCTAAGCTGCTATATCAGTAATGATTTATATGTGCAGCCCTTCCCGGTACAGGCGACGATCCAGGGTCCTGCAACCGTATTCTCCGTATCTGTCAGACTAAGTAAGCGCTGGGTCAGGATCAGATTAGAATAACGTTGGCGTTGCTGGATCAGAAAGAACCCAGTCTGCCGGTCAAACTCAAACTGCGTATCGAAGGGGATGGATATACGTTCGCTTCGGGCACCAAAGTAGCCACCTTACCGCTCACACCCCACTCGCCACCTTAAAAATAAACAACACATACAGACATAAAAACAGCAGCCCCTCCCATACCGATATTTTTTTGTCCTGGGTAAGTAAATAAAACAACAAACCACTCGCCCCCATCATCGGCAGGGAAAATATCAATAAGCTATGAGGCACGGTTATCGTGCCGAAAAGCCCTGCACCACTTGGAATGACCAGGGTATTGAAGACACAAGATCCCAATACATTGCCCATAGCGAGCTCAGCCTTGCCTCTGCGTATAGCTGTGATATTGACTGCCAGTTCCGGCAGGGTGGTGCCTATGGATAATACCGTCAGGGCAATGATGGCAGGTGGAATAGCCAGGGCATTGGCCAGGTGCTCTAATGATTGTACTGTATAATTTGCACCATAAAATATGCCAATGGCCGTTACCACGATTATTCCCAAATATTTGATAGGAAATTTTTCACGAAGTGATTTGTCCACCAACAATTCATTACTAGTCTTTGATTCTCCTTTGATTAGGTAGATGGAATAAATGATAAAAATGAATATCCCTATTATTGCTTCTGAGAAAACAATGGTGCCATCATAGGCAATCATCGCAAAGTATACAAAACTGCCTAACAAAAAATGTAAGTCGATGTAGAGATAGTCACTCAATAAAATAATATTTTTTTTATTGAGTACTACTGCGAGTCCGGTGATGAGCAAAAGGTTAGAGATATTGGCCCCGATGATATTGCCCGGCACGATCTCTGACAATCCATGTTGCACAGACAATACGCCGGATATCAGTTCTGGTAGAGAGGTGCCTATACCCACGATGAAAATACCAATGACAAAGGGAGGCAGACGCATCCAGGTTCCGATGACTTCCGCCGCTTCTGTAAAATATTTTGCCGCTGCCAGCAGGGTGACCAGGGCAACAAAAAAAGTAAGAATATCTACTAACATATGGAAAATGTAGAAACCGTTTCAGCACAGTAAGCGCCAAAGCTAATAAAAAACAGTTATCACGAGGACTATATGGTGGGGAGCGGATGCCTTTTAACCTCAAACATATCATTCCTCCTATCCTTGAGATTACGTACGCTGCCAAATTGATTGAGTTCCCGCAGAAGGTCCAGGTCAACATCCGCGATCACGATCATTTCAGTGTTGGGGGTGGCTTCTGCTTTGATCCCATTGGTAGGAAAAGAAAAATCGCAGGGGGTGATGATCATCGACTGGGCAAATTGGATATCCATATTGTGTACATTGGGGAGATTGCCCACACTGCCCGCAATAGCTACATAACATTCATTTTCGATCGCGCGCGCGAGGGAGCAGTGGCGAACACGTGAATACCCGTTTTGAGTATCAGTCAGAAACGGAACAAAGAGTATGTCCATGCCTTCATCTGCCAGCAATCGACTGAGCTCCGGAAATTCTGAATCATAACAGATCAGTATCCCGATCTTGCCACAGTCTGTGTCATAAGCTTTGAGCGTATTACCTCCCTGCATACCCCAGACCCTGGATTCGTCGGGAGTGACATGGATTTTCTCATATCGGTCGGTGGTACCATCCCTGCGACAGAGATAACCCACATTGTACAGCCGGTCATTTTTCATCTCCGGCATGCTGCCTGTGATGATATTGATATTGTAAGAGATCGACAATTCTGAAAATCTCCTGACGATTTCGGGGGTATGTTTGGCCAGCTCCCTGATCGCCTGGGACTCGGACAGGTGATTGTTTTCTGCCATCAGCGGAGCATTAAAAAACTCAGGAAATAAGGCGAAGTCTGCCCGATAACCCGAGACCGCATCTACAAAATATTCTACTTGCTGCATCAGCTTGTCGAGACTGTCATAAGGTCGCATCTGCCATTGGATCAGCCCGAGTCGTATATCTTTTTTTCTTGATGTTAATTGGGTAGCGGGTTTTTCATAGTAGATATTGTCCCACTCCAATAACACGGCAAACTCATTGGATGCTTTGTCACCATCCAGGTAGCCTTTGAGTATTTTGACCGGGTGAAAATCATTGGATATTTGAAAGTTAAGTACAGGATCATGGATCTCTTTTCGCTTCACTTTTTCTATATATTCTTTAGGAGTAATGGTATCTGCGTATTTGTGATAATTAGGTATGCGTCCACCGAAGGCTATGCCTTTGAGATTTAATTTTTCACAAAGCTCCTTCCGGTAGTCATACAATCGGCGTCCCAGTCTGAGTCCACGATATGCTGGTTTGATAAACACATCGATGCCATACATCACATCCCCCAGGTCCGTATGGGTGTCAAAAGTATATCTGCCGGTGATTTCCCGATAAGTATGTTGTTGCTCAAAACTGTCATAATCGATGATAATTGCTAACGCGCAACCTGCGATACGATTATTGATTTTTATGATGACCTGACCTTCGGGAAATTTTTCAATCAAGGTACGGATCTGGTGCTCCCGCCAGAAGGCATCAGGCATCGTGACATAGGACTCGATCATGACGGTTTTGAGTTCGTCATAATCTGCCATGGTGAGCAAGGTCAATTCGATATTTTCTATTTCTTTCATATAGTAGTTTAGGAGAATAAATAATCCAGATCAAGACAGAATCCAAATAGAACAAGTTGTAGGAAGATGTATTAATACCATGATCCCTCAACACAGGAAATAAACAAGGACTCTACACTGGAAGCTGCAAATTTACGTATAAATTAGGGGAGCTAAGATTTTACCCTATCACGTGTGTATGTGATCATGGCACTTTGCATACCTATTTTCCCCAGCAAGGATGTGGTGAAAATCAAATTTATTTTGTGCAATCAGTCATAGTCACCGATGCCTACTCTATTGAAATGTCCATTTTTATAATTTCGTTGATGTTCTATAATTTCCCCCAGGTCCTGCTTGATTCTTTAATATGAATGGGTATCTTACCTTCACCAATAAATGTTATTGAATGATGAATTATAAGTATTTGCTTTTTGCCACTTTGATACTGACTTCTTGCAGAGGAGTACAATACCTGGCCAGGCAAGCTGCCCCAGGAGCTACTTATGCTGAAACCATCGATACCAAATCAAAACCTATCACCTTTCAAACCAAAAAAATATACCATACACCTTTTGGGGTCAGTGCAACCAATCAATTTGACGGGGCACGGCTATGTGACTTTATAGCGATCAATGATTCGACCTACCGCATCGTATCTACTCCCGAAAACGAACCCATCAATCCCAGTCCCTGGTATGCATTCAAAATCTGGTCGAATATACCAAGGGAAGCGACGCTGGTATTTGACTATGGAGATTTTGCACACCGGTATTTTCCCAAGACCAGCTCGGATGGACATCATTGGATGGCTATAGATTCGGCTCAAATCGACTCGATCGATGGCAAGACTACCGCCAGATTTTTTTTAACCAAAGACACTACCTGGATCGTGGCCCAGGAATTGTATACCGAGGCCGAACTACGCTCCTGGATGAATGCACTCCAGGCTGCTCATCACCAGACAGTGGATTATGGTATCGCCGGTAAAACCAAACTAGGCCGCGACCTATATTATATGGATCTCGGGGAGAAAAAAGCCAAACACAAAGACCTCATCATCTTGCTCAGCAGACAACATCCACCGGAGGTGACCGGACAGTTTGCCCTCAAAGCCTTTATCGACGGTTTGTTTGATTCTCCTGCCTTGGCTGAGGCTTTTTTTAAAAGACACAATGTCCTGGTCTTCCCCATGATGAATCCGGATGGAGTGGCACTGGGTCACTGGCGTCACAATGTCGGTGGTATCGACCTCAATCGCGACTGGGCCGTATACAACCAACCGGAGACCCGCGTCATCACCGATTTTATCAATCACTATACCTACAAAAACCGCAATCGGGTCGTCCTGGGACTAGACTTTCACTCTACCTGGTCTGATGTATACTATACCAATCTCAGCGATTCTGCTTCGGTCATCCCCAATTTTACCAAACAATGGATCGACAGCATCAAGTCAGGTCTCGAAGGCTACCAACCCAGGGTAGCTCCTTCCGCCCTCAGGCAACCGGTCTCCAAAAACTGGTTTTATGTACATTTCAAGGCCGTCGGTATCACTTACGAGATTGGAGATGATACTCCGAGGGATTTTATTGATAAAAAGGGGAGATGGACGGCGAAGAAGATGATGGAGATTTTGATGGAGTGAGTGGGGGGAGAACTAACAAATAGGAAGTAAGATTTTGAAATTTTTTTAAAAAAATATCTTGATAAAGTAGAAGACATCCAAGAATCCCTCACCGAAGCATGGCGACAATACACCACTTGATTTTACAGATAGAGCGAAGCAGTAGGCAAATAAATAGGATTTTGAAAACAGGGTATATTTGTACTCATATAAGTACTTAATTATGATAGTGGCAAATTTTAGCGAACTCAGAAATTCCTTAAAAAAATATCTAGATGAGGTAGAGGACAATCAAGAAACCCTCATAGTCAAAAGAGGTACAGGCAAAGGCACTGTTATTATTTCTTTAGCTGAATACAATTCTATCATGGAAACCATGTATCTATTAAAATCCAGGAAGAATGCGGATAGAATATATGAATCTATTCAGCAAATACAAAAAGATCATAGAGTAGTTAAAAAATTAAGCGATTTTAAGTGAGAATAATTTTTTCTGAAAATGCCTGGGAAGACTATCTTTCATGGCAGCGAAGAAAAAATAGGTTATGAACAAAGCTTTAGGAATATGTTTGATATCAGTTGGTACTGTATCTTTTATTTTGAGCTTATTTGATGGATATAAGAATGGCTTTGGAAGATATTCTTTTGGAAGGAATATTACTGGGAGTATTAGCTTGACAGTTATAGGGATTCTATTATATTTTGGATTAATGAGTTAATGTTTGCTTGCCATATATCGATTTTCAAACAAATAGTATCCTACCCCTTTATTTATTGGTTTGGGTAGCTTCATTGTCATTGATTGCTTTGTTGAAATGGTACAATTAAAGTTTGATTTGGCTGGTTTGTGGTCAAGAAGGATTGATCATGAGCACAGGATTATTTATCAAATTGTAGGAAAAAATCTGTTCATCAATGGATGCAGGTACCATGATGATAAGTAAGAAATAAGAAACCCTTTCCGACTTCACAATTCCCCCCTTAGCTCCTCGGTCCATACCTCACCTCTGCACCCCCACTTTCCAACGCACCTAAATCCGGAGCTTTACCGTGATACCCATCATTGACATTAGGCAATAAACAGCCTGCATCAATTGCTTTGCTAGTTGATTTTAAACGGAAGTCATAACCTGAACGTTGATAGATATGACCCTTGAGCTGTGGATCTGGCAAGGGCACCTGCATAAAAATTTCAGTGCCGTTTAATTCTATGCCGTGTTTTTCAAACCCGGTGCGCCGGGCAAACTCGGCCAGGGTCTTAGCTTCCTGCCAATCGAGTTCCCGTTCATCCGCTTGATTCAGCGAATCTGTGTGTGGATATTTCAACCGATAATTGATCTTATCATTGATTTTTTTTCGATAACCGTTGTAATCTAGGGTAGAATAATTGGTAAATGTCGTTCCAGACAGAGCTGCCCGCTCATCATCCGGTCCGATAAACAGATTATTCCTGAAATGTCCGTTAGAGAAATTGCTGATAGCAGCTTCGGCAATAAAGGTATTGTGATAAGTCAGGATACCGGCGGGTCTCACTGTATATTTTAAAGCAGTACCCGGCACATGATAGCAGATATTGCGCATAAAATATACCGGCCCGCCAAACATCGGCTGGGCACTCAGTGCAGAATGATAGGAATTGAATCCCCGGTTTTCAAACACGCGGATGTTATGAACGCCTCCGTCGGCTTCTATAAAATCGTCAGAAGTATTAAAAATATCATTGCCATAGATATCGATGGACACACAGGTTTTGCCTGCTTCCGGCTGACCATGAGTATCTACACAGATCCCATCGTGGAAAAAGGAAATGGCATTGTGACAGATCACATGACTCTGACCATAGACTTTGATAGCATAATAGGAGGTCAATACCTCAGGCTCCGCAAATCCATACCAACCAATCAGGGTATCCTTCGGGTGTCGTCCGATGATGGTGTTGTCAGCGATATAAAAATCTTTGGAGTCCTCGCTGTAAGTGACTACTGCAATACCTACATCTCTGATCTGGCAGTTTTTGACCGTGAGTCCTTTGGAACCCATCACGTGTTTGAGTCCAGCATAAAAAGCAATATCCGTATTCTGTATGGTGATCCCCTCAAAATAGTGGTAGTCGGCAGCCATCACATCAAAGAGTCGATAAGCCCCATCTCCATCGAAGATGACCTCGCCATCACCGGCTGCTTTGATCACAATAGGCCTGTCGGGGGTACCTTTTTGAGTCAGTACATAGGTGCCGTGGAAATCCAGCGCCAGGTCATCAGCATATCGTAGTCGATGCGCCTTGTACGTGCCCGCGTGCACGAGGATGATATCGCCTGGCTGTACCCGGGCTTCGGGCACATTCCACCAATCGCCGGTATTGCCTTCACCATAATAGGCGGCATTGAGCCCGGTGAAGGAAGGGCTGATTTTCTGCCCTGTATAACCCGGAGGATATACATGATAGGTCTGTCCCAAAGGGTAGGGCTGAGGTTCGGATTTGGTTGTGACCGTAACTGTTTTGATCGAATCACCTTCTATGCCATCCGGATCATTCAAGACAAATCTGCATTCGTAGTTAGTACCCTCCTGTAAGTGAAAGATAGACCCTGCAAACATAGGCTCCGTAGTATAGACCCATCGCTGATCATGACCATATATTTTTTCATCTCCGATACGAAGCAAAGGCAGTGCCGACTGCCATACTTTGTCCCCAGATCTACGATAGGATACTGCTACACTGGCATTGCGATTTTCGTCACCCGAGATAGTCCATTCGAAGCCTGCGCAGACAAGTGTCGGGGGTTCGATGATAAATTGATTGGTTTTGGTTTTGTTCTTTACGGAAGATGCTGTATACGGTGACTGATTTAACGAAATAAAATGCAGTATCAACCATATCATTGAAATTATCATTGGCATAATCTGAGTGGAAAGTTTAGATGTTAAAATTAGTGTTTTATATTTTGGAGTGAAAGATTTAGACTGTTTCAATGTTAAGCAGGAGGTTTTCCCCCTGCAGAGTTGGTAGGGAGTCGACTTAGCTAAGTTTGAAATAACCATTTTTTCTACCCCCTACCCTCTCCGAAGGGGGAGACGGATACGCTTGGTATTGGATATGGATTTAATGGCGGTGTTCTAGCGTTTGTGCTTTTCTATTTTCAGAATTAGTCTATGAAAATAAAATCCTGTATAATATTAATGGTTCTTTTTTTCCACCCCGACCCACTCCGAAAGGGGAGACGCACAAGACTTGACAAAAGATTAACCATACGGACTGTTTGATTGATTATATTTGAAGTTCAGAATTTTAGAAGTGAAAATCAAATCATTGTTCCTCCTGTTTCAACCCAAGTCCTTACTGCTGGCGGTATCGATGGTAGTGGTAGGCATTATGCAATCCTGTACTGGGGATTCCGAAGAAAAAATACCTTCAACGGTCGACTTTAACCTCCATATCAGGCCCATCCTGGCCGATCGGTGTTTTAAGTGCCATGGTCCTGACGCCAATAAACGTGAGGCTCAGCTCAGGCTGGATATCCCGGATAGCGCTTATGCCCCACTTAAAGAAAGCAAAGGAAAATTTGCCATTGTACCAGGTGATCTGCAAGCTTCCGAGATGTATGTGCGTATGACCTCCCAGGATACTTCCATCCAGATGCCTCCGCCGGAGTCTAATCTTAAACTGTCCGCCCGCGAAATAAAATTGTTTAAAAAATGGATCGAGCAGGGCGCTGTATATAAGCAACATTGGGCCTTCATCGCCCCTCAACCCCAGCCGGTGCCTCAGACCAAAAATTCTACCTGGCCTATCAATGAAATCGATCATTTTGTTTTGAATAAAATGGTAGACAAAAAACTCAAACCTAATAAAGAGGCTGACAAAGAAAGACTGCTTAAAAGATTGAGTTTTGATCTCATCGGCCTGCCACCCAGCCTGGAGCAACAGGATCGGTTCGTGCAAGATCAGGCACCCGATGCCTATGATAAGATCGTCGATGAACTGCTGGCGAATAAACACTATGGTGAAAAAATGGCCATAGCCTGGCTCGATGTGGCTCGGTATGCCGATAGTCATGGCTACCAGGACGATGGCCTTCGTACCATGTGGCCCTGGAGGGATTGGGTGATACATGCCTTCAACGAAAACTACCCATATGACAAGTTCGTCACCTGGCAATTGGCTGGTGACCTCATACCTGACCACACCAAAGAGATGGAGCTGGCTACCGGCTTCAACCGAAATCATAAGATCACCCAGGAGGGCGGCATCATAGATGAAGAATACAGATTGGAATATGTCACTGATCGCACCAATACTTTCGCCAAGACTTTTCTGGCTCTGACCATGGAGTGTGCCAAATGTCATGATCACAAGTATGATCCCATCGCTCAGAAGGATTATTACAGCACATTTGCATTTTTTAATCAAGTTAATGAAAAAGGGCTCGTAGGGGATATCAGCCTTGCCTCTTTGGCTGACCCTCCATATATGTCTATCACTACGGAGGATGTCAATAAGATGATGCAATTCATCAATAAAAAAGATACCTCGCCCGTGCGCGTGATGGTCATGCGGGACAGCAGTGTCGAGCGACCAACCTATATATTAAAAAGAGGTGTGTATGACCAACCGGGTGATCTGGTGCACAAGAATACACCGCCCAAAGTATTCCCATTCGACACGACCAGGCTGCCTCGCAACAGATTGGGTCTGGCAGAATGGTTGTTTGACAAAAAACATCCCCTTACTGCGAGGGTCTTTGTCAACAGAATGTGGCAGGAGATCTTCGGCAGAGGATTGGTCAGGACTTCCGGTGATTTTGGCATGCAGGGGGAGCTGCCTTCTCATCCGGAACTGTTGGATTGGTTAGCATTAGACTTTATGGATCATGGCTGGGATATCAAAAGGCTGGTCAAACAGATCGTGACCTCTGCTACCTACCGGCAATCTTCTGAAGTAATGCCTGAAAAGTATGCCATCGATCCGGAAAATATCTATCTGAGCAGTGCGCATCGTACCCGGCTCCAGGCAGAACTACTCAAAGATCATATCCTGGCCAGCAGTGGCTTACTCTATGATGCGATCGGAGGACCAAGTGTAAAACCATATCAGCCCAAAGGCATCTGGGAGTCTGCGACCTCCGGCCGAGGGCAACTGGCTGCCTATGTGCAAGATCATGGTCAACTATTGTACCGTCGTGGTATGTATAATTTTATCAAGCGTACAGCACCGCCTCCGTCCATGCTGACTTTCGACGGATCTAACCGGGACCAGTGCGAAGTACGACGCGTGATCACCAATACTCCACTGCAAGCACTGGTCTTGCTCAATGATCCCCAGGTACTTGAAGCCTCCAGGGTATTTGCCGAAAAACTATTGACTGACTCCCAGGATACCAGGGAAATTCTAGTCAAAGCTTTTCGTACCATCGTGTGCCGTCAACCTGATCAAACAGAACAAGACATCCTGACCGGATTTTTTACGGAAGAAAAACTCAAGTTTGAACACAACCCAGAAAAAGCGACTCAACTCTTAGCTATCGGCGAATACAAAAAAGCTATGGGTGAAGACAAACCTACTGCAGCAGCACTCATGCAGACCATTCATATGATCTATAATCTCGAAGAAGCAGTCACCAAAACTTAATCTATGGCAAACGAATTTTTAGAACATCGACTGAATATCAACCGAAGACATTTTCTGGGCAAAGCAGGCCTCACGATAGGAAGTGTCGCGCTGGGTTCGCTACTGGTCAAAGATCTTTTTAGTGGCAAAGGACTAGAAGGTGGGCTGCCGGCAGGGCTACCCCATTTTGCGCCTAAAGCCAAACGAATCATATATCTGTTTCAGAATGGTGCTCCCTCCCAGTTGGAGACATTTGACTACAAACCCAAGCTCAATGAAATGTTTGGTCAGGATCTGCCTGAATCCATCCGCGGCGGACAACGACTGACAGGTATGACGGCGAGCCAGGACAAATTTCCCCTGATTGGATCAGAGTTTACATTTAAGCAACATGGCCAGTCTGGCACCTGGATGAGTGAGATCTTCCCCAATATGGCGAAGATCGCGGATGACCTCTGTGTGATCAAAACGATGCATACCGAGGCAATCAATCATGATCCGGCATTGACCTTTATGCAGACAGGGGCTCAGCAGGGCAATCGACCGAGTATGGGCGCCTGGATGAGTTATGGTTTAGGTAGTGAAAACAAAAACCTGCCTGCATTTTGTGTGCTCCTCTCCAGGGGAAAAGGAAATGGTCAAGGGGTATACTCTAAACTATGGACCAATGGATTCCTCGACAGCATCCACCAGGGAGTACAATTTAGTAATAGTGATGAGCGGGTACTTTATCTTAACAATCCTGAGGGTACCGACAAAGCAGATCGAAGAAAAATGCTGGACGAGCTATCAAAACTCAATGCACATTCTTTCGAGACTTTTGGCGATCCGGAGATCAAAGCCAAAATCGAACAGTATGAGATGGCTTATCGCATGCAGACTGCAGTACCTGAACTCACTGACTTTTCAAAAGAGACAGACCAGGTGATTAAAATGTATGGACCGGAGTGCCTGGTACCCGGCACCTATGCTGCTAATTGTCTGCTAGCAAGAAAACTTTCAGAGTCAGGGGTGAGATTCGTCCAATTATATCACCAGGGTTGGGATACGCATGGCAATCTGGCCAAAGAGATGAGAGGTCAGGCTATGGATACAGATCGGCCCTCAGCAGCTTTGGTCTCAGATCTAAAACAACGGGGCCTGTTGGACGAAACGCTGGTGATCTGGGGCGGAGAATTTGGGCGTACCAATTATTGCCAGGGCAAACTGACCAAAGAAAACTATGGTCGGGATCATCACCCACGATGTTTCAGCTTATGGATGGCAGGGGGTGGCATCAAACCCGGCATCACCTATGGCGAGACAGATGAGTTTGGGTATAATATCGTAGAAAACCCTGTTCATGTCAATGATTTTCATGCTACCATCTTACATCTTATGGGGTTACAACACGATAAATTGATCTACAAACATCTCGGCAGAAGGTACCGGCTCACTGATGTAGCGGGATCTGTTATCAAAGACATCCTGGCATAAACTAGACCGACTTATATGACCCGACTGCATCGAGCTATTGCCAATATTAGTTTTTTTATAGCTGTCTTACTGGCTTTTCTATTGCTATTTCAGGACAAGGTTTCATTACCGCCGATTGTTCAGAGCCTGGGCAGAGCACATGTATTATTCTTGCATTTGCCGATAGGCATCATCGTATTGCTGGGCATCCTGCGTGTATTCAGACCCTATATCAAAGCAGCGTCTTTTGATTATGGATTTATCTTTCAACTGGCAGTGTTGTTTTCGCTGACTACCTGCCTATTGGGATTTTTTTTGATCCAGGAGCAGGGATATGATACGACGCTGGGAGATCGCCACCGACTCTTAAGTTTGATTACCACAGCATTGATTTACCTTTCTTACGTGGCGTTTGCCCGGTGGAAAACTTTTCCGTTAGGATCTGATATCTTATTATTGGCTTCGCTGGTGGGTTTGATCATAGGGAGTCATAATGGAGCAGAGCTGACCCATGGCAAGGGATTTTTATTACAGCCATTAAAATCCACCACCGCGCAGCTGGCGATCACTGATTCAACTTCCCTCTACCAGGCGATGATCCTCCCTATATTTGAAGCAAAATGTATATCGTGTCACAATCCTCAAAAGGCAAAAGGCGGGCTGGACATGACTACTGTCGCTGCCATAACAGCTGGAGGAAAAAATGGTGTCATCTGGGTACCAGGCGATACTGCCAACAGTACTTTGATCCACCATATCCATCTTCCGCTAGAAGATAAAAAACATATGCCTCCTCAGGGCAAGGTCCAGTTGACACCACTTGAAACTTTTATGCTCCTCTCCTGGATTAGCTCAGGGGCAGATACGGATAAACCCATCAATGATTACGCCCGGGAGGATACTTTATATCTGGTGGCCAAAAAAATCATGGCTGATCAAAATGTAGTCCATACCATTTATGATTTTAAAGCAGCGCCTCCCGAGTTAGTTCAAAGTTTAATAGACCCTTTTTGCACGGTCTCGCCTATCTCCCAATCTTCACCGGCATTAAAAGTCACTTTTTTCGTGAGAGAAAAATACAATGCTCAAAAATTAAACGAACTCACCAAGATCAAGGATCAAATCGTAGAGCTCAATATGGACAATATGCCGGTGAGTGATGAGGACCTGGCCAAAATCGCATTGTTTCCAAATCTTGAAAGACTGATCATCAACTATTCATCTATCAGCCAAAAAGGACTGGCAGAATTGGTCAAATTAAAGACATTAAAATCTTTGGCCGTATCTGGCACCAAGCTGGACCAGCAGGCATTAAAGACTTTCGGAGAAATGCCTTCACTTAAGGAAGTTTTTATTTGGAATACACAGATAAGCGAAGGAGATATACACACAGCCAAGCTCACCAACCTCGATATCCATACCGGCTACCAGGTCGATACCAGTGAAATATTAATGTTGACAGCTCCAATGCTCAAAAAAGAAAACTCCCTATTAGGCAAAGACGAGATGATCGAACTCAAACATCAGATCCCCGGAGTCACTATCCGATATACTACTGATGGAACTACACCAGATAGTTTGAGTTCGCCGGAATATATCAAACCCCTGGATGTAGAATATTTTGGCATCGTCAAAGCCATGGCAGTCAAACAAGGATGGTTGAAAAGCCCCTCAGTAGAGTTTTCTTTTTTCAAAAAAGGGATTGTACCTACCACCGCTGATTTGATGACGACACCCAATCAAAAATATAGAAGTACGGGTAGCCAGGCACTCATAGACCTGGTCAAAGGCAATCCCGGCAATCTTATCGATGGTTCCTGGTTAGGCTTCAAAGAACAACCTCTGGAGGCACTTTTTTATTTTGAGCAAAAGCCGCCCATTCATAAAATCATCCTGAGTTATAATAAAAGCGTCAATGCATTCCTGATGCCTCCAACCGGGGTTGAAATCTGGGCTGGAGACGATAAAGACAAACTTAAATTGATCAAAAAATTTATACCAGAGCAGCTTACCAAAAAAGATCTTGGTACTCTGCGCAACGAAGCTTTGATGATCGATATCAAACCAATATCGGCAGCGTATTATCGGATCAAGGCTCAGAACATCACAAAATTGCCTGCCTGGCATCCGGGTAAGGGCCAGCAAGGGTGGTTGTTTGTAGATGAGGTATTTTTTTATGGTCCATCGGCAGAAGAAGCTGCCGGTGACAGCCAATGACGCGTGCTACTTTGCGATTTACATTAAAGCATTCCCTAATGACACAAGACTAATGAAAGCAATAATTATGCTTTTAGTTTTTTGAATACAGATAAAAAGAACAGCGGTTTGCCTTTAGTATCAAATACGGTTGGATAACTATCCCCCAACAAATTGTAGCAGATGGTCAACTCATCGTGATCAAGTTTATAGATGGCGGTGAAATGTTTACCGGCATTGACACCTTCCTTGCTGTAAATATCCATTTTGTCACCATCATATTGTACGATGCCTTTGTCGATGCTTTCGGCTGTGACGGTATAGTTCAAGTCCTCGAGCAGGAGCCTTTGACCTTCAAAAGCCATTGCCGGCAGAGCAGTACCACCGATTTCTTGTTTAAGAGGAATCCAGGTGCCGTTTAACATTTTTGTTCTAAGTTTGATTTCTCTAGAACTACTACAACTACAATAAATACCAAGAGATAACAAAAGGATAAGGAGTCGCATAACTTACATTTTTAAATTAAATACTTTGTGAACAGGCAGGAGCTTCATATAAAAGGGGTATGCCGATACTTACACATGTTGGTCTATTAATATGATATTGCCATCCGGGTCAGCCAAAGTAAAACTCGCTGGCCCCTTGGTTTGTTCGTCCACTGCATTGTTCAATTGGATGTCCTGAGATAATAATTGACGCTGTATCTCCCGCACATCATCAAAGGACTCCTGGGTTTGTGCATTTTCGTCCCAGCCAGGATTGAAAGTCAAGATGTTTTGCTCAAACATACCCTTGAACAAGCCGATCAGGGCGTTTTCATTTTTCATGATCAGATAGTTTCTGGCTTCATTGCCGGCAAAGACTTTGAATCCAAGACTTTCATAAAATTGTTTTGATGCCTGCAGGTTTTTGACAGCAAGGCTGATAGAGAAGGCTCCTAATTTCATATAGAAAATGTTTAATTAAAGATAGTCGTTTGGCCTGTGGTACAAAGATATTTTAAGGTAGAATAGAAGAATTGTAAAAATGTTACCAGGCAGGATACTAGCTGATTTTTTAGCTAACCGGTAAAAAATGGGGAATGAGCCTGAGCGAAGGTATTGACTCAAGGTTTTTGACATATTCATTTGGTTTTATACCTGTGAATCTCTTGAAGTTATTATTAAAATGGGCCTGGTCAAAAAAATCCAGTTCATAAGCGAGGGTGCCCAATTTGTCAGGTCTTGATCTGCTGAGAGCTTGAAGAATGCCCTGAAAGCGATTTAAAGAAGACAGCATTTTTGGAGCAATACCCATATACTCCTGGAATAAAAAACTTAAGTGTTTTCTGGAAATACGATGTTGAAGACAAATATCCTGAATAGAAGGAGGCGTCTGATGATTAAACAATGACCCAAGCGAAGCCAGGAGTTTTTCATTGGGCATTTTGCTATTGATGAGTCTTTGGAAAAGAAAATTTTCAGTGATTTCAAATTTTTCCCGGATAGTATTGCTTTCTTGTAAGCGCTCCCAGATATGCTCTGCCTCCCAGGAAAACACATCGTCCAGGTTGATATATTGATTGGTAAAATGTCGAAGAGGCTGATTCAAAAATATATAAGCACCCAAGGTCTTAAACTGAACGACGATCATTTTGCTTTCTCCATAGCTTTCTACATAAGTAGGTTGAGTTTGGATACCGGCAGCCCAATATTTTTTGTAATCAATATGTCGGGTAAACTGGCTATCATTGTACAATTTGAAACTATCATGTAGGTTAAAGACCAGGCTCATGGCAATTTTGGGAAAGCCCACCCCTTTATTATTGCCTTCGACATATACCATACAATCTACATATTGGTCGAGGGGAGCACCAGGTATGTATTTGCGAAACACCATAAAATTCAGGGTGACTTGTCTGTTTTATTAGAGCTGTACTTTCAATTAGGATTTTTAAAAGTAATGATTTTGACTAATCAAACCAATGTAGTTTTCATTTTTTGTGCCGTAGCACGAACATGAATTAATTCAGATGTATAATCCGCCGGGTCATCTGTTGTGCCAGCGCTTCCATATTGATATCAAGATCTTCCAGCCCTACTTTGATGACTTTTGATTTGTCAGCCGGTAGTCTATCAAAACCATAAA
Organism: Saprospiraceae bacterium; assembly: GCA_016709995.1. NCBI lineage: Bacteria > Pseudomonadati > Bacteroidota > Saprospiria > Saprospirales > Saprospiraceae > Saprospiraceae bacterium. The sequence goes on from JADJLQ010000002.1 coordinate 339,176, forward strand.
ATGCACCGAGTATGCCTCCAGCCACTGCAGCGGTAGTATCATTATCACGGCCATAATTGATCAGAAACTGCATGGTCCTGACAAAGTCAAAATCTGCATACAACATAGCTGTGAGTACCTCCAGGTAAATCTCCCCTGCATGAAATGGCATGACTTCATGATGTTTATCGAGTAAGGTAAAAGCTTTTTTGAGTGGATCGGTGGTATCTGCACGTGCTTCATTGACCAGGTATTGAGCGGTCTTGAATAAATTAAATGAGGTCCGGCCGACCAGACGGCTTTTAAAATAGCCCTGCGGGTCGACACTGCGCAATACAGCGATGATGGATTCTTTGGTGGCGTCTTTTGGCATGCCGGCCGCTGTCATGGCCGCTGCCAGCGCACTGATATCCCGGGCATATCCCAGGTCATAGATACTGACATCGAACATCTCGTTGTAAGCCGTAGTTGGATCGCCGGGGTAAAATGCACCGATAGCAGGTGCGTATAATAATCCTGCGCATACCATCTCTCCGCCATAAAATTTACTTAATGCGGTATGGTATTCAGGGTATTTTTTTTCTATAAAAGGCTTGCTCACTTTGGCCCATTCCTGGAGCCAGGCTACACGAAGTGTATTTTCTTCGAATGGTTCCGGGTCAAATGATTTGATTTTACTGTAGTTTGTTATCGATGCATTGTATTGGTCCAAAATGGCTTGTGCAAAACCTTCTGCCTGGAGATCTTTTGAAGGTTGTTTGGCCAGGTATTCGGCGGTAAGTTTTTTCCATCGGGTATCATCGGTCGTTCCACCTGCTCCAAGATTGGTCTTCCAGGGTCCTTCTGCAGATGCTTCCCTAACCATAGAGTCGAGGCCGGTCACATAACCATACTGAGTCTTGATATCCTCCCTGCTCCACATCTCCGTCGGCGCACCCATAGCATCTCCGATGGCCGAACCCACGATCATACCCAGCACTTTGTCGTACAATTCTTTTTCTGTGAGATTGAGTTTGACGATGGGTTTTTCTTCAAACACGATCGGGGCATGATCAGTACCACAGGATATCAAGGTAATAATAAAGATAAGTGCAAATACCTGGATGGTTTTCATAAGGAAATGGATGGTTAAATAAAAAAAATCATCCCAGGATCAAAGCCCTGGCTTCGGTCAAAAGTACGAGCTTTTGATCAAGGGTCAGGTTTAAAGGCAACTGAGCTATACCGATCAATCTTCGCAATATCTCTACTCCGATATATTGGTCCAGTAATCTTTGATCAGGGACTCGGACATCGCTATATACCGAAAGGGTAAGTTCGACGAGGTTTGGATCCAAACCTGCTAGTTTAAAATGGGCGAGCATCACTCCAAGATCAAACTCTGCATCTCCTACAAAGGCAAATTCAGGATCGATCACTTTGATATCCTGATCTACTTTGAGCCAGCTGCCGGTATAAAAATCACCATGCAGCAGCGTTGTTCCTTCAGCCAGATAGCGTGCTCCGAGTTTTTCGATTTGCTTTTTCAGTTCAGTATCCTGTTTAAATGGTATTGCCAAGGATTGCAACCCTGGCTGTATTGTATCCAGATTAAAACCATTCTCTTCCAAATAAGGAAAATGAAAGATATGCTCATGATTGAGTTTTTTCATTGCACTGTTATCCGGGAAAGGCATAGCCTGCAAGTTATGCAAGGCGATGAGGTACTGAACAAGCAGTCTGATCTCTGCTTCTGATATGGTTACAGTGCCGCTATATAACCCGAGAAAGTCTGATCCATAGCCGAGATCTTCCATCGCCATAATGTGAAACATAGGATCAAAACCTTTGATTTTAGGCGAAAAACCAGTCAGCATTGGATGTTGATTGATTTTTTGGTAAAAAGCATATTCAACGGCTATTCGATCTATAGGTGCTGGGATCTGTGGATACTTTTCTACATAGGGACGGGACTGTTTGACGATAAAATTTCCGCGATTGGTGCATACGCGGACTACAAAATTCATATTGCCTTCACCTGCTTTTTTGTAATCGTACACTTCCATATTAGGATAAAGCCAATCCATTCCCCTTAAGTAATCTTCGGTGTAGGCGTCAAATTCTTCTCTGAGTATCATGTATATATTTTAATTGATCATTAAGCAGGTAGTCAGGGTCTCCATTTAAACGATTTATCATCAATGGCGCGCATGGTACAGAGTATGCCATCAAGATGATCATATTCGTGCTGTAATAATTCTGATAGGTCATCTTCCAGTATGTCTTCATGGGGCATCCAGTGTGCATCCAGATATTTTATTTTTATCGATTTATGTCTTTTTAACCTGACCAAAAGATGGGGAAAGCTCATACAATCGTCCCAAAGTTCAAACATCTCCTCACTCAAAAAGGTCAGTTCAGGATTGATATATACTACAGGTCGATCGATATGCATATAGATCAGTCGCTTCATGATGCCTAACTGAGGAGCAGCTATGGCTCTGCCAAAATGATATTTGTGCCTGATCTCTTTCATGACCTGATCCAGATCGGCAACCCATGCTGATACCTGGGGCAGCTCATCTTTTACTACAGGCGCACACACTTCGTACAAACGAGGATCACCGAGTAATAATAAATCCTGGAGGCCTTTCATGATTCAAATGGGCTTGATTTTGATTGACTGCCTAAGATACTGTTGGGCAATCCATATTGTACAGACATCGCCTCCATTTTTTTGTAAAAAGCGTTTGGTTTTATTAAGTATCGATTTAACCTGGATCTCTAGACATAGATAAATGTCTAAAATTAGAAGATTTATGCAACAAGTATTCTGGAGCAACTAAGAGTATGATTTTTATTCGTAAGCTATTGGCAGAATGTAGGGAACGACAAAAATGTTTTATATTGGATCTATGATACTCTATCAATACCTTAAGCAAAGCATAGTGATTTTGACTATGGCATTGGTTGTCCCGGTATCTTCTACGGGACAAAACTACGGCCAAAGGGACGCCAAAGCCATCACTACCCTGATCGATCATTACACCCTCTCCAGAGATACCAAAGACTCTACCTTGCTCAAAAGCATATTGACCGATGATATTGATCAATTGGTATCATCCGGCGAATGGAGGATAGGCGTAGAGGTAGCGGTAAAAGGAATGATGAGGAGCTCTGAAAGCAACCCGGGATCCCGTAAGATCATTATCGATAAAATAAAATACCTTACTAACTCCGCTGCAGTCGTCGACGCCCGGTATGAAATCCAAAACGCGGATGGATCTATCAGAAAGATGTGGAGCACTTTTATTGTGGTCAGTGAAAAGCGCCACTGGAGAATCTCTGCTATAAGAAATATGTTGCCGGCAGGAAGCTGAGCAGGGCTCAATATCCCCCGCAGCGGGTGATCAGCGTTTCAAGCGATTCATATAGTTTTGTCCTTCTACCTTATTCACTGTTAGCTATGAATATCAGATTATTTTTTTCTGTCATCCTGTTAGCCCTATTGTCCCAACATGTTCTGGCTCAAACTAAAGATGAAAAAGCCATCCTGGCAGTATTGCGTCAGGAAGAAAAAGCCTGGAGCAGTGGCGATGTAGAAGCTTACGTAGAACTGTATGCACCCCTGGACTCGACGCGGATGATTTTAAAAAAAGGAGCTGCTATGGGTAAAGAGAATATCCTGGCATTCTATAAAAAGTATTGGCCCAAAGAAAAAATGGGTACACTCACCCTTGATGGAGAACAGCTGGAGCGGATATCAAAGAAATTTTATTATGTCACGGGTTATTTCCATGTAAAATATCAGGATGGTAAAATGCAGGATGGGCGCTATTCCAGTTTGATGATTAAGCTACGAGGTCGATGGTACTTATATACAGATCACTCCAGTTAGTTTAAATTCAACCCTTCGTAAAGCTATATAATAATGCAGCCAGCAATCCGCCGGCGATAGGACCAACTACCGGGATCCAACTGTAGGACCAATTACTATCGCGCTTATCCGGTATAGGGAGGAGTGCATGCATGATCCTTGGACCCAGGTCTCTGGCCGGATTGATCGCATATCCCGTAGGGCCACCCAGACTTAATCCGATACCCAGGACTACCAGTGCTATGGGCAAGGCATCCAGGGCACCCAGTTTATAATCTGGTGCAGCTATATGAAGTGCAGCAAATACTAACACAAAGGCACCCAAAGCCTCTGTGATCAAATTGGATATCGGATTTGAGATAGCCGGCCCGGTAGCAAAGGTTCCTAACTTGCCATCACGATCATCCGTAGCTTTATAATGATCTTTATAGCCCAAATACACCAGGGTAGTGCCGATCATGGCGCCTAGAAATTGGGCCAGGATATAACTGCCTGCAGTTCCCCAGCTGATTCTTCCTAAAGCGGCCATAGCGATAGTCACTGCAGGATTGAGATGTGCCCCACTGTGCGGAGCGGCGATCATCACACCGGCAAATACGGCTATCGCCCAGCCAAAAGTGATGACGATCCAACCTGACTGATGACCAAAAGTTTTTTTCAGTACTACATTGGCAACTACTCCATTACCCAAGATCAACAAGATGGCAGTGCCTATACATTCGGCTAAGAAGACATTCATATACATTTAAGATTTAATGCTGAAGGTATATAAATTTTGTAAAAAGAAGGGGAAGTGGATTTTTTTTAAATAGGAGGGCTCGGCTATGCCTCGCGCTTTTATTTCCGCCCATCCCTACATCGGGAGGCAGGCCCATCCCTACATCGGGAGGCAGGCAGGCACAAAAGATGCGGAGAAGCCGGAGCGGTATGTAATAAATAAAAAAGCCCCTCAGTGCTCCATTATCCGTACATGCTGAAAGGCGACTTTTAAAAAAACCCCTATGGGGTATGTGTAATTATTATGATGTAAAGTTAAGTATGTAATATTAAGCTAGTATAAAGTCAATATTAACTCTATATGAAGCAAATGCCAACAAGTTTTATTCATTTGTCTTGGCAATAGACAATAGTCGATCTTCAATCATTTGTTTTGAATAATATTTTCCTGTGGCCATCACCCCGGATATTGAATCAATGTTTTGAATATCTTTTACTGGATTTTTATCAAGTAATATCAAATTGGCGTATTTGCCAGAAGCTATAGATCCGCTATAGGATTGTACATCAAAAAACCTGGCGACACTGGAAGTCCCTGCCTGCAATATTGCCCAATTGGGGATGCCGGCTTCTGACCAGGTCTTCATCTCGTGATGGATGGAAAAACCTGGTACATTCATCACTTGTGGTGCGTCTGAACCCAGCAAGAGATTAACTTTTCCTTTGTACATCGCATGAAGGATTTTTTTTCTTATAGCTAAAAACCGATTGTATCGATCTTGAGTATACAGTTCATTTTTCAACAGACTGGTTTTGCTTTGCAACCAGGAGTATCTGGTCCTGGCGGGCATATAAGAGATTTCTTTTTCATTGATCATTTTGTTGGGATCCTCGGGCGAAAACCATCGGGTAAATAAGGATTGAGTCGGTACCAGCCAGGCTTTGCTTTTACGGGTTAGTTGGACCAAAGATTTGAGTTTTTTGAGATCTACCTGGTCTGTTACATTAAATCCAAAGAAACCATTTTGGTTGAGATCTGCCAGCGGTGGCGCCATCGCTTCAATGTATCCATCGAGATGATCGATCGTTTTTTGACCTGATTCCAGCGCGTGTACAATGCCTACTTCTACTGGTACGTGGCCTGCAAAATCAATCCCCACTTCTCTGGCAGTACGCACGATGGCATCGTAAACCTGCCTCTTGATACCGGGATGAATTTTGAGAAAATGATATCCCTTTGATTTGTATTCTCGTACGAGTCTTTCTGCAGTGGCTATATCAGGCACCGTATTGCCATTGAGTGATGGGCTCGAAGTAAACATTAAATCAGGAGTAGCGTTGGATAGATTCCGCATAAATAATTCTTGTTTTATCGCTAAATGAAAGGGCTGACCCAACATACCGCGTATGGTAGTGATGCCATTGGCAAAATATAAAAACAAGGTCTGACGGAGCAGCGTATAATCCCCTGTCGAATCAGGTACCGGAGTATGGGCATGCATTTCAGCCAGACCTGGCATCAGGTATTTGCCTCGAGCCTCCACGCGAATGGCATTGTTGGGCAATACTACCTCTGATGATTTGCCCACCTGTTTGATGAAGCTTTGTTCTATATATACGGTTTGATCTTTGATGATTTTTTTTGTACCAGGATCGATGATGTTTACCCCAATGAATGCAGTGCCCGGTACAGGTATATTCTGACCAGTTAGAGCCAAAGCAATAATTTGGAAAAGATAAATGATCAATATCTTTTTCATGACTTAGTTTTTTCTGCGCTCATAGATTTTTTCAATTTCTTTGGCCAGCGCCCAGTCTTTGTCCGTCACCTTATTGCCTGCGGAGTGGGTAGATAGTTTTATCTCTACTCTGTTCCATACATTACTCCAGTCAGGATGGTGATTGTGTTTTTCACAAGCGAAGGCCACTTCGGTCATAAATGAAAAGGCTGATGCAAAATCTGCAAACTGGTAGCTGGCATACAGATGATCTGGTTTTTCTATCCACATGATAAATAGCGAATTAAAGATTTTAAAAATAAAAAGTTTATTGTTTGAAAGGTATAAATATTTGCGGATACATTTTTTCTGAAAAAGTAATTGTGACCGTAATGCAAATTGAACCCCCAAAAACACCAGATGGCCAATCGGGAGAACATGGTGGTCCCGATGTCCTATATACTAATACTATCACTTAATGGTGCCGCGATCCGGAAAACTCCATGGCTTCTCCTTTGCCAAATCCATAACTAAAGCCTGCTGTGATAAATCGACCTTGCAGAGAATAACTGTATAGATAAAACCGGGTTTGATTGGTCTCACTTTCTCTAAATCGAGAAGCGAAAAGATCACGGATGCTTAAATTAAATACACCCCTTCCGTTCATTATTTTTTTGCGTAAACCCAGGTCAGCAAATAGGATGCCCGATAATTCGCTTTGTACCGTTTTATATTTAGACTCAAGATTACCGGTGATTTCAAACTCGATTTGAGCCGGTAATTTAAATTTGTTGGTAAGCTTGGTAGTCCATCTATTTCCTTTAAAATCTATAGTAGTCGCTTCAAATACTCCTTTCCGATCAAAGTAATTTAAGTTAAAGTCTCCATTTACTGACCAACTTTTATTCGGACTGTATTTTGCATTAACCTCTACACCGGTAGCTTGATTTGTACCAATATTGTAAGGCTTAGAAATACTTATATTGTCTTCAAACGTAGCGATTGATTCTACCACATCGGTGGTATACCGGTGGTAAACCCCCAAATTCATCGATAATTCTCCAAAAATGTAAATACTGTTTAATTCATATGAGTCTGTAAATTCTGGCAATAAATTGGGATTGCCGGTACGTATATTATAATTATTGCGGATATTAAAAAATGGATTTAAACTCCATAATCTAGGTCTGTAAATTCTGCGGGAGTATCCTGCTTGCACAGAGAAGTGCTCCGTCAATTTATAGGAGGTATGAAGACTTGGAAAAAGATTAGAGTAATTGTGATTATTTTGTTCACCTGTAGTAGCAAGCCGGGTCTGCAGGTCTGTATTTTCAAGCCGTAGTCCCAGCTTTAGTCCCCATTTGTCTGCTTCGTAGGCGCCTGTACCATAAGCTCCGAGTACTTTTTGATTGTATTTAAAAAGGTTCGTCAGGTTAGGGTCCTCCAGCCACTCCTCATTGATCAAATTAGTCACCGCGTAATCATTGCCCACATCATTCCACACATATTGAGCCCCTGTTTCTAAAGTCCATTTTTTCGAAAAAGGCTTGTTGTAATCCAATTTAAAAGTATAATTGGCCTCTTTAAAATCGGTTCTGGTTTGTTGTCTGTCTGCAGTAATATTGCCCAAAACAGGGAGATTGGCGAATTCTGAAGACTGGTCTTTGGCAAACAAATTTCCCAGGGCACTAAAAAGCAAAGTATGATCCTTATGGTCTTTAAAATCATGCTTATACTGTAGTTCATATTGATATTTCGGATTGGTAGCGGTGGTGATTTCTTTACGCTTCCATTTGCTGATAACAGTCCCGGAGGCATCCTGAAAAGCAAAATTTATATCGGAGGGTTGATCTTCTACTTCGTAGGCGAAACTTCCGGAAAGGGTAACTACATTGTAACGGTCGATATGATAGTCTGTTCCAAGGATAAAATTATAAGGAACCTCATTTCTATATTCTGTTCCTTCAGATAGGATGGCAGTGCCATTGACCAGATCGCGATTGATGCTTTCCTGGTTTCTGGGAAACGATCTATATCCAACGCCTAATTGGCTAAAAAGGTTAAACTTTTCTGTACGACGATTCAAGCTTAAGCCGACACTGAAATTTTGAGGTATTCCTACATTGAGCGTAGCAGAACCATTGATGCCTTTTCGATCTTCCTTTTTCAGTATGATATTGATGATCCCTGAAGTGCCTTCAGCATCATATTTGGCAGATGGGTTGGTGATCACTTCTATTTTTTCAATCATGTCTGCAGTAATCGTTCCGAGCGCTTTGCCTTGCTCATTGGCGATCACTGAGGGCTTTCCATTGATCAAGATTTGGACTCCCTGGCTGCCTCTCAGGCTGATGGCTCCTTCTATACTTACATTGACCGAAGGCACATTATTTAATACCTCCAAAGCACTGGCTCCAGTAGTGCTCAAATCTTTTCCTACATTAAAAACCCGTTTGTCCAATTTAAACTCGGTTTGGGATTTTTCGGCCCTGACCTCGACTTCTGCCAGCATTTGACTATTCGAAGTCAGTGCGATAGTCCCTAAATCTACCAGGCCATCGATTATTTTAAATTCATTGATAGTTTTGGTGTTATATCCGATAAAACTAATTTCTACATAAAATTCTTTAACCTCTGTAATCAAGTTAAAGTGGCCATCTAAATCGGAAATGGCACCTGTAATGGTCTTTTTGGATTCATTACTCCCTATCATTATGGTGGCAAATTCAATAGGTTGTTGGCTAGTGGCTTCTACCACTTTCCCTTTGATTTCGATACTTTGATTTTGTGAAAAGCCTAAGCCGACACAACACGACAAAGCAAAGCATATATACCAGAATTTCATGTTTTAATTTTAAGGTAAATAACCAGGTCTTTTGATTCAAATCGCAATACAACTGATTAGATAAGGTGACTCATTTACGAAAAACAAACAAAGTTCGATCCCGGTTATTGCGCTTACAAAATGATAGATCGAACGTTGAATGATATCTAAAGGAAAAATAATGCCGTTAAGATAATACCTAAATATGTTTATGCGGTATTATATGCCGACTTAATACAATTTTAAGAACATTATTAAAAAGTGTTAAGGGGTTCGAGGCAAAAATCAGGGATCTTTGAAAGTATTTTATCCATAAGAGATACCCTGCTAACCAATTGTTAAAAAATCAAAGCGCATTTGATATCTTTGGAAGATTATGATTTTTACTGTAGTCCTTATCCTGCTTGTGTTGGTATTACTGATCACCTGGGCCAAAGTACATCCTTTTCTTTCTTTTCTGATCGTGTCCATATTAGCAGCCTTGTTTCTGGGTGTGAATCCTGCCAATATCGGTAAGTCTCTGGAGAAAGGTATTGGAGGAATACTTGGATCAGTATTTTCAGTGATCATCCTTGGAGCTATGCTCGGTAAAGTGATCGCCTCGAGTGGTGCTGCTCAACGCATTTCGGAATCTCTTGTGGCTTTGTTTGGAAAAAAATATCTTCCCTGGGCTTTGGCACTGACAGGATTTATAGTCGGCATCCCTCTTTTTTACAATGTTGGATTTATATTATTGATACCCTTGATTTATTCTCTTGGCCAGCGATATCAGTTACCCCTGGTTTACCTTGCAGTGGCTTTGTGTGCTTCGCTCTCCGTGACACATGGATTTTTACCGCCTCACCCTTCTCCGACCGCCCTGGTGCCGATGATGCATGCTGATCTGGGCAAGACCCTGGTATATGGTTTGATCGCCTCGATACCCGTCATATTGGTTGCAGGACCATTGTTTGCGATGACTGTGCGGAATATAAAAGGAGAACCACTAGCCAGTCTTAAAGTGAAGATCTTTGAAGCTCATGAAATGCCTTCGTCCATAAAAAGTTATGTCGCCGCATTGCTGCCGGTGATTATGTTGGCGATGGGCACCTGGTTCACTAATATTTTCGAAAAAGATACCGTATCGTTTAAGGTGGCTTCCTTGCTTTCCGACGCTAATATTGTGATGTTGGTATCCTTGTTTGTCGCTTATTATTTATTGGGCATGTCTCGTGGAGAAAAATTAAGCAAATTAATCCCTGAGGGTATCGAGGCAGCCAAAGATGTGTTTCCCATATTAATGATCGTGGCCGGAGCTGGTGTGCTCAAGGAAATATTTACCGTCGCAGGGCTCAGTGATCAGATAGGCAATCTAGTCAAGACTTCGTCTTTTTCTCCACTGATTACAGGATGGTTTATAGCAGCTGTGATACGGCTGAGCCTGGGTAGTGCCACTGTGGCAGGGTTGACGGCTGCCGGGATCATAGCTCCAGGTATCGATCCTTCCCTGGTCGATCCTAACCTGATGGTGCTGGCTATTGGCGCTGGCAGCCTGATGTTTTCCCATGTCAATGATACCGGGTTCTGGATGTTCAAAGAATATTTTAATCTTAATATCAAGGATACCATCAAATCCTGGTCGCTCATGGAGACGGTCGTGAGCGTCGTCGGCCTTGGCGTGGTATTGATCATAGACTTATTTGTATAATTATATGGACCCAACGCTGGTTAAGAATAAGTACGATAAAAATAAAACTGCTTATAAAAAATACCTGTCTGTGGCAGATATTAAAAAAGCTATTCCTCATTTGCAGAAGATATCAGATCTGGCCTATCAAAAAACTGACTGTCTCACTTGTGCTGCTTGCTGTAAAAACTATAGTCCGAGATTTAAAGCTCCTGATATCAAGCGGATCAGCAAATACCTGGGCGTGTCCGAGAAGGAACTCATGGATCGGTATTTGCACCGCGATGAAGATGGCGATTATGTGCTGAATACCAAACCGTGTACGTTTTTAGATGAACAGAATAAATGTACGATTTATGAAGTGAGGCCTTCAGACTGTCATCGGTTTCCTTATGTGGACGAAGATGTGTTTTTGAAGAGAAAAGAACTCACCTTAAAAAATGCTTCGTTCTGCCCGATCGCTCAGGACACCTTGGATCAATTGATGAAGCTGTGATACATTCGTGATCATAAGCACTTATATTTGCGGCCATGAAAACAATCTTTGCAATCATGTTTCTTGGCCTTTTAAGTATAAGCTGCAATAAACCACTGGAAGAAGGCAGTGGAGATATACCTACTGACTTGACAGTGATCTCTCAGGGCAGTTTTAGTGGTGCAGCTCACCCAACCACAGGGACAGTAAAACTTTCAAAAGATACTGCCGGCAAAAAATACCTGGTCTTTGAAAATTTTTCTACCGACGCAGGACCTGATATACGGATCTGGATAGCAGAAGACAAGTCTGCCAATAACTATACCGAATTGTCCAAAACTGTATTTACAGGCTCTTTTAAAATCGATGTGCCAGCCGAATTGGATACTACCAAGAAGTCTTATGTATTGATCTGGTGCAAGGCATTCGCGGTGTTGTTTGGCAGCGCACAATTGAAATAATCCCGTTTGATCCCCAGAATATGTAGGATCATCGATGGAAGGCTTGGAGAAACTCTGTTAAAAGACTCCTCCCTTCATAAACAAAGATATTGGTCGCCATCAAACTGATATTATAGAAAATATGGTTGACAGTCTTCACGACTTCTATTTGGATAAAGAAGAGCCAAACAAGAGTTGTATGCTTGCATTACGCAGTATTATCCTTGACCAAGACTCCAATATCATTGAAACCAGGAAATGGGGAATGCCATGCTTCTGTTATAAGAAAAAGATGTTTTGTTACTTGTGGACTGATAAAAAAACGGACGGACCTTATATACTCATGGTTGAAGGAAGACACCTTGACCATCCAAAATTAGAAGCAGGCGACCGCGCCAAAATGAAGATTTTTAGAGTTAATCCAAACAAAGATTTACCCGTTAAGACCATCGAAACTATTCTGCAAGCAGCGTTGGACCTATACAGGACCGGTATAATAAAACTATAAGCATGAACGGACGAAAAAACATATTTGCCTAAAATCATTTTGTGGACCTTCCACAAGCTTCAAAAACTAGAGTAGGTATAGTTCAACCAATTTTTTTGCAGCAGATCACCCCCTACCGATATAAGGCATATTCGTCGCCATCACTGTCATAAACTGCACATTGGTATCCAGTGGCAGCGAAGCCATGTATAAGACAGCCTCCGAAACATGCCTGACATCAAAAGTTGGCTCTATTTTAATCGATCCATCAGCCTGGGGCATGCCAGTCTTCATTGTGGCAGCCATCGTCGTGTCTACATTGCCTATGTCGATCTGACCACAGGCTATATTGTATTTTCGCCCATCGAGGGAGGTGGACCGGGTGAGTCCGGTAATGGCATGTTTAGAAGCGGTATAAGGTGCAGAGTTAGGTCTCGGTACTGCGGCTGAGATTGATCCATTGTTGATGATTCTTCCTCCTTGTGGTTCTTGTGATTTCATCAATAAGAATGCCTGTTGAGTGCATAGAAATGATCCGGTCAGATTGGTATCGATCACTTGTCGCCAGGCTTCATACGAGATATCTTCCAGCAGACCTTTGGTATTGGTACCGGCATTGTTAAACAACAGATCAAGACGGCCACACTCAGCCTTAATGCGCCCAAACAATTGGATCACTGAATCAGGCTGGGTGATATCCGAAGGGATGACCAGGGCATGATCACCTGCTTCGTGCGCGAGCGAGACCGATTCACGAAGTGAAGTTTCGTTTCTTCCGGTGAGGATCACATGAAAACCGTTTTTTAATAAGGTGATGCTGACATCTCTGCCGATGCCGGATCCGGCGCCTGTGACGAGTGCATATTTATTCATGAAGATTATTTTTTTTTTCGTGCTAGCCGGATATTGGCACCAAATGCCACATTAGTCTGCCTAAACCAAAATTGTTGACTGGCCTTATCCGTTTTATTGATGGTGGTACGAATATCGGGCATATCTATAAAACCCCCTTTAAGTTCTGATTGGATAAAGAATGAATTAAAAAAAGTAAAATTGATCGCCGCCAGACCAGCGATGCCATAACCTGCGAGGTGAAACTCGTCATACTCCTTATTATTTAAAAGGGTTGCATCGGTGCGAGGCAGCAGGATGCCGGCACCAATGCCGGAGATGAAGTTTATTTTCAGGTGATTAAGGCTTAATAACTCGCCGATTCTACGCAATTCCAGGTTGGAATAATTCAAACCATTGGTATGTTCAAACTTTAAAAAATCTGAGTAGACGGTAATGTCTGAGTTTTTATAGGTGCCATCATACTTTGATCCCGCCTGGATAGAACCCGAGATTTTTACGACCTGGTCCTGATCCATGACATACTTCATATGATCCAGGCCAAAGGAAATACTATAGTGGTCGTTGAGGTAATAGCCGATCCGAAAATTAAATTGAGGTGTAGTGATATTGCCGGGATTGAGGTAAGAGTCCAGGCTAAACTTGGTCTGCCGATCTGACGCCGTTATTTTTTTGAGTGTAAAATTATGATTGGCACCTTTAAAATGCAGGTCGGACCTGGTGAATGCACTAGTGTTCCAACCCCAATAAAAGTAGAGGTTTCCTTTGTGGGGGGCAGGCAATCCTTGCTGTGAATAGATGGATGAAAAAGAGAAAATACAAAAGACGAGGATCAGATAAAGGTTACAGATGTGCTTTGTCATACTTGTCTACCGGTGTCGATATTAGTTAAGATTGAAAATACGCTGCAAATTAATTGAATATTGGTGGTTCGTGTAGTCCATGCCTCTAAGGTCCGTGAAAATTAACTTTAACCAGGTTGGAGTACAACGCCTCCCAAGCGCCTCCAAATTGCACTGCGACATCCTCCCACTATTTATGATTCACTGTCTTTCACAGCATTTTTGACATTATCATCTGCATGCCGGTCTATCAATTTATGTATGGGGTCTATACCGGCTTTGGTTGGTTCTTCATTGACTATAATGGTAAAAATTTGGCCTGCATCCTGCTGGTCTTTTCCTTCAACCAGATGTTTTTGCAGGTATATCAGTTTGTCTTCAGATTTGGACCCTTTGGCATAAATTCCGATGTCGATCCAGTCGTGTATCGGTATTAAATTTTCATTGCCGGAACTATCAGCCCGGTATTTTTCCGCTTTTACTTTGATAGTCACTTCGTAGGTTTTGTCAGGAAGTTGTTTATAAGTCACCGATTCGGTTTTATTTTCGAAAAGGGTGATGGTTTCAAATAGATCAGTAATTATATATTGTAATGAATCGGGCGTTTGAGCTTTAAAATATTGCAACAAATCATTAGAAGTGGGGTAGCGCTTGTAGGGATGATCTGGCCCCGGGTATTGCCAATCAGTTAGGAAATTTCGTAGCGCGAGGTTCACTTTATCCTCTCCGATATAATCTTGCAGGGCATACATGACCAGGGAGCCTTTGCGATAATGAATATAACCCTGTGACTCGACCAGGTTCAGAGGTTGCTCTTTTTTGCGTTCGGCGGAGCGTCCATTGAGGTAGCTATTAAGCTCATATTTCAAAAACTTTTGCATGATCTCAGGAGAAAGGGCATGCTTCATGACCATCAGGGCAGAATACTGAGCCTGTGTCTCCGAGAGCATAGCATTTCCTTTGACATTTGCTTCTGCTACCTGGTGTCCCCACCATTGATGAGCAAGCTCATGTGCAGTGACATAAAACGGCATGTCCAGATCTTCGGTCGAGTCGGCTATTTTTTGGATAAAGCCAATGCCCTCTGAAAAAGGTACGGTATTGGCAAAAGATTGCGCGAAGGTAGCATAGCGTGGAAACTCCATGATCCGCATCTGCCTATACTGGTATGGACTGAAGTTTTTTGAAAAATAATCAAAGGATGCTTTCATCGAGGACATCATTTTATCAAGATTGTATTCATGACCTTTGTGGTAGTAGATTTCGAGATTGACTCCATTCCAGGTATCTTTTTTTACTTCGTAAGCGGCAGAGACGATGGAATAAAAATTACACATAGGCACATCCATTTTGTAATGGAAATATTTGCGATCGTTTTCCTCCCATGATTTTTGTAAATACCCTGGAGCGATCGCTATTTGATCTTTGGAGGTGCCGACCACCATCTCAAATTGGATATAATCGGCATCATCCCCGAAAAGACTTTGTGACAAACCAATGGTATCCGACTGCTCCATCATGCGCTCTTTCTCCGGGATTTTCTTTTTACGACGGGTGTCATCGTCCCCGATTTCATACGCATTGTTGTATCCGATGGTAGGAAAATATAGATTATTAAAGAAGGTACCATTGTACACCACATCGGTATTGGACCCACCTCCTACAAATCCTTGTGTTTCAAACCTGGTTTTGAATGACATTTTTACCGAATCACCCGGAGTAAGCGGTTTTTGCAGGGTATAAATGGTATAACCAAATCGGTGATACGAAGTATCTGCAGATGCCCCACCTTCAAATCTGAGGTATTCATTTTTCATGTCATGTTGTACATCAGTCTGAATATGAATGTCAGATATGGACAGCGCTGTTTTATTTTTTAACCAGAAATAACCTTCCGCTGTAAAATCTCTTTCGTAGGGATAGATTTCTACCTTAAGATTGACATCTACGATTTTAGGTTGCGGGATATTTTCGAACTTTTTTAATGTGGTTTCATAAGCTACTCGCTTGTCTTCACGGTCCTCACGCGACATATACCGATTGATTTTATTGGTGTTGTAATATACATAGCACCCTGCCAGTACGGTAGAGAGTAAGGCAAACAAACCTAAGGTGAGAATGGGCCGTGTAAGTCTGAGTTTTCCCACTTTGAGTCTTGATTTAAATATAGCTTCGGATCCTCTGACCGACAAGACAACAGCGATGACAAACAAGAATAATACAAACAAAAACCAATACAGTTTAATCCAGGTAAAAGAGGTAAAAAAATGTCCATACTTATTCATGTCGGAATAAGAGTCCAGACTACCACTGCCAAAAATGGCCAGGGGATGTTCGATACCAGCAGCACTCATAAAAAAAGTGAGGATGAAAAAAACAAACATCATGGCGAAACCTACAAATTTGCTATTGGCCATGACCTGGACAAAAAATGAAAGGACGGTATAGAGAACCAGAAAGGCCAGCGTACTCGTAAACAAAGTTTTGAAATATAAGGGCAGTTCAAATTTGGTATATCCATGAGCAAGCTGTATCAATACGCCTGCACCAATCAAGAGCATTATCAGGGATAAAAAAACCAACATCAGTCCAAAGAATTTAGCAAGTAGATTTACCCAATCCGCGACTGGTGTAGCGTCCACGATCAAGTGCATATTGGTGACTCTTTCTTTCCATATCAGTTCGCCGGAATAAAATACTGCTATGATCAAAAAATAGGTATCAAAATTGTTTAAGAGACCGAGCACATTGGCCGTAATCGGATAGGAGCTGGTGCCATAGAGTTTTTGAAAATAAAAAGATCCTATAATCAAATCGGCCAAACCAATAAAGACTATAGCTATAAAAGGTATTTCACGAATGACCATTTTAAAATAAAAAATAGCCTGGGTCCAAAGTTGTTGCATTTGAGTTGGAAAACCGGAATATTGAGTGACAGCGGGTATAAGTACTGACTCCGGATTGATGGAAGGGGTCGTGTTTTTCGATGCTTTTTTCTTGAATAAAGCATTACGGACCACA
Source organism: Saprospiraceae bacterium (assembly GCA_016709995.1). NCBI lineage: Bacteria > Pseudomonadati > Bacteroidota > Saprospiria > Saprospirales > Saprospiraceae > Saprospiraceae bacterium. The sequence goes on from JADJLQ010000002.1 coordinate 356,053, forward strand.
TTAAAGCTGAAAGCAAAATAAGTACCAATTAAGATCAATACGGCCACCGAGCACCAGATCAATCGGTTCCAAAGCATCAGCCCCTCCATTGGTACCAGCTGACTGTTTTTTTGAGCAGGTGTCCAATACTCTGTAAAAAGATTGAATGCTCTAAAACCAAATGGATCGATGAGCGCTGCTACAGTCTTATTGTCCAGATCCTGGGTGATTGTGGTCGATATCTGGTAAGCGACAAATAAAATAATCCCCTGCGTATAGATCACTAGTGTGGATCTGCTCAGCGCACCGGCGGCAAAAAATATGGCCCCTTGAATGAATAGATTGGTGAGGCCCCAGAGTATAAACGGTTGGAAGTAAGCCCAGGCTTGAAAAGGCAACATAATTTTTTCTTTCCAGGAAGGGTCCCAGGGTAAGTGCTTGCCAAATGCAAATCCCGCCATAAAGGCCATCCAGATCGAACAATAGATCAAAACCATCACGATAAAAGAGCCCAAAAACCGACCGAATAAATAATCAAACTTGGACATCGTCGTACTGAACATCAACGATTCTGTCTTATGCTCAAAATCGCGCAATACAGCTACACCCATGATCGCGGATGCGATGAAGGTGAAGAAAAAAGTCATGATCAATGTCATGAACGCAAGATTGTATGGAGAGTTTTCTTTGATCTGACCTCCTGCTACTCCCCCTATGGTGACATACTTGGAGGTGACTGCAGCAAAACACAATAAAAAAAGGATTCCAAAATATATATATGTGGCTGGCCTGTTCTTACGATAAGAAAACTCAAATCGAAGTATTTCTTTTAACATGATGATTTGAGGATTAAGCTTGAGTAAATATTTTGGAAAAATATACATCCTCAAGGTCACCTTCTACGGGGATACAGGTGCCATCAGGATTTTCATCAGCCAGTACATGGATGACAGGATGACCGGCTATGAGTTTTTCAGAGATTACTTTATGATTGGTTTTAAAAGCTGGCAAATCTGATTTGTTGATGGGTTTTTCCCAAATCTTACCTCCAATACCCGATAAAGCTTCATTGGGACTGCCTTTAAACAAGATCTCTCCCTGATTAAAAATAGCCATATCGGAGCACAACTCTTTTACATCATCTACGATGTGGGTAGAAAGTATGACGACAGTATTTTCACCTATCTCTGATAAAAGATTTAAAAACCGGTTTCTCTCCGCCGGGTCCAGACCAGCAGTAGGCTCGTCTACAATAATGAGCTTTGGATTGCCGATCAATGCTTGCGCTATACCAAAGCGTTGCTTCATCCCACCGGAATAGCCGCCGAGGTTTTTTTTACGGGAGTCCCAGAGATTGGTTTTTTGCAATAAAGCTTCGACGATGGATTTGCGTTCACCGGCATCGGTGATGCCTTTGAGGACTGCAAGATGGTTTAACAAGGTGATTGCATTCACCTTGGGGTAAACTCCAAATTCCTGCGGAAGGTATCCCAAGGTTTTCCGAACTTCATCTTTTTGTGTCAACACATTGATGTCCCCCAACATGATCGTTCCACTATCAGGTTCTTGCAAGGTAGCGATCGTGCGCATCAAGGATGATTTGCCCGCCCCATTGGGACCTAGCAGCCCAAACATACCCTGGTTGATGATGAGGTTAACATCTTTGAGTGCCTGTACCCCATTGCTATAAGTTTTATTGAGGTTTGAGATGATTAATTGCATGAGAGAAGGATTTATTGATTTTAGAATTAAAGAAACAGGTGAGTAAAACTTTCCAGAATAAATGTAGAAAACGAGGTCATAACCATTTTATAAAATCGACCAATTGAGTGTATTGACGGATCATTGTTTTTTTTTAAAATGAAGTCATCCCATATTTGAACCTGGAGTGACATAGGATCAACTCATCGACCAATCAATCCCTAATCCTGGTCGATCCAGGGGGTACATGACTCCATTTTTGATATCAAATCCTCCGGTGGCCAGGTCAAACGCTAAGTCCAGGCTGCCATCGAGATCAAGGTATCTTGTGCGCGCACACGCATAGGCGAGGTGCATCGCTGCCGCTATACTCAGCCTGCTCTCATCATTGCAGCCCCACATCAGGTCGATGCCGGATTCATTAGCGATATTGGCCATGCGGCTGGCGGCGTGGATACCTCCGCATTTCATTAGTTTGATATTAAAGATGCCGGCTCTTTTTTGCTCTGCGATGAGGTAGAGCATCTGCTTCACCATGTAGTGATTCGTCTGCAGCGATGGCATTTCGCATTGCTTCTGGCAATTGATCCACCTGCTCAAATTTATCAGCTCGGATAGGTTGCTCGTACAATTCTATGTCAATCGATTGGCAGGCGGTGTATAATTTTTTAAATTGATCGATCGTGTACCCTTGATTGACATCGGTGCGTATCTTAATATTATTTCCAAAAGTCTCCCGGAGTTTCATAAGCCGTTCGATATCCTGATCCGGGTCGATCCCGATTTTTACTTTTAGATGGTCAAAGCCCAGGCGTAAAAATTCTTTTGCTTCAGACAGCGTGGCTTCGACATCCATAATACCAATAGTAACTGAAGTGGGTAAAGGGTCACACTTGACACCAAGTGCTTCCACCAATGATTTCTCCTGGTATTTAGCCCAGGCATCGTAGATGGCTATATCGATGGCAGCGAGTAGCGTGGGCACTTTATCCAAGGTAGGACTCAGGCTTTTTATGAGCGATGCCGGAACTTCTATAGACCTACCCAATAGCAATCCAAGATCCAGGTTGTCTTTAGCCAGCACCGTCTGTCGGGTCGATACATGGACTACTTCATTTTCGGGATTGCAGCTGCCATAGCCTACGATGCCATTGTCCAATTCGATAATACAAAAAAGATTTTCTACGTGATCGACGGTTTTCCAGGCTATTTTGTAGGGTTTAGTTAGTTGGAGATTTTCGAGATGAAAGTCTATAGATCTGATCTTCATGATTCGAAGATAATGATTGTAAGATTATACCATATCCAGATTCTTTGATACTTGGAGTGAGTAACTGGACTTTAGGATATTTGTTATCTTGACTTGATGATGCAATTATTTTTGGCCCCAATCCTGGCTTTGATCCTGGGTTTGATACAAGAGACCGCCCCTGTAGATCTTTCTTATCAGGAGAGGAACACCCATTCTTTAGTCTCTGAGCTTCGCTCTCTGAACGATTTGAGTCGCTTGCCCGTTTATTTAGATCATACTTTCAGTGGCCAGGTCTCCTCTTACGATACTACCGGAGGTAACGATGATGGTTTTAGTGGCAAATATTCTTTTTTAAAAAGGAACGAAGACAGCAGCCTGGTCATATTGGACCTTCACGGAGCAGGTGTGATCAACCGAATGTGGACACCGACTCCATCCTCTGATACGTTAGATTTTTATATGGATGGAGCCTCCAGGCCATCCTGGTCTATTCGATACATCGATTTATTTTCAGGCTTACAATATCCCTTTGTGGCTCCTTTGTGTGGAAACCAATTGGGTGGATATTTTTGTTATTTGCCTATCCCTTTTAGCAAAGGTTGTAAAATTGTATTCAGAGGTAAAAAAACACAGTTTCACCAGATTCAGTATCGAATGTATGCTGCCGGCGACCAGGTCAAATCATTTAATCCCAACCTGGAGGAGAATGAAAAAGCAGAACTTAAAAAGATCGAAACACTTTGGGCTAAAAAAACAAAATCGGTAATTGATTTTTATTCAGGCACCATCCTACATGCTACTGATCAACCAATACTTCATGCAGGGCAGACGACTACCTTATTCGATCTGCATGAAGGAGGTCGTATCCTGGGCATCGAGTTGGATCCAGGTACTGCATTTGAAGGGCTGTATAAAAATATCGATATTAAAATCACCTGGGATGAAGAAAAACTACCTGCAGTTTATTGCCCTGTGGCTGATTTTTTTGGTTATGCCTTTGGTAAAGCAGCCATGCAGAGTCTATTTATTGGCTGCCAGGACAATAAAAATTATTGCTACCTACCCATGCCATTTGATCATGCTGCAAAAATCGAACTTATCTATCGGCCTACAACCAGGCACCCTGACCAGACTGTATCAATCAATTCAAAAATATATTACTCCCTGCAAAAAAGGAATCCTGCAAATGAGGGCAGATTATATGTGCAGTGGAATAAGAAACTGCTTTCTACTCCAGGTCATCCCCATGTATTGGCTGAGGTGAAAGGAAAAGGACATTACATAGGTACGATCCTTCAAGCTCAGGGACTACTAGCCGGTATGACCTATTTTTTTGAAGGAGACGATGAGACGACTATTGATGGTCAGCCTCGGCTGCATGGTACCGGATCGGAAGATTATTTTAATGGTGGCTGGTACGCCATGCTGGACCGGTGGGACGGGGCTATGAGTCTTCCCTTGCATGGTGCTTTGGATTATTCTTTGCCCTTTTGCCGAACCGGAGGCTATCGTTGGTGTCTTGGTGACAAACTAACTTTCGAGCATGACTTTTACCATACGATAGAACACGGGCCTGTGGGCAATGCTTTTCCAGTGGATTATACCTCCCTGGCATTTTATTATAATGACACGCCTCCCATATCGGTTTTAACCCCTGGTAATGAATTGAGCAAAGTTTTTATACCTGATACCTTAGTCATCTATCCTCAATTGATGGATTATAATGTATTTGGCAATATGGATATAAAGACCAGCTGGAAGTATGGCACAGGTGGCGAAAGTTATTTGTTTACTCCTGGCAAAGATACCTGGTTGCGTATCTCTTTAAAAGACCTGCCAGCTAGTGCTTATACTTTGTATTTCGACATAGGTAAGTTAAGTGAAGGGTGTGATTTTTCGGTATGGCAGCGACAGCGCATGATTTCAGATTGGGTCTCCACTTTTAGTCAAGCAGAAACGCGCGTACCAGCCTTAAAGATCAATGACCTCCAGCTCGATGAAAATCAAAACACACTTACGATAAGATTTAGAACAGATGCTACCCATAACAAACTTTTGTTTCATCGAATGACCTTGGTGAAGAAAAACTAGTTTGTCACTACCATTATATCGTACCGATTCACTAAACCTATTTTATTAAATGACACTGACAGAAATTATTAAGCTTAGACGATCCGTGAGGCGATTTGATACAAAGGCTTCCTTTGATCATGAGGCAGTCACCCGTGCGCTCGAATTGGCTATGTTGGCACCTAATTCGTCCAACCTTCAAACCTGGGAGTTTTACCGCTTAAAAGATAAATCCAGGATAGCGGCTATGGTCCCGCTATGCTTAAAACAAAATGCTGCACGCACTGCCTCTGAACTGGTGCTTTTCGTCAGCAGAAAAGATCATTGGAAAGCAAGATGCAAGTGGCATCTTGATCATACCTTGCAAGAGATCGAGGCCAGGCCGGAAGACCACAAAAAATTGAATAAAAGCCTTAGATATTACGGTACCTCCATACCTTATTTTTATCGAAATGACTTTTTAGGTATCCATACAATTATCAGGAAGGTCAACTTATTGATACAGGATATACGCCACCATCCTTTTATACGATGGACCTCGTCTTCTGATCTTCGGGTGGTCTCCCACAAGTCCCTGGCTCTGGCTGCTGAGAATTTTATGTTGAGCATGACAGATCAGGGGTATGCTACTTGCCCGATGGAAGGCTTTGATCACAAAAAAGTCAAAAAATTTTTAAAACTACCCAGCGAAGCTGATATCAGCATGATCATTGCTTGTGGGGTCGGATTGCCAGAGGGCATCTATAATGAAAGACGACGGTTACCATACGATCAGGTGGTTTTCGACCTGGGGTAATTAAATACTTATACTTTTACAACATGATTAAATTCAAAAGATACATTTTTTATATCAGCACGATCCTGGTGGCGACCCATTCAGGGATATGTCAGTCAGATGCCATTTTCGGTAATAGTATCTCTGATCAACTTCTGGTTAAAATGAAATCAGGGCTTAATACTCAATCCTATGAGTCTATTCAGGGCAGCCCTTATTCAAACGATTCTTTCATAATAGGCACAATCCGTACGGTAAAAGGAGTTTTTGAGGGAATACCTTTGAGATTCGATCTCTACAGTCAATGGATGGAATTTAAAGAGAAAGGTCAAACCTATATCATGGACCCTACTCCTTCAATTACTCAAGTTCATTTTGGTGACGAATCAGTATATGTATATCCGTATAATGATCAGGGCAGGTTTAAACTCGCCTATTTTTATCAATTGGATTCCGGACAAGTCAAATTGTTGATGAAAAAAACAATAAAATTTAATCCAAAATTGCCGGCAAAACCGATGGCTGATGAAACACCGGCAAAATTTACTCCCTCTAAAACCTTGTTTTATATCAAAGCCGTCAATCAGGAAGCTATTGAAATCACCAATGTCAAAAAACTGGCGGAGTTATTTCCTGACCATCAAAAAGAAGTGGAGTCCTTCATGACGAAAAAAAAGACCAAACTAAAAGAAGACGATCTGATCGAACTTTGGTCTTATTATAATAGATTGCATTAAAAATAGTCAGATCCTACTCTCTGATAGCTGGCGCTACAACATTTCCAAATAATTCTATCGACCGCATGATTTGCTGATGGGGCATAGGGCCCACACTCATCTGAGCAAGGAATCGTGTATTTTGAAATATGCTACGGATGTATTTTATTTTCTCAATCACGGTGGTAGGACTACCCACCAATAATGATCCTTTGGGAGATCGCATCTGCTCATACCCCATTCTATTCATAGGTCCCCAGCCACGCTCGCGTCCTATGCGGGACATGACTTCTGCATAGGGACCATAATATTCATCAGCTGCTTGTTGGTCCGTATCTGAAATATATACATGACAGTTGATACCGATTTGTATTTTTTTCGGATCATGACCGTTGTCGTTCCATGTCTTACGATAAAGATTGATGAGCGGTACAAATTGGTCTAAGGAACCTCCAATGATAGCCAGGGTCAGCGGCAAACCCAATTTGCCTGCCCTGATAGCAGAGTCCGGAGTACCGCCTATCGCTATCCATACCGGCAGTGGGTGTTGCAATGGACGGGGATACACTCCCATACCTGACATTGCCGATCGATGCCTTCCTCTCCAGGTGATCTTTTCATCCTGATCAAGCTTGAGCAATAAATCCAGTTTTTCTGTAAACAAGGTATCATAATCATTGAGGTCATATCCAAATAATGGAAATGACTCTATGAATGAGCCGCGTCCCGCCATGATCTCAGCCCTTCCATTAGATAGCAGATCAAGTGTAGCAAACTGTTGATACACCCGCACCGGGTCGTCGCTGCTGAGTACAGTCACCGCACTGGAAAGCCTGATTTGTTTTGTCCTGGCTGCTGCTGCGGCCAGTATCACTGCAGGTGAAGATGCTATAAAATCCGGACGATGATGTTCACCAATCGCGTAGACCTCCAGTCCTATGTCATCTGCCAGAGAGATCTCTTCCATCAGTTCGGCCATGCGTACCTGACCACGAATACCTGCATCCTCCGGCGAAGGAGCCATCTCCACAAAACTACATAATCCTAATTGCATAAAATATCCATTTAAATTTATTTCAAAGCCAATGGAGAACAAATATTTAATGTGAATGTTGCAACTTGAATGAATTCATTCCGTTAAAACACAAAAGCCATCCACCTGGGTGAATGGCTTTTTGATTCAAAAATATTTGCCTTGAGAAATTTTTTGATCCTTATTTTTTGAGTAGATCTCTGATCTCACTCAATAATACTTCAGAGGTAGAAGGTCCTGCAGGAGGTGCCGGAGGCTCACTTGCTTTTAATTTAGAAACAAATTTGACAATGAGAAATACTGGAAATGCTACCAATAAGAAATCAACGATAGACTGAATAAACTTGCCAATACCAAAATAAATACCAGGTGTAACCTCTTTGCCATCAGCACCCATCACAGCATCTTGCAAGGTGTATTTCCAGTCAGCAAAATTGACCTTAAAAATAGAACCGATCACCGGCATCAGGATATCCTCCACAAGAGAACCGACGATCTTGCCAAAGGCAGCTCCTAATATGACTGCTACTGCAAGGTCGAGCACATTGCCGTTTTTGATAAATTCTTTAAAGCCTTTGAGCATATAATTAAGGTTTTATTTTTTTCGAAGTAAATATATAAAATTAACTTCTATATATAAAAAAATATTATGTAACCGTCTTTTGGTCAGGCAGCAAATCAGCTTGCTATTCTCTTCAATGAATTTGTTAAATACAGTTAGAATAGTATTGAAGAAGATACACAGAGAAAGGTTTTTAGAAAGTAGATTGGTGGATGTAGAAAAAGAGTTCTATTTTTCCCAAAAAATAAAAACTATGATTCCAGCAAAAGCGTATGCAGCTTATCAACCAGACCAACCACTCAAGCCGTTTGAGTTTAACCGAAGAGCTGTAGGACCTCACGATATACAGATCGAGATAAAATACTGTGGAGTGTGTCACAGTGATTTGCACCGGGCACGTGGTGAGTGGAAGGGTACAGATTATCCATTGGTGCCAGGTCATGAAATTGTAGGGATCGTCCTGTCGGTGGGTAGTCATGTCTCCAAATTTAAAAAGGGTGATCTAGCAGCTGTAGGTGTGATCGTCGACTCTTGTCGTGAATGTGCCAACTGCCGTCAGGAAATGGAGAACTATTGTGTCGAAGGTCCCACCGGAACTTATAATGTAAAGGAAAGAGATGGATCGGGCATCACCAGGGGCGGCTATTCTTCACAGATAGTCACAGATCAGCGATTTGTGTATCATTTTTCTGACAAACTGGATATGAAAGCAGTAGCGCCTCTATTGTGCGCTGGCATCACCACCTATTCACCACTTAAGTATGCGGGTGTAAAAAAAGGCATGAAGGTGGGCGTAGCCGGTCTTGGCGGCTTAGGTCATATGGGTGTAAAGTTTGCAGTAGCTTTTGGCGCTGAGGTGACCCTGATCAGCCATACTCCTTCTAAAGAACAAGACGCTAAAAGATTAGGAGCACATCATTTTTTGTTGTCCAGCGATACCGATCAGATGAAAAAGCATGAAAGTTATTTTGACATTATATTGAATGCTATCTCTGCTCAACACGATTATAAAAAATACCTTGACTTGCTAGCGCTCAATGGTAAGATGCTCTTGGTGGGTTTGCCTCCTGAAAATCCTAAAGTCGATCCTTTTGCACTTATAAAAAACCGACGCACTATCATGGGTTCTATGATTGGCGGCACCACAGAAACCCAGGAAATGTTGGACTTTTGTGCAGAGCATAATATCGTCTCTGATATTGAGCTCATCCCTATTCAAAAAATTGACGAAGCATATGATCGTATGGTCAAAGGGGATGTGCGTTATAGGTTTGTGATCGATATGAGTACTTTGTAATATTTGATTTTTAGTACAAAAGCTGCAAAACATTATTGTAGAATTTTCTTCAACCAAATGGTCCATGAGTTGTTTCTAGACTGAATTATTTATCAGTTTTCATTAATAACTTAATCGTCCTATGGTTTTTTTTAGATGCATTGTATTGATCCTGGTATATCTGCCATTCACTTTGTCAAGTCAATCTTTGGGTAGTGTCACCGGTAAAGTTATCGATCGATATCAGCAGTACCCACTAGAATTTGTCAATGTGCAGGTTGATGGGACAGCCAAAGGAGGCGCCACCGATTCGTTGGGTTATTTTTTAATAGACAATATCCCTGTAGGTACCTATAATTTGTTATTCAGTTCATTAGGGTACAAAACATTTACACTCTTTAATGTGGTCATCACCAGCGGTAATCAAAGTAACTTTTCGATCGAACTGGAGGAGGAAGCCAATACACTCACTGAGATTGTTGTAAAAGGCACTAATCGAACTGTCAAGGCGGCTACTATCGAAACACCATTGAGTGTCCAGCGGGTGACTACCGAAGAAATCCGCAGCAATCCGGGAGGCAATTTTGATATCAGTAAAGTCATACAAACATTGCCGGGAGTAGGTGGTGGAGCAGGGGGAGGTAGTTTCAGAAATGATATCATCATCCGGGGAGGCGCGCCCAATGAAAATGTATTTTATCTCGATGGTATCGAAGTGCCTGTGATCAATCATTTTCAAACCCAGGGCAGTAGTGGCGGACCTCAGGGTATGCTCAATGTGAGCTTTATCGAAGATGTAAAGTTGACTACTTCTGCTTTTGATGCCAGGTATGACAATGCCATGAGCTCCGTGTTTCAATTTAAACAGAAAAACGGCAATCCCAATCAGGTACAAGGCAATGTGCGGCTCAGTGCCACTGAATTGGCCGCTACTCTGGAAGGTCCGCTATCAAAACAAAGACAAACCACTTTTCTGGCTTCAGCCCGGCGATCATATCTGCAACTATTATTCAAGGCGATAGATCTTCCCATCAGGCCAAATTATTGGGATTTTCAGACCAAAATCACGCACCAGATCAATAAAAAGACCACCCTCAATTTTATAGGCTTGGGAGCAATCGATGAGTTCAGCTTTGCTGTACCCAAAGAAAGTACCCCTGAAAAAAGTTATATCATCAATTCAGGACCCTTAGTGAACCAATGGAATTACACCGTAGGTGCATCTTTAAAAAAATTGATTGCTCATGGATATTTCAATCTTGCACTGAGCAGGACTCATTTTGACAATGCTATTCACAAATTTGAAGACAATTCAAACCCTACTCCGGACAATACCAGCCTGGATGTGGCCTCTAACGAACAAGAAAACAAACTGCGCCTGGATATCAATCAAACGATCGGCGGTTGGAAACTAGCCTACGGTGCTTCTATTCAATCTGCAGATTATTTTAATCAGACATATACCTTGATCAGAAAAGAAATCAGAGACGATCAGGGTACACTGCTTCAACCATCCATTGCATATAATTTTAATAGCCCTTTGCCCACCATCATAAAGTATGGCGCTTTTTTACAAGTGGGTAGAAGAGTAGCCAGTGATCGGCTGGGCATCTCTGCAGGCATCAGAACTGACATGAATTCATTTACACAGACGGGTGACCAGCCTCTAAAAACTTTATCACCGCGTATTTCATTGACTTATGCTTTGAGTGATCGATGGAATGTCAATGCATCCTTAGGCCGTTATTATAAATTAGCCCCCTATACGATACTTGGATATGCGGATAACCAAAATCAGCTGGTAAATAAAAATGCAGATTACCTCTCCAGCGATCACTATGTGACAGGTTTTGAATACATTCCTGCTGAAAACCTTCGTTTTACCCTGGAGGGATTTTACAAAAAATATCGTCAGGTACCGATCTCTATACAGAATGGTATCTCCTTGTCCAATCTTGGAGCAGACTTTAATATACTCGGCAATGAAGCTGTCAGGACAGATGGCCTGGGCAAAGCCTATGGACTGGAGTTTTTCGCGCAGAAAAAACTGACCGATCGGTTTTTTGGTATTCTGTCATATACTTTTTATCGCAGCCTTTATAACGGGACCAATGGTCAATATGCTCCCAGCAGTTGGGACAATCGACAATTGCTCTCCATGACGGTTGGGTATAAGTTTAAGCGTAATTGGGAGGTTGGGCTCAAGTTTCGATACCAGGGAGGAGCACCCTACACTCCTTTTGATGAAAACCTCTCCAGAATTAATTATCTTTCACAAGGAATCGGCACTCCAGATTATATGCGGGTCAATAGTCAACGGCTTAGCTCTTTTAACAGCTCAGACCTTCGAATTGACAAAAAATGGAATTTTAGGCATACCTCCATTGATCTCTTTTTGGATGTTAGCAACTGGTACCTTGCTAAAAACCCTGCCATCCCGGAATATACTTTTGAACGAACAGCCGACAATACTGCATTTAAAACTTCGGATGGTTTAGCTATACAGCCTGATGGTCGTAATGCGATACCGACCCGCGTCAAAAACGATGATCCTTTTTTTACTCCTTCGATTGGACTAATCGTAGAGTTTTAAAGTCCATATTTGTATAATTTTATGTTTCGCACGATTAAAAGAATTCACTCCGCTGTCTACCGCCCAATAGATGATCTTATCACCTACTCGCCATTACCTACCCCTACACTTGATCAGATAGATCCATTTATTTTTCTCAATCATCACGGTCCTCAGATTTACCCGGCCCACAATCATGGATTGCCTTTTGGCCCCCATCCCCACAGAGGTATGGAGACAGTGACTTTCATTTTGCAAGGAGATATTGCGCACAGAGATAGCAGTGGACATCAAAGTGTGATCACCTCCGGGGGTATTCAATGGATGACGGCAGGGAGTGGTCTGATTCATGCAGAGACCTCCTCAGAACGGTTTTTGGAAGATGGTGGTCCTATGGAGATCTTGCAGCTTTGGCTCAATCTTCCGGCAAAATATAAAATGACTCCACCATTTTACAAAGGACTTCAGGAGGCAGATATTCCAGTCATCGTGGCCAGGGATGAAATCACAAGAATTCAACTGATTTCTGGCAGCCTGGATAGTACCACCGGACCCATCACGCCTTTGACAGATGTTTTCATGAGTATAATACATCTTGCCTCTGGATCGGATATCCAGCTTTCGGTACCTGATGAAAAAAATATTTTCCTTTATGTGGTGCATGGGCATATTCTGATAAGGGGACAGATCATACCAAAACTACATTTGGCAGAGTTTAATAATGATGGTCATGAATTGAATATAAAATCAGATCAATCCGCACTGATTTTATGTGGCCACGCCACACCCTTCAATGAACCAAAAGTAGCACGTGGACCATTTGTCATGAATACCGAACAAGAGATATACCAGGCTTACCAGGACTATCACGCCGGAAAATTTGGGTCCTGGACTCAGTAACTAACCAACAAAGGAAATATCGAATCAAAATCAAAATGAAATCGATTACATATCATATCTTTATTCCCTAATTTTTACTTAAAAACATGAAGCAGCTATTTTTAAGCCTGATTGTGGCCAGTTTGATTTTTTCCTGTAAAAACTCCAGCCCAGCACCTGAGGTCACCACTACAGCAGTAGATACTACGCCTGCCAGGGCCGAACCCAAACCGATCTCTGATCCACTGGTCACCAATATCTATACCGCAGATCCCTCTGCCCATGTTTTTGAAGGGAAGATCTATGTCTATCCATCGCATGATTTTGATTTTGGGGTAAAAGAAGATGACCTGGGGAGTCATTTTGCGATGAGAGATTATCATATCCTATCGATGGACAAAATAGGCGGTCCGGTGACCGATCATGGTGTAGCAATAGACAAAGATGATATACCCTGGGTAGGCCGTCAATTATGGGCCCCTGATGCAGCCTATGAAAATGGTAAATACTACCTCTATTTTCCTGCCAAGGATAAAAAGGATGTTTTCAGGATTGGTGTCGCTACCTCCGCCTCACCCACGGGACCATTCAAGGCAGAAGCTCAACCAATCAAAGGGTCATACAGTATAGATCCTGCAGTATTTAAAGATGAAGATGGTAAATATTATATGTATTTCGGTGGTATTTGGGGCGGTCAGCTTCAAAGGTGGCAGACAGCTACATATGACACTGCTGCAGTAGAGCCCAATGATGAACGCCCGGCGATGGGTCCACGTGTGGCCAGATTATCAAAAGATATGTTACAATTTGCGGAGCCGGTCAAAGAAATAAAAATAGTAGATGCCACCGGCCAGCCTATAGCAGGAAAAGACCACGATCGAAGATTTTTTGAAGCATCCTGGATGCATAAATACAACGGTAAATATTACTTCTCTTATTCTACGGGCGATACCCACTTTTTATGTTATGCCATTGGCGACAATCCTTATGGACCTTTTACTTATCAGGGGGTCATACTCAATCCGGTCATCGGCTGGACCAATCACCATTCTATCGTCGAGGTAGATGGAAAGTGGTATCTTTTTTATCATGATAGTAGCTTGTCAGGTGGCAAGACACATTTGCGCTGTGTAAAAGTCACTGAGTTGCATTACAACGAAGACGGAAGCATCCAGACGATTACTGCTTATCAATAAATAAAATACCTTCGGAAGAATTATCTCCTGAAGGTATCCATGACTTACATGCTCATACTCATAATCTCCCTGACCTCTACCTTGCCATCTTCAAATTCCAGGATGGGGCATCCTTTTGCTAATTCCAGGGCTTCGTCATAATTGTCAGCTTTACACATAAGATAACCACCGACCATTTCTTTACCTTCGATAAAAGGTCCGTCTGTTACTATTTTTTTATTGCCAATGATTTGTTTTCCCGATTGATCGAGCGGTTGAGCTCCAACAAACTTTCCTTGCTCTGCCATAGCACCCATCCATTGGGCCCACTTTTGCATATGAGATTGCCATGCTTCGGGTGATTGTCTCAAGGTAGCGCTGTCACCCCCTCTGAATAAAAAAAGATACTCTGTCATATTATTGTTTTTTAGTTTTTGTTGAAAGAAAATGAATTCTGATTATGGAGTTTCTAAAATCGATTTTAGTTTCTGGAGGTCTTTTCGATTGGCCCGCTTCATAGCCATAGACATAAATGGAGCGAGCAAACTTGAAAAACCAGTGGGATTGCCCCGATTGCGTAAGGTCATATGGGTCGTCTGATCATCTATCTTTTTCCACTCGTAGATCGTCTCCATTGGGAATGGACCTTCATTGGTCTTCATGACTAATTTATTAAAGGAGCGCTCTGTAATGATATACGTGTAGTCCAGCGATTTTCCTAAAAATGCAGCTTTAAACTGGATCAACGAGCCTACCTCCAGTGGTGAGGTAGTACCCTCCGGCAATCTATGAGCGTAATTAATATTTTCATACCATGCAGGAACATTGATCGGATCAGCAGCATAAGACGAGACTACTTCAAGGGGTCTATTGATTTGGATTTCGGTCAGGACATCTACCATGATTGGATAAAAGATTGTTTTTTTATTAAATATATGACGCAGTCATTCTTTCAATTTGGACAAAAAATTATTTTAAATGTTCTTGTCCAGATTTTCAAGGCTTCATCGTCATTTATGATACTGGTGGTTATTCCGGTGAGAAAATTTTTAAAAAATTATCCTTCAGGTTTGACCTCCAAGTTTAATCAATTTTCGTAATCTACATATTAATCTCATTTAAAAAATATCATCTTATGAAAAAACTAACTATCCTTTTTGCCGCCATGCTGCTAATACAATTCGTAGATGCTCAATCACTTACGAAGGCAGAAAGAAAATCTGCTGTCAAGTACCTTCAATGGTCATCTAAAGAGTTGTATAAAAGCCTAAAAAGCCTTAGTACGGCTCAACTCAATTTTCACGAATCGGACCGATGGTCTCCTCAAGAGTGTCTCTACCATATCGCTTTCTCTGAAGGCGCTTTGCGGGGCGCTTTGGACGGAGCTCTTAATGCACCGGCTGATCCCTCCTCCAGGGCTGAGCTCCAGGCAACGGATGATCAGATCAAAGCCATGATCACCAACCGCACCACTAAAGTCAAAACAGCTCCTCCATTTGAACCTCAAAATACAGGATACAAATCTTACGATGAGGCTTTGAGCGCCTACAAAGCAAAAAGGGCAATGTTGATCGATTTTGTCAAAACGACCAAATCCGATCTGCGCAACCATGTAGTTACCTTGCCTCTTGGCAAAATGGATGCATATCAGTTTGTATTGTTTATTTCGGGTCATACCAATAGACATACCCAACAACTCAATGAAGTCAAAATGGCTTCAGGATACCCCAAAGGCTGATTTTTTTGAACAGAATATAGACCAAAGACTCTCAGGTGTCAATCACTTGATGAGTCTTTTGTTTTAATATGGATTAAGATAGGGATAGGATTCAAAATAATATTGTTTCATTTCTGGATTTGGCCCGAAAGAACAATAAATGATCCTGTGTATTTTTAAATTCGTATTATTAATTAAAATAATCAAATGAAAAATATTTGTTTTTTATTGAGTACCCTGCTGACCTGGTCTGTAGCTGGTCAATCCTTGTCACCTTTGGGTCAGTTTGAGCACCATCAGGATGTAGGCAATCCCAAAAAAGCAGGATCAGCTACTTACAATGCCGATGATCAGACCTATACCCTTACGGGAGCCGGTATCAATATGTGGACCAAAATAGATCAGTTTCATTTTCTTTGGAAAAAAATCAAAGGTGATTTTACTATCAGCGCTACCATCCGGTTTGTCGGCAAAGGTGCTGCACTGCACCGCAAGATCGGGATCATAGCACGGGACGAACTCACCACTAACTCCAGGTACGCAGATGCCTGTGTGCATGGGGATATACTGACCTCCCTGCAATACCGTGCTACCGATACCAGCGTCACAGATCAAGTCACTTTATTATCCTATCACCCTACGGATATAGAGTTTTCCCGAAGTGGTAACGTATTTACTTTTTCAGCAGCTACAAAAGGAGAAAACTACAAAGCAGTCACCAAAGAAATGGTGTTAAATGATGAGGTATATGCAGGATTGTTTATCTGCTCTCACCTAGAAGATGTGGCCGAGACCGCGATCTTCAGCAATGTCCGCATCACCATACCACCTTCGCCCGGTTACAGACCTTACAGGGATTATATCGGCAGCAATCTTGAAATCATGGATGTGGCTACCGGTCATCGAAAAATTATTTATACCATTCCATCATCTATACAAGCTCCCAACTGGACTAAGGATGGAAAGTCACTGATCTATAATAGTTCTGCTGGTGTGTTGTATAAATATAATCTGGCAGATGGTAAAATAGCAGAATTCAATACCGGTACGATTAAAAGCAATAATAATGATCATGTGATGTCGTTCGATGGCACTAAACTGGCCATCAGCAATCATGTGGGTGAAAAAAGAATCTCTACTTTATTTACGCTCCCCATCACAGGATCAGATACTCCCGTGCAGATTACTTCTCCTGATTCCGGTCATTCGTATCTGCACAGCTGGAGCCTGGATGGGAAAAAACTCATCTTTACCGGCCAGCGAAATAAACAATACGATATATACTCCATCGATATCGCCACAAAAAAGGAGACCCAACTGACGAATCAACCCACCCTGGATGATGGTCCCGAACTCAGTCCCAATGGTCAATGGATATACTTCAATTCAGTACGGACCGGTAGTATGAAGATTTGGCGCATGAAGCCGGATGGCAGCAGGCAAGAACAAGTCACATTTGATGAATACAATGACTGGTTTCCTCATTTTTCTCCAGATGGCAAGCAGATCGTATTTATCTCCTTTCCCAAAGAGATCGATCCTACACAACATCCATTTTACCAAAAAGTCTACTTACGCCTGATGCCGGCGAGTGGAGGCATACCGAAGACGATAGCTTATATCTATGGAGGTCAGGGCACCATCAATGTGCCGAGTTGGTCACCGGATAGCAAGCGACTGGCGTTTGTGAGTAATACTAAAATGTAAGCTTAGAATTCAAAAGGGATTAAAGCCTGGAGTAATGGTATAATTTTTTTATACCGAAAACTACTTTACTTATACATCCACCTTTGCATATTTAGCATTGGCTTCTATAAACTGTCTTCGGGGCTCTACCTCAGATCCCATCAACATTGAAAATGTTCTGTCAGCAGCAGCAGCATCGTCAATATCCACTTTTTTAATCATACGCTGAGCAGGGTCCATCGTTGTATTCCAAAGCTGATCCGCATTCATCTCTCCAAGACCTTTGTATCGTTGGATTTTTACATTGGCTTCATTGCCACCTTTGGCAAATAATTCAACAGCATTTTTGCGATCTTCCTCGGTCCAGCAATATTGTTGTTGTTTACCTCTGGAGATGAGGTACAATGGAGGCGCGGCGATATAGATATAACCATGTTCAATCAATGACCTCATATAGCGGAAAAAGAAAGTCAATATCAAAGTGACTATATGACTACCATCAATGTCGGCGTCGCACATAATCACCACCTTATGAAATCGGAGTTTGTCCAGGTTGAGTTTTCTTTCGCCATCTATCTCTTCAATACGCACCCCCAATACATTAAAGATGTTTTTTATTTCCTCACTTTCATAAATTTTATGTTCAAATGCTTTTTCAACATTGAGGATTTTGCCTTTGAGGGGTAGAACAGCCTGGAAGTTTCTATCCCGCCCGGTTTTGGCGGTACCTCCTGCACTCTCTCCTTCAACCAGGAAGACTTCGCACTCATCAGGCCTCCTGCTGGAGCAGTCTGCAAACTTGTCTGGGACCGAAATAGCACTGATACCTTTCTTGCCAATAATCAGCTCCCTGGCAGCTCTTGCAGCCTCGCGCGCACGCGCGGCCAGTACCACTTTCTCCATGATGCGCTTTGCATCATTGGGATTCATCTCAAGATAGTGCTTGAGAATGTCTCCGACAGAATGAGATACAATCGTGGTGACTTCACTATTTCCGAGTTCTCCTTTTGTTTGTCCTTTAAACTGTGGATCTGGTATTTTCACTGAGATCACTGCAGTCAAGCCTTCTCGAAAATCTTCCCCGGCTACTTTAAATTTTAATTTGGAGAAATAACCATTGGATTCCCCATATTCAGTAAAGACTTTGCTTAGTGCCATACGAAGGCCTCTCAGGTGGGTACCGCCTTCTCTGGTATTGATATTATTGACAAAGCTGTAAATATTTTCAGTATAGCCATCATTATATTGAAGGGCCACATCCACTTCGATATTTTCCTCTTTGCCTTTGACCACAATGGGTGCTTCTATCAGCGGAGTACGGCCTGCGTCCAGGTAGGTAACAAACTCAGCAAGTCCGCCTACTGATAGATAATCTTCTCTGACGGGCTGGCCATCGTCATCCAACTCTCTTTCATCTATGAGGGAGATCTTCAATCCTGGATTGAGAAAAGATAATTCATGAATTCTATTGGAAAGAGTCTCTCTTTTATACTCAAGCACTTCAAAGATGGTATGATCAGGTTTGAAGGTGATGGTCGTACCAGTTTTATCCGAATCACCTACTACTTTGATCTCAGATAAAGGTTTACCTATGGAATACTCCTGGGTCCATACTTTGCCATCGCGGTGTACCTCTGCTTTGAGATACTCACTCAAGGCATTGACACAAGATACTCCTACACCGTGCAGACCGCCTGATACTTTATAAGTGTCTTTGTCAAATTTTCCACCGGCGTGTAACACTGTCAATACGACTTCCAGGGCAGATTTTTTTAATTGCTCGTGATATCCGGTAGGAATGCCTCGTCCATTATCACTGACGGTAATCGAATTGTCAGGGTGGATGATGGTAGTGATCTGGGTGCAATATCCGGCCAAGTGTTCGTCAATAGAATTGTCGATCACCTCCCACACCAGGTGATGCAATCCCTTGGCATCGGTAGAGCCAATATACATCCCGGGGCGCAATCTGACAGCCTCCAGACCTTCTAGAGCGTGTATGTTTTTTGCGGTATATTCACCTGATTTTTGTGTCATGCTATCTTTTAGTATAAATCGACTGCAAATGTACGAATTTATCGTCAGAATCCATAGTTTAATTCATAGAAATTTGGGCAGATATCTTTTACAAAAGTTAGTTATACATCGATTTATATATTAATATTTGTCATATATAATGAGCTACTCAAAATCATATCTTTATAATAAAACCAGCCTGGATCTAGTGGCAAAAGCTTTACTGATCAACCATCCTGAAAAAAGAAAATGGGCCTTGATCGGTGAGATGGGTAGTGGCAAAACAACTTTGATCAAAGCGATGATCGGCATTCTTGGGTCTTTGGATCATGGCTCAAGCCCTACTTTCTCCATCGTCAATCAATATCATTCTGAGATTAATGGTACAATCTTTCACATGGATCTCTACCGTTTAAAAAGTGTCCAAGAGGCCTTTAATGCCGGGATTATGGAAATACTGGAGACGGATAACGATTATTGTTTTGTAGAATGGCCTGAGCTGATCTATGATTGGATAGATGAAAGCTGGATAAGGCTAAAGATTGAAAAGTTAAATGAAGAGACCAGGATGCTTGTAGTTCAATAAAAATACTTCTTTATCTACTACTCATCGTCATTTAAAAAAAGTACTGGCACCGGGCTATCAATTATGCTTTTGGGTGTAGGACTCGACTCGAAAATATGCTCTAAGAATCCTCTTTTACGCCTGAGCACGCATACAAGGCCAATATCATCATCCTCGCCCAACACTTTGTTGATACCTTCGGTAAAAGTATCTGCCAATAGTTCTGTGTGAGTATGCGGTATTTCTTCAAATATCAAATCGGTGGAATAGGCTATTGGTCCAGTCTGGGCTCCGGTGAGATGTACAGAAGATATAGCAGCATCGCAAGCTCTGGCCAGATCTAATAAAGGATTGATGACATCGAAAAGGTTTTTATGCAGCTTTCTATACATAAAGAGGATCTTCCGGGTATCCCTTATTTTGTAGAGATGAGGTACTGCGATTACCGGGACAGATCCAAATTTGATCAAGCTTCCAGCTATCTTACCTAGAAAGTACTTTTCTTCATTGTCCTCCCCTTGAGCGCCTATAACCACCAAATCCGCATGATTTACGTTGGCTTGGCGAGAAATCACACTATAAGGTTCCCCTTTGACTATTTTAGACAAGATCTTGACATTCGATTTTTTCTTGTAAGGTTCTAAGAAGGTTCCCAATCGTTCTATAGCATCATCCTGAAGTACTTGATTGACTGATCGAAGGCCAACCATTTTCTCCATAAAATCTATTACGTTTAACACTAAAAGACTGGTACTTCCAAGCTTATCAGCAAGCATGATGGCAAAGTCCATAGTTTCTTTTGTAGAAGGACTAAAGTCTATCGGGACAAGTATTTTTTTCACAAATTGAGGTGTATATCCAAATGTAATCAAATGTACGGGATAACTGTTAAATTTTTTTTGAACTCAATATAAAAAAGCCCCAGGTGGATCGATCCACCCGGGGCTATACCTTAAACCCAAATTGAGCATTAGAAATTCTAGGGCTCAATTGACGATTGAAATTCAAAGGTTTATAAGGAATTTATTATGAATGAGCCTTTGAATTTCAATGTCAGGGGTTAACCTCTGACGGAGGGCAAATAGCGCAAATGCGTTATTTGGATTAAACTATATGGAAATAAAATGATGTTGTTATAGACTTTCGCCGTGTTGAGACAGATCCAGACCCATCTCCTCTTCTTCTGCGGTGACCCTCAATGGTGATATCCTGTTGACCACTCTTAATAAGATCCAGGTGCCAAAGAAAGCAAATGCAGACACGATCACAAGCGCCAGAAGATGAAGCAGAAATAATTTGGTTTCGCCGAAATACAGACCATTGCCGGTAGTATTGCCTGGATTGATCGCCTGGCTGGCAAAAACGCCTGTAAGAACCATTCCTACCATACCTCCAACACCGTGACAAGGGAACACATCCAAAGTATCGTCGATACTGGTGCGAGATCTCCACTCTACCACCATATTGCTGACCAAAGCAGCTACAATACCGATGATCAATGAATGGGGAATACTAACGAAGCCGGCGGCCGGGGTGATCGCCACCAAACCAACTACCGCGCCAATACAAGCACCCATCGCAGAGGGTTTTCTGCCTCTGACGGCATCAAATATTACCCAGGTAAAAGCAGCTGCTGCAGACGCCGTGGTGGTCGTAGCCAATGCCGCTACTGCCAACGAATTAGCCGATAAAGCTGATCCGGCATTAAATCCTAGCCAACCAAACCAAAGCAACGCAGTACCTAAGATGACATAGGTAATCCGTGCAGGAACCAATCCACCTGTAGATCTGCTCTTGAAGAATAGTGCGGAGGCAAAGGCAGCCCATCCAGCACTCATATGCACCACTGTACCCCCTGCAAAGTCCAGCACACCCAGTTTAAAGAAAAAACCATCCGGGTGCCAGGTCATATGGGCCAGTGGAGAATAAATGATCAGGGACCACAATACTATGAACAAAATGTATGAAGTAAACTTAATCCTCTCCGCAAAGGCTCCGGTGATCAAAGCAGGAGTGATAATAGCAAACTTAAGTTGGAAAAAAGCAAACAACATCAATGGAATGGTCGGTGCAAGGCTCCAGGGCTTTGCTCCTATACCATCTCCCATCATAAAGAAAGTGGAAGGATTGCCTATGATCCCACCAATGCTATCTCCGAAAGCCAGGCTAAATCCGACGACTACCCAGATAATGGTGATGACCGCCATCGAGATAAAACTTTGAGCCATAGTAGAAATCACATTTTTCTTTCTCACCATCCCGCCATAAAAAAAGGCTAGGCCAGGGGTCATGAACAAGACCAGGGCCGTGGCAGTAATCATCCAGGCGATATCACCTGCATTTAATTCTTCTCCTGTGTAGATCGCGGTAGGGATACCGGGATGTACAAGGCTTAGGATAACCAGGATCATTAAGATCGAAAAGGGTATCAGGGCTAGTTTGCGACTCATTGACATAATTTGATTCTTTATTTTTGTTGGGTCAAATCTATATCAGCATACGACGAATCAAAATCAAAATTCTAGACCAGCTTGTAATTTTCAATAAGGCCCAAATCAGGTTTAATTTTAGCTAAAATGAATAAAAAACTGATCGTTTGGCGAAAAATAGGTTTAAAATTAAGTCAAAAAGTGGTTAAAATGTTAGATTCAACCAATGTTAGGTTTCTATAGTCTCACGATTTTTGCTTGTTAAAAAGCGTTTTTACAGATCAGTCGGGTTAAAATCTTGTCCAGGATCAGCGCCTTCTCTATACGCTCGTTTGGTTTTTACCCGCTGTTTCTGCCGATCTATGATCAATATAGCCAACGCATGAGCTACAGAAGTGCCCTGCAGCAATGCCAGTTCTATTTTGTGCTCTTCCACATCAAGTCGATAGAGGTAACTCCACAATAAATCGGGTTGTGTGTCCAATAATTCAGTTACCCGTGATTCGACCAGTTTGATAAGGGTAGCTTCGTCCAGATAAGGTCGTTCGTTTTGTAAGTTTGCAAACCAATATTCAAGGCTGTTATTATCCATCATGGAGTATAAAATCTAGTAAGGATTCAAGGACGGTCCTGTCGTTTTTTAATCGGGGTACTTTGTGTTGGCCCCCCAATCTTCCTTGCACCTTCATCCATCTGTAGAAAGTGCCTTTTGGTGCTTCATGAATAATCAACCTCGATAAAGCAATATTTTTGGTGCGTTTCGCCTCATAATCAGAATTGACTGCCTGTAGTGCTAAATCCAAAGATTCAGCAAATGCTTCTAGATGTTCAGGACTTTTGTCAAACTCGATGATCCATTCATGAGCGCCTTTGCCATGATCCATATATTTAGGACCGACGGTAAAATCGGTAGCCTGACAATCATGTTGGGCACAAGCTTTACTTACTGCCTGTTCTGCATTTTCGATGACCACTTCTTCGCCAAAAGCATTAATGTATTGAGTAGATCGACCGACGATTTTGATAGTGACCGGATCCGTATTGAGGCATTCTATAACATCGCCGGTATCATATCGCCATAGTCCACAAGTATTGGTGATGATCAGTTGATAAGCTACTTTCGTTTTCAGACCTTCAACGGGTACTACATGATCGCTGTGTAATTCTTTAAACTCATAGAAAACGGCATTGTTCATCAACAAGAGCATACCGCCTTCGTTAGACTTTAATTGCGAAGCAAAATACCCTTCGGAAGCATTATAGACCTCCTGGTAGATGAATTGACTGGAGGGAATCAGTTGTTGGAACAATGGCTTGGCAGGTGCAAAATTTACTCCGCCATGAATATACAATTTGAGTTGTGGCCACACTTCGAGCAAATCCTGTTTGCCAGTCTCAGCGATTATATTTCTAAACAATACTATCAGCCAGGTAGGTACACCCGCAAACATGACAAGGGGCTCACGCAGTATTTGTTTGGTTGTTTCTCTCAGTTTATACTCCCAATCTGGCGCAGTAGCTATGTCTAACGAAGGGGTAAACACTTGTTTGGCATACCAGGGCATATTATTCAAGAGCAAGGCGCTGATATCGCCACTAATCACTCCTGGATAAGCTGACAAATTTTCTATCGAACCGCCGATGACCATGTTTTTACCGTCAAAAATGCCAAGCTGGGGGTATTGCTGGTATAATATGGATAAAGTATCGCTGGCACCCTGGATATGATTGAGCTCAAGATATTCGCGGGTCACAGGGATATACTTGCTTTTACCACTGGTAGTACCCGACGATTTTGAGAACATGTCGACGAGGCCGGGCCAAAGCACATGCTCTTCTTTTTTACGCATCCGCTCGATCCAGGGGAAAAACTCAGCATAGGTGCGGATAGGCACCTGACGGGTAAATGAATCGTAGTCTTTGACTTTTTCAAAACCGTGTTTGGCCCCAAACTCTGTAAAACATCCTTTGTATACTATATCTAGCAGCAGCTCATTTTGATACCTCACGGGTTCACGCATCCACCCTTCGACCTGGCGAAATCGATTTCGGAATACGCGGCTAAGAAAAAACTCCAACATAAGCTTACTGTGAAAATAGACCTCAATATCTGAAAAAATCAGGACCTTATAGTATGTCTTAAAGTATTGATCTGATTAGTATACTCTAAATGAGTGTCCGTTTTTTGAGATCGTTCGAGCCATTTCATAAGGTATCGATGCAATATCTCTGCAAACAGTGGCCTGGTCAAGCGCTCGATATCAAGCTTGATGCTGTAAAAGTTCTTATTGTAAATCGTCCCTACCCTGGTATCAAGAAATACTGATTGTTCTATGAGGTGGCCTACCTCATCCCCAGGAGGCTGTGGCAGTGACATATAAAAGCTGATTTTTGGCAGCACCCTGTAGCTGGGCTTGTTCGAAGGATGCATTATTGAAAATTATTTTTTCTTCCTGACTCAAAAAGCACAGAAGACAAAGAAGAAATGAATACAAAAAACAAAGCCCAAGGGCATCGCATAGGGGTGATCAGCTGCGTTGAATCTTTAACTTAAATTGTTCCATCTCCATCGTGTCCACATTTTTAGCTTTGGCCTGTTCGATGACTTCGTCCAATAATTTACTGGCTTTATCCACTTTATTGTTTAAGGCATACAGGCGGGCCAGAGTGTAGGATTGATTGAGATCTGTGGATGAAACTACTTTAGATAATAGTTGCTCCCCCAGGGACAGCAGTTTGGTATCTGATGCGAATTTGTCCTCAATCGATAAAGCCAGAGTATGCATGAGAGAAGCGTCTTTCTCAACCGAGGCAGGTAGTTTTTTCATCGCCTTCAACAAACCATCGGCATCTTGCATCGCTGAGTAGTAAGTCAGATTGCTTTCAAAATTAAATTTATCCGATTCTACGGGCAGCAGGGTTTGTATTTTTTCTTGAGATGCTGTCAATAAATCGACCACCTTATATTCAATAGCTTTCTGGACAGTCTTGTTACAAGCGGCGATTATTTTGGATTGAAAACCATCAGCTCCAACCAGGCTGATCATCTTGTCTTTGTTTTTTAAGAACAGATCAAATACCCTGGAGTCGCTCTCCACAGTCGCTTCGTAAATGAATTTGAGATTTTCAGGAGTAGTCAGGTCTTTTTGACCATTGAGATATTCATTGGCTATTTTCAAACTGGATTTACCAGACTGGTTAAGTGACCGCACATAATTATATACCGTAGCAAAATCTCGTTTGCCACTATCATACTCCTTGGCATATAGGGCTGTCTTATCGTTTTTCTTTAATGCGACCTTGCCTGCACTGATAAATTTTTCAGGATCCATATATCCGATGACTTTGTGCACCAACTTGCCCTCTCCATCGATGTAGAGTAAAGTAGGATAGGCATTTACACTGTATTTGCCAGCCAGCATGAGCCCGTCACCTTTCTCCATGTCTATTTTTACATTGATAAAATTGGGATTGTAGAATTCGCCAACTTCTTTTTGAGGGAAGGTAGAGGCCGACATCTTTTTGCAAGGACCACACCAGGAGGTGAAAGCATCCAAAAAAATCAATTTGCCGGATTCTTTTGAATGAGCAAGCGCCTCAGCCCAGGTGCCATGATGAAACTCCATGCCTTCTGCACCAACATTACTGAGGACCACACTAAAAACTAAAATCGTCAACATGTACTTCATAATCAAAATATTGAGTGTACAAAAGTAAGGGAACTATGGGGGATTTGGTGAATAAAAAAATTGGAAGACGAGGCCCCATTTTTTAAGTTTTTTGCACCAAGGTTATTTGTTTTATTTTGCCAGTCCATGCGATCTTTTTTACCCAGCTTAATCTCCATTCCCATAGAGTTGGTGGATATCGCAGTGGGGATTTGGTTAGACAAACGATGGGTCCATAAAAAGTTGATCCAGCTCCAGCGGGAACATCCTCTAAGCCTTGAACCAGCCACTATCCAAAAAATAGAAGGGAGGCATGCTATTTTTTATAATATCATCTATAAATCGTTTTTAGGATTGTATGACCGGACACCGGGTGATGAAGAAAAAATGCAACTTCTGTATTTTGTCATTTGTGTCACTTTGGGGGATAATTTTTTTGATTCCAATACCTATTCCAGGGAGCAATTGTATCAGCTGGCATTTTATCCTGAGGCGTATCCTTCCGTCAATGAAGTAGAAAGATTTTTTATCAAATACAGCATACTACTGAACCAATATGCGGCCTCCAAACCAGGATATCAACATATAATACGAGAGCTGTACCAATCACAAGTAGACAGTCTTCGACAATTAGACCCAACTATCCCCGGGGAGACCCTGGCCGAAATCACCTATCGCAAAGGTGGTTATTCGATCCTGGTCAGCAGATTTTACCTGGATCTCTTAGAAAATAAAACCGAAGAACTATGCTGGTATCAAATGGGGGCCTTGATTCAACTGGGCAATGATATCTATGATGTATACAAAGATCTGCACGAAGGCATTCATACACTCCCCAACCGGATGCAAAAAGTGAAAGAGATAGAAAACGAACTGTCTGCACGAATGCAGGAGTTTAAAGCATCTGTCCGATCGCTGGCAGTGAGTGACCGTAAGAAAAAAAAATTGCTCCGCCGTACTGCCATCATTTATGCGCTGAGTTTTACGGCTCTGGATCAATACAAGATCCTGGAGAATAAATTTGGAGACCTGCCTGATTTAAAAACTTTGCCACGCTCCGCGCTCATTATAGATATGGAACTGTGGCGCAATAGATGGACCTTGATGAAATATGTGATCTCATTAAGTCGCCTCGAATGATCAGATGCAGTGTACAGATTACCCTTTATGAATAATTCCTTTCATTTGATTGGTGATCAACTTATCGACGACCCGATCTGGCAATAGGGTAAGTATTTGAATATACCATTTTTTTGCAACTACTATCTGGCGGGCTTTAGGTTTTGATTTGACTATCGTTTCATGGATGAGTTTAGCTACCTCGGAGGCCGGAATAGAGACTTTTGCGCAAACTCAATGAATTTATTTTTATGCTGGAATAGGTCGTGATAAATAGTGCCTTCAAAGGTATTGTCATCGTATTTGGCTTTTTGATAAGCCTGACTTTTGGTAGGCCCGGGTTCAATAGCCACGACATCTATGCCAAAATCCATTAATTCTCTGCGTAGAGAGATTGTCATGGCTTCGATGGCATGTTTGGAAGCTGCATAAGGACCGTAAAAAGGTCGGGCAATCCTCCCACTGACGCTACTAATATTAATCATTTTGCCGGGTTTGTCTGTCTGCGATTTGACAGCACCAAGTAAAGGTAAAAATGCCTGGATCACATTGAGGGTTCCTATGACATTAACTTCTTGCTGTTCTCTGAATTTATCAATAGAAATGTGTTGTAGGGGACCGGAGATAGCGATCCCAGAATTATTGACTACAGCACGCAAATATTGGCTGCCAAGCATCCGACGAACTTTATCAGCTGCCTGGTCCACTGCCGCCCGATCCCGAATATCAAAAATTAATGCTGTAAACCCCGGGCCCATTTCTTGTTCAAGCGCTGCTGCTTCGTTTGACTTGCGAACCGAACCAAATATATGGTAGCCAAGTGCTTTGAGGTATTTGGCAGTCTCCAGGCCTATGCCTGTAGATACACCGGTGATGAGTACTGAATCCATAGGTTGAAATTACAAATGATTGAGAAATTACGACTTTGGATAAAGAAATCTTTCAAAAAACTCCCAGGTACGGAGCATTTGATCGATCCGTTGCCGATTATTGCCACTTCGGGTGATCTCATGACTGGCTCCGGGATGGCGGACATATTCTACTGTTTTGCCCATGACTTTGAGGGACTTATACATTTGTTCACTTTGTATGACCCCTGTACGTAAGTCCTGTTCTCCATGAAATATCAGGTAGGGGGTGCGAATGTTTTGCACATAAGTGATCGGCGACTCCCGCTCAAGATTTTTGAGTGCCTCCGGTTGCCAGGGATAGCCTCCAAAATAATTGGGTACCAGTCTCCAGGCATTACCTTCACCAAAGAAAGTAGTCAGATCATACACTCCCCGCTGCGAACAAGCAGCTTTAAATCGCTGATCATGAGAGATGATCCAGGCTACCAGGTAGCCGGCATAAGAACCGCCGGTCACGGCAAGCCGGCCAGTATCTATTCCCCCTTTGGCCACTGCACCATCCAGAGCTTGGAGTACATCATCCGTAGGGCCTTTGCCCCAATCATTGATATTGGCTCGCATAAACTCCTCACCATAACCTCCGGATCCTCTTGGATTGCAGTAGACCACCGTATAGCCTTTGCCACAATAATATTGAAATTCATGCCACATACTGGCTTCTCCGGGACCCCACATGGCAGTAGGACCTCCATGGATGTCCAATATCGCAGGATATTTTTGGCCACTTTGATAGCCAATCGGTCTCATCACCCAATATTCAATAGTCTGTCCTTTTTCATTTTTAAAACTATACTTCTCAGGGTGACTAAGCTTTTTATCTGCCAGCCAGGCGGTGTTGAACTGGGTTAAAAGCTTAAGGACTTTCAGATTTTCATCGGCAGTATACAATTCCGAAGGGTTATGGATCGTGATTTTGGCAAAAGCAAAATGCCCATGATTCATATCGAAACTGCTGATGCCCTCATCATAGGAAGTCATCGGAGTAGACTGGTTGCGTTCAAGGTCTATTTTGAAGATTACCACCCCTCCATTGGAAGGAGAGGAGAGATAAATATTTTTTTCGTCTGAGGAAAAATGGATGTCGGAGATAGATCGGTCATGCTGGAGGACACGAATATCTTTTTCGGATCCATTGAGCGGTATGATGGACAATGCAGGGATACTGACGGTATTGGTTTTTGATTGAACAAATGCGATGGTCTTGCCACTGGGAGAGATGGTAGCCTGATTGTATGCTATACCTGGTGTACCCAGTATTTTATGCAATTGTTTGGTGGACAAATCGATGGTATATATTTCTGACTCCAGGCTTCGGTCCGGATGTTCTGTAGGATCGATATCAGATTGTACTAAGATTTTTGAAGAATGTGGAATAAACTGGGGGTTGGCGAAGGAATAGTATCCATCAGTCAGCCTAACCGGTTTTGCTTCAGGGCTGACTGCTACTGTAAACAGGTGGTTAAATGACAAATCATTGGAAGTGCCGGACTCTTGTTGAAATTGAAGTTTGGTGATGACCTTGGCTTTTTTATCTTTTTCATTGAGCGCGAGATAGGCCCTGATCTCTTCGAGACTGCCATTGGGATCAGCTTTGACATTATTTTGTTTTAAATAATCATTATTGATAAATCCAGCTTTCTCTGTAGGCCAGGCAGGCACAGATTTAGCCGGATTGAGCGTAGAGTCTATGCTGATCTCTGCCAGGGTGTAATTGCTGCTAAACAGAATGGATTTGCCATCAGGACTCCAGACAGGATTGGATGCACCATTTTTTTCATTAGTCAATTGCCAGGCTTCGCCTCCGGCCATAGGAAGGATAAAGATTTGGGGCTTACTATCCACGCTTCTTACGAAAGCTATGGACTGGCCATCTGGTGCCCAGGTGCCTCCAGTGGCCCCTTCTTTTTGAAAAGTCAGCTGCCTGGATGTCGATTGACCATCCCGCTCAGATACCCACAATTGTCGTTGATACTGATAATCCCATTTATCCTTAGTATCGGGTATGATCGATAAGACATTATATAGTATGTGAGCTCCATCCGGGGAGAATTGAACATTGGAGATGGTCTGGATTTTGGTAAGATCCGTAATCTGGATTTCTTTTTGGGCAGAAAGTATAGACAGCTGGAATAACAATACCAGGAGATATATGGTTTTCATCGGCAAAATTTAAGCAATGCAAATTACAACAAAGTATTTGACACTTGAACCTCCCTCATGAGCACGAAATCCTTAACAGTAAGCTGTATGCTTCGTTAAAAAACAAAAGGGAGTAGAATTGTTTCTGCCCCCTTTGATTTTTCAAAAAGTGACTATGATTATTTAATGAAACCTTTACCTTAATGCTGAAAGATCTCTCTCAGTTCGAGTGTGCCCTGATAGTTCAGATGAGGACAAGTCCTGGCAATGGCTACCGCTTCTGAGGCATCAGTCGCTTCGAACATAAAGTATCCGCCGATCTCTTCTCTCCCGGCAAACTTATCCTGAGCAGTGACCTCTATTCCTTTGCCTTCGCTACTGTTGAGTACCCAACCCTGGTCATGCAGGTGCTCACCACCTGCTATTCGATCTGCTTTGATCTTGGTGAGCCAGGCACCATATTCCTCGACTTGTTGCATAGGATCAGCCGGAGGTATATCATCATTGTGTACGAAGAGTACGAACTGTGCTTTGCCTTTGGTAGAAGCCATAAGGTCTTGGGAAGCAGTCTCTGATTTTTGGATTTGTTGAGAGGAAGTACCTGACTTACCTACTGCATATCCGGCAGCTAACAATCCAAGAGTAAGTATCAATAGTCCCAATATACCGGGTACAGATTTAGGGATTAGCGGAACTGGTGATTGAATCAAATTTTCGTTTTTCATTTTTGCAGTGATTTTAGAAATTAAATAATGAGGTACTTTATCACTTTGCGCATTGGATAGAAGCATTTTTTTTTCGGAAGTATTCAAAGGTGAATCCATAATATTATACGTTGTGGGTATTATATAGCAATCTAAAAGCCTTCCTAGCCTGGTGCAGTTGACTTTTACTGGTGCCGACTGCGATATCCAGCATGGAGGCGATCTCTTCATGTTTGTAGCCTTCGAGGTCATGCAACAATAGGATGGTTCGATATCCTTCGGGCAGCTTTTCGATGAGGGGCATCGTATCGTTGATTTGTTTTTCTTCGGTTTTCAAGCCTTCCACGATTTCTGGTTGAAGCGATGTTTTTAAAGTTTTGGTTCTATTTTCTTCTCTTGCCGAATTGATCACTATACCGATCAACCACGTGCGCAATGAAGATCGCCATTCAAATTTTTCAAGATTCATGACTGCTCTCATCCATGCGTTTTGAGTGATTTCCTCAGCTGCCAACAAGTCACCCGGACACAGTTTGCACGCCATGTTCCACATAGCTGAGGCATGTCGTTTGTACAGCAACCTAAAGGAGTATTCGTCCCTGGTATTGAGATACGCCATGACTAGAGCCTTGTCTATAATATTCATCTAAAGTGATCACTGGTTTTCCCCAGATTACGATGATACATAGATATCAGCATTTTATGGGAATTGTAGATTAGTGCAGGTGAAGGGAAAAAGGTTGTATCAGCCTGGTTGTTTTCGAATAAGCTTAGAAAGTCGATCTAAATCATGTGGTAAAAAATAGCTCCGATGCTGCCAACCTTAATCAGTATCTACCTTCACATCCTTGAACAGGAAGCTATTGTCACATAACCTCAACTTTTGTCCGCTGGCTATGGTCACATTCCGGAGTATGACTTCCCTGGTTCTGACGAAGGGATACTTCTCCTGGTAAGAATCGTCGGTCATCTGTGGATTGAAATCTGAAAAAATGGCTGGACCCTGATAATTTTCCGGATGATGGGAGTCATCGATATGAAGGGTTTCGATGGTGATCCGCTCCGGCATATAACAGGTATATCCAAAATCATGCTGGCCGGAATTGGAACTACTGATCAGGCTGGCGCTGGTGGAGCTGCCTCCGGAGGGCACGAAAACACAGTGGCGAATGATTAACTCTCCCTGCCAGGTACTACCATAATCGCTGCGTAGATTGATGAGGCTCCTACCGTATATCCTGCAATTCTCTACCGTTAAGATTCCGGTGCCTATGGCATTGATGCCCATATGTCCCAGTGTCGAATTGCGGATAGTGGCATTGGCTACCCCCATGTGGGCATCAAACCGGGACAAGATGCATTGGTCATAAAGAAGATTTTTGCAGTAGTTGGAACCCAGGATTCCCCAGTAGGTTTTGTCGTTGATATCATTGGTCTGGCTGCAGTTGACAAAGGATACGTTAAGAGCCCGATTGGCCAAAAGGTCGTAAGTGCCCATCGTGACGGGTTTCTCAGCTGAGCCTATGGTACTATATGTTTTATGTCCTGTCAGGATGGTGTTGTCAACCGTTACGTAAGCGCAGTCACGAATACTGATGAAACCACCATAGGGCGCGCCATGGTCTCCTTCGCCGGTGACGCGATGTTCCAGCCCGGACACATGGACATGGGAACGCCTGATCTCGATGTTTCGACTATAATAGGTGTACTTCGATGCTGCTCTGTTAGCGATAGTGATGAATCGTCCTCCGGAGAGATGGAGTGTCTTCTCGTCCATGGGCAGGGCCGTGATTTCCGTGATCTGGTCGAAGTCCCAGATGATCGGAGCATCCATATCCACCTGACCATTTTTATCGGCTACAAAAATGTCTGTTTGGGAAGATCCATTATTTTGGTTCAACCCAAAACGGATATAACGCTTTATACTGGTATCGGTGACCGTGACCAGGCAGGTTCCAGGCAAGGATGCGTTGATTTTGTCCTGATTTCTCCTGAGGGAGGTGATACCCTCCAGATTGAACGGTTTCAGACCGGAACTGACTTTGAAAACAGGTGAATTTCGGTTTTGGACTTCGGTATCGTCAATGATAAAAGTCGCCGTGCCAAAATCGGTGTCAGTCCGGATGACCGCTATGCGCTCTTTACCCCCAATGTAGTAGGTGGCCCCCTCATCAGATTTCACCATAAGGCCGTGCAGATTGGCGAAGGCATGGGTCGCAGCGATAGCATCTATATCATCGGTCTTTCCGTCGCCTTTGGCACCGAAGTCACTATATCGGACCCGTCCTGTATTTTTAAATTTGAGGACATTCTTTGGGGAAACATTTACCTGTAATCGTCCATTTTCATCTATAGATACCTGGGTTTTCTTTTTTTGAGATATAATCACTACCTCTTCCGGCGGGCTTTTGGTCTGTCCCCTGGTCAAGATTACAGTTGAAATAAAGAAGAAGGATAAGAGTAAATATTTCATCACGAGCATGTTTTAAAAGTAATCAATTTTGGGAAACTTGGTCTTTGGAGCGGAGGCGGAAATCATTTATCCAATATTGGTAAGAGAATTGTTCAACTTTTCATTTTTAGGCTGCTGAAAGTTGGAACCTGAATGTTCAATCCGAAAAAAGCCGATCCATAGTCAATCCAAGTTTTATAGAAATTGCAGATCAATTCAAGTCTATCGAAAATACTTGTATTACCCTATTTATTTTTTCCATAAATACAATAGCATTAAATTACCTGCATAATCATAACTACCGCTTCGTGAACCGAATAGATCGCCTCATGGGTATAGTGATTTTGCTCCAGTCTAAACACTTTAGAGTTACTTCCTACTGTTGGGCCATATATCTCAAGGTTTTAAAAGGTTATTTAGAGAAAGGCATTCAAGTGAAATATGAGGAACGGTATGATTGAGTAGATCATAGAATAATCGCGCTCCGGAAGCGGCAAAGCGGTCGTGCAGATATTCATCGATAGGTGTGATTTTTCCATAACTTCGTGGCAACCTCCTCTTCCAAGTTCCTCCCCACGCCCACCCCGGAATTTCCACCCAAAGTAAAATTTGTACTTACCCTTATTTTTTACGTAATTGCAGTAAAAATAAATCTATCAATGGATCGAATAAACCGCAGAAATCTACTCAAGGGCATCAGTGTTTTAGGGGGAAGTACTTTATTGCCTGGCACTACCACTGCTTTACACTCAATGATAAAAGATCCAAAAGAAGAGGTGTATACATCAGACAAACCCTTTAAGAAAAAATTTTCCTATTGTTTTAATTCCAGTACGATCCGGGGTCAAAAAATCGGTATCGAAAAAGAAGTCGAGCTGGTAGCCAAAGCAGGTTACGATGCCATCGAAGTGTGGGTGCCCGTATTGAACGAATATAAAAAAAGCGGTAAGTCGATCAAGGACCTCAGCAAAAAAATTAAAGACCTGGGCCTGAATGTCGCAGATGCGATAGGATTCGCCCAATGGATACATGAGGATGATACCATCAGGTCCAAAGCCCTGGAGCAAGTCAAAGAAGAAATGGATATGCTCGCAGAGATGGGTTGCCATCGCATTGCAGCACCACCTTCCGGGGCGACCAATGAGCCTGCTGCTTCGTATGATGCCGTTGCTGAACGTTTTCATACTTTGATAGAAATCGGGGTGCAGCATGCGGTCATCCCACAATTGGAATTATGGGGATTTTCTAAAACCCTGTACAATATGAGTCAACTGATGTACGTAGCTGCTCAATGTGGTCATCCACAAACCCGCTTGCTGACGGATGTATATCACTTATATAAAGGAGGTTCTAATCTCGATGCTCTAAAATTGGTAGGGCCTGAATCTATCGAAATATTTCACATGAATGATTACAAAGCATCTTCAGACCGGGCGACCATCACAGATGCCGACCGCATCTACCCCGGCGAAGGAGCCACTCCCATGTCAAAAATACTCAGGGATCTTGCCTTGCATCGGGATCATATCATCCTGTCTCTCGAATTATTCAACCCGGAATATTATAAACTGGATGCTGCCCCAGTGATCAATACCGGACTGGCAAAATTGAAGGCGACCGTGACCAATGCCATGGGGTAAACAGAAAAAGGTAAAGCAAACCACGTAGATTTATTGTACTAAATCTTATAATTGGTCAAATCTATATGGATTGGTTTTACCTTCCGCAGTGCACCAACAATATGCTGATATCACTCGGTGTAATGCCGCTTATCCTGCTGGCCTGACCGATGGTCCTTGGTTTGTGTTTAGACAGTTTTTCACGGGCTTCGGCGGATAGGGATTGTAAACCTTTGTAATTAAAATTATCGATGAGCCTCATTTCCTCCAGCCGGCTCATTTTATCTACCAGATCACGTTCGCGTTGCAAGTAACCTTCATATTTGATATCGATTTCGGCCATTTCAATAGACTCATCGGAATACACTGACAGCTGGTCCTTGAGATAGGGCACTTCATTTTTTAATGCCATCAGCGATATCTCAGGTCTTAATAATATGGTGTGTAGCTTGACCTTTTGAGTCAAAGGGGTACTACCAATAGAAGAGAGATAACCATTCATCTGATCAGGACTGACTGAGCCGGATTTGACGAAGGATTCGATGAGGCTCGCCTGTTGTTGTTTGATTTTTACTTTATCATAACGAAGATCACTGCCTGCCACGCCTAACTGATATGCGAGTGGGGTCAATCTCATGTCCGCATTGTCCTGGCGCAAGAGCATGCGATACTCCGCCCTAGAAGTAAACATGCGGTAGGGTTCATTGGTGCCTTTGTTGACGAGGTCATCGACCAGTACCCCGATATAAGCTTCTGATCTTTTGAGGATAAATGGATCTGCTTCATGGATAGCGAGGTGCGCATTCATGCCCGCGATCAGACCCTGGCAGGCTGCTTCTTCATATCCGGTGGTACCATTAATCTGTCCCGCAAAAAACAAGTTTTTTACCAGGTGCGTTTCTAAAGACAAGGACAATTGGGTAGGCGGAAAATAATCATATTCGATAGCATATCCGGGTCTGAACATTTTGGCGTGTTCAAATCCAGGGATCCTGGTAAGGGCTTTGTATTGTACCTCCTCGGGCAGGCTGGAAGAAAATCCATTGACATAGATTTCGCAGGTATCTCTGCCTTCGGGTTCTACAAAAAGCTGATGTCTTTCTTTATCCGCAAATCGATTGATCTTATCTTCAATTGAGGGACAATATCGCGGACCGAGGCCCTGGATACGACCGGAAAACATCGGGCTCTGATCAAATCCAGTCTTCAAAATCTCATGGACCTCCTGATTGGTATAAGTGATATGACAAGGCATTTGATCTACCAATCTGGGCGTATCTGAATAAGAAAATTTTCCGGCAGGCTGATCCCCTTCCTGCACCTCCATGCGCGTGTAGTCCAGGCTGCGACCATCCAGTCTCGGCGGAGTACCGGTCTTCATGCGACCACTCTCAAATCCCAGGGTGACGAGTTGTTCTGTGATACCGGTGGCTGCCTTCTCCCCTGCACGACCACCACCAAATTGTTTTTCACCGATATGGATGATGCCATTGAGAAAAGTACCATTGGTCAACACGACCGCCCTGGACTCGATCTCCATGCCCATAGATGTACGCACTCCGTGTATCCGACCATCTTTGACCAGGATACCACTACCCATATCTTGCCAGAAATCAATATTGGGATGACTTTCGAGCATAGTCCTCCATTTGCGGGCAAAAAGGTTGCGATCGCTCTGCGCTCTGGGGCTCCACATCGCCGGGCCTTTGGACCTATTCAGTATGCGAAACTGGACCATAGTATGATCTGTCACGATACCGCTGTAACCCCCCAGCGCATCGATCTCCCTGACGATCTGGCCTTTGGCTACGCCCCCCATGGCCGGATTACAGGACATCTGTGCAATGGTATGCATATTCATAGTCATCAGCAGGACTTTTGAGCCCAGGTTGGCCGCTGCTACTGCGGCTTCACAACCGGCATGACCGGCGCCGACTACTATGACATCGTAGGTAGGAAACATATTTGAGGGCGCAAAGATAGGAGAAAGTGGTCAGGATCCAGGACTTGCTTTAAAATCAAGAAATCATTTTTACTTTTTAGTGACCTGGAATAAAAAAATTGCTGCTCCGAAAATTCTTTCAGATACTCAATCAAAATTACTACATTGATTTTTAAATCTACCTAATTTGACCTTTATGCCCCAACGATTAATATTGATCAGTTTTAGTCTCTTTTTATTAAACGGCACTCCACTTTTTTCTCAAAATTCAAGCAATGCCATTTTACTAAAAGAAACAGAAGGAGTCGTCATTTCCGATATTATGGCGGATAAATCAGGTCAAATCTGGATGGCTACGGATAACAATGGCCTGATGCGATATGATGGTTATGAATTTAAAAAGTATAGCTATGATCCTTCCGATTCGACTTCAATCAAAGGAATTGGCATCATAAAATTGTATGAAGATGTGCAAAAAAAAATGTGGCTCAGCACCTTTGACGGAGAGCTGATAAGGTATGATCCTGTTGCAAAAAAATTTAAAAAATATAATTACCAATCACTGATAGGAAAAAAATATCTCGAGCCATATGTTCATATCGTGGATATCTGTACGATTGCTGATAAATTGCTTTTTGCGGTGGAGAGTAATGCCCCTTTGATTAAATCGATATTGGAGTATGATGTAAAAAATGACCGGTTTGAAATATTTGCTCCTGGCAGCAAACACCCTGATTACTCCTATAAATTTGAAAATAATACTGTAGGACATACACTTTTAATTGGGCAGGATGCGCAAATTTATGAATTGGAAACATCCAGGGATACCATTTGGAAGCTACCATACTGTGATCTCCAGCAGCTCTCTAATCAGACCTTGCTGGGTGATGGTAAGTATGATCATCAAAATAATTTTTGGATACTGGGTCACAACCCTGAGCTGTTTGAATTTAAGGATGTACATCAAGCCCCGACTAAAAAATATTCTTTCAAACATTTATTGCCTGCCGGACTAAAAGGTTTTTTACCGACCGCACTTGAGTTTGATCAGGATCAAAATATCTGGATCGGATCATTTCAGGGTTTGTTTTTTTTCAATAGGCAGACGGAACAATTTAAAAAAATCGATTTACCATTGGATTTAAATGGTACTCCTTACAAAATCCGTAAATTATATTTTGATACGTTCAATACACTGTGGATTGGCACTCAGACTGGATTGCTTAAGTATGAAAACAAACCTGTGTTTAATTCTTATTCAGGTAATTCTACTGATACGGCCCAATCTGTAAAAGGATATGTGGTCGGATTGCACCAATCTAAAACCGGAGCCGTGGTTATCTTTTCCTTTGAGGAGATAGAGAGTAATTATAAATTCTTTTTACGAACCTTAGACCAGGCTACCAATAAGATAAATCGCCTGTCTATAAGTGATATTTTACCTAAAGGAGCAAATGTCGTAGGAGAAGATGAAACAGGTGTAGATCTTTATAATATTGGTACTGATCTGGGAGTATATCAAATCAATATTAAAACAAAACAAATCAATAAAATCAACCTTCCCGGAGTTCCTGTTACTCATCCCGGAATCAGGCAATTTTTTAAAGATAAGAACGGTAATGAATGGCTAGGCAGTACTAATTATCTATATAAAAAATTGAAAGATGAAGATGCTTATAAGGTCATCGACCTGAGTACCCAACCCGGTGGCTCCGAACAGAGCAATAGTATGTTAGTGGAGAATGGTGGGCAGCACGGACTTTGGATACTCAGCGAAAACGGGCTTTTTTTATACGATTATATTACAGACAAAATTACCCGCCATGGGTATGATCCCAGGCCAGGTAAAAGCTTTATTGCCCAAACCATTAATTCTACCTTTTCTGAAGACAGCTCCAATGTAGTCTGGGTGGGTATCAAAGATGGAGGCTTAAATAGATATAACACAGCAACCGGTGAAATTAAAACATATACCACGCAGGATGGATTGCCAAATATGAATGTAAATAAGATATTGCACGATGATAAGAATAATGTATTGTGGCTAGGCACCGATGGCGGTATCAGCAGATTCAATATCAACTCAGAAAAATTTACCAATTATTCCGCTGGAGATGGTATTAATGGCAGGATATTCTTCAGTGGTCTAAAAACTCAGGATGGGCAGATGTTTATCGGTGGCGACGCCTTGATCCGGTTCAATCCGGATGATATAAAATCCGGATCTATCCCTCCCATTGTATCCATCACAGATGTCAAGGTAAGCAATAGGTCGATAGCAACCTCCCTTGATTCTCTTACAATTAATACTATCCTTGAGCTAAAATACAATCAAAATAATATCAGCATAGACTATCTGGGAGTACACTATACTGACCCTCAAAAAAATAAATTTTCCTACATACTGGAGGGATTCGATGCAGAATGGAATGACATACCCAATCAGCATACTGCGTATTATACCAATCTTCCTACCGGCGACTATACATTCAAAGTAAAAGCTGCCAACAGCAATGGTGAATGGAATGAAGCAGGGGCAGGCATAAAAATTATTATTTTGCCTCCATGGTGGCGTACCAAGATGGCTTATCTGATGTATGTATTAGGTCTGCTAGGTTTAGCCAAACTGGGAAATCAATATTACAAACAGTATGTGCTGAGGCAGGAGCGTGCCCGCTCTCAATTCAAAGAATTAGCACAAGCAAGGGAAATAGAAAAAGCCTATAAAGATTTAGAAATATCGCATAAAAGTTTACAAACCACCCAAGCCCAACTCATTCAATCAGAGAAAATGGCCAGTCTTGGAGAACTCACAGCAGGCATAGCCCATGAAATACAAAACCCATTAAATTTCGTAAATAATTTCGCAGAACTTAATACAGAATTAGTCAAAGAAATAGATGAACAATTGGCCATTGGCAATGAGCAATATGCAAAAGGCAATCCACAACAGGCTATCGCTCACTTACAACAAGCAAAAGATCTGATCAAGGACATAAAAGCCAACTCAGATAAAATAAACCACCATGGAAAACGTGCCGAAAGCATCGTCAAAGGGATGCTGGAGCATTCAAGAACCAGTACCGGGCAAAAAGAATGGACCGACATCAACGCCTTAGCTGCTGAATATTTAAGACTTTCGTACCAGGGTTTGAGAGCCAAGAGTAACAATTTTAACTCTGAAATAATCACCGATTTTGAACCCAACCTGCCAAAGGTTCAAGTAGTGTCGCAGGATATCGGGCGCGTATTGCTTAATTTAATAAATAACGGATTTCAAGCGATCAATGAAAAGATAAAATCTGGAGTGAAGGATTACAAACCAGCCCTGACGGTGTCGACGAAAATGCAATTTAATAAAATTGTAATATCTATAAAAGACAATGGTCCCGGTATCCCTGAAGACATCAGAGACAAAATCTTTCAACCATTTTTTACAACCAAACCGACGGGTCAGGGAACGGGCCTGGGATTAAGCTTAGCTTATGATATTGTAACGAAAGGGCATGGAGGATCCATTGAGTGTGCAAGCGTAGAAGGAGAGCGGACGGAGTTTATAATTACCTTTCCCATTCAATCTATATAAAATGAAATTTGTCGCCTTATTTCTTTTCTTTTTATTGTCTTTACAGGTAATTCTACTCAAGGGACAGGTAGCTCAAAACAATCTTTATTTAAATAACGAAATAAAGTTTGAACGGTTAGCCATCGAAAATGGGCTTTCCAATAATATAGCTTTTGGCCTGACGCAAGACAGAAAAGGCTTTATGTGGTTTGCTACCCTGGATGCGTTGATTAAATATGACGGCTATACGCTCACCCGATATCAAAATAATCCAAAAGATACCAACAGCCTTGGCGATAACATTGTGATGTCGGTGTATGAAGATCACACCGGCCTGATATGGGTAGGTACAGCCGGAGGTGGAGGTGTTAATTCATTTGACCCGCAGACTGGCGTGTGGAATCGATATCCACACGACCCCAAAAATACCAATAGTATGGGTAAGGGCTCCATAGAAGGAATTGCTGAAGATCGTAGCGGTATGCTTTGGTTTGGAAGTACGGATGGCCTTACCCGTTACAATCCAAAAACAAACCGGTTTACCGTGTTTGAAAATAACCCAATGGATCAGTATAGTTTAAGTAATAACAGGGTTTATTCAATAGTGGAAGATAGAGCAGGGATGCTTTGGATAGGAACAAATGCAGGTGTAAATCTTTTCGATCCAATACAAGAGCGCTTCTACCTGGTCGGAGGAGATTTTAATGATTCTTCGAGGCTTAATATTAGCTTGGTTCATCATATTTATCAAGATAAGCAAGGCCTTCTGTGGCTAAGTTCATTTGGGAATGGCCTGTTTGTAATAGATCCTGAATCAAAAAAATGCGTAGCATATTATCATCACGATCCAAATGATCCGAATAGTATTGGCAATGATGTTTTGTTTGCTGTCACACAGGACTTGACTGGCAGCTATTGGGTTTCGACCGAAGCAGGCTTGTACCATTTTAATCCGCAAACCAAGGTTTTTACGCTTTACGAGAATAAAAGTTATCTGCCTAAAACTGAAACAAAAGGTCATATAATCAAGACAGATAGTGCTGGCTTAGTGTGGATTGGCACAGTAGGAAGAGGGATTATTTATTTTTCACCTCAGCCAAGAAAATTTAAGCGTTACCTGAATGATGAAGCAAGTATGTTATTTGGGCCTGGCAGCAACA
This sequence comes from Saprospiraceae bacterium, assembly GCA_016709995.1. Classification (NCBI taxonomy): domain Bacteria; kingdom Pseudomonadati; phylum Bacteroidota; class Saprospiria; order Saprospirales; family Saprospiraceae; species Saprospiraceae bacterium. Next base: position 397,735 of record JADJLQ010000002.1, read on the forward strand.
GAATAAAATCAATTTTTAAATCAGCCGATGGCCAGCCTTATGTAGCCACCAGTCAAAACCTTTTAAAATTTAATCCGGATAAAGATGAATTTGAAGAAGTATGGCAATTAAAAAACATAAAGAAAAATAATGAAAGCTTTGTTTTAACAACAGCCTGTGAGGAACGACCAGGCATTTTTTGGTTAGGTACAGATCAGGCCGGAATTATACAATATGATTCATATACACACAAAGTAACCTTTCTGCAACATAATTCTTTGGACACCGGAAGTCTGGCCAATAATGGGGTTAATGTACTTTACAAAGATAAAAGCGGCAGATTGTGGATAGGGACGGATGAAGGTTATTTGCAATGGTACGATATTGCCACAAAAAAAATTATTACCTATAATTATCGTTCTAAAGATGAAGAAGCGCCATTGAATGCGGGTATCCGGTTTATTTACGAAGACAGCAATGACGATCTATGGATAGGCATCCAGGCATTTCATTTGGCTTTGGGTGGAAATGGTCTATACCACATCAATTTGAAAACCGGCAAAATTGATCATTTCAAACATCAGCCTGGTGCTTTGGGCAGCCTAAGCAATAATAGTGTCACCTGTTTCTATGAAGACCGAAAAGGCATTTTCTGGATAGGAACATACGGAGGAGGGTTGAATAGACTCGATTCATCATCCGGAAAATTTACGATTTATACCAAAGAAAATGGTTTGCTATCAAATACTGTACAGGGACTTGCCGGAGACGAAGAAGGCAATCTGTGGATAATGGCAGATGAGGGTATTACCCGTTTCAACGGTACTTTAATGCGCACTAAACAGTTTGGAAGCACGGATGGATTAGCAACTTCCGCCATAGGTGTGGAGTCAGATGATTATAATGCCTATCTCAGCATGGAAGGCACGGATGGCATCATTTATTTTGGGAGTAACAATGGTCACAATGGATTGATTGCATTTCAACCTGGTTCGATTCAGGAAAACAAATTTCAGCCTCCTGTAGTCATTACTCAATTCAAAATCTTTGATAAGAACTATCCAGTCATTGGTGAAGAGTTCTCTCTCTCCTACCGTCAGAATTTCTTTGACATTGAGTTCGCTGCATTGAGCTACCGCGCTTCCGGAAAAAATGAGTACAGGTATAAACTGGAGGGGGTAGACAATGATTGGGTAGACAAAGGCACTGGGCGAATAGCTCATTACACAAAAGTACCACCCGGCAAATATACTTTTCGCGTTAAGGGTTCTAACAATGATGGCGCTTGGAGTACACAAGATGCGGTTTTAACCATTATCGTACATCCACCCTGGTGGCTAACCTGGTGGGCTTATACATCATACGGACTCCTGATCATTGGCAGTATTTGGGCATTCGTTTTTTACCGTTCACGCAATTTACTAGAACAAAAAAGGTTTTTGGAAAAACAAGTAGCTTCAAGAACAGCAGAAGTGGTGCATCAGAAAGAGGCACTGCAAAACACATTAGAAGATCTAAAAGCAACCCAAAATCAACTCATCCAGTCCGAAAAAATGGCTTCGCTTGGTGAATTGACGGCTGGCATCGCTCATGAAATACAAAACCCATTAAACTTCGTGAATAATTTCTCTGAACTAAATGCAGAATTAGTCAAAGAAATAGATGAACAATTGGCCATTGGCAATGAGCAATATGCAAAAGGCAATCCACAGCACGCCATTATTCATTTGCAACAAGCAAAAGACCTGATCAATGACATAAAAGCAAACTCAGACAAAATAAACCATCATGGAAAACGTGCCGAAAGCATCGTAAAGGGGATGCTCGAACATTCAAGAACCAGTACCGGGAAAAAGGAATGGACCGACATCAATGCCTTAGCTGCTGAATATGTAAGACTTTCGTACCAGGGTTTGAGAGCCAAGAGTAATAATTTTAATTCTGAAATAATCACCGATTTCGACCCCAATCTGCCAAAGGTTCAAGTAGTGTCGCAGGATATCGGGCGCGTATTGCTTAATTTAATAAATAATGGATTTCAGGCGATCAATGAAAAGATAAAATCTGGAGTGAAGGATTACAAACCAGCCCTGACGGTGTCGACGAAAATGCAATTCAATAAAATTTTAATATCTATAAAAGACAACGGTCCCGGTATCCCTGAAGACATCAGAGACAAAATCTTTCAACCATTTTTTACGACAAAACCGACAGGCCAGGGAACCGGTCTGGGACTGAGCCTGGCCTATGACATTGTGAAAGCACATGGAGGCATGATACAAGTTAATACAAACTATCATCCTTTGGTAGCAACCCCCAATGAGACAAATAAGGTATATCAGCCAGAGACCAGCACTGAGTTTATTATCAGCTTAAAGGTCGATGGTCAGGATCAATTAAGTTAGCCCCATGAAAAATATCTATATTGTCAATAAATAGATTCGCAGATTATATATGGTCAATAAGCCTATCACTATCAAGGTCATTGCTGAAAAACTGAATATCTCCATTTCAGCCGTCTCTAAAGCCCTGCACGATGATCCCAGTATAGGATTGAGAACTAAGATGCGGGTCAAAGAACTCGCCAAAGAACTCAATTATGAGCCCAATCAGATAGCTATCGACCTTCAAAAAGGCAAGACGAATACCATTGGAGTAATCCTACCTCATTTGTCAGAAGCCTTTTTCCCCGAATTGATCAGTGGTATAGAGCAAGTGGCCAGTGAAAATAATTATGTGGTATTGTTTGGTCAATCCAATGAAGATCCTGAAAAGGAAAAAAACCTTCTTGAATCGATGAAAAGACACCGGGTAGATGGCATCATCATGTCCTTGTCTAAAAACACCTTTACTTACGATCATATGCAAAAACTCAAAGACATCGTGCCCATGGTTTTTGTAGATCGTATCCCGGACATGAAAGAGATACACTACGTAGCGTGCAATATGGTCTCCGGTACGATACAATTGGTCAATTATTTATTTGAAAAAAACAACAAAGTAATCGGCTTGATCAATGGCCCGGAAAAGCTCTTTGTATCCAGAGAGCGTTTGGATGGGTACCGACAAGCACTGGAAAAACAAAGGCTAAAATACGATCCGCACCTGGTCATCAACTGTGATCTTTCTCAAGAAGGGATATTACAAGCCACACAAAAATTATTGGCATACAAGCGTAAAGTGACTGCCATCATTGGCTTTCATGATACTGCTGCTATGAATATCATTCAATACCTTAAGAGCATTAAAAAGGACAAACAATATATGGTGGTCGGTTATGCCAATTTTCCAATGACGGCTCACTCAATATACAAACCAGCTGCCACAGTAGAACAATACCCTTTTTTACAAGGTCAAAAATCGATGTCCATCCTTTTGGAAATCATAAACAATAAAACCAATAATGAAAATAACTCCACCGCCCATTATAAATTGATCCTGGATTCTAACTTGGTGATATTGAAGTAACTTGATGCATAATAGTACCACTTGAAGGCGGGATGCTATAAAAGAAATATAAAGAACAATATAAAATGGCAGATTATTTTTTGTGGAATGGCAGTTCAGAGATCTATTCAAATGGATCCATTCACTTGTATTGGTATGCTGCTTTAATCATCCTGGCTTTTATACTGGTACTACTCGTCATAAAATCATTGACTTTAAAACAGGCAAATCCAGATAAACTGACTTCCAAGGTAGAGTACCTGGTGCTGGGCGTAGTATTTGTCGCACTTTGTGTGGCGAGATGGGGGGATAATATCTTTTACGCTAAAAAGAATGTGAGCCAGGACCTATTGTCCAAAATATTTCCGGTCACCCTCAAGCCTTCTTTGAGTTTTGTGGGTCCGCATCATCTTTCATTGCCATTGGGTATATTGGGCCTCGTCGTCGGGGTATGGTTGTTTAATAGATTCGTATTGAAAGACAGTGACTTTTATAGTGGTCAACAAATACACTGATGTACGCATCGTTTTTAAGCTCGTATAACTTTCCCAATATTGCATGATGATATTGTAAAATTCATTTATTGATTGAGCGTCCCCAAAATATAAGATAGTATGGATTTGTCATTCTGACCGACCATGAGCACACTTTGCCCTTCAAGTTTGATGAATAATAATTGGCGAGTGTCGTCCTTGAGATTTAAACCACTGACTGATTGAGGCAGATAACTAAAGTTGCCGCGACCATCATTGAGAAAGACAAAACCTTTGTTAGCATCTGCTCGTCCCATCCGCACCCTTACTTTGGTCTCATTTCCTGCCAGGATTATATCAAGATCACCATCCTGATCAAGATCTTCACTGACCAGGGTATACACCGGAGCGAATTGGGCTTGTATGGGCAATGGTTTACGCACAAACGATGACCCCTTGTTCTCCAGATAAAGTGTTGATAAAATTTGGGCTTTTAAAGTAGTCGTGTCTCGTAATTCATCTGGTGTAAATATATCTTTCAAAGTAGCCGTCGCGTAAGAGTTATAATCTAGAAAACGGTTTCTCAAAAAACCTACTTGTCCCAGGGCTTCGTCCCGACTGGCATAAGGATAAGATATACCATCTATAAAATAACTAAGGAAAGGATCTACCTGACCGTTTCCATCAAAATCTTTGTATACCAACGTAATCGGATGATCTGCAGATACTTTATATTGATTATTTTCTCCTGCATTGCCCACGATAAGATCGATGTCACCATCCTGGTCATAATCTTCGCCGGTGATTACATTCCACCAGCCCGATGTATTCTCGCCCAACCAATCCCTGCTTTTATCTACCAGCTTGCCATGCTCATTGATCATGATTTTGATGCTCATCCACTCACCAACTACGATAAGATCCATCGCTCCATCTTTGTTGAGGTCCATGGCTAAGGCATCGGTGATCATACCTGCATGCTCCAAATCATCTGCTACGGATGCAATCTGATTGGTAAATACTCCCTGTCCATCGTTGATTAGAAATTGACTGGGCGGGGCCATAGGATATTGTCCAGGTAGCATTCGATTTCCTATGAAAAGATCTGTATCACCATCTCCATCCACATCAAGCGGCACTGCTACAGCACCACAATATGTTTCCTTTGGAATGTTATTAGGTGCTTTGGTAAAATTGCCTTTGCCATCATTTAAATAAAGTCTGTCCTGGAACTGATCCGGTAGGGTGGTTAGATAAGCTCCTGACACTACATACAGATCCATGTCACCATCCATGTCCGCATCAAAAAAGCAAGCATTCTCGTCCTGGCTTGCCTTATCAGATTCAAACAATGCAACATTACTGGGTTTGAAACCACCCTGCATATTCTGAATAAACAAGCTGCTGCTTTGACCGGCAGGACCGCAGATAAATAAATCCTGTAACCCATCCTTATTGACATCTGTTGATTTCATTTTAGGCCCGCTGTAAGAATACATACGAGGTAATAGAAGCTGTTGTTTAAAATCATTGACCTGGGCGGGATGATGACTCCAGTTCAGAACCGGGTGAGGAGAAAATAATGACAAAGAAGGGGTTGGCACAGTCAAAGTCGGTATAGCATCTTTATATGCCGGCGTGATCATCGTCTGTACAGGTATATTGTGATACATCTGATATTGGTGATCCGGCCAAATCACTTTTACTGAATCAATGATGAGGTCAGTTCCTACCCCTATCGATATCGGCCCATACATCGATGATTGGAATCCTCTGCAAGGGGAGAACTCATACAATTGGGTCATGTCCCTGGTAAAGCATTTTACCTGCGTACCTTCAATTGGCAGGCCAGGATTGTTCGAAGCTAAATCTATCCGCAAAAAATTTGCTGTTTTTTGTTCTACTGCGTTATTCTTGTAAATAAACGATTTTTGATTCATCGCATTGATTACAAGATCCGGATCACCATCATTATCCAGGTCGGCATAAGCGGCACCGTTCGATTTAAATTTTCTGGCTGCTCCCCATGTTTGAGTAAAATCGCTAAAGCTAAGGGCAGCTTGTCCTGTGGAGTCAGGCCCGCTCCTTCCATTATTTTTAAATAAAAAATTGCCTTCTTCAATGGAGGGAATATTGTTCAAAATCAGGTTCATATCCGGGGCTACACCGGTTTGTTGGCTTTTTATTTTTGCATCTACTGTAAATTTCAAAAATTGCATATTGGTAAAGTCCTTTTCATAACCATTGCTGACATATAAATCTTTATAGCCGTCGCCATCAAAATCTGCAAACAGTGAAGCCCAGCTCCAATCAGTATTGGACACACCAGCCAGTTGTCCGATCTCAGAAAAGGTCCCGTCACCATTATTGAGCTGTAACATATTGCGCATGGTCTGATGGTGTAGTCCTACCCGATCCAGCACTTCATTTTTATCATAATTGTCATCACCGGTAGCTAGTTTTATTCGCTCATTGGAGTGAGGCATCATATCCAAAGTGATAATATCGGGTAATAAATCATTATTAATATCTGCGATGTCCGAACCCATAGAAAACAATGATGTATGTCCTGTAGCTTCCTTTATTACATTTTTAAATCTACCATTTTGGGTATTGATGTACAGATAGTCCTGTTCATTAAAATCATTAGATACATACATATCGAGCCAGCCATCCTGATTGAGATCTGATATCGCCAAACCCAGCCCAAAACTCAATACATTATTCACTATACCAGCTTCGTCAGATACATTTTTAAAATACCCATTCTCGTTTTTATACAACCGTGGTGAAAAATTATTTCCTTTAGTAATAAGGTGCTGCGTGAGGTAAGAAAACTTTGAATACTCTGGTAGAGAATGATTGATAATAAAAGCATCCTCATCACCATCTCTGTCGTAATCAAAAAAAGCTGCTTGAGTGCTATAGCCCATATCAGCCAACCCATATTTTGCTCCCTGCTCAGAAAATGTAAGATCCTGATTATTGATGAATAATAGATTTTTTCTAAGCGAGGTATCACTCATAGCAGATCTGCATACATATAAATCTAGCCAACCATCCCTATTTATGTCTACTACAGTGACACCGGTTTTCCATCCTTCGGTACATGCCACGCCCGCTTTTTGAGTAATATCTTCAAATTGCAGGTTTCCTTTATTCAAATAGAGCTTATTCTCTACCATATTTCCGGTAAAATAAATATCTTGTAAAGAGTCATTATTAATATCCATCAAGGCTACCCCACCTCCATTGAAAAAATAGGAATAGTTGAGCACGTTGTTTTCCCCTTCCTGCACCACTGAGTTTTCAAAATGTATTCCTGATTCTAATGAGGAGACTTCAGTAAATATGGGTGATTCCGCTATCCGTGCATGTATATTATTATTTTCTTTGCAAGAATGATTTAAAAGACATAGTATCACTATCCATCCCAAAAGATCAACGCTGGTCAAACTAATTTTCATTAAAAACAAAGATATAAGATGAAAAATTGGAAATACAATAACATTATAACCTTTTGCCAAGAAATCGTAACAAAAAGAAGTATAATGAAAGCCTTTCAATTTATAAAATATAAATTGATAAAATTGCTTTTTGATAGTCCTTTGACATCAAATTTTAATAAACAATTTAGCATGCATATCGTTTTTACTGTCTCTAAACCCAAATTTCACAAAGGATCAAATTGACACAAAAGGACTCAACTCAAACGTTTTCGTAAAATGATTTTTTCTATAGAAATATTAATGGTATTTACTTTAAAGGTGTTAATTTCGTATGCTTTACACTAGGAAACTTTGTCATTTCCTGAGTAAGAGATATCGGTCTTCAAGAGGAATTAAACCTAAAATCATTTACTCTGATGAGTTTGACAAGGGTATGTGTTAAAACTAAAAATATTAAATTAAATCTCTCCTAATCAAAAGATTATAAAAATGAAATCTAAAATGCTTAAACAAAAATTAATTGGGATCGTGTTCTCTTTTTTACTTGTGATGATGAGCCAAATAATGTTTGCTCAAAATGTCAGTGGGAAAGTGACCGATTCCAGGGATGGAGATCCCCTGACGGGTGTTTCCGTACTGGAAGTAGGTACCACCAATGGTACTGTGACCGATATTGATGGAATTTATTCACTCAAATTAAATTCCCCCTCCACAGTACTTGTTTTTTCCTATATAGGATATACCACCAAATCTATTAGTGTGAATGGCCAATCTGAGCTGAATGTAGTCATGGAATTCGGTACATTGCTGGATGAGGTAATAGTGACTTCACTGGGTATTAGCAGGGAAAAAAAATCTCTCTCCTACTCTGCACAGGGAGTTAGTTCTTCTGAAATGAAACAAGCCAGATCTACCAATATACTCAATACTTTGTCGGGTAAAGTAGCTGGCATCTCAGTCACTGGCTCTGGTGAAGGTGTAGGCGGAGGATCCAAAGTTTTATTACGTGGCAATCGATCTATAAGTGGTAGTAGCCAACCACTCTATATCGTAGATGGAATAGTTATGAATGGCGATATTCGAAATCTAAGCCCTGATGATATCGAAGAAATATCTGTATTAAAGGGAGCCAATGCGGCAGCCTTGTATGGCAGTAGAGCTAATAATGGGGCGATCGTGGTGACTACAAAATCTGGGAAAGGAGCTAAAAACGGTGTAAGTACTTCACTAGGCATTAATTTTTTAGCAGAATCTCCGATACATCTGTTAAAATTTCAAGATGAATATGGCCAAGGTTCTGCAGGTAATTATGCTGCTGCTGCAACCACCTCATGGGGTCCTAAGATGACAGGCCAATCGATCCCGCACTGGTCCAATAACCCCAACCATCCTGACTTTGGAAAGAACTACCCATTGAGCCCTCAGCCAAATAATATAAAAGACTTTTTTCAAACAGGTCAAAACTTAGCTACCAATCTGGGTGTAAACATAAAAAATGATAAAACAAATACATTCTTATCTTATACCTATACCGATGCAAAAGGTATTATTCCCAAAAACAATCTTAATAGTCACAACCTGGGATTGCGTGTAAATACCCAACTAAATACAAAACTATCTGCCGATGCCAAAGTCAACTACATCCGAGATAATTTTTCAAATATATTAAGTCAAGGTGAAGGATTTGACAATCCGCTACGATATCTATATGTGTTACCAAGAAACATACGCACGGCAGATATAGAACAATATGAATTTATAAATGAAGCTGGTCAAAACAGACAACATTACTGGATACCAAGATTTAATGGAGGTGGTAACCCTTATTGGACTATAAATAATATTTTACAACCCAGCCTTCGTGAAAGAGTGACTGGTTTGGTATCACTTAAATATCAAATATTAAAAAACCTTTCACTCATGGGAAGGTCAGCATTGGATAGAATAAATAATTTTACTGACTTTACCAGAAAGACAGATTCTTACACTGTGGCTCAAGGTGGTTCCTACTCAAAAACATTTAACTACGGATATGAATGGAATACTGATTTCTTGCTCAACTTTAATAAATCGTTGACTGAAAAAATATCATTGGATCTCAATGGTGGTGGTAATCTTAGAACTTCCTTATTTGATCAGGTATCAGGAGCTGGTGTGAATTTTAATGTTGAAAATATATTTGCATTGGGCAATACTGCTGATCCAAGACCCGCTGAATCATTTAGTAAAAAAGAAGTGCAATCATTATATGGCTTTGGATCTATAGGTTTCTTCAATAGTATATATTTAGAGTTTTCGGGAAGAAATGATTGGAGCTCTACTCTACCGGCTGCCAATAGATCTTATTTTTATCCATCTTTTGGAGTCTCAGCTGTTTTGAGTGATTTACTTAAATTACCTAACGCAATTTCCTTTTTGAAATTGAGAGGGTCTTGGGCAGAAGTAGGAAGCGATACGGATCCTTATCAGTTATCTCGAAGAGCCATTGTATTTAATGGTACGGTAAGCTTAAACTCTACTTTACCCAATGCAGATTTATTGCCAGAAACAACTCAATCTACCGAAGTAGGATTGGATGCCCGCTTTTTCAAGAATAACCTCAGACTGGACTTATCTTATTACAAAACCAACACATTTGATCAGTTGTTTGCCATATCAGTTCCTGTCGCCTCAGGTATAAACCAAAGATTTCTAAATGGTGCAGATATACAAAATCAAGGTATAGAGGCTGTATTGGGATTCACCCCGATATCCAATAAAAACCTCACTTGGGATATAAATATAAATTTTGCTAAAAACAACAGTAAGATTCTGGATCTGGCAGAAGGCTTAAATGAGCTCAATCGTGGTGGCCCCACAGGCTTTATCAGTGATTTTGTATTGAGAAAAGGATTTCCTTTTGGCGATATACAATCCAGAGGTTTTCAGCGAGATGCACAGGGTAGAGTCATTGTGGGTGCCAATGGTCTTCCATTAATCACCGCAGGTAAAAATGTACCCATTGCTAATTTTAATCCTGATTGGCTAGGCGGTATTAACAATCAATTCAATTATAAAAATTTCAATTTTAGTTTTCTGATAGATATCCGACAAGGTGGTACCATCACTGCATTTAGTGAAGCGATATTGGCAGGTGATGGATTTTTAGATTATACGTTACCTGGAAGAGAAGGCGGAGTGGTATTCGGTAAAGATGTATTTACAAATGAAACAGCTGTAAAACAAGACGGCACTCCAAATGATATTAAGGCATCTGCTGAAAAGTTTTGGAACCTGGTGGGTGGCAGAAATGCTCCTACAGGAGAGGCATTTGTAAGAGACGCATCCAATGTCAGATTGCGGGAAATGGTCTTGGGCTATAGATTGCCAAAGTACAAAGCCAGGATTTCTCTGGTGGGTAGAAATTTATTTTTCTTCAGCAATAAAGCAAAATATGTAGATCCTGAGTTAACCGTAGGGACAGGAAATAACGTTGATGGTCAAGAGGCCTTCTCGTTACCGACTACCCGGTCTATAGGATTGTCTTTAGGAATTGATTTTTAATTATTAAAAAATAAATAGAAATGAAAAAATTATTATTATGCCTGATCCCGACACTTTTTCTGTTTGCGGCATGTACTGATCAGTTTGATGAAATCAATACTGATCCAAAAAATCTAACAGTAGATAAATTAGACCAGGGCACATTTGGTCTTATAGCAGCAGCTGCCTTGTACACCCCTGTCCATATAGGAGTAAATGACAGGGGCAACTTTCAATTAGCACATTCTCTATTTGCTGATGTGTATTCTAACTATATGGCTACTACCGCTCCTAATTTTGATTCTGACAAATTTACTTTAGTTGGTGGTTGGCTCAATGGTGCTTATCTCGATTTTTACAGAGATGCTGCTCCTCAGATAAAGTACGTAGAAGATTTTTCTAAAGCCAACAATATGGTCCTTGAAAATGCCATCTTCAAAGTATGGCGTGTATTTGCATATCATCGCATTACCGATTATTGGGGGCCTATACCCTACTCTAATTTTGGCAATGGCGAAAAATCAGTTGCTTTTGATGCTCAAGACAAAATATATGAAGATTTTTTCAAAACCCTGGACGAAGCCATCACCGTATTAAAGGGTAATGCAGGTAAGACTTCGACTATTTTGGGCGCAAATGATGTAGTTTTCGCAGGCAATGTGAACAATTGGTTGAGATTTGCCAATAGTCTTCGTCTAAGATTGGCCATTAGAGTGCGATATGCTAATGCAGGCCTAGCAAAAACCAATGGAGAAAAAGCGGTAGCCGATGGCGTTATCGAGGCAGTAGCTGGTGATGCCACAGTAAAAACCAGTAACAACTGGCGCAATGGATACACTACCATTACCCAATGGGGTGAATTCAGAATGAGTGCTGACATGGAGAGTATACTGAAAGGATATCAGGATCCAAGAGTAGATAAATATTTTTCTGCCGCTAAAACGCCTGATAATAATGATGACCCAGCGGGAGTGAAATTTCCATATGAAGGAATGCGAAATGGCCAATCAAAAGAAGCTAAACAAGGAATTGCATTTAATAACCTGGCTTCTGACATGGCTCCGATATACATCGCAGCAGAAACAGCAGGACCTAACTGGCCATTGCTCAAAGCATCTGAAGTCTATTTTTTAAGAGCAGAAGGTGCTCTGGTGGGTTGGAATATGGGAAGTGGTACCGTAAAATCTTTTTATGAAGAAGGTATTCGCCGATCATTCACTGAATATGGCTTACCCACTACAGATTTATCTGGCAAAGAATATACGACCAGTAGCAACGTACCTGCTGCGATGGACGCAACTAATCCTGCAGTATCAAAGGTACCGGTAGCCTTCGACGAAGCAGGAAGTACAGAAAAAAAATTAGAACAAATCATCACTCAAAAATGGATATCGCTGTATCCTAATAGTTGGGAAGCGTGGGCCGAAAGAAGGCGTACCGGGTACCCTACTTTATATCCAAGATTGAATACGGATGACCCTGCTATACCGGTGACAGCTATTCCAAGAAGAGTTACTTATACGGTCAGTGAGTATACGACCAATACTGCAGCAGTAAATGCAGCTGTAAACACTTTATTGGGAGGGCCTGATAAAGGAACTACCAAACTGTGGTGGGATAAAAAATAGTCCCCATTAGTTTGCTTTAAAAAACAATAATAGAATACCGTGTAATTCATTTTATACGGTATTTTTTTTTGCTTACGAATAAAGTAGATTTTAATTTGAATAAGCTGCTCTATACGATCGGGATCCAGAAGATAAATATCCAGAGCCATAATAAAACTCTTGCTTTCTTATCTTTTGATCAGGTAGAGTGATATTTATAAAATCATCATCTTTTTTACAATTACTTTTATTGTGATTGGTTTTTTATCCATCATGAAGTCCTTAGTGATTGATGAGCCGGCACAGATAGTTGTAAAATAATACATGCTGGTTACCTCATCGAAAAAATACTTATATCCAGGGCCCTTTGGTGAATTTTCGGGTGATGTGGAAGGATTTGTAATTAACCATTTACCATTGGGATGAGCAATCAAAAAATCCATAAAGAGCAATGGCCATGCAAAATAGCAATGAATTGGCTGAAGCAGCCCGTATTTTGTACCATGAATTTGGCAAACTGGGAATTAAATCACTTAGTTGTGGCTATATGTTTATTGATGAAAATAAACTAAAACAAACAGCTTGGGTTACCCTACCGGATGGCACCATTTTACCAAATTTTATTGATTTCCCACCGACTGGCGATCATGTTTTGAATGAAAGATACGAGAGTTGGAAAATGAAACAGCCGCTGCATGTATGCACCATTCAGGGAGAAATAAACACAGCGCATCATCAGTTTCTATCACAACATGTGCCCGAAAATGTAGCGAAAGATATTTTTGCTCATATTTCGGATAGCATTACATTTTATGGTGCTAATTTTTCAAATGGGTATTTACTCATCCTGGCTCCCTACTTATTTTCGCCAGATGAAGAGCTTATCATTGTACGCTTTGCCAGGGTATTTGAACTGACTTATACCCGCTTTCTTGATTTAAAATTAGCAGAAGCTAAGGCTAGAGAAGCCCAGATAGAACTGGCTTTAGAAAGAGTGCGGTCTAAAACGTTAGCAATGCAATCCTCCGATGAACTGTCCACGATTATTGGATTGATCTATCAAGAACTGGGATAATTGAATGTCGAATTGCAACGATGTTTTTTTATGATCTTCAACCCTCAAAATCTTGGAGTCACCTGGTGGATGGCCAGTGGCGAATCAGTAGATTTAGGTAATGGATATTTGTACCTTACAGTGAGCACCCCCCTCAGTTAGCCTATTTAAAAGGCTGGCAAGAACGAAAAGAAACCTGGCGTTATGTGATGCAGGGTGAAGAGAAGGCTCTGTGGGATAATTTTCTATTTAGTCAAACTGAACTTGTGCGTTTGCCTCAAAGATAAGAATATATCTCGCCCTAAAATCAAAAGGCCAATGGAAAACCACTGACCTTTTGGAACAAAAAATGTATGATTAACTTTAGTATTTATTGCACAGATTGTACAATATGTTGCACTATTCACACAAAAATAGCTCATCAAGTACAGAAAAAAGCACTAAAATCTACTAAAACGTTGTAGTAAATTTTGATACATTAAAATGCATAGACTTTTTAGTAATCCATTATACCTTAGAAGCATATAAAAAAGCAGGTAAGTCCAAGCATTCAATATATTCTACATTTGAGGTTCATTTTTAATGTTAAAAATCAGTTTATGTCAAAAATATCAGTAGTTGTCTTATCGCTCATTATTTATGTATCGGGCATCAGGGCCCAATCTTTAACCTCAACCATCAAAACATATAAAAGGACATTTACGACTTACCCATTTTCAGACCCCAATCCCATCGCCAACGTAGACAAAATCTATCCATACTTTAGATTTGATGGTTATACCGATACTGCAACACTACAAACCTGGACTACAGTAGAATTGGAGAATCAATACATCAAATTGATGATACTGCCGGAGATAGGAGGAAAGATTTGGGCTGCCTGGGACAAGGCATCTGGAGAAGCCTTCATCTATAACAATCAAGTGGTCAAGTTTAGAGATGTGGCTATGCGTGGCCCCTGGACCAGCGGCGGTATAGAGGCCAACTATGGAATCATCGGACATACGCCTAACTGTGCGACTCCTGTGGATTATAAGACACAATCTAATGCTGATAGAAGCGTAAGTTGTTTTATAGGTACCTATGACAAACTCACGCAGACATCCTGGACGATCGAAATAAACCTGGCCCCCGACAAAGCCTATTTTACTACCAAATCATTGTGGCATAACAGTACCCCATTAGAACAACCTTATTACTCCTGGATGAATACCGGGATGCCCGCTGCCGGCAATCTTGAATTTATCTTCCCGGGAAATAGATACCTGGGTCATGACGGAGAATATGCAGACTGGCCTATCAATAAAACCAATAACAAAAACATCTCCTTTTATAACAATAATGACTTTGGAGGTTATAAGTCTTATCATGTTTTTGGCCAGCCTGCTGATTTTTTTGCGACATATTGGCATGATAAAGATTTTGGTATGGGCCATTATGCACTTCAGGATGACAAGCCGGGACGCAAAATATGGATCTGGGGACTTTCCCGTCAAGGTATGATCTGGGAACAACTACTCACGGATCAGGATGGACAATACGTGGAGATCCAATCCGGACGCCTGTTTAATCAATCCGCGGATGGCAGCACCTTTACACCCTTTAAACATAGAGGATTTTCTCCTTACGCTACAGATGAGTGGACCGAGTATTGGTTTCCGGTCAAAAAAACCAAAGGCCTGCAGAAAGTCAATCTTTATGGGGGATTCAATTTTTATAAAGAAAACAATTATGTCAAATGGTCATTTTGCCCGGTACAATTTATTAAAGATACTGTGACTATTACTGTAGACCAAAAAGTGATCAAGAAAAAAATAAGTTTTGTTCCGCTCAAAGTAGTCAGAGATTCTATTCTGATCGTATCCGGTGGGGATGAGATATCTTTTACGATCGGTGACAAGTTTAGATATTCTACCATTCATCAAAAAGAAGGCTTGGCCCGGCCTGTAGATCTACCATCGACTTTTGACTGGAGCTCAGCATATGGTCTATATCTGAAAGGCAAAGAGTGGCAAAGGGATAGAAATTATATCAAAGCCGAAGATCTTCTCGCACAAAGCCTGGCAGCAGACTCACTTTATATATCTGCCCTTGCTGTCATGGCGGAGCTCCAATATCGTAAAATGAATTATAGCGGAGCTTTGCAGTATGCATTAAAAGGATTGAGCCTGGATACTTACGATCCACAGACCAATTTTATTTATGGGCTGATTCAAAAAGCTTTGTATCATTATCAAGATGCCAGAGATGGTTTTAGTATTGCTGCTGCATCGACGGACTACAAAAGCGCAGCTTACCTTGAGCTGGCCAGGCTCGATGCCCTGGATCAAACTTATGATCGTGCATTATCTTATGCCATGAGGAGTACGGAATTCAATGCCAAAAATATAGAGGCCTTACAATTACTAGCCTATATATACCGGATCAAAAAAAATCGATCCAAAGCGGCAGAGTACCTAACACAAATCTATAAGTTAAATCCACTGAACCATTTTGTAGATGCAGAAAGATGGTTGTCCAATCCAAGTCTAAATAACAAAACACAGCTCTCGGGCCATATCCAACAGGAATTTAATGATGAGGTATATTTGAATTTGGCGGATTGGTATTTGAATGTCCAAAGTCCAAAGGATGCAGTGAGCATCTTAGGATTAGCTCCCGACCATACTGAGATACTGTACTGGAAGGCTTATGCATTACATTTATCAGGGGATTTGAGTTATACCGATGTTTTACATAAAGCAGTATCCTCTAGTCCCGAAATGGTTTTTCCCTATCGGACTACAGCCCAGTCAGTATTTAAGTTTTCTTCAGAACATGTGGCTACCTGGCCGCCTAAATATTTTTTAGGGCTCCTGGCATGGAGCAGAGGAAATACGAGTGCGGCCAAAGATTTATTTGAATCTTGCGGCGAACCGGCTTTTGCCGCTTTTTATGCTGCCAAAGCCAACCTATTTGATGATCAAAGGTCAATCAATTTGGAAAAAGCGATGGCACTGGATGGAAAAGGGTGGCGATACGGCAAGTTACTCGCACAGGAATACCTAGCGCAGGGTCATCTCCAGGAAGCTCTAATGATAGCGACCAAGTATCATCAAGACTATCCCGCCAATGATGGAGTCGCTTTCCTCCTGGCTAAATGTATGATCGAAAACAAGAAGTATGAAGCAGCATATACTTTATTGATGAGTAAAACTTTTCTCCCCAATGAAGGATCCACAGAAGGGCGGTATTTGTATCGCGAAGCGACGATGCAGCAAGCGATACAGGCTATGTACAAAAATGATTTTACAGCGGCATTGCAGTTTATCGGTCAAGCAGCCCAATGGCCGGAAAATCTTGGGGTAGGCAAACCCTATGATGAAGACATCGATAGCAGGATCGAAAAATTGTGCACCGCTATTTGCTGGCAGCGCATGGGTAGGCTCCAGGAGGCCCAAAAGCTTTTTAAAGATATCAGTGAAGACCGATCGCACCTGGATAGTCCTATGCTGTTGATCAATGCACTGGCATTAAAAATGTCAGACCAAGAAGAGCAAGGCAATACATTATTGGAATCCTGGCAGGGCAGAATACCTGACTCCCCCATACCTGCCTGGTGTCTTTCGATGTATCAACAGCAAATGAACTTAACCGATCCGACCATGACACTTGACTCAAAAAATTTAATTAAATCTGTGGTCGGTTATTTAAATCAACAGTAGAGTCCTATGCTATCCGCAGTGAAAGCTGGAACCCTTTTACATTATAATTGGCTCTATGTTTGTACACTTGGTTTCCTGGCAGCTGAATCTCTACTTCCAGATCTTCTGATAAGGTATCGCGGTTTCTGACAAATCTTTTTACATACTGTTCATCACCAATCTCGATAGTTTGTATTTCATTGAGGTGATGTAATATGGCATTGCCATCCTGATTTTGGTCAAAATTAGACCATTTGCTCATATCAAATTTTAATATGGCTTTATTTGCAGTATCTACTTCTAAAGTCGACTGTAAGGCGACCGCAGTAAAGACCAGTCCATTTGCATTAAATACAAGGCGTTGGCGCGTCTTGCGTAGATTCTTTATCATACAATGTTGAATAAATATTTTTTAATAAAATTTAGAAATAAGAGATAACGAATGAAGCCATTCAATAAAAAAATACTTGTAATAAAATTGATAAAATGGGGTTTGGCTTTCGCAGAATAACTTGCGAATCGAGATTTAAGCAGAACAGTAAGAAGCTCATTATCTTCCGGAAAACTGGCCAAATATACTCAAATCGACATTTCCCTGTCAATTGTTTTTTTAAGGATGGATGGACTTATTTTTTGGCAATTTTTTGTGCATGTTTTTTTTACAATATCAGGTTAAAATTTTGTCATAAAAAATATAAATAATTGATAATTAATTTGTTATATATTTTTATTTTTTCAAAAAAATAATTTTTGTTACCCCATAAAAATGATGCAGTTTATTGATTTTCTTGTTTTAAGAAATGCTTAGTGGGTTAAAAAACCTCGTGAAATTATGCCAGACAAATATTCATGAAGGCGTATTGGCCCTTTAAAGTGGTACAGTCGTATTTTTGGATGATGGAGCATGTTATAGAGACTAGTGCGCTGACCAAGAGATTTGGATCGTTGACGGCTATCGATGAGATCTCCATGCATGTGAGACAAGGAGAGATCTATGGATTTTTAGGATTAAATGGCGCCGGTAAAACCACCCTGATCAGGGCTTTGTTGGGTATGATCAAACCGTCACAAGGCACTATTAAGTTATTTGGTCATCAGGTAAAGCAGGCATCTCGCATCTGGAATGATATAGGGTATATGGTAGAGACCCCGGCGTCTTATCCCAATCTGACTGTCGTCGAAAACCTACAGGTGTACCATACATTGAGAGGACTGAAGGAACCTCGAGCCATTGATCAAATCGTCGACACCCTGGAATTGACAGCTTATAGATCTGTCCAGGCAAAATATCTTTCCCTGGGAAACAATCAACGGCTTGGATTGGCGAAAGCGCTTCTTCATCATCCGAGGCTACTGATCCTCGATGAGCCTATTAATGGTCTGGATCCTGCCGGTATAGTCAAAATCAGAGAATATCTGGGAAAGTTAGCAAAGGAAGAGGGTGCAACCATATTCCTATCCAGCCACATTCTTTCCGAAATCGCTAAGCTCGCCACTCGTATAGGCATCGTACATCAAGGCCGATTAATCCATGAAATCAATACAGAGGATCTGCCACAGCTGGTACATAAGACCTTATATATAGACACCCTGGACAATGATCGTGCCTATGAAGTGTTGGTGAAGCAAGGCCTCAAAGTATCTAAGGCAAAAGCAGGGCCCCTGATATGCAAGGATAAAAGAGGTCTCGATCAGCCTGAGCTCCTGTCCGAAGATTTATTTAAAGCCGGCCTTGCTGTCAGGTCCTTTCATATTGTACAGGAAGACCTTGAATCCTTTTTCCTCAGGATGATCCAGCCATCGACCCCATACAAACCAAGCATGATGAATACTGCATGGCACGCGCTCAAGGCGGAAGTATTAAAAAATAAACATTCACCCATCCATGGAATCACTTTAGTTGCATTTGCTTTGGCACCGATATTTGGAGGTATCATCATGTTTTTGATGCAGTCCAGAGGTATGGATGGTTTGTCCGGTGCTCTGCGTTCCAAATCGGAAGTATTAGCTATAGCCGCCGATTGGCCATCATATCTCAGTATATTGACTCAAGCTGTTGGAGTAGGAGGGATCTTGATATTTGGATTTATCACCAGCTGGCTTTTTGGAAGGGAGTTTTCTGATGGCACCGTCAAAGACTTGATAGCCCTGCCTGTATCCAGAGCCAATATTTTGAATGCAAAATTTATTTATGCAACAACCTGGTGTGTAGCATTGGTGATCTGTAACCTGCTGCTTGGACTATTGATCGGTTTCATCCTGGGATTATCCGGATGGGAGTGGAGCTTTTTCGCCCGGGAGTTAAACCACTATTTCCTCACGACTTTTCTCATAATATTGTTGAATACTCCTGTCGCTTACTTTGCTTTATGGGGCAAGGGGTATCTTTCTCCACTGGGATTGGTCACGATCATGCTGGTCATGTCTCAGATACTTGGAGCACTCGGTGTGGGACAATATTTCCCCTGGGCAGTGCCTGGCTTATACAGCGGTAGTGGAGGCGCAGCGTATCGATCACAGTTGAACTATCTGAGTTATGCTTTGTTATTCCTGACAAGTATAGCAGGATATTTTGGGTCAATAAGTTATTGGTCGAAGAAGGATTTGGAAAAATAGGGCAATAGAGCATCCAGCAGTCTCAGATGGCATTGGGCTTTGGTTATTCTGTGGAAAAGGATGATCTTGCATATAAGTAAACTTTTCGAAGATATTTTTTGACAACTATTACCATTTGATATTTTAAAAAGAAAATTCTAAACAGAAGATGATGAAAAATTGGCGATTCATTTCCTTGAGTCTGTTGTTAGTGATTGGGTGTAATCATAAGGATACGAATGTTCCGGTAGTGGGATTTGTAGATGCCTTTGAAGACAACACCATCGGGCAGGCGAAAACCGGGTTTATCGATGCACTGGAACAGGCCGGTTATGAAGAAAAAAAAGGTACGCTCAAAATTATTTATCGCAATGCTCAGGGCAATATCCCTACACTCACTCAGATAGTCAATTATTTTATTGCACAAGAGGTCTCACTCATAGCCACGAACCCATCTTTGTCTACGATTACCGCTGTACAGAACACCAAGACTATCCCCATATTTATGATGGTCTCTCCCTCACCAGAATTGATGAAAGTCAATGATGCACAAGGCCATGCTCCTGACAATTTGCTTGGGGTGGGAGAGACCTTGGACTATATAGACACTTCATTTTTACTCATTCCAAAAGTGGTAAAATCCAAATCAGGTCCTTTAACGGTCGGCATGTTATACAATCAATCCGAGCCTCAGTCAGTCGAAGCGATGGAACGCATCCGAAATCTGGCTACCAACAATAATATCACCCTTATCTATCAATCTGTCAATTCATCTGCAGATGTACCATTGGTTACAGCCTCTTTATTGGCAAGGAATATCGATGTGTTTTTTGCAAATCCCGACAACATTGTTTTTGCTTCATTTGAATCCATACTCCAATCATGTAATCAAAAAAATATCCCGATTTTTACGAGTGAAGCCGGATTGGTACAACGGGGTGCATTGGCAGCCTATGGCGCCGACATCTATCAATGGGGGTACCAGGCAGGCACGCAAGCTGCACAATATTTAAAATCAAAAAACCTCCAGGGATTACATTGGGAGATGGTCACCCTTAGGAAAAAAGTTTATAATCCCGTAGCCGCTCAAAAATTCGGAATTAATATACCTACTGACTTCGGGTCTATTCAATGAGTCAATTTTATCTCACGGCGCTTCAACTTGCTTTGTGCCTTGGTCCTATGGCATTGGGTATATTCATTTCGATGAAGGTTTTTAATATCCCTGATATCACCACAGACGGCAGTTATACTTTGGGTGCCGTAGTGACGGCGACAGGGCTTATTCAACATTGGCCAGCCTGGGTCATACTGCCGGCTTGCATGTGCGCAGGGGCGCTTGCGGGCGTGTGTACAGGCGTGATCCATACTAAATTGAAAATCGATGCCTTGCTGGCTGGTATCCTGGTGATGACCGGATTGTATTCCGTCAACCTGATTTTTCTGGGAAGGTCTAACGTACCCCTGATCAATCAACCGGGCATATTTACTTCGGTCACTATTTTTCAGAATGTACTTTTTAATCAGGTTGTTATAGCGATCTGTATAACGGTGCTGCTTATGATGATATTGAATTATGTTCTCAAGACCGATTTTGGCATAGCGATGCGAGCCACAGGCAACAATCCGGTCATGACTAAATCAATGGGTATCAATAACGACATGGTCAAGATACTCGGACTAGCCATCGCCAATGCCCTCACCGGCCTGAGTGGTTATCTCGTGGCTCAATACCAAAACTTTACAGATATCAATATGGGTATCGGCATCGTCATCACTGGCCTGGGATCGGTCCTGATAGCAGATGCCCTCAAGACCTGGATGCACCTCACCAGCATTGGCTGGCAGATCGTCCTGGTGATCGTAGGAAGCATATTGTTTCAAATGGTATTGGCAGGTACCCTGGCTATGGGTATCGATCCCAATTGGCTAAAACTGGTTACTGCGTTATTTGTTTTAATGATCGTAGCCTTGCCTCGACTGACCAGCGCTTTGCAAAAAAGTTGAAAAAGTTATGATTTCGCTACGACACATTAGCAAGATTTTTAATCAGGGAAAAATAAATGAAGTCATTGCATTGGATGACATCTCCCTGGATATACATCAGGGCGAGTTTGTCGTCATCATTGGTGCTAACGGCAGTGGCAAGACTACCCTGATGAATATCATAGAAGGTTCTGAATTGCCTACTGAAGGGTCTATCAGTATAAAGGATACAGAGGTGACGGCGCTTCCTGAATACAAACGCAGCAAGTGGGTCGCACGCGTATTTCAAAATCCTACCAATGGTACTGCCCCTGACCTGACTATCCTGGACAATTTTAGGCTGGCAGCGTTGCGAACTCAGCGCAAAAACGTGACGATTGGCACGAATGCGGCATTCCGAAAGCGGGTCCAGGAGAAAATCAGTAGTTTGGGTATGGGACTCGAAAACAAGATCAGTCAAGCTATGGGCAGCCTATCAGGTGGCCAGCGCCAGGCGCTGACCTTACTCATGAGTGTCATGGACGATACAGATATCTTGCTGTTAGACGAACCCACCGCGGCGCTGGATCCCAAGTCTGCCCTGGTCGTCATGCGACTGGCAGAAAAATTAAATCAGGATATGGGCATCACCACGATCCTGATCACGCACAATTTAAAAGATGCTTTACAATACGGGGATCGGTTGATCCAATTCCAGGAGGGAAAGATCGTATGTGATATCGATAAAGGATCAAAAGCAAATCTTATGCTGCAGGATATTTATGGATGGTTTGCATGATATTTGATGCTGTTCTTCAGGGAAAAGTCATTAATGTATCTTATGCGGGCATGTTTGGAAAGAAAGGCATTCGGGTAGCTAGTGTCCTTCTGCTCCTTTCATTCTGGTCTGCTATCGGTATACTTTTTTTTGTAAATCTGGAATGTAAACTCTCAGGAAATAGCAATGTAAAAATTATTCCTACCAAGACCAAGACTAAAAAATGGCCTTTGTGGCGGATTAAGCGAACTTGCAAGAAATGGATGAATTATGATTCTGTAAGGACAGTTAGTTATTATTAGGGTCTTTTCTTCTGAAGTATTATTATTTGTTTTGGCTTAGACAGTATTCACTGTAATTTGCATATTCATCTGTCCAAACTCAATGACCAAACTTAGCACAAAACTATATCAAATGTGTTAATTTATTAAGGTCGGACAATCTTGTATTTTAATATGACCAGAATGCCTAATTTAAATAAAAGAATCTATCAAGAATCCAAGTCTTAGTACTTTCTGATACGGGTTTAAAAGATGTATAATATATTAACTATATCAAGAATCTCCTGCAGCTGTAAAGACATGAATAGCCGTTGAATGCTAATAATTTAACGTTTGATAGTTTGAAAATATCCCTGTCGACAGTTATTCATCATATTTTACTATTTTGGGTCGACAAATCTTTCCGAAGATTTTAATTAAACCAACAATTTTTATAAACTTATCTCTATGTCTCAGATCCGTCGACTTGCAGCTATCATGTTTACTGACATCGTTGGTTATACTGCATTGATGGGTAATGATGAAAAAAAAGCATTTCAACTCCTTCAACGCAACAGGGAGATTCAAAGACCAGTGATCGAAGAATTTGGGGGTACATGGATCAAAGAACTGGGTGATGGAGTAATGGCTAGCTTCAATTCGGTGACAGATTCGGTATACGCGGCGATTAAAATTCAGGAAGTGTGTAATAAAACCAACGAATTTTTATTGCGTATCGGTATTCACCATGGGGAAGTTGTGTTTGAAGACCAGGATGTTTTTGGAGATGTCGTAAACATCGCCTCCAGGCTTCAGGCTTTATCTACACCCGGATCTATATGGGTTTCCGAATCAGTACATCACAATATTGTCAATAAGCAAGGCATTGTGTCCCGTTATTTGAAACAGGAGATACTAAAAAACGTGAGAGAACCCGTAAATATATACGAAGTCTTAAGCGAAGAGCAAAGCCAATTGCAACCGGGCTCTCACAATAAAAAAGCCAATTCCGCTATCCTTCCTGACTTTGAATATGATTTATATATAAGTTATCGGGCTAACGACAATAAATATATTCCTTCCGGGACCAAAACAGGAACAGGGGGTGGCTGGGTCACAGAAATGGTTGAAAAGTTAAAGCAAGAACTTGAAGCAACGCTCAAAGACAGACTTTCTATTCACTTTGACCGGAGTCAGGATGATTTCAGGACAGATTTATCAACTTCCACCGGGCCCATCGAACATGCTGTCAAAGCGCTGATTTTTATTCCCATTATTTCACAGACCTACTGTGACACCAATTCTGCTGTCTGGAAAGAAGAATTCCTGCAATTTAAGACTGAATCAAGCACTGATCGATTAGGCCGAAACATTAAATTGTCTGGTGACAGTTCTACCTCACGGTTTCTACCAATCAAGATACACGACCTTGATCCGGAAGATTTACACCTATTAGAAGAAGAACTTTCCGGAGAATTACGATCCATTGATTTTATTTACCGTGAGCAGGGAGTGAACAGACCATTGCGTCCCGTAGATGATGAGATCATTTCAGATTCATCGCGAATATTCTATCGGAAAAAAAGCCGCAAATATTCTTCAGCCAGTTTGTAATAGCAGTAGGGTGCTGCCTCCACTATCGTGAAAAGATGATCACTATCTGCCAAAATCAAAGATCAGCCCTACACTATTAAAGTTTTCATCGTATGCCAGGGGTTTGTCTGTGAGTTTAAACGATTTTCCAATTTGAATTTGCAATTTGACCCATTTATAACCTATCCTGGCCGTGAGAGCAGGTTCAGCAAATATCCACGTAGGTTTTTCAATATCCAGTAGCTTATTACTAGTCAGTTCTGAAAGGCTATAAGTAGTTTCCGGTTTTTTATATTTTCCTGCGACGAGTCGTGGTGTAAATGCCAGTTCAAATATATCATGATGAATACCTATGCTGGGTTGAAAAAAAAATCTGGCTCCCTGCGCTTCAAATTTTTTGCCATTGTCAAAAGTCTTGGTGGTCCCTACTCCACCGCCCACATATGCTTCCCAACGCAACATTCCACTACCATAGTTAAACCCGCCAAGCCCGACCTCAAAGAAACTCCCTTTACCATAAACAGCATCAGTCGACTCCCCATCTTTTCTAAACATAGCATTTGCCATGACGCCAAATCGTCTGTTTAAACTCGCTGCAAATTGAATATTGCCTTGAGAATCGCCACTGACCCGTAATTGACCAGAATCATCAAATAAGGGAACATTGACAGTGTTGGGGACATAAGCAGTCTTACAAGCTTGGCCCATAAACAGAAAAAAACATAAGAAAAGGAAGAGGTTTTTCATATTGCTGTGTTTTTTAATTATTGGTTAGGACTAAAGTTACAATATTTGCTTGCATGTCTGGTCTCCTTAATATATTTTTCAATGATCTCCCAGGTTGCTTTTCCTTAAGGTGTCTATAAATGGGCCACTTCGGAATAGGGCAGGGTACTGATGGATTCATTCAATATTTCGTTTCGACTTCCCCTGTGTTGCTCATTGCTTTTTACTATTTCTTCATTCATTGCATCAATTAACTTCGAGCTCACATCAGAAAAATTATTGACGAAGTTTACGGGTTTTGAATTTCATGAGCGATGCCTTCAGTGAGCTCCCCCCAAGAGAAGCGAGTTTTTCGAATTGAATGAGCTGTGCTTGTGTAGACTTTAATTGAGATAGAGTATATTGTATTTCATTTTTCTGGCTCTCGAGCATGATGTTAGCTTTTGTTTTTGCCGGTTATTGGTATAGAGCATAAATGCAATTAAAACAAATACACCCAGGCCGGACAACAAGCTATAATGTTTTATTTTGTTTTCGCCGGCTATCCGGTTTGCTTCCAATTGACGATAACGCTCCTGGTCATTTGCAATGGATTTTTGCATAGCCTGGATTTTATCAGGACCATATAATTCATTATTGACGGCATAAGCTTTTTGAGTATATTACTGTGCTTGCTTCGGATTTGATGATGCATACAATCCGGCCAGCATATTGCAATTCATCAAGATTCCATCCTTAATATTTATAGACTCTCACTGTTCAAGTCCCGGTTTTGCATAATAAATCGCTGAGTCGGTTTGTCCCAATGCTTTATGTAATCCCGACCTGGTATTAGCACAATAAGATACTACATGGTGATCTTTGTTTTGAAGTTCCAATAAAATCGCCTGATTAGAAAATTGAAATGCTTTTGAAAGATCACCTGATCTGAAATTTTAAATCCCCCATATGACTTGAAAGAGAAGGATTGTATAGTCCGGAAGATATCATCTTGTCATAGGCTAACCCAGGATAGTATCTGGCAGAATCCAGGTTTTTGCCCGGATTATTATACAATTTGTAATGCACACCAATATTGGATAGTTCAAGGATGTAACTTTATATGTCATAGTCCTGATGCGTAGCTATTCCTGCGATGGCCAGTGCTTCGTATAAATAATCCGATGCTTTATCATAATTTTTTAACTCTGGATTCATGATTCCAAGCAGATTGAGACCTCTGGATATTTCGTTGGAGAAGTGGCCGTCCCGGATAATTTTCAACGAATTCAAAATATTCTCCATTGATTTAGATATTTCGCCCTGGATTCTATAAGTGGAAGCTATTGTATATAATGCCCGCGCTTCTCCCTGTTTAAAATGAATTTTTTGAGCAAGCTGTAATGTCTCATAGCCATATAACATGGAGGTATACGGATTGGTATTTCTTAATTCATAAGATAATAAGGTCAGGGTTAACACTCGATCCGTATCCTGATTGATTTGATCCAGACGATGGGATAAACTATCGATTAGCATCAGGTTCTGACTAAAACAAAATTGCAAAGGAAGGACAATACGCCAATGGATACATACTTTTTAAAATATTCATTCATTGAATCTAATTGAAGTAATGGAAGATCACCGGCCCATGGATTGGGTGGTGATGGTTCCTCGATTCGTGTGGGTAATGATAAGCAGAGGAACAAAAACAAATCGCATTGATGGGTTGGTAATACGAATGGTAGTAAAAGTAGCTTTACCCGGGATTGCAAAAGATTGATTGCTTCACTAGGATACGAAACACCAGAGTAAAGGCCGGATGGGGTTTGCCAATGCGCAGATGCGGTCTTGCAATTTATTATTGCCATTTCGAAAAGCGTTTCTCTCTGGATTCAACAATACTTTTTCCGAAAGACTCATTCACTAAAGGGAAACCGCACCGGAAATTAAATTACTCATTTTTTTTTAAATGATTCCTTATTGTCCGGTAATAGCATTCTATTATCTTGGGTGTACCTATACACAGATCTGCTGATTATTCTTAAACCATATACCGGTCACGAGTTGTTCACGATGGAAATTATGGGAAAGGAAAAGCGATGATGGCCTTTGTCTGACCACTTTGCTGATGGAAAAGTATATTCTTTAATAACTAAATCCCAATTTGGTTAAACCCGCCCGGATATCAGTATTTTTCATGGTATAATCCCAAATCATCCCCGAACGGTAATCTTCAATCATGATAATAATCGGTCCCTGATCTATTGCCAAAAAAGAACTGGCAAACCAATTTTCGCTCAGATTAAAAGCATCCACCAAACCGTACTCTTTCCTGTTTTCCGCACTAGAGCATTTTTTTGAGATAAGTAATTGATAATCAGTTATTGTTTTTGAGAAACGGGTGTCCGGGCTTATTTTTAGGGGTGTTCATTAGACAAAAGAAGAATAAATCTGGTAGTATCAGTGTTCAGATTATATCTAAGGTTGGGGGCGATATAAAGTTGAAAAGACTGTTGGCAGTTCTGACCGAGAAGATCAAATAAAGAATTTAGTCCAGAAAGCCGAGCTTGATGTAATCAGTATGGTTGGACAATCAAGTTTATTCAATTCTGAACAGGATGTACAGCTTGAAAATTACCTGGACACTATAGAAAACATGCAAATTAGGACTATAGGGCCTGAGTTAATTTTTGGAAAAATATACGACGCCATCGGCTACAATGCTATCAAAGAAGACTTATTCCGGCAATTGGTTATAGCCCGTTTAGCTTTTCCACTGAGCAAGCTAAAAACAATAGAATACATCTACCGATATCAAGGAGTAACCATTGGTCTTGATCAGGTATATCGATTTCTAGACAAGTTAAATGATACATTAAAAGAACAAGTTGAGCAGATTTCATATCAACACACTTTAAAGACTCTCGAAGGAGAGATAGGTATAGTATTTTATGACATGACGACTCTGTATTTTGAGTCTAATGAAGAAGATGATTTTCGAATGAGCGGATTCTCTAAGGATGGCAAACATCACTTACCTCAGATATATCTTGGTTTATTAGTAGGCCTAGGTGGCTATCCTATCGGCTATGATCTTTTCGAAGGAAAAATATTCGAAGGAGATACATTGATCCCAGTTATTGACAAGTTGACAAAAAAATTCAATTTGGCGAAACCAATCATTGTAGCCGACGCTGGCCTATTAACTAAAGCAAATATTGATACGTTAGCAGGTCTTGGGTATAGTTATATTATAGGAGCAAGAGCTAAGTCTGAAAAAAACATTATCAAAAACGAAATTCTTTCCTTAAAGTTGAATGATGGTGAAACCAGGATAATTCACAAAATGGACGGCAATAGGCTTATAATATCGTATTCTGAAAAAAAGGCCAAAAAGGACGAACACAACCGGAAACGAGGCCTGTCTCGTTTAGAAAAACAAGTAAAATCTGGAAAACTTACCAAGCAGAACATTAACAATAAAGGCTACAACAAATACTTACGAATGAAAGGCAAAGTAGATATTGAGATAGATTATGATAAGTATAATGCTGATAAACAATGGGACGGGCTAAAAGGTTATATCACAAATACGACCATTAGTCCTTCGATAATACTTGAGCAATACAAGAATCTTTGGCATATAGAAAAAGCATTTAGGATGTCTAAAACAGACTTAAGAATAAGACCCATATATCACCGATTAAAAAGAAGGATAGAAGCCCATATTTGCCTCTCATTTGCCGCATACTCTATTTATAAAGAACTTGAAAGAATCTTAAATAAGAATCATTCGTCAATATCTATAGTACAAGCGGCGGAGCTAACTCATACTATGTATCAATTGGAAATAAGCCTTCCAGAATCTAAAAAAAACAAATTGATTACCTTAAAAATGGATCCCCTTCAAAAGGAATTGTCGAGCATTGTTGAATCAAATTATGCATAAAACTTGTCCACAGACGCCAGGGTGTCCCATTGCGGAAAACGCGAGCGTTTCTCTCTGGATTCAACAATACTTTTTCCGAAAGACTCATTCACTAAAGGGAAACCGCACCGGAAATTAAATTACTCATTTTTTTTAAATGATTCCTTATTGTCCGGTAATAGCATTCTATTATCTTGGGTGTACCTATACACAGATCTGCTGATTATTCTTAAACCATATACCGGTCACGAGTTGTTCACGATGGAAATTATGGGAAAGGAAAAGCGATGATGGCCTTTGTCTGACCACTTTGCTGATGGAAAAGTATATTCTTTAATAACTAAATCCCAATTTGGTTAAACCCGCCCGGATATCAGTATTTTTCATGGTATAATCCCAAATCATCCCCGAACGGTAATCTTCAATCATGATAATAATCGGTCCCTGATCTATTGCCAAAAAAGAACTGGCAAACCAATTTTCGCTCAGATTAAAAGCATCCACCAAACCGTACTCTTTAAATAATTTATCACCCAAAGTATAATAGAAATACTTCAAAGCCGCCATAGATGCATCGGGAGTATAGGGAAAGGAAGACAGTGCTGCTGAAGGCGTAACAGCAGTGTTGTCAATTTTTACCAATGTTGGTCTCATTGCGCACGATGCTCCAAAAGTAAAATACCGGGGCATAATGACTATCTAACCACTGTCAAAAATTCTTTTCAAAAATAGTAATAGATAGTGGATAGTTTTTGCCTAGTTTATTGTAATCTGCAGATTCTTGATTTAATCTGTGTTTGGACACGATCACTGATAATTTTAGCTTTTCTTTCTCTGTAGGTTTGAAAGTGAAATAAAAGGACCTTTCTTCATTTGGGAATAAATTATTATCGTCTATTTTTTTGGCTTCAGGGTACCATTCCCATCTTTCGCCGATACGATCAGTCTGAGTGGATCTGACGGTGTCGGATTCATTTTTAAGGGTAAAAGTGATATTAAAAAATCGCTCAGGATCACCGGTAGGCACTCTATGTCCGGCAAATTCATTTTTTACTTTAAGTACAAACCGGATTGTATCTCCTGCCATATATGCTGGCTTAAGCGTGGCAGGGTAAATAGCCAGCCCATTTTTAATTTTACTTTCGATGCTATCAAACTTGGGGATACCGGATCCTGCAAAATAATGCTGATGATTGAGTTTTGACCCATAGCCAGGCGCGATCTCACGATGCGTAGTATCCATATGGCAGGATATACAATTCCTTTTACCCCAGTAAGGTCCGGCTTTCCATTCATCCCCTGTCTCAAAGGTGCATGCCAGGGTGGGGGTCAGGACCGCAGAGGCATTGTGACAACCAATACACAATTGCTCAGATAGGAAGATGGTGTCCTTTATGGTTTTGTGTGGGGCTTTATCAGATCCATGAGGACCTATGATGGCGCCATCTCTTACATGACAACTGGCACAGGTGATCCCTTCTGATTGAAGGCTTTTATCAAAGTGATCATTGATGGTCTTCACCGGTTTGTAGATATCGCCATCTATAAGCCCCTGGATGATATACTCTTGCTGGTTTTGCAAAGGTATATGGCAGTTGATACACATAAAGGGACTAGACTCTTTTTTTAGTTCGGATTGGAACTGGAGATCAGACCATGCGTGCGCGTGCGTGGATAACAACCACTCCTGGTAGTGCTTCAAATGACAGGTGGCACAATATTTGGCACTCAAGGAGGTTAGGCCTTGTGGTATTTCCTGTTGTGGTATCGCTTTTTCCCAAGATTTTGTAAGAGGAAGTATGTTTTTGCCGGTCGTTTTGCAGCGGATCAGGCTGAGTGACGCGATGAGGACGAAGATAAAAGTAGCAGTTACAAACTTATTCATAGCAAACCTTTATCATACTTTATGTGGTGTCCATATTGAAATTCAAATATAAGTTCAATCTAATAGAAAGTACGAACCATTCTATTTATTTTAGAAATAATCAATAAATGCCGGTTAAGGTGCTGGAATCCATCGTGAGTCCGCCACCTATAAGCTGAGCCAGGCTTAATGATTAATAGTTTACTTCCATGCCCTTTTCAACGATTCACTTCAGCTTCATGTTGCTCTTGTAGATCTCCTTCCGGTTTTTGTTGAGCGCCATCTTTTAAGTCTGCAGATCACAAAAGTCAGATGAGCAAACTTTATTTTTTCTTCGCATCATCCGGATCCATATCCTCCCTTTCAAAATCAGCATCATTCACCCAGGGCGTAGGTATTTTTTCTCCCTGCTTATATCGACTGTAAAAATTTTTCACTGCTCCGGCATATTCATATTGGTCGAATATATCTCCCTGACCAAGTATTCTAGGGTCTGCCTGTGCGATAAGTCTATCGGTCATTTCTTTAACCATCTTTAATTTAAGATCTGTATGATGCTCCTCTGATGCCAGATTGATCATGCAGTAAGGATCTTCTTTGATATTATACAGTTCTTCAGCTCCTCTTTTTCCAAAATTCAATTGCCAATATTTCATTATTCTATTTTTGCGTCGGGTATTTAAAATGAAGGATTTTGTGGGACTGCCATCACAGTTAAGATACCCCGTTTCAGGATTACCTGCAGGCCATCTATCGGGTTTAAAATTTTGTAAGTAGAGGTATTCTCCCCTTACAATACCTCGTATGGGGTAACCTTGATCATTGGGTCTGCCCACATCATGACGCTCTTTCCCGACCAATACAAAATCACGGTCGTCGGTCACTTTACCTTCCTTCTCTGAGAAAAATATATCTGTAAGGCTTTTGCCGGTCATAGGCTGCATGCCAGCCAGTGGCGCATTTAATCCACTCAATTCCAAAAAAGTAGGAGCGAAATCAATAAAGTTTACAAAATCGTACACCTTGCGCCCGGGATTTTTTATGCCTTGGGGCCACATGATGGCCAGCGGCAAATGGTTGGAATATTCATAGACCTGGCCCTTTATTCTCGGAAAAGGCATCCCATTATCCGCGGTGACTATGACGATGGTATTATTTAATTGGCCGATTTCTTCCAATTTTAAAAGCATTTTCTGTAGGTGGTAATCAAAGTATTCGATTTCAAATGCATAGTCCAGCATATCTGACCTTATGGTATCTGTATCAGGCCAAAAGGGTGGAACTTCATCAATATCCTGAGCCTGTTTTTTACCCTTTTCTCTTCCTGAGTTAAATTCATAGTCACGGTGAGGTTCTGTACTCCCATACCAAAAACAAAATGGTTGATCCTTTGGTCGGGCCTCTAAAAAGGCTTCAAAGTTTTTTGAATAATCATTTTTTGAAATCTTTTCAGTAGGAGGCGAGGTGGTAAAGGCATCAAATTTGCGTCCCGTAAGCTCCCGTTGCTTGCCGTTTATCTTGCCTGGCTCACCGGGGGCCCATCCTTTGGCTACACTTCCCACCCAATAACCATGGTCGTGCAAGGCTTCCACATACGTTTTAAATTTTTCCGGAAAATAAGGAGAGTGGTTAGCTGCTTCTTCTAATTGCCAACTATTGCGACCTGTGAGTATGCATGCTCTGGAAGGAGCACATTTGGCATTGGGGGTGTAAGCATTCATACACAATATTCCTTCTTTGGCGATCCGGTCAAATCCTGGAGTCTTGACCCAATCACAACCATAAGCCCCAAAGTGCTTCCAGGAAGCATCGTCAGCAATGGCAAATAATATATTGGGCCTACCTTGTGATTGTTTTTCCTGTTTACAAGAACATAAAGTAGCTATAATAGGTAAAACAACAATGGTAAATAAATGCTTAAACATTCGAGTATATTTGATTTCCACAAATTATGGAAAATGATTTCAATAATATAACCGATTTTTATTACAGACTCATTCACTGAATAAATTTATTATGAAATATCTTTTGATTTTAGCCATTACTGCTTTCAGCCTTACCTATTCCATTGCTCAATTGCCCCAGGTACCTGCTTCGGAATGGCAACAGCTTTTTAATGGCAAAGACCTCACCGGGTGGGATGTAAAAATCAGGGGTTATAATTTGAATGATAATTTTGCCAATACCTTTAGAGTGGTGGACGGTAAGTTGGTTATATCCTATGATGGTTACAGTGCTTATGATGAAAAGTTTGGTCATATTTTTTACAATAAAAACTATTCCTACTATGTGGTCGCGGTGGAATACCGCTTTGTCGGTGAGCAGGCAAAAGGGGGGCCGGATTGGGCGTTTCGCAACAATGGGATTATGGTACATGGACAGACAGCTCAGTCCATGGGCAAGGACCAGGATTTTCCTGTCTCTGTTGAAGTGCAATTGTTAGGAGGCAGGAGTGACGGCACTGTGCGCACTACCTCCAATGTATGTACACCCGGCACGTATATCGAGATGAATGGAGAACTCAGAAAGGAGCATTGCATCAACTCCACTTCCAAAACCTTTGATGGTGATCAGTGGGTCAGAGCTGAGGTGAGGGTACTGGGAGACTCTTTGATTCAGCATTATGTCAATGGGGAGTTGGTCTTATCGTATCAAAAGCCGCAATTTGGAGGTGGTGTGGTCAGTGGCTTTGACCCAAAATTTAAACCCGATGGCCAGCTTATCTCCGGAGGATCTATCTCTCTCCAAAGTGAGAGTCATCCAACTGAATTTCGAAAAGTCGAGTTGCTCAACCTGGAAGGATGTATGGATCCGATGGCATTGAATTATAAAAATTATTATGTCCATCCAGACAATCAACAATGCAGGTATTCTAAAAAGGTGTTGAGAAAAATGAAAGGAAAGAACAAAAAACGGTGATATTGAAGTTTCTGCAGTAGACCCAATTGCATCCATGATTGCTGTAAAAAATGAAAATTTGGGAGCATTGGCCCAATCGGTACAAAATAAACTAAAACTGGTTATTGAAAATTTACAATAGCTCCATTTATACTAAGTTCCGAACAGACTATTTAGAACCTCTTTTTAAAATAAAATCTATCAAGGTACAGGTCATTAATATTAAATTAATCTTTAAGTAACATTCACGCAACATTGGTTTAGTTAATTCGCATTTAATCTAAACCATAAAATCATGCGTAAATTAATTACACTTATTACTTTTTTAATTTTTGTCAGTGCTTGTTCTCAGTACGAAGTTTTTGCACCAGGCAGTGAAGAAAACAGTCAGCTAGAATCAAGGTCGGGTATACCGTCTTTTAGTTCGCTGAGTTCTATTGACTTAGGTCCTACAGGCGCTGCAGAAATCAGTGCTTTTGATCCCGCTACAAATAAATTGTTTGTAGTGAATAACACAAATAATAATAATAATAATAATAGGATCGATGTACTCGATCTATCCAACCCATCCATGCCAGTCCTTATGGCCAGTATCGCAGTGGCACCTTTTGGTGGCCTGGTCAATAGCGTAGCAGTAAGTAATGGGACAATAGCAGCGGGCATCGAGTCCATGGATAAAGTAAGTGATGGCAAAGTGGTGATATTCAATACTGCCGACCATACTGTCATCAAAGAAGTGACAGTAGGTGCTTTGCCTGATATGGTCACATTTTCTCCGGATGGCCATTACATCTTAAGTGCTAACGAAGGAGAGCCCAACTTAGACTATTCGATCGATCCTCTTGGCACAGTATCTATCATCGAAGTAGCCAACGATTATGCAGTCACCACACTTAATTTCGACAATTTTAAAAACAAACGATATTTGCTGGAGGCCAAGGGCATGAAAATATTTGGACCCAATGCTAGTTTCGCCCAGGACATAGAGCCTGAGTATATAGCCGTATCTGCCAATTCAAAAACAGCATGGGTCACCTTACAGGAAAATAACGCGGTAGCCCAAATCAATATTCAATCTAAGACCATAACGGACATCTTTCCATTAGGATTTAAAAACTATCAACTCGCTGCCAACACTATTGATCCAAGTGATCAGAATGGGGGAGCTCTTTTCGCAAATTATCCTGTGAAGGGGATGTATGAACCTGATGGAATTGCAGTATTGGATTATAACGGAAATCCACTGATATTCACAGCCAACGAAGGAGACGCCAGAGAATATTCTACTTATGAAGAAAATCTTCGGTATGGAAGTTCAAACTATAAAGTAGATCCAAATTCGCTGCCACAGGGAGCTGCACTCAAGCCCAATGCCATTTTAGGACGGTTGAATGTGAGCACTGCTCTGGGTGACATAGATCATGATGGTGATTTTGATCAGATCTATACTCATGGAGGAAGATCATTTACTATATGGAACGGACGCACTGGGGATCGCGTATTTGATAGTCGTAATGATCTTGAAAACAGGGCTGTAACCCTCGGCGTGTATCCTGAAAACAGGAGTGATGATAAAGGTACAGAACCAGAAACAGTAGTTATTGGAAAAATCGGTAGCACCAATTTATTGTTTGTTGGGTTGGAACGAGCCAATGCAGTAGCCATTTATGACATATCCAATCCCATCAATCCGGTTTTCTTGCAAATATTGCGTACTGGAGAAGGTCCGGAAGGCATTGTATTTGTTCCAGCTGCAGAAAGTCCCTCCGGCCAAAATCTACTTATAGTGAGTTGTGAGACAGAAGGCGTGGTTAATATCTTTTCTGCCGGACTATAAACAAAAAAATATCAAGGATTACTTCCAGTTGACATTTCTGAATATGCTCTAAGTAGTAATTTTAAACATTTTTTTCTCAAAAGCTGAGCTACTGTCATTGCTCAGCTTTTTTATGCCGTCATGCTGCTAAAAATTTTCTATATCGTTCTCAAGTCACCTCCATTTTGAAGATCTCCCTACTTCAGTACTACGCACCCCAAAAAATTCTTACATTCGGCATTGATTAACTGAATGAATATGAATCAAAAGCCTGACCTATCTTTTAAGCGTATACTCTATATGAGTTTTGGTTTTCTGGGGATCCAATACGGATTTGGATTGCAGCAAGCCAATATGAGCCCGATCTACCGGTACCTGGGAGCTGAAGAAAGCAATATTCCGGGGTTGTGGCTGGCTGGACCTTTGACCGGATTGTTTCTCCAGCCTATAATTGGTGCCCTCTCTGACAAAAGTTGGTCACCAAGATGGGGTAGACGCATGCCTTATATTTTATTTGGAGCTATTGCGGGTAGTATCGCAATGGTGATGATGCCTAATGCCAAAACAGTCTTTATGGCGGCTTGTCTCATGTGGTTATTGGATGCCGGACTTAATAGTTCGATGGAGCCTTTTCGTGCATTTGTCGGAGATATGCTCAACACCAAGCAGCGCCCTGTAGGATATGCTTTGCAGTCCTTTATGATTGGATTTGCACAGACGATCTCTAATTTGATGCCTTTTATTTTACCCTTATTGGGCATATCTCTTGCACTTTATGCAGATGTGCCCAATTGCATCCCACTCTCGGTGAGATATCCTTTTTATATAGGGGCGGCGGCCATCATCCTTACCGTGCTGTGGACAATGTATACGACCAAAGAATATCCGCCCAAGGATGAATCGTATAAACAAAAAGTGGTCTACACTCCAAAAGAAATTAAACAGATAGGGATTTGGGGGCTTGCTTTGAGCATAGGATTTGCTTTGATGGGTTCATTATTTGCCTTGAGGTTGGGAGGAGTGACTAGTGCTTTGCTCTGGGGGCCCGGTATTTTTGTTTTCCTCTACGGGCTGTTCCGCTTACCGGTATTCAAAGAAATTCTTGCTTCCTTGGCTGATATGCCACAAGTGATGAAACAAATCTGGTGGGTCAAACTATTCACCTGGTACGGTCTGCCTTTGATGTGGCAATTTTTATCTCTTGCTGCTGCCAAATATGCTTTTAATGCAGCCAGCCCGGAGGCCAACCCGGTTGGATTTGAAGCCGGTAAAAACTGGGGCAATCTTTGTTTTGCGATGTTCAGTGTGTCCTGTTTTGTGATTTCTATTTTTATTCCGACGATTGTAAAAAAACTAGGAAGTCGACGCATGACCCATGCTATATTTCTTACTGTGGGAGCCATCGGTTTTTTTATTTTAATATTGAGTGATAGCAAATGGATCTATTTGACCGGTATGACCTTAATGGGTTTTGCCTGGGGTTCGATTGTAGCCATTCCTTATCTCATGATCGCTGATGCCGTCTCACCTGCGCGCATGGGCGTGTACATGGGATTGATCAATGGATTTATTTGTGTGCCTCAGTTTATCGGGATGTTGACTGTGCCTTTCTTTTACAAAACTTTTCTGGGGGATGATCCACGCAATGCCTTGTTTTTATGTGGTGCCTGCCTTCTGTTGGCGGCGGTAGCATGTTTTGGAATAAAAGAGGATGTGGCAGCTTATAATGAACAAGTGCTGGTCACCAATCAATAACCTGAGAACGACCGTGTTGTGTATCGGTAATTCTTCATGCTTCAATATTTCAAAATGAGTAAATATTTTTGTTTTATCATTTTAGCTTTTTTGTTTTCATGCCAGCCTACTACTTCCCGGGTGACTGTGATGGAAGTACCAGGAAAAGATGTTTTTTGTCGCATTGACCAAAGTGGAATTTCAGTATTGCCCAGTGGCAGATATGTTACCCCCGCAGGCTCAGGCATTCGCATCACGCATGATCCTTTTGGCATGGCTGTTTCTCCTGATGGCAAGAAGGCAGTGACACTACACAATGGGGTGCTGACCATATTAGATCTGTTATCCATGGATCACATCAGAATACCCAGCTATGATAAAAAGATTAGCTCTCCCTTTTCAAAAGGATCATTTTTAGGTGTAGCATTTGCCCATGACTCTAAGACAGTCTATCTTAGTGGTGGAGATAACGGGGCTGTGATCAAATATGATATTGAAGCCCAG
The DNA here is from genome assembly GCA_016709995.1 of Saprospiraceae bacterium. Taxonomy (NCBI): domain Bacteria; kingdom Pseudomonadati; phylum Bacteroidota; class Saprospiria; order Saprospirales; family Saprospiraceae; species Saprospiraceae bacterium. The sequence goes on from JADJLQ010000002.1 coordinate 435,592, forward strand.
GCACGCCTCGATTCTATTTCATTGGACGGTATCGTCGACGGAGTGGACTATGAAGATAGTTTTACATCTGACCTGATATTGCATGGCAATGAATTGTTGATTTTGGATCGGGCCAATTTTAGGCTGGTCAGGTATGACCTCGAAAAAAAAACAATCACCTCCTCCATACCTACCGGTCGTCAGCCTTTTGGGCTTGCAGTGAGTCCCGATGGGAATATGGCTTTTGTAGCCAATGTAGGAATGTATGCATATCCACTCATAGAAGGCATTACTAAAGAAAACTATGATTCCATGTTGATCTCTGCACATCCATATGGAGACAATACCAAAGAATCTATAGAGGGAACTATCATCGAAAACAGAATAATACCCGGTGTGGGCGATCCATTATCGCCAGAAGCCATGAGTGTCTTTACGATAGATCTTGCTACCAATAAGGTCGTCGATAAATACAAAACAGGTCACCAAATAGGCCATATGGTCGAAGATGCTGAGGTCGTGGGAGGAGCCAGTCCTAACTCTATTGCCGTAGGTACTCAATATGCTTATGTGACCAATGCTACCAATGATAATATATCTGTCATAGACTTCAGGAATCATAAGATCGTAAACCACATTCCTATCCAGGTAGATCCTCGTTTAGATAAATTGAGGGGACTGCTGCCATTTGGTATCACACTCAGCAGCGATGAGCAGACATTGTATGTCGCTTTGTTGGGGTTCAATGCTATCGCAGTCATCGATGTAAAAACGAAAGTCACGAAAGGACTGATACCTACAGGTTGGGGTCCGACACGTGTACAGTTGTCTAAAGATGAAACTGAGCTCTATGCGATTTCTTGCAGAGGATATGGTGCCGGACCAAATGGAGGTGATAAGTTCGTGAGCCCACCTCAAGGCACTTATATTGGAGATATCCAACTGGGTAGTTTTCATAAAATTAAGATGCCTGATCCGGCAACATTAAGCGCCTATACTCAACAAACATTGGCCAATACATTTTTATCCCACGAAATCACCGATGATAAAACCAATCCACTACCACCCTTACCAGCAGTAAATAGGTCTCCAATCAAACACATCGTGTACATCACGAAAGAAAATAGAACCTATGATGAAGTGTTAGGTCAGCTACTAGGTGGTAAAGGAGATAGTACCCTGGCCAGGTTTGGTGTAAACTGTGAATACACGTTGCAGGATTCTTTAAGGCCAAAGTTTATAGGGATGAAGGTATCTCCTAATCATCATAAAATAGCTCAAAAATTTGCATTTAGCGATAACTTTTATTGTGATAGTGATGCCTCTATACACGGTCACCATTGGATGATGGGGGTGATCCCTAATGAATGGGTAGAGACTAACTCCAGTGTAAGCAAGACAGCTAAAATATTTTCATCTGCACCAGGCAGGAGATTTCCAGGTTCTACAGGAAGCATGGATCCCGAAGATTATGCTGAGATCGGTGGATTGTGGGAAGCCCTGGAGCGCAACAAAATTTCTTTTTACAATTTTGGCGAAGCCAATGAGACTGCACATGTTCGTGAACAATGGATGGATACTGCTACCGGGGCAGCGCATGGTGTGATGGTGCCTATTCAAAAAGCACTTTTTGCCCGTACCAGTCACAATTATGCCGGGTACAATACCAATATTCCGGATCAATTTAGGATGAATCAATTTGAATCTGAGTTTACCAAAATGTGGCTCGATGGTCAGGAGGAAATGCCAGCACTGATCACTATGCAGGTTCCCAATGATCATACGGCAGGACCACGGCCTGAAGATGGCTATCCATATCAAAGTTCGTTTGTGGCTGACAATGATCTGGCATTAGGCAGGATTCTGCATTTTCTATCGCGCACTAAATATTGGAAAAACATGCTGGTCATCATTACAGAAGATGATCCCCAGGGAGGCGTTGATCATATCGATGCGCATCGCAGCATTCTCATGATGGCAGGACCTTTTGTCAAACAGGGTTATGTTAGTCACACCCATGCCAATTTTGGGTCGATCTTAAAGGTGATCTACAATATATTGGGTATACCCTATGTCAATCAATATGATGCTTCTGCTGCTCTGTTGCAGGATTTTTTTACCAATACACCTGATTACTCTTCGTATGATTTAGAGATGAATGATCCGAGAATATTTGATGTAAGTAAGGCTATGAAAAAATATCATCGGGAAATAGATTGGCGAAAAATACAGCAAGGCCCGGACATGGATGATGCAGATGAAATCAAAAAGAGTTTGATAAATGAAAAAATTCTTCTTCCTATTACTAATAATCCTTTGTGGTAGTTCCTTCGTTCCCCCAAAAACACTTTGGATAGCTATCGGTGACTCCATTACTTATTTAAACGAACATCCGGATGAAGCTGGCAATAGAATCACCAAAGGATATATGACCCGGGTAGTTGAAAAAATACCAGATATAGAATACATCAACCAGGGGCACAATGGATGGACCTCCGGCGGTATCGCCGATAAAATTGAGGAGCTTGGATTGGTCAGGGCAGATGTCTATTCTGTTTTTTGGGTACCAATGATTGGTGGGCCGGCCGGCCGGTGGGTCAATGGAGCGATTATCAAAACAACACCGGCAATACGACCATCTATGGTTCCTTCAGAATTATTATCAACAAATTGCGCCACCTCAATCCCGATGCCAGGATTATTTTGATCACCCCGATGCAACGAGTCGATTTTGTTTATATCAATAATTTTAAAAACAATGCATACGGATCTTATAAACAAAAAAAGGGTCAATCATTGTCGCAAGTGGCAGATGCCATAAACTCGATAGGCACTTACGAACATTTCAAAGTAGTAGACTTATTTTATAAAAAATCACTCCGGTTAGATAAGCTCGTTAAGTATAAGAGATTAAAAGATCCTGCGACAGGGCTGTATAAAAACTTTAGGTATCCTTCATTTATTGATATTCCTTTTGATCCAACCACCGACGAATATCCGTACCCCATAGATGCCATCGATATGACTTATGATGGTCTGCATCCTTCGGATCGGGGGTATGAGTTGATAGCCAAAGCATTGGGAAAGATGTTGAAATAGTAAACCATAAATGGGATCCCAAGTGTTGAAGATCTCGGCTATAAATCGACCTTTAATATGATATTGTAGATCCAAAAACAGGCAGGGATAAGTTGCAACTAATCATTAGTTGCAACTTATCCAAATACTCACTACTTTTGCCTGGTGAGTCGAAAGGAAAAGTTAATTCTAAAATTATTAAACCCAGGTGCAGTACTTACATTTCATGAGCTGGAATCAATTTTGTTTCACTTAGGGTATATTGAAAAAACTTTAGGCAAAACGGCTGGCTCCAGAAAAGCTTATGTACATGAAGTCTCCACGCATATCATAAGAATTCACAAGCCTCATCCTCAAAACGAAATTAAATTTTATATTAAAAATTATATTATTTCCGAACTTAAAAATCAAAATTTGATATGACAGATATACTTCAATACAAAGATTTTATAGGGTCCATCCATTTTTCCACTCCGGATGAAGTATTCTATGGCAAATTGGAAGGAGTAAGCGATTTGGTCACTTTTGAAGGAAGCAATGTAAAGGAATTGAAAAAATCATTTAAGGAAGCCGTCGAGGATTATATCGAATTATGTCTTTCTTTAAAAAAGTCGCCTTACAAATCATTTAAAGGGACATTTAATGTAAGGATTAAACCGGAGTTGCATTCAAAAGCTTTCGCCAAAGCTATTCTCGCAGGAATGACTTTAAATCAATTTGTAGAGGATGCTATTGAAAAACAATTGTAGAAGAAGTCAATTTGCGACTAGAAATCTAAGTTGCCCACGACATTTTTAAACCCAAAAAATAAAGCCTCCTACTTCAACCCAAACACAATCAAACTATTACCCGCAGCAATAACTATCTGTTGCTGTCCATCCAGGCTGTAAGACATCGGATTTGATACCAAAATCATTTAAGGAAGCCGTCGAGGATTATATCGAATTATGTCTTTCTTTAAAAAAGTCGCCTTACAAATCATTTAAAGGGACATTTAATGTAAGGATTAAACCGGAGTTGCATTCAAAAGCTTTCGCCAAAGCTATTCTCGCAGGAATGACTTTAAATCAATTTGTAGAGGATGCTATTGAAAAACAATTGTAAAAGAAGTCAATTTGCGACTAGAAATCTAAGTTGCCCACGACATTTTTAAACCCAAAAATAAAGCCTCCTACTTCAACCCAAACACAATCAAACTATTACCCGCAGCAATAACTATCTGTTGCTGTCCATCCAGGCTGTAAGACATCGGATTTGATACCATTTGTCCTCAGGTCTGAAACGGCCATTTGGATTGCCCGGTGTCAGCATCCAAAGCATAAAAATTGCCTTCGACAGACCCTCCAAATACAAGTCCGCCTGCAGTAGATAAAAGCCCAGACCAGGGTGGAGATTGCAACTTAAATTCCCATTTGATAGCCATCCAATGGATCGAGTGCCTTGACAGATCCATAAGCATTGTCGCCAGGCAGAAGTTGTTCGCTCCAAGCTCATAAATTATTCCATATTCAATACCTATGTGAACCCTGATAAAAAGCTTAATATAGGTTATTGTAATTAACTATTAAAACCTACGGAATCAGATATCTTATCAATGTCTCCTTTTTACTACGAGATACATTAAGTTGTGCACCATCATTCATGATTACGTAACCACCTTCACCGCGAATGTATTGATTTACTTCCCGAAGGTTGATTAAATAGGAATGGTGTATTCGAAAGAAAAATTGATAATCCGATAATAAGTTTTGAATATCTTTAAGCGTCCGGCTCGCTGTGATCTTAGTTTTATTTTTAAGATGAATATCGGTATAATTATCATCCGCAGCACAATACATGATTTCTTCTATATCCACCAGTTTGAAGCCTTCCATATTGGGTATGGCTAATTTTTTGAGCGTATTTTCTTTTTCAGAAAGCTTGTCCAATAAAAACTGGATTTGTTCTGCTCCACTTGCCCTTGTTTTCTGAATTTTGTATCGGGCTATGGCTTCTATCAACTCCACGGGATCTACAGGCTTGACGAGATAATCAATGGCGCTGTATTTAATGGCTCTAATTGCGTAATGCGAATAAGCCGTGGTGAAAATGATAGCCGGCGCCTGGTGTTTGACTTCTTCCAATAATTCGAATCCATTGATCTTGGGCATTTCAACATCGAGAAATACCAGATCAGGCTTATGCTTAAGAATGGATTCTATACCGAGTGCAGGAATTTGGCAACTATCGACCACTGACACCTCCGGACACATTTCGGTCAACACATGACTCAATGCTGATAAACTGTCTTTCTCGTCATCGATAAGTATAGTCCGTATCATAGGTAAATTGGAATGGTGATAATGACTTCGGTGCCACCGTTGACACCATTGGATTGAACAAGGTCCAAAATCTCAATCTTGCCTGCTTCATCTTTGAGACTAAGCAAAGAGAGTCGATCAGTAGACAATGAGATACCCATTGATCTTTTTTTATGGTCTGATGATTTTTTAGCAGCATTTGAGTAGGACCGGCCTACGCCATTATCGACAATACTGATCTTTAATTGACTGCCGGATTCCCGGATAAAGATTTGCAATGACCCTTTATCTTGTTTCGGCATGAGTCCATGATGAATGGCATTTTCTACAAAGGGTTGCAAAATAAGTGGAGGTACTTTGATAGAAGTGGTATCTACTTCAGGATCAACGAATAGTTCATAATCGAATTGTTGCTCAAATCGCAGTTTTTCAATATCGGTGTATAACTTCAAAGCATCCAATTCGAGGCCAAGGCTGATTAATGGTTGCTTGGAGTTCTCCAGAATCAATCGTATTAATTTAGAAAACTTTATTAAATATTCTGATGCAAAGGATTTTTCATTTTTAAGGATAAAATTATTAATAGAACTCAATGCATTGAAGATAAAATGGGGATTCATCTGAGCACGCAAAGCATGCATCTCCAGTTCAGTCGTTTTTTGATTTAATATCAGGTTTTCATGAATGATTTTGGCATTCTCTTTCAATCTTTCAACCTCGCTGATTGTCTTCTTAATGGTTGCATTCAAATCATGTACATCGATCGGTTTATTAAGAAAGTCAAAGGCACCATGATTCATAGCCTTTCTTATGTTCGACATATCACCATAAGCTGACAGCATTATGACCTGGATCAAAGGATTGATTGATTTGATTTCCTCCAACAAAGTCAAACCATCCATGCCCGGCATATTGATATCCAACAAAGCCAAATCAATGTCAGGATGTATTTTGACCATTGCCAGACCTTTTAGGCCATCGGTGGCAAATAGAAATTGGTAACCCTGTAAATAATCTTTGGTCGCAAATCGTTGCATAATGAGTTCTTCCTGATCTTCTTCATCATCTACAACCAATATTTTTCCCATGTATCTATAACTTTGTTATTTTTTGCAAAATAAAATTAACACTAAATCAAGCAGCAATACCTAAAATCATTCTATACCCTTCTTAGCTTTGATTGATTGTCTTAAATCTTCTACATGCAGCATAATTCTTCTAAGCGCATCTTCTAATAATAAAAAATCAATAGGTTTATTGACAAATTCAAAAGCCCCATGTTCATAACCCGACTTAATATTAGCCTCATCATCATAAGCAGAAATCAAAATGAAACACAAAATCGGGTTGATTGCCTTTGACTTTTTCATTAAGGTAAAACCATCCATCTTCGGCATATTAATATCTATCATCAAGATCTCAATTTCAGGGTATTTCTTGATTTTTTGTAATGCCTCTAATCCATTACGAGCAAAAATAAATTCATAATCCTGAAATAAATCCTTGTTTACAAAACGTTGAATGATCAGATCTTCCTGATCTTCTTCGTCATCTACCACCAGTATTTTGCTCATATTGAAATATTATTATAAATAGTTAATTTCTGTTGATGGGAATAATAACTTCAAAATCCGTCCCCAGGCCCTCCTTACTCTTTACTTTCATTTCACCGCCCTGAACTTTACTAATAATATCATAAGATAATGAAAGGCCTAGTCCCGTACCTTCTCCAGTGGGTTTGGTGGTAAAGAACGGTTGAAATATTTTATTGATAATAGCTTGAGGTATTCCCATACCATTATCCGAGATCGTTATAGTCACTGCGGGCGCACCCGTCTTGTCATATTTAATCAATTTACTCGAAAGAACCACAGAAGGCCTATAATTCGATTCAATTTCCAGTTTTTCATCCGTATTTTCCTGTTGTAATTTTTTTTGCTTCTGGTGCACGGCATAAAAAGAATTATTTATTATATTTAGAATGACCCTGCCAAGATCACTAGGCACACAATTCACTTTTGGAAGATCTTTAGCCAGTCTGGTTTCATAAAATGCATTAAAGGATCTTTCCTTAGATCGATACCCATGATAAGCTAGCTTCATGGACTCTTCACAGAGGGAATTGATATCGATTGATTCTTTAGTGACATTGCCTAAGCGGGAATGCTGAAGCATGCCTTTGACAATGCCATCAACTCTTTTACCGTGGTGGTTAATTTTCTCAGAATTTTTTATGAGATTTCGAAATACATGCTTATTAATCTCGATAGTCTCTTTTATATTAATATCCAGATTCTCTTCTTCTAACTCCGTGAGCAATTCAAGATTAATTTCTGAAAAATTATTGATGAAGTTTAAGGGATTTTTAATTTCGTGAGCGATTCCTGATGTGAGCTCTCCCAGGGATGCCATTTTTTCAGATTGGATCAGCTGATCCTGAGTTAATTTAAGTTCATGATAAGCCTTGGCAATTTCTTTTGATTGTTCAATTTCTTTAGATAGTGCTTTTTGTTTTTCTGCCTGAATGATTCGTCTCTTTTGGCTGGTATAAATCATAGATAGGAAAAATGCGAAAATAAATAAATATAACAAATAAGCCCACCATCGTCTCCACCAGGGTTTAAGTATCAAAATATCAATAGATTTTTCACTTTTAACACCATCTGCATTAAAAACTTTTATTTTGAAAATATATTTTCCCGGAGGAATATGAAAGTAATTAGAAATCCTTTCACTTTTTCTTTCAGTCCACTCCGTTTCATAATATTCTAATTTTGTATAAAACTTAGCACCATCACGATAGTCATCCATAGCGAAGCTAAAGGAAACATTATTCTGATCATGATTCAGTACCATTTTTTGTATCTGATTAATAGGCTGGTCAACTGGACTATTTTTTCCAAAGTGTAAAGGAATCGAATTAATAGACACCTCTGTGAGAAATACTTTGGACTCAATAGGATCCATCAATTCTTCTGGATCAAAGGACATCAATCCTCCTGCATGACCTACTAATATCCTTCCTATACGATCTTTGTAAGCACCAGGATATAAGCTATTATAATCTATACCATATTTTGAGTCATAAATAACTGAGGACATATCCGCAGGATTTAATTTAATTATATTGGATTTTGAGTGCAACCAAATATTATGGGTATTGTCTTCAGTCAATCCAATAATATTAAAGCCGTTCAAAGGTGAATTAGGGTCGCACACACTCAAAAATTTATCTTTAGATCTGTCATACAAGTATGGTCCATTATATGTCCCGGCCCATATATTACCTTTTGAATCCTCTAGTAAAGCAGATACGGTGGATTTTTCCAAATAGGATTTAATACGATTTTCTTTTATATTCACACAATTTATTCCATCTAAACCTCCTGCCCAAACATTTCCTGACTTATCCAATATTAAGGCGTAAGGGGCACTACTCATATTGATCGAAGGGGAGGACTTTGTAGCCGGGATTACCACTCTATAGGATTGGTTTTTTAAATCAAATTTAACTACACCTTCATCTACAATGGACATCCATATAATGCCCTCTTTATCCTGAATCATTTGAAGAACAGGTTTGTTTTTAATACCGATAAGATCGTAGTTTGGATTTTCTTTGAATTTTGAAAATTCGTGTGTAAGCGTATTAAATGAGCCGGCTCCCGTGTAGGTACCTAAGCCAAGTATGTTTTTTTAATTTGCATTAAAGCAAATACTTTATTTTTAGTATCAAATAGACTAAAAGAGTCCGATGGAATATTTTTGTACTGGTATAACTTAACATAATGTTGATCAAAATGAACCAAGCCACCATCAAAAGTTCCTACCCATAAATGACCCCATTCATCTTCCAGAAAAGAATAAACCTGGTCAGTGGTCGGAGTAAGGGAAAGTGGTTTATTGAAAATTTCAATTTTAAATAAATTATTTTTTTCCGTACTTATCCATAATAATCCTTCCCGTGATTGGAAGGCAGTCCAACTAGTACTGTCAGAAAATGAACTGTTAGCTTCGAAAGGTGTAATCGTTTTGAGAATAGGGTCATATCGAATGATTCCGGAAGACCATTTGCCAATCCAAATGGAGCCCAAGTGATCTTCTTGAATAAAAGTGATGTGATCGATTGGTGTTGTGTTCACAGGTAATCCCACTAAATAGGCGGGACTTTTGGGATTAGAACTAAGTAGTTGGAAAAGTCCCGTTTTGCGATCCATTGTGTGCAATCCATCCCCGGAAGTGCCTACCCAAAACACTCCTCTGCTGTCTTCAAATATGGCTCTTACTTTATTAGTAGCCAGACTTTGACTCATTTTGGAGTCATGCTTAAATTGTGTGAAACTACCATCTTGTTCCAGGCGATTTAAACCTCCTTCTTCATCGCCCAGACCATCCCAGGGTGCACCTGTTCCGACCCAGATAGTACCTTCTCGGTCTTCATATACTTTACTGATATAATTACAACTTAAGCTATTTCTATTTCCAGGAGCCTTTTTATAATGGATAAACTGTTGTTTCTGCTCATCAAAACAATCTAATCCATTCTGAGTTCCAATCCATAATCTACCTTTGCGATCCTTTAATAGGGTAAGGACTTCATTATTACCTAAACTTCCGGAGACATTTGGGTCGTGCCGATGGTGCTTAAAAATGTTGGTGGATGGATTGAATTCGTCCAGTCCGTTATTATGAGCTATCCAAATCTTTCCAACATCATCAACATAAATCGTTTCAAGATTGGTGCCTCCTAATGAATTAGTGTCTGATAAATCATTTTTGTAACTTACTAGTTTACTTCCATCGTATCGAAAGAGGCATTTTTCTCCCTGGCCACAAAACCACATAAAACCCGCTGGGTCCTGGCATATAGCATTGATTTTCCCTATCGGTTTGTCAGAATCTCTAGTAATTAAATTAATTTTTAAATTTGGACTTTGTGCTGATCCAGAAATATTATATCCGAGTATAAATAACCAAATTGGTACAATGTGCCTGTATTTCATTGATTCATAATTAATATCCGGGATTTTGTATAAGATTGGGATTTACTGCCAGTTGTTCATCGGGTATGGGATATATGAGGTATTTTTTATCACTTAAATATTCTTTCTCCTGGAAAGGAAGCAGAAATTTTCCGAATCGGATCATATCCTGCCTGCGCCAGCCTTCCCACCATAATTCCCTGCCCCTTTCATCCAATAATATATTTTCGGTTAAGGCAGTAAGTGCAGAAGCCCACCTGGAAGGATGAGTGCGCAAATAATTCACTAAACCCAAGGCAGTCCCGGGATAGGGACCTACTAAAGTTCCTGTACCTCCTCTGAGTATAGCTTCTGCTTTCATCAACAATACATCGGACAATCGAAAAAACACAAAATCATTGTCAGGACTAAAATAATTAGGGAAATCAGGAAAATATTTGATTGGCCTGATACCGGTCACTTCAAGATTAGCTCCCAATTCAATATTTTTGACTTCCGGGGTAAATATCAATGGAGCTCCAAATCTATCCTGCAATGGTTCATCATCGACCAGGTTGTATTGTTGGCCAATCAAAAACCCTACATTTATACGATTACCCGCATTGGGTGGTGCACCCACCGAACTGTATGCTACTCCTCTTCGTTTGTCTGACACTTCAAACTTATTATAAAAATCAGACAGTGTAGCCCAGCCATTAGCCCCTGTCCAACCCTGACCAAAAAAAGAATTGTAATGGACAACTAGCAACCACGACAGGAATAAGTAATTATTAGAAGTATTGCCGGCATTGTTCAATAATGTGAATATATTCTCTTTGCCTGAAGCACTGTTTTCCGGAGAAAAATTATCGAAATAATTGTCACTCAAAGTAAATGTATTGCTCTGTAGAATGCCATCAGCCAATTCAATCACTTTATTCATATCGTTAATCCTAAATACAGGTGCCGACCTGGACTCATATACTGCTTTGTTGAGATAACATTTCATCAATAATACATCAGCAGCAAATTTATTCGCTTGATATATAGGTCCCGGCGGCAGTATATTTCTGACATCGTTTAATTCGCTCATGATGTAATTTAAAGCATCCATTCCGGTTCTCACTCTGGCTGGAACGATGAGACTTTCACCAGGATCTCTATAAGGTACCTGGTCATACATATCCAATATCAGATACATCGCCCATGCCCGTATGAACCTTGTTGCTGCCACCTCCTGAGGTTTTGGCTTGTATCGTAAAATGTCTGTGGCGGCATAGGAGATGCCATTCAGTGTATTAAAACATTCTCTGATTTTTTCATTATTCGAGTCCCATTTTTGTTGGTGCAACACGCGCCAAACACCGTTGTCATCCCAGTCCGTAGCCCGTGTAGGTGCTATAGCTTCATCTGTACACAGCTCCTGTAAAGGAAATATAGAAAAATGACTTGTGAAGGCCTCTTCCAGCGAATTATATACTCCCAACAATAACCCGGCAGTATTGGTCGAATCGACGATGATCTGGCTTTCGTCAAGCTCGCCCTGAAGGGTCTCATCCAATGTAGAACAAGTACAAAAAAACACCATCGAAGCTAAGAGGACTATTATCGATTGTTTGTATTCCATATATCGATTGTTTTATATTATAGGTTAAAACTGAGTCCAAGGAGTATAGTTCTGGATGAAGGATAATGTGGATAATCAATACCAAGAGAGGGGATATTATTGATGCTTGCATTAGAATTAGTTTCCGGATCGAATCCAGGATATTTGGTGAGCAGGAAAAGATTCTGGGCAGTCAGATAAATAGTAGTCATTTTGAAAATATTGGCTACATGGCCCGGCTCATAGTAGATGGTACAATGAGACATCTTAAGATAACTAGCTTTCATAATAAATCTCGAAGAGGGAGTGACGGGATTGGCAAGTGATTCTTTTATAGGCTCCTCAAACACTGATAGTGCGATATTGGCTCCTTTTATCTGACCTGCATTTATAAAATTCATTAAGGTGGCATTGAACATATCCTGACCTAAAGCACCATACATATTGGCAGAAAGGGAAAACTTACCTCGTCTGACTATCGTATTCAATCCAATCAGGGCCTTGGGATTAGGATTTCCTACGACAAAATTAGTAGCACCTTCATCCTCATAAGTTGATAACCCAGTCGCTTTGTCCAGGCCTAAAAATTTCCTGGTAAAAAAAGATTGAAGGGGTAGGTGGTTTTGTATTATCTGTACCGGTCCAGAAACAAATCCCGTGTATAATGGTGCTGGGAGGTCAGTCACTTTATTTCTCAGAAAGGTGACATTGGGACTCAGCTCCCAGCTAAAATTTTCTTTTGCAATCACCTTTCCTTCAATGAGAATTTCTAATCCTTTATTCAATATTTTACCATCAAGATTGATCCACCTCACAGTAGACCCAGGAGGTGCCGGTTGTATAGGAGGTCCGGGAAATAATAAATCTGTAGTGGTTTTATTAAAATAATCCAACGTGCCGGAAATACGGTGATTAAACAAAGAAAAATCGATTCCAATATTATACTGTTTGTCAGACTGCCATTTTAAATCAGCATTAGGATTGTTAGTCTGAATTAATTGACCATTGTCCCTGAAAGAGTATCTTGCTTGTGAAGCCCCTGCAGGAAATTCCTGGTTGCCTGTAATACCCCAACTTGCTCTAAATTTAAGTAAATCAATAAAACGGGGTTTAAAAAAATTTTCCTGGCTTATCGTCCAAGCTCCTGCCACAGAAGGGAAAATTCCATATTTATTATTGATCCCAAATTTTGAAGATCCATCTTTGCGGATAGTACCAGTTAATAAATATTTGTCCTTATAGTTAATAACTGTCCGTGCAAAATAGGATTTCAATTGGGTGACCGGATCTATAAAAGATGCTATTTTTCGATTGGCCAGGCTTGAATATTGAATATAATTAGTATAATTTAAACCAAAATTTCCAAATCCGATTCCTTGGACACCCGTGCCGGTCATAGTAGATCCTTTTAAAGTAAAATCCATAAATTCATAACCGGCTACAGCATTTAAATATATATCTGGAAGTATATTTTTTTTAAAATTCAATGTTTGAGTGACTTGCCGGGTGAACAATTCAGTCTGGCCGATGCTGGCAGTACCGCCAATGTTATTTGCCAGATTTTGTTTGACGGAAGTTCTTGTTACTCCTGTGCCGTAGTTTGCACTGATAAGCAGTCTGTATTCCAACCATTCTTTGAATTTAAAATATGGAGAAAAACTAGCCAGAAGATTAGTGGATTTAAAATTATTTTTAAAATTCTCGATCACACTTAATGGGTTTGGCAGATCATTGGTGCCTTCTGTGAGCATGCCATCCGGGTTTATTAAAGGCTGGGTAGGATTCCATTTGAGTGCGGGAATCACTATCTGGGCGGCACCATATTCCGGCACAGGGACATCCTGTACACTTTGGCTCCCAATTGCATTAATATCAAGCCCTAGTTTTTTAGTTTCAAGAAATATAAAATTTGTAGTCAGGTTTATACCATATTTTTTAAATCCTGTGTGGTCGATGATACCCTGTTGGTTTGAAATATTTGAAGTCAAACGATATTTTCCTCCCTCAGAACCTCCGGAGACTCCAATTGTATAATTTTGTTGAATTGCTTTGTGTAGTATGGCAGCAAATGGATCAACATTTCCTCCTTTATCGATAGAATTATCCACTTCATAATACTTGATGGCATTACGGAACTGAGATGCACTCAATACATTTACTTTTTTCAGAATATCAGAAACCCCTGTTGAAACCGCAACATTTAAACTGGCCTGACCTTCTCTGCCTTTTTTGGTGTTAATGATCACAACACCATACGCAGCCCTCGATCCGTATATAGCTGTAGCCGAGGCATCTTTCAAGACTTCAATAGACTCTATATCTTCTGAATTAATAAAATTGAGCGGATTTACACCAGGTTGCACTGCATTCAAACCATTTTCACCGATTTGAAGCGTCCTACCATCCAATAGGACACCATCAAGCACATATAATGGCTGTCCGGCACCAGACAGAGCAGAATTGCCCCTGATTTTGATACTGACTGCTCCCCCGGGAATATTATAATCACTGGATATCTGAACCCCTGACACCTTCCCTTGAAGCTTTGTCATCGGATTGGAATGCATGCCCCCATTGAATTCGTCAAAATTGATATGGCTTGCTGCTCCGGTAAGATCCTTTTTCCTGGAGCTACCATATCCTACTATGACCAATTCATCCATCTGCTGAGTTGATTCTCTCAGAGTAATATTAAATTCTGTTGTAGTTCCAACGGGGATTTGGGCTGTATAATAACCAAGATAATAAATCTCCAGGGTATCTTCAGGATTGGCTAAAATCGAAAAACGACCATCGAGATCAGAAGTGGTCATGGCATTTCTGCTTAAAATACCTATCGTAGCAAAAGGTAAAGGCTCTGCATTTCTTCCTGTAATCCTGCCTTTGACCAGACCTTGAGCAAAAGCAGAATCAAAGGTCATGAAGAAATGGAAAAGGAAAAAAGAAAAAGTCATCAGCCTGAGCTTTATTAAATGGTGATCCGTAGTTAATATTTTTGGCATCATGTTAAATTGATCTTGAGAAAGGGCCATTTTCCTGAAAGAAGGAATCTAATATAAGCTTTAGCAATCAATTAATATATGGCATTGATGAGCCGTACAGTGGCTTTTGAGTAGGTGGCATATCTGGATGAGTAAATGACGAACGAGGGGGAAAATACAATTGGGTAAGATTCAACATTATTCACCCAGTAGTTTCTATTCCTGTGAAACCTGGACAAGCCCACCAGGTAACCTGGATGAATCAAACTCAAAATTAATCCGTATTGGTATTTAAAGAATATAAATCACATACTACTGGTCCTCATAATAACTAAGCCGACATCAATAGATAATAACCCAATCAGGGAGTAGACCGTAATTCAATTCTCTACTGGATAATGAACTCAAGGGACCTGTGTAAGACAGTCCTTGGCTATGTCAAAGCAATTAAGGTACAGTAGGTATGTGTTAATGTCTCACGATCCACCCCAACAATGCTACAATTACGATGAGCGACTGACTTATCTAAATGAGTAAACAGAAATAAGTATTTAGGCAAGACCAGATTCGCCAGATTTGATTTTACATTAAAAAAATAAAGCCTCCTACTTCAACCCAAACACAATCAAACTATTACCCGCAGCAATAACTATCTGTTGCTGTCCATCCAGGCTGTAAGACATCGGATTTGATACCATTTGTCCTCAGGTCTGAAACTGCCATTTGGATTGACCGGTGTCAGCATCCAAGGCATAAAAATTGCCTTCGACAGACCCTCCAAATACCAAGCCGCCTGCAGTAGATAAAAGTCCTGACCAGGGAAGGGACTGTAACTTAAATTCCCATTTGATATTGCCGTTCACAGGATCCTAAACGCTTCGACCTGATCAAAAAGCCCTGGAATAAATGATACTTTAGCAAAAGCATTACACAAGATACGTATGGTCATGCATTTGTCCAAAAGGCAAAAGGAGGTTGGGAAAACACCCTCTCCCGATGATCTTGAAATCTTATTTACCCTTATTTTAATACCGTACTCCCATCCCCCTGATAAAAATACCTGAAAGTAAAATACCTGGCCGGTATCATAAATGTTGGATTGGCAGGAGCATCTTTATAATAGCTGATGATTTCCATCTTGGCATATTTGTTGTCTGCCGTGCGAACCAAAAGGATTTTGCCTGCGGTGGGGCGAAGGACCATCGCCTGGCCATCATACGTATACCATCCTTTGCCTGATCCCACAGGGATAGCCAGGCTGGTGGCATTGTCCTGGAGGTAGCCGATGGTAGGTGCTGTAGTGATATCATCGAGAATACCATCCTGAATGATCACTCCTGCATTGCCAGGACCGCTGATACCGCTATTAAATATGATGGCTGTGCCTTTGAATCCAATATCCCATTTGTTGGTTGCACTGTCTGTGTTGGCTACTACAGTGGCAGTAGCAAAATTGAATAAAGTGTATTTTCCTGTAGTCCCTATCGGCTGACCATTGCTTGGATCTACTCCGGTACCCGGATCAGCAGGCAGACTGGTGATGGTTTGAGCTATAGGCGCGACTGTTCCACCAGTTTCATCCTTTTTGCAAAATGAGAATAACAAGCTATTGATCAGCAAGGAAATTAAAAGAAATCGTTTCATAAATTATTGGTTATTGTTATGTATTGTTTATTGCATATTGCCTTTTATTTTATTCCTATTCATTTATTCATTCAATCGACCGCACAACCCCAACCCTAAAGGGAGTCTCCCGAAACTTCGGTAAGAAATTTCTGGAGGCCAATTGCCAATTGCCTATTGCCCATTCCTTTTAAAAGTATAATTAAGATTTAGATACACGATTCTTCCTGACAGACCGGGCAACGCATTAGGTATCGTTTTATTAAATACGTTGTCTGTTCCGATTTGTATCTGCAGCGGTTTTAATCCATTCCATCCGATATTTATATTGGTCAAAGCGTATCCTTTGATAAATGCATCATAACGATCGAGTACATCATTGCCGCTTCGCTCAGAGATAAATACTTCTCCTCCCTGTACTACACCGGAATTGCTGCCGAGACCAGATTTACTTCGATAAATGATGCGCAAGGATCCGGTAAAAGGAGATTTTTCAGATTGATAATTTATTTTGAACTGAGCTGAGTGCCGGCTGCGGTTGGATAGACCAAAATAATCGCTTCTTTTCATTCGTACACTCGACAGCGTCACAGGGTCTCTTCTAAATTTTAGCCCGGCTTTTAATAATTCTAACTGGTGTAGATCCAGTGCATATAATAATTGATAACCCATGCATATATTCAAAGCTGTATTGATGCGATGAGTGATATTGGCTTCAGCACCTTCTATCCTGACTTTATTGATATTAAAATAGCTGAACACATTGCTTCCGTTGATAAATTGTGCGACAGGCTCTGTCTCTATAAGTTGGGATACATTGTGGTAATAGATCCCGAGGTCTGCTTTGGTATCCGGACTGGCGTTGATATGAACACCAGTATTGACTGACAGCGATCTTTCTGGTTTGATCGGGCCCTCATTGGATATGTCTTTTAAATATCCTGCGATCTGCCCCTGTTGTTGCAATAATGCCAGTTTTGATGTTAGCACTTCCCTGCCCAAGACACTATATCCACCGCCTGCTGCATTATTAAAATCAAGATAAAGCTGTCTGAAATCCGGAGCTTTAAATCCAAGTCCAAGTGATCCATTCCAGGTGATATTTTTTCTAATGGGAGTAGTAAAGGAAATCTTGGGACTTAACTGGCCACCATAGACATTGTTCTGATCATAGCGGAGGCCCAGGTTGACTTCTTTAAGATCCATGGGCTTAAAAGTATACTGCGCAAAAGCATAGGAAGTATATTGGTGTTGTGGATCCGCTGAACCGTAACGGATCGTTTTGACTTGTTCTTTGACCCATCCTGCACCAGCCAGCAATGTCTGTTTTTCGGATATTAAATATTTGGGGTTCCACTCTACTCTGGTAAATGATTGGTGAAAATCATCTGAGCTGATTTGTTCGTTGGTCTTGTCTTTGAGGTAATCTGCGACAGCGCTATACTGTGTATAATAGGTGCGCAAGGTGCTGTGCAACCGAGGAGTGATTTTGTATTTCCATACCGGATTGATCATCCAGTCATTGATGAGTCCCTTGCCGCGGGTGGCTATTTCGTTGACCAGGTATTCACTTTGCTGATGTTCTTCAAAATATCTACCACTGAGACTGAGCTCGTGGTGTCCGAGGTTGGCATTAAATTTTGAAAAGCCCGACCACTGTTGATGGGGAGATACGGTTTTGCCAAACGAAGCAGGACTAAGGTCATAACCGTCAGTAGCGTAACGGGATACTTGTACCAGGCCATCAGTAGATTTATTGGTCCAGCCACCGGTGGCATTGATATCGCTGGTACGATTATTGGCTAATTTGAGGTTGATCTTTAAATGGTCCTGCTCAGTGCGCTCGGTTATGATATTGACTACACCTGCCAGGGCTTCTGATCCGTAGAGGCTGCTGCTGGGGCCCTTGACGATTTCTATTTGTTTGATAGCATTTAGGGAGAGTCGGTTGAGATCCAAGAGTCCGGTATTACGGCCTACCAAAGGCTCCCCGTCCAATAAGATCAGGGTATAATCCGGATTGAATCCTTGCAGCTGGATCCCCGATCCAAGACCATTCACCTGTGGCACGATCTGAATGCCATTTTGCTCGGACAGGACCTGTTGTACCCTGTTGGCCCCAATCATATTGATTTGATTTTGAGACACAAACACTGCTGAAGTGGAGAGACTGGAGAGTTTGCGTCCATCCCTATGGGCGGTGATAAATATGGGATCTATTTCCTTTTCAAGTAAGGTGTCAGATTGCGCATAACCCGATAGGGCCATCACAAAATAAAAGGTTATTGTAAGGAAAAATCTCATCCTGAAGTACAAAGGTGTGATGTGTTTCATCCATTAAATACCCTTGTACGGCAAAAGAATGCCCGTAAACGCTAAATCTTGTCTGATATATATCAGTGTATATGCTACTAACTGTCAATTAATTGTGAATATATTTTCACTTTCATTATTAATTTAATTGTAGCCTATGATAAAAAAGTACCTTTAAACAACAAAAAGTGCCTCTTCACAGTTATTCACTATTTATCTGATTCGTTATTTAGTTTATCCTATTCCTATTTTTGAATTAAAACAGCCTTAATCATGTCAAATTTTTCCTCATCCAGTCTTTTCCTTTCCCATCATGTCAACTTGTTTCAGGATCAGGGTATATCTTTTGACAGATATGAAAACCAGGGTGACCAACCAATCTTATTGGATGCTCAGCTCAGGAAAGATCGTATTCAATTCTTTTTTGGCCTCGAAGGCACCACCAGACTCCATTTTGGACCTTATATTCGAAGTATAGACTCAGAAAACATCACCTTTTTATTTAATCCTTTGCAGGAACACAATTTTCAGATTGAAATCACTCCAAATACCAAGCTCATCACTTTATTTATTCCCCTCGAAAAACTACACAAACTTTTCACCACTGAAGATCTTCCCATACTCAGCAGCGATCACATCCAGCAAAAGATCTATCAGGACAAGCCCATGCATCAGTCTATCTTGCTTACTTTATTGCCTTTATATAAAATCCAAATCAATAAGACCATCGAGCATACCTATTATTATGGCAAGTTCCTGGAGGTGGTGAGCCTGTATTTTTCCGACAAAGAGGCTGATAATACTTCCTGTCCTTTTCTCAATGATGAAAACATACTGAAGAAAATTAAAGAAGCAAAAGAAATCCTAATCACTGAACTCAAAAATCCACCTACCATCGCCGAGCTGGCCCGCAAAGTAAGCATACCCGAGTATCAGCTAAAATCCGGATTTAAAGAACTGTATGGCAATACTATCTATGGCTATGCACTGGCCAAAAAAATGGAGGTTGCTCGTAAACTCATGGATGTGGAAAACCTCCAGGTCAATGAAGTGGCCTATGATCTTGGTTATTCCAACCCCAGTCACTTTATTACCGCATTTAAAAAACAATACGGAGTGACTCCTAAAAAGTATTTGATGGGAAAATAGTGTTCACCCCTCCTTCCTTAAATTTGAAGCCTGATTTTTTATAGTCATGATCAAAAAATATATTTTACAGGGAACACTTCTGATACTTTTGATCGGTCTTGGATTAGACCTCTTTATGCCCATCAAACGAGATTTTAAAAAGTTTGATCCGGTACTAGTAGGTCACTTAGATGCCGCGATGTGGCGATCTTATTATGAAAAGAGATCAGTCAAACTGTTTTTGCAATTGGGTGAATTGATCCGATCACAATTTCATGCACCAGTAGTAAGATCTTATCTCATGGCCTATTATTCAGGAAAGGCAGCATTTGTTTTCAAAAAGGGTACGAATCGCGAAGAATATCTAAAAGCACTGCCATACCTGATCCGTTATTTTAAAGCGCTCCAAAATATCAGCGATACCCCCTTTGATTATGAGACCCTGGCCAAAACGGAACTGGAGTGGTGGATCATACGCCGCGAACCGGAAAAATACAACACAGAAGATTGGAAAATACTGCTGGGTAGTGCAGCGGAGACGATGTACCATATACCCGCCAATAGATTTGGCACTTATGCTGATCAACGAGTAAGAGCTATGGTCATGCGGGATAATAAAGGGACGCATATCACCGAAAAAGATTGGGCCGAGATCGATGGATTGTGTGTGGAAGCCTGGAGGTCTTTTGATAAGGTACTCAGGTAATCAAGAGAACTAGTATGAATTTTTATCCCCTTTCTTAAACGACATTCCCACCCTCATCAATTCTGCAAAAATAATCCCGTAAACTAAAATCACCGGCCATACCTTCACATGATAGGGTACGAAATATACCTTGCGGATAAAGACTGGAAAAATATCTGAAGTACTTAATTCTGCAAACACCAAGGAAAAGATCAATATTAGCGTGTCTAAGTTCGACACCTGATTCTTTGAAAAATACCAGATTCCAATACCTACTATTGCTACAATAAAAGTCGCCGACTCGCTTTTGTGATTAAATATTATAAGCGTCAATAACAATAAACTGAGGTAAGAAGTGCGCAATGACAGGGATTGAAATTTTCGCATAGGGATCAGACAAACCAGGGTCAGAATCACACCCAACAGCTGGATCATTGATTTAGCGTGAAAATTGGGAAATATTAAATTCAACAACCCCATCAGGGATAAGCCATACGAAGTATCATGATCATGACTCAGCATATACCACCAACCCTGGTACTGCATCCACAAGGAGGACCAGGAGGTCACGAGCAAGGGCAAGAAGCACAACATGATTGAACATGAGACGGCAGTAAGGAAGTATTTGGTTTTGTGTGGATAAAAGAAAAACAACAAAACTCCAAGTCCTGCGTATATCTTAATAAAAGCAGCGATCACGATCCACACAGCCGCCCGCCCACTCCGATCCGATTCGAGGTCCAAAAATGATAGGATAAGCAGACCCGCCATCAAGGCATTGGACTGGGCATGCTGGGTAGTCAATACCAATTCAGGGATCATAAAAAGCAACAACAACCCTGCTTTTTTCTCCCAGGGAGCTCCCCGATAGAGTAATACCCATAACAGGAATAAAATATTAAGGACATTCCACAAAGTGAGTCCCAGCAGATCAGGCATGTTCGAAAACATACCAAATACCAGGGCAAATGCAGGGCTGTATTTATATAGGTCATGATGCTCCCCGGGATACGAAACATACATGTCCTGATTTTCTAAAAGATGAAAATGCGATTGTTTAAAGATCACATAATTATTATAATGAGTGTATCTCGGAGCGGTAGTGTCAAATGATTTTAAAGGAAGTCGGTATTGAAGAAAACTAACCACCATCGTGACAAGAGCCGCCACCAGGAGGACCATTTTTTTCTTTTTGCCAGCTACAGTCCAATCAATGCTTTTCATCCGGGCCTTTCCTGCGTGTAGTTAATGGAATAGTATTGGAAGCAAACCAGGTCCTGCATTCATCAAGACTGATCTCGCCGGAGGCAACTGAAAGGATAAATAAAATTAATTCTTTGTTCGAGAGATCACTTTTGAATTGATAAGCATTTAATTTAAGGAATGCTAAAGCTGCTTCCAGTCCAGTCCTTTTATTTCCGTCGGAAAAAATATGATTGCAAATGATATTAAAACAATAAAGCGCCGCTTTATCAGATATTAAAGGATAAATAGGCTGATCAAACATTTCAGCTTGAATTGCTTCAAGTAAATAATCTAAATTTTCTTCATGTAGAAAATTGTAAGGATGTAGATAATTTCCTCCGTGTGTCTCAATGGTGCTTTTATTAATAAAAATAATGTCTTCTTTATCTAGATATATCATTATGCCAAAGCCTTAAAAACTTCTTCATATCTTTCAAAATCTTCCTTGATTATGGATTTAAGTTTTTCAGATTTGGCGAGCAGGATTTCTTCATTTATTTCAACTATCAATTGCCTTATAAAAAAAGGATCCTCCTTGACCAATTTCTTAAGGTTTAATTTGATTTTTTCATTTTCTGCTATCATTTTTCAAAATTTAAAAAAGCGACTACTTATAATTATTTCAAAAATAGGGATTTCTAGCTAATCTTGAAGATTTTAGATCTCCTAACGCCCACTTCAATTATATCTTTTATTCTTAATCACTATCCCGGGATTTATATTTGTATATCGGGCCTCCGTCCAAACACACTGGCCATTGACATATACTTGTTCGATCCCTTCGCTCAAGGCATATGGATCTTGAAGTGTAGAGCGATCTCGCACCATGTCAGGGTCGATGATGACCAGGTCTGCAAAATATCCATGGCTGATTTTTCCTCTCATCACTATACCCATATGGTCTGCACTCAATGAAGTCATTTTTCGGATAGCTTCTTCTAGTGGAAAAACCTGAAGCATTTTGACATAATGATCGAGCACCCTGGGAAAACTGCCGGTCCCTCGAGGATGGCGGCCTCCCCCAAATCCATCACTACAGATATTGGCCTGGGGCCATTGCATAAAAGTGACGATGTCAGATTCTGTCATCGATCGTCCCATAACCGACTCTTCCGCTTTGGCTTCGTGGGCGAGTTTGATCAGGTACATATACGTATCTGCAGGGTCTTCTTTTCTATCGAGGGCGATGTCTGCTATGCTTTTGCCCACCCATTCAGGTCGCGCATCATATCTGGACAGGATCATGCCTTCCGGTGGAGTTAGTTCCCGCAATGCAAATTCAGCACTTGTTTTATTGTCAAAATCCCGTTTAGGAAATTGAACCCCCAAATCCGACAACCAAAAATCATAAGGGTAGATGTCAGCAGTGATCTGTATGCCTTCTGCCCTGGCTTGATCGAGTCGCTGCACGATGTCAGTAGACTTCCCCCATTTAGACTTCATCGCTATTTTGAGATGCGATATTTGGACGGGCATATTCGTCCTTTTACCAATGTCTATGATTTCTTCAATAGCAGATTCAAGATGGATGTCTTCCGACCTGAGGTGTGAGATGTATCTTCCGTCGAGGCGGGCTGCCGCAAGGGCCAGGCTCATGACTTCTTCTTTGGATGAATATATACCCGGATCATATTCGAGGCCGGTGCTGAGACCCAATGCTCCGGATTTGATCTCGCGAATGACCAGTTTTTTCATTGCCTTTACCTCAGACCTGGTAGCAAGCCGATTGGCATCTTTATTGCCCATTACTTCATATCTAATGGTGTTGTGACCAGCATAGGAGGCGAGATTTACCGGCAGACCTTTTTGTTGTCTTTCGCGGAAATAGTCCTGTATCGGCAAATAGGAGGATCCATCCTGACCTACTATCAGGGTCGTGATACCCTGGCAAAGAAACGAACTGAACTGCGCCGTATCATCCAGGTTACGTGAGTGATGACTATGGGTGTCGATGAATCCAGGTGCAAGCACCAGTCGACCGTGCCCCTCAATGATTTTTTCGTTGATTTGTGGGATAAGATTGCCCATCAAGACTATTTTATCCCCCCTGACCCGAATATCTTTTAATTCACCGGGGTGACCCGTTCCGTCTATGACGATAAAGTCTTTGAATAAATAAGATTGACCTGATAAGCTCATTGACAATGTCAAAAACAGCAAGGAGCTACAGTATCGTAAGTTTAAAAACAATTTAGTCATTATACAGCCACCTGAAATTAATATCTTTAAGGTGTAAATGTCTAAAAATAATGATTTAATAAAGATTCTAAATTTTGCAGCCTCTCCTTATCTAAATTTAATCGTGGTGGCTGTAGTCTTTGCATTATCGATCGCCGGTTGCAGTAAGGAGGACACCACTGATCAAATCATTATTAAGGGTAAAATCATCAATAATGAAACTGGCAAAGGTGCTGCCAGGGTCAATGTTTATACTGATTATGGGATACCTTGTTGTGGGGGGATTGCACAAAAACTAGGGTCTGACAGTACGTTTACTTCAGGGACAGGAGATTTTGAATTAGTGATAGATTATCCGAAGGATACCAATATCTATCGTTTTATCACTTATGTCAAAGCTTTCCCCTTAATCAATAAGTTTTATTATTATTTTGATACCTTGGTTGAAGGAATAGGGGTCATTGATTTTGAATATGACCAAATGGTGGTACCCTCCGGTCCGGTCATTAAATTACCGGATGGTTTTGTCCACCAATGCAATTTTACTATTCACCCCATTGGGCTGCTGGAGGCTGATTTGTCACAAGATGTTTTACCGCTAAATGATACACTACATTTTGTTATCACACGGCTGGACAACCGCCAGTTATTTTATGATTATACCGTATACCCTGACAGCAGATTTAAGATGATAAGAATTCCGCTTCCGGCCGAGATCCCTGTAGAAATGACCACGATCATCACCAATGAAGGCGGCTACCGAAAGGAACTGATCCATACTTTATATTTGAGAAAAAATGAAAGAATGCCTTGGTTAGTATATCATTGAATAGTTAATACTCATGAGGGTATTCGACCCTTGCTCCACCGGACCCTGAATGGCAGGTGAAGCAAGTATTAAAATTGAAAATATAAGTATCTTTCCAGTATGACATTTAAAAACAAGACCATTTTCATCACTGGTGGAAGCCGGGGTATCGGCAAAGCCATCGCTTTACGTATGGCCCGCGAAGGTGCCAATATCGTAATCGCTGCTAAAACAGTGGAAGAAAATGCTAAAATACCGGGTACGATCTATTCGGCAGCTGAGGAGATCGAAGCAGCCGGTGGCAGGGCCCTTCCTCTGCAGGTAGATATTCGCTATGAAGACCAGGTCGCAGGAGCTATTGCCAAAACGGTCGAAACATTTGGAGGTATCGATATCCTGATCAACAATGCCAGTGCTATCTCTCTCACCGATACCCCAAATACAGATATGAAGCGCTACGATCTCATGCATAATATCAATGTACGTGGCAATTTTATGGCGACGAAGTATGCACTGCCCCATCTCAAAAAATCATCCAATCCTCATATCCTGGTATTGTCACCCCCTTTGAGCCTGGATCCCAAATGGTATGGCAATCATCTGGCATATACCCTCAGCAAAATGAATATGAGTCTATGTGTACTGGGTTGGGCCGAAGAGTTTAGAGAGATGATAGCAGTCAATGCCCTCTGGCCTCGTACCACGATCGCTACAGCTGCAGTACAGAATCTGCTCGGGGGTGATCAGATGATTCGTATGTCACGGATACCGGATATCCTGGCTGATACAGCATATTATATCTTTCTGCGAAATGCAAATACCTGCACCGGAAGATTTTGTATTGATGAAGAGATTCTTGCGGAGGAAGGTATCACAGATTTGGACAAATATGCAGTGGATCCTTCATCAGAGTTGATGCCCGATTTGTTTTTATAGGTTCGGATACAATGGCCTGGTGGCAGAATGATATACTCCATCCCATCATTTAGGGATCTCCTTCCAAAAAGCGAAACAGAAGATATCCTACCGCCCTGATCATAGGAGAAAAGGATATGGTAGTTTATGGATCCAGGAGATAATCAAGCCATGTCTTTTAATCGGTCTGATACCAGCCTCGCGAAGAAATCTGGAAAATATCACCTCAGGAATGAGCTTGATCTAAGGAGAAAAGCGCCTGGCAGATTACATGATCACGGAAAAAATAAATGGCTAACCGGACACTTAACTTACGTGGCATAGTCTGCTTATTATTCATCAAAACTTATAGTTATATTTACTTATTCATTATAATATCAATTGTCTAATAACGAATATGAAAAAACCAACGAACAGAAGGAAGTTTATCCAGACCTCACTGGCTGCAGCGGTAGGTATCTCTGTAGCCAAACAAGCCTTTGCTGCACAACCGCTCCCTGTGTATGTGCACCGCAAACTGCCTCCCTCAATCAAATTTTCGGTCATAGGTCTTAATCATGGACATATCTATGGTCAGACTGCGGCTTTGATACGAGGCGGTGGTGAGCTGGTATCCTTTTATGCCAAAGAGGCAGATCTTGCGGCAGCATTTGCCAAAAGATATCCAGATGCTAAACTCGCTAGCAGTGAAGAGGCTATCCTCGAAGACAAATCAATTCAAATGGTGCTGAGCGCCGGTATCCCCATCGACCGGGCTCCCCTGGGCATACGCGTGATGCAACATGGCAAAGATTATATGTCTGATAAGCCGGGTATCATCACTTTAAAACAACTAGCACAAGTGCGCAAGGTCCAGGCACAAACCGGTAGGATCTATTCAATCATGTACAGTGAACGGTTTGAAAACAGGGCTACTGTCAAAGCAGGAGAATTGGTGCAGGCGGGGGCTATCGGCCAGGTGATACAAACGATAGGATTGGGGCCACACCGGATCAGCCTCAGTTCCAGACCTTCCTGGTTTTTTGATAAAAAATTTTTTGGCGGTATCCTTTGCGATATTGGCAGCCATCAGTGTGACCAGTTTTTATATTTCACGGGATCTACTTCTGCAGAGGTACTGGCATCCCAGGTAGGCAATGTGCATTACCCTCAATATCCACAGTTTGAGGATTTTGGTGATATGACCCTGCGTGGAAATAAAGGCACCGGCTATATACGCAATGATTGGTTTACCCCTGACGGCCTCAAAACCTGGGGAGATGGTCGGTTGACTATACTTGGCACAGAAGGGTTTATGGAAATCCGTAAGAATATAGATATCGCCAGAGCAGATAGTGGTAGTCACTTATACCTCGTAGATAAAAAACAAACCGTCTATATCGATTGTAAGGATGTAGATACACCCTATGGTAGACTTTTGGTAGAAGATGTCATCAACAGGACGGAGACTGCGATGACACAAGCTCACTGTTTTCTGGCCACCGAGCTGGCACTCAAAGCACAGAAGGCTGCAAAAAAACTGGTTTTAGATAAAGCCTAGCGCACTGTAGTTACGGTTTACACGAATACAAACTGGTTGCTGATCAATGCCGCAGCCAAGCGGAGTACCCGTGACTCCAAACGAAAACTAACAAATTAAAACCTCCTATTTTTTCTGGGTTAGGGTAATTTTTTTATATTGTATTTCAAGCTTACCAAACCCCGCTCATAAAAAGCTTGCTTCATTTTTTTTACCTAAAAGCAACTGCCAATGGAAACCTTAAAACGATTTTTAGAATTTGAAATCATTAGCCTTGGAGATTATCATGTAAAATTGTTTACAATACTTACAGTT
Organism: Saprospiraceae bacterium; assembly: GCA_016709995.1. NCBI lineage: Bacteria > Pseudomonadati > Bacteroidota > Saprospiria > Saprospirales > Saprospiraceae > Saprospiraceae bacterium. Next base: position 463,226 of record JADJLQ010000002.1, read on the forward strand.
TTCCTGATTTTATTGATTACCAGGCTGCTACTGTGGATTATCAAAAAATCTCTCTTTAGGAAACAAACGCTGCAGGGCCTGGATAGAGGTAATATCTATGCTATTTTTCAGATCATTAAATATGTGGTATGGGTCATCGCCATTGGACTCACTATGGAAACGATTGGAATCAAAGTGACTGTTTTGATAGCCGGATCAGCAGCCTTGTTGGTAGGGATTGGCCTAGGGCTCCAACAGACTTTTAATGATATCATTTCCGGCATCATTTTATTATCCGAACGGACGATTAAAGTAGATGATATCCTGGAGATAGATGGAGATATAGTCAAAATTCAGGGTATAGGTCTTCGTACTTCCAAAGGGCTCAACCGGGATGATATCTCCATCATCATTCCCAATTCATTGATCACTACCAATAAAGTAATCAACTGGAGCCATCAGAACAGAAAAACCCGGTTTAAAATCAATGTAGGCGTCGCTTACGGTAGCAATATAGACCTGGTGGAAAAAGTGTTAGTCGATAGTGTATTGGAACACCCCGAGATATCCGATAAAATCCTTATTGAAGCCCGATTTTTGGACTTTAATAACTCCTCTCTCGATTTTCAGGTCTTGTTTTTTAGTGAAGAAGTATTTAGAATTGAAAAAATAAAAAGTGATATCCGCAAGATCATCAATAGAAAATTTATTGAGCACGGTATTAAAATTCCTTTCCCGCAATTGGATTTGCACCTGATGTCGCACAAAAATAGTTTAGGCCTGGAGTAAAATTGTTTAATGTTATGTCCATCAACCTCAAAATAAAAAATCTCGTAGAGCTATACGATCTCCTGCCGGAAAATGAACGTATTATAGTAGATATTCTGCGTGATATCATCAGCGCACATATACCTGATATCAAAGAAAAAATATCCTACAATGTACCTTTCTTTTACAGGAACAAAAGTCTGTGCCTCGTTTGGCCTGCTAGTATACCCAGGGGAGGCATTAAAAAAGGAGTATTGTTAGGATTCTGTTATGGGCATCTGCTGGAGGATATCGATCAATACCTGACGCATGGTACCAACAAACAAATTTTTTATAAAATCTATCAGGCTCCTGAAGAGATAGATGAGGAAGCTATAGCCAAATTGTTGCGAGCTGCTGTCAATTTGGACAATACGAAGAGAAAGTGAATTAATGAGCTTTTTTGCCTGGTGTGCCTACATTAAAAACTTCCAATGACCCTGATACTTCAATAATGAAAAATAAATGATCATTGCTGCTTTAGAATCTATACCATTATTCCATACCAGCAGTTTAGAGTCTATACCTTGCCAAAATAAAATAACTTTCAAACCAAAGATTCTTTAAGAGGACATTTCTTGATTTCATTACATTAGTCATTATAAACCTCTATCCATGACACAATTTAATATAGATCTGCATTGCCACCCATCGATCAAGCCTTATGGTAAAAGTTTTAATCGCACCGCGGGTGAAAACTCCAAAGATAAAAGCAGGCGCAATTCAATCTGGTATTATGATCCCCCACAGGGCCTGGACAAGATCGTCCAGAAATTTACCAAGCTGACTAAATTTTCTCAAAGCAATTTTAGCGCCCTGGCCTATGGGCAGGTGAGGATCATCTGTGCTTCGTTATATTCGATAGAGCGCGGCTTAGTATCATTAAATCATGTTGGGTCCGGTCCTGCAGCTGACATCATCGCCAACCTGGTCTCCGGTATCGGCCGCAAAAGAATAGACTTTCTCCAAAACAATACGGATTATTTCGACGATGTGACCAGGGAATATGCCTATTACAAACAACTGGATGATACGGTGATCAATTTTAGAGGGGAGAGCCCTCGCAAATATGTCTTAGTCAAAAACTATGCGCACCTCCAGGAGCTCATGAATACCAACGAACCCAATACAGGTATAGAGACCATCTATGTGATCATCACCCTCGAAGGAGCCCATAATCTGCATAGTACCCGTCCTGCTCAACTGGCTTCCGTGTTGCAAAACATTGATCAGTTAAAATCATGGGACCACAAACCCTTTTTTATAACGTTTGCTCATCACTTTTACAATGATTTTTGTGGTCATGCCGAGAGCCTGGCAGATTGGATCCAGGACTGGTTTACCAATCAGGAGCCGTTTATGAATACTGGTATCAACCCCATGGGCTGGTCTGTGATGGAGAAGCTGATGGATGACACGGATGGCGGCAGGATACATATCGATATCAAACATATGAGCCCACTGTCCCGCAAACAGTATATTGATTTTTTGAAAAACGAATGCACGGAAGAGTATGAATTAAAAAAATTGCCCCTTATCGTCAGCCACGGCGCTTGCAATGGTCTGGCCAGTATGGATCACCCCGAATATACTCCAGGACTGGAAGGAACTGCCTCCAGGATGTATGCAGGAGATATTAATTTTTATGACAATGAAATCGTAGAACTCGCCAAAAGCGGGGGCATCTTTGGCCTTCAATTGGACGAAAGGCGTATCGGATCCAAACAATATATCGGTCAGGTGCACATCAATAGTGGCTCAAAGACTAAAAGAATGCACTCCAATTCCAAATTGGTATGGAACAATATTCAGCACATCGTACAGCTGCTGGACCAGCATGATGTATTTGCCTGGGATAGTATAGCGATTGGATCAGATAATGATGGCATCATAGATCCGATCAATTTATTCTGGACCTCCGAAGAGATGGATGACCTCGTGCAATATATTGAAAGGCATGCTCATAATTTTTTATCGGACCCTGCTTCGGAGATCAAAAATGATTACAATCGGATCTCGGCGGCAGAGGCAGTACAAAGGATATTTCATAGCAATTCGATGGAGTTTTTTAGAAAGTATTTTCATTCATCTAACAGCAATGGGATAGTTTAAATGATCAGCGATTAATCGTCGTCATCAGCCTCCCCGGCATATTTGGCAGGATAGGGTTGACTGCCTTTTACAGAATACCAGAGGATGCGGTTTAATAAATCATCTTTACCCTGATCTATAATATGGAAGGCGTATTGGACCGATCGATCGCTCCATTTTAAAGCAGCACCCTGCAGATTTTGTCTCTGAGGATTCATCTCATTCAAGGGGATATTATTTTTTACGGCTTTGTATTGATAAGAAGTATTGGGCACATCATTAAAACAATGAAACATAGGTAAGGCAGTAGCATCCAGTACATTCATCGGAGGCAATCCTAATATCTGTTCTATCGTACGTACCATTGATGTTTGATTGTAGTTCGTACCCACTGTCTTTTTTAATCTTGAATAAGCGCTCACTACAAAACCGGTAGTCCTATAAGCAGAGATATGGTCCCATCCAGCTTGCGAATCATCTTCAGAAATAAAAATCACGGTGTTGTCAGCAAAACGGCTGTGGGTGAGGGCTTCTACTATTCTGCCGACTGCCAGGTCATTATCAGCTACCATAGCCCTGGGCGTCGGAAAATTCGGGTTGGTACCGGCTGTATGGTCATTGGGTAAAGCCATGATCATGAGATTGGGTAGTTGGTCTCCTGGCATAGATTCGATTTCGCCCAGTTCTTTGATAAATGCATCGGCACGCATTTGATCCGTGACGGAAAGATCCGCTCCACCTGGAAACGTAGCAGATAAGACCGGACGGATACGGGAGATGGTAGTCGTGTTCTTAAAATCAAAAGAGCTCAGGGTGCCGGCACTCCACATATTGTATAGGGTCGACCAATTGTATTTTGTTTTATCATAATTAAAATCGCAGGCCTCACCGTAGATTTTTACTGATTTCCCGTGATCTAAAGCATTATTCCACAATAATCCATTTTTATTGTAGACCATGGCGTCATTCAACACATGCGGGTAACTTCTAAACCAGGCCCTCACACTTTTTTCAGTATAATCAGTGACCATGGCTGCATTGGCCCAGTGATGACCTTCTGCCGATCCTTTGCCTGACACATGATAATTGTCCATCAATACATAGTCCCTGGCCAATTTATGTTGATTGGGGGTGACCGTATCTCCAAATATGCACAGAGAGGGCATGCCTCTGCCTTCTTTCAGATCCCCCAATACCTGGTCATAAGTTCTGTTTTCTTTGATGATATACAAGACATGTTTAAAAACCGAAGGTTCGCCGATCCTTTCCGGCACAGGTGTAGGAGCGATATCGGGCCGCGGTAGCAGATCTGTCAGCGCTAACCGGTATTCCAAGCTCAATTTTTTTACATTGGCTGTATGGGTCTTTAATTGATCCTCACTGGGTACGGGGATGAAGGATATAGAAGCGAGTTGATGGTGTGCATTATACACTTTTACGGTTTTGACGGTATCCCGATGATGGGCTTTGACCAGGTCAAAGGCGCGGGCTCCGGTAGATTCCAGGTTGGTGACGATCAATGTATTTTGATGCACCACGATGCCCGAAGGATAAGCTTCTGTGGGGATATATCCTTTGATTTCATAGCTGAGTTGTAAGGCGTCCTTGTGTCGGTCAATGACACAAACTGCATTGTCCATGCCATTAGTTACAAACAAAGTTTTTCCGTCTTCGGTCATCGCCAGGGCATTAGGAGTACTGCCGATATATGCTCTATAGGTGTCGAACAGGCCCACAGCGATCGTATCCATTACCTCATCAGTGATGACATCTATCACAGAGATATTATCGCTATTGCCATTGACTACATAGATATAGTTTTTGTCTGGATCGCTGAGTATGGCATTTGGATGTAGACCTACTGGAATTTGTTTTTTTACCATGCCGGTACTTGCATCCAGCAGCGTGACGGATCCTTGAGACATCGCCCCGGTTTTGGGATCGATATAGGCCTGTCCCCAGGGTATACCGGCAGTCTCCAGACCATCAGCGGCATCCGGCACTGGTCCCGCCCAATTGGTCACATATACTTTGTCCTGTATGATTTCTATGCAATAAGGCGCTACCCCGGTATTGGATTGCCATATTTGTTTATGATCCCGCACCCTTGTTTTTACGGCCTTATTATTTCCATTTAATACTGTATAAAAATATAGATCCTCACCCTCTATCCTGGCCAGCACCTGGTTTGGCAATGCGATGGTAGCCGGAGCCTCCGCTTTAAATGGAAATAAGTTTATAATCTCTATTTTTTTGCCATCCCAATAAGCTTGAAATACATATGAATTCGCATTACTTCCGTCCTTGCCGGTTAATTGTCGTCCTCCGGCACTCCAAAAAATAAACAGAGAATCGTGATACACAATAGAAGCGATCCCCGAATAGGTGCTCATACTACCCCTATACTTTGCATCGTCTGCATAGCTCCATCGATACACCATTTTTTGAGTAGGGGTCTCAAAAAAAGCGATCCCGTACCGATCTTCTACGCATACTGTTTTGTCATCGGGTAATATCACCACATCCAGGCTATGATTTTCGTAAGCTCCATCGCCAAAACGAACTGATTGCCCGGCTGGCTCCAGCAGTCTGTTGTAGGGCATAAGATAAGGAGCCTGGTCAGCTGACAAAGTAAGATGATCATAGGGTGCTATATAATCCGAACCACGACTTGAATTGATTTTTGTGCTTCTACAGCCTACGAAAAATAGTAGGCCGCACAGAAGAAAATATAACGGAGGATGCAAAGATTTTTTCATTTCCTGGTATGGTAATAGGATTATAAACTTAAACAAAAATAGATAGCTAACCAAAGAACACCTTACGCTTCTCAATATTTATTTAAGCCGACTTTTTTGGGTTTGGTTACACCTAATGGTATAAACTCACAAAATGGCGGTTGGATGGAAGAATCTCCGGGTCATCGGTATAATAGGATAACCACTATCTTTATAATGAAAGAAATTCTCTAAAACAGCCGCCTTCAATCCTTAATCCAAAAAACTGATATTATGAGCTACCGTGCACAATGGAAGATGATCCATACCCTCAATACCTGTACCAAAGGACAATTGTCTACCAATGAGTTAATGGACATGGGCGTAGACTGTTACAATGACACAATCCAGGAGCTGTGGCCTCTCAGGGTATTGTCATGGCTGACCCGGCAACAGGAAATCTAAAGCTTCACCCCATAGCGTCTGCACTCATCAATAAATTTATCGTCTGCAGAAATGAATTTGGAGGATCGATCATGTATATAGACCAGCCCTCCTGTTTTACGATTATGCCTTTTAGCAGGCCCTGGTCTGACAAAGTGTACAATGAATTCATTTCACCCACCGTCGTGGCTTCCAATATATTTTGCATCAGAGGGGATACCATACCGAGAGGAAAACATCTGGCTTCTAATCTTTACAATACATTTAATAAAGCAGGGTTTATGATCGTCGACCTCTCAGATCAAAATGCGAATGTATTGTATGAACTGGGTGTAGCTGATACTTTAGGCAAGGACTGCTTTATCCTGATACAACAGGACCAGCAAGACAAGATACCTGCTGACATTAAGGGGGTACATTATTATAATTATGATCTCAACGATTTTGCCCCTGCCATGGCTCAATTATCCACCGGCTTGAACCAATGGATCTTTGAGCATCGAATAGAAAACACTTTGAAGTATGTAGCTTCGAAAATGTAAGCTAACCGAATATGGATAAGCGTATAGTCTTAAACAATTTCTCGATTCTGCAGGAGCATCTGGATGTAGTGTAGACAGATTGCTGTAGCTTAGCCTGCTGATCTCCGGATGTTGAGATTAGACATCGTATTATTAAAACTGTTTACCTATGAGCAATTTTGAATCAACGCTCAAAAACATTATCGTTGCTCCTTATATCGTCAAGGCGACTGCCTTAATCGGGATCAAACGCAAGTCCGGCAGCAATATGTTTCGACATCAGATCAGCACCTTAGGTATCTTGCTGGATTATAAAGTGACCGATCCGGTGATTTTAAAAGCATCCATCATCCACGACCTGTTTGAAGATGGAGGACATTTGCCCGGTGTCACAAAAGATGAGATCTGGCACCTCGATGCAGACGGTCCGGCAGTATATGACCTGGTCATGGAAGTGTCTATTCGCCGGGTGAATGGAGAGAAGGAACCCAAAAAAGATTTTTTATTGCGGATCATGCAGTCAGGCAGCGCTAAAGCCAAACTTTTAAAACTTGCCGATCGCATCAGCAATCTTGTCGACCTGGGTTTTGTCAACGATCCGGTTTTTATCAGAAAATATCTTAATGAAACCTCATCACTCATATTGCCATACGCCAAAGCGATAAATGAAGATATGTTTATAGAGCTGTCAGACCTGGTAGCGAGTAGGGAAAAAATGTCAGAGATGCTTGGTTAACTACCAAGTCCCATCGGGGCGATTTTTTGATATCATTTACTTCTCAGTTCATCCCACGCGCTCTCCAAAGTCCCATCGGGACCACCTTATGATTCAACCCCATATCTCTTGTATTCTATATAAAATCCCCGTAATTTCAAAAGATCATTCAGCAAATTTTTTCTCAGTTCATCCCACGTTAACCCACATAAACTTTCATCATATGAGCATTTCAAAACAATACAATAGAATCATCCGCAAAGAGCTGCGGGTTCATGCAGCCTGGTTTCCCGTCGTCAATGTGTACACTATCGGCGATTATGGCTTTATTGAAAACGGTCTGTTTGTGCGGCGAGGTAATATTAAAAAAGATTTTGGAGTTTCTCTGGATGTCCTGGACAGTCCGGATGCCAGCATCAATTTTAAATCCACCAGCACAACCATCATCAAGCTGGACGGAGGAGTCCCGGTACAAACCATACCTGCCACTTCTATTACTGCGCAAGTCAAAGTACAGTTTTCCAGGACCAAATCCTTTCTCATAAAATCACCTTCTATCAAAGTAAAAGCTATAGCCAGCCCCAATACTGTAGCGCAGACACTCGCTGCCCATCCTACCTGGAGACCAAATTACAAAGTAGTGTACGAAATTTATTTCGCCAAAAAGGCCATCGTGATTTCTACCAAAGACTCCAATACGGAGTTAGTGTTTTCAGGCAATGCAACCGCACTTGAAAACCTCGACTTGGGCAATGCAAACCTGACCATGAGTTTTACCAAAGCCGTAGGCCTGGATATTCAAGGCAAAGAAGGGGTACTTGGACTAGGACTATTCCAGGTGTCCAATGGGAGCATGGATGCTGTGCGGGGAGCCAAAAAACCAGTAAAAGTGACGGCGGTGAAGGTGAGTGAGATGGAGTTGGCGGATGATTTGTAGATACTGTCCGGACTCATATCTATTACCAGAATACTTTAAACCATAAACAGTCTCTTCCCATGTAAAGGCTAAGACCCCAACGGATTATTACCTTTATATTAGGGCATGAAACAATTGATTTCATAATTTATCAAGACCATATGAAAAGATCCACTCTCTATTTTCAGATTGTTATCACCGCCTGCCTATGTTTTTCTAACCCAGCCAGCTCAGAAAACCTGGTACTCAATGCGGGTTTCGAAAACTTTGAAAATAAGCCTACACATTGGGTCCTGACGGGCCCGGTTGCCACTATGGTACCCATCATCAGCGTTGATCATCTCCATTCCTTCAATGGTGTGTCCGCCCTTAAAATGGAGAGTAACAATGTAAATGGTCATGGCAGAGCTGTTCAAGTCGTCCAGGTCACCGGTGACCTCACCTACTCATTTAGCGCAAGGTTTATGACCAAAGAGGTCGCATCTATTGATAAATCGGTGATGATCCGGATCAAATGGTTGAGAGGGGATGAAAATATCGGGTACCATTATATAGTGAATATCGAAGGTGAATCTAAGGGCTGGTCTCTGGCTGCTGATAAAATCAAAGCATTACCAGGTGCCACTGCAGCAGAGATTTCGCTGGAATTTCGCTGGAGTACCGGCACCGTTTGGTGGGATGATATCGGTCTGGAAGTTTGTGCGGACATACCGCCCAGAAATGTAAAAGTGGGTACTGTTTATTGCCGCCCCCCTGGCCCGACCGTGGAGAAGAATATCGCCGTAATGAGTGGATTATTAGATCAGGCTGGTCAGGCGGGTTGTCAAATGATATGTCTGCCGGAAGGATGGCCAACCAATAATACAGGCATCGGGATGCAAAAGCATGAAGTGAATACGATAGAAGGCAGCGCATCCCAAATGATGGCAGTCAAAGCAAAACAGTATGGCATGTATATTATATCCGGTTTATACAGCTGGATCGGAGATACCCTGAACAATGTAGCAGCATTGTATAACCCGCAGGGATCCATTCAAGCTATCTATAAAAAAGTACAATTACCCGACAGCGAAGCGGAGAGTGGCGCTGTACCGGGCAACGAGCTTCCTGTATTCACCACCGATTTTGGCACTATCGGAATTTTGATCTGTTGGGACTATGCTTTTCCGGAGGTCGCTAGAGCCATGGCGCTCAAAGGAGCAGAGATTATATTTTGTCCTATAGCTGGCGATGTCCGTGGGCCTGATATGTGGAAAGTCATTTCTCGAAGCCGTGCAGTGGATAATGCCGTCTATTTTGTAAACTCTATTTATGATGGCCACAGCATGATCATCAATCCTGCAGGCGATGTATTGCAGGAGACGGGTACTCAAAATAGCCTGATCATGTCTACTATTGATTTGAATTTCAGCCCGCCCTGGGACTGGGTAGGCAATGCGGGCAGGGGTGATTGGAAGGGTGTTTGGAGGAAGGATAGGCGGGGGGATATATTTGGGGGGATTGGGGTGGTCCTTGCTTCTGGTGGTGGTTCGGTTTTGAAGAATAGGTAAATAGTAGAATAGATTAGAATACTTTTCACTAGTGTGTTTATTGTAAAAGATCAGAGTTTAAGTTTTTCAGATGAATTAACGCCACCACTACCTTTTTAATTTTTTTATAATACCCAGGCAAGAATGAGGTGAGTAAAAAAAGCAGATATCCTCGGCCGATATCATTAATATCCTGCCACACTTCCACCAATTCTAAATTTTGTAACGATGATAAAGAGTTGACTCATCATCACGAGCATAAGAAATAAAGATTTATTTTCTGAGGGATGTACTACAAGTTTTGGTTCAACTGACTATCTCTGTTTATTTTAATATTCTTAACTCCGCAGATAAGGCTTCAAGCACATCTTTCAATTGTTTTTTCCATTTTGCCGGCCTTTCTATCACCCTTACACCCATCTGTAGAAAATCCAAATGCTCCAGTTTGGTTTGTTTTTGACGATAGGTGCCGGAAAGCGTCCAGGCATGAGAATACAGTCTTACTATATCGGATTTTATGGAATCCAATTCTTTTTCAGAAGCGTAGAATAATTCACTTTGCAAAATATTGACCAGGTTGACATCTTGCCAGAAATCTATATTTTGTTCTGTTGAATTCATCAGATCACGCTTAATTTCTAAAAATATATTTTTAATTAATTTAGGTTTTTCTTCATGCAATTGGATGGATTTTACTTTTGAAATGATAGCATGAATGGTTAGAATATTGGTAATTGGATAATTTAGTTCGTTTAGATTTTTTGGGTCAATGGCCTTACAAGCCTGTGTATAATATTTTAAAGCCTGTGTTAAATGATTTTTTATCAACTTCTGCTTGGCTGGGGTCTGATAAAAAGATTCATAGATCATGGCTATTTTTTTGTGTGCACTGCCCAAAATGCTCAACCGTTCAGGTGTGGTACCTATCCGAATCAATAAATCCAAATCTTTTAAAATATGATCGATCTCTGACTCGATGATTTGGGGTTTTATCGACTTATCAGCCATGACTTTAATCAACAGGTGTTTCATGCGGAGGTTACACGATTGCTCCACAGATTTGACGGAGAAATCATTGTAATTAAGCGCTCTTAGATATTCGTATGATACTATAGCTTTGTCTATGAGATTGAGCTCAGAAAGAATATTCGCTTTCATTTCAAGTATGGAAGAGTCGATAAACTGACTGCTTTCAGCATTTTTGAGTATATCATTCAGTTTGTTTTCCAGGGCTTCTGGAATGATCATTCTGTCACGTGTCTCCGAATGGAGGTTATATAAATCAATCGCTACCTGGTCCCTGGTAAAATAGTTTTTGGAGGTTTTGCGATCATTTTGAGAGGAGACCATACGATACCATTGATCACCATAACATTGATATGCCCCCCAGGTATTATTGGCATATTCATATTTGTCCCAACAAGCTTCTCTCGCCTGCCGCACCGCGTCTCCAAACGTTTTGCCTACAAGCATCAGGTCATAGAAAGTTTTGGAAAATAAGAGTGCTGCATCATCATTGACCGGCCATCCGGCCACCACGACAGCATGCACGCCCATACTAATTAATTGCGTTCCGACATTGGCGGCAAAACCATATCGTTGCTGATACAATTTTTCTTTTCCAGGTTCTACTGTACCGGAATAGCAACAATTGACAAATACAAATTCCGGCAATTTGCTCATGTTGCGTAACATTCCCGGCGTGATATACATGCCATTGTCCAGGACGATACCGGTTTCATTTATATTTTTTTCAGAAATAGTGCCATGACCTGCTACATGGAGTATTTTATATTCATGATTATATAAATGGTTGAGTATTTCCAAACCATTTTTCCTGATCAGGGGCACTGTATCAAATCCACCGTCTTTCAGAATTTTACTTACAGTTTGCCCTTCTTTGTTGGCACCAGGCAGTTGTTGCGGTCCATCGCTGCTGTATTCCGGATCAGCGATGACGAGGGCACTTTGGTTATGAATGATTTCCGCTTTGATTAGATCCTTGGTATACAATTGCCTGATCAATCCGGCACGGACGAAAGTAGGCTTCTGGTCAATTTCATGATCATGCATTAGCTCCCAGGGATAAGAGGCGGTCTCTATATCCATTTTCCAAAGCACATTGTTTTGATGTCGGAGAATTTCTTTGAATGGATTAGGTATTAATATTTCAAATAGGGTTTTAGAATATTCTTTATTCCATACTCCTTCGTCTACGGCCATTTGATCCAGTAATCCGTCAATAATTTTTCTTGAAGTAAAAGTGTTTTCTTCTTCGACACGAGCGATTCCTGAGGAAGAGGTAAAGGCAATACGTGGTGATTTGTCTTTATCGCCTATACGGCTGGTAAGATTGTGCCACCACGAATTCTCTATACTGAATTGAAATTTTCTGCGGGCTCCGGTCTTTTTTATTATTCCTTTCTTCAATCTAAATGTCAGATTGGCTGAATTAAAATGCTCCAATTGGGAAAGTTGATAATAAGCATTTTGAGCTATGTGCTCATATAACTCGATAAACTCTATTGTTTTAATAGGCTTCAGTGACCTGATAGTACCGATGATTTGGTTGGCTCTGATTACACCTGAAAGAATGGCCGCCATCGACGCTTCCATAGTAAGGCTGCCATACCCTGTACCAATGCATAGGCAAGAGATAGATGTTTCTTGTCCGGCTTTTATGGTATCCGATGAAGAAAACAGATTATCTCTGAAATGCATAGCATATCGAATAACTCCGGCCTCCACGGCTTTACGTAGAAAATAGGGCGTAATACCCGTCACATCTCCCAAGCCAATGATAATCGCTCCCGGAGGATTTTTATTTGGGTCATACAATACCAGGCTTTCTCCCACCGATCCCGGATAATAGGATATCCTGTGCCTATCAGAAAGTTTGCCATCAAAATAATAATCTATGGCAGCTTCTGCCGTGACGATGCCATCATCTTTAAAGTGGCCGACCATCACCGGATGAGCTGCAATCTTTAGATCACCATGTATTACAGACACATCAATATATTCATCCTTAGGTTTCACCCGAATTTTTTTTGGTTTGAGGCCTTGTAATAATTTAATTGCCTCCTCTGATCGGTTAGAAGTCGCTATCTCCGGCATAACCTGGATGTTTTGGTAATCTGCATGGTCGATTACTGATCGGTCTGTTGAGATCGATGGGGGATCTTTTTCCAGGTTGAGCGTAGCACCTGTAGAAATTATATCTCGAATGCCATCAAATAATAATTCATCATTAGCCAGGTTGCCATGACTGGTTTGATATGCATAGTATAACCTCTCAGTAGGTAGGTTTTTGGGTATGCCCAGTGCCCAGGTGACCGAACCATCTCCTTCGGGAGTCCCCAGATATTGCAATCTTCTGCCAAATATATTTTTTGCAATTCGGTACGTGCAGGTAGTAAGATCATCTTTGCCCGCGAGGTAAAAAATATTGTTTAGCGAAGCGTTTGCATTAAAGGATAAGATTGCTGATTTATAATTTTTAAAATAATTCAACAAAGGTGGAATCAACACTTTTTCTATACCCAGGGAGGCATTCAGCGTTTTCCAAAATCCGACTGTTTCAAAGTCTTCGTTGTTTACCGGCAATAAATCATACAACCCCTCGTAATTGTTAAATACCCTGATCAAAGCATCTCTATCATGATGTGTATCCATGAGGTTGATTTGCCTTACTCTGCTTTGGTGTCCTGTAAATACTTCCATGATTAAATGTGATCCAAGCCAGGGAGTACCCAACAGCAGGACTCTATTGTTTTTTTGAGCAATATATTTTGCCCAACTGGTAGCATGCAATCGCATCATATCTCTGACTACCAGTCCACCCATCGAATGCGCAATAATTGAGATTGGTTGTCCCGGTGCTTTCACAGTGATGTCTGCAATCGTGGATTCCAGTCGGGCTGCTGACATTGATAAAGTCAACCTCCAATCATACCCGAAGGTGTAAATGTCATGGGTAGGTTGCAAATGTTCGACTAGTTTGCCATAAAACTCTCCGATAATGTATTTGGTGTCCACTGCTTTGTTAGAGGATGGCAAGTCTGAGACCATCCGGCCTTTTCCGATTTCTCCTAAATCTATCCACACTATATCATCGCCGATTCGAAGATGGGTACCCATGACACCCGGTATCAATAGGACGATTGGCTTTTGACCGGTAATCGTCTCATAAGATATAGCTTTGTATTTTTTGAAGAGGTCTATAAACACACCCCGATCGATCTCACTGGAATTTCTTTGTTCGAAGCGGTTGATCGCTAATCCTGCAGGGGTGAGGATAGCATCTAATATTGCATCGCGGGTATTTTGATTCTTAAAATAATTGAAGTGAGAGGTAGTTTCGTCCTGAGATCTGAAAAACTGTAGCCCGAAGTCACGAAGTGCTCCGTATCGCATGCTGCTCGTATTGACGACAAAGTCATTTTCTTCGCGATAATATAAATTGCTTAGCACGACCAGGACGGATCTCCAGAATTTAGCCCCTGCTTCTGAATCACCTTCTATAACGACCAAATGATTTTTAAGTGACAAAGCCGCACGGTTGATTAACTGTTGTGGTATCGAATCTGGTACCATAGCCAGAATACCCGGCATGACTCCGGGGGTCAGTCTGGCACTGATTACATCGCAGATCAACCCTCTAATATATTGATAGATTGGATTGGTTTTGCCACCAAAGGCCAGCCCCACTGCCCTTAGTAACCCATTCAAAAAATGATCGAGGCTGTTGCTGAGTAAAGTAGTACCCCGGGCAGGACAAGCGACACGTATGACTTTGTCTATTCTAATCGATTTTTGTTTTGCGAGCTTTGTGATTTGTTTTAATGTTTTGACCAAAGCATCATCTCCATTTGCTAGTGAAATTTCAGCTTCATTATATCCAATCTGTCCATTTCGATGGTCACAGGAAGCCAGAATGTCCGCGATCAATCCTCCTCTTGAGTGGGAAATGATGTCCAAAGTAGTTCCTTGTGGAAGTCGATTGAGTATTTCCAGGGCATTCTCCCAGGGACTGGCAGAAAGTGTATAATGTTGTAAAGCCAGCACACATTCTCCAAAAGTCTGATGGATGGCCTGACAAACAGCTTTGTCATCGCTCAGATACAGATCACCAAATGAGCCGTTAAAGGAGCTAAGAGTACCATGTAAGTACAAAAGATATTTTTTGGCATTTGTGTCGAGTGTAGCGGGCTTGAGATCGCCATTATCTGTCACTTTAAAAAGTCCTGGAGTTGACATTACTTTCTTGTCCACTTGTTGGGCAATTAACCGGGCAGCTGCTTCTGAAATCTTTTTTTGTCCTCGTATCAGGTTTAATATTTTGATTCCGATTTCTTTTAAACCCCGGTCATTTTGATTTGCGTTCAGACTACCCGGAAATAAATTGTCACCTCCTCTTACCTGGATATGTTCACCAAAAATCTGATGTATATCTTCTATATGCCCGATCCATTCGCCTCCATCATCAAACTCCAGTCCAATGATATCATCATCCTGGGCTCCGATATCGATTATATCTGCTCCGGCGCGAGCAGCATCCAAACTGAAGGATTTAACAATCGAATTAAATTGACTGTCTAGCGGATGAGATATCTCCTGTAGTTCTTTGCCTTGAATTTTGATTTTTTGAGCCATGGTTTTAAAAAGTTTGTTTCAAAAATTGATTAAATAACCTTCATTAAGAGTGTAATCAAAGCCTGTATATGTTACGCTCAAAATTTGAATTTATTATATGACAAGAAATGTAGCAAAATTTAATTTTAATATCAAATCTATTTTAAGATATAATTAAGGTTGACAAGAAATGTAATAAAATAATATCATGTCAAGCTCCCGGACTTACACTTTTTAATATTTACTCAATCAATAGCCCACGGTTATTAAAAGCGAGGACATATGGGATTGGTGAAAACCTTGACTTGAATTATTCCGATTGGACCTGAGTAAATAGGTATCTTGAACGGTCGAGCCTTGATTTTTATTAAAGACTATAATCATGAAGACCCAATCATCGAACATAATTAAATACCTGCTATATGGTACCCTCCTCATGATCCTCATCATGCAATACACCGGCCATCCCTTAAAAACCCCAACTACCCCCGGCGGTATCCTCTCCCTCGAATTTGCAGACACCAAAACCAAAGTACAAGCTATCTACGATGCCTGGCAAGCCACTAACACCCGCGGTCGTACCAATATCTCCCAGGCCAGGATCAATACCTACTGGGATTTTGTCTTTATCTTTTTCTATTCAGCCTTATTCTTTTATTGGAACTGGATCTCGGCTCAAAACCCGGTCAATAATAAATACCTGGGTAAGGCAGCAGCGCTGCTCGCGATCATAGCAGGCACTCTGGATGTGATCGAAAACCTGGGCATGCTTAAAAGCCTAAATGGAAATATCTCAGATGCCACCGCTGGCATGACGAGTCTTTGCGCAACCATCAAATTTAGTTTGTTAGGAATATCTGTGCTGATATTGATGGTACAGAGATTTAGAATTTGGCGATCCCGTAGTGGTCTCGCATAGACTCTATAAAAAAATCACTCAAACGACATCTTTTAATTATTTTGAGCTCATAACCAGATTGATCGTTTTTATTTCGAATGCAAAAATATAGCAGACTCCTCTTCGATAGAGGCAACGAAACCCGCCGGGGGAGGCCCAATCTCAATGATCTGTTATTTATCAACACCTCTTTTTTCAATTTTTTTCTCCCGATACTGCTTACGATAGTGATGCGATGGGTGCCCCAGGCCAATCACCTGGTCTTTGGCCAGCTCGAAGGTCAGGATCCGATCTATAGTACTTTATTGATCGGTGTAGTGACTGTTTTTCATATGTTGATCTATATGCGGCAGACTTATTTTTACGATGCCCCCATTGACCGGTCTACAGCCTTTAAGTTGGTCAATCAGACCGCTTTCCTGATGCCCTTGAGTATCTGGATGCTGGCGATTACGTTCAATTATCCAATGGCTCACTTGCGGTCTATCCTTATTTCAGTCGTATTGATCAGCCTGGTCAGTATAGCCATCACCCGTTCGCCACGCAATTTTTTTAGGCCGGTGCAAAAGGAGCCTAAGATCAATAGGCTCATCCTCGTCTTTATGATTTTCTCTTTGATGATTTTTCTCTTTTTTTTAATTCAATTTGGAGAATTAGCAGGAAAAGAAAAATTGCCCTTGTGGGTGCTTACCTTTATTTTACTCACCATTTTGACCACTGGATTGGTGAGAGAATATTCCAGGCGAAGAAACAAGGAAGGTGATTTTAGGTGGACTTCTTTATTTCAAAATAGTACAGCCAATGCCATCTACATCCTGGCATTTGCCGCTTTGGTGATTCGATTTTTTGGCAATTACAATAAGTTTGGCAATGCTTTCGATGTATTGATCCTGTTTTTTTTAGGTCTCAGGATCATCCTTTTTTGCCTGGGTGTATTGATAAGATACTTTGCCAACTCAAGTGATATCAATGTATTTACGTTTAAATTTTGGGCTATCCTGGGAGTGTGTTATTTTTTAGGCTTGATCACCCGGCCGCATAAAGGCCGGGAGCAGTACAGGATCGATCCAGGTTATAGTATTCACCAGCGAATGGATTGGGATAGTTATGTGGATGCATGGATGGGCAGGGATACTACCTCCGTAGAGCCGATTTATTTGATTTCAGGGCAAGGCGGTGGTTCGAGAGCCGGATGTGCTTTTTTTACATCGATGACTTTGCTGGATTCGATGTTGGGTAAAAATCTGTTATTGATCACTGCAGTCTCAGGAAGTGCCAATGGTACAGGATTTTATCTCGGTATAAAACATGCCCTTCCTGCAGGCAAGACTTTTAATCAACTCATTTCGTCAAAGGACACTACCACGCTGAGGAAGATAGACTCCATACTTTATCAAAAAGATTATATCTCCAGTTCGCTGTTCAAATTGTTATTTACAGATTATAGCCGGTCTGTCTTCGGCCGTATCAATAGCGATAAATCCAGAAACATGGCTCTTTTGAAAGAAGAAGATGCTTCCTACAGAGAGGTTGCCGCTTTTTTAAAACTCAAATCAAGCTCGCTGGTGGACAGTACCTGGGGTAATATTTACACTGATTCCGCAGACCATGAGTTGCCCTTGTTCTTCCCGATGAGTTACAATATTGAGCGTGGGGTCAAGGCCATCCACAGTCCGGTGCACCTGCCATCAGAGGGCATGCATCCATTTTGGTCGGTTTTGGATAGCCTAAGACCTTCAAGGGATCTTACCATCAGCCAGTCGATCCTGACGAGTCAGCTATTTCCCATTATCAATGCGAGTGCCAGCATCGATTCATTTCATTATCTGGATGGAGGTGTTTATGACAATCTTGCTTTTGAATCTTTGTTTGATTTTTATAGGTTGGTTGCAGCTAAGCGTGATCTGCTGGTACCCCATCGACCAATTATTTTGATTTCTATTGTCAATGGCCAGTATGAAAAAACTTTAAAGCCCGGCGACATCCACACGGAGCTGGGAGCCATCGGCACTGCACTCTCCGGATCCTTGTTTAGTACCAATCCTAAAGTACATAAATCAGAGGGCCTGTTGGAAATAAATAAATCCCTGGATCGCTTTTTTGAATTAAAGATCTTCACTGAATCAGTTACCCGCCAGCACCTGTCATTATGGCAAAAAATTTGGAACATCTTTATCTATGTGCCCAACAAAGACCAGGTCATCGTGTCCCGCTATCTCACCATGAAGGATATCGATAAAAACATTATACACAATGCTTACCGGGAGATCGATACTTTTAAAACAAAGCTCAGCGACTTTTTATATCATCCTCAATAGATTCGATTCATATCCGCATATATTATTGTAGTGCTTCTATTTCCAGTACTTTTGCGCGACTAATCTGCCTTTGCGGTCAATGCTTATGATGAATAAAATACTAATTATTTTCCTGCTGATCTGGGTCGGTGCCTGCAAAAACAGTGCAAAACCGGTAGAGACTTCCACACCTCCGGTCAAACTCAGGGTACCTACTTTTTTAAAAGATTCTGCCTATAGTTATGTGCAATCTCAGGTTGATTTTGGCGCACGCGTGCCGGGTACCGCTGCCCACAAAGCCTGTGGTGATTGGATCGTACAACGGTGCAAGGATTTTGGGGCTCAGGTGATAGAGCAAAAATTTCCCGGGCAAACTTATACCGGCCTCAAGTTTGAAGGCCGCAATATCATAGCTTCTTTTAATCCTGCTATTAAATCACGCATAGTGCTAGCATCGCATTGGGACTCCCGATTTTTAGCTGATCATGATCCGGATAAATCGAAACGAAGCAATCCAGTCATGGGGGCAGACGATGGGGGTAGTGGAGTCGGCATATTATTGGAGATCGCTAGGCAATTGCAGGCCACTCCAATCACTAACCTGGGGATCGATCTCCTGTTTTTTGATGGGGAAGATCAAGGTGGCGAAGGTGGCGAAGCCGAAGATTGGTGTCTGGGTTCTCAATATTGGTCCAAAAACAAACACGTGGCAGGTTACCAGGCCAGGTTTGGTATCCTGATGGACATGGTAGGGGCCAAAGCACCCCGATTTACCAAAGAAGGCACATCGGTCAGTTACGCAGGAGCTATCACCGATAAAGTCTGGTTACTGGCCCAGCGCATGGGTTATGGCAATTATTATGTCAATGAAAACTCTCCTCCGATCATCGATGACCACTATTTTATCAACAGAATATCCGGCATCCCTATGGTAGATATCATTAATAGACCGACCAACGATTCTTTTATGAAGTGCTGGCACACTACCTGCGACGACATGAGCATCATTGATCCTGAGTCACTCAAAGCTACCGGGCAGGTAGTTTTAGCCGTAATTTATCGCGAAGCCAACGGGGAGTTTTAGATATATTGGACTCTTATATTCCGCTCTAACCAGGTGTTTTGAGCCACTTAGAGCGGAATATATAACTAGATATTCCGCTCTAACTAGGTATATTTGGGTAGTTGAAGCGAAATATAATGACATATCCTGGTAAATTAATTGGTCGAATCCAAGAGAAAAAGCTGCTGCAGGGTCTTCTGGAAACCAAAGAATCACCACTTTCGGAATGATCAAACCCGACAAACTTGGCTCTGTAGACAAAGTCCTTACGATGTCACTATTTTTTTGACAAGTGAAGCCTCCGGCACAGCGACCTCTTCGTCCAGTCCCTTAAACAACCATCGAGCTAGCATCAACGATCCAATCAAAACGAACACCGATACATATCCCACCCAGTCATACCTCAACAATTTGCTGTCGGTAGCCTGAATCACGATCAACCCTGATAAAAAGGATGCAATAGAAGTACCAATCTGTTGCACACTACTATTAAAGCTCATAAAACTACCTCTTTGCGCAGGTGGTGGTACATTGCTGAGCATAGCCTGAGCAGTTACGGCTCTGCCGGTAGCCACTGTAAACCACAAACCAAAAAACACCAATACTACCGGAAAAGGAACATGGGGCATATTGGTAATCACTAATACCATTACCGCTGAGGCCAGCACTGAATAAGTAAATATGATCAGTTTACCCTTGCTGTCAGACATCCTGCCCAGCACAAAAGAAGCTACAAAAGCTGATATGCCACCTACCAGGTATACTATCGGAGTCAAGGATTTAGCAAAACCCATATTAAACTCCAGGAAAGGATTGACAAATGGTATGATCAAAAAATGTCCAAGCATGATAGACGAAGAAAATATCAAAGCCCATACCTGTTTGGGGTTGTGGATGACTTCCCGCAGGATTTTAAGTTTGGAGCTACCCTTGTCCTGTACATGTTCTTTCATCTCAGGTATGTATTTTACCAATAAAGGGATCAGCCCAATACCTAGTACTCCCACTAAAATAAAAGGCGCATGCCAGCTGATGGCATTGGCGAGGTACAAAGCAAAGGGTACACCCAAAGTAGAAGCGATGGCAAACGAACTCATCACCGCACCCATCGCCATACCTCTACGTTCGTAACCAAATATATCGGAGATGATGGCCAATACCTGGGCTCCAATCAATCCTCCAAACAGTCCTGCCAATATTCTCGCCAGCACCAGAAGCGAATAACTGGGAGCCAATCCACAAGCCAGGGTGCCGATCAAAAAACCCACAAAAGCATAAATCAAAATCTTTTTCCGATCATAATTATCCACAAAAAAGGCAGCTACAAAGCCCGATACGGCAGCAGTCAATGTGTATGCGCCTACCAGGATACTAAATTTACCCGGACTGATATTAAAGTAGGGCATGAGATAGTTGCCTAGTGGCATCATGATCATAAAGTCCAGGATATGGGTAAAATTGATCGCAGCCAGGAGAAAGATGATCAGGCGTTCTTGGGATTTCATGGGTCAAAGATGAGGATTAGCTATTTGGGGTGCTAGCACTGGAATGTCAACAAAATGATAATAATAAGGTCTTCGTTTTAACACTTTTACTCCAAAATTCCTGAGTACTGCCTCTGTATTTCCACGGATTTTCATTTAAATGATCCAGGATGACCAGTTGAAGCAAGAGGTAGTGACTCAGATCCACCTCATTATTGGCCATAATTTATTTATAATCAGATAATATACTACCTATTTAAAACTATTCTATGTTTGCAGCCGCATCGCATAAAATCATCCCTGCGAGGGGTTTATGATTTTTGGAAGATGTGATTTTTTGACCTTAAATCCAATGATGAGTATGAAGTTAATTTTAAGATTGAGGATGAGCTTATTGGTCCTTATGACCGCCTGCTTGACCTCTGGTTTTTCAAACAATCTGACCCAAAGTCTGTCAGGAACTGTGGTGGACGAAAGTGGAGTCCCACTGATCGGGGTATCCATTCTCGCGAAAGGGACCCAGGTAGGTACGATATCCGATTTGAATGGACAGTGGACGCTCAGTGTCCCGGATGATGTGACGGTGCTTACCTTTTCATATGTGGGCTACCAAACACAGGAAGTACAGATCAACGGTCGGAGCGTGATCGACCTTACTTTACAGCCCAGCGCGACTGATCTGGCCCAGGTCGTAGTGATAGGGTATGGTTCTATCAACAAACGTGATGTGACAGGATCAGTCAAATCTTTACGAGCAGAAGAATTTAATAAGGGTATCATCAATACTCCTGAACAATTGCTTCAAGGCAAGGTCGCAGGTGTCAATGTGACTACAGCCAGCGGGGACCCTGCCGGAGCTATTTCAGTTACGGTAAGAGGACCTGGTGGAGTCAGGACAGGCAGTGATCCTTTATATGTAATAGATGGTTTGGCAATCAACGGCCCAGCCAATTTTTTAAATCCTGACGATATAGAATCCATCGATGTGTTAAAAGATGCCTCAGCGACTGCCATCTATGGTTCCAGAGGTGCCAATGGAGTCATCCTGATTACCACCAAAAAGGGGAAAGCAGGCAAATCCATACTCGATTTCTCGACCAGCCTTGGATTGTCTTCTTTAGCCAGAGCTCTACCTGTGTTTTCAGCTGCCGAATTTAGAAAACAAGTTCCTGCAGTGGGCGGCCAGCTGGAAGACCTTGGCGCCAACACAGATTGGCAAAAAATAATTACCCGTCAGGCTGTCACTCAAAACTATAATCTAAACATGAGTGGCGGAGCGGACAAACTGGCATACCATGCCTCCTTCGGAAGCCAGACCCAGGAAGGTATCATTAAAAATAACGATAATACCCGCTACACAGGAAGGTTGAATGTGAATCAAAAATTTCTCGAAGACCGACTCAATCTGGATATTAACCTGGGGGTCACTTATAACAAAACACTTAGGCCTCCTGTATCCAGCCTGATTGCCGACGCCATCTCTAACAATCCCACTTATCCGGCCTATGACAGCAAAGGACTGCCGGCTCAATATGTTGGTGCGTCCAATCCGCTCACCACTTTAGATTTAGAAAGCAGCATTTATTCGGGCAATAGAATCACGGGCAATATCTCCCCTTCCTTAAAATTATTAAAAGGACTGACCTATAGACTCAATTTTGGCGTCGATCATTCAAATTATACCACCAACAATCAGTCTTTGCCCAATGCCGTGCCCTTACGTGAAGGCAGACTGGAGACCTTTTACAATACAGGCAATAATCAATTGATTGAAAATTATCTTACTTATGAATATGTCACCACCAGGCACAATATCTCTGCCCTGGCGGGACATTCTTATCAGAAATTTTTTGGTCAGCTTAGAGGTACCAGTATCAATAAATTCCCAATCTCTGACATCGAGCCAATCTACAATCCCGGGCTCGGTCAGGAACTCACCCTGGCAAATAATAAACCATCCGGAAGTGCAGGAATCAATGAATTGCAATCATTTTTTGGAAGGGTCAATTATCAATACAATGATAAATACCTGGTCACCGCAACTGTTCGTGCCGATGGATCTTCAAAATTTGGAGCCAATAATAAATATGGTATTTTCCCTTCATTTTCTTTGGGTTGGCGGATCACCGAAGAGGAGTTTATGAAATCCTCCCCTTTTGACAACTTAAAATTGAGAGCTGGTTGGGGACTTACCGGCAACCAGGAGATACCAGCCAAGATCACACAAGCTGCCTTTACATCCCAGGTGTCTTCTAATAGTAGCTATCCATTATTTAACACGGGGGCTTATCCTCCGGGCACTACTTTTTCCAGGTTGGCCAATCCTGATATTCAGTGGGAAGTATCTACTCAATCCAATATCGGTTTAGACTTTGGATTCCTGGGTGGTGATCTGACTGGAACCATAGATGTATTCAAAAAAGTGTCCAGTGATATCTTGTTGGAGGTCATCCCTTCTGACCCGGTGCAGCCGGCTGGAACCTTTTGGACGAATGTGCACGACATGAAAATCAATAACCAGGGTTTGGAGCTTTCTCTTAATCTGGCCAGAAGTCTCGGTCAGGGATTCCGTTACTCCGTTGGGGGTAATATGAGTTTTATAGACAATGAGGTCAATAACAGCCCTTATTCAGTGATCCCGTCAGGCTCGGCTTCAGGTTCTGGTTTGACTTCTGCAACCATCAATGGTTATATTAATGGGCAACCGATCGGTACTTTTTTCCTCAAAGAATTCACAGGAATCGATGATAAAGGACTCAGTGTATTCAGGGATGTAGATGGTGATGGGATCATTTCGGATAAAGACAGGGTAGCCTTGGGCAGTGCCTTGCCTTCGACGATATACAGTTTGTTTGGAGATCTTGGGTACAAAGGATTTGACTTTTCACTCAACTTCAACGGAATCTCCGGCAATAAGATCTATGACAATACAGCCAACTCCAATTTTTACAAACTCAAACTATCCAAAGGGGTTAATGTCACACCGGATGCTTTGGACGAGCCAAAAGAATCGACAAGCAACGCTGCACCTGTATCTTCTCGTTATCTACAAAATGGGGCTTATTTCCGGCTCAACAATGTGTCGTTAGGGTATAATCTAAATCCATCACTGATCCAGGTGGGTCGTTGGGTGAGTGCGATTCGTCTTTCGATCACAGGTCAAAACCTTTGGGTATCGACCAAGTATAATGGATATGACCCGGAAGTAAATGCGGATAGAAGTATCAATGGCATCTCTTCTTATGGTATTGATTACCTGAGTTACCCAAAAGCAAAAACGGTTTTATTTGGATTAAAAATTTCATTTTAAAAAATAGTCGTCATGAAAAAAATACTTAGCCTGTTGTTTTTATTGTCAGGTCTGATTCTTTCTAATAGTTGTACTAACCTGGACGAAACCATTTTGGACGAAACACTCTCCTCAAATCTTTCAGATCAGGATGCGGCCAATGGAAGCCTTGCACCGGTGTATGGCAAATTTACCGATATATTTATCCACACCAATTATTTTGCTTTGCAGGAGATATCAAGTGATGAAGCCATATTGCCCTATCGTGGAGGTACTGATTGGGGGGACAATGGTATCTATTTATCACTCCATCAGCATGTGACTACCAGTACAGATCCCAATGTACGTAATACCTGGGGCCATATTTTACAAGGAATTTCCAGGGCGGTGACTGCTATCAACGTACTCCCTGAGATAGATGTCCCGGCTTCAAAAGTTTATCTGGCTGAAGCTCGTGGTCTCAATGCTTATTATGGTATGTTGACTTTGGATTTGTTTGGATTGGTATTTGTCAAGGATGATCCGGGTACTCCCTCAAGAATTTTACGCGGCGCTGAGGCTGTGAACTATCTGATCAATGAATTTCAAAGTATCCTGAATAATTTGGACAACACCGTTGGTCCTGGTAGGTTGACTCAATATGGAGCCATGGGACTACTGGCTAGATTGTATCTCAATGCTGCAGTCTACAGGGATATTTATGGAGCCAGTTTCAATTTCACAGCCGCCGATATGGACAAAGTGATAGAATATTGCGACAAGATTATCGCGTCAGGTCAGTATAAATTGTCACCCAACTACTTTGATATTTTTGGTAATAATAATCATGACAATAAAGAATTAATCTTTGCTCATGATCAGCGTGCTGATCTCAATGGACATAATCGATTGGCCTATTTCTCCTTGTCCGGCGATCAGTTTCCGCTGCCTGCTTTTCCTAATGCCAACGGCACGGATGGACCTGCCATCACTTCTGACTTTTACAGGACTTGGGTAGCTGCTTACGGCCCGGATGACCCAGCTACCAAAGACCCAAGATTTTATCAACAAAACATTTCAATCTATACCAATCCCGGAGATTCATGTGTAGCAGCCGCTGATTTTAAAGTAGATCGCGGCATCCTGAGAGGTCAACAGTATGGCCTGATTCGGGTGAATGGAGCTTTCGTCAAATGTCCCGATGGCAGATTAAAAGTCGGTAAACTTTTTAGTGTAACCAGGAATAAACCGACACTTCCGGTCGACTTTACAGAAACCGTCAATTTTACCGTAGAAGGAGGTAATTATAGCAATGGCTACAGGGTAGAGAAATATGAGTTTAGCAGTAAATCAGCCAGTGGTCGAAACTTCGGCGAAGCCGATATCGTTTTGGTCCGTCTTGCTGACATCTACCTGATGCGTGCCGAAGCCAAATTGCGCAAAGGCGGTGGAGAACAGGCAGCATTGGCTGATGTCAACACGGTGAGGGCTGCACGAACTGCCACCAAACCAGCTCCTCCTTTAAATACTATGAACCTGGACCTGTTGTATAGAGAACGCGGATTTGAGTTATACTGGGAATTTTTACGCAGACCCGATATGATCCGCTTTGGTAAATACGAAGGCATCTGGACAGAAAAAAATAATACTGATAAAAACAAACGTATTTTCCCTATTCCTCAGACAGCTATAGATGGGGCGTCTAACTTGCCCGGTTACCTGGTGCAAAACCAGGGTTATTAACATTAAAGGTATACGAGCTGATAGAAGCCGGATGTAATTTGATACGACGAATTGCATCCGGTTTTTTTTGCTTTTTTTTTCCTAACATTGACTTATGATTCTTTTACCTCAGAGATTTGTTTTTATTTTATTGCTGATAGGCATTCACCTAAGCATTCAAGCCCAGGCACACTACGCACCTAAAAACGTGTTTTCCCACAACGACTATGCCCAGACCAAACCCTTTTATGATGCCTATCGCCAGCAGGTAGGGTATATCGAGGTAGATGTTTTTTTACAAGGGCAGGATCTTCTGGTGGCACATCAGGCCAATGAACTGATGGCAGACAGGACGATAGAGTCCATGTATTTGATGCCGCTGCAACTTGAAGTCACCACGCATAAAGGAAGGATTTATCCCAGGCGCTCTCAACACCTTGGCTTATCGATAGACATAAAAACAGAAGGCATGAGTACGCTATCCCGCATAGTTAATGTTTTGGAAAAATATCCTGACCTTCTTCATGCACGTGGATTTACCATCCTGGTCAGCGGCAACGTACCTGACCCTGGACAATGGGCTTTATTTCCTGAATTTATACATTTTGATGGCAGACCTGATACGGAGTATACCCCGGCTCAATGGCAACGAATAGGGATGGTGAGCAATGATTTTAAAAAATATAGCCGCTGGGATGGTCAAGGAGCGATATCGGTAGCAGATGATGAAATGATAAAATCAGTATTGACCCAAATACATGTTCGTAAGAAAAAATTTAGATTTTGGGCTAGTCCTGATACGCCAGGTGCCTGGCATTATTTGCAATCAAGAGGTGTGGATATTATAGGGACTGATACGGTGCAAGAATTAATACATTATCTGAAAACTAATCGAAAATAGTAGGGGTTGGAATGGATAATACTATGCTGGCTTGTGGTAATCGTTTCGGAGCAGTTGAATGGTCGGAGTGCAACTCCTCCCCAACACAACGGAAGTGGTCGTTTGGGTGGAACGAAGTTCAGGCAGTCTTACTGCGACCTGCAGTTAATGAAAATAGTCGGAGTATAACTCCTCCTCAGCGCAGTCAACTAAAACTTCAGCGTAGCTGGAAGATATTTCTTCAGCAGTGCCTGGTAATAGGGCTTCAGTTTTTCCGTATCCGGAGGTGTTGGTGCTTTGGAATAGAGATCATAAGGATTAAATAGTTTGACCCATTTAAACATTTCATGGTCATGGTCTGACATCAGGTGATTATATGCATGCTCTCTATGTTGTGCGTAAAAAGAATGATACCGGATCATGTAGAGCGCAGATTCCGGCATATAATCTTTGACCATTTGGTAGAGGTATTCGTCATGCCCCCAGGACATAGTCACATTATCCAATCCGCAATGAGGTTTATAAACACCGTAGGTGGTATTAAATCGTTCATCCTGGCTATCAGGATTCAAACTAAAAAACTCAGGATAGACTATTTTGTCAGATGGTTTACAACCTACGGGGAATGTATCTCCTACCACCGCCCATTGTGGTTCACCAAAAAGACAAAGGACTTTACCCATATCGTGTAAAAGTCCTGTCAGGACAAACCAATCAGGATGACCATCAGCGCGAATGGCTTCAGAAGTTTGTAATAAATGCTGCCATTGATCCAGTTCGATATCCGGATCAGAATCATCTACCAGGGTATTGAGAAAATCAAATGCATCCCAGATGGGCATTTCCTTTTTATTAAACTGCAGGAATTCTTTGCGTTTGCCCTGTACAAATTCATACGTTTGGTAAGTATGATTGAGACGGTAAAATTCCTTTACGGTTTCCCTCTTGGTGTCCTCGTAATTTCGGAATTCCTCCTTAGCTTTTGCAGGGATATGGGGTTCAGGGTATCGGGACAAAACATCGTCTTCCCACTCATCCAAAGATTTGAGTGGAGCGATTTCGGCAGGACTAAACTTATGATTTTCCATAATGATGAATTTGGACTATCAAAAGTAAATAAATTTTTGTCAGTAACAGGCTTGATTTTTAATGTATTTGTTTAGCTGGAACAATACCTCCAAACTGTTTTTTTTTAGTGTCAAATAATTTATTGAGGTGCTGTATTTAATTCAGAATATTTTAATTAGCTTGTCATATGAATAGATTGCATTGGCTGGATTATGGCGTCTTTATCCTGTATTTCCTGATCGTATCCGGTTACGGGTATTGGATCTACCATAAGAAAAAGTTTAAGCAGACCGATACCAAAGATTTTTTCCTCGCGGAGGGCTCCCTCACGTGGTGGGCTATAGGAGCTTCACTCATAGCATCCAATATATCCGCAGAACATTTTATTGGTATGGCCGGCTCCGGATTTGCCATAGGCCTGGCGATCTCGTCGTATGAATGGATGTCCTCAGCTACGCTGATCCTGGTGGCGGTCTTTTTTATTCCCATTTATCTGAAGAATAAGATCTATACCATGCCGCAGTTTTTGTCCCAGCGGTATAACGATACGGTGGCTACGATCATGGCAGTGTTTTGGCTCTTGTTGTATGTATTTGTCAATCTTACCTCTATTCTATACCTCGGTTCTCTGGCAGTGTCCAGCATATCGGGCATCCCATTTATGTATTGTATGATAGGACTGGCTTTGTTTGCCATATTCATTACCCTGGGAGGGATGAAAGTCATTGGCTATACCGACATCGTCCAGGTAGTCGTATTGGTCCTGGGAGGTTTGATCGTGACTTACCTCGCCCTGGATATGGTCTCCAAGCAGTTTGGTGGCAACGGTATCTTCAGTGGGCTCTCCATCCTCCGCACCCAGGCGGATGATCACTTTCATATGATTTTTTCCAAAGGGCATAAATACTATTATGAACTGCCGGGTTTTGCGATTCTCGCCGGGGGGATGTGGATCAACAATCTCAACTACTGGGGATGCAACCAGTATATCGTGCAACGCGCGTTAGGGGCAGATCTGCCTACGGCTCGTAGTGGCATTCTGTTTGCTGCTTTTTTAAAACTACTTATTCCTATCATTGTAGTCATCCCCGGCATCGCCATGTATGTCCTGCACCAACAGGGAGCTTTTGCCAGCGAGATGGTCAATGCCGCCGGAGAAGTCAAACCCGACCAGGCCTATCCCACCCTGATGAATCTCCTGCCCATAGGCCTCAAAGGCATCTCCTTTGCAGCCCTCACTGCTGCTATCGTGGCTTCCCTCGCAGGTAAATGCAATAGTATCGCTACCATTTTTAGCCTGGATATCTACAAGAAGTATTTAAAAAAGACTTCCAGCGAGACCGAGACCGTTCGTATAGGTCGCTGGTCTATCTGGGTTGCCTTCGCCATCGCATTGTTGGTCACCCCACAACTGCGTCAATTGGAACAAGCCTATCAGTTCATCCAGGAATATTCCAATTATCTCACTCCCGGTGCCTTCGCCTTATTTTTCCTTGGATTTTTCTGGAAGCGCACGACCTCCGCAGCAGCGGTAGCAGCAGCGGCAGTATCTATTCCCTTGGCCATTGCATTCAAATACATCCCTGACACCCCTATCCCCTTTCTCAACCGTACGGGCTGGTCCTTTCTGATCCTGGTAGCCATGATGGTCATCATTTCCCTGATGGATCCAAAGAGCAAACACAACCCCAAAGGCCTGGCGCTCGAACCGGAGATGTTTAAGGTGGATATGCGTTTTTTGATCTGGTCTTTATTGATAGGGGGTGTATTGGTGGGCTTGTATACGGTCTTCTGGTAGTCACCACTGATTTACCACTTAGATTTTAGTTTACCACTCAGGTTTTAATTAACCACCGCCTTGCAGGCTAAGGTTCCTAAGGGACACTAAGGGTATAATTTAATAATGGATCATTTTCCTTAATGCCTTTTAGTGTCTTAAGTGGTAAAAAGGTATTATGTAGTTCTAAACTTTATATTTGAGTGGTTAAAAAAATCAGCGGTTAAAATTAGAATGATCATTCCAGTTTATGATAACTCCCTTAGTGAACTTAGCCTGCAAGGCGGTGGTTAAAAAAAATTCAGTGGTCCAAAGTGGTTAAAAGATCTTCTGTAGTTCTATACCCCGGGTTGAAGTGGTTAAAAAAATTAAGCGGTCCAAAGTGGTTAATCAATTCATTAATAATAATTCCCTTAGTGTCCCTTAGTGAACTTAGCCTGCAAGGCGGTGGTTAAAAAAACTCAGCGATCTTAGTGGTTAAAAAATAATTAGTGGTCTACTTAGCGGTCAAAGCGCTTCCCCGTTACCATCCGTGGTCAACACCACACTCATATAATCAAAATAAGGCCTCAAATTTTTAAAACTCTGATTCATCTCTTTCAAAAAGGATTTATCCAACACCTCCGCATCAGTGAAAGACCGTTTAAAATAAAATCCTTTATGCCTCAAAAGTTCGATAGCCGGATGATCCCTGGCAAATCCCTTGGGTGCTGTCGCCACTGACTCTCCCTGTAACGAACCAAAGGTGCCACTCAGTTTTTTATTCGCCAGCATATTATTCCATGCTTTGTAATTGTAGTCAATGTCCTTGCGTATCCTCAGCAGATCAGCGGGCTCCGGATTAAAAAATCCACCGGCTGCCAATGTATGACCCGGTCCGATCTCAAAATAATATCCCCCTCTCAGCTGTTTGGTCGCTCTTTTAAATCCACCCCCAAAATAAGTCTTGTAAGGTGTCTTATCATTGGAAAAGCGGGTATCCCGGTAGATGCGCATCAGGCTGGCTTTGCCCGAGGGTGTTTCGATATGATCGTGTTTATTCATTTCCGCCAGCAAGGCATCCGTAAAGGCAATCACATTTTCATAGGCCAGGAGATACCGGTCTTTATGAGCATTAAACCACTCGCGATGGTTGTTTTTTGCCAGGTCTTTGAGGAAGGAAAGGGTGGATTTTTCTATGATGGCCATACTGATAAATTTCCCTCAAAGTAAAAAAAATGGCTGGAATCGTTCCAGCCAACGTATTCGGTATTGAGCTAGCATGTAAAAAGATCCGCTATAGTCGGTAGGTTCTACACGCTCCTACATTATTTATTAGAGTGCATGGCAACTGAATTGCCTTCTGTATCTTCGAAAAAAGCCATATGGCCAAACTGCTCGATTTTCGTTTTTGGCATGGTCACTTTTCCTCCGGCTTTCTCTACTTTGGCCAACGCTTTAGTCAGATTAGGATTGGCATTCAAATAGATTTTGGCTCCAGCTTTGCTGGGTTTATGCATTTTGCTTTGTACCAAGGCTCCGTTTGCTTTGCCGCTTCCGCCTTCCCAGGGGAAAAAAGCCATTTTCATACCCATCATGTCCATTTC
Organism: Saprospiraceae bacterium; assembly: GCA_016709995.1. NCBI lineage: Bacteria > Pseudomonadati > Bacteroidota > Saprospiria > Saprospirales > Saprospiraceae > Saprospiraceae bacterium. The sequence goes on from JADJLQ010000002.1 coordinate 494,622, forward strand.
TGTCATTTTAATGCCAAATACTTTTTCGTAAAACTTTTTAGCTCGAGCCAGATCTTTTACGGAGATCTCAAACCAGTTCAGTGAATTTTCTTGTGAAGTCATTTTTTAAGATTTTTGGATGAATGAATTATTAAAGTTATAGGTAGATGACGGATCGTTAGAGAAAATTTGGACAGATATTCTTGAGTACTTTTAAAAATCTCTTGTTGAGGTAGCTAGTCTTATTGCAAGGTCGTATTATAATTGAAAAGGGGCAGAGGACTTGAGAATATGATAAATAGTTGACCCCAAATCTGACAAGGACAGGCAAAACTACCTTCAAATGTATTTCATTGTGCAGATCAGGAATTCCAAATAAAAACAAGATAACTATTTTGACTTGTCTTCCTGTTTTTGAAAACCAAAACAAAGATACCCCGACCTACCAGCAGTAAAAACTGAAAGACTCTAAGCTCAAAAAATGATGCCCGTGAACAAAGAAAAATTAACGACGCAACAATTTTAAACCTTCTGTATTCTTTGTGGACAACGGGACCCAACGCCCGTAGTTTCTCCAATTTAAATTACCTTCGCACCGATGAATCGAGACCTTTTTATTTATGACAGCCTGGCCCGGGATTATGTACGATTTGAGCCTATTCACGAGGACGCCGTAGGCATGTATGTGTGCGGCCCGACCGTCTACAGCGATGTGCACCTGGGCAATTGCCGGACTTTTGTGAGTTTTGACATTATTTATAGGTATCTGATACAATTGGGGTACAAAGTACGTTATGTGCGCAATATCACTGATGTGGGCCACCTGGAGGGGGACGCTGACGAAGGAGAGGACAAAGTGTCCAAAAAAGCCCGGCTGGAGAAAGTAGAGCCGATGGAGGTGGTCCAGCGCTATATGAATGGATTTCACAGCATGATGACGATCTTTAACGCCTTACCTCCCAATATAGAGCCCCGCGCTACCGGTCATATCATCGAGCAGATCGAGATGGTCAAAGCCATCCTCGCCAACGGTTATGCCTACGAACGCAATGGCTCCGTCTACTTCAATACCCAAAAACTGGTAGAGACCCATGAGGTCTATGGCAAGCTGTCCGGCAAGATCATGGACGACCTGCTCAACGAAAGTCGCAATCTCAAAAACCAGGACGAAAAAGAGCATCCTTCTGATTTTGCCATCTGGATCAAAGCGGATGAGCGGCACCTCATGCATTGGCCTTCTCCCTGGTCAGAAGGTTTTCCAGGCTGGCATCTCGAATGTTCTGCCATGAGTACCAAATACCTGGGCACCACTTTTGACATCCATGGAGGCGGCTATGACCTCAAATTTCCCCACCACGAAAACGAAATCGCTCAAAACATAGGCTGCTGTGGTCACTCCCCGGCCAAATACTGGCTGCACGCCAATATGCTGCTGCTCAACGGTCGTAAAATGAGTAAAAGCGATGGCAATACGATCTCTCCTCAGCAATTATTTACTGGCGAGAGCCCTCACGTGACGCGCGGGTACGCGCCTATGGTGATCCGGTTTTTTATGCTCCAGACCCACTATCGCAGCACCCTGGATCTCACCGACGAAGCCCTGCAAGGAGCTGAGAAAGGATTCAAACGCCTGATCGAAGCCACTCGCCATGTAAAAACCCTGGTCACTCAGGGCAATTCCTACGATCTAGCAACAGATACAGAACTCCTTGGTGTCCTGGACAGCTTATACAAGGAGATGAACGACGATTTTAATAGTCCCAAAGCCCTGGCCATTCTTTTTGACCTGGTGACGCGCATCAATTCTTTTAAAGATGGCCATACGGATATCCAACAGATCAGTCCTGCCACTCTAATCCGACTACAACAGGAAATCTCCCGTTGGGTCTTTGATATCCTGGGTCTCCGAGACGACGAAGCTGCTGAAGGTGGCACGGACAAACTGGATGGAGTCATGCAATTACTGATAGATATTCGACAGCAGTCACGCGCCAAAAAAGATTATTCAGTTTCTGATCTGATGCGGGATCGGCTGGGCAAATTGAAGATAGTATTGAAGGATAGTAAGGAGGGGACGACCTGGGGTAATGAATAGACAGGATTCTTGAATCCATGGAGCAAATACAGAAGGAGAATCATTTTCTTAAAAAATACTAGTACGGAAACATTTATTTTATTTAATCCGGCGAATCCACCTTAAAACACAGCATTAGATTTACACTTTTAACTTCTTTTATTGGTTAATGAGGAATTCCTAGGTACCTCCGCCATTATGATTATTTGCGATTTGCAAATCGCAAATTTGGACTATGAAAATCGAAATTCAAGGTTTGAGAAGATCATGGAGAAAATTAAATCAATTGTCAATGGCAGTCTTTAATAACAGAATATAGATATCCGATTTTTTATTACACATCATGAACTTTGCACAATACTTATATCAATTTCAAGACACAGCCAATCAACTCGATAAAAAAATCCTGAAACAAAAAGGACTGGAGGTTGCTGTGGGCATCACCCTGGAATCAGTGTATCTAAAATTATACAAAAAATCCTGGGCCAATCCATCTCCGGATCCTTTGACTTCCACTTCCAGAATTTTCTTTTCTATCTGGGTGAATGAAGCTACCCTGGCAGAAGAAAAATTATTTTATAATATACATGCACTCAAACTTCGCCAGCTGCATGGTTATAAGATCGAAAGTAGAAAATTTGCCGACACCTTCAGAGCACTTTTTAAAACACTGGAAGATCAATGGCCCAATGTCAGCACTCAATTTGGACCCCTTACTTTAATAGAAGGTTGGTTACCCCTCGATATACCATCTTTGCCTCATCAATTAACACGCTTAGCTGATATCTTTTTGACACTAGAACCTTTGATCGACATCACACTGTCCAGGTTTCAGCGATAGATACAAAGAAGAATTCTACCGATCGATAGTCCTTGTTAGACTATTCAATTTTTAATTCTGGATCTCACCTTTTGTACCTCGACCGCTGTTTTTAAACTGGGCCTTGCCTGCAGCACTTCAGGAGCTATCGTAGTCACTGTTGTCGGATTGGTTTTGAATTGTGCTTCTATCAAAATGGCATTGGCTTCTTTAAATTGAGGAGAAGATGCATCAATCGTTTTGAGGATTTCCAGTGCCTTGGCAGGTTGATTTAACTGCAATAATTTTTCTGAAAGCAGGATCTTATCGGAAGTCAAGGCACTTTTCGGAGCAGCGACGGCAGAGACCTCCGTGTTGTTCTGAAGGATTTTTTTATCTACTTCAATAACTTTCGGATCAAGGCGCTCGCGAGGTACCTGCTGTGGGTCTACTTTTTTGTAATCCTCTTTGGCCTTTTGGTAATCTTTGTTTTTATTATACAGGTCACCCCGTCGTTCATAGAGTATGCTCTTATTATATTGACTGCTGTCGATCAGCTGGGTGTACGCAGCGATCGCTATTTCTGGTTTTTTGTTTTTCTCAGCGACGACACCGGTTTTTAATATGACAGCGGAATTGGAGGGGCTCAGGACATTAAGCTTTCTTAAGTACATGATCGCAGAATCGGGCTGATTAGATTGAATAGATGCATCAGCCATGAGTTGGTATACAATGGTTTTTAAAGTATCACTTTGAAGCGTTTCGGGATGCAAATCTTTAAATATTTGGACAGACTTTTTAAAATCCTTGTTGCGATAAGCGACGAGTCCCAGCACATATTGAAGTACATTTTCGTACAGACTGTCTATGGCTTTGCCTTGGGTGAGATCTTCCAGGCTGACGATGGATTGGGTCAGGCTGAAGTCCTTGGCAGAAGCATTCATCACTTGTAGTGCATCATCACTCAGGCCAAAATCAGCCATAAAACTTCGTTGGGTTCCCATCTGTAAAAGTTGTCCGCTGAAATATAGGTCAGCTGCACATCGGCGAGCGATCAATTTTTGATCAGACAGCGTGGCCGGATGGTCCCTGTAAAACTCAGCGATATTATTGTCATTGTTCAGATCATATTTTTGGCATTTTTTGGTAAACTCTCTTTCAAGTGTGTATTCCAGCTTTTCGTTTTCAGATGAGATGATTGGAAATATTAAAGTCTTGAGCTCGGCACTATCTGTGAATGGTTCACATTCCTGAATAGAACTAGCAGTGACCGTTGGTTCGGTAACTGGAGGTGCATGCGAAGTCGAGCGAACAAATAAATAGGTTATACCTGCGATGATGGGTAAAAAGACTAACCACCATTTATTAAGAAAGGACAGGGAGGAGTTTTCCTTGGCACCTAGAAGGAGTTTAAGATCTTTGATAAATTTCTCTTTATAGATAGACCAGCTTTGAAGATCCAGTCTCATCGTCTGTGAATCCAGCATTTCTCTAATAGTCGCTGGCAGCTCAGCCGACTTGGGCAGGGTACTACCATTGACCAACACAGGTATGATAGCCAGTTTTTTTTCGATGGCATATTCTATTTCCTTTCGCACCCAGTCGCCTTCATCCTGGATGCGCAACCCGCCTTCATGATTTTTTTCCAACCAGTTTTGACCGATCATTACCAGGCAGATTTTGGCATTTGTACCAGCCTGATTCAGTACTTCCTTCCACTTTGCACCACTATGGATGTCTGAAGTATCCAGAAACACACTGCCATCACCAAATTCTTTTTCAAGGCCTTCATGAATGACATTGACCTGGTCCTGGCTGAGGTCCGCTCTGCGATAGGATATAAAAATTACGTTTTTCAAATGCTCCATTTTTGAGGTTTTTACTTATCTATGTGTAAGGTAAACGATAAATGTCCATAAAATCAATACACCAGGAGAGGGAGATTGTATTCTTTCAGGGTCCGGCTGCATTCCGAAAATGGCTGATGAAATTTCATGCTAAGGAGAAAGAGCTTTTTGTAGGCTATTACAAAAAGAGCACCGGCCTGCCTACCATGACCTGGTCCGAATCAGTAGATCAGGCACTGTGTTTTGGATGGATCGATGGGATCAGAAGGTCGATAGATCAGGAGCGATATTATATTCGATTTACCCCCCGCAATCCTAAGAGTATATGGAGTAAAATAAACCTTGAAAAAATGGAAGTCCTGCTGAATAACAACCTGGTTGCAGCTGCAGGAAGAGCGGTGTATGACCAACGCAATCGTAACAAAGTCAATATCTATTCATTCGAGCAAACCCAGGAAGTAGTATTGAAGCCAGTCTATTTAAAAAAATTCAAGGCAGATAAACCAGCTTATACCTGGTTTGTCGGGTCATCACCTTCCTATCAAAAAACAGCTATTCATTGGGTGATGAGTGCAAAACAAGAAGTCACTCAGTCAAAAAGATTACACGAATTGATTTCCGACAGCGCCCAAGGATTAAAGATCAAATCTTTGAGAAGGTAAGAAGGAGCGCGTTAGAATTTAAATGCAGTGACATATTCAAAAATAAAGCCTGTCTCCCGGCTGAAAGGTCGTTCGAGAAAAAAAAATTCAACGTTTTTCTTTTCCGAATCAGGCAGATGGTTTGGCATTTTCCCTGGGGAAAAATGGGTTTTCCTAGGGAAAATGAGGTTTTTTGGCAGAAAAATGTGATTGTCCCTAGAGAATTTTTTAAAAAAGGTGTTATATATTAAAATAAATAATATATTTGTACCCGATTTGAAATTTAAAATTTAAATCGAAACACAATTATTTTTTTAAAAAAAATTTGAAACTCATGGCAACTAAAAAAGTCGTAAAAAAAGCAGCTGCAAAGCCTGCTGCAAAACCAGCCGCTAAGAAAGTAGCTGCAAAACCAGCTGCAAAACCAGCCGCTAAAAAAGCTGCTGCAAAACCAGCTGCAAAACCAGCCGCTAAAAAAGCCGCTGCAAAACCAGCCGCTAAAAAAGCTGCTCCTGCTAAAAAAGCTGCTCCTAAACCAGCAGCCAAAAAAGCTGCTCCTGCTAAAAAAGCTGCTGCCAAACCAGCAGCAAAAAAAAAAGTAGTTAAGCCAGCTAAGAAAAAATCAACCCGAAAGCCATCAGCCGCATTCATGAAAGCTATGAATCCAAGTGCTGATTTGGCAGCTGTAATAGGTAATAAAGCACTTCCTCGTACTGAGGTGGTAAAAAAAATATGGGATTATATCAAAAAGAACAAGCTTCAAGACGCTAAAAACAAGCGTATGATCAATGCTGACGCTAAGTTGAGTCCTATATTCGGAGGCAAATCTCAGGTATCAATGTTTGATATGGCTGGTTTGTTGTCAAAACAGTTGAGTTAATAATCTATATCAGTTTCGGAATTTTTCCTTTTAAATGACAATAATTGCCGTCTTGGGTCACACCAACGACGGCAATTTTTTTTGCACTTCATTGAGTACATTTGTCAGGAATTAAGCATTTTTTACTCAAAACTCCAGTCGTGAAATATCTTTTAATCCAGTTATCCTTTCTTTTATGTATCTCCATTCAAGCCCAGGTGCCCACGGGTTCTATCCAGGGTCCATTCAAATTTTATAGCAAGATCTATCCTGGTACGGAGCGCAATTATTGGCTATATGTGCCTGTGCAATATGATGCATCCAAGCCAGCTTGCAGTATGATTGTGCAAGACGGTTTGAGTCGCGCCAATGGTTGGAAACTGTCAGCATATCTCGATACATTGATTCACCTCAAAGAAGTGCCGGTGATGATCGGTATCTATATCGATCATGGCCGGGTAAGCTCCAAAGACACGACCGACTATCCACGATATAACCGAAGTTTTGAATACGACGGCCTAGGTGATCGATATGCGAGATTTTTAATTGAGGAGATCATCCCCGAAGTAAAAAAATTGTATAACCTCAGCGACGACCCAAATGATCGAAGTATCGCAGGGGCGAGTAGCGGTGCGATCTGTGCATTTAATGCAGCATGGGAACGGCCTGATGTTTTCCGCAGAGTATTCAGTACGATTGGTACTTATGTAGGTTTGCGCGGGGCTGACGAAATGCATACGTTGGTGCGCAAGACAGCTCCAAAACCACTACGTGTTTTTTTAGAAGATGGGTACAATGATCTCAATATCTATGCCGGTGACTGGTATCTCGCCAATCAAACCATGTTGAGCGCACTTACCTGGGCGGGCTATGAAGTCAATCATGCCTGGGGAGAAGGCACCCACAGTAGTACCCACGCATTGACCATCATCGGGGAAGGCTTGAAATGGTTATGGCAAGGATACCCCAATGCTGTGTCAACCCATTTGGACCTATACAAAGGATTGCCCTTGATTAAAAGTCAGGAGGACTGGCAAGCTATTCCGACAGGCGTGGCATATGTAGATCGGATCGCATCCAATTCAAAAGGTGAATTACATTTTACTGCCAGAGACGCAGCAGGTATTCGTAAAATAGAAGCGGACGGAAGTGTAATACCATTGACCAGGTATATCAAGATATATGATGAATTTGGTTTTGATACCAAGGATCAACTGATCTTATGTGGCAAAAACACTCCGGGTATTTCTATTGCTGAGAAGACAGGACTTAGGACTTTGGTAGACGGTGTCAGGTCTGACAAAATAGAGGTCACGCCTGAAGGATTTTATTTCAATTATGCCAATAAAAACAAGTTGGGATATTATAATTTTAAAACGAATAAGACTATTACTATTCCCACCACTTCTAAAGTGAATGGTTTGGCGGTCAGTGCCGAGCAATCTTTTCTCAATTCCTTAGAGTCCGATGATGTATTTGGCTCTTCTTACAAAATAAATCCGGATGGCTCTTTAGTCAATGTACAATCTTATATCCATTATCATATACCTTATGGTAGGCCGACCACTGAAACCAGAAGTGCTGTCATCGATACCGCCAATCTGCTGTATACCGCGACCAATATGGGAGTACAGATATCCGATCAGCTCGGTCGGGTCAATATGATTCTTCCTGTTCCTGGAGTTTTTGTCAGTGATCTCTGTTTTGGCGGTCCGAACCTGGATGAACTGTATATCATCAGCAATGGGAAACTGTATAAAAGAAAATTGAACACGCAAGGTAAACCTGCTACATTAAAAGCCAGCAGACCCCCACGACCAGGCATGTGATGTGATAAGATGAATGATAATATCCTCAAAAATTGTATGGTGAATACCGACCCTGAAGGAAGGTCGATTTATGTAAATTGCATTTGTCATTGCATCTAACTAATATTGGGTTGAATGCTAGATCAAGAATTTGATATTTTTACACTCCTACTTATTGGATTATCACAAAATAACACTTCAGCAGAATCATGAAGTCAAGCAATGCCGCCCGGGAAGAAATCTTCAAAATCATCAATAATCAGATAGAGGAAAATGACCCTCCTATCGTCAGGATCACCTATCGCCGATTACAGAATTTTAATTTTGATAAAGATAAAATCATGCAAATGATCGGCCAATGCCTGGTGATGGAGCTATACGATGTGATGAAGCACAAAAAGAAATTTAATGAAAAAAGGTATATTGAAAATCTAAAGGCGTTGCCAGAAAAACCTTTATCCTCAAAAACCTAAATTCGAGATCAGGTTAAAACAACCTCGAAAATTGATTTTCAAGATGATTTCGCATCCCATTGCGTAGCATCTCTGCAGACCCGTTTTCAATGATATGGACGAGCCCTGTATGAGACACATATTTGTTTTTAGCTTCCGGTTTTCTAAGTAAGTCACTTTGGTGTACATACGCAAATACAGGCATGAGTAGTTTTTGAAATTTTTTCATATTCTCATTGCCTGTGATCTCGTACAGTTTGCCATGAAACCGGATTTCGTGGTCAATATTGAATTTAAAATCCTCGGTGGCTTCCGGCTCAATCGCTACGATTTCTTTTAATTCGTCTATATCTTTTTTGGAGACTTTGGCCATGATCAGGTCTGCCATTCCAATCTCGAGCACCAACCTGAATTCAAACAGGTTCTTCAGAGTGACCTCGTCCAGCAATTTTGGGATCAGGCTTTTCTCCAGAATGGCCATCAGGTCAGGATTGGTCAGTACGGCCCCTCTTTTTTTCTTTGATTCCACCAGGCCGATCATCCGGAGTCTAAGCAAAGCTTCCCTAACCACCGTCCTGCTGACTTGAAGCGTAGAAGCAAGTTCGATTTCTTTTGGCAGAGCGTCACCGGCTTTAAAATTGTTGTCTATTAGGTAGTCAATGAGGTTTTCTTCAACCTGGTCCACCAGCGAACTATGATCTACTGATTTTATTTTTGCCCTCAACCCCAGTGTCCCCATTATGTATAATTTAATATTTACTAGTAAGTTGTATTGATCCCAAGGAAGGCAAATTTATTAAAATATTCAATAAATAACTTTGATTTTTGGAATATTGTTTTAATTTTGACATTATTATGTCATACATAAAACTATGTAAAATGAAATTTGATAGATCGTTTTTAATCGGAATTTTTATGGGATTATCACTGATCACCTTTGCTCAGTCAAGAACCATTTCAGGTACAATATTAGACAGTGAGACCAATAGTGGACTGCCTGGAGTTACGATAGCCATTAAGGGAGCAGGCACCGGTACACAGACAGATGAGCTGGGCAATTTTAGCTTACAGGCATCCAGCGGTGATGTTTTATTAATCAGTTTTATTGGTTTTGCCTCCCAGGAGATTTTGATTTCGGATCAAAATAATCTGACCTTATTGTTGATTCCGGAGACCCAGAATCTGGATGAAGTGGTAGTCATTGGTTATGGTACCCAAAGCAGACGGAATATCACCAGCGCTATAGCCAAACTGGACAACAATGTATTGGCCAATGCTCCTCGAGCCAATGTAGGCAGTGCGCTCCAGGGGAGTCTTCCGGGGCTTCAAGTGGTCAATTTGAGTGGCCAGCCAGGAGCTATACCATATATATTATTACGCGGAGGTGCCTCTATCAATAATCCTGGAGCTCCTTTGGTGGTGGTAGACGGTATCATCAGGGCATTTAATGATATTGCACCTGATGATATAGCCTCGATAGAATTGCTTAAAGATGCTGCTTCTACAGCCATCTATGGCGCACGAGCTAACAACGGAGTGATCTTGATCACTACTAAACAAGGCAAGGCAGGTACCAGCCAGATTTCTTACAAATTCAACGCGGGGTTTAATCAGCGACGGCAAGGTTACAATTATCTCGGAGCCAAAGACTTTATCTACTATACCAGGCTAGGCCATTTAAATTCCAAAAGGACCCTGGCACAAGCCAATTCCTCCAGGGGATTTGGTCTTCTGACAGATGCTGCCAACCTGGCATCCTTTGACATCAGATCTTTTAATAGCGACAATGCCAATTTATTAACTCAGGGATGGGATACCCTCTCTGATCCTTACGGTGGAACAATCATCTTTAAAGATCATCAAGGAGAAGTAGAGGACATCGTATTTCAAAACACGCAGACTCAAGATCACTATCTAAGTGCTACTGGTGGTAATGACCGGGGAAATTATTTTGCCAGTTTTAATTATTACAAAGAAGACGGCGTGATCGTAGGATCAGATTACAAAAGATATACCGGAGCGATCAACGGATCATATAAATTGAGGAAAAACCTGGAAGTCAATACCGGAGCTAATTTTTCAAACTCAGGTCAATTGGGCGTAAATGGCTCTGAAGTCAATAATATTTATCGCAATCTATCCATTTGGCCGACCTTCAATCCATGGCTCGATGAAGCAAAAACCAAACCCAATCCTGGCAATGGTATCAATGACGGCAATCCTCTTTATTGGTTAGATAAATTGCAAAGATCTAATGAAATAAACCGGATCACCGCCAATGCATCTATCAAGTATGACATCTTGCCGGGACTGTATGTAAAACTTTCTGGAAACGGTTATTTCTTCGAAAACCAAAATGAATCCTTCCAAAAAGCGACGCAGTCGTATCTCAACCTATTTGCCAATCCACCCTCCTTTAGTAATACGGCTCGCACCTCGACCCTATCCATTTCTAAAAGTTTTCAGCAGACTTACAATGGTATCATCAATTACACCACGACCCTGGCTAGGGACCATAATATCACAGCAATGATTGGCGCTGAACATTACGATATCAATTCTACTTTTTTACAAATACAAGGCAGCAAAGCACCTACTGACGACATACCTACGGCAAATGCGTCTACAGAATTTACCCCTGCAGGCAATACAGTATCTAAATCAGAAAACAAAATCATCTCCACCTTTGGCAGGCTAAATTATAATTTTAAAGAAAAATATCTGCTGACTTTGGTTTTCAGGCAAGACGGCGTATCCAGCCTGGCTGCTCAAAACCGATGGGGCTTCTTTCCAGGATTATCTGCGGGGTGGTTAGTAGACCAGGAATCATTTTTTCAAAAAAGCAGTTTGTCTAAAGTAATCAGTTCCTTGAAGCCTCGCATCAGTTATGGACTCAATGGCAATGTCAATGGTATAGGTAATTACGATGTACAGGGTGTCTATGGTTCACAAGGCAATTACAATGGCCAGGGTGGTTTTCTCAATACCGGACTGGTGAACAACAATCTTATTTGGGAAAAAAGTAAAACCCTGGATATAGGCGTAGATCTTGGGATCTTAAAGAATAAAGTCATCTTTTTATTTGACTATTTTAATCGGGAGACCAGTGATTTGCTGACAGGTTTGACACTTCCCAGTTATACCGGATTTAATAGTGTGACGACCAACCTGGGTACCTACCAAAATCGAGGCATCGAGTTGGCGATAAATGCCAATGTGATTCAATCGCCAAAAGGCTTGACCTGGGATATTGGAGCTAATGCTTCTTTGGTGAAAAACAAAATACTTCAATTACCATTTAATGGCAATGAGAATAACAGGCAAGGCGGATTGCAGGTATATGACCCTGTCTCAAAACAAGTAATATGGGTAGGAGGTCTGCAGGAAGGCCGGTCATTAGGGGATATCTATGCCTATGAACAGGTATCCATATTTAAAGATGATGCTGAGGTAGCAGCCATCGCAGGCAACCGATATGATGCAGTAGCCCGTATCAGTGGGCCTGAGAGAAATAATACAGGGACCAATAAAATAACCCCGGGAGATGTCAACTGGAGAGATGTGGATAAAAATGATACTATCGACTCCAGAGACCAAATCAAAATCGGTAATATTAACCCAAAATGGACTGGAGGTTTTACAAGCAACCTTGGCTACAAAGGCATCTCACTATATACCCGATTTGAATATGCCACCGGCCATACCATATACAATGATCTCGTAGCACGAACTTTGGGTAACTACCAGGGTACTTTTAATTACATCGATTGGCAAAATCGAGCTTGGTCTCCGACCAATACCAACACCGATATCCCCAAAGTTTATTTTGCAGATCAGGTCACTGCTCCCAATGGTAAACAAAATTATACCCGTGGCAATAATGCTTCTACCGCATTAAACAGTAATAACAGTCACTTTTATGAAAAGGGTAATTACCTGGCCATTCGTGAAATTACTTTGTCATATGATCTTCCCAAAAGTTTATTATCCGGCACCAAAGTGCTTTCACAGGCGAGGCTATATATCAATGCTAATAATTTGGTTTATATGACTAAGTTTTCAGGACTGACTCCTGAACCTGCGTATAGTAGCGGGGGGGTGTACGTAGGCACCTACCCTACACCTAAGTCATTCGTATTCGGATTGCAAGCTTCATTCTAATTCATCATCAATAAAGAAAACAAAAATGAAAAAATTAATTCCATATATATTTTTTGGGCTGATTTTTACTTTGAATCCATCCTGTACAGATGATCTGGATCTAGCCCCTGTAAGCAGCATCACTGATGCCAATTATTGGTTGACTCCGGAGCAGTTTGATGCTTTTGTAGTGGGTATTCACGCCAGGTTCAGAACACATGTCTCAGGCTTTCAAATATTGGGTGAAATGCGATCCGACATTTTTGGTACTGAACCCGGCAATTCAGGCACATTTACCGGTGAGGCAACCCAGGGAGTCGAAAGGTTGTGGATGCAAAATCTCGATTTAGATAATCCAGGGGTGTCCAATTTTGGTGGCTTTTATACCAATATCGGTCAAATCAACCTGTTGATTCAAAAAATTGAATCTACTGATATCATCACCGCTGCCAATAAAAACTATTACCTGGGTATAGCATATGGCATGCGTGCTTATTATTATTTCCAAATGTTGCGTACTTGGGGAAAGGTGATCATACAAACTGATGCCATCTCCGCCATAGATGTCTCCAACCTGGCCAAACCTGCCGCACCGGAATCCGATGTCATGGCACTCATCAAATCTGATCTGGAGTCTTCCCTCAACAGTTATGGTTCTGATTATTCATTTAGAAATACCAAATCTTACTGGTCCAAAGCGGCATCGCTCATGCTGAAGGCTGAAGTCAATCTCTGGAATGCACACCGGGGTGCTACTGCCGAAGCTTCAGTAGCGAAAGCGGCACTAATAGAAATCCAATCAAACATCTCCTCACTGACCTTATTACCTTCTTATGCCAGCATATTTAATACCAAAGGAAATAACGAAATCATATTTGGAGTGCGGCATGCATTGAATGAAGCCGCAATGTCGTTTATTAGCTCAAGTTTTGTCCCTCAAAGTGGACTAATCGCTAATTTTTATGATTCTCTGGCCAATCGAAAATTTAATGTAACTACAGACAATTGGGGCGGACTGTTGAGAGCGCCTGTCCAATCGTCTACTTATAGAAAATTCAATCCTTTGGATTCGCGTCGCAATGCGTCCATTACAGCGGCATATAGCCTGGATATTACCAAAAGACCCAATGCCGATACTTTCAAAATAGCGGGTTGTTTTGTAAGTAAATTTCAGGGGGAGCAAAATGCGGGGTCAAGATCTTATACCAATGACTTTCCGATATATCGATATGCTGATTTACTTTTGTTATTAGCCGAAGCTAAAGTAGTTTTAGGTGAAAACCCCGCTACTGAAATCAATCTGGTAAGGGCGAGAGCTTTTGGTTCAAATTACAAATTGGAGACAGTAGGATTTCCAAATCAGGCTGTCGATGCCAACCCCAAAGACGCATTATTAAAAGAAAGACTCTACGAATTCATTTTTGAAGGAAAGCGTTGGTATGACCTGAGAAGGTTGGGAGACAAATATGTTTTTGATAATACCTCTGTACTCGAAACAGAATCATACAAATTACTGTGGCCTATAGATCGGAATTCATTGACCAATAACAGATCTTTGGAGCAAAATCCCGGCTATCCAAAGTTTTAATATCTTGTCAAATCATATTTTATTTATCAGCGCATTTATATTATGAATTTTGATCATTTAGAAGGGATCATCGCAGCCCCATTCACTCCTTTTCTGCCAGATAACAGTCTCCATCTGGACCTGATCCCCTCTTATTACAAAATGCTAAAGCATCATCAGGTTAGAGGTGCATTCATCTGTGGATCTACCGGAGAAGGTGCCTCCATGACCTACGATGAAAAACTAAAAGTCACCCAAGCCTGGGCAGATGCATGCAGGAAGGACGACCATTTTAAGGTCATCCTTTTTGTAGGCGGCACCAGTATCATTGAAAGTATCAGCCTGGCTCAAGAAGGTGCAAAAATGGGTATCGATGCAATAGCTTCTACTGCTCCATTTTATTTTAAACCTAATCATATTACTACGCTAGCTGACTGCTGCCTTGAGATAGCCAGGTCTGTGCCAGATCTTCCTTATTATTATTATCATATCCCAGTACTTACAGGAGTAGATTTTCCAATGATTGATTTATTAAAAGCTATTGATGGCAAAGCTTCCAATTTTGTCGGCATAAAATATACGCATGAAAACCTGATGGATTTTGCGTCTTGTATTCATTTTCAAAATAGAAAATACGAGATGCTCTGGGGCCGGGATGAGAGTTGGTTAGGAGCACTGGCTATGGGAGCTAAAGGAGCGGTAGGCAGTACCTACAATTATATACCAAAACTGTATCATGCCATTTCCTCCAATTTTGAAGCAGGCCATGTCGGTAAAGCACAAGAGTTGCAACAAAAGTCTATAGAAATGATCGGATTATTAGGCAAATATGGTGGCATGGCGACAGGTAAATCTTATATGAAATGGATTGGACTGGATTGTGGTGAATTCAGACTCCCTGTAAAAAATATGGATGCAGCAGCTTATATAAGATTTGAAAAAGAGGTGGTAGCCTTAGGCTTGGATGAGTATTGGGCGATGAATCAATAGGCAATAGGCAATAGGCAATAAGCATCCCTTAGAGCGGGAGCCTCCCTTCAGGGTTGGGGTAGTGCGGCTGAGACAATAGGCAATAGGCAAATGATGTGGTTCCTGGTGCGTTGCGAAGTGTTTAAGCCTCCCTTCAGGGCTGGGATAGTGCGGATAAAGAAGAGAGCGGGAGCCCCCCTTCAGGGCTGGAGTAGTGCGATGAAGAAATGTTTACTGGTGCGGCTGCAGAGTTCATAGTTCAAATTAATAATAGAATGTCATTCACTGAAAATAAATGGATATCGGTCATAGTTTTTTTATTCATGGGCAAGTTGAATGCACAGGTAACTGGTGGTTTTAATTTTAACTGGAGCATCCTCTCTACTTTGCCGCCTGCTGCTGGTGAAAAAGATCAACCAGGCGTAGCAGGACCGGTATCGGGTATAGCAGGAAAACATCTTATCGTCGCTGGTGGTGCCAATTTTCCGGATGGTATGCCCTGGACAGGTGGAAAAAAAGTATACCGGGATGACTACTTCGTGATGAAGAAAAAAAACAAATCTTATACTTGGATTTCGCAGAAAACTTCCCGCCTTCAAAATAAAATAGCCTATAGTGCGTGTATCACTACTCCCAAAGGAATTGTATCCATAGGCGGTGAAAATGAATATGGCCTCAGCAAGGAAGTATTCCTGCTACATTGGGATGTTAAAGACCGTACCCTATTGCAAGATCCTTTGCCTGGCATACCGGTACCTACTACCAATGGATGTGCTACGAGGAAGGGCAACCTTATATATTTTGCTGGTGGCGAAACCAGGGACGCAGTATCGAATCAATTTATGGCGCTGGATCTGCTTCATCAAGATCAGGGTTGGCAGCTATTGCCACCATTGCCCCACGCCAGCTCTCATGCTGCCTTAATCTATCAGTCCCAAAAGATTTATTTGATCGGAGGACGAAAAAAAACAAACTCCGGCATCAGTGAATTATATGAAGAAGTATACGAATACAATGCGGCCCAGGCAGCATGGACTATAAGAAGCTCATTGCCTTATGCACTTTCAGCCGGGAGTGCCATAGCTTTTGGGTCTGATCAGATCTTGTTGTTTGGTGGTGACCAGGGTACTACTTTTCACCAGGTAGAACTCGCTCTGGCAGCTATCCAACAAACTACAGATGAGTCGTTAAAAAAGAATTGATCATCAAAAAAAACCACTTGCTTTCTACCCATCCTGGTTTTGATCGCAGTATATTATTCTATGATACCCGAAGTAATATTTGGACACAGGCGGGTATCATGCCTTATGAGACTCCGGTCACGACCCCGGTATATAAATGGGGACGAAGTATTATATTGCCTTGCGGTGAGATCAAAGCGGGTATACGATCTCCACGCATCATTGCTATGAAACCAGTACCTACATCATGAATTATTCAAAAAACTATCCCTGGGTAGCCGTAGGACTATTATGGATGGTCGCTTTACTTAATTATCTCGACCGCCAGATGTTGGCCACGATGAAGCCAGCTATGCAGATCGATATTGAGGAGTTACAATCCGCGACTAATTTTGGATATCTCATGGCAGTTTTTCTGTGGATCTATGGACTCATGAGCCCTGTGTCCGGGATCATTGCTGATCGGCTCAATAAAAAGTGGTTGATCATAGGAAGCTTATTTGTATGGTCTTTGGTGACCCTATTGATGGGATTTGCCCAGACTTATAATCAACTGTATGCTTTAAGAGCGTTGATGGGCATCAGCGAAGCGCTTTACATACCTGCTGGACTGGCACTGATCGCGGGATTGCATGGGGATAAGACAAGGTCTTTGGCGATTGGTCTCCATATGACAGGTCTGTATCTGGGCCAGGCTTTGGGCGGCTTTGGCGCTACCATCGCTGCTTCTTTTTCCTGGCAGACTACCTTTCAAACCTTTGGTTTGGTAGGAGTGGTTTATGCCATGGTTTTGGTTTTGTTTTTAAAAAATGATGCTGAGCCAACTCCAGTTACGACTTTGACCAGACTTCCAAGATGGACCGATGTGTTCGGAGGAGTATCTATCCTGGTCGTAAATATTTCCTTTTGGATCATCCTGTTTTGTTTTACTATTCCCAGCTTGCCGGGATGGGCTATAAAAAACTGGCTGCCTACTCTTTTCTCTGAAAACCTGCACATAGACATGACGCTTGCAGGACCTTACTCTACGATCACAACGGCAGGGTCTTCATTATTAGGAGTGATCTTTGGAGGTTTGCTGGCAGATCGATGGTCTCAGACAAATCTTAGAGGCAGGATATATACCAGTGCTATAGGCCTTGGCTTGACGATTCCAGCATTAATACTGATTGGATCTGGACATACTTTGATCCATATCATCGGAGCAGCATTTTGTTTTGGATTTGGTTTCGGGATGTTTGATGCTAATAACATGCCGATCATCTGCCAGTTTGTAGCTGCAAGGCACCGGGCTACTGCGTATGGTCTGATGAATATGACAGGCATATTTGCAGGGGCTGTCATCACTAATGTCCTGGGCAGGTCTACTGATGCGGGTACGTTGGGATCCAGTTTTGCGGTTTTGGCTGCTTTCGTTTTGATAGCCATTTCATTGCAACTAATTTTCCTTCGTCCCTCGACGAATAATTATCAACTAAAATGATTGTTATGCTCTTCATTCAAAATTAAAGATTAACTGCCATCATATGCACTATAGTTTATCTGCATTATCAGGACTACAGCGTTTTTACAATGATCGATTATTAAATGACACGATTCCATTTTGGTTTCCACGATCGTACGATGAAAAACATAAAGGATATCTATTGATGCGGGATGCAGATGGAAGTCTCCTCGATGATGACAAGGCTGTATGGATCCAGGGTAGGGCGAGCTGGATGCTATCCACGCTATTCAATACGGTGGAATCCAAACCAGAATGGTTACAGGGTGCGCGAATAGGTCTTGATTTTTTGGACCAATATTGTTTTGACCATGACGGACAAATGTTTTTCCATATGACGAGGGAAGGGAAACCGCTTCGCAAAAGGAGGTATTTTTTCTCGGAGACCTTTTACACGATAGCGGCAGCAGCTTATGCTCATGCCAGCAGCTCAGAAGAATATACCTCATCAGCCAGGAAATCATTCACCGAATGCCTTGCATATGCCAATGGTGAAAAAAAATTAATTGCCAAATATACAGATACCAGGCCTTCCAAGGGGATAGGAGTCCCCATGATCATGATCAATACAGCGCAGCAAATAAGGTCTACCATCGGGGATGACCGATGCGACTCCTGGATTATGAAATGGATCGATGAGATTGAAAGGGATTTTATCAAAGATGAGCTAGGTTGCGTTATGGAGCAGGTGGCTCCAGATGGCAGCATCATAGATCATATCGATGGTCGTACGCTCAATCCGGGTCATGCCATCGAAGGTGCCTGGTTTATCCTGCATGAAGCGAGGTATAGAAACAATGATCCCAGATTGATCAGACTTGGGTGTCGCATGTTAGACTATATGTGGGCACGAGGATGGGACCAGGAGTATGGTGGTATTTTTTATTTCAGGGATGTACATCACCGACCAGTACAGGAATATTGGCAGGATATGAAATTTTGGTGGCCTCACAATGAAGCGATCATAGCGACTCTCCTGGCCTACTTGATGACTGGTGATGAAAAATACGCGCAATGGCACCAGTCAGTTCATGCGTATGCTTATCAACATTTTCATGATACCCAATATGGTGAATGGTACGGTTACTTACATCGGGATGGAAGCATCGCACAGCCAGCCAAAGGCAATTTATTTAAAGGTCCCTTTCATTTACCCAGGCAGGAGTGGTATTGTAGTCAAGTTTTGAAAGAATGGTTGGTAGATAAAGCAAACCTCTGAAGTGTAATAGCGAAGAGCGGCCCAGGCTATTTTTTGACAAATTCGCGCACTTTCTCCACGATCAGTAGATCCCCTGCATCATCTTCTAACCTGTACAAATCTTTGAGCAAAGATTTGTTTTTACGGATACTGATGAGGGTACTGTATTTCATGACCTTTGATTGAGCCAGGATTTCAGGATATTTGGTTTTAAGATAACTGATAGTGTTCAACCTTTTTTTGCTATATTTTTTGTCTTTCATAACCAAAAACAAAAAATCAATGCCCCGGAATTTTTCTAGGATCGAATCCAGTTTTTGATTCCTGTCCAAATCCTTTCTCAGGGTGTCTGATACCATGATTTCTCCTTCCTTATTAAACACAGTGATAGACTTAGGAG
This sequence comes from Saprospiraceae bacterium, assembly GCA_016709995.1. Classification (NCBI taxonomy): domain Bacteria; kingdom Pseudomonadati; phylum Bacteroidota; class Saprospiria; order Saprospirales; family Saprospiraceae; species Saprospiraceae bacterium. Next base: position 514,040 of record JADJLQ010000002.1, read on the forward strand.
TGATCTCATACATCATCAGTATGCCGCCAAAAGAAAGCGTAGAATATGAATTGATTTTGAATACACCCGGGTCATACAGATCTTTGGCCCGCTTGCCTGACCTCGAATTGGTTTCTTCCAATAAGCCATGTTGACTGATCATCACATAGGATTGATTGGCCAGTTCCAGCGAGGTATCACTGATGTCATGAGCTGCATAAATTACGATATGAGTCCACTCTTTGGTAGCCCGCAAGTTCATTTGATATTTTTCCCACTTGGTTTGAATGATCTCAAACGGAGGTGCGAGTAGTTCCCCAATACCACAGTTGCCATTGGAACCAAACACATACAGTTTTAAGGGTTTCTTTGTGACGGAAGAAACAATCTTATCCTGAAACCGATAAGTGGTATCCCGGCTGGCGCTGAAATTAAATCTATAAGCACGCAATCTCTCCATGGGTTTCAACAGCTTTTGAGATATTCCTTCGAATGCCCTGTTGGAAGAATTGACCAGGTTGAGGATATTTTTATCAGAAATTTTTTGATTCCCGGTGCTTTTTTGATTGCTGCTGACTTTTGCCTCAACAGCAGCTAAAGATGGATCTTCCGATTGATCAGGCCGATACTCCATAAAATTACAGGAATACCATAGATAATCCCTGTGAAACTGAGGAGTTTGTACTGCGATAACCCGCTGGGCAGCTGTCTGGGTACTGGTAATTGCGCAAAGGATAAGCAATACTGCAATCCCGCAAAAGTGTGGTCTTGACATGAAATTAATTAACGCTGAATTTGAAGTCATGGTTGCTCTGTTTTCATTTCGGTTTAGCACTGAAAATTCTAGAAATTTACATAAATCATTCAAATTTTTGACATCCCTGATAAATTAAGAATGAAGCTCTTGTATTCATACCGAATTTATTACCTTGTTATTCCTGAATTTTTTTAGGGACTCTGAGACAAGATCTTTACAATGCTAATTGGCTAAATTACTTATATGAAATACCTCTGTGTGCTGATATGGAGTATGCCTTTGTTGGTTTTGGGCCAATTGAGTTTGGATCCTATATTCTCAGATCATATGGTATTTCAACAAGGTCAGAAAATTACTGTTTGGGGAAAGGCAATACCGGGCATGACGATAGCTGGTATGATGCAACACGATCAGCAAAGCACATTCGTCCAACCAGATTCCAGCTGGCTACTCCACTTTGCCAGCTTAACCGCCAGTGCCAGACCATATTCAATCACGATCAGCACTCAAGGTCAGTCTATACAAATGAATGATATCCTCATAGGTGATCTTTGGTTATGTTTAGGTCAGTCCAATATGGAATGGCCTATGGTCAAAGAACTGCATTACAAGGAGGCAGTCTCTATGAGCGACCAACCACTACTTCGATTTTACAATCCGGATTATACCGGTAAAGGGATTTACAATACTCCATTCAACGATTCTATCATCCAAAGACTACAAAAAGGCCCTTTTTATCACGGAGTTTGGCAAGTCAGCGACAGCAACACAATCAAACAGATGAGTGCTGTGGCCTATTATTTTGGAAAAGAATTATTGTTAGATCAGGGCATTCCCATTGGTTTGATTCAATTGTCCATTGGCGGTGCTCCTTTGGAGACATTGATAGATCGGGAAGTGATGAAAGCTGCACCACAATTTACCAGTAAAATAAAAGCTGATTGGCTCCACAATCCATCCCTGCCGGTATGGATCAAAGAACGTGCAGTGCAAAATTTAGGAGATGTCAATCCCCTTGGTGCGGATAATGATTTAGCACATCCATTTGCCCCTGGATTTGCTTTTGACCGGGGGCTAAAATCATTTGTGCCTTTACCTATCAAAGGAGTGATTTTCTATCAGGGAGAAAGCAATGCCCAGGAGCAGGATCGGGTAGCAGAGTATGCAGATTTATTTAAACTAATGGTTCGGGATTATAGGCGACAGTGGCATCAGCCCAGCTTGCCGTTTTATTATGTTCAACTTTCATCGATAGATACGACCAGGTATAAAAGCCAATGCTGGCCGGCATTCAGAGAGGAGCAAAGAAAAATATTATCTACCGTCGATCATACAGGGATGGCGGTGTCAAGCGATGTTGGAGCTAAAGATGATGTACATCCCACTGATAAAAAAACCGTAGGACACCGCCTGGCATTGCAGGCTTTAAAAAACAGTTATCATAAAAGAATAGTGGCTGATGGCCCGTTGGTAAAAAAAGCCAAATACCATCGTGGAAAAACGACGATTACCTTCCACTATCCCATACGGGTATTGGCTACTTCAGATCAGAAGCCCTTGCGTGGGTTTTCAATCGATCCTCACAAAGAAACTACAGCCCTTATCCATCATCGCAAGGTGATCATACCGGGCATGTCCAAACCTGACTATATCTATTATGCCTGGCAGCCATATTCTACCGCTAACCTGACGAATGATCTTGGCTTGCCGGCTTCCACTTTTAAAATTAAAGTAAAATGAAAAAATTGTGTTTTGCCTTTTTTCTGACCACCGTGGTGGGCGTTTTTGTATCTGCCCAGGTTGATAAGATGCCGATTTTTATCTCAGGTACCGAAGGCCATAAAACGTATCGAATCCCGGCGATTATTCAAACTCCCTCTGGTCACTTGTTGGCTTTTTGCGAGGGAAGGGTGACGGGAGGCGGCGACTTCGGAGATATCAATATTGTACTCAAAAGAAGTATAGATGGAGGTAAAACATGGATGGCGATGCAGACCGTGGTGGATTATGATCGCCTCCAGGCGGGCAATCCTGCCCCGGTAGTCGACCTGACCGATCCTGCCTATCCAAAGGGTCGAATCTTTTTGTTTTATAATACAGGCAATAATCATGAAGGCGAAGTCAGAAAAGGCAATGGACTACGGGAAGTTTGGTATAAAACCTCCACGGATCAGGGTGCAACCTGGAGTGATGCGATCAATATCACTCAACAAGTCCACAGACCCAATCAACCCACCATCAACCCGGATTATCATTTTGCTGAAGATTGGAGAAGCTATGCCAATACTCCAGGTCATGCCATGCAGATGGTATCGGGTAAATATAAAGGGCGCTTATACGTGGCAGCCAATCATTCGGCTGGAGCCCCAAAACCAAAATTTGAAGATTATCAGGCGCATGGATTTTATTCGGATGATCACGGTAAAACCTTTCTACTGAGTGAGTCTATCCCGACTCCGGGCAGCAATGAGTCTACGGCAGCTCAACTCAGCCACGATGGACTGATGATCAACGCCAGAAATCAGCAAGGGGATATTCGATCGCGGATCGTAGCGCTCAGCCGGGATGGAGGCCTGCACTGGGATCATATCTATTTTGATAGTCAACTCCCGGATCCGGTCTGTGAAGGATCTATTCTAAACCTGGGAGTGAAAAAAGGAAAACAGGTGCTGGCTTTTACCAATGCAGCGGATGAAAAAAGACGGGACCGACTGACCTTACGTATCAGTATGGACGAGGGTAAAACCTGGACCAAAAAAAGATTGTTGGATCAGGCACCGGACGAAGCCATTAAGGACTTTACGGCCTACTCCGATATAGTGAAAATGGATAAAAAGCATATAGGCGTATTATATGAAAGAGATGGCTATAAGCAGATTGTGTTTACAGTGGTAGACTGGAAAAAACTTTGATGAAATATTAGGAATGGTTATATAACAGAAGATAGAAATCAATTGACGACAAGTAAGATTAAGCTACAAACTTGACTTCGATGGGTCATGTTTTTTAAAAGAACAGAAAAGGTAATTTTGTTTTGTCTGAAAAGGTGTGATGTGGTCCACGGTGATACACTTTATTTTGCTAAACTCATTTTTGAAGGTGTTGGATAAGGTGTCTGCACTATATTTTTTGATACGGAGTCCACTGCATTGATCAGGTCCTGTTTCAGAAAATGTGCCCAGGACCAAATAACTTTTCACCGAATTGGCAGTTAGGTCGAGGTATGCTTTGATCTGGTCTGGGGAAGTGAGAAAATGAAAAGCTGCCCGGTCATGCCACAAATCGTATGCTCTATCAGCCTTAAAATCCAATACATCACTTACAAGCCAATTGACAGTTTTAGCTTTTTCACCTAACCTTATTTTAGCTTTTTCAAGAGCTTCCGCAGATATATCCAGTACCGTTAAATTGCTAAAGCCTTCTAAAATCAGGTGATCTACTAACTTGCTGTCACCGGCTCCTACATCTATTATACTGGCTGTCTTGTCAAGATTAAAGCTATGGATAAATTCCAAAGAGGTATAAGGAACTTCCTGGGTCCAACCTACCTCTGCAGCAGTTTTGGTCTTGTAAATTGTATCCCAATGATTTTGTGCCTCATACATCATACAAATGTACTGATCTTAGTAAAGGTATATCTGGGAATCATCATGCAATATGCCTGCACGATCACTTTGACTCTTCCAGTTTTTTGAGCATCGTCACAGCATTCTCATTTTTCGGATCCAGCTTAAGTGACTTTTGATAATTTATTTTTGCGAGGTCAAAGTCTTTATTCTTCATGAGTGCTTCGGCATAACTATCATATGTGTTGCCACTTTTTGGATAAAGCAAGGTATTGAGTTTAAATACCTCCAGCGCTAATTTGTTATAACCGTTTCCTAGGAGTTCATATCCTTGCCCATTTATATTTCTCTCTTCAATGGCAACATCTTTGGGATTGGATTTTATCAGTGCCTGGTAGGCTATGTAAGCGGAATCAAACTGACCTGACTCCAGGTATTCAAATGGGATCTTTTCATGGGCAAGCATCGAGACATAGCTTGATTCGATAGCTCCACTTTTCGGATTCAAGAAGGTTAGTTCCATTTTTTTTGATTGCAGGTTGGATTTGATTTTTATAGGTTTATCCTCTTCATGGATAATAAAGGTAGTGTCAGATATTTTAAACAGCTCCGAAGGTTTGCCTTCCAGTGTTTTTAAAAAAACCTTGTCTCCATCAGCATAAATCTTAATCAGTTTTTCATTTCCTTTATGATAGCGACCGGATATTTGCTGTATGGTCTGCGGACTAAGATCCATTTTTTTGTAGACAGGGAGATATTGGTTCCAATTATAAGTTAAGGCTACCGCATCGATCAGCTCATCTATAAATTCAGGTTGATTAGCATTGGTCAATATTATTACACCATAACCTTTATCTCTATGAGCCACCATCTGACTCGAGAAACCCTCATCCCAGCCTCCATGTCCAAAATAGACTTCGTCTTTTCTTTTATCAATAAAGATGCCTAAACCAATATAGTCAGTGACAAATGGAGTGAGCATATGATCAACCATGTTTTGTGTATGGACCACAGTACTTTTATGATTATAGGTCCGTTGGATATCAATAGCAAACAAGGCAAGGTCTTTGGCGGTAGTCCATAAGCCTGCTGCTGCCATCTCAGGATAGGTATGTCTCTTACCTTTGGTCATAGATCCATCAGGCAGATAACCGGTAGCTGCATGGGCCAACCAGGCATCTGATAAGGGTTGATCATAAGTGCTATGCATCATACCTAGCGGCTCTAATACCAGGTCGTGAGCGATAGACGGAAAGGGGCGGCCTTCAATATCGATCATCGCCTGCTGCATGATGCTGATCCCACCACCGGAATACCTAAAGCTTTCTCCTGGTGTTTTGTCTACCCGTATAGCCGGAGAGTTGGCGGGAGGCAGACCATCGAGCACTTGTACAAGGCCAGGGACCGGCAGATCAGGGCTATAGCCTAAAAATCCATGTACTGTGGTACCTCCGGTATGGCTTAAAAGATGCCTGAGCGTAACTTTTTTTGTCCTGGTGAATTCATTGTCCGGTAACTTCCAGGATTTTAAATAATCATTGATATTAGAGTCCAGTGATATCTTGTTTTGTGCTACCAGTTTTAGTGCTGCATAGGCGGCTACAGGCTTACTGATAGACCCTGCCTGGAACAAGGTATTGGTATCCACAGGTGTTTTATCCTCCCGATCCATGACTCCGTAGGTCTTGATCCAATCAATCTTGAAGTTATTGATCACGGCCAGGCTGACACCCGGAACGCCATAATGCGCCATTCGGTCCTCTATGGAGAAAGTAGAGTCTCCTTCAATGTATACCGGATACTTAGGAAGTCCTGATTCCACCTGAATGATTTGATCAGCGATTGATTCAGGTGCTTTCGCAGGTGAGCAGGCTTGTAAGATAAGGATGGTCAATAAAATCAGATGGTTGGTTTTCATAGAATTAAATGATAAGTATAATGAATCAAAATCTAAAGATAAGAACTTAAGATGGTTGGATTTTGTCGACTACTTCAAAGCGAAAACTACTTACTCAGGGACCCAATGAAACTCTTTAATCCTTAAATGGATTTTTCATCATATTGACCGGGTAAGGTAACCAAACTTTGTACCTCGAATCGGCTGTCCACGTATTCCCTGCAGATGAATAATCGCATAACAAAATCGTCTCATCACCGTCATTTATTTCAAGATTGGTGCCTTTGCGCATCTTAGTACTGTAGCTCATCCACATACCTTCAGGTTGGGTAGGTACAGGTAATAAATCCACAAATCCATCCTGGTTCATCACCAAACCTACTTCATCTACATAGCCATCGTGAAACCTGGAATCGCGGGCCAGCACAATTGGGCCTCGCAAGACAGCGGCGTGAAACTCACTGTCTGCCAATCTCCCCCTCATATCAAAGTTCACTACGATGTGATCACCCCTACGCCATTTTCTGGTGATGGGCAGATATTGCCCGGGAATTACTTGCTCCACAATGATTTCATTCACCTTTACAGTAGTCAATTTGCTCCATGATGGAATCCGAATATACACGGTAAATGAAGCTTCTGTGTCGGGGATAATTTTTATTTCGGTTGATGCTGTTACCGGATAGTTGGTAGACTGCTCTATTTGTACATCTACTCGATCATTTACAGATACCCTGGAGTGGAGATTAGCAAATAGATTGATATACACCCCATCAGAGCTACTTTGCACGGCAAACTTTGGTATCAGCATCATGCCGCGCGGACCATTGGCAGTACAACAATTGATATTCATACCACACTGGTCTTCTCCTAGACTTCTGATGCCTTCCATGGGGCTATATTTTGAAAAAGAGGAAGCATCCGGGGTGATGGATGAAAGCAAAGCATTGTACGCAGATTGTTCTATCGCGTCGGCATAGAGTGGGTCTCCCGTGGTCTGGAGCAGACTCAAACACAACTTCATCCAGGTCACCGTCACACAAGTTTCCATAGTATGATACGTAGGCAAGGTTTGCCTAGCTGCACCATGATACCAGCACTCAAAAGAAGAGCCGGATCCCGCGATATTTATTTCTGTCAATAAAATATTTTTTACTGAATTTTCTACAGCTTTTAGATAGGAGGGTTCTTTGGTGACTCGATACAGTTCGAGCAGCCCCTCGTAGCATGACATCATCTCATAAGCCTTACTACCATTGTCCCAGCTCCACCAGGATTTTGGCATTGGAAATCGCTGAGCGACCGGTATATCGTTTAAAGCTTTTGAGATCAGTTGTGGGCCCCTTGGTGTCTCCCATTGATCCACGATGTAAGTAGCGAAGTCAAGATATTTTCTATCGCCGGTACGATTATACAAAAGCACCATCGGCTCTAAAATGGAGCTACTGGGCATGCCCCGAAAATTGCCGGTTTCAACGATATTTTTTTTCAATGGACCTATTTCAGTCATCAAATGATCAGCAAGTTTTCTGGCAGCCTGCAAGGTGTTTTTGTCTTTTGTCAAATCAAAATAGCTCAGCAGTCCCAGCAGCACATATTTTCGACCCCATATATCCCATTGTTGTAAATGGGCTGCGTCAGCATAGTTGCCGATATACCCATCTGGCATTTGTGTTTGGAGTAATTTTTTTACAGCTAAATCTATTTTTTCTTTTAAAGCAACAGTGGGTTGGTATTGATAAGTGGAGATCGCCGAGGTGATCCATTTACCCCAAAACTCGGTTTGCCACCAACGGGTTTCGTTTTTGTAATTAAATGGTTCGATCAGCTCGTCCACGGATTGTTCGACGATTCGATTTTGAATGCACCAGTCAATTTTATTACCCAGGTGGCCACCGATATCGATTTTGTCGAGCGAGATATAATTCAACGAATCGCCGAATGATCTACCAATACATTTTTGATTAATACCAGCAAGAACAGAGATTAGCATTAAAAAATTAAACCGGAATGTCATATATATTGAATGTTTGATATTGATTGTGCCTAAGGCCATCGCGAATTAATCCCCCAAATCAGAGAAACCCAACTACCTGATCTCAAAACCATCGGCATCTCTTCCTACGGGGAATATCTTACGGTGGTCAGTCAACAATGATTTATCCAGGACCTTGGTTTGTATTATTTCCTCATTGCCCAAATGCAGGAGAACCTCACCATATGAATTGATCAATTGGCTGTCACCCTGGTATTCCAGTCCAAGATCATCTATCCCTACCCGATTGAGTGTGGCGACATAACATTGGTTTTCGATGGCACGGGCCAGAGCGAGTGATTTCCACGCGCGCGCGCGCGAAGCGGGCCAATTGGCCACGTACACAGCCAGGTCATAATCCCAACCCGTCGTATCGCTGTAACGATTTCTGGCCCATACCGGGAATCTCAAATCATAACATACAAATGGCCTGATCTTCCATCCCTTCCACTCAAATATCAGCGCTTGTGCTCCGCGCGTATAGGTCTGATCTTCGTCGGCCATACTAAAGGTGTGTCGTTTATCATAATGTCCGATCACACCCTGAGGACCGGCTACCACCAATCGATTAAAATAATTTTCATTGGCTTTGATGATGAGGCTGCCTATGACCAGCGCATTTTTTGCTTTTGCTTTTGCTAGCATCCATAATATAGTGTTACCATCCATGGACTCCGCCAGGGCGGGTGCATGCATACTAAAGCCGGTACTAAACATCTCCGGCAATAGGATGATGTCTGTTGGAATTAAAATGCGATCTATCAAAGACCCCAGATGATCCAGGTTAGCTGATTTATCCTCCCAATGGATAGACGATTGAATAAAACTTAAACTCAGATCCTGCATAATATCTCAGCGGCTTTTTCGAGGGTTTCATCTTTTTTGCCAAAACAAAATCGCAGCACATGATGATCTGTACCATCCTGGTAAAAAGCGGAGACAGGTATAGTGGCTACTTTGTATTCTTTGGTCAGGCGTATGGCCAGCTCGTGATCCGCTTCGTCGGTAATGCGCTCGTAAGTAGCACATTGGAAATACGATCCTCTCGAAGGCAATAACGTAAACCTGCTGTCTTTGATCATATTGCGAAAATTATTGCGCTTGGCTTCGAAGAAGGCACTCAATCCCAGGTAAGCTTCTTTGTGGTCCAGATAGGCAGCCAATGCATGTTGCATCGGTGTGGAGGTAGAAAAAGCAATAAACTGGTATACTTTGCGGATTTCTTTCATCAGAGCCGCAGGAGCCAGTACATACCCTACTCTCCAACCAGTCGTATGAAATGTTTTACCAAACGATGCGACCATAATACTTTGCTCAGACAAGGTAGGATAGGCCGAGATCGATTGGTGTTGTTCATGATCAAAGATGATGTGTTCGTAGACTTCATCGCTCAATACGATGATGTCAGTACCTGATACTATTTTTTCTAATGCAAGGATATCAGCGCTGGTCAATATACTTCCGGTAGGATTGTGCGGAGTATTGATCATAATCATCCGGGTCCTGGCGTTGATAAGTGACTTGACTTCTTCCCAATCGATATGATATCCCGGAAATTTCATTTTATATCGAACAGGAGTAGCTCCGGCCATAATGATAGAAGGGATATAACTGTCATAACACGGCTCCAGTACGATGACCTCTTCGCCGGCATGTACCAGCGCATTGATCGCTGCATACAAGCCTGCAGTGGCACCGGGTACCACCGTCACTTCTGTCATAGGGTCATACCACCGCCCATAGAGTTCCTGTGTTTTGATGGCTATTTTTTCCCGAAGGGACATTACACCTGGCATAGGGGCATATTGGTTGAAACCTTCGGACATGGCCTTGGTGACCAGCGTGATCAGATCGGAGTCAGCGTCAAAATCAGGAAAACCCTGCGCGATATTATAAGCGCCTACCTCTGTAGCCAGACCACTCATCTTAGTAAAAATATTGGTGCCTACAAGGGGAAGTTTGGATTCAGGAAAATGCATGCTGACGAATAAAAATGTATTGGGTAAAAATAGTGATTCTTTGAGTAACCTCTTTAAATAGATCAATTTATTAACCCCTTGATATGGAACTCTTGTAAAAATGCAGACAGGTAATTTTTGAGTGATGCCAATAAGCCATTCCTGACCATTACCCTAATATCTTTACTTATCTTTGAAACCACGATATGCGAAGCATTCTATTACAAGTAGCTGTCACGCTGGATGGTTTTATCGAAGGCCCTCATGGGGAAATAGATTGGTGTTTTACAGACCAGGATTATGGCATGAGCGATTTTCTTCAACGGATTGATACCATCTTTATGGGTAGGAAAACCTTTGATATGATGCAATCTATGCCCACCCCTCAGGATGATCCATTTACAGCTCAGATAGCTCATGTCCATCAGTTTGTATTCAGCCAAAGCCTGGATGCTGTCGATCAACCTGGGACCCGCTTGATCACTGGCGATACCATCACCTGGATCAAGAATTATATGCAGACTCCGGGCAAAGATATCTGGTTGTTTGGAGGTGCATCGTTTACCAATAGCCTGGTGCAGGCTGGGTTGGTACACGAAATTATATTGGCAGTCCATCCTATCTTATTGGGTGCTGGCAAATCCTTCTTAAGTCACGCTGCACGGGTACCTCTCCATTTGCTCAGTGCTCAGTCTTATGATTCAGGATTGGTGATGATGAGATATCAGGTGGTTTAGCCTTTTGAATGCTCCGTGCCTAATTGTGCCTCACATTTGGCCCTATCAAACTCTCCTTCATTATTGGCGATCCATATAGTCGCTACGCCATTGCCGATAAAATTGGTGATCGCCCGGGCTTCAGACATAAATCGATCTACGCCGAGTAACAAGGCAAGGCCCTCTATGGGTATGGTCTTGACAGCAGTCAGGGTAGAGGCCAACACTATAAAGCCACTGCCTGTGACGCCGGCAGCCCCTTTGGAAGTGATCATCAAGATGCCGGTGATGGTGAGCATTTCTGTATAGCTCAAATGGACTTTGTATACCTGAGCCAGGAAGATGACAGCCATAGAGAGATAGATCGTAGTGCCATCCAGATTAAAAGAATAGCCGGTAGGTACTACCAACCCTACTACCGGTTTGGAGCATCCCATACGCTCCAGTTTTTCCATGAGATTGGGCAGGCCAGCCTCAGAGGAGGAGGTCCCAAGGACGATGAGTAATTCTTCTTTGATATACTTTAAAAATCTCCATAGACTTACTTGATAATATTTAAGGATGTAACGAAGCACCATAAAAATGAACAGAACCATGGTGCAATAGACGGTGAGCATGAGCTTGCCCAATGGTAATAATGCATGGATGCCATACTTACCTATCGTATAGGCCATTCCCCCAAATGCACCGATCGGGGCGAATAACATCACGCGAAATAACCACTTAAAAACCCACTTGGATATTGGCTCAAGAAATTTTACTATTTTTTCTTTGGCTTCTATTTTATTAATTACGATACCGGATACGATGGCCAATATCAATATTTGGATCGTCGAATTGTCTTTTAAAAAATGTGACCAGCTAAAACCTGCAGCCTGCTGTGCATACTTCGTCACATCTCCTCCTGCACTATTGGGTATCACACCATCTCCTGGACGAATTACATTGGCCACCACTATGCCGATCAATAAAGCAGCGGTAGTCACCACTTCAAAATAGATCAGCGCTTTGGCCCCAACGGTGCCTACCTTTTTAAGATCACCCATATTCACAATACCCAAAGTGATAGTGAGGAAGATGATTGGATTGATAAAAAGTTTGACTACAGATATAAATCCGCTTCCAAGAAATTCGCTGAGCGTTTTGCCTAATTTAAGTTCCTGTCCCAAAAAATGTCCTTTCCACTCCTGCTTCAATACCGGTTGAAGGACCCATTCCGGGAAAAAATGACCCAATAAGACTCCCAGAGTAATAGAGAGGAGTACCCAGAATGTAAGATTGGTAAAAAGCCGTTTCATCGATACGGGTAAATATAATGAGTATTTATAACAGCCAGTCCCTATGACATGAGAATATATTGAATGCTCCAGGTTCAAATGATCTATATTTGCTGCTCAAATTTCAAGCATATGCAATGGATCGACTATGTGGGCTTATTCGGAGCATTTTTATCCTCAGTCACTTTCATCCCACAAGTGTATAAAGCCTGGCAATCCAGATCTACCGGCGATCTCTCCTATTGGATGCTCTTTATATTGATCGGCAATGTGAGTACCTGGCTATTTTATGGCATTGTAAAAAAAGATTTGGCGATCATCATTGCCAATTGTATCATATTATTCTTAGCCATGGTGCTGTTGTATTTCAAGATTTCATTCAAAAAATAATCTTTACTTTTTAATTTTTTGCAAGATGGAGGCTTATCCACCCACCCCAATTATTTTAACTGGGCAGTATGTCACACTCGAACCCTTAAATCATACTCATGCTGAGGGTCTTGAAGCAGCAGCCTCAGATGGTAAACTCTGGAATCTATGGTTTACGAGTGTGCCGCGCCCAGAGAAAGTCCATGAATTTATCGAGACAGCTCTGGCTGAACAACTAGCCGGCAAGAGTATACCTTTTGTGGTGAGAAGATCCGAGGACGAAGCCATCGTAGGCAGTACCAGATACATGAATATAGAGCAGGTGGTGAGACGACTAGAGATCGGCCATACCTGGTATGCTGCCTCTGCACAACGTACCCCGATCAATACTGAGTGTAAATTATTATTGCTTCGACATGCATTTGAGTCTTTGGCATGTGTGGCCGTAGAGTTTCGTACGCATCGGTTTAATGAGGCTTCTCGCCGGGCCATCCTGCGGTTAGGTGCGGTGCAAGATGGCATATTGAGAAATCATCGGATAGGAGCTGATGGTACGCTTAGAGATACAGTAGTGTTTAGCATATTGCAATCTGAATGGCCTGCCGTGAAAATGAATTTGAATTTTAAATTGAGTCAGTATTTGGAGAGATAGCTTGCTCGGCTTTGATTCCGTTTTTGATTGCCACAGAGAAGCTCGGAGAAGTACAGAGGAGCTTGGAAAATTTTGTAAGAATTTACTCTGCTTCGCCCTGTTGTGTTTAATTTGGGAGATTCGGGAGTAAGACACAATTTTTGATCCCCCAAATTATATACTGTAAATGCGTATAATAATTCACTTCTAACAAAGTGCAAGAACAAGTACAGCGCACTATTGGAGCCTCTTTTTGGGACTATGATGTTGAAATGTGAATAAACCTGTTGATAAGGGCATAGAATCCCCTTGTTGCCCAAAAAGCATGCAAATATTATTCTATGCAGCTTGTTGTAAGCTAATATTCTTTGGTATTTTATCGATGACCCGGCAGAGATTAGCTATATGGACCCCAAAGAAAACGCAAAGCTTCTCGGTTTGTGCAGTGCGGGCCATAATACGCCTGAGTCCATAGTGATTCTTTTCTGTGCCAAAGCTTCCTTCCATTCGAGTAGATCTGTCTTTCGCCAATAATTTTTGCATTTTACTTCTTTGATCTTCTGAAGTGCCTGCCTTGCCTTTTCGAACAAAAGAAGTATGAATGTTTTCCTTTGAGCAATAAGATCTGTTTTTATTGGTAGCGTAAATAGCATCAGCCCCTACATGGGTACATTTACCTGTATACTTTCGAACTAGAAATATTGCGCTTGTAAGCCTGGTACATTCATTGAATGCTTCATAGCTGAAGTGCTCAATGAAATTTAATCCATCGATTTGAACCATATGTACTTTGGCGCCAAATTCTACCGGTTTATTTTCTTTTCCTCTCACGATAGGGTGTACGTATGATTTATGTATACTGACTATTCTATTTTTGAACTTATCGTCCCCCTCAAACAAATGTTCTTGTTGTAAATACACTTCATGTACAGCCAAATATCGTTTCTTGTAAGACGGATCAAGGTCATGTATCGCTATTCCTTGATTTGTCAACACTGCTTCGTGAAGGTGAAGTAGCTTATTCAATAAATACAACAAACTCCGCTTCCTCTTCCTGGCCATTTTATATGTCTTTTTACGACTTTTTTGATAAGCTAAATACTTTGTTTTTTGCTCTTTAAATTTCATGCGAGGTTGAGGAATACCCAAAGTTCCATACCACCATACTAGTTTTTTATGCATCCATTCGCAGCACTCCCATAATAGTTTTACATCTGTTGGATATCGCAAATTACTTTCATAAGCTGTCGCATCCATATGTGCTATATGGGGATGAATCATGTACGGCTTCCAGCTCTTGGCAAATATCTCTTGAATTTTTTGATATCCTTCTGCTTCCAATATTTTTGCTAACTCACATCTAATCGTACTTACTACTTTAAAGTTAGTGATGCTTTCTTTTGGCCTTAATAATACGCCGCAAAACATTTGCAATTTCCAGTCACTATTCAATCGATTGATCAAATCCTGATCACTACAATTGCAATAATTCTTTAAAAACATCAGTGCCACTTTTCCCCTTATATCGAACATCGAGGCAGGGCCTTTCTTTCTCCTTCTACTTAGTTTCGATATTGTTCGAACAATTTCTGACCAGGGTATTGCGGCGTATATCTTCCCTAATTCACTTCTCCTAAAAGTTTCTTCGTATTCTGCCATTTGATCCTGATTACTTAAAAATGGCAGTTGGGAAATATTATTCCGTATCTCGATTAACTTTGTCATACAATTTAAATTTCTTTTACCCCGAATTTACACTTAAAGTAGTGTTTTCGGGGTTTTTATATGACTTTTTTTTGTAATATATGCTTAGCCTTCAGCTATTTACGGTTCTCCCGAATCTCCCTAATTTTTGTGGAAGTTAATGACAAGAAATCAGGATATCAGCGACATCCACCCATCCACTCTTCATACATAGTAAAAAATGTAGGGACGATATCATCAGCCAGGCTGCAGGTAGAATTAAATAATGCCGCAATGCCGATGTGAAGCCGGGGATCTATCGCTATCTCGGCACGGTACTCATTCGCAAAGCCTCCATGATAGTATTTATAATGGTCACCATAGTCGAGTACCCGCATACCTCTGGCATAATAAGTATCTTTTACTCCAGGCCAAAAATTATAATAGCGTCGGTCTTCAGTGGTTTTAATCTGTGGCTGAAAAAGACTATCAATCGCTGATCGTGGCAGGATAGCCGGATAGTCTCCAATCAATAATTTCAGCCACAAGCTCATGTCTGTGATGGAAGCATTGATGCCTCCAGCTGAAATCGTGTTATAATATTTTTGTGAAACCTCTATTGGGTAATGTACCTGTTGGTTATAATCCAGCCGATGTGGTAAAGCTATATTTGGCGTTTTGCACATTGCTTCATAACTAAAACATAGATCAGGCATACAGAGGTTTGCTTTTATCTCCTGGGCATACAAGTCGGTAATAGATCGTTGAGTGGCATTTTCTAATATGGGCTCTATCAATGCATAAGAAGCATTTTGATAGGCATACATTTCACCGGGGGGGGCCAGATTTCGAATGTTTTTAAACAAAGGTAGGATCGCTGACAGGGAGTAACCTTTCTCCACCAGGTTGGTATAACTGTGATAAGGAAATCCGGCCGACTGTGACAATAGATTATTGATAGTCACCTTGCCGGTATATGCAGAATCAGATAATTCGAACTCAGGTAAATATCGGTGCACCGGATCTGCAAAACTCAATAGCCCTTTTCTTACTTCAATATCGGTCAAAACTGCTCCAAAGCTTTTACTTACACTGGCCAGTCTGAATAAGGTATGAACATCCACTGTATCGCAGCTCAAGGTAGATCGTACTCCATATCCTTTGATCGAGCGTACCATGGAATCTGATATGATAGTCACTGCAGCCCCGGGACAATCGCATGCATGCATTTTTTGACTCACATATTGTTCAAAAAGGATGGCAAAGGTATCACCAGGTGCTTCGATGGCCTGCTGATCTAAGTATTGGCTGAGATTGTTTGATCTGATTGGTTCACAGGAAGCAAAAGTGAACAGTAACATCCCGGCCAGATAAATAATAAATGATTTTATCAACAATGAACTAATAGATGCAAAAAATAATTTAGCCAGGATGTTTTGCTTTTTAATTTAGTTCATTAAGATCAAATTCTTCGGAGAGTATTCTTGATTGTTTCATCAGGTTTTGATCAATCACGTGGAGAGAATCATATGCTGCACAGTTCATTTCGATACCTATCTGAGCAGGTTTGAAGAAATCCATGTCTTTTACCCAATTTGTCCTTGGATCAGACTCAACCCGTTTCATAAAATCGGCAAATATCGGCTTGGCCATGGCACTACCCTGACCCAAAGCCAAGGATCGAAATCTGATCCAGGGCAGATCTCCACCAACCCAGGTTCCGACGACCAGGTTAGGCGTGATACCCATATACCAACCATCTTTATAGCTGTTGGTAGTACCCGTTTTGCCACCATGTATCGTTTTGACAGAACCATCTCGTACGGGGGAAGCTTTCTTGAGCATATCGACCATCACATAGTTTACTCCAGAAGGCAAGGCTTTTGATTCTTCGATTTTGGACTGATAGATCACCTTGCCATTTTTATCTTCTATGCTGCTAATAAAATAAGGTTTGATATATTTTCCATCGTTGGCGAAAGTGGTATAGGCACCCGTCATCTCCATCACCGTGAGGTCAGAAGAACCAAGGCAGATAGATGGTTGACGGGGTACTCGAAACTCACCATCACTTCTGCGTCGGGAGCTGTCTATACCCATGGCATTGACCAGACCACAGACGATCTCTGCATTGCCGAGCTCTTTCATCAGGTAGACGGACACGGAGTTGACAGAATTAGCCAAGCCTTGATAGAGGGAAAGTGCCCTGCCTGAAAAATTTCCTTCTGCATTGTGAGGTGACCAGGCAGAAATCAATTTAAAATTGCCATCACCCGGGGAGATAGTGTAAGGTCTGTCTATCACCTGAAGACAAGGAGATATCGCTTTAAATCCTATGGCAGTAGCATAAATAAATGGTTTAAAAGTAGATCCTACCTGACGATCTGCTGTGATATGATCGTACTTAAAATACTTATGATCGATACCGCCTACCCAGGTCTTGATTTTGCCAGTGCCGGGTTCGATCGCCATAGTCCCCGTCTGTAAGATCATCTGCATATATCGAATACTATCGAGTGGTGTCATCGAAGTATCTTTCAAATGAGATGGTGAGTAATCAAAGATTTTCATACGCACGCGCGCATTAAACTGTTTTTCAGATTCAGAGAGTAGTTTTTTCCAGGCGGTATTGGTTTGTAGCCAAAGTGGATCCTTCATTATCTTGAGGTACTTCGCGGCCCGATCTTCACTCAGTATCTTTTGTTTGATATAATCATTTAGTTTTCCGGTTTTACCCTGTTCTTCTACTATGCGGAGGATATCATTGTCCGTAAGGACGATATCAAATTTGGTATCTACCGAGTCAAGGATATCCCCCATAAATTTATCTCTCATTACTAAAAAACGATCGCTTTCCCTGATCAGGCTTTGCAATTTATATCGTCTTATTTCTTTTTGACGATCATCGGCATCATAAGTCCAGGGATCCATGCCTTTCCATACAGTAAATAATTGTTTTTGGAGCTTTGGCATATGGGTCCATACAGCTTCTTCAGCGAGCTCTTGCAGGACAGGGTCTATGGTAGTGAATACTTTGAGTCCATCTTTATAGATATCATAGTTGGTTCCATCAGGCTTTTTAAATTCGTCTTGTTTCAATAGATCCTGCAACCATTTACTCAACTCGACTATAAAATAAGGAGCATTGCCTTCTGATACATCCCTTCGTTTAAAAGAAGATGCATCCAATGGAATTTTCTGCAAAGAATCTTTTGTAGCGGCATCCACAAAGCCAGCTGTATGCAGTCTACTGATGACCAGGTTTCTGCGGGTTTCCGAATTTTTGGGAAATCGTTTTGGATTGTATCTTACGGGATTGGACAACATACCTACGAGGGTAGCAGCCTGTTCGATTTTAAGCGAATCTTGTTCAGAGTTAAAATAAGTCTCACTGGCTGCGCGAATACCATAAGAATCATTGAGGAAATCAACCTGATTGAGGTACATGGCGATGATCTCTTCTTTAGTGTAACTGCGCTCCAGTTTGGTAGCGGTGATCCATTCTTTAAACTTGATTAAAAACAGGGAAACCTTTTTTTGGATGAAATTCATTCCTCTAAAGTCTCTGTTTGAATATAATAATTTGGCAAGTTGCTGCGTAATGGTACTTCCTCCTCCGGCACCTGACTGACCCATTAACACTGTTCGTACGAGTACTCGTCCCAAGGCTTCAAAATCGATCCCTGTATGGTTTCTAAATCGAGTGTCTTCTGTAGAAAGTAATGCCTGCACCAGATAGGGTGACAGATCTTTAAAGTCAACCCCTACACGGTTTTGTATAAATAGGCGACTCATCTCCTTCTGATCATTGTAATAGACGACAGTAGCGTAGTCATAATCAGGGTTTTCAAGTTCATCAAATGTGGGAAGATCCTGGAAAGAAAGGAAGATAAAAAACAATATCATAAAACACACGCCAGCCAGCACCAGGCCCCACATCCAACGTGCGATTTTGTACCTGCCAGGACT
Source organism: Saprospiraceae bacterium (assembly GCA_016709995.1). Classification (NCBI taxonomy): domain Bacteria; kingdom Pseudomonadati; phylum Bacteroidota; class Saprospiria; order Saprospirales; family Saprospiraceae; species Saprospiraceae bacterium. The sequence goes on from JADJLQ010000002.1 coordinate 532,877, forward strand.
GATAGGTCGTCCAGAAGGATTGGTGATGGTTAAAAGTTTACTCCAGAGCTTATTCATATGAATATTGTAAAACTCAAAATATTGCTATTTATTGAGTCAGGAAGTGCAAATTTCATAAAAATGTGTGACTTTATGGGTCCGTTGTGAAATCATTTGGAAGCTTACCGGGCCAGATGTTCGCAAGCTGAAATAAAAAGTATTTTTTAATGTCTTACCATTACCTTTGAAGATCAGACTTGAAAACCTTTCAAGCTATATTGGCCCTGGTACTTTTAACGATCATCCTGGCTCCGCCGATGATCGAGAGTACACATTCATGGACTCATGCCTATGAAATTGGTTGCCATGATACCCATTCCAGTCACTGCCATAAGATAGAGCACCAGTGTTTTGTGTGTGATCTGTTCTATACTACGCCGTATGTGATAGAGGACAAGTTATTCTGGATCCATGAACCGACTTGGTTTGCTAACGGGCAGGTGTGTCATGAAGCTTTAATCCCGATAGTTGTTTCCATTCAGCTCAAGCTTCGGGGACCTCCTGAATCCAGGGTGTAGAATAGCTTATTTCATTGGTCAAGTATTCTATTGGCCTTTTTTAATTCATCATTTTACGATTTATGAGATTATTATCATATATAAGTTTATTTATTATTGTTATCAATTTTGGATGTAAAAAGCTTGATCCGATTATTCCCAACGAAGAAGAAGTAATCACCACTTTGAGATACACTTTGGTACCGATGACAGGAGACGATCCTGTAATATTGGAATTTAAAGATATCGATGGTGATGGTGGTAATCCGCCGGTTTATACCGAAGGTAATCTTACTCCAAATACAACCTACCTGGGCAGCCTCGTATTATTAAATGAACAGGAATACCCATCGGCCAATATCACTGAAGAGATTGAAAGCGAAGAACAGGCACATCAATTTTTTTACGCGGCATCTACAAGCTTGAAAATCGCTGTCACTTATGCTGATGCCGATATTAATGGCAGGCCTATAGGCATTGTCACTAAATTAGAGACAGGTGACCCAAGTAGTGGAAGGTTGAAAATTACTTTGCGACATGGTCCCAACAAATCTGCCCCAGGTGCTTTAAATGGAATCATTGATAATGCAGGAGGCGACACTGATATCGAAATTGAATTTAATGTCCATGTACAATAAATTAATTTGGTGGATATTGATCGGCTGGATCGGATCTACCACACCGATGATGAGTCAAACTTGCAACCTGACTTTAAAAGGAAAGATCTCTGATGAAAGCACCGGCTTTCCGCTGGAGTTTGCTACTATATTGATAAAAGAAACTCAACAAGGCCAGGTAGCAGATAGCCTCGGATTATTTGTGATGAATCAACTTTGCCCCGGAGCCTACCATCTACAGATCAGCCACCTGGAGGGAGAAAACGAAGTCATCTTTATTCAATTATTGCGTGATACATCACTTGATATCACCCTGCACCACCATGCTGAGCTACTCAATGAAATCTCTGTCCATGGCACCCAGCAGCAGACTACCTCTCAATCGGTCAACTCCATTAGTAAAGATGAGATCGCACGAAATGCCAATAAAAGTCTTGCTGAATTATTAGAAAAAATCTCTGGTGTTCAGTCTCTTAAAAGTGGTAGCGGAATATCCAAACCTGTCATTCATGGTCTTTATGGCAAGCGTATCACTATTCTGAATAATGGCATGGTGCAAAGTGGCCAGCAATGGGGCAACGATCATGCCCCTGAGATCGACCCTTTTCTTTCGGATCATATCTCTGTGGTAAAGGGAGCTGCTTCCCTCGCTTATGGCGGAAATGGTCTGGGTAGTGTGGTGATGATAGAAAACAATGCTATTGATGCTGATCCTCATCTTCATGGCCAAGTCAATTATGTCTATCAAACTAATGGTCGAGGTCACACGGCAAACTTAAAACTACTCCAGGCAAGGCCATCTCTGGCCTGGAAACTTTCCGGCACCATAAAATATCAGGGCGATAATCGCGCTCCGGATTATCTTCTGACCAATACCGGAAAAAACGAATACAATATAGGCTTGCAAATGGATAAGAAGATTTCCTCTGTCTGGAATATGCGATTGCATGCTTCGACTTTCAATACCGAAATCGGTGTGCTGAGGGGATCCCATATCGGCAATGTGACCGATCTTGAAGAAGCCATTCATCGGGATATGCCCTTTTTTACCAGCGACCATTTTTCATATGACATAGCTTCTCCAAGACAAGAGGTGCATCACCACCTGGCCAAACTTGAAAATCGATGGCAGGTAAACAATCACACCCTATGGTCTTTAAACTTTGGTAGCCAGTTAGATGATCGCAAAGAATATGATGTACGAAGAGGCGGCAGATCTAATATACCGGCATTGCAACTGCGACAGTATTCTCAATTGATCGAAGGGGCCTATCATCATACTTATGCACATGACCTGGATCTTAAATCAGGCGTGCAATTTCAGTTTGTAGATAATACCAACCATCCGGAGACAGGCGTGTTGCCACTGATACCCGATTACCAGTCTGTTAAGCCTTCTGTATATTCCATATTACAAAAGGCATGGGGAAAAAGTATGCTGGAAGGAGGGCTAAGGTTGGATTGTCAAAATCTTTTAGCAATTACTATCTCCAGATCAGTACCCAGAATGGTCGAACGTATCACACATCATTATCTCAATGCGAGCAGTGCCCTTGGTTACCGTCAGGCTATCTCGGAGGGGTTGAGCTTGTCTGCCAATGTTGGACTGGTACATCGTTCCCCTGAAATTAATGAATTATATAGTTATGGCCTGCACCAGGGAGTAAGTGGTCTTGAAGAGGGCAATCCGGATTTAAAATCAGAAAAATCAATCAAAGGCATTTTATCCGCTGATTATAATGTCAATGATCGCCTTCAGATACAAGCTGTGGTCTATGATCATCATATTAAAGATTATATCTACCTGCAGCCACTGCAGGAATTCAGGCTGACTATACGAGGGGCTTTTCCCGTATATGAATATCGTCAGACGGATGCAAGGCTTACTGGAGCGGATTTATTAGTGTCTTATGCAGTCCAGCAACGATTAAAATGGATAGGCAAATATGCTTATGTCCTTGGCCGTGATCTGACTAATAAAATAGGATTGGTCAATATACCGAGCAATACCATGAGCCATTCATTGAGCTATACTTTGAATGATTGGAAATACTTTAGACTCATCAATCTTGCAGTAAATGGCAGATACGTAGCACATCAAAACCATATCACTTCAGAGCAGGATTACCTTCCTCCGCCAGATGCATATACTTTGTTTGGTATAGACCTGAGCAGCAAAGTCAAAGTGGGTAAAAAGGAGATCATGTGTTCTATTCAAATTGAAAATATGCTCAATACACGATATCGGGATTATCTGGATCGTCAACGATACTTTGCAGATGAGACCGGAAGGAATATAAATTTACGCATCAACTATAATTTCTAAATAAAAAAACCACTAAGGTTATTGAAGCCACAGTCAGAGTTTTTTTTAATAAAATCTTCATGTCTTATCAATACACTTAGTGGTAGATAAAAAATGCTTCTATGGAGTTAAATTAACATCCACACAAGCCGCCGCAACATCCACCAGGATCCTGCACATTTAAACTACTTTTCATGGTTAATAAAATTATAGTGGTTAAAAAATAAATGAAATGTCAGCAACAGCACTTTTGCTGTTCTGATTTTAATTGTGTAAACAAATCGCTAAAATCATTATAAAATTTTTCGAGAGCTTTCCAATTGATACAATAACAACTCCTCGGCCCATCTACTTCGCCGGATACCAGGCCCGCAGATTTTAATTCTTTGAGGTGCTGGCTAACCGTACTCTGTGACAACGGGAGCATGTCGACGATTTCGCCGCATTGGCATCCTTCTTTTTTGCACAATTGGCTCAATATAGCGATCCGTGCAGGGTGTGCCAGTGCTTTGGCAAAAGCAGCCAAGGACTGTTCCTTGGTCCCAAATTTCTCTTTTTTGCTATAGGCCATATCTTATTGTATATCGCAAATATACGATTTAACTTGGCTTTGTCAATATTTGATTAAATTATTTTGCGTTATCTTGGATGGTACAAGTCTTTGTAATTATGATTAAAGCTTTTAGTGTAACAGGTATGATGTTGTTGACTTTTTCCATGTTGGGCCAGGCACTTTCACCTTATCAATTATTTAATTCAAATGGCAGAAAAGTCTCCTATTCAAAACTTTTAAAATCTTCCTTATCAAAAGATCTGGTCTTGTTTGGTGAAGAACACAATAATGCGATCAGTCATTGGCTGCAGCTCCGACTGACCAAAGATTGTTTTCGATCCAAGCCCCTCGTATTGGGAGCAGAGATGTTTGAGCGGGACAATCAAGACGAGTTGGATGCTTATCTGTCCGGCAGTATCGATGCAGCTCAATTGGATTCTACTGCAAGACTTTGGCCCAATTATGGAACAGATTATGCTCCCCTCGTAGATTTTGCCAAATCCAATCATTTACCTTTTATTGCTACCAATATACCCAGGCGATTTGCTTCGCAAGTAGCCAAAAGAGGCCTGGAGAGCCTGGATTCATTGACTGATGAAGAAAAATCCTGGATCGCTCCTTTGCCCATAGCCTATGATGGGGAGCTACCTGGTTATAAAAATATGCTTTCGATGATGGGTGGGCACGGAGGCCCCAATCTACCAAAGGCACAAGCTATAAAAGATGCTACGATGGCACATTTTATTTTGACCAATATGAAGTCAAATGACTTATTTATACATTATCAGGGTAGCTATCACTCAGAAAATCACGAAGGCATCATTTGGTATCTCAAGCATGATCATCCCGACATTAAGTATGTGTCCATCGCTACGGTCACTCAGGATCAAATTAAAACTTTAGACAAGGTCCATAAAGGCAAAGCAGATTTTATACTCTGCGTCGATGAAGATATGACCAGGACCTATTAGAAACTCCCTACATTAATATTACTTTTCCTCGCTTTGATCAAACTGGACAACCGGCCAAAAAGCTTTTTTCGGATTAAGATTTTTATCAAACAATAAAGGATAATCTTTTCGACCTCTGACCGGAAAATTATCCAGCCAACTGTTGCGGTCAGAGATATTCCAAAAAGTCACGGCCGTAAGGACTCCTTTGTATTTCCTAAATATATCAAAGCAGGTCTTATACCGCTCTATTTGTAAGGTCTCATGTTCTGTGGAAAAAACAGCCAGGCTATCTACCGGAGTCCTGTCTCTTCTGCCGTGTTCTTTTTTATAGACGGAGATGTCAAGTTCGGTGATCTGCACTTTGACCCCAAGCTGAGAAAACCTTTTCATCGTAGTCTCCAACACTTCAGCAGTCGGTTCATAGATAGACCAATGACCCTGTAATCCTACTCCATCGATTGGGATCCCCTTTGATTTTAGATTCTGGACCAGGGTATAAATTTTTTCTCTTTTGACCGGATTGATTTCATTGTAATCATTGTAAAAAAGTAAGGCATTTGGATCTGCTTCGTGGGCATATTGAAAAGCTTTTTCTATAAATTCTTCCCCACAGATCCTGTACCAGATGGAGGGTCGATAGAACTCGTCCTCCTTGTCAGAAATGGCTTCATTGACCACATCCCAGGCATAGATGATGCCTTTATACCTTGAGACTACCGTGGTGATATGATCGTGAAGTCTTTGCAGCAATACTTCTTTACTTACGGTATCGCCTGTGCTCGTTTTAAATAGCCAGCCAGGGGTCTGGTTGTGCCAACACAAAGTGTGCCCGCGTAAAAAAAGATTATTGCGCTGAGCAAAGGCTGCTATTGAATCACCTCCAGCCCAGTTATACAGCTCTTCTTGAGGATGAATAGGTCCCATTTTCATCGCATTCTCCGGGGTCATACTATTAAATTGACTTAGGATCAGCTGTGCCTCGTCCGTTTTGAGTGCTCTTGGGGACACGGCAACACCAATTTTGAAATAATCTTTATATACCTGGGAGAGACTGATGACCGGGTCGGTGACCTGACCAATTAACGAGCCTGCCGACATCAAAAATAGAAAAAAACACAATTTTTTTATCGGCATATATCTGTATTTAATCATAGGAAATGCTAAGTTATTAGTTTACTTCCAATCTTTTAGTGATAGGCAGCATTATTATTGGGCCTTAATTTTAACCACTAACAGGGTGAAATAAAGTTGTGTGTAAACCATAAAGTGATTCCCCAATAATTATCTACCACTAAAAGGTAAAAGTGTGCTAATAAATTTAACGGAGTTGCGTGCGGCCTTGACAGTAGAAAAATATTACTTACATTCACCTTAAATATAAAACAATCAATGAAAAAAATATTTCAATACTTAAGTTTGACTATCCTGTTGATAGGTATGATCAATACACTGACTGCTCAAAAACAATTTAGAGCACTTTTATTTACCAAGACGATGGGCTTTCATCATGAATCCATCCACGAAGGAGTATCGGCTATGCGGGAGCTTGCGGGTAAACATAATTTTGATCTTGATTGGCAGGAAGATCCCGGCAAGTTTAATGATAATAATCTCGCCAAATTTGATATCATCATCTTTCTCAATACCACCGGCGATATCCTCAACGATGTGCAGCAAGCAGCCATGGAGAAATTTATTCAATCAGGCAAAGGTTTTGTAGGTATCCACAGTGCTACGGATACAGAATATGGATGGGAGTGGTATACCAAATTGGTAGGCAGGTCATTTAAAATCCATCCGGTGATTCAATCTGCCAAATTAAAGTTCACTTCAAATAAATTTCCGGGATTGTCAGGTTTTAATGAAGCTAATTACTGGACAGAAGAGTGGTATGATTTCGGTCCTGAGAAAATCAATGGATTAAATTATATACTGGCGGTCGATGAGTCGACCTATAATCCAAAAGTACAGTGGGGAGAAAATAAAAGTGAAGGTATGGGGGCTTTTCATCCCATGGCATGGTATCATGAGTTTGATGGAGGACGAGCATTCTACACTGCCCTTGGACATATGCCGGCTGATTATAGTGACCCTGCATTTTTGAATCATGTGTTTGCAGGGATCTTGTATGCTGCTAAAGGAAAGAAATAAGGTCATCCGAAGACCAACTTAAAATACACGAGTTGGGCATAAGGTCGTGGGATCTTACGCCCTCCTCTATTTTAACCGATTAGGTATCAACTTAGGATATTTTGTTTTTGTTATAAGTCTAATATGAATTGCATATGAATGATTTTACCCAAATAGAAAACACAAAAATATATCCTTCGTTAACCTTAACGGAAATTGCTAGCATTGACATCGATCGTTTAGCCGCAGACCACCAACTCAAAATGAACTGGGTGCAAAAATTATCTTTCAGGTTTTTTCAAAAAAGATTGTCCAGGCAAATAATAAAAGGCAGGCTCAATAAAAACGTAACACTGCAGCAAGCTAATGATATCGCGAACACAAAAAACTCAAATAGAAGAGGCAAGGTTTCTTTGATTATAGGGGCGATAGGGCTTTTAACCATGTTTTCAGGTTTTTTAGCGTTACTGGCCATTCCTTTGTTTATTGGTGGCCTGGTAGTAGGCATACTTGGAATCTCAAAGGATGAAAAGAAAACCATGGCGATTGTCGGCACCGTGTTCAATGGATTGATGATATTATTGATCTTGATGGCATTGATCGCCCTGACAGCAGGAGGATTGCGATTTGCCTGATATTAGTTGACTGAATTCATTATCTCACCAATCTATAAGTAGCTTTTACCAAAAATATATTTCTGCCTTGCCCATCAAATAAATGATCAAATAAATCAGTAGTCAATCCAACATTGGGATTGACTCCAAGGTCGGGAGGATTGCCTTGCGACCATACCAGGTAGAGCTTAGATCCTGGTTTGTATCTCCAGCGGGCTACAAGATTGGATCTAAATTGCACAAAATTAAAGTAGGGTTGCCAAAGGTGTAACCAGTGATTCCATGCTGGTTTTCATCTACGTGATAATCCTCTTCGGTGGTTTGATTTGAGCAGGGGTAAACCGATGAAATCTTGCTTCATAGGAATTAATGAGTGGATCTTGTACCAGGCCAAAATTTTTATAAATCGGTCTGGTGATGAAGGGTTGTCCTTAGCATTGTACGGAGTCTTCTGGGGAGAAAACAAAAAGATCACCCCCCCTTTTTAATCCGGGCTAGTTCGTTGATACCTCAGTTTTTTTAAAATCTATTTCTCCTTCCCACACTGCGATCACCGCGGTTGCCAGACAATTGCCCAATAGATTGGTCCCTGTGCGACCCATATCCATCAGTGCATCTATACCTAGTATAATGAAGATAGGCTCTGTAGGTAAATTATAAGAAGCGGCTGTACCCATCAGTATCACGAGGGAAGCACGAGCTACACCAGCTACACCTTTACTTGACAACATTAAGGTCAACATCATGACGATCTGATCACCAATGCTTAGATCTATTTTGGCTGCCTGAGCCACAAATACGAGAGCAAGGCTGAGATACAAAGTGCTACCATCAAGATTAAAACTAAATCCAGTAGGCAATACAAAGGAAACTACTTTCCTGGGTATACCGAAGTTTTCCAGTGCCTTCATCGCGTGAGGTAAAGCGGCTTCAGACGATGCGGTAGCAAATGCCAATAATACTGGCTCAGATACTGCATGTAAAAACTTTTTTATAGGCAATTTGATATATAAAGCTATGGGCAAAAACACGCCAAAAATCAACAGGATAAGCGCACCGTATAAAGTGGCTAGTAATAAAAATAAATTCTTTAATATATCAAAACCCATCTTGCCTATCGTATACGCCAGTGCAGCCCCTACTGCCAATGGGGCCAGATACATGACCAAATGGGTAAACTTAAACATCACCTCTGAAAGGCTTTCACACCAATGCAGCATGGTCTCCTTAGCGTGATGATGTTTGACCATAGATAGACCCAAAGCAAATAAAATACTAAATACTACGATTTGCAATACCTGACCTTCAGCGACAGCTTTGGCTATATTCTCCGGGAAGGTATGCAGTATGATTTGGTCCCAGGATTGTTTTGCGATTTCAACCTTTTGAGCAGTATCCGCCAGGCTTAAGTCTATACCCGCTCCTGCTTTAGTGAAATTAATCGCACATAAACCGATGATGAGTGCTATAGTCGTCACTACCTCAAAATACAATAGTGACTTCCAACCCATTCGCCCCACTTGTCTCATGTCAGCATGCCCTGCGATCCCTACTACCAAAGTCGAAAACAAAAGTGGGCCTATGACAGTCTTGATCATTCTAAGGAAAATATCGCTGAGTACCTTTAGATTGGTTCCTACCTGCGGCCAATCATGCCCGATCTCGGTTCCAATGACCATTGATAGGAAAATCCAGGTTGTGAGATTATTTTTCTTCAAACCATAGGCAATCAAAGTAGCAATAGCCATCCACCTCAAGCTTGTGAGAAAACCAGCATGGAAAATACCAGGATGATAAAGATGGAGTAAATGGGTAATTATAATCAATGTAAATAAACCCATAAAAACGGTGAGGATTTGTTTGATACTCCAGGACTGCATATTATTGTATTGTAATTTTTGAGGGCGCTAACCTACATCGAATTTTGGGTATTTGGTACAATCGTGTCCGGAAACTATACCTGTAGAAATAATATAATTTTCTAACAGCTTTTAAAAAAAATCTCAGTCTCTCATGATAAAATCTATTTTAAATGCTCCGCACTATCTATGGGGGGACCATTGTGAGGGGTGGCAACTCTGTCTCGCAGATGACCTAAGTGTAATCCAGGAGAATATGCCTCCAGGGACAAAAGAGCAAATGCATTTTCACCAAAGATGCCTACAAGTATTTTACATTCTTCAAGGCACCGCATGCTTTTACCTGGATCAGGACTATTACGAAGTCAATGCAGGTGAGTCCATACAGATTCTGGCTGGTCAAAAGCACTATGTTCAAAATACAACAGAGGAGGATCTCAAATTTCTGGTCATTTCTCAGCCATCGACGCACAGACCACCCATTGATAGGGTAAATATTGATTAAGATTTTATATAAAAAAGTAACTAAATCTAAAGCTTACTTCAAGATGTAATCTAACTTTGCACCATGAGTTTAATACAATCCATGCGTTGGTACGGCCCACAGGATGTGGTCAGTTTAGAATATATTCGCCAAGCCGGGTGCCGGGGAGTAGTCACCGCTTTGCATCAAATACCTGTAGGTGATATATGGACGGTCGATGAAATCAATCATCGAAAAGCGTTGATTGAAGCAGCAGGCTTGTCCTGGAAGGTCATTGAAAGCTTGCCGGTTAGTGAAGACATAAAAAAAAGATCAGGTGATTATCTTCAACATATCGCCAACTATAAAATAAGTATTGCCAATGTAGCGGCTTGTGGTCTGGAGGTCATCACTTACAATTTCATGCCGGTGCTGGATTGGATCCGTACCGATCTGGAGTACCTGATGGAGGATGGTAGTAAGGCCTTGAGGTTTGAGCGACTTGCATTTATCGCATTTGATTTATTTATGCTGAAGAGACCAGGTGCGGAGGTTGATTATACGCCGGATCAAATCGCGGATGCCCAAAATTGGCTAGATCATGCCAGCGAAGAACGAAAAGCAGAGGTCTATCACAGTTGCCTTCAAGGGCTTCCTGGCAGTACCGTTGAGTTTACTGCTGAGCAAGTATTAAGCCTATTGGATTCTTATGCACATATCGACCGTAATGCATTGAAAGCCAATCTCAAATATTTTCTCCAAGAAGTAATTCCTGTAGCTGAACAGTATGGAGTTAAAATGGCCATCCATCCGGATGATCCGCCTTACCAGGTGCTTGGGTTGCCCCGCATCGTATGCAGTGAAGCTGATGCAGCAGATTTGATAGCAGTAGTCCCCTCCCCATCCAATGGACTTTGTTTTTGTACCGGATCTTATGGCGCTCGCGGAGATAATGATCTGGTGCGAATGATCAAAAGATTTGGCGACCAGATTCATTTTATCCATTTGCGCAATACCAAACGAAGCCAGAATGGTGATTTTTATGAAGCTGATCACCTGGCTGGCGATACGGATATGTATGGGGTAATGAAAGAACTCGTCTTACTGCAACAAAAAAGACAAGTATCACTGCCTATGCGGCCGGATCATGGACATCAGATGTTAGATGATTTAAATAAAAAGACTTACCCGGGCTATAGTGCCATAGGTAGATTGAGGGGGCTGGCGGAGTTGCGGGGCCTGGAACTGGGTATTGAACGATCCCTGGCTTGATTTTTAGAGGAAGGTGTAATTATTGTCTCCATCGCCAGGCAAAATACTTACAAGGCCCTTCACCTATGTTTTTGATACCGTGCATTTCATTTGATTTGATCAGGAAAAGATCACCATCGCTACCGGTATAAGTCATTTCATCTATACTCAATTCTACCTGACCATTGATGACCAATATTATTTCGGAGTCAATATGTGTATGAGGAGCGTGACTTGGGCCTTTTGTATTCAATTGGGTGACATGCATTTCAAAGTTTTCACACATGGCAGTTGGGCGATTAAAATAATTGATCCTGCCTCCTTTTTCATTTGAAATATATTTCAGAAGATCAGCATCTATTAATAAAGGACCTCCGGCATTTTTACTTCGATCCATGTCCTTGCCCTTTTTACTTCTAAACATCATCACATAATAGGTCAGGGGACCATTGCCTATGTTTTCCAAAGATTGCATGGCCAATGGAGGAATGAGTATTGCACTGCCAGGACCCAGGACGACACTTTCGGAATCCATGGTAAATTTCATCGTACCTTCTTTTACAATAATGACTTCTTCTAAATTTTTTTGTGCATGAGGAGCTGCAGACTTAGCACCTTTCTCCTGTGTAGTGGCATGCATTTCGAGAAATTCAAAATGAGGAGAACTGCCCTCCATAAGTTTTCTGCCTACGCGTTGTGTACCTTGTTTTATCATCAGCTTATCCCAGGCATATAAACCAGAGGAGACTTCTGTAGATTGAGCATTTACATCCATAAACATCGATGCCACCAGGGCGATTAAAATAAGTTTATTCATTTATATTCATTAAGATAGAATAGTTGCGGCATATCTTTTACGACTAATTCCTTACACGCTTGCGTTACCAGATATTGACTCTAAGACTATCAGGCCTGTACATGGCATCACCAGGTTTGACTTGAAAGGCTTCGTAAAATGCTTCCATATTGGCAAATGGGCCGTTGACTCTATATTTGCCGGGAGAATGCACATCGCTTAAGATGCTGCTGCGCAGGGTCTCGTCCCTTGTTTGTCCAAGCCATCCCAAAGCATAACCTAAAAAATATCGTTGGGTCGGCATCAGTCCACTGATTGGTTTACCATCTTTATATTGATTGGTTTTTTTAAAAGCTTCCAGGCCTAACAACGCTCCACCCAGATCCGCTATATTCTCACCAAGCGTAGCTTCGCCATTGATTTTATATCCCGGCAATGGTTCATAGTCAGAAAATTGATCGATCATCACTTTTGCACGACGATTAAATTCTTTTTCGTCTTCGGCATTCCACCAACTTGAGAGATTTCCTTTGGCATCGTATTGACGGCCCTGATCATCGAATCCATGGGTGATTTCATGGCCGATGGTACTCGCACCTCCGTTACCATAGACAATAGCATCGTCTAATTCTTCATCCCGATATCCTGGCACTGTAAATATTCCTGCAGGTAACACGATTTCATTATTGCTGGGATTATAATATGCATTGTAAGTCTGAGGAGTCATAGTCCACTCAGTTCGATCTACCGGCTTGCCCAATTTATTCAGCTCGTATTCATTCCACCATTTGTTTCCTTCGATGATGTTTTGCAGATAACTTTCTTTCGAAATATTCATTGCGGAGAAGTCTTTCCATTTTTCAGGATAGCCAACTTTACTGGTGATAGCATCTAATTTTGAATAGGCTTTTATTTTTGTGCTGTCACTCATCCAGGTTAATTGACCGATACGATCACGCAGCGCCTCACGAACTGCTTCTGTCATGACTTCGTATCTTTTTTTTGCAACAGGCGTGAAAAATTCTTTTACATATAATTGGCCTAAAATTTCACCGATCAGATTTTCCTGGCGGGACATGACACGTTTCCATCTGGGTCGCATCTCAGTAGCACCGCTAAAAAGTTTGCTGTATTCAAAGGAGGTATTGACATAAGCATTGGGCAATGCTGAAGCAAAATCACTCACTAAATTAAACCTGACATAATCTTTTAAAGTGGCCAGTGGAGTAGCTTTAACTACCGTGTTCATTGATTTAAAAAAATCCGGCTGACCTACGATTACTGAGTCGATATTTTTGACTCCTGTTTTATTCAAAAATTGCTTTAAATCAATCACGGGGGATATTTTATTTAATTGATTGATCGCCATTTTGTTGTAGTTGGCATATGGGTCCCGGAGGTCTTCGATTTTACGGGATCCCTGGGCAAGCTTGGTTTCCATTGACAATATGTTTTTGCCTGAGGCGATAGCTGCTTCTGGAGTATGGCCTGTCAATTGAAGCATTTTACTGATGTAGTCTGCATATTTTTCCCTGATATTGATGGTCGCACTATCATTTTTAAAATAATATTCGCGTTCTGGCAATCCGATACCACCCTGGTAAAATATATAAGCCATGGCATCGCTGTTTTTATCGTCCTGAGCCACAAAATCAGCAAAAAAAGCGCCTGATCCGATTTTTTTCAACTCAGTCACCACATTGATCAGGGCAGGCAGATCTTTTACTTCCTCTATGAGCGTCAGGTAGGGTTGGAGATACTTCAAACCATCATGTTCTATTTTGGCACTGTCCATACCCGCGGTCCAGAAGTCTCCGATCATTTGATCAGCACTACCTTTTATTGAATTGGGTGCAAGCGCTGCACTTTCACTGATTTCTCGCAGGCGCTTTATATTTTCTTCTATCACCAGATTGCCGATGCCCCATGATGATTGATCAGCAGGGATAGGATTTTTCTTGATCCATCCACCATTGGCATATTGGAAAAAATCTGTGCCCGGGTTCATCGTTGTATCCAGGTTTTCAAATACAAAATCGGGTTTGATAGCTTCACCTGGTTTAGTATCTTTTGTATTACAGGCCAACAGGCATAAAATAAATGCTGTTGCTGTTGGAATGAAGTATTTCATTTTAAGAATTAGGTTATATCGTGAGAGAAAATTATAAATAGTGAAACGTAAGAAAAGATAAAATATATTATAAAAAAAGGAGAATTTTTGGAAAATCCTCCTTTTGTGTTGATATTATTCGATTTGCCTATGAACAGGCTCATCAGTATAAATTATGCAGGCACTATAACTTTGCCATTTTTAGCTGGACGGCCGCGTTTTTTTCCTGTGGTAGATTTTTTGACGGAGCTGGCAGGTCTTCCCCGTTTTTTACCTACCGTTTTTACGACCAGTTGTACTTTGTCAGCATTCGGATTTAAGGCTTTAGCAGGACGGCCGCGTCTTTTGGTACCACTTGCTGGTCTACCGCGCTTCTTTTTTTCTGCAGGAATAGCAATAGCTGTAATAGGCTGAGTGGCATTATTTGCAGTTACTGCTTTACTGGGTCGACCCCTTCTTTTTTTAGCAGGACGACCACGTTTCTTTTTTTCTGAAATTACAGGAGTCTCTGATGTGGTCGCTTGAGTGGCTGGTATTAAAGTAGCTTTAGCGGGCCTTCCTCTTCGTTTTTTAGCGGGACGACCACGTTTCTTTTTTTCTGTCGTAGCAGATGCTACTTCAGTAACTGCTTTGAATTTAGCTGCTTTAGCGGGTCTTCCCCTTTTACCTTGTTTTTTCTGCAATCGGCCATTAAGATTTGGACTTGATGCCGGTGCCTCGCTGACTGTCATAAATTTACTTGCTAAATAATCAGAAATTCTTTTTGCAGCAGCTGCATCGATAGAATCTAACAATTCAACACAGATCGATAATACATTTAATTCTTCACTATTTGCCATGATGGACTTTTTAATTAAATAAAAATGTTAACAATGGCAAAATTACCACAATTAATTTAAAAAATCTTAGTTTGTATGAATTGATATGTATTACAAATAATTCCAACTCTAATGTATGCTGTATCCTTGAGGATTAAGATTTCAGGCGGAGTACATTTGTAATGCACTTTTGAATTGAACTAAATCTACAAATGAATTATTTTTTTCAAAAAAACAACATCTGAATTAAGTTAAAACTTGATTTTTCAGAAATGCCATTTAAAATTCTAAATTATAATTTTCTTCCAAAATCATCGGGCATCAATCTCCAAAGGGTATGGAAGTGTTGCATACCCTGGTCCCGATTGGTAAACTCTACTGACCATTCAGGAGTGATGATACCATAATAATGTAAGTCATTAATCGAGTTGGTTCCCATCCAAACAAATCGACTTTTGGTTAAAAGTTTTTTCATTTGTTTTCTCTTGTTGTTGGCAATTGCAATATTAAAATTATCTACCCATGCACTGAGGATATCCCAGACCATGGCTTTTTGAGCTTTATTCATTTCATTAAATGGAAGCCCCTTGCCATCACGCAGAAAAGGCTCATTACCTGTTTGAGCACGTGCATCGATGGTGAAAGGAAGTGAATCGATGTGGGCTTTCCTTTGTTGCATGCCATCCAGCGAATGGAAAAGGTTTTTTCCGATTTCATTTTCCCTGTACATAATATATTTTCCCGCAGTGATGCCATTAGATATCAATCCAGGATTAATTCCGGTAAAATGAGGAGTGCAACTAACTCCTTTCGGAGAAAAATTCATATTAATAGAAAGGTGATGGCCTTCAAATTTAAAACCCCATTTTTCTTGTGGAGAGGGATTGCCAAAAATCCAGGTCCAAAATTTTTCCTGGCCATATCGGTGTGCGATTGGACTATTCATTGAAGTCAGTTTGTCATGAGTGTCCTGATCATATTGCATAATAGACAGTGCTTTTAAATAACCCTGATCACTCAGTACAGTCCTTAACAGCGCTTGGATATTCATTCGTTGCTCGTCATTAAGATCATCTAACCTGATTCCGTCTCGAATGGCTTGTTCTAAAGGAAGATTAGACCATCTCGTCCGGTTGGTATCAGCCATGGACCTCAACGTAATTTTTTTTTGGACCTCAGTGAGTGAGGATATAAATTGTTTCGCTGCAGCTACAACAGGTCGCTGATCATAGCTTTGAGCAGAAATCAAAGAAAATGAAAACAAGACAGCAAATAAGAAGCAAGATTTTTTATTCATACTTTTTTGACAATCCACATTTGGTTGGATTAAGTCTAAATGTAGAAAAAATTATATTGAAGTTCTTTTTTTAATGAACTTACGAAGTAAAATTATAAATCCTGGATAAATTACTGCGTAGTGCTCTCACAGATCTGCTTGTAAATGTTATTTTCGTGTATATGAATCCAAAGTTCAGGATGATCTATTAGTTTCCAACCAAATTGATTATACAGACCATGTGGGTCTTTGGTAACCAATATCCATCGCCTTAATTTCTTACTTACTTCGGTTTGTTCAGATCTCGCAGGAAAAAATGGTGGAAGGAGTGGACTTTCATAAATTTGACTATGCATAAGTGATAGAACTAAAACAATTAGTACGTAAAATCAGTATTTCTCCGGGCAGGATGATTACCTTGCAAGATCAGTTCGATCATTGACTTCGATTGGCCTAGGGTCTACCTTGGAGTGAAATCTTCGAACACAAACTCAGACAATTAGGCGGATTGATTAAAGAGTCCACTTGAAGGAATCCCTATAGCATCAATTTCCGCCCATCGGATTAGTTTTATAATTTTGTTTGTATGAAAAATCACCTTGTTTTAATTTTTCTATTTCTGATTACAAGCATGCTAGGTGCTCAGTCTTCAGGTATCGTATCGGGTCCGATGCTTGGCCCGGTCGAATTGCGCGATGCGATCATCTGGCTTGAAGTGACACCTGAAGTAAAATCAATCAGCCTTCAATATCGCAAAGCCAATACCTCAAGCTATAAAACCAAAATGTATAAAGGTGAATTAGGCAATGAGTTTAATCCAATCCAAATGCAGATTGGTGCACTCGATTATAATACTGCCTACGAATATCAATTTTTGATCAATAGCAAGCTATCCAACGCTAAGGGCACTTTTAAGACCAAAGATCTTTGGCAATGGCGCAAGCCGGCTCCAGACTTTAGTTTTCTCGTAGGATCCTGTCACTATGGCAATGAACCAGTCTATGATCGTCCGGGCAAACCTTATGGGGGGGATCCGGTTATTTTCCAAACCATGGCCAAAGAAAATGCAGCATTTATGTTGTGGACCGGTGATGCCTGGTATTCGCGTGAAGTAGATTATTATAGTAAATGGGGTCTATGGTATCGGGCCCAGTACGCCAGGAAGATGCCGGAAATTCAACCTTTCCTGAAATCTATGCCTCAATGGGCTATGTGGGATGATCATGATTATGGACCAAACGACATCGGTACCAATTTTATCCTCAAAGACGAAACCCGAAAGATCTTCATGTCGTATTTCTGCAATCCTTCCTATGGCGAAAATGGTCAAGGCGCGTATACTATCAATAGCTGGGGAGATGTAGATATCTTCATGCTCGATGATCGTTGGTGGCGCAGCGCAGATGAACTCATTGATTCTATTGATGGCCGGCCAAATCCGGATAAAGTCATGTTAGGCAGACAGCAAATGCTTTGGCTTAAAAACTCCCTGGCTTATAGCAATGCTACTTTTAAGCTCATCATGGTAGGCAGCCAGGTATTGAATCCGGTGTCCCCTTTTGACAAACTTTTAGATTTTAAATTAGAATATGATGAATTGATGAAATTTTTAATGGATCAAAAGGTCAATGGTGTGCTATTCCTCACGGGTGACCGTCACCATTCAGAGATTATTAAAGTTGAAAGACCAGGATCCTATCCACTATACGATATCACCATCTCTCCACTCACTTCAGGTACTCATACCTTCTCCGGTACAGAAAAAAACAACCCCTATCGGGTAGTCGGGGTGGATCAAAAACAGAATTTTGGACGGGTTTCAGTCTCAGGTAAAGAAAATGCCAGGATACTAAAAGTGGAGATTGTGGGTATGCTTGGTGAGGTGCTGGCTACCTGGCAGGTTAGTGAAAATGAACTAAAAAACTAATATCCCTGCCATGCAAATATTTGGCCCCAGGGAATGCAGCTTAAAGCGTAATAGTATTCAAATTAGAATTGGAAAAATTAGGATGTAAAGTGCATGCTTAGAAAACTGTTCTATTTACTGCCCCCATCGATGCGTTTTATCTTTCGCAGAATCGTTTTTTTGCCCGTAGACATTTTGAGCCTCTTTAGCAATAAATTGGTCCCGCCACGCGGAATGATCTATACCGGTAGTGGTGATTTTATCAAACAAGGCCAGGAATGGAAACAGTTTTTTATTGAACGTGCGGCACTCTTGCCACAGGATCGTGTATTGGACATAGGGAGTGGTATTGGGAGGATAGCGATCGGACTGATGCCTTATCTCAAAGGAAAGTACGAAGGCTTTGATGCTGTCAAAACCGGAGTGGACTGGTGTGTAAAAAACATCACATCTCGCAATACAAATTTTGGATTTCAATATATCGACCTGTACAATGACCTCTATAAAGCGAAAGGAAGGTCAGCCGCTTCTTTTGAATTTCCTTTTACTCAAGAATCTTTTCATTTTATATGTGCTATATCCGTTTTTACACATATGCTACCTGATGAGGTGGAAAACTATGTTAGGCAAATTGCCCTTGTCCTCAAACCTCAAGGTAAGGCTGTGATGACCTTTTTTATATTAGACAAAGAAAGCATCGAATACATGCAAAGTGCCAAACCAAAAATAAAATTCAATCTCGAGGGGACCACCACCTCTGCACTGATGGATCGAAAAGTGAAATCTGCCAATGTAGCCTATCAAAGAAGCTATCTAGAGCAACTCTTTTTTACTCAGGGGCTTACGATCTTAGAAAGTCATTCCGGGTATTGGTCAGGGCGGCCAAAACAGATAGATTTGGCATTTCAGGACATATTAATAGTAACAAAAGTTTAAACTGATGTTGTAAGGATGAAGGGAGTTCCTTGCATCTACTTCAGGCGTTGATGTTATATTCTTTTCACCGCTGCGCCTGCTCTCGATTTGTCCAAATAAACTTTGCAACTTAACTGCGTTAATAGATCCAAACAGAATACATGATATAGATGCAGGCATTTCTTTATTATCTTTAACTTTCATGAGATATAGCTACTATTTATTGATCACAGGATTTTTGCTTTTTATTGCCTGCAAGTCAAAATCAGACTTCCCAGCGGAGTTGGTTCAATTTACATCCTATCCTCAAAATCCGGTATTTAAAGGCACTGCCTCACCATCCGACTGGGATGAAATCATTCGTGAAAGAGGTTATATTTTAAAAGAAGATGACACCTATCATCTGTGGTATACCGGATACAAAGATACCACTGGTGCGGTGATGTCTCTCGGATATGCTACTTCGCCAGACGGATTGATCTGGACACGATATGCAGGAAATCCCATCTATGATTCGCTGCATACTGAAGATATGATGATCATCAAAGTAGATGATACTTACCAGATGTTTGCAGAGGGTAAAGGTGATATTGCACACCGACTCGTATCTACAAACCGTATTCATTGGCAGGATCTGGGTAGTCTGGATATCCGTTTGGTAAGTGGAGATCCTATCAGTGCGGGTCCATATGGCACGCCATCAGTAATTAAAGAGGGTAGCACCTGGTATTTGTTTTATGAACGCAACGATGATGCAATCTGGCTCGCCTCCTCCAAAGATTTACAGGTCTGGACAAATGTACAGGATGAACCTATTCTACTTAAAGGTCCGGAGTCCTACGATCGGTTTGGCGTAGCCATGAATCAGGTGATAAAGTATCATGATAAATATTATGGATATTACCATGGTACTCCAGATCAGGATTGGAGTACATGGAATACTAATGTGGCCGTATCCGAAGATTTAATTCATTGGACTAAATATTCGCAAAATCCCATCCTGCAAGAAAATAAATCGAGTGGTATCTTAGTACACGATGGAGCACAATACCGGATGTATACGATGCATCCGGAGGTATGTGTTCATTTTTTTAAGGATGGGGTGCGATAGGTTTGTCAGCAAATATCTGGCTTGCCCATTCTCTCACAAAGTACTATTTGATCCAATTGTAACAATATTATGTATTACACAAAGAGGGGTCAATCCACGGGCTTATATTTACAAAATGCAATTCACCAACAATGAAAATTAAGCTCATTTTACTGATTCTGGCTTTTCAATACACTACCATGGCGCAGGACAATACCAATCGGGTTTTCGCCAATTGTCCGCCAGGCACAGTCCTGAAAGCAAATATCCCTTATGCCAATGATACTTTAAAAAAACATCGCCTCGACATTTATTGGCCTAAAGATGTCAAACCTAATATGCCTCTGGTGGTTTGGTTCCATGGTGGAGCCTGGCGCACCAACGATCAATGTGGTGATATGAGTTATATGAAAAACACGATTGCCGAAATCCTCCAAAATGGATTTATGCTGGCATCCGTCGATTATCGATTTAGCACTCAATCAGTATTCCCCCAGATTGTGCAGGATTGTAATCTTGGGTTAGAATACCTCTACCAGCACGCTACTCAGTACGGTATCGATAATAAACGAATTGCTGTCATGGGCTTTTCGGCAGGATCTCATCTGATCTGCCTATCAGCTTTGGCACAGAACAATAAGATGAAATCCTTTGTGGCTCCTGGTGCAAAACAATCTTACAAAATAAAAGCAGTCGTTGATTTTTATGGTCCATCAGATCTGATCAGTCATACCAAGCCTGAGGAAGCTTTCGATCCCAATAGTCCTATCCACAATTTATTAGGAGCTTCAGCCATCGAACGACCCGATCTGGCCAGGATAGCCAGCCCGGTGACCTATATTGATAAAAATGACCCTCCCTTCCTCATCATCAATGGCGAAAAAGATGAGTCCGTCAATTATACCCAGGCAAAACTATTAGGTGCCTCCCTTTCTCTGGCAGGGGTCAAAAACGAAGTAATCATCGTCAAGGACGCACCACACTACGGAGCGTATTTTGATGTGGAGATGGTGAGGAGTAAAGTCATCGCTTTTTTGAAGGAGCATCTGAAATAAAGTGCTTTTTTAATTTAGGCCAACGGTCACCTACCCATTATTATGCTCCATTATCCGGGTCAGGCATCCTCTGACGATTTTAATCAATTTTATAAAGATCGATTTACCTGGTTTGTCAATGATCTAAAGAAAAAAATATTTATAAGAAGTAGTGCCTTTGCGTAGAAGGACCCTGGTTTTGACAAAAAAAACGGCACACCTGGTGCCGTTTTTATAAAACATTACTCTGAAGGTTATTTACTTTGAGCAGCCATGATAGGTACCCTGTCGAGATACATGATGACACGGTCTACCTGATCTGCTTCATTCATGTGCAGGTCTGTATGAATCCATTGGCGCATGGTTTTGCCGGTTTTATATTTGGAATATACCTGATACCAGCAAAGTACCCATGTGCCAGGTTGCTCCACACTCTGTGGTTGATTGACCTTAATAGGAAGATAGATTGGATTACTAAAAGTGAGTGTGTCAATCACATCATTTCTTCTTTTTTTCCAATATTCGGCTATTGCAGCCTTGCCAGCTAAAGAATCACCATTATTAAACATATAAACAGCATTGTCAGCATATCCGGCCACGAAGCCATCTACATCTCCTGCTGATAATGCAGCTATACTTTTGCCTGCCATCTCGGCATATTTTGCATCGGCAAATTCTGCAGGAGCCATTTTGGCTTCAGCAGCGACTGCAGGCTTGTCATCCATTTTTGCCTCCGGAGATTTTGTGTCATTACAGGCAGCGAATAAAATTGAGCATAAAGCCCCTAAGATCATTTTTTTAATAAAAGTAATTTTAAGTTAGTTGAGGAAATTTAAATAATTTTAACCTAAAATTAACAAAAATAATGTAAGCCAAATAAAAAAACTGAAAGAGGTTTGCTTTCGGTTGTTGTTATTGATCTTTTTTTTCAATTATGAAAGGAAGCAAAACCAACTTGAGTAAGATTCCGGCCAGGCTCGTGCAGTTATAGTGTTTGATAATTATTTTGACCGGGAGATGAGACCGATATGTTTTCGGATTTAGCGCTGAAAGACTAAAATAGTCGCCAATTTTTTGATGAAAGGCTTAAAAACCAAAAGCCTTTGAAGACACCATGTTTTAAGCTATTTCCAAAACTGCACGTAGACAAAACAATTATTGGTTGGTCAATAAATTAATTGCACTGAATTATAATCATTTTAATAAAAAGCATGCTGCGAAAAACCCTTAAATAATCATATTATAAGTCTCTTTAACCTATAATCGATTGATTGATCCTCCTTCTACGAATACAGGATACTCTAGTTGAACAATTTGCATAAATTTACCGTATGGGTTCACAATATTTTAAATACATTTTGGGTGGTTTGTCGATCGTCCTTGTTTATGCTGCTTGTCGATCAGTCGAATGTCCGCCAAATAAAACAGAGCTTTTAAATAAATTCAATCAGTTTGTAAATGCCACGATGCAGACCAAGCAATTTTACAGTATTAAAGAATGGGAATCTAAAGACCAGGTGTTTTCAGGATACCTTCAAAACTGTTATCCTAAATATGATTCCTTATACTACCTGGATGAAAGACAAAAGTTTTGGACTGATGCGCTGAGGTATTATTTTAAAAGATATGACAATCGTGTCACCGTCGAATTACTAAACAATAAAAACCCTAACTCGCAAATAATGCAAAATCAAATTAAATCTACCTGGGCCAACCCTGATCAGGCCTTTACTCAGATTTTTCAGGAAATGACCGGATTAAAATTTGATGATGCCATGCAAGCAGTGAGAGATTCTACGTTGAAGTCTGAAAAATAGTGAAGAGATACTATGTATGATGTCATCCTGAGTTTTATTACTGCATTTTCACTTACTTATCTTGCTATACCCAATATCATCAAAGTGGCTACGGATAAGCATTTGTATGATCAACCCGATGATACCCGACGATCACACGAAACACCTATCCCGCGGTTAGGAGGCATAGCGATTTTTGCTGGCGTAGTATTGTCGGTAACATTATGGACACCTTTTCAGGTATTTGCCGATTTACAATATATACTTTGTGCACTGGTCATCATATTTTTTATAGGTATTAGGGATGATATACAAGGTGTGTCTCCTTTTTATAAAATGTTAGGCCAACTGATAGCAGCGTCCATATTGGTATTAAAGGCCGGCATAAAGCTAACCAGCTTGTATGGCATCATGGGTGTCTATGAGATCCCAGTGATACCTTCTATTTTATTAAGTATTTTTACCATCATTGTCATCATCAACGCATTTAACCTGATCGATGGTATTAATGGCCTTTCTGGCAGCATCACCGTCCTGATCACCTTAGCGCTTGGCACTTGGTTTTTATTGATCGATCGGTTGGAGATAGCAGTATTGGCATTTTCGTTGGCTGCCTCTGTGATCGCATTTCTCAATTATAATTTTACTCCAGCCAGGATCTTTATGGGTGATACAGGTGCCCTGCTGAATGGACTGGTATGTTCTATACTCACTATTAAATTTATCGAACTTCATCGTGAACTGCCCAATTCATATTATGCCTTCAAGGCAGCACCAGCCGTAGCGATAGGCGTGCTCATTCTACCATTATATGATACGCTGAGAGTGTTTACGATGCGGATCTTAAGAGGAAGATCACCCATGTCTCCGGATCGCAACCATATACATCACCTACTCATTGATTCCGGACTAGATCATATGCAGGCTACCGGTATCCTCGTAGCAGTCAATCTATTGTTCATATTTATGGTGTTATTTCTACAGACCATGGGCACGCTTAACTTGTTATTGCTGATATTGGCTATTGCCACCTTGCTGACGGGCATACTCTTCATGATCGTAAGACGAAGAAGATTGATGCAGCAAGCAGGTCATCAACCAGGCATTGAAAAACCAAAATAGGTGACTGTACTCCAAATCAGAGTTGATAGCTTCTAACCCAAAACAAAAGTAGACGATAGAAAACAAGGATCGAAGTGTCCTGTTTTTTACAGTTTTAATACTCGACCATATCCACCACATATAATAGATCAGGCCCAGGAATCCTATCAATCCAAATCGGGCTAAAACTGAAGTATAGGTGCAGTGTGGACTTAGATAGATTGACTCTGCTGGATATGAC
This sequence comes from Saprospiraceae bacterium, assembly GCA_016709995.1. Classification (NCBI taxonomy): domain Bacteria; kingdom Pseudomonadati; phylum Bacteroidota; class Saprospiria; order Saprospirales; family Saprospiraceae; species Saprospiraceae bacterium. The sequence goes on from JADJLQ010000002.1 coordinate 557,241, forward strand.
CCATTAAGCTTCATCTGCTCCATAGCTGGCACAAAATTTCTGGGGCCTACTCCGGTCCAGGGGTGTTCCAAAAAAATTTGAACGGCAGCAATCTTATTAGCCAAGTAGGGTGTCTTCACCAGGCTTAAGCCCATGTATTCAACCAATGGTTTTTGGGAATAAATATAGAAGGATGCATTGTTTTGGTGCACAACCTTCACCTGGTAGGGTAAAACATGGGTAAAAATCAAATAGAGGATTAAAATGAAAACCCCTACAATGTTGATAAGCACTTTTGAATATCTTTTACCTCTTATAATGCATAGGCAAACAAGGGCACTATAAATCAATATTGATTTTGACAAGGTCATTATCATTCCAAATATTCCAGCAGCGATTACTACCTTGTTTGTCTTGGCATCCCGATTCAGAAAATAAAGTACAGTAATAATAATAAAAAGCACCAGGGCTGCACCATTTGGATGACCGTCTAAGGCTGAAAGTTGAATAGGTATGATCCCCAGGTAATAGGGCCTTATATGTACAAATGGGTTTTCGATATTGAGCAAAACTGCAGCCACCCACCCAAGCAACCCTACGGTGCAAGTGATGAGGCCCAAAGTCCAGCATGCCATGACCACTGTATTTTCCGTCTCCTTGTATTCCCTGAACAGCAACACGACGAATACAAACATCATGCACGGTCTCAACCACCCTATCACTGATAACCACCCATCTCCTTCAAGATGAAAAAATATTGGAATAAGAAGGCTTGATAAAAAAATATAGGTCGGAACGATTTTTTTAGACATGATTACGGTGACCAGGCTTTTTCGGTATTTCCAACCAATAAGCGGTAGGAAGAAGATCACCAGGTAATCTGTCAGGGACACCGATTTGCCTCCAAAAGCGGATTCGAAAAAAGGATTCCCGATCCCCAGGCTCACAATGGTAGCAAACAAGATCACTTGTTCCCATTTTGGCCACCGATCCAACGAAATGGAAGTCATAGCGCACAAAATACCCCGATAATTTTATTTATAGACTTTAAGCTGAGGTAATCACTTTCGGGACCAGGATGGCGATACTTTATACCAAAATTAACAACAGAGATATGGCAATATGGCCTAGCTTTGCCGGGATGAATTTGAAAATTGCCGGACTATCGCTATTCACCCTCTTGTTTATCATAGATCTCAGCGCTCAATCGACTAGTTGTGATGGTACCAGGTATCTGCACGAATTTTTTGGCACGACTAAAGTGTCCACTCATCTATACGGCAGGAATGCTACAGTATTGAAGGATTCCATCGGTTTATACATGGATATCTATGAACCTGAAGGTGACCAGGCGAAGTCAAGGGCAGCATTGGTGTTGGCTTTTGGAGGTGCTTATATATCCGGTGACAGGACACAATTGAGTGATCTCGCCAGGACATTTGCCAGGCAAGGTTACGTAGTCGCATGTATTGATTATCGTATCTGGCCTTTGTTTGTTTTATCTTTTCCGGACTCAGCAGCTGTAGTCGACATAGCGATCAAGGCCATGGGGGATATGAAAGCCTCTATTCGTTTTCTCAGATCTAAAGCTGACCAATTTAAGATAGACACTAGTTTGATTTTTGCAGGTGGCGTGAGTGCCGGGGCGATCACAGCTATCCAATCTGTATACCTAGACAGTAGTGATAGTATACCCAGTGGATTGAAGGCAGTCATTGAGCGCAATGGTGGCTTACAAGGCAGCAGCAACCCTCAAACTTTAAATTATAGTTCCTCGGTTCGTGGTGTACTCAATCTCTCAGGTGGTATATTCGATACTTCATGGATCGATAGAGGAGAGCCTCCTATGGCCAGTATGCACGGGCAGGCGGATAATGTAGTCCCTTATGGCGATGGGGCTGCAGCAGGACTAGTGCATATCTTTGGCAGTGGGGTGATTCATCCTGTACTCAGAAGTAAAAACATCACCGAGACCCTGGTATCTGTACCGGGTGGAATGCATACAGATATCTATTTCGAACCTCAGTTTAAGCCATATCTAGACAGCTTCACCAACCTGGCCTATAAAATGTTTTTTGATATTATTTGCCCTCAGGTCGTCGCTTCTCACCATGAGCACCCGATGGAAACCATTAGGATCTTCCCCAATCCCGCTATAGATCATATCAGTCTAGACCCCCGGGATATACCGCTTCAAGTCAACTTGTACGATTTATTAGGCAGATCTATCCCAGTGACACTCAATTCTAATCGGGTGGAATGGAGTCCTTCTGCCGTAGTAAACGGAGTATACATTCTGCAAGCAAGATTCAGAAACCAAGAAATAAAAATTGCTAAAATTCAGATAAGACTTTAGACCGAACATTTAAATCCGCTGGCGTGATATTCATTTATTTATATTTAATTCTATTTAGTCCCGCTCCTGTCACGACAGACCCCCTGATTCAACAAAAATTGAAGGCGGGCCAATCGGCGGATATCTTATGTATCCTCAAGACACCATGGGCCAATCCAGGCCAATACACACAGGCATTGGATAGCAAAGAAGCCAAAGGCAATTATATTTATTCTAACCTCTCTGCATTTGCCCAAAAAAGTCAGGCGCAGATCGTAAACTACTTGAATCAAAATCATTTTGAGTACCATTCATTTTATATCATTGATGCTATCCATATTCCTGCTGCCAATGCGGCAGTGGTACGTTACCTTCAAACCAATCCTGCCGTACTTAGGCTGGAATACAATTCTACTTACAGGCTCATCAAACCTGTCCAGGAGGTTCTGACCAATCAGTCACTGGAATTGAGAAACCCGCTGGCCGTAGAATGGGGTATCTCCAGGATAGGTGCTGATAGTGTTTGGGCTCAGGGGATCAAAGGCAAAGGAGCAGTGGTCGGCAGTGAAGATACCGGAGTGGAATTGCATCTGGCTTTAAAACCAAATTATAGGGGGATGATTGGTGTGGATCAGTTGGATCACAATTACAATTGGCACGATGCCATTCATGTCATCAATCCGCTCAATAAGGACGCTGTGCCAGGCGCTTTTAATAATCCCTGCGGACTTGATACCCTGGCTCCCTGTGATGACAATAATCATGGCACTTTGACTACTGGCGTGATGAATGCTGCAGATCTTCAGACAGGAGTAGCTCCGGAAGCACAGTGGATTGGATGCAGATGTATGGAAAGGGGCTGGGGCATGTTATCTACTTATATTGAGTGTTTTGAATGGTTTTTAGCGCCCACTGATCTCCAGGGTAAAAATCCTAATCCGGCGAAAGCACCCCATGTCGTCAACAACAGTTGGGGCTGTCCTCCAGAGGAAGGCTGTAATCCTGCCAATTTTGTCACGATGGAGCAGGTGATCAGCACGCTTAAAGCAGCTGGCATCTTTGTAGCAGTCGCAGCCGGCAACGATGGAAGTTTGGGGTGTAGTAGTATTATGGATCCGGCCTCAATGCTTGCTTCTTCATTTTCCGTTGGAGCTACTGCCTTCAACGACACTTTGGCTTCCTTTAGCAGCCGCGGGCCCGTACTCGCAGATCAAAGTAAACGTATCAAACCAGAGATCTCGGCGCCAGGTGTAGCTGTGAGATCAACCATCAAAAACAATGCCTACGGAGCCTTTAATGGTACCAGCCTTGCCAGTCCAATGGTAGCTGGAGCAGTAGCATTATTGATTTCCGCTTATCCTCAGCTGTCCGGCAAAGTCGAACTCCTGGAAGAAATATTAAAACAAAGCGCTGCCCCGAAATTTGACTTTTTGTCCTGTGGGAATGATCAGATCACCACCATCCCCAATAATCTATATGGTTATGGCCGGCTCAATGTATACAGGGCTTATCTTCTTGCAAGACAAATGGTATCAACCAGGCTGCCCAATGATAGCCGGCATGTATCTGTAAAAACATATCCTAATCCGGGCGATCAATCTATCAGCTTTGGCTTGGATGGTCTTTCTTCACACAGTGTATTGAATATCTATGATGTACAGGGAAGGCTTTGGTTTTCTCAAAAAATGGATGCTTCTACTATGCTCCTTCCAACATCCACCTGGCCTGCCGGCATGTATTTTTATCAAATGTATACCTTGCAGGGTGTGGCCTTGGGTAAATTGGTAATTCAACATTGATCAATTTTCTTTAGTAAAGTATCAGGCAACCCCTGAGTTAATAATAGGTTAAGTCCTTAATAGTCATTGAAGTATCTTATTCTAATATTTTACATTTACATTCTTATGAGCAAGGTTATTTTTAATCATTTGAGCAAGCTGACATTCGTCACCGCCATATTTATTTTTACAACATGTAAGCAGAATTCAGGATCAGGATCCAGCTGGCACTATAGTAAATCATTTCCTATGACCAATGTATATCCAATAGGAATCACCGGCGATGCCAACAACCTGTATGTATCCAGTGGCCTGAAGACGGAAGTACACAAGCTCAATTACGATGGCGGCCTGATCCTGCCTATCAAAAATATTCGAAAGCCCAAATACCTCAATATGCTTAGCCCTGGGGTATTCGTTGTGGCAGAAAGTGAAGGCCACGTAGCCAGCAGAGTAGAAGGCCAGGATTATATCAGTACGATCCCTACCAATGAATTTTTAGATACACCTTATGGAGTTGCTATAGATGGTAATAATCTGGTTATTACTGACTACTTTAAACACCGCATATTTTACAATAATGGGGGTAAAGTGATGAGTTTTGGGCAGCCAGGCATCGGGGATGGCCAATTTAACGGACCTTCTGATGTCGAGATTAAAAATGGTCTTATATATATTGTAGATTCTAAAAATAATAGAATACAAATATTTGATACTACCGGTAAATATAAAAGATCTATCGGGGAAAAAGATGGTATAAAACTGGCAGGTGGCCTCAATATCACCAATGATGAGATCGCCCTCACCGACTATCAAGGCAATCGGGTATTGATCTACGATCTAAAAGGTAAGTTAAAACAGGTATTGACGGAGCATTTTGATCAGCCTTCAGATGTATTTATACAAAAGAGGGATATGTATGTGGTCAATTATGCCAACAATACAATATCGGTATTCAATAAATATTAATAATTAGAATTTACTTCTTCATCATCATGCTTTTAGCCTCGGCGTATCTTTTGGCTACTTCATCCCAATTGATCACGTTCCAGATCGCAGTAAGATAGTCAGCGCGTTTGTTTTGATATTTGAGGTAATAGGCATGCTCCCACACATCTATTCCGAGTAGTGGATATCCTTTTATTTCGGACACATCCATCAGCGGATTATCTTGATTGGGCGTGGAGCCCACGGAGAGTTTGCCCTTAGCATCAGCTACCAGCCAGGCCCATCCTGATCCAAATCGTCCGGCACCTGCCTTATTCATCAAATCTTTTAAGGTGGCAAGATCTTTAAACGTTGTGTTGATAGCAGTAGAAAGATCTCCTGTAGGTGCCATCGTTGGTTTAGGAGACAGTGACTTCCAGAACATGCTGTGATTGTAATGACCGCCGCCATTATTGCGGATAGCTGCACTTTGTTTTGAAACCACTTTAAATAATTGTTCGAGGCTCATTTTTGCAGCAGCTGCATTGGTAGATAGTTCTTTATTGAGGTTAGTGACATAACCATTGTGATGTTTGTCATGATGGATCTCCATAGTCCTGGCATCTATATTAGGCTCTAAAGCATTAAAAGCATAATCCAAAGCAGGTAAAGTATATTGATCTGTAGGGGCAAACATTGGAGTGGCCGGACTCACAACACCATCAGCAGAGATTAAATTAGATTTATTGACGATTGAAAATAAGCCCAATGCGCTTATACTTTTTAAAAAATGTCTTTTTTGCATGTTTTGAATATTTTTTCGTCAAAGGTAAGGGAGTTTTGACTGGCGTCCCAACATATTCACCTGAATGACTTTTTGATTCTAGGATATAACCTATCTTCGAAAATCAATAATTAAATATCCTAATGATTATGAAACCTTTTTTTATTTTATTCCTGGTGGCCTTTTCTTTTCGAGTCGGCTATACTCAGTCTTTAGACCCCTGGCGTATTAAGGCGACAGCTATAGACCCGGCTAATTATTATGGTATCACCTCAGCCAATGGTATGATTGGTATCGTTTCATCGCCGGAACCATTCAAAGTCAAAGAGGTGGTCCTCGCAGGGGCTTATGATTTATATGGTCGGGGTCGTGTGAGCAATTTTCTAAAAAGTTTTAATCTGCTCAATATGTACCTGGAGATCGATGGTCAGCGCATCGATGGCAAAAATATTTCAGGTCTCACTCAATCTATGAATTTTCAAAATGGAATGTTCACTTGCTCATTTGATTTCCTGGATAAAGCCAGTATTGAATATTCGTATATGGCACTCAGACATTTGCCTTATTGTGTTATGATGGATGTGAGGGTAGTGCCTCATAAAAATGTCAGTGTTACTGCAGCCTCTGTCATGGAAGCTCCGGATGCTTTACGCGATGTCGAAAACTATTACAATGAAATAGATCGTCCTCATGTCACCATCAGTCTATTGACTTCCACTGCTAAAAGCCCTACGGGCAAACTCCAACTGTGCGCGTCCAATACATTCTTATTCAATGAACTCCATGGCGAAGAACCCCGGGTCATCCATGAGATGTGGGATAATAATATGCATCTGCTCAAGTTTTCAAAAACCCTGGCCGCCAATCAATCATATCAATTTAGTATAGTGGGCTCCTCGATCACTTCTGCCCATCACGACGATCCGCTCAATGAAGCAGAACGACTCACCATCTATGCAAAATTGGAAGGCAGAGATCGATTGATTCAGTTTCACAACAAAGCATGGAAAGACCTTTGGACCAGCCGAATCATCCTGGACGGTGACGACCAGGCTCAGCAAGACATCAATAGCATGTTATACCACTTGTATGCATTTACCCGGGAAGGTACCGCACTTTCTCCTTCACCAATGGGATTAAGTGGGCTTGGGTACAATGGACATGTGTTTTGGGATACTGAATTATGGATGTATCCGGGCTTATTAGTGTTACAACCCAACCTTGCTAAAAGCCTGATCGAATATCGTTATCAGCGATTGGATGCAGCCAGGCGCAATGCCTTTGGTAAAGGATTTAAAGGTGCTATGTATCCGTGGGAAAGTGCTGCATCTGGTGTTGAAGAGACCCCTGTCTGGGCATTGAGTGGCCCGTTTGAACATCATATCACAGCCTGTGTCGCCATTGCCGTATGGAACTATTATTGTGTCACCCAGGACAGACAATGGCTTCGGGATAGAGGATTTCCTATACTCAGGGAGACCGCCGATTTCTGGGCAAGCAGGGTCGAGCGCAACGGCCCTGGAAAATACGATATCAATAATGTGGTGGCAGCTGATGAGTGGGCCGAGAATGTTGACAACAATGCTTTTACCAATGCAGCTGCTAAAGCCAACCTTGTGTTTGCCACCGAAGCTGCCAAACTTCTGATGATAGACCCCAATCCAGACTGGGCAGTGGTCGCTCAAAACATCCCTATCTTAAAAATGCAGGATGGTACTACCCGTGAGCATGCCAGCTATGCAGGAGAAGGCATCAAACAAGCTGATGTAAATCTCTTGTCTTACCCATTAAAAGAAATCAAAGACCCCATATCCATCACCCGCGATCTGAAATATTATGAATCCAGGGTACCTGATGCCGGTACGCCGGCCATGACCCAGGCCGTATTCACCACCTTATATTCCCGTCTGGGTGATGGTGCCTCTGCGTTTAAATGGTTTAAAGAAGCCTACCTCCCCAACCTCTTACCCCCGTTTCGGGTGATCGCTGAAACCAAAGGTGGAACCAATCCTTACTTTGCTACCGGAGCAGGAGGAATTATCCAAAGTGTCTTGATGGGTTTTGGGGGGCTGGAAATTACCCCGACGGGTATTACTCAGATCAAGACTTCATTGCCTCCGACCTGGAAAAATCTTACGTTAAAGGGCATCGGGCTGCAGAAAAAGGAGTTTGTGAATAAAAAATAGGTCAATCTTTATTGAGAGTTAGATCAATGTAATCCTTTTAACTGATTGATTTTGTTTAACTTATGCTTTTTACCGTAAAATTGGCATCAAATGCCATCTAGTAATAAAAAGCAATTCAAGCACTCCCTGACTCCGACTTTTGACTCGATATCTCTAAGTCACTTTATTGCTGCTGCTGCTCAATAAACTTCCTATAAGAATTGTCTGTTGATTTTTTTTGAGTTTGATAGGAGAAGGCAGGATTAGGCTGATTGCTTGAAATATTGGTACCTTCTCCATCTATAGTCACATGGACCTCCAGCGTATGATCTGTGTTGCCTTTGTAAGTGCCTTTGACAGGGGTGCAATCTTCAAAATTTCTTCCGATGGCCAGTCGGATATGTTTGTCTTCCACGATACAATTATTGGTTGGGTCCAGGCCTACCCATCCATCATTAGGCAGATAGGCTTCTACCCAGGCGTGCGTAGCACCCTCTCCACGAAGGTCATGATTTTTAGGACAGATATAGCCACTGACATATCGCGCGGGTATCCCCGTATGCCGCAACATGATCAGCAATACTCTGGCAAAATCCTGGCAGACACCTCCTTTGATTTTCCAGATCTCATCTATCCCGGTTTCCACATCGGTGATGCCTTGTTTATATTCAAAATGATTATAAACATAAGTTGACATTTCCTGGGCCGCGACAAATGGGCTCTTGGTAAAAAACCTGGTTGCTTTGATCACTTCAAACAATTCAGATTGCGCTTCAAACTTTTCTTGCCACAGAAAATCGATATATGGAAATTGATTGGCTAGTTGACTGAGCTCTTTCCATTGGGTTGCAGCATCTATTTTGTCAGCCGGAGGGTAAGTCGGATTGACACTGATCTCAAGTTGAGAGAGAATGCTCAATTCGGTCAGCGGTCCTGTAATGGAAAAGATACCGACTTGATTGCCATAATTATCTACAAATACTTCTACCTCAGGATCGCCGCTTATAGTGATTTCGTGTTTTTTTACTTCTTGCTGAGTGTCATTAAACGGGAAGAGCATGATCTGGTTAGCCAATTCTCTGACCGGACCCGTATAAGTATATTTTGTGTGATGTTTTAGACTATATTTTGGCATAATTATTCAGCTTTTTATTAAAATTTATTATGAATTACCGAAATAATGTTGATTGAAGGCATCTGTGATCTCGAAGAGCCCTCGCCGCACATCTTCTAGCACAACGCGCAGGCTGTTTACATCATGTATATCGACAGCGGTGTACTTTAGGTGATTGATGAGTTTACCTGTCAAAAATTCAACAGACTTGAATGCTTCAGGCAAGCTATCTGCTTTTAATCGGTTTAAATACCTGGACATACGCTCGAGTCCATAGGTGAGAGAATGTGGAAAATTTGGGTTGTACAGGATTTGATTAAAAACCAGATCAGGTTTTAGATTTTCTCTATGTGTTTTGAGGAATAATTCATACCCTGATAGCGTATATAACAAATATCTCAAAGCAGGCACCTCCAGGGGGCTGTTGACATTGAATTCAACCTCAGAAAGTTTTATTGCCAGGGTATCGCTCGATATGTTTACTCTTTCAATATACTTGCCCAGGGATAGAAAGGAAGAGCCCTCCCCCCTCGCCATGGTGATATCTACTATGCCATGATATAACAAACCTTGTTTGATCAGGTCATCCATGATAGACATAGCATCTCCATGCAACACCTGGTATTCAGCATTTTCACTGCGAACCAAATGATAAAATTCATTGAGACATTGCCATACTTCTTTGGTGATATGATCCTGCACAGCTCTGGCATTTTCCCGCGCATGAGTGATATTGTTTATCACAGAATTAGAGTTTTCTTTATCGAGAATCAGGTGCGCCAATACTTGATTTGAGCTGGTGAGTTCTTTGATGGTCGACTCAGGCTGGTTACTATAATTTCTCAAAATATACTGCCAATCAAAATCGACGATTTCATCTTGGGAGGAGACATAGCTGGTGCGTACTAACCGCAACATACCGTTGGTGCGTTCAACATACCGGGCCATCCAAAAAATTGATTCTGCGACTCTACTTAGCATATATTTTGAGATTCGATTTTAATAATTTTATTGATTACTCTCCGACGACCCAGGTATCTTTACTGCCTCCACCCTGGGACGAATTGACTACCAGCGACCCTTCTTTTAATGCTACGCGCGTCAGACCTCCGGGTACAATATCGATCCCTTTTGGACCGTACAGGGCATATGGCCTCAGATCTACCCTGCGGGGCTCTAGTTTGCCATTGATATAACAAGGTGCACTGGATAGATTGATGATAGGTTGTGCTATAAAACTTCGAGGATTTTGATCGATAGCTACTTTAAATTGCTCCATCTGTTCTTCAGTAGCACTATTACCTATGAGCATTCCATACCCTCCTGATTCATTGGTCTTCTTGATGACCATCTTATGCATCTCGGAGAATACCAAATCTCGGTTTTCTTTGATCTCCAGCGGATAGGTAGGAACACTTTTGAGGATTGGCTCTTCATTGAGGTAATATTTGATCATGTCGGGCACATAAGAGTAGATGGCTTTATCATCAGCGACCCCATTGCCTATGGCGTTGACGATGGCCACATGTCCAAGACGATAAGCTCCATACAATCCGGGCACCCCTAAGATCGAATCCCGGTTAAATACCAATGGATCCAGGTACTCATCATCCACCCTCCTATAGATTACATCTACTAGTTTGAGTCCATGGGTAGTCTTCATATAAACCCTATGGTTGTCTACTACCAGGTCCTTGCCCTCCACTAACTCGATGCCCATCAGACGAGCCAGGGTCGTATGCTCAAAATAGGCCGAGTTATATACACCAGGAGTCAGTAATACGACAGTAGGGCTGCTGGTCTGTCTATTGCTCAAAGAGACCAAATTATTTAGTAAAAGATCCGGGTAGTTTTTGACAAATCGAATATTGTTTTTTGGAAGAATATTAGGAAAAATCCGATAAGTAATACCCCGATTCTCCAGCATATAAGATACTCCGGAAGGTGTACGCAGGTTGTCCTCCAATACATAAAATACTCCATGCTCATCTCTGATCAGGTCTATTCCGGAGATATGGGTATAGATTTCATGCGGCACATTGACATTGACCATCGCTCGCATAAAGCCCGGACATGAATAGATTAGTTTCAGGGGTACAATTCCATCTTTTATGATAAACTGATTGTGATAAATATCATTGAGAAATATATTGAGCGTTTTTAAGCGTTGCTTGATGCCTGCTTCAATGATCCTCCAATCAGAAGCCTCAATAATGCGTGGTATGATATCAAATGGAAATATTTTTTCTATTCCTTCACCACTGCTATACACTGTAAATGTGATCCCCTGGCTCATAAATAATTTTTTGGCCAGCTCTACTTTCTGGCCTAGTTCTTCAGGGGACAGGTTTTCTAAGGTAGTAACTAATTTTTTATAGCTGGGACGAATACCGTTTTGATCGAACATCTCATCCCATATGTCTGGTGAAAACTTGTATTGAGATAATAAAGAATTTTCCATAGTCGTAAAATGGCAATAAATTAATTAGAAAAATAATTTATCTAATCAAATTGATCAATGAAAGAAAGTCATTTAATTACTTTCAAAAAAAGCGAATTCTAGCGAATTGGATGATCAAAATATTTATTTTTAGCGAAAAACTTAATTTTTCTCTATAGGGCAACACGAAAAAATGTGTATCCAAAATGAAGATATCCAGATATTTATAAAGATAACATTTTATAATAAAACACGATGCTCTTCATGAGATTGTGATCAATCAAAGCGAAGGTCCACACATCCTCAGGCTGTGATTTCTATGATATTCCAATGCCCACAAAATAACTGGCAAAGGGAATTTTTTAATAGCTATAATAGTTTCAAAATGATTTAACGAGGGGTCTATTTGTAAAAAAGCCACTTAGCCAATTCTTTAAAACTTGCTTTTTTCCCATACATCAGTATACCAGTGCGGTATATCTTAGCTGCCATGAAAGCAAAAAAGTAACTGGACACTGCCAGGATGACCAATGAAGTTAAAGTTTGCCATAAGGGCGGATCAAAGGCCAATCTGGTAGGCATCACCATAGGGGCAAAGAATGGAATGAAGGAGGATATTACAGCCAATTGGCTATAAGGTGCCCTGATAGCCGCAATGGCCAGATACAATCCCATCACGATCAATAAAGTAATAGGCAAAAGAAGCTGTTGAGCTTCTGCCTGGTCATCTCCGACAGCGCTGCCTATGGCTGCGCACAAGGAGGCATAAAGAAAATAGCCAAAAACAAAAAATAAAAGGAAAGCAGGGATGATAAACCACCAATTGATTTGCCCTAGTTCCATCATGATATTTTGGATACCCATATCCCCAGCCTGTTTCATTGCCTCTTCCATTCCGGCTGGATTGGCCATCTTTGGTTTGAAAATATTTACCCCAAAAAATAAACTGGTGATGATACCGGCCAAAGGCATAAATACAATCCAGATAAGTAGTTGAGTGAGACCAACCGCACCGACCCCAATGATTTTACCCATCATCAGTTGGATGGGTTTTACCGAGGAAAGCAATACTTCTACGATGCGGGTCATTTTTTCTTCCATGACGCTACGCATCACCATCATACCCTGAGTCAGCACAAAGATGTACATCAATAATCCCATCACACCTCCCAAAATAGCACCAACAGCATTGGAGGCATTGGATTGTTTTTTATCTTTTTCGAAGACCGCCTGACGATCCAATGAAAGATTGACATCCAGATTATTGATGTCAGATTCACTCAGGTTTAGTTTTTTTATTTTGTAGTCTCTGAAGATCCTGGACATGGTAGATTTGATACTCTCGGTCGTATTGATGTCCAACCTTTGGTCAGTATGAATACGAAGTTTAAAATCGACTTCTTTGATGTTTAACGGTGGCGCTATTTCTATAACAGCCTGGTATTTTCCTGATTGGAGATCTGCTTTGAGTACCTCGGGATCCAGCTCACTAACTGTGTATTGAAGGTCTTGATTCCTGCTGGAGATTGCAGGCGCCGCACCTGTAGAATCTGTAATCATATGTTGAGGATCAGATACAGCAATATTGATTTTTTGGACAGTATTCCGACTCATAATAAATCCTACGATGACACTAAACGCCACTATGGCGAGAGGTACCAGCAAGGTCAATAAAATAAAAGATTTTTTAAATACCCGGGTAGTGTATTCCCGTTTGACGATTAGCCACAGTTTATTCATGCCAGGTTGGAGTTTTCTACTGTTTTAATAAATATGTCGTTAATGGAAGGAAAAATTTCCCTGAAAGAACTTACATGGATACCTTTTTGAATAAGGTATTGAAGCAGGTCTGATGAGTCAATATTGGATTTTGGTTGAAATTCAACTTTTTTACTGTTTTTGATTGAAGCATTAAATTCTTCTGGAAACTCTTCTGGAAGCTCATGATCAGATATCAACTCAAAAAGATGTTGCCGGTTAGCTTTGCGTATTTCTTCCACATTGCCTTCCAATACGTTTTTGCCTTTATTGATGAGCACCATCCTTTCGCAGATTTCCTCGACTTGTTCCATCCGATGGGTCGAGAATATGATGGTCGTGCCTTGTTCGTTCAATCGGGAGATCTCATCCTTGATCATATTGGTACTGATGGGGTCCAGACCAGAGAAGGGTTCGTCCAATATGAGCAGATCCGGCTTATGTATCACCGTGGCGATAAATTGCGCTTTTTGCGTCATTCCCTTGGATAGCTCTTCGATTTTTTTAGTGTACCAGGTTTTCATTTCAAGGCGTTCTATCCAAAATTTAAGCTCTTTTTTGGCATCGGTTTCAGTCATACCTTTAAGTTGTGCCAGGTAAAGGAGGTGATCCCAGATGGTCATTTTTTTATACAACCCTCGCTCTTCAGGCATGTATCCAATCTGCGGAGGTATGGTTTCATTCACTTTTTTATCAAAGAGGTAGATTTCTCCGGTGTCCGGGTGCATAATGCCCGTGATCATACGGATGGTAGTCGTTTTACCAGCGCCATTGGGCCCCAATAAACCATAGATGCAACCTTTAGGAACCGAAAAACTGACCTGATCGACCGCCTGGTATTGCTGAAAACTTTTAGAAACCTGATTTAGGGAGAGAATGGACATTGTATAGCTTTAATTCGGTTACAAATATGCAAAGTGCCGGATGAATCATAGATTAATTTAGACTAACATAGAGTTTCGATCTTTTAGGATCTGTATTTGACATTCTTGTTGAACAAATATAGCTTTGACTACCATTTAGTTAAGCTGGATTTTCGTAAAAAATCGATATTGAAGAAAATAAAATAGCTTAGTCATCAATAGCCTGACTTACTAATTGTCGAAACCTCCAACCGGTATTGTCTGAGTTCGTACCCTGAGTTTGTTTCATCAGGATGCCGATCACTTTTTCTTTCGGGTCTGCAAAATATTGGGTGTTAAAATAACCTCCCCAATTGAAAGTGCCTTCACTGCCGCTGCCTCCCATATCCTCACCTTTTTGATCCAGAACACCAAAGGCCAATCCATAAAAGGAGCCACTATCTCCCATGAGGTTGCCTATTTGATTGGCCATCATAAACTGTATGGTCGTCCTGCTGAGCAATCGTATCCCATTTAATTCTCCATTATTCAAATACATTTGGAGAAAAGTAGCATAATCTTTAGCCGTGCTGGACAATCCGGCTCCGCCGGAAAAAAACCTTCTGGCTCCTTTGATTGGATAGTCAGGATCGTAAAAAGTAGTAGGATACTTTATCCAGCTATTATTTTCTTTTTTCTGAATGGATACCAGTCGGGAAGATTTGGCTTCCGGCAGATAAAACCAGCTATCATTCATACCCAGTGGATCAAAAATGCGTGTCCTCAAAAAACGGTCAAAGGGCATGCCCGATACGATTTCAATAAAATAACCTAGCACATCGAGCCCTTCACTGTAGGTAAATTTTTCGCCGGGTTGATGATGCAGAGGCAGCTTAGCCAGTTTCTTCACACTTTCTCCTATAGATATATTTTCTGTCGTGAATAGATCAGTGATCCCTGCTTTGTTATACATCTTCTTAAACCTTTCATCTCCGTCTATGACTCCATACCCCAGTCCTGAAGTATGCGTGAGTAAGTGTCTTATGGTGATCGGTTTATTAACAGGCACAGTCGTATAAGTACCATCGGGGTACATCGTATCCAGGACCTGGCCTTTATCAAACTCTGGTATATATTTTGAGATCGGATCGTCTAACCTGAATCTCCCTTCTTCCCAGAGCATCATCACCGCAGTCGAAGTGATCGCTTTTGATTGCGAAGCAATTCTGAAGATATCATCCTGCTTCATATTTCTACCTGAGGCATTATCTGCTTTGCCAAAAGCTTTGTAGTAGACGATCTTGCCACCTCTGGCTACTAAAGCTACTATACCGGGGACTTCTCCATTTTGTATAGCCTGGTTGCACATATCCCCGATAAGATCCAGGCGCTCAGCTGACATACCTACACTACTCGGGGCTGCCTCCCTCAATGGGGGTGAGGTCTTTATCGAAGGAGTCTGAGCTGTTACCGTCACTGATAAGTACATAAAAGCCAGGAAAGTCAATAGTTTCATAATCATTTGAGTAAAATATTATTTAGATAAAAACACACAAAAATGGCTGATCTGATGATCCAGCATCTTTGTAAAATTAATAAAGAAATTTTAACAAAGAAACATTACTCCTCTAGACCCTTGAAATCTAATTAAAATAGCGAAGGGATTAAACGAATGCGTAGGCCCCAAAGCTTTTTTGGTTCTGGTTAGGATGAGGAGAAAATGGTTAAATCGAAAACTAAAACCTTGGACAGAATATCACAGGTTTCACAACAGGCTTTTTATATATCTTGGCGATATAGGATACTCCAAGTTCATAACCTCCTATACCCGAGGTACTGGCAGTTGCTCCAGAAATATTAAAATCATAGGCCAAACCAACTTTTAAATCCTTATATCTCGCTCCAAACAAAGCGAAAGCCGCATCACCTACTCTATATCCAAGACCCCCCTGCACAGCAAAATCTTTTTCTTTGTTCACCAGCAATTCTCCTTTTAATTGACCGGCAAGTTCAAAATTGCCTGCAAGATTATGTAGAACAATTGCCGGGAAAAAAGTCAATAAATCGCCTCGTGGAATACTCAAAACTGCATGGGCATTTATAAGGACATCTTGTTTATCACTACTGGTACTGCCAGGAGTACCACCTCCCTGGCTACTACCGAGTGACCCATTGGGTTTGGTCAGGTGATACATGGATACACCCATATTGAGCGCAGATGTCTTTTCTTTGTTGAGTATTGAAGAGTATACCAAGCCTACATTGAGGTCAGAATATGATTTTTTGTTGTCGCCGTTTGGCCCACCGGATCCTCCAGGGAATGCCGGATCAGAAGGATCCTGAAACCTGGGATTGCCAACCAAACTTTTGCTGGTACCCCCGCTTTGTACTCCGAGAGACATCACATTGGTGCCTTTTTTATTAAGCACAGCATGATAGGATCCACCCAGCCAACCTGAAGTCTTTTTTAGCTGGAAAGCACTGCTCTCTCCCGCTTTGTCCTGGTAGGCAGCAATACCAAAACTAATCCAATCATTTTTGCGAAATCCTTTCAGCAGAGGTGCATCGATCCCAATAGAAGGGGTTTGATATTTAGCAATAGTCGGCCATTGTATTCTGTAATTGCCTGTAACCCGGAAGGTACCATTAAAATCGCCTATCAATCCAGGATTGAGGGTGAGTGGTGACAAATCAAACATTGTAAAGTGGATGTCTTGCGCCTTCGGAACCATGTAGCCAAGGAGTCCAACCACCAAGAGAATAAATGTGTTTGATTTAATTTGCATAAGCTTTAAAGATCGAAAGATAAGCAGTTTTGTTCATTCAGGACTTTACCTCCATAGTTAATTTATCAAAAAGAGGCAAAGTACTTAATACTCTATACGTACCATTTTAGTCTTTAGCTGCTTCCGTGAGCACATCCACGAGCGTAATAAGGGTAATAAAAAGTGGGATTTGCCCCGATTTGGTCACAGGATGCTCAGGATCTTCAGCATCTATCTGCAATGCATCTTCCAGGTAAAATAGCAACTCTTGCTCCACATAGTCCGGCATTAGTTTGTCGACTATTTTCTGCAGCGAAGATGGCCGCATAGAGTCTATTCTGTTCCAGTTTTGTTCTTCGCGTATGGATAGATCCTCTTCATTGAGCTCATCCATCTCTTCATAAGTGGTATCAAAACACATCCAGCACAATACGGCGAGATAATATAAATACTGAGTCTCCTCTTCAGTAAAAGCTTCATGGTCTTCCGCAGTCAGAAAGCCAGCCAATACAGGCTGTTGCTTGGACATGACCTCCAGCCAATCGGTACTGCCCTCCGCAATGGTTTCTATACAACGGTCTATCGTTTCTTCACTAATCATTATAAAGGAATAAAGATATGGATTGCTCATCGAATTTAAACTTTGAGGTCGAATTTGATTTTCTGCCTGCTTATATTTACCTTAGCTGTTCTTCAAAAAAATACTTTGCGTCCGTACATTTTAGGCTTATTTTTTTTTCTCAATTTCATGCTTCCTGCCTGGTCTGTAGGGGATAGCATCCGTTATGAGATTGATGTGAGGCCTTTATTAGTCAAAAAGTGTATCAGTTGTCATAATACTAACGCACCTAAAGCTGGTGTCAATATCGATAATTATAAGGAACAGGACAGGGTCATCAAGGATGGGGCATTTTGGCTAAAAGTGCTCGACCAGATTAAAAGTCGGCATATGCCTCCTAAAAGCGAGCCCACACTTTCTGAATCCGACTACGATCAACTGGTCACAGGGATTGATCGTATCCTTCAGACCTCGCTTAAAAATAAAACCCCCGGACATATCGTGATCAGGCGGTTGAGCCATCCTGAATACCAGTACACGATCAAAGATTTGTTCGATATAGATTTTGAAGCAAAAAAATATTTCCCTTCAGATGGGTCAGGGGGGGGGGGATTTGACAATCAAGGCAGAGCCTTGTTTTTTACACCTTTAAAATTTGAGCGCTATTATGATGCAGCCGATCTGATAGTTGAAAAGCTCCGACAGGATTCAATTAAGTGGGCATCTTTAGTTCCTTTTCGATATAAAGAGACCAGGTGGAAATATATCGTCCACTGGTTCAAGTCTTTTTTTAATGCAGAAGATAGAAGGTATGATCTTGCAGAGCAGTCTGCGATGGAGGTCTTCATACCAATAGCCACAAAAGCATACAGAAGATTTTTAAAGGACGAAGAGAAGACCAAACTTTTGACTCTGTTTCAAACCGTCTACAGTCAAAAGGATACCTTTAATTTAAAACCTCAATATCGTTTTGATGAGGGGATAGCTCAATGCCTAAAGGCTATATTGGTTTCACCCAATTTTTTGTATAAAGTCGAAGAAGAACCGGAAAAGGAGGGATCTTATGCCATCAATGATTTTGAGTTGGCTACTCGACTATCTGCTTTCTTATGGTCCAGTATGCCTGATCAGGAATTGTTTGATCTGGCATATCAGGGAAAGCTTCAGGATACCGCCATCCTGGCTGCTCAGGCCAGGCGCATGCTCAGAGATCCCAAAGCAAAGCGCTTTGCCGAAAATTTTGCAGTGCAATGGCTTGGTATCGGCAAATTGCTGGAAAAAGAACCAATCGTGGACACGGATAAATTTCCGGGTTTTGAAATAAATATTCGCCAATCCTTGTATCAGGAGACGGTCGAATACTTTTATTTTGTTCTTACAGGGAGTAAAAATCTGCTGGATCTGATCAACAGCGATTATGCTTTTCTCAATAAAGACCTTGCTACTTATTATGGTATAGATGGCGTCGATCACCAGGATTTTCAAAAAGTGACGCTGAAAGACCAAACCCGGGGAGGTGTATTGGGTATGGGGAGTGTCCTGGCTACCACATCATTTCCTATGCGGACCAGTCCTGTGAATAGGGGTAAGTGGGTAATGGAACAAATATTGGGGATATCGCCGCCTCCGCCTCCCGCTGTAGTAGCTGAGCTTACGGAAGACAAAGCCACTCACGATGCCCTGGGATTGCGCAAAATACTGGAAGCACATCGGGCAAAACCAGAATGCCGGTCTTGTCATGAAAAAATGGACCCCCTGGGTCTGGGACTTGAAAACTTCGATCCAACAGGTAGATGGCGGGATAGCTACGGTAAAGTAGCAATAGATCCTTCCGGAATTACCGCTGATGGCCAGAAATTTAAGGGACCCGTAGAACTTAAAGTTATCCTGATGGAGGAGAAAACCAAGTTTGCCAGGAATATGGCTACTAAGATGTTGTCTTATGCTCTTGGTCGCTCGATGTTGTTTACTGATGAGCCTGCCTTGGTCATTCTTGAAAATACTTTATTGGCAAATAATTTTGACCCGGAGCCTTTTATTTTAGAGTTGGTCAAGAGTTATCCCTTTACCATGAAGTTAAATGATTTTGAAAAAAAGAGTATTTAAGATAGATAGCATTGAAGTATCTTGATCAATCAAATGAGTAAGTACATGAAAAAAAAATGGCATATATCACGCAGGAGAATGCTCAAAGGAATGGGGGGAGCCTGTATAGCCTTGCCTTTGCTTGAAGCTATGGCTATTCCTGGATTGCCCAATCCTTTTAAGACCAAAGCGCCGGTAAGATCTGCTTTTTTATACATGCCCAATGGAGTACATCCCAATCTTTGGACACCCTCCACTTTTGGCTGCGATTTTGAATTGACTCGTCAATTACTCCCTCTGAAAGGATTGCAAGAAGATATCCTCGTATTGGGAGAGCTCATGAATAAAAATTCGATATTTAAAGGGGCAGATGGACATTATGCCAAATCAGCCAGTTTACTCACTTGCATGTCTATCAAACAAACCATTGGTGACAATATCAGCTGTGGTGGTATATCGCTGGATCAGTTGATCGCCAAACGATTGGGCAATGAGACGCTTTTTCCTTCTTTAGAATATGGTCTTGATCGCATTACTACGGGAGTCGATATCAATGTAGGTTTTACCCGCTTATATGGATCCAGTATATCCTGGCAGACCCCGGAGACCCCCTTGTCCAAAGAGATAGATCCCCGCCTTGCATTTGATAGACTTTTTAAACCTTATGTGCCTGGTGCTAAAATAAAAAATGACCCATACAAATTAAGCATCCTGGATATGGTCAAAGAAGATGCTGATCAACTCAAAAAAAACCTGGGGCGGTCAGATCAGGACAAGTTGTCTGAGTACCTGGAATCCATCTACAGTGTAGAAAAACGATTGACCAATGAAACCAATCGCGAAAAATTTGCAGGCAACATTACCAGGGATATCAAAAAAGAACTCACCCGCATCAATCAAAATATAGATGAATATGTGGAAGTATATGGCGGGGTAGATGTGACGGAAAAAACAAGGTTGATGTTGGATATCATGACCCTGGCTTTCTGGAGTGATGCCAGTCGGGTATCCACTTTTATGTTTGGCAATTCCGTGAGCAACCGCAGTTTCGCTTTCCTTGATGGCGTAAAAGGCAATCACCACTCCATCTCACATCATATGGATAAACCTGAAAATCTGGAAGAATATGCCCGCATCACTACCTGGCATATTGAGCAATACGCTTATCTGCTCAATAGGCTCAAAAGCATTCAGGAAGGAGATCATACTTTATTAGATAATTCAATGGTGATGTTTACATCTGATTTGCGTGATGGCAACAGGCATGCTCCACGTAATCTTCCAATCTTACTCGGTGGTAGAGGAGGTGGAAAAATCAAGTCGGGTCAAAATCTGGCATTTACCAAAGAGACTCCACTGGCCAATCTCTATCTCACTATGTTGCATGCGCTTGATATTGAACAGCGACAATTTGGTGACAGCACTTCTACTCTGTCGGACATCATGGCATAAGATCGATCTTGTAACCGTTTTTATTATTTTTATGAGGTGGAGCGATTGGAGAAAATAGTTAGAAGCCGTTTGTTTTATTATGCCTTGTGGTTAGTGGGGTTGTGCTTTTTAGCTTTACCCTATTTTGAGATCAGGCAAGCCCCGATAGTACTCTTGATGCTTGGCAGATTCCATCCCGTATTGTTACACTTTCCTATTGTTTTGATTCTCCTAACCTTGATGATTGAAGTAGGTAGATTGTATTTTTCGTACCAACCAGGTGACAAGTGGATACTGGCACTATTGGTAGTCACAGTGATTTGTATAGTGAGCACGGTAGGCTCTGGTTATTTTTTATACGCCTCCGGCGAATACGCCGGTTATTTAATAGACCAACATTTTTGGGGTGGTGTCATCACGGCATTCTTGACGATGGTGACCCTTGCATTTTTTATCGTGTTCTGGAAGAGTTGTCGGCAATATGGCCCATATTATGTAGCACTGATCGCTGCCAATATTGCTGCGATCTATACAGGACATCTCGGCGGATCCGTCACCCACGGTCGGGATTATTTATCCGGTTATCTGCCTTTAATCTTCGATGCGAGTGTCTCTAAACTATCACGACCTGACTCAATACTTATGGTGTACGACGATTATGTGGCACAAATATTTGAGTCAAAATGCACCTCCTGTCATAACGATCAGCGTGCTAAAGGAGGACTGTCACTAGGTTCATACGGCCAATTATTCACCAAAGGCCAAAGCGGCAATTATGCTGTTGCCCCCGGTATGGCAGATTACAGCGAGTTATTCAAACGGGTCATCCTGCCCCCTAATCATGATGAGCACATGCCGCCTCAGGGCAAAACCCCTCTCACAAAAGATGAGCTGGATCTGCTCAGACACTGGATCAATCTTGGAGCAAGCGATACTTTATGTGTATCCCAGGTGGCAGATACTACGACACTGGCTTCGATTATTAAAGACCTTGATCCGACGATCGCTCAGTATCGGAGGTCCCATTTGATGGCCGAAATTTCCTCTCAAAATCTAAAAGCAGAATTAGAGACACTGGCTGCAAAACTGCAAGTGGTGATTCGACAAGATAGCTTGCAGGGAGATAATAGCTATACTTTGTCTATGTTATTCCCTCCATCCACTTTTGGACTGGATCAATTAAAAGAATTAAGGCCATACTTTGATTATTTTACCAGGGTCTCCTTGGTCTCCTGTGATATCGATGATGCTGCTCTTTATTATTTGAGTAGGATGAAGAATCTCAAAGAGTTATACCTTCAAAAGACTAAAATCTCCGGCCTAAGCCTGATTTATTTACAAAAGATACCTTCCCTCGAAATTCTCAACCTGTCTTTTACGGAGATAGATGACAAATCGGCAATAGATTTATTGGACTTTCCTGCGCTGCGCGAAGTATTTCTTTATAGGACCAATACATCCAACCAGGTCATCCAAGCTTTGGGTAAATACAAGCCTGAGCTAAAAATTTACTCTGAAGAAGGACCTTATTTTTAGAAGTTATTATAACACCTTTTTAACCAAACAATCCTATAGGGTCAAACTTTATAAAGGTTGTAACTGTTATCTTTGCATCTAAACAGAACAGAATATGAAAAAATCTATATCAGTTTTTACCTTCTTTTTTGTAATGGTTTTGTCTCTCTTTTCTTTTGAATCTGCTGCTGCTGATGTGACTTCTACTTTTAAAGTCAATGGAAGTTGTGGTATGTGTAAGAAAAAAATAGAAACCGCTCTTCGAATCAAAGGGGTAAAAAAAGTAAATTGGGACAAGGAGACCCACCTGCTCACCATTACTTTTAACTCATCCAATATATCTCTGGATGAAATTCATCAGCGAATCGCGGCGGTTGGTTACGATACTGACAAGATAAAAGCAAATGATGAGGCTTATGCCAAGCTCGATGAATGCTGTAAGTATGAGCGTGAACAATAATCTGCCTTTCGTAGTATAACCATTCAACATGCTTTATGGATTTATAGCCTCCTGGCTTTTGTTCCTAGCCTTGAACTATAAATTTTCAAGTCAAACTTTTAAAGATAACAAGTTATCCAGTGCGTTGAAGGCATTTGTGATAGTGCCACTAGCCCTATTGAGTTATATAGTACATCCATGGTTGACTATAGTATTGCCCGATGGCACCTTGTTTTCTTTAGCCATGATGGCCCTCATCTTCGTTTTTGCTTTTGGCAATCTTTGGTTGGTCAAAAAAATCCGGATGAGCAATAGTAAATTCTAACCAGGCTGATTATCACCCTATTCAAACCGCCACTTTACATATTTTATCGGCTTTCCTATACCCCGATGTATCCCTTCATAATGTGTCTGTATGGCAAGGTCCTCTTTGGTCAAACCATCCCGATCTATATCATCAGATTGTATCAGGATGTGCGCTCCGGCATATTCAGATAAGGTCTGCAAGCTATACGCGAAAAGTTCTGTACTGTCAGTCTTCAGATGGACCACACCACCGGGTTTGAGCAGTGATCGATAACGATCTAAAAACATAGGTGAGGTAAGTCTGCGATTGGCTTTGCTTTGTTTGAGGAAAGGGTCAGGAAAGGTGATCCAGATTTCACTCAGCTCAGCAGAAGCAAAATGATTGGTGAGCCATTCGATACGAATCCTTAAAAAAGCTGCATTAGCGATTTCTAGGGATAATGCTTTTTTAGCTCCCCGGTGCATGCGATTGCCTTTGACATCGATGCCTATAAAATTATGTGCTGGATGTGTTTGAGCGAGCGAGACGGTATACTCCCCTTTGCCGCAGGCCAGTTCTATGATCAAAGGATGATCATTGTGAAATACTTGCTCGCTCCAATGTCCCTTGATTTCTTTTGAAGAGCCATCAAACGTTTTGACCGTCGTGCTATTAGAGTCAACGCATTGAAATACATTCTCAAAGGTTTCTAACTCCGCAAAACGAAGCATTTTTTTTTTACGCGACATGTAGTCTAAGGATTAGTATTAAGGTGCAAAACTAATGAAAACCATGGCTCTATCCGTGATGGTTGGCCAAGGCTGATTTCAACTTTATCTGCTTTTAGAGTCCTTTTCTCCTAAAACCTTCCGGTTAAACTATTGTTAATCTAAACCATAAGTGAATCAATTGATTATACCTTGCTGTTAATTTTGTGTCCTATAAAAAAAATCATTTAAGTCCTATGAAGCTAAAATCGTCCATTTTGATATTTGTGGTGATGATCACAATGTTACTTTCGCGTATGTCTGGTCAAACAACTGTATCAGATACCAAATCAAGTGCTGCAAAAATAGTCTATGTGCCTTTCGACTTCACGGATGCAGCTGAAAAAGCTAAAAAATCTGTTGTTTACATCGAGACCAAATCAGGCATCTCTACTAGTAATCGAAAGCCAAACAGTCGCAGAATGCCTAGAGATCTTGAGGACTTATTTGATTTTGGCCAGTTGTTTGGGGGTGGAGGCATTGATATTCCGAGTGAAGGAAAAGGTTCGGGCGTGATCATTTCTTCCGATGGATATATAGTCACTAACAATCATGTGGTCAATGGAGCAGATGAGATCAATATCAAAACCTCTGATGATCGCAAATTTGTCGCTCAAAAAATTGGTGTAGATCCGAGTACCGATCTCGCTTTGCTTAAAATAGATGCCAATAACCTTACTCCGGCCGAATTTGGCAATAGTGATGCGGTCAAAGTAGGTGAATGGGTCCTGGCTGTAGGCAATCCTTTTGATCTTGAATTTACAGTGACTTCCGGTATTGTCAGCGCCAAAGGAAGAAACAAACTCAATATCATCAAGGATGCCAAACCAATAGAAGAATTTATTCAGACAGACGCTGCCGTCAATCCAGGTAACTCCGGCGGAGCTTTAGTAGATGTACAAGGCAGGCTCATAGGTATCAATACTGCGATATATTCCCCTAATGGAAGTTTTGCGGGGTATTCGTTTGCTATTCCAGTCAACCTCATGCAGCGTGTGATGAAAGAAATTAAAGAAAATGGCTCCCTGGAGCGGGTAGGTAGTCTTGGATTAGAAGTGCATGAGATTGATGCCACCCTTGCCAAAGAACAAAACCTTCCCAGCAATAAGGGATTGTTGATCAGTAGTGTTCAGGAAGGGAGTATTGCAGATTATGCTGGGTTGATCCCTGATGATATTATCCTATCTGTAGATGGCAAGGAGGTGAATTCGTTTGACCAATTGATCAGCCTAAGGGATGATTCCAGAGTAGGACAGACTCTACAGTTTAAAATCTTACGCGATGGCAATGTCAGGACCTTGCCTGTCAAACTACGCAAAAAAATATAAACATTCATTTTTCGCATAGCATTTAAGGTTTTCGTTTTTTCAAGCCCATCGGAATCTTCCGGTGGGCTTTTTTAATCTGATCTAAGGAATATTAATTCCGGATGTTCAATTAGAGATACTGCAGAGGGTTTTATTTATTTTTAAAATTTAAGAGATCTTTAATGATCAAAAACACAAGAAATTTAGTTAATATATAGTACAACAAATTTTTTACCCATGAAAAAGCACGCACTTAACCTAGGTAGTTTTATCCTCTTCTTTAGTATATTAATACCTTTTGCCCTGGACGCTCAATATTTTGGCAGGAATAAGCCCCATTATAAAACCTTTGATTACAAGCTTTACGAAACCCCCTATTTTAGTATCTACCACTACCTGGACAATAAGGAAGCACTGGATAGGATAGGACTATGGTCTGACCAATGGTACAAAATGCATCAAAAAATATTCAGGGATTCATTTTATACCAAAAATCCAATCATTTTATATAACGATCACGCAGACTTTCAGCAGACCAATGCCATCTCCGGCGAGATTGGTGTAGGTACCGGAGGTGTGACAGAAGCATTGCGAAATCGGGTTATTTTTCCTTTTACGATGACCAACCAGCAGACCTGGCATGTACTCGGACATGAGTTGGTGCATGCTTTTCAGTACGATGTAGTGATCAATGGCGATTCTTCTTCTATCAAGAATCTGCAGAATCTCCCTTTGTGGATGGTTGAAGGTCTGGCAGAATATTTGTCGCTGGGTAGAGTAGATCCTTTTACTGCCATGTGGATGAGAGATGCTGTGCTGCAAGGGGATGTGCCGGGATTTAAACAATTAGAAAATCCCCGATATTTCCCTTATCGCTATGGCCAGGCGTTTTGGGCATTCCTGGCAGGTATGTATGGAGATGATGTGATCAGACCCATGTTTGTCAATACCGCAATTTATGGCATAGAAACCGCAAGCGCCATTACCTTGGGTGTGACGGCTGATCAGTTGTCTGAGCGATTTCAAAATGCTTTAAGAACCTACTATGACCCATTTTTAGGTGACAAAAAAGAGAGATTGATTGGTAGAGAATTGGTATCTGCCAAAAATGGTGGTCGTATCAATGTATCACCGGTACTCAGCCCCAATGGTAAGTACATTATCTTCTTATCGGAGAAAGATTTATTTTCTACCGATCTATATCTGGCTGATGCAACCTCCGGCAAAATAATCCGCAAAGTACTGAGTACAACTAAAGAAGGTCATCTCGATGATCTCAATTACCTGGAGTCGAGTGGTACCTGGAGTTCTGACAGCAAACAATTTGCTACCATAGCCTATAAAAAAGGAGTGCATGCCCTCATCATCAAAGATGTGGCTAGTGGTCGTACCAAAGAAGAGATCCAGTTTAAAGAAGTGCCCGCTTTTGCTAACCCTGCCTGGAGTCCTGATGGTAAAAGCATTGTCTTCGCCGGCCTTGCGCAGGGCCAGACTGACCTTTATGAGTATGTGCTAAAATCTAAAAAACTCAAGAGACTGACCAACGATATATACAGTGAAATACAGCCTAACTGGTCTACTGACGGAAAGTCAATCGTATATGCGACAGACAAACTCAGCATGGATCGAGGTAGAAAACATGGTAAATACACTATGAACCTCGCTATCCTGAGCAAAGGAGCAGATGGTGAGTTGGCTTCAGGCACTACTAAAGAT
Organism: Saprospiraceae bacterium; assembly: GCA_016709995.1. Lineage (NCBI taxonomy): Bacteria > Pseudomonadati > Bacteroidota > Saprospiria > Saprospirales > Saprospiraceae > Saprospiraceae bacterium. The sequence continues at coordinate 584,233 of JADJLQ010000002.1, forward strand.
CTTGACTTTTTCTATGGGGCCAACAACCTCAATCCTGAGCACGACGATGATGGCAATATTTATTTTTTATCAGACAAAGACGGTTTTCGAAATATGTACCGCTACGAATTGTCTGACGATAAAGTCTACCAAATGACCGATTTTCTCTCTGGTATCAGTGGCATTACGGAATACTCTCCTGCGCTGACAGTATCCCGAAAAAAAGATAAAATAGTTTACTCTTACTATTCTAAAAACAGTTTTTCGATCTACTCTGCAGGTCAGGATCGATTTCTCAACAGGCCTGTCGTAGATGTCAATGCCATCGACATGGCTCCGGGTACTTTACCTATGACCAATCTGGGACAAAAAGATATTGTGGCAGACAATCTTTCCAAGGTAGACGGGTATACTCAGCTCCCACTCCCTGAAGATGCCTATAAACTTAAGTTTCAAGCCAAACCGGTTGTCAATAAATTTAAACTGGATTATATAGGAGGTAGTACCGGACTCGGAGTAGGTACCGGAAGTTTTGGCACCCGAACAGGTTTGGCCGGTGGTGTACAGATGTTGTTTTCAGATCTTTTTGGTAATCATCAGATTTATTCCACACTCGCACTCAATGGTGATATCTACGATTTTGGAGGTCAGGTGACCTATATCAATTCTAAACGAAAGATTGCATGGGGTACCACCCTCTCCCACATCCCTTTTCAGACCGGGGGTGTGAGTTATAGACTGGATACTTTAAATTTTAGCAATGGACAGTATGAAGTATTGCGTGAGGACCTGGACATCCTGAGGATCTTTGAAGACCAGATGGGGGTATTTGCACAATTTCCGCTATCGACTACCCGTAGGTTTGAGACCAGTTTGTCAGGCAATTACAGGTCTTTCAGACTGGATCGGTATCCTACATTTTATGATCCATACACCTACCAATATATAGATCAGGGTCGCAGAGAGCGCATCCCTTTAGAGACAGATGTCATTAATATAGGAGGATACCTGATCAAAAGGACAGGCTTCTTCAATACCGGCCTGGCCTATGTAGGTGATAATTCTAATTTTGGTATGGCTTCACCCATGTCTGGTCATCGATACAGGTTTGAAGTAGAGAAATATTTTAGTGGGTACAATTTTGCTGCAGCCACAGCTGATTACCGTAAGTATTGGTGGAAAAAACCAGTCAGCATCGCTGCAAGGGTGATGTATCATGGCCGATTCGGCGAAAGTGCCCGTGGATTTAGCCCTATCCTGGTGGGTAATATGGGTTTTGTACACGGATTTTATTATACCCAACTGGATAGATTGGCATCAGAGAATGGCATTGGATTTGAACAACTCAGTGGTCAAAAGCTTTTGATGGGCAATCTAGAGGTTAGGCTGCCATTTACGGGTCCTGAGCGGTTAGCTGTCATCAAATCAGGTTATTTGCTCTCTGAGCTCAGTGTTTTCCTTGATGGAGGCGTAGCTTATGATCAGTTTGGGCAGATCAGTTTCAGCAAGACTGGGGTCAATGATTTTACCTTCAAGAGATTTGTGGCATCTACTGGAGCTTCGCTCAGGGTCAACCTTTTCGGGGCGATCATTATAGAGCCGTATTATGCCTTCCCGCTACTCAAAGGCAGTAAAGGTGCTTTTGGTTTAAACCTGGTGCCTGGATGGTAATATGACTTGAAATCTATTTAGTCTCGCTATATTTATGTAGTGATACCAAAAGTGAAGATTTGTTGCATCAGCAGTGTGGCCGAAGCTAAGATGGCTATCAGGTACGGCGCTGCAGCTCTGGGTTTGGTCGGTCAAATGCCCAGTGGACCCGGGGTGATTTCTGACGAAATGATCCATCAGATTTCCAGCACAGTACCACCACCTATAGCCACCTTTTTATTGACGAGCCATACCAGTGCTGTCGCCATAGTCAACCATTATAGACAAGTGCATACCAATACCATTCAGATCGTCGATGCTCTTAGCGATGGAAGTTATGCCGATATCAGGGCAGCCCTGCCTTATGTAAAACTGGTCCAGGTAGTCCACGTTACAGGCGAATCCTCTATAGACGAATGTCAGCAAATAGCACCTTATGTGGATGCTATACTGCTCGATAGTGGCAATCCTAATCTAAAAATCAAAGAACTCGGTGGGACCGGAAGAGTGCATGACTGGAAGCTCAGTCGTCGCATCGTGGAATCTGTATCGGTACCGGTCTTTTTAGCCGGAGGGCTTAATGCTGACAATGTTCGTACTGCTATCCTTGAGGTGGGTCCTTTTGGGTTGGATCTATGCAGCGGAGTGAGGACGGATGGCAGGTTGGACGAGCGCAAGCTGGAACAGTTCTTTAAAAATTTGAATTGAACTTCTTTTATTATGAAATATACTTGGTTGCTTATTCATTTTGTCTGTATGACATCCTTACTCCAGGCACAATCACCTGATGAACAATATATACGTACCAAGCTCGGCCAGCAGGTAGCAGCGTGGAATCGTAGTGATGTGGAGGCCTATATGCAGTTTTATTGGCATAGTGATTCCTTGATGTATATCGGCAAATCAGGGATCACCTATGGTTGGCAGCAAACGCTGGATAATTATACAAAAAGATACCCTGATCCTGCCGCCATGGGTCATCTGACTGATAAAATTATTGTTATCAAACTCCTATCTCCAGATTATATGCAAGTCATTGGACAATGGCATCTCACCCGTAGTATCGGTGACATAGAGGGGTATTATACTCTATTGATCAGAAAAATATCCGGACATTGGTTGATCGTGCAGGATCATACCAGTTGATGGTTTATTTCAAAAACAAAACACAAGAATGAATAGATCAACGAATTTTTTAGGCCTTAATTTTTCTTTAGTGCCATCCTGGTCCACATTGCCCCGATAAAATCTATCAAGCCTATACCTATTAATATGGGAGAAGCCAGTTTAAGCAATACTAAGAGAACGAAAGCGACCAATACAAGGGACCTGACGATAACTGTCAATTTAAAAAATGCTGTATTGTTTTGGATCGCAGTTTGATGGTAATAAAAGCCTATAGCCAAAGCCAAGATACCGACCACCCTGATCCACACCTCATTGGTTTCAGGAAGTCCCAGCATGGAGAGAAATACATTAGGAATAAAAATCAAAGTGATACCGGTCAAGTATAGGTAAAAGGCGAAATAATACACTGATTTGGCTGCTTGAGTCATGATATTAAAGATTTAGGTAGGCTAAGTTAGGTAAACACAGTCGTCCATTCAAATCGATCCCCGTCAAACAGACCCTTATCGGTCATCTTCAAAGAAGGAATTACCGGGAGAGCCATAAATGACAAAGTCATAAAAGGTGCCCTCAATGGAGACTTAAGATCCGTCCTCACAAAATGGTCGATCAGGCTATAGGATTTGGCTACAGTATGGCCATCCAGGTTACTCATAATACCTGCTACAGGTAATTCCAGACCCAATACAAAACTCTGCAGACAAGCAGCAATCCCGCCTTTTTGTTCGATGACCTTATTGATCACCCGCGCGATAGAGGCATCGTCTACACCTACTGCTACTATATTATGTGAGTCATGCGCCACACAAGAAGCCATGGCGCCTGCTTTGAGTCCGAAACCCTGGACATACCCGATCGCAGGTCGGGCTTTGGCATATCGATTGACTACTACGATTTTGAGGATATCATGCCTGGCATCAGACACTGCGTACCCATCGAGGATATATGCTGCATGAGAGATCTTGTTAGTTATCAGTTGGCCATCCATCGCTTTTATCACCTGGAGTGTCGGTGATAAAGCCCGCTGATGCAGATCTTCTACGGCGACGGGTTGCGAATGGAATTGGTTGATGATATTGACAGGTTTGGTTGTAGTTAAGGATTTGCCGTCTTTGGCTACTAGGGTACCTCCGTAATACACTTCCAGTACTTTCATATCTTTTAAATCGTCTACGAGGATAAAATCGGCAGGATCACCTATTCGTACCATGCCTGATTTTAAAGGATAGTGCATCCGGGGATTGATACAGGCAATCTTTAATACATCGTATAAGTCAAAGCCGTCCTTGACAGCCCGGGATACGATCTGATCCATATGACCTTTCTGCAGATCATCCGGATGTTTGTCATCAGAGCAAAACATCAATTGGTCCGGGTATTCTGTTATGAGGGGAGCGAGTGCCTCGTAATTTTTTGCGGCGCTGCCTTCCCGGATGAGCACCTTCATACCCAGGGAGATTTTTTCCCTGGCTTCTTCATAGGTGAAACATTCGTGATCAGTCTCTATCCCGGCATCGCGATATTTTTTCAAATCTGACCCTCTGAGACCTGGTGCATGACCATCTACAGGTTTGCCGTATTTGCGGGCGGACTGGATCATTGATCGCAGTTCCTGATTGCCATGTATCACCCCTGGATAATTCATGACCTCTGATAAATAACCTATCCTTGGGTCCGCCAACAATCTATCTACCTCACTCGCATCCAATTTTGCGCCGGCAGTTTCAAAATCACTGGCTGGTACGCAGGAAGGAGCGCCAAAAAGTATCTCCATTGGAAGCGATTCAGCATGCTCTATCATGTAATATACCCCTTCGGTACCCATGACATTGGCGATCTCGTGCGGGTCAGAGACCGTGGCGAGGGTGCCAAAGGGCAATGCCATTTTGGCAAATTCACCCGGTACCAACATGGAGCTTTCTATATGAATATGCGCATCTACCCAACCTGGTAATATGAAGGGTCCTTTTTTTGAACGGGTCTTTTCGAAATGGACGATGCAGCCGTTTTGTATGGACATCACTACCCCATAGATATTTCGCCCGGTGATATCTACCAGCTGCCCTTGAATTTTATTGATGACATTCATACTAAACCGACTAGTTAAAACTATTAATATTTCATCCAATTTATGTTATTCTTTTTAATAAAACATTTTGAATGTTATGTGTAATACTCTTGTAATCAAATTTTTATCAGTACTGCCTCGTTATTCGACCCTAAACAGAGTGTAACTTTTTGGATTTCAATACAGTTACATTTTCAATTAGAAACGTAATTATTTTAACTTTGAATCTTTAAACTAACATCATGAAACGAATCATATTCATTGTATTCCTCGCTTTTGCCTGGACCTTTGCATCAGCTCAAAAGATTGCCATCATCGATATCACACAGGTATTGGAGAATCTTTCGGAGTACAAAAAAGCTCAGGATCAATTGGACAAAATTACTGCCACCTGGAAACAAGAAATCTCCGAATCAAGGGATAAGATCAAAGTAATGTACAATAAATACCAGGCTGAACAAGTGCTCTTGAGTGATGATCAGCGTAAAAATAAAGAAGAGGAGATCATGGCAAAAGAGAAGGAAGCCATGGAAATGCAGAAAGCAAAGTTTGGCCCTGAAGGTGCTTTATTTATGAAAAGACAGGAGCTCGTACAGCCCATTCAGGATAAAGTCTATAAAGCCATTCAGGAGTACGCTACAGCCAAAGGATATGACCTGATCCTTGATAAAGGAAGCTCCGCCGGGGTTATATTCTCCAATCCGGGAATGGACAAGACCTCAGATATTCTTAAAAAATTGGGAATTCAGTGATACATTTGCAGCCCAAATAAAAAAAATCTATATCCTAATTAAGTATTATTAAAATGAAATCAATGAAATTTTTGTTACTCGCTTCTTTTGTCCTTTTAGTGAGCCTTCCAGGTCAAGCTCAAAAGTTTGGTTATCTCAATTCCTCTCTTATCATGAGTGAAGTACCTGAAATAAAAGCAGCAGAATCTAATCTAAAAGCATATCAGGAGCAATTGTCCAAACAAGGTCAGCAAAAAGTAGAAGCGCTACAGGCTAAATACCAGGAATTGGCAAGAAAGGAAAAACAAGGCGAGATAGCTCCTAAAGCATTGCAAGAGCAAGCCGATAAACTCAAAATCGAAGAAGATGACCTGGCCAAATTGGAACAAGAGATGCAAAATCAACTGGCTCAGAAAAGAGAAGGTCTGTTACAACCTATTTTGGATAAAATCAACAAAGCCATACAGGATGTTGCCAAAGAAAATGCTTTTGCTTATATCTTCGATACCAGTGCAGGCATGTTATTGTACGCAGATGAATCGTCTGATGTGAGCCAATTGGTAAGAACCAAACTTGGATTACCCGCAGTAAGTACTACGGCCAATGCACCAAAGAAACAATAATAAAGTAAATTTGGAAGTTATAATCCAACCCAGTCTGTGTGTACTGGGTTTTTTGTTTTAGTTTAATGAATAATCAAATGACACTCGTAGAGCAGATCAACAATGATATAAAAGAGGCCATGAAAGCCAAGGACCCGGTGAGACTGCGAGGAGTCCGGGCTATAAAAGCTGCTATTTTATTGGCCAATACTGATGGATCTGGATTAGAAATGGACTTAGATCGGGAGATCAAATTATTGCAGAAGCTGGTCAAACAAAGACAAGATTCGCTTGCTATCTATGAAGCGCAGAACCGACCGGATCTGGCGCAGGTGGAAAAAGAAGAGATAGAAGTCATTCAAACCTACCTGCCAAGTCAAATGTCTCTGGAAGACCTGGAAACGTATATCAAAGACCTAATCACCACACATGGTGCTATTGGAATGAAAGACATGGGTAAAATCATGGGATTGGCCAACAAAGGACTTAGTGGCAAAGCAGATGGTAAGACCATTGCTGAGCTCGTAAAAAAAATGTTGACAGTATAACTCCATTGAATAAATTACCTTACATTTGATAAGAATTCGATTTTTAGTTCATTAGAGAAACTGGTTGAAAATAAGTACATAAATATTCATTAGCCACTCATTTTTAGTATGTTTCCTAATCTTATATAACCAAGACACACACGTTTTTCTTAACTCAGTAATCAATTTTTTTTTATTTAAATTTTTCTTAGAATGAATATTTATGTTGCAAACATCAGCTACAGCGCGTCTGATGATCAGCTTGAGGCCCTATTCGCCCAGTATGGAGCTGTAAAATCCGCCAAGATCATTATGGATCGTATGAGCGGCAGAAGCCGTGGATTTGGTTTCGTCGAAATGGACAATGACGATGAGGCTAAAAACGCTATCGCTGCCCTTAATGGTCAGACTTGGATGGAAAAGGAATTAAATGTAAACGAAGCTCGTCCCAAAGAAGACAGAGGCCCTAGACCTGGCGGCGGTGGAGGTGGCGGAGGATTCCGTCCTCGTCGTGAAGGTGGTTACGGCGGCGGCGGCGGTGGTGGCTACCGATCAGGTGGTGACCGTGGCGGCAGCGGCGGTGGCGGCGGCTACAGAGGTGGCAGCGGCGGTGGACGCGGTGGTAACGACCGAGGTGGATTCCGAGGTGGTGATCGCGACTTCAATAGGGATAGTGATTAATATTTGATATTTCATCTATAACTAATATTTAGGGGCTAGCTGACCATGTCAGTTAGCCCTTTCTGTTTTTAAGGAGCATTTTCTTAATGCCAATCAATTGTAATCCTGAACGAATCAATCGATTTAAATAGAATTTTGTCAAAGTTAAATAGGTCTAAGGATTCCAATTTAAGGTACATGGAAGTGTCTCTTAATCGCCTCAAAACTAATTTTCTAATCAGAAAATATTTTGCTGCAGTTTTTTGGTGTGTATCGTTTTTTGCAAATTGCTTTGCAAAACACCTATTTCTACCAAAACATACTTTAACTTTATTTCCTCATCAACCCAGTCACGAGGGTTTTAGCCAACTATTCATGAAACGATTATTTTTATTTTATTTAGGGATAACTATGATATCAACATTTTCCTGCAAGGATGGGGATCAGACGCAAGCATTGTTTGAACCCAGTATTTTTACCCCAATCAATAGTTTTACACAGGGTGCTGAAGGACCTGCTGTAGATATTGCCGGCAATCTATATGCCGTAAACTTTGAGCATGAAGGCAGCATCGGAAAAGTGACGCCCCAGGGGGAAGCCAGTGTGTTTATAGAATTGCCCAATGGCAGCATTGGCAATGGTATCCGGTTTGACAGCAAAGGAGACATGTACATAGCTGATTACACCAATCACAATATCCTGAAGGTCACGATGGCGGATCAACAGCTGACTGTCCATGCGCATGAACCTTCTATGAACCAACCCAATGATATCGCCATAGACAGTCATGATCGTATCTTTGCCAGTGATCCATCCTGGAAAGAAAGTACAGGCAATCTTTGGCGTATCAATATTGATGGTAGTGTGCATCTGCTCGAAAAAGATATGGGTACTACTAATGGCATTGAAGTCAGTCCTGATGAAAAAACACTCTATGTCAATGAATCTGTACAGCGTAAGGTCTGGGCCTATGACCTTTCTGACAGCGGTACGATCTCTAACAAACGGCTGCTGATCGAGTTTCCGGATTTCGGCATGGATGGTATGCGCTGTGATGCCAATGGCAATCTCTATATCACCCGACATGGTAAAGGAACCATCGTCAAAGTATCTCCAGCAGGGACTATATTAAAAGAAATCACACTCGGTGGAAAAAAACCCAGCAATATCGCTTTTGGCGGTCCGGATGGTCAGAGAGTATATATCACCCTGCAGGATACCAGGAATATTGAAACTTTTCTGGTGGATGCTCCAGGTAGATCATGGATCCTGAAAAGCAAAAAATAATTAAGCTGTCTTACACATAGTGTCATGGCTTTCGTGAAATAAAAGTTTTTAAATATGAATATGAAGCTGCCTTTAGTTTTGATCTTACTCATTGGGTTTGATTTGATCATGAGTACAACTTCTTCTGGTCAAAAAATATCTGGCTTATCTACAGTTAATAGTTTTCGGGTAGCTGTGGTCAAAAAAAATATCAGCCCATCCAGTCCCAAACAACTCCTTGGCTATGGTGCCCGACTATCGACAGGGATTCACGACAGCATCTACCACCGAATCATCGTACTGGACGATGGCAGCACTCAATTTTTTCTCATTTCGACGGAAGTCTGTCTCATGTCACCCTCAGAATACGATCATGTGGCGGGCATACTGCAAAAAAAACTAGGCATTCAGCCTGTCAATTTTTGGTGGTCTGTCACCCATACTCATTCAGCTCCTGAGGTAGGTGTACCCGGTCTTGCAGAAGCTTTTATGGGCGATCGATACAAACATCCGGTGGATACAGCATATACTGATTTTATCGAAAAATCCTTAATAGAAGGTATCCAGGAAGCTCGTCAAAAACTTGAGCCGGCCAGGTTGGGTGTCGGCTGGGGATATTCGCAAGCTAATATAAATCGGAGGGCGATCGATGTAGATGGACGAGCTTCTTTAGGGCTCAATCCAGATGGACCGGTAGACAGGCGTATAGGGTTGCTTCGTCTTGAAAAAGCTGATAGGAGCCCTCTGGCACTTATCGTCAATTATCCTATTCATGGTACTGTGCTGGGTCAGGAGAATGTGGAGATTAGTGGTGATGTCACCGGGATGGTAGCCAATTATGTGGAGCATCAGACAGGTGTACCTGTATTATTTATCAATGGTGCGGCGGGCAATCTTGCTCCTATTTACAGTGTGTATCCAAATCCCCGGGCCGGTCATCTGAGCCAATTCAGGGTCTTGCTTGGAGATAAAATTTTGGAGGCCAATAATAAACTGGCTGTCACCTCAGACTCAATAAAATTATTTACCGGCGCATTGACCGTAGAGGGGCCAAGAAAAGCTCAACTCGGCTGGCCCGCCTATCTGGATGCTTATAGCCATTCTGGTCAGAATGGAAATAATACAGTCAAGTTGCCCATTCGTTTTCTTAGAATTAATGAGGAAGTTGCTATCTGGTCAGCACCACTAGAACTATTTTGTGAAATCTCCAATGAAATAAGGGACAGATCACCTTTCCCTTATACTTTTTATTACGGGTATACCAATGGTTGGCTGGGTTATCTGCCTACAGAAAATGAGTGGAAGCATGGTGGCTATGAAGTAGAGGTCGTATCGCCCTTCACGCCATCGATGGGCAAGATTTTAACGGAGTCCGTGCTGGGGTATCTTCACGGTGAGATGCGCCGGTAAATCATAGCAATTCATTGACTGGATAGATTAGTCGCGATCATCTAACAACTCTGGTATCTTAGGGAGGTTAAATATATGTAATATCATCCTCTGGTATGGATATAAGGAAGACTTTAAAATTCAAGTAAAAAAGAATTAAATTCAAACCCTGAATATGGACTTGATAAGGAATATTTCATTGTTTTTCATTGCCTTGGTGATGATCGGTGCCTGTCGGCAAAGCGACCCCATAAATTATAGTACCCAGGTAAAACCCATCATCAATAATAAATGTATCGCCTGTCATGGGGGTGTAAAAAAACAAGGCGGCTTATCCTTTTTATTCGAAGAAGAAGCCAAAGCAAAACTCAAGTCAGGAAAGTATGCCATCGTGCCAGGCAAACCTCATCAAAGTGAAATGATCCGCAGACTCGGCCTGGAGGATCCTGAAATGCGAATGCCTTATAACCATAGTGCCTTACCCAAGGAAGAAATCAAGGTTCTGACAGAGTGGATCAGCCAGGGCGCTGTATGGGGTGAGCATTGGGCTTATCAAAGTATTCAAAAACCGGCCTTGCCAGATTCAAAAACTGATTGGCCCGGAAATGACCTGGACAGATTTGTACAAGCCAAAGCGGCCGCGATTGGATTAAAACAGGCTGCTGAAGCGAGTCCTGAAGTTTTGGCCCGAAGGTTGGCCCTCGATCTAATAGGTTTTCAGGGAGCAGACTCTGTCACCTCTACCTATGTACAAGCTCCTACTGATGCCAATTATGAGCGATTGGTCGATACGCTGCTATCTTCTCCACACTATGGCGAAAAATGGACTTCGATGTGGCTGGACCTGGCACGATATGCTGATACCAAAGGCTACGAAAAAGACGACAATAGGGTGATCTGGCGATACAGGGATTGGTTGATCCGGGCATTCAATGCGGATATGCCTTATGATCAATTTCTCACTGAACAACTGGCGGGAGACTTATTGCCCAATCCGACAGAAGACCAATACCTCGCAACAGCTTTTAATCGCAATACAATGACCAATGATGAGGGAGGTACAGACAACGAAGAGTTTAGGGTGGCCGCCGTGATCGACAGGGTCAATACTACCTGGGAGACTTTGATGTCTACTTCTTTTGCCTGCGTACAGTGTCATAGTCACCCATACGATCCTTTTCGCCATGAAGATTATTATAAGTTCATGGCTTATTTTAACAATACCAGGGATGTAGATACCTGGGCAGATTATCCTATCATCAGGCACTTAAATGAGGACCAGCAATCAAAGTTAAATTCTTTGCAAAGCACCTTGACAAAAAACCATACGCCAGAGTCGCAAGTACAGGAAATCGTACATTTCATCAAAACCCTGCAGCCATCGGTCAACGCTTTGGAGTCAAATAGTTTTGTCAATTGTGAATTGTATGACACCAAGTGGCTGTCTATGCGCAATCCTTCGTCTGCCAGGATACCTCATTTTCCTTTGGACAACCATGATGCTTTAATCTTCAATTACGAAAGGGCACTTAAAAAAGGACTAGTCCAATTCAGATTGGATAGCCTGCAGGGGCCCATTATCGGGTCATTTGAAGTCAAACCAAGTAAAGAAAGGGTGATGGTGGAGATTCCTTTAAAGCCGATACCCGGCATCCACGATATCTTCGTGACCTACTCCAGTACTGAGTATAAAAACCCCGATGAGACCTGCCTCATATTTGATTATTTTCATCCGACAAAAAAGTTTCCAACAGACGATCCTAAAATCAAAAAAGATTTCTGGGATCTGGTGAATGCACCCATACCCAATACACCCATCATGTTGGACAATACCCCTACCATGTTTCGTACGACCCGGATATTTGAGCGAGGCAACTGGTTGGCAAAAAAAGATACTGTTCACGAGGGATTGCCTGCTATATTTTCATCCATTACCAAAAATCCTCAAAATCGGCTTGAATTAGCTCAATGGATGACCTCCAAACAACATCCTCTGACCGCCCGCACTATTGTCAATAGGTTGTGGGAGCAAATCTGGGGTACCGGCCTAGTTGAGACTTTGGAGGATATGGGGAGCCAGGGAGCAACACCAACGCACCAGGAGCTATTAGACTATCTGAGCTGGAAGCTGATGAATGAAGATGGTTGGAGCCTAAAAAAATTATTAAAAGAGATGGTTATGAGTGAGACATATCGGCAAGACTCCCGCCTTGATAAAAATAGCATCGAATTGGATCCGACTAACAAATTTTTTGCCAGAGGCCCAAGAGTGCGATTGTCTGCAGAGCAGTTGAGAGATCAGGCACTTGCGGCCAGCGGTGTCATGAATGCCGAATTGTATGGCCCACCTGCTATGCCCTATCAGCCTGAGGGAGTCTGGCTCTCACCGTACAATGGAAAGTCCTGGAAGAAAAGTGAAGGCAACGGCCAATATCGAAGGGCAGTTTATACTTTTTGGAAAAGGACCAGTCCTTATCCCGGGATGTCCAATTTTGATGCGATGGGTAGGGAAGTATGTGCTTCCAGGCGAATAAGGACCAATACTCCGCTGCAGGCTTTGACCATATTAAATGACTCTGCTTACATCCAATTGGCTATGAAATTGGTCGAAAGAGTAGGGTGGCAAAACCCACCTGAAAATATTGCCCGGGCGTATCACCTGCTTACCGGGAAAACCATTGATGCCAATAAGGCAACTATCTTGAAAAATCTGTATGAAAAGTCTTTGCACATCTACACTCAAACTTCTGATGACGATGCAGCCGGAAAACAAGCCATGGTCCTTATCGCCAATGCACTGATGAACCTGGATGAAGTCATCACCAAAACATAATCTACGATGAAGAAAAAAATATTTCCCTCGAAGCATATCACAGAGACCTGATCAGACATACTCGCAGAAACTTTCTACGCGAATCTTTTTTGGGCCTGGGAGGTATAGCCTTTGGCGCCGCGCTGACCGGGTGTAAATCTAAAAATGACGCCATACACAATCTCTCCTCCTATGATTCGATCCATCCGCTGGCTCCAAGAGCACCACATTTTGCACCAAGAGCCAAGGCAGTCATCTATCTTCATATGGCAGGCGCGCCGTCGCAACTGGAATTATTCGATTACAAACCGGAGCTAAAAAAAGTCGATGGCCTGGCTTGTCCCCAGTCTTTTCTCGAAGGCAAGAAATTTGCTTTTATTCGTGGAGTGCCTAAGATGTTGGCTTCGCAAGCAGATTTTAAACAATATGGACAAAGTGGAGCCTGGATCAGCAATTACCTTCCTCATTTCCAGACTATAGCTGACGAAGTGTCTTTCCTCAAAGCAGTATCTACTGATCAATTTAATCACGCTCCCGCCCAGCTGCTCATGCATACAGGCAGCGCGCGCCTGGGCAGGCCAAGTATCGGATCATGGGTGACTTATGGCCTGGGATCAGAAAACAGTGATATGCCGGGATTTGTCGTTTTAAATTCAGGTGGTCACAATCCAGATGCAGGTAAAAGTGTCTGGGGTAGTGGATTTTTACCTTCAGTATACCAGGGGGTGCAGTGTCGCAATGTGGGTGAACCCGTATTGTTCTTAAAGGATCCCGAAGGCATTCCAAGAGATCTTCGCAAAGCTTCGATCGATGCGATCAACGAGATCAATCGACAGGAATATACTGAATATGGTGACCCGGAGACACTAAGCCGAATCAGCCAATATGAGCTTGCCTATCGAATGCAGATTGCTGTGCCTGAGGTCATGAATATCAATGACGAACCACAATATATTCACGAGATGTATGGTACTCAACCGGGTAAGTCTTCTTTTGCCAACAACGCCCTCCTGGCCCGCAAGCTGGTGGAGAGTGGGGTGAGGTTTATTCAACTTTTTGATTGGGGATGGGATACTCATGGAAATGTGGCTGATGGATCGGTCGATGTAGGTCTCATCAATAAATGCAGGCCAATAGACAAAGCTATGACCGCACTCATTCTTGATTTGAAACAGCGTGGATTGTTAGAGGACACCTTGATAGTATGGGGAGGTGAGTTTGGCCGGACTCCGATGGCAGAAAACCGAGATGGCATCCCCAATAAGTACCCCGGCAGGGACCATCACTCAGAAGCATTCACGATGTGGATGGCAGGGGGAGGTATTAAAAAAGGACATACTTACGGGGCTACTGACGAAATGGGTTATTCCCCAGTCAGTGGAAGAGTCACACCTTACGATATACAAGCCACTATCCTCCATCAGTTAGGGTTCGATCATGAAAAATTTACATATTCCTTCCAGGGCAGGCCATACCGATTGACCGATGTAGCGGGCAAGCCGATCAAACAAATCATTGCTTAAAATGAATAGAAGAAAATTTATAAAAAATACCCTTGCCTCTACTCCAGTGATATTATCTTCATTAGAATTATTACCTTCCTCCACGCAGATTAAATCCCAGCTGGAGATCATCGTATTGGCCACCAATTGGGGATATTCAGGCACTATCGATAGTTTCTGTAAAAAGATTAAAGAAGCAGGATATCATGGATTGGAGATATGGTGGCCGGGGACCAAAGAAGAACAAAAAGAGTTGTTTGATGCTTTGGAAAAATACCAGCTCCAGGTGGGTTTTCTAACCAGTGGCAATGGTACTGAATATGAAGAACATGCCCGTACCTTTAAAATCAATATTGATGCCGCCATTGACAATATCCACCTCAGACCTCTATATGTCAATTGCCATTCCGGCAAAGACCACTTTAGGTACGATCATAATTGTAGCCTGATAGAATATACTCTGGATCGAATGGCCAAAACAGGGATAGACATACTGCACGAAACTCATCGGGGCAGGATGTGTTTTGCAGCTCATACCACGAGGCATTTTCTGGAAAAATATCCGGACATGTATCTCACACTGGACATCTCACATTGGACCAACGTACATGAATCGATGCTGGCAGACCAGTCTGAAAGTGTAGATCTGGCCCTGGGAAGGACAAAACATATACATGCCCGAGTCGGCCACGAAGAGGGACCCCAGGTCAATGATCCACGCGCTCCGGAATGGGCATACACTTTTAAAAAACATGTAGAATGGTGGGATAAAGCCATAGATCATCGTATCAAAGCAGGTAGTAAGAGAATGACCTTTCTCACCGAGTTTGGGCCACCCAATTATCTTCCTACTGTGCCCTATACCCATCTACCCTTGGCGGATCAATGGGATATCAATGTATATATGATGAAATTTTTAAAAGAAAGATATCAGTAGTGACCCAGTTTATAGCTCAGTTTCACCCGTTGGTGGTGCATTTGCCCATCGGCATGATGTTGATGGCCATTTTATTGAAAGTATGGAGTCGCCGTAGCAATGGATCTACATTTGAAAAAGTGATTCCGTTGGTGGTGGGTACCACCCTGGTCGTTAGTATCGCGTCAGTGCTCTCAGGGTATTTTCTTTCGCAAAGCGGAGGTTATCCCGAGACATTGTTATCCAATCATAAATGGTCTGGTTTTGGGTTTACCATCCTTGTTGGGTTCTTATTCTGGACCATAACCCGACAGTATAAAAATGCTGTACAGCATCTGGCCTGGGTGGCTAGTACGCTGGGATTATTTATCACAGGACATTTGGGAGGATCTCTAACCCATGGTGACGACTACCTTAATTTTAGTTTTAAAAAATACCAGCCTCCATTAGTCACCAATGTTGATTCAGCCTTGGTATATCATGATATCATCGAGCCTATTCTGGCTGAAAAATGTTGGTCATGCCATTCGGCAGTCAAGAAAAAAGGAGCTTTAAGATTAGACGGTATCGACCATATCCTTCAGGGTGGAAAGCATGGTGATATCCTTTCGAGTCTTCCGGAGCTAAGTAAGATGTATCATCGGATCACATTACCTACCTCTGACGAGGATCATATGCCTCCTTCCGGCAAGCCTCAGCCTACACCAGAAGAAATTAAACTCATCGAATGGTGGCTACAAAACGACCCTACTCAAGATAAATTGGTCTTACAGGCTTCTACCTCACCTGAGATCAGATATATCCTTGAAGAATTAACCGAAGGTTCGAAAGAACAAGCACCTGCACTATTGCCCGAGATGGTTATCCGGGCAGCAGATCCTCATGTTCTTAAATCCTTGGACAGCATTGGCATCCTGGTCCTACCCGTTGCACAAAACACCAACTATCTCAATGTGATACTGAACCGAGCTACTTTGAAAACCAGTGATTGGATGCTTTTAAAAAAAATTGCTCCAAATATAGCCTGGCTTTCAGCGAAAAATACTCAATTAAACGATACAACGTTGGAAGTTATAGCCGGGCTTGTGCACTTAATAAAATTGGATTTGACCGGAACTTCTTTAGACGATACCAATATTTCCAAATTGGCTTCATTGGCACAACTAAGGTCTCTTAATTTGACTGGCACTTCAGTCTCAGAAAAGGGATTGACTTCCTTGACAGCTCTCAATTCTTTAGAGGTTATTTATCTGTTTCAAAGTAAGGTGATGCCTGCCTCGTGGAGCCTGATTCAAAAGTCATTTCCTCACGCAAGGTTGGATTCTGGTCATTATATCGTCCCTATTTTCCATGGGGATACTACGGAGTATACGCTTGATCAATTAGCTATTGATAAAAAAGACAAAGAATTACATATTAATTAATTTCGTTATATATTTATTGTATATTTATAATACGCTGACTAATTCTAATCTTGGTTGACATGCTATCCAGCAAATATGCGTTAAATAATTTATAACCCAAATTTAACAGGCCCCCACTTCCTGACTGCCAGCACCTTAGATCACCCACAGTCAGAATCCGGCTGTGGAGGCTGCGCTTTGCTTAAACTTTACCTTATTTTTGGATGTCTAAAAGGCAGTTTCACAGAAACAATTAAGGCAGGTATTTTGATTATAACAGGCTTCACAAAGAGGCCGGGCTGTGTTTTGCGTCATTATATATAAAAAATAAAAATATTTATGCTATTGAAAGCTAATGAAATAAAAGGTTTGATTTGGGTCCATAGGTCAAGACTGGCCCTTACATATATATTGTATACCCTGGAGATGGCTGGCTCCCTAATTAGGCCCTTGCTGATCGGCAATGCTATCAATGACCTTATAAACAAAAGTTACGAAGGATTGGTCATCCTGACCATAATACACTTGTCGTGGTTAGTGATTAGTTATTTTAGACATCGGTTTGACACAAGAACCTACTCAGCTATCTATACTTCAATCATGAAGTCATTGACTTCAAAAGACACGCAACTCAATAATATAAGTAAACTGAGTGCCAGATCATCACTGACCAAAGACCTGGTGGACTTTATGGAATACGATGTCTATTTTATCCTTGAAGCGGGGTATAATATATTTGGGTCTTTAATATTATTGGCCTTTTACCAATCTTCCCTGGTATGGTTATGCCTTGCGATATTGTTTCCGGTAGGTATCATTGGTATGTGGTATGGCAGAAAAATGCGTCGCTTGCAAAAATCCAAAAATGATGAGCTGGAGAAACAAGTAGATGTATTGTCCCATGGCAATACCAATCTTATCCATGATCATTTTATCAAACTTCAGCAATGGCAAATCAGGATCTCCGATCAGGAAGCCATCAATTTTGGAATCATGGAAATCCTGGTCATTGTAGTCATATTTTTTTCTCTCATCATCACTACGGATTCTTCTACCAGCCCGGTTCTGGCAGGTGATTTTATTGGCATTTATTATTACCTGATCAAATTTTTAAACGGACTTGACACGATACCCTATGCTTTGCAACGATGGAGTACTTTGTCGGACATAGTAGAACGATTAGAACCTAAGCCCAAAAACATCCTGGATATACTACCTCAGGTATCATCTGCAGAGAACATAGCAGCATAATGAAAAAAGGGCTATTTGCAACGCGTGCTATAGCCCTTTGTTCTTGATTCGAGTGAGATATTATTTTTTCAAATTATAGGTTAACCTGGCATATACGTATCTGCCATTGAAACCAATGGGAGAGGTGCCGTCATATTGAAAGATACCATTGAAAGCCAGATCTTTTCTTGACTTGTCCGGATACACATCAAACAGGTTATTGGAACCGAGATAAACAGAAGAAGCCGATGAAAGTTTCCATCCTAATTCAAGATCGGTAGACACTTTGGCGCCATATCGTTGATAGACTATATTGCCAAAATCATTGTAATCACCAGATCGTACTGAACCGTATCGAATAAATCTCACCAGTGCATTGAATCGACTGGCATCATAGGTCGTCGAAAAATTGAAGGAGTTTCTTGGAGTAGCATTCTCAAATCGATTAAATTCTAACTCACCTAAAAGCGGTGTTTCAGAGTATTGTTTAAGTGCTGCAGGCGTAGTTACTTCATCTTTGTTAGTGATTTTGGTGCTATTAAAGTTGCCGCTCAAAATAAATTTCATCCTTCCTTTGCCTGCATCGATACCATACCTGGCGATAATGTCAAGACCACGGGTACGGGTGTTGAGCGCGTTGGTAAAATAGGCGCCTTGTGCAGCGCTGAGTCCTTGACCTATCAGATACTGCTCTAATAAGTCGACACCATTGCGTTCTATTCCGGCAAACTGTTCAGATAAAATCACCCGATCCCGGATATTGATCTGATATCCGTCAATAGTTAAAGCAAAGCTTTTTGCATTAAAAGTAATTCCACCACTCAGGTTGACCGATTTTTCAGCTTTAAGGTCAGTCGCTCCAAGCGCTTTAGCGATTTTTGTGCCTACAGGAAAAAATCCAGTTTCGATCAAGGAAGTGCCTAAAGTCGTAGTCTGAATAGCTGAATAATTGGACTGACCAAGAGAAGGGGCTCTAAAGCCTGTGCTGATAGCTCCACGAAGTGCAACTATGGGCGAGAGCTCGATCCGGGTTGCAAATTTTCCATTCGCGGCCAATCCAAAATCAGAGAAATTTTCCAGCCGGCCTGCAACAGAGGTAGTCCATCCCTTGGTGGGTTGTGTTTCTAATTCTGAGTAGATAGCCATACTGGATCGGCTGTCAGATACATTGTCTTTCCATCCGGGAAAACACTGACAGCCGGCTGCAGCTCTTGACCCTTTGTTAGGACCATCCTGAACACCTCCGGATATGGCATTGCCATCATAATAAGATGATATTTCGCCAGGACTGATTTTATAGTTTTCAAACTTAAGCTCAGCTCCGAGTGCCAGATTGAGAGGGCTGGCGAAATTCGAAGGGAAACTCCTGTTCATATCAAAATTGGTAGTGGCTTGTGTAAAATGTAAAGTACCATCATACATCTCTGTCTTTTGCTGAATGTCTTTGTCCGGAAAAGAAAATGCTCCAATATTACCTAGCGAAGTATTGTGTGTGTTCTTCATATCCAGTCTAAAGGCATTGGTGCCGATGACTTCACTCAGATCATAATTCCATTTTGAACCAATCTTTCCTTTTAGCCCGGCACCGAGTGAAAGGTCTGTTAGTTTAGCATTGATCAAAGGGAGGAATCCATCCGGATAGATCGATCGAATCGTGCGACTATCACTTGCTCTTCTAAAGAAACAACCTGACAGGCCATCCCGGTAATTGCCACCACCAAATAAATAGAAGCTGGTGTTATCTGACAATGGGCTTTCACCATTGAGAAATACACTAAAGTCATTAAACTTACTATCGCCATATCTGAAATTCTGAGTTCTATCAAAGCTATTTTCACGGGAGTCTCCACTGAAATAATTTATCCTCACATCATCCCCCTGGCGATTAGTCCTTCCTTGCAGGCGATACTGCCCACTTAAATAATAATTACCTTTGCCAATATTAAATCCTTTGCCAACATGCAGGTTGACACGCTGGCCATCCGTGATCAATTCTTTTTTTACTTTGGTCAAATAATCAAAAGAAAATAAAGGACCATTATTGTCCTGTAAGGATTGATTGGTAATGCCATCAAATAGACCTTCCCCTGGTTTATATCCTTTTTCAAAATTAGTAAAGTGTGAGCCGGTACTCATCTCAAAGTCAAAGCCGGCATCTTTTTTAAGAATAATATTGATTACACCAGCGATGGCATCTGACCCATATTGTGCAGATGCTCCGTCGCGCAATACCTCTATTCGCTCGATGGCGCTGGAAGGAATCGAATTGATGTCTACGCCCGTACTGCCTCTGCCGACAGTACCATTGACATGTACTAACGCACTGGTATGTCTACGCTTACCATTGACCAGGATGAGCACTTGGTCGGGACCCAGACCTCGAAGTGTGGCAGGTCTGAAATGGTCTGATCCATCAGTGATAGAAGGCTTGGTGACACTATACGAAGGTACCAGATTTTGAATGGCTTGTATCGTCTGGGTGGCACCTGAAGAGCGAAGGTCTTTGGACCCGATGATATCGACCGGTACAGGAGAGTTGATTACAGTACGCTCACCACCACGGGTACCAATGACGACGATTTCATTAAGTCCCAGGATGTCTTCTTCCATAGTAACATTTAACTCTAGAGATCCACTGGAAATAGTTACATCTTTGGTCACTGGTATATATCCTAAATAAAGAAACCTCACCTTATATTGCCCCGGAGGCAAGACGACACTGTATTGTCCATCTTCATCAGAGATTGTGCCTAGGCTCGAATTTAGTACTTCGACCGAGGCGCCTATGATCGGCTGTTTGGCGGCATCACTGATTATACCAGACACGGTCTGACCTACAGCAGTGGATACAACCATAAGTCCAAAGAACATTAGTGTAATAAATTTCATGTTTGTTTAATTTTGGTTAGTTAAAAATAGGAATTAGGGGGAAATTACAAAATAATCAGGTAATTATAATACACTTATGTTTGTAACCCCCATTTGGGAAATGCTCTGCCAAAGACCAGCATTATGGCCTGTTATTTTCATCAAGAACAAGATTGCAAAGAATCTTTTCGATGAAATTCTGAAATTAAAATTTTGATAAAAGATACTTGCAATACCAATACCAATGACTCATGACTCACATGACCCAAAATGCAATTGAGCCTATTGCGATGCTGATGATAATAAACAAAATGACCAATATGATTTTTTTCCAGTGTACTTCCTGAAGAAAAGATTTAATGTATATCATGAAATAGAGGGGTGTTCAAAAGATCCTGAGACATAGAATCCCGATCAGCTTTAATACATCTGGAAGTCAATCGCCGTCGTAACCTCAGATTATTATTTAGAGAGTTTGACCAAAATCTGAAGTACCCATGATCCTGAATTGAAAGCAAGTAATCTCTGTAAATCAATTAACAATGATTTTAATAAAAAAGTCTTACAGATGATTGGTAAAACGTGGTCGTCTTAGTTATATGGATAGAACTATTTTGTTCACATCCTGCTGCTGCATACAATCAAAATGGCCTTTTGGACAATGATCTCTGCCAAACCTTGCACATGGTCTGCAATTCAAACCCGATACTTCGAAAGATTGGTTGAGGTCAGGAAAATGAGCACCATAGAAAGGCCAGAAACCAAACTCCGCGAGGGTGCTGCCCCAGACACTACGTATAGGTTTTTTCAAAGCAGCAGCTATATGCATCATACCCGTATCCGGTGCTATCACCATGAATGATTGTGCCAATAGGGAGGCAGATTGGCTTATGGAGTATCTTCCACAAGTATTGATCACCCGATCCGATTCAAGTAGCTTGCCTTCCCGTTCCTCTGCTTTGCCACCGATGATTACTATAGGCCACTTGGTAGCCAGGTCAGCCGTCAGCACTTGTAGTTTCTCAACAGGGATCCTTTTGGTAAAATGTGCTGCTCCGATCACCAATGCGATATAAGGTGATTGGACAGCAATCGTTTTTAAGTCAACTTTGTCTTTTTCCGGAATAAAGTAATCTAAGCCCTGACCATCGTCTTCTACCAGATATTTTTTTAGGGACTCAAGGTATCTTATCGCGATATGATCTTTAGGCAATCTGATTATTTTAAAATATACGGCCAACCATTTGGCTAGATTCCCTTTGTGATAAGTTACCACGGGCACCTGCCAGAGTCGAAGCCGGATTAATCTGGACCGAAGATTGTTGTGCAGATCGAGTATGAGGTCGAATCCTTCAGCTTTTAATGAAGGGACCAACTCGCCAAGCGACGACTCTAGCAGCCAAATTTTTTCAATGTATGGGTTGGCAACCAACAGATCTTTGAAAGCACTTTTGGTAAGATAATGGACTTCACAGTTCGTTTGAGTTTTTAGACATCGTACTGCCAGCGTGGTCAATACGATATCCCCTAATGAACTAAGACGAATGACTAATACCTTCTTCAACAATTCCGGAAAGGTAAAGGAAATTTACTGTTTGATAAATTTCAAACTACCTCCTATACCGTCTAGGGTGAGATTGATGACATACATGCCTGCCTGAAGTTTATCTACAGGGATACTCCATGACTGATCACCCGCACCAAACTTCTTGTTTGCTGACCACACCATTTTACCCATGAGATCGTATACCCCTATTTTATTCGTTTTGATAGAAGATGGTTGCTTCCATTGTAAAGTGATAAGATCGGTGGCTACAGGATTGGGAGACAATCTGGCTCCGAATCGCTTAGCGAGATCATCTTTGGCAGAGGTGGTGATGGTTCGTTCACCATTGGCAAACCATACACCGAGCTTGGCGTTCTGAACCAATGCAGTGGCAAAGCCAACAGGACTAATTTTGCTTTTATCTACTTTTATCTGACCCAGGACTTTGGTATTGGAGTTAGTATTGGCATTAAACAAGACTCTGTCGTCCGCCGTAGAAAAATTAGGAAAACACAACTGACCATTGACAAAGATAGTATCCAGGGTGCCGGTTTCAGTATTGCCGCCGAGTAAAAGATAAGTGGTCTGGGATGCTGTGGCTCCCTCAATGAGCATATCCATAGCGATGATATGAGGGCTGTTTTTGGAGAATGTCGCATTACCTACACTTGTTTTCTCAGGAAGTTGACTGAATAATTTTGCGATTTTCCCATCGGCCCAGGTAGCTCTTTCGCCATCAAACACCCGCAAGAAAGAAATATCCCAATACACGATATCCACTCCACTGGAGTTGCGTATGGTGCTCTGAGCATCATACATAATCTCCTGGCTCGTATGATCAAACTCCATTGCATCAGCATAATCTACAGCACCTGTAATTTTACCTGTAGAATAGGTTGGATTGTAGAGATCAAATACTCGCCACTCACCGCTTTGACCAATGGTATAGTCAAATACATGAATTTTGTTTTCTTTGATATCTTTGATAGCGGCAACTCGGTTGCCATCTTTTGATATCACCGCATTGCGCCAGATGGGATCACTTTGCAATACGCCGGTCTCTGTGATCTTATTTTGAGCCCAATCGATGATGATATAATGTATTTTTTTGTCTTTACCTACAAATATGATACCCGACCCATCGTCAGTGACGCTGGCTCTACTGAGCGGAGGTTTCGAAGACAGTGGATTGGAAATGAGTTTACCAGTGCCATCTGCCATATACAGGGCTGATTGTGCATCATCCGTAAAAATAATAAAATCCGTACCAGGGTTGGTCACTACATCCGTCTGTGTTGGAGTAGACGCTCCATCCAGGATACCTACGGCATCATAGGCGGCTTTGGCTGCTACTACTTCCGCGCTGCTTGCACCATAAAGATCTGTAGCAGACTGAATCACTGCTTTGCGGCAATCTATAAATCTTGAACTTCGGGTAAGATATCTGGTCAGTGTACGATAATATACTTTCTCCGCCTTGTCAAGGTCATTGATAGAAGTAGCATATTTGTAAAAAGCCCAATTATTGATACCGCTATTGATATGGACTCCGCCATTATCCTTGGTACCCTCGTACCGCTCCAAGTAAATACGAGGTTGATATCCATTGTCATTCAATTGATTACCACCATTATGAGGATCGATAAAACTTCGCAGCGCCCCGGTGGGAAATACTGATTTTTTGACCACATCTTCTCCTATGAGCCAATCATCACGATCGATTAATCGTCCAAATATATCCGCAAATGACTCATTCAAGGCACCACTTTCTGATTCATAATCCAGGTTGGCAGTAGCCTGTATCACCCCATGGGACATTTCGTGACCCGCTACATCGAGTGCTTTGGCCAAGGGCGTAAAAGCATCTTTGCCGTTGCCATAATACATGGATTCGCCATCCCAAAAAGCATTATCCATGGAGGTGCCATCGTCCTCAGCAACATTGATGAAAGAAAGGATATTTCCTCCGCGGCCATTGATGGAATTCCTATTATGCTTGTTCAAATAATATTCGTAGGCAAGGCCCGCATTCTGATGGGCAGAGGCTGCTGCCACGCTGATCCAGCCTGAATTGGAAGTAGAATTGATTAAATTCGAGTTAAAGGTTCTGGGATTAGCAGGGCTTCTGTTATGCCCGTCAAAGGTCCAGATCACGCCTATAGGTTCTTCATTGTCAGCTCCAATAGTTTTAAACATAGCACGGGTAGCATCGACGAGATAGTACCTGCCAGCGTCGAGATAAGTATTAAGTATAAGATTTCGGCCCTGAAGATCGATAGCTTGGCTAGTAGCTTT
This sequence comes from Saprospiraceae bacterium, assembly GCA_016709995.1. Lineage (NCBI taxonomy): Bacteria > Pseudomonadati > Bacteroidota > Saprospiria > Saprospirales > Saprospiraceae > Saprospiraceae bacterium. Next base: position 608,805 of record JADJLQ010000002.1, read on the forward strand.
ACCGTCAAAATCAAACTTGTAATTACTTATATGATTTGATTTTGGAGAAGAAGCGGCATTATTTTGACTAAGAAAAGATGTCTGATCAATCGGAAGAAAAGTGCATAAGTTTTTATATTTCTTTATAATCTCTCCAGTATGGGCATCTACTCTGTACTCCCATTGTTCAAACCCATTGACAATGATAGAAACAGCATAAGCCAGATGGGCTTTTTTGTTTTTATCATAAAATATAATCTCTTCACTTGAGAAAAGCTTTCGGCTTGAAGGTTTGTCCAAAGCAAGGAGGGCATCAGGGTCTTTACCCATAGTCATCAAATCTGCCTTGATGAGTGTTTCGACTTGTGCAATCGGCAAAGTGGCATGAATATCCAGGTCAGTCGGAGTAGCATATACAGTACCATTGACTTGATTCATGATATTGTTTTTGCCATGTATGATGATCTCACCCCCATACACCGGTATACCTTTATATACTTGTCTTACTTTAATATGCTGCATGCCCAGATCATCAGTCTCTGTGCTTTGATATTCAAATTCCCGGGTCACATCCTGCACCTTCATTTTATCTTTGAATTGATGGAGGAAAGCAAAGACAGAAGAATTGGCAGCTCTTAGATTGAAACTGACTTTCTGATCACTCTGAGCCCAAAAGGAAGATTGATCGAGGTAGTCCATATTGGAAAGTGCAGGAATAGAAGTCAGCGGACCCATCCGGAGGCTCTTGCGAATCTCACTTGGCTCATTGGTGTTAAGGTGGTTGGACAGTCCTGGTACCTTTTTTGCAGGCTGGAGTACTGTCGAACCTGGAACCTGGTTTCCAAAATTGATGTTTTTAAAACCAGATTGGCCTAAACCCAACTGTGTAAGGGTAAGTAAAAAAATTACAAAACGCATAGTTAGATCTTTTTTTTATCAGTAGTAGTGACGATATGTTTTAAGAGAGAGTAATATAGCTTTAAGTTTCCAGGGACATCTTCTGCTCCACCCCATACAAGTTTTTGCCTGGATGCTTTGTCCGCATACTCAATAAACTGATAGGTGTTGGCGGGTTGATTAAGTTGCATGGCAGGTATGCCTAAAAAAGCATAATTGCTAAAGATTTGTTTGGTTTCTCCGGTCGGTAGTCTTTTGATGAAAGTGTATTCAGCGTCATTTAAGGATTGTTTTTTGTATAAATCTCCACTTTCAAGCAATGCATAGGTAGTCTCTATCCCGGCAAATCCACCTCCCTGACCAAAATAAATGATGTCTTTTGGATAGTTGGCGATCTTTTTTTGTGATAATCCCGGCTGGTTGAAACTCATAATCAGGAGGAAAAATACAACCGATCTTATTAAACTTATTACTTTCATTTATCAGTATGACGAAAATTTAAAGTATCGTCACTGTACGGAGTTATAAAATTAACTCCTAATGCATTGCAATTCTACAAATTAATATGTACTTTTGAAAATCTTCATTCACAAAAAAAATTGATAAGTATGAAACAATTGTTTTTATTAGTCTGCATGATTGCTATGGTCAGCATCGGACAGAGTCAAAGTTGCCATTCCATGGCAGGTGCTTCCGGATGTTGTGCAAGCAAAGCTGCTGCTATGGTTGCTGCTCAGGATGCAGGTCTGTTAATCAAAAAAGATGTCGCTACAGGGGACATTAGTTATTTGAAAAAGTCGTGTTCTTATAGTGCGAATTCCTCGATGGTAGAGATGAGCTTTGATCCTGCTTCTGGCAATTTTGTCAATAAAGCACCTACGAGTTCTAATGAAATGTATGCAATGCCTGTATCCAGCAACTCCACCTCAGAAGTGAAAAAAATGGATTGTAGCCAAATGAGCAAAGCAGAGTGTGCTGAGAAAATGGCGAAAGGTGAGTGTCATCCTAAATCAAAAACTTAATACCGCTACATACTTACAAGTTAATTAACGCATATATAAGCCGCTATAAATCTATAGTTTGTAGCGGTTTATTTATTTTTACTCTATATAATTATAAACGTACCTGGATTAGAACCTTTATTGGATATTAAATCTATCTTTGCATCACCCCTCCAAACTCTATCACATTATACAAATTAAAGCATATGGCTTTTTCCTATTTCAACTCTGTAGATGAAACCATAGGGAATACTCCAATCATCAAATTGCAGTCTATCTCTGCCCAGGTCAATTCAAATGTATACGCCAAATTTGAATCTTACAATCCGGGGCATTCGGCGAAGGATCGAATAGCTTTGTATATCATCAACAAAGCAGAGCGTGAAGGAAAGTTAAAACCTGGTGGTACCATCATAGAATGTACCTCCGGCAATACAGGTAGATCACTGGCTATGATTGGGGGCCATCGTGGTTACAAATGTATTTTTACGGTACCGAATAAAATCAGTGAAGAAAAGAAAAGAATTCTGGTAGCACTTGGTGCCGAGGTACATGTATGTCCTGCTTCTGTCAAGCCAGAAGATCCAAGGTCTTATTATAGTCAAGCCCAATTTTTCGCGGACAGCATTCCCAATTCATATTTTGTCAATCAGTACTATAATATGGACAATGTCGATGCACATTACCATATCACCGGTCCTGAAGTGTGGGAGCAAACCAATGGTGAAATCACGCATTTCCTTGCTTGTTCTGGAAGTGGCGGCACTTTGAGCGGCACTTCAAAATACCTGAAAGAACGCAATCCCAATATTCGGATTATAGGTGTAGATGCATATGGCTCGGTACTTAAAAAATATTTTGAAGAAGGTGTTTTTGACAAATCGATCATCAAACCATACGCACTCGAAGGGGTAGGTAAAAACATTATTCCATTGACTTTTATCACAGATCATCTCGACCAAATGGTCCAGGTAAAGGATCAGCTAGCGATCAAAAGAGCGATTAAGCTGACAGCTGAAGAAGGCCTCATGATCGGTCCCAGTGGCGGGGCAGCGATACAGGGTGTGTTTGAAATACGCAAAAATTTAAAACCAACTGACCAAATACTCATCTTGGTGCCAGATCACGGTAGCCTTTACCTGAGCAAACTATATGACGATGAATGGATGAATGAAAATGTCTATCACAAACCCAGGAAAAACAAGTATGGTATACCTTCTTATCATCGCATGAAGAAATTGCTCAATGGTATATATGAGAGCTATAAATAAAGCTTGCCTTTAAGGAAAAGGTGCAGGATCATTCAATCATGCACCTTCTGAAACTAGAATTTGTCTGAAAATATAATGGAGTGTGTACAATAGGTCAAATTGTCCTGATATTTTAGCTTAGTCATATTTTGTAATCAAAGATGGTGCTTGTCTATGAGGTATTTCTGCCAAAATAATGATACCATACAGACATATTATCTTATACAGTTGAAGTTAAAAGAGAAGGTTTTATGCCAAACCGTTTTTCGAATATATCAGAGAAATATCTTGCATCGTGGTAACCCACAGCAAAGGTGACTTCCTTGACGCTCATTTTATGACCATTTTCGAGCAAATCCTTTCCTTTGAGTAATCTTAATTCCTGAAGAGATTGGTTAGGCGTAAGTGGAGATATCTCTTTGAATCGTCGGTAGAACTGTCTTTCGCTCAAGTTCATTTTTTTAGCCACAAAACTGATCCTTAGCCTTCTGTCCTTAAGATGATGGATATAGATTTGATATACCTCCTCTAACCATGCTTTATCATGTGGAGAAATTGTAATTGATGAATTGTTTTTTGTAACCATAGGCAGCTTGCTGAAAATCGCTTTTGAACTTAAAATCCTATATGATCAAAAATCCAAAAGGTAACTGATGTAATTCTGCCATTCTAGTGCTGCTAAACTGCCATATCTGCTATTTTTTTGGTTTCTTCTATATTAGCAGGAGGTATTTACTTAATAATCGGATAAAATAGTACCAGCTGGCTATTAAATAAGTTTGGATATTTTGGAAGGCCTTATCCCAAATCGTTTCATAAATAAATTTGAAAAATATCTCGAGTTATTGAACCCAATAGCATAGCCGACTTCTTTGACTGTGATCGCCTTGCTTTGTAACAGCATGTTTTTGGCCTTTTGTAACCGCATCTCCTGAAGAAATCGATTGGGGGTCAGATCAGTATATTGTTTAACCTTTCGATGAAACTGTCTTTCACTGATTGAAAAATGATCGGCGATTAACTTTACTTTTAGATTGCCTTTGGACAAGCATTGTTGATAATGGTGCTCGACCTTTGAAATCCAACTGTCATCAAACGAGGTTTCAGCTTTAAACATCTGTTTTCATTTTATTGATATTACATAAATGATTGGAAGCCATTTAATACAGGCTTCAGAATAGAAGTGTAATGAATCAATAAAATGTCAGCTTTGTAGCACCAGATTTAAATAAAAAAAACCCGGTGGATTGAAAATCACCGGGTTTCGCCTTCTTATTGTGAGAAATTTTATACTACTACATACTTGGAACTTTTTCTCCACGATGACAAGACATACAAGTCAATTTATGTTCTGATTTGAATTTTTTAGTGATATATTTTTTATTGATACCGTTAGTCATCTTGACCATTTCACGAGTCATATCCTTTTCTGGCTTAGCATCAGATACAAAATCCCATTGGCTGAAGGGCGCACCTTCTTTGGATACATGACAAAAATTACATTTTACTCCCAATGCTTTTGTCCACGATTGCATAACGGCTTTCAAGTCATCTCCTTTGACATCCTTGAGTACCTTCATATTTTGAGGACTGGTAGGCCAAGTCCAACTATCTTTGGGTTGGAAGGCAAATTCACAAAAGAAAGGAATAGCAACGATGATTGCAAAAATTCCAAGTTTGCTGGTCAATGATTTCATATAATTTTTAGAATTAGAGCATTAATGTATGACAATATTTTTTATCAGCAAAATGTTTGATACTAAAAGTGAATATATTAGTCTATAGACATTAGTTGATTCAATGCCGGGCCAAGATCAAAATCCGGGGTGGCACCAGATCTGGCGGCTACCGAAGCTCCCATAGCACAAGCATATCGAAGGCATTCCTCAGGGGAAAGACCTGACAAGGCCTTGGCCAAAAACATCGCCAAAAAAGAATCACCGCTCCCTATTGTATCAACCACCTCTACTTTGTATCCCGGATGAGAATAGGATGAGTCCCGATCATAATAAGCTGCACCCTGATCCCCTCTGGTCACCAGGATCATGTCTACCTCCGGGAAAGTGTTCAATAACAAATTTGCCTGATCAGATTCGTTGTTTGTCACCAGGCCAAACCAGGATGTGATGAGCGTTAACTCCTCATGATTGATTTTGATCCAGTCAGTATTAGAAAACAAATGATGCACGAGTTCCTGGTTGTAAAAAGGTGTCCGTAAATTGATATCACAGATCTTTAAGGAAGCCACGGTCCACAATCGCTGCAAGGAGCGGCGATTGATCTCAGACCTGCAAGCCAATGATCCGAATACGAGGATAGGGGCTAATGGGGTAAGGTTGGATAAAAGTTCTTCTTTGATTTTAATAAAATCCCAGGCTGCCGGAGCTTGTATATTGTAGCTGGCTTCTTGTTTTTCATTCAGTTGGACAAGGACCTGACCTGTAGGTTGGTCATTCCATTGTATCAGATCGGTAGGTATCAGTTTACTTCGTAGAAAGTCTGCCAATTCATAGCCAAGATCATCTTTGCCTAAGGCTGTTAAAGGTGATGCATTCAATCCAAGTCGGTGCAAGTGGAAGGCTACATTCATGGGAGCTCCGCCGGGCATTTTGCCTTGGGGTAACATATCCCAGAGTATTTCGCCAAAACAGATTATTTTTTGCATAGGAGGCCAAAATAGAAAGATTAAATAAAAAAATATAATAGAACAGAGGAGTTCAACCTCTTTCTTCTATTACGCTATATATCCCTGCTCAAAGCGGCTTCTATGTCCTTGTCCGGAATAAACCATATTCCAGCGACCAAGATAAATAACACAGCACTGACTATGGGATAATAAAAAGCGAAGATAAGTGCTAGTAAATAAGCTATGTTAGAAAGAAGTCCTTTATGTGTTTGATGCCGGAGCAGCTCCATCATATCAGGATAGTCTCTGTGCGATTTTTTTATGCTCAGGAGCAACAAAAAATAAGCTAAACCACAACAATTGCATGAAACGGCATAAAGAATGACTGGTTCTTTAGCAAAATTGCTTTCGCCCATCCAGGCCGTGACGAAAGGTACTAATGACAACCAAAAAAGCAAATTAAGATTGGCCCAAAGGACTCGGCCATGTACTTTTTTGATGGAATGCAATAAATGATGATGATTAACCCAATAGATGCCCAAGCCGATAAAGCTCAGTACATAACTTAAGAACACTGGAGTAAGTTTGCTCAATGCTTGCCAACTGGTATCATGGGGAACTTTCATCTCCAGGACCATAATGGTGATGATAATGGCTATGACGCCATCACTAAAAGCTTCTAGTCGGGATTTGGTCATATTAAGAAGATAAAAACTGAGACACAAAATTTCGGGCAGTTAGTATGGATGCATAAATATCCTCCCGCGAACCTTCATAAGCCTTGTCTTCAACTTCAATACATACTGGTCCTCTATACCGTACACTGTTCAGGGCAGAAAAAAAATCCCTCCATCTTACATCACCCAGACCCGGAAGCTTAGGACTGTGATACTCTAAGGGGTAAGCCATGATGCCTACCTTATTCAGTTTTTCAGGATATACTTTAGCATCCTTGAGATGGATATGATGCAGTCTGTCAGCATAATGGTAGATCGGGGCCACCTCGTCCATGCGTTGCCAGATGAGATGAGATGGATCATAGTTGAGACCAAAGTACTTTGATGGCAAGATATCAAATAGTCTGTCCCAGATGGCAGGTGTAGTGGCTAGATTTTTACCACCCGGCCATTCATCCCGAGTGAATAACATCGGGCAATTTTCTATACCAATTTTAATGTGCAGCTCTTCTGCCAGTGCAATGATCGAGGGCCACACCTCTTTAAATCTTGATATATTATAATCTACATCCCTGGCGGGGTCCCTGCCTACAAAAGTATTCATCACCGGGATATTCAAACTTTTACACGCTTTGATCACCTTTTTGATATGATCTATGTAATATTTTGATTGTTCAGCATCATCATCTAATGGGTTGGGATAATACCCCAGCGCAGAGATCCCTACTTTATATTTTAGTTGAAGTTGAATGATGTGCTCTATCGTGTGCATATCTAATTGGTCTACATCTATATGGCAAACGCCTGCATATCGTCGGGCATCTTTGTTAGAGGCAGGCCAGCACATAATCTCAACACATGAAAAACCATGGGTAGAAGCAAAGACAAATACCTCCTCTAAAGTATGATCGCCAAGTATAGCGGATACAAATCCAAGTGAAAACATGCTTTGATTTTTTAATATTAATATCCTTTGACCTCTTTGATGATGGCATCAGATGGATTCAAACCAAGTCTTTTTTTGGCATCTTCCAGCATAGCCACACTAGCAGTAGCCCCGATTCGTGTGACCCCATGCGATCTGAAGAGCAACAGATCATCTAAAGTGCGGATGCCACCGGCAGCTTTTATTTGGATATCATGATTACAATATTTACGCATGAGATCGACATCCGGGATAGTCGCCCCCTGATAGGTATATCCGCCTTGAGGGGACTTGACATATCCATAGCCAGTGCTGGTCTTTACAAAAGCTACGCCTACTTTATTACAAATAGTACAAAGCTTGATTTTTAACTTGGTGTCAGGCAAAAAATCATTTTCAAATATCACTTTCAGGATAGCCCCGTTTTTTACACATATTTTATTGACTGCAGTGATATCTTTTTTGATATATGCCCAATCTTTGGACAATACTTTTCCGGCATGGATCACCATATCAATCTCTGTGGCGCCTTCAAGAATAGCGAGCTTTGTCTCAGCTACTTTTATTTTAGTAGTATTATTTCCATGTGGGAATCCAATAACTGAACATACCTTAGTTTTAGAATGCCTGACAAGATGATGAGCTTGTTTGACAAACATCGGTTTCACACATACGGTAGCCATGCCATAAGCCACCGCTTGGTGACAGCCTTCAGTCATTTCATCGTCCGTCATGGTCGGGTGCAGCAATGAGTGATCGATCATGCCTGCGATTTCTTTTAGCGTCCAATCTATCATAATTCAAATGATTATATCTGTGAAAATAATTAATCTAACTGAATGATCGGTGTATCAGAGCACTTAGTTTTTTTGCAGACACCAGCCAGTCAAAATCTTTGGCCCTCATCAATCCTTTTTGAATCATAGTACCTGGATCAATTAAAGATGTCGACATGGCCTCAGCTACTGCTAAAGAGTCCGTGGGATTGACGAGTAAAGCCGCCCCTTGGGTGATCTCAGGGTAACAGGATCTGTCAGCAGCTATCACCGGTACTCCGGTTTGAAAAGCCTCAACCAACTGGATACCAAATCCTTCATATTCTGATAGATTGATGAGGGCGGCGGCAAATGCCAAAAGTTGGACTTTTTTTTCTTCTGACAGATAACCAGTCTCCAGGATGTCCTTTTTGTTGGGGCTTTGAGCCAATGAATGCAAGAATTTGTCATGTTTACCCATTCGTCTGCCCGCCAGGACCAATTGATGGTTGGTCTTATACTTCGATTTAAACAGATCGAATGCTTTAATAATGAGGTCCACGTTTTTTCGATCGTGTATAGAGCTAATGGATATAAAATAAGGGTATTCCGGAGGAATTGATAGTGGGGAAGGCCGGACATTTATGCCAGCTGCATTGGATAGGATCTCGATTTTTTGCGAACCTACTCCGTAGTGCTTAATGATTTCTTTTTTTGAAAAATCACTGACAGTAATCAGATGGGTCGCCTTACGGATATTCCTTTTTAATATATATTGATAGTAGAATCTGTGATCCCAGGGTAAAGCATCCGGCAATACCAATGGCGATATATCATGGATCGTGATGATGGACGGGATTAGAAGGTTGTCCGGCAAAATTGGTTCAGGGGAATAATAAAGATCCGCCTGGTATTTTATCAATGCCTTTTTTAGACTGATCTCTGTCCAATACCACAATAATAGTGGATGACGGGATACCGGGTATAAGGATACCGCTCTGACCTGGGCACCCGGGGGCACGATAATGTCTTGTCGTCTATCATAAAATAGTATAAACTCATGTTCAGGATGGAGCAGGATGAGTCGTGATATTAATTCATAAGCATGCCTGCCGATGCCTTCCAACTTGTCATGAAGGAGCAATCTGGCGTTGATAGCTATGCGCATCACACAAAGATGGAAAAAATGCTTTATTAAATGGAGAGTAGTCGACTCATTGGCTTTCTTAACCAAAATCAAAAGGCGATTATTAAAGCGGTGGATGAATTGGTTTAACAGGTTGTCTTCTAATTAAGATTATTCTTGGATAGAGTTCTTTTTACCAATACAATTCAATCCTTTGGTGATATCTTTTCTTACTTTTAATCAAATTTTAAATGGCTATCATGAAATCTTTGTACACAATTTTGCTTTCTACCTTGTTTATTTCGCTTTTGGCTCAACCCCTCAAGGTATATGACCTTAGGGTTGAACAATTATCCAACCCAATGGGACTGGACTCAAGACAACCCAGATTTAGTTGGAAGCTCCAATCCGAAATGCCTAATACGATCCAATCTGCTTATGAGGTCACTGTATCAACCTCACCTGATTTTAATAAGAAGACGATCGTGTGGAACACCAGGCAGACCTCTGACCAATCGGTTTATATCACCTATGCCGGACTTCCATTGACTTCCAATACTACTTATTATTGGAAATTGATCGTTTGGGACAATCATGAGCATATGACTTCATCGACCCAGGCAGCTTGGTGGCATACCGGCTTGTTTGATCAGAAAGACTGGACAGCCAAATGGATTTCTCCTATCATTGATACGACTATAAAGGAATTATTTCCGAGCCCCATGTTGAGGAAAGAATTTAACATTAAAAAAGATGTACGCTCAGCTACCTTATATATCAGTTCAAAAGGTCTGTACGAAGCAAAAATCAATGGTGCACGAGTAGGACAGGATTACCTTACACCCGGCTGGACCAGTTACAATCATCGTATTCAATACCAGGCTTATGATGTAACCAGCCAGTTAACAAAAGGAATGAATGCCATCGGCATCACCTTAGGCAAAGGATGGTTTGGCGGAGAAGTAGGTTGGATCAAAAACACCAATATCTACGGTGGTGAATTATCTGCTATCGCTCAGATCATGCTCACCTTAAAAGATGGGTCTACCATGATATTAGCTACAGACGATAGTTGGACTTATTCGACAGGGCCTATCCTGTTTTCAGAGATCTATCATGGAGAGCGATACGATGCAAGAAAAGAAAATGATCGTTGGGCTACTCCTGGAAATACAACAGGTAGTTGGAAGCCTGTAAAAGTACAGCCATACGATCTGGGAGTTTTAATCGGTACTTATAATGAACCTGTGAGAAAACATGAAACAATCAAACCTGTCAAATGGCTCATCACTCCTGAAGGGGATACAGTATTGGATTTTGGCCAAAATATGGTAGGCTGGGTAAAAGTATCGGCGACTGGTCCGGCAGGAACGGAGATCACGTTATCCCATGCAGAAGTACTGGACAAATTTGGGAATTTTTATACCGAAAATCTCAGGCATGCCAAAGAATCTAATACCTATATTTTGAAAGGAAAAGGCGAAGAGACCTTTGAGCCACACTTTACTTTCCAGGGATTTAGATTTATCAAAGTGCAGGGGTATCCCGGCCCTATCTCGCTGGACAAATTTGAGGGTATCGTATTATATTCTGACATGCAGCGAGTGGGTACTTATGAATGTTCCAATACCCTGATCAATCAACTGCAGCACAATATCCAATGGGGTCAACGAGGAAATTTTCTTGATGTACCAACGGATTGTCCTCAACGCGACGAACGACTTGGTTGGACAGGCGATGCTCAGGCATTTTCGAGAACAGCAGCCTATAATTTTGATGTGCAAAACTTTTTTGCAAAATGGTTGCAAGATCTCTCTGCTGACCAAAATCCAGATGGAGGAGTACCGCATGTAATTCCGAATGCGCTTAGACCAGAGGCGGCAGCTTCAGCGGGGTGGGCAGATGCTGCTACCATCATTCCCTGGAATATGTATACCATCTATGGAGACACTTCTTTTCTCAAAAGACAATATCCCAGCATGAAAAAGTGGGTGCAGTATATGGTGGATAGTAGTAATCAATATCTTTGGAACAAAGGATTTCATTTTGGAGATTGGTTATTTTATAGTTTAGGTGATGACCGTGATGGCCGTTCGGCAGTTACTGATAAATACCTGATAGCACAATGTTTTTTTGCCAATAGTGTGGATATCATGATAAACTCAGCGGAAGTGTTGGGCAAGTCTGAGGATCAAAAGTATTATAAAGATTTATTGAATAAAGTTAAGTCAGCTTTTAGAAAAGAATATGTCACTGGATCAGGCAGGTTGGTGTCGAGCACACAGACTGCTTATGTACTGGTCTTGCAATTTGATATGCTGGAAGAAGGTCACCGGGAGGTGGCTGCAAAAAGGCTGGCTGACAACGTGAAATCTTATAACTATCATATCACCACCGGATTTTTAGGCACTCCTTATATCTGTCATGTATTGTCGCGATATGGTTATACTGATTTTGCCTACAGATTATTATTACAGGATACGTATCCATCCTGGTTGTATCCTGTTAAAATGGGGGCTACTACCATCTGGGAACGATGGGACGGCATCAAGCCTGACAGCACTTTTCAGTCTGCCAGTATGAACTCGTTTAATCATTACGCCTACGGTGCGATTGGTGATTGGATGTATCGGGTGGTGTGTGGATTAGAAATCGAGCAACCTGGTTATAAAAAAAGTGTGATCCAGCCGATGCTGAGTGATTCACTATCATATGCCAAGAGCAGCACCATGACGCCATATGGATTAATTAGCTCTGGATGGAATAAAAAATCAAGTTCGACTGAATTTACAATCGAAATTCCTGTAAATACGACTTCTACCATCATTCTACCAATATCTAAAGCCTCTATTATAAAATTAAATGGTATGCCCATCGATACTTATGAAAAAGTAAAAATAATTGAAAGAAAGGATGATAGGGTGTCAGTGCAAGTTGGATCCGGTAAATATTTATTTGAAGTATCAAAATAATATTAGGAGGTCATTTCTAACATATATAAGTTACAGATGACTATTTGGTTAATTTTTAGATATTTGTCTGAATATTACCATTTAAAACATGGAGCTGAAAGAACCCTTAATGATAATAAAAATTGGTGGCAATGTATTGGACCATCATGAGGACACTATTGATTTTTTACAAAAACTGATAAAATATCCCAACCGAAAAATATTAGTTCATGGTGGTGGAAAGATCGCCACAGACCTATCTGCTCGATTAGGTATAGACACCAGGATGGTCGATGGTAGGAGGATCACTGATTTTGAAACGTTAAAGATCGCCACCATGGTCTATGCCGGCTGGACCAATAAAAGCCTGGTGGCACATCTGCAATCCATGGAAGTAAATGCACTAGGGTTGAGCGGCGCTGACCTTAACCTTATACAAGCCAATAAAAGAGAGAATCGGGATATAGACTATGGATGGGTTGGAGATGTGGCCCGCGTCTACGTAAAAAGATGGGCTTTCCTTTTAGAAAACGGAGTGTTGCCCGTATTGTGTGCCATCACTCATGATAATAAAGGGCATTTGCTCAATACTAATGCAGATACCATAGCCTCAGAACTGGCAATAGCTTTATCTACGAAATATCCCGTTCAATTAATCTATTGCTTCGAGAAAAAGGGGGTGATGCTGGATCAGAATGATGAGGACAGCGTATTGACCAGATTAGACCGTGAGCGCTTTTTAAAACTGAAAGATCAAGGCATTATTTCAAAGGGTATGATTCCCAAACTGGAAAATGCATTCAAAGCTTCCGCTAAAGGTCTCAATGATGTTTATATTTGTGCTGCCCAGGACATTGATAGATTTCAATCAACGGGTACTCAGATATGCCAATCTCCATTACTCAGCTCGACTCACTAACTGCCAAAGCGATTTCACTGCTTGAAGCACTCATAGCTATTCCAGCATATAGTAAAGAAGAGGATGAGAGAGCCAGCCTATTAGTTGATTATTTTAATTCTTTAGGAATCGAATGTTTTAGAATAGCTAACAACGTGATTTTAGGATCGAATCCACAGACTTCTAAACCTATTATCCTACTCAATAGTCATATCGATACTGTCATACCTTCTTCAACCTGGCAGAGGTCTGCACATATTCCTACATCAGAAGGAGATAGAATCTACGGATTGGGTACTAATGATGCAGGGGCTTCATTGGTATGTTTGATTATGACCTATCTGCATCTTCATACAACAGATCAGCCCTATCACCTGGTGCTGGCAGCATCTGCAGAAGAAGAAATATCCGGACAAAACGGAATCGTACAGGTAATCAATCATTTGGCAAAAGTAGATCTTGCCATCGTGGGCGAGCCTACCGGTATGCAGATGGCGATCGCTGAAAAAGGACTCATGGTGGTAGATGCCATAGCGGAGGGTATCTCGGGTCATGCTGCTCGGGAGGAAGGCAAAAACGCAATCTATCAGGCACTAGAGGATATCACCTGGATCAGACAATATTCTTTTGATAAGATTTCACCTTACCTGGGCCTTACCAAAGCGACTGTGACGATGATCCAGTCAGGTACGCAGCACAATGTTATACCTGATCAGTGCACATATGTAATCGATGTGAGGAGCAATGAATTATATTCCAACAAGGAAATTCTCGATCTCCTGCAATCAGGGGTACAGTCTATTTTGAAAGCCAGGTCGTTTAGGTTAAATTCATCGACTATCGACGCACATCACCCCATCGTGATCAAAGGGACCTTCCTGGGACTTTCTGCCTATGGATCGCCTACCTTGTCTGATCAGGCATTGATGCCTTATACTTCTATCAAAATAGGACCCGGCGATTCAGCCAGGTCACATACCGCTGATGAATTTATCACCCGGGAGGAAATAAGGCTGGGGATCAAAACTTATATCGACCTATTGGACGGATTAATCTTAAACTGACAAAATGAAACTTTGGGATAAAAACAATACAACAGATGACTTAGTGGAGGCTTTCACAGTAGGACAGGACAGAGCACTGGATTTGTTGTTGGCACCCTATGACGCCTTGGCTTCTATCGCTCATGTGATGATGTTGGATGAAGTAGGATTGTTGGACAAAGCGGAAGCAAAATCTATAGTCAAAGAATTGCAACAAATTTACAAGGATGCTATAGCGGGGAGGTTTGTCATCGAAGATGGGAGTGAAGATGTACATTCCCAAATCGAACTTTTGCTCACGCGTATTTTGGGTGAAACCGGTAAAAAAGTACATGCCGGCCGATCACGCAATGACCAGGTCCTCGTGGCTTTAAAACTGTTCTATCGTCACGAGATAGAAGAGATTGTAAAAAGGACCAAAATGCTTTTTGATGAATTGATGAGTCTAAGCGAAAAACACAAGCATGATCTAATGCCCGGATACACCCATATGCAAGTGGCGATGGTGTCATCATTTGGTTTATGGTTTGGTGCATATGCAGAGTCGCTGGCTGATGATCTGAGAAGTATGCAGGCTTCATTTCAAATGGTCAATCTGAATCCTTTGGGATCCGCTGCAGGTTATGGATCGTCATTTCCATTAAACAGGACCATGACCACCCAGGCTCTTGGTTTTAATGACCTCCATTACAATGTGATCAATGCCCAGATGAGTAGAGGAAAAACTGAACTGGTATTGTCTCAAAGTATGGCGGTGCTCGCGAGTACCATCAATAAACTGGCCATGGATATGTGTCTGTATATTGGGCAGGACTTTGGTTTTATCTCCTTCCCCGATGAACTGACCACAGGCTCCAGTATCATGCCTCATAAAAAAAATCCGGATGTATGGGAGCTCATTCGAAGCCATTGCAATCGGATATTGGCTTTTCCTGGTGAAATTAGCATGATGATCCACAACTTGCCGGCTGGTTATCACCGGGATTTTCAATTGTTAAAAGAAGTATTATTCCCTATGCTTCAGTCTTTAAAATCAGTGTTGGATCTTGCCGCATTCATGTTGCCACAGATCAAAGTCGCCAGTCACCTGGTTCAAAAAGATAAATACCAATACCTTTTTACTGTCGAAGAAGTTAATAAACTGGTGCTCTCGGGAGTAGCCTTTAGGGATGCCTACAAACAGGTTGGGCTCAAAATACAAGAAGGTAATTATAAGCCTGACTATCACATACACCATACCCACGAAGGCAGCATAGGCCATCTTTGTCATGCTGAGATCAATGCTAAAATGGAGTCTGTACTGTATACTTTTGATTTCGATGGCATCCTGGAAAAAGAACAGGCTTTATTGGCAGAAAAATAAGCTGTGTGCATAATGAGGTGCGATACACTGATCGGTTTAACCCAACTATAACTCTAGACACTCAAGGTTTTAGCCAGATACCATATATGTCACAGTCAGTCCGTAAGCGTCGAACCCATAGGTCAAATAAAGCAAATGCTTATTTTAGGATTAAAAATATTGCGTAAGTTAGAGCAAATCAATATCGCTTACGCTCTATGTCGACTTTAATAAAAACATTGGAGGCTTATCCACGACTGAATATTTTTATCCCGCTCATGTGCATCATCTGGGAGGATCAACTCGTATCACCGGCAGAACAGGACCTGATGATCCAATACCTAAGCACCCAGGATTGGCTGATGGAAGAAGAAAAAAGCATCCTCCTCCATTGGGTACGACCAGGCCCTGGATATGAACCGCTGCCTTTCGATGATATGATCCTCGAAGTGAGAAATGCCCTGGTCAAAGAAGGCACACCGTCCGACCTGGGACTCATCGACCTTGGGCTAAAATTATATCATTCAAAACTGCAAGTATCTCCCAGTCCCATTGCTTCGAGTGCTCTAAAGTTTCAGGATGTCCTTGGCGCGCTCAACCATGAAGCTTTGTATCATTTTTATCCGGAATGGAGGTCAACTGTCTCACAATCTGCCAGGTCGGTTTATACTTTTGAAGTGGAAGAAATGAACCGCATACTAGATGGAGACCAGGTAGGATTGATCAGAGAGATTAAAGAATTAATTACCGACGGCACTTTTGATTTTGAAGATTATGGCAACCTGGAGGCATACAGAGCGAAGGTATATCATTGGTGTCTGTTATTAGCCAATAGTGGGTATGGCGCTATTGCTTATCCACAGAGTTATGGAGGGTGCAATGATATGAAAGCCTATTATACCGTGATGGAGACGATCAGCTATGTCGATCTGAGTCTAACTATAAAATATGGAGTACAGTTTGGTTTGTTTGGTATGAGTGTGGCAGCACTTGGCACAGAAAAACACCATCAGCTATATTTGAATCGTATTGGAACACTCGATTTGCCAGGATGTTTTGCTATGACAGAGACAGGTCATGGGTCCAATGTAAAAGGTATCGAAACGACCGCTACTTATCATTACGACAGCAAGACTTTTACCATACATACTCCGCATCACAGTGCACAAAAGGAATATATCGGCAATGCTGCCCTGCATGGTCAGCTGGCTACTGTTTTTGCCAAATTAATCATCGGTGGCAAAGATTATGGAGTCAGCGCATTTTTAGTGCCTATCAGAGATAAAAGTGGTCAGCCTATGGCTGGAGTGACTATAGAGGACTGCGGACCAAAGATGGGTTTGAATGGTGTAGACAATGGTAAAATACATTTTGATCATATCACCATACCCTATGAATCTTTGCTGGATCGATTTGCTTCTATCGACGAAACCGGAGCTTTCCAAAGCCCGATATTAAGTGACAACAGGAGATTTTTCACTATGTTGGGCACCCTGGTTGGCGGGCGTATCGGGGTGCCGAGGTCTGGATTGACTGCCGCCAAAGTAGGATTGGCGATCACGATCAAATACAGTGACCGTCGCAGGCAGTTCGGTCCGGATCAGGGCGAGGAGATTCCAATCTTAAACTATCGGATGCACCAGCGTCGGTTGATACCTTATGTAGCTAAGGCCTATGCCTGTCATTTTGCCCTCCAATATGTGACCGATCGATTTGTATATCGTAAAGAAGAGGAAATGCAAGAGATAGAGGCCATCGCAGCTGGTCTCAAAGCCTATGCCACGTGGAATACCACCGCCACACTCCAGGAATGTCGTGAATGTATGGGTGGAAAAGGCTATCTGTCTGAAAACAGAATTGATCGACTAAAAAATGATACCGATATCTATACCACTTTTGAAGGGGACAATACCGTCTTGATGCAATTGGTTGCCAAGAGCAGACTCACAGAGTTCAAACAATCATTTCACAATATCAATTTTTTAGGAGTAGTCAATTATGTTGCTTCGCAAGCAGTCTCTACGATCACTCAAAAAAATCCGCTTACTGTCCGCAACAGCGATACCACACATTTGCTCGATCATGATTTTCACATCACGGCTTTTAAGTCAAGAGAGCAAGATCTATTGGCATCGGCTGCAAAAAGATTAAAGCGACTTTTAGAGGAAGGAATGGACTCTTTTGATGCCTTCAATGTCTGTCAACACCACTTGATCCAGGTCGCTGACGCCTATGTAGATAGAATCATTTTGGAGCAGTTTCATGCTGCTATCGCCATCATCAAAGACAGTGCCTGTAGATCAGCCCTTACCCGATTATGCCAATTATTTGCATTGTTTACCATAGAATCGCATATTGGCTGGTACCTTGAGTCAGGTTATATGGAAGGAGTAAAGACCAAAGCGATTCGCAAGCTGGTCAATCAAATGTGTTGGGAGATCAGGCCCGATGTAGTAGCCCTGGTGGATGCTTTTGGTGTGCCGGAAAATTGTATGGGTAAGGTATGATGATACAAATTGGGTGTATAATTGATACTTTCAGGTGAAAGAATTATTGAGCATCTTTCTGCTGCTCATACTTTATTTCTTCCAATAAATTCATTGTAGCAGGATTGCTGGGAAAGGCATTTAGGCTTTGTAGTGCCATGTCGGCTGCTTTTTCGTAAAGACATTGGTTTTTATATAATTCGGCCAACTTCGACGAAACCGTTTCATTGTTAAAATCGTATTTTAAAGCAGCCAAAAAATGTTTCATAGCAGATATCGCATCGTTTTTTTCCAAAGCCTGAAATCCGAGATAATCCTCCCGGTTGTCGCGTTTGACTACCGCACATATCGGTACTCCATCGGCCTTGACTGTATATACTGTACCTTTTGGAGGCCAGGTATGATTTAGCAATTGGTCGCGATGAATAAATCGTGAATAAAAAATGGCATAGTCCCAATCTTTTTCGCTCCGCTCATAATATCGCGTATAGGTTACTTTTAAGTTATGGGAAGTATCAGACAAATACACCTGAGCGGGATACAAACCATTAGTGGTGATCGTAATCGGTTTATGAAGTTTATCTATTTTTTCATGATTTTTTAACCAGGTGGATGCTTCTTTTACGGACAACATCCAGTAATCCGTTTCAAAATTGCCATAAGCTTTTTTTATACCTCCAAATAATGGATTGAAATAAGTGTATTGATAGGGATGATATGTAATGATAGAATAGAGGTTTTCAGACATCAGGCCTAACAGCAATATCACTGAAATGAACCTGAAATATTTAGAGCTGAAAGAAGTAAACCATAATATCCATCCCAGTGAAGCAATCAACAACAATGAGGGATATACGAACAGAAAATGTCGCCAACCATCATGCAAGGTAGAGTGCTTATAAATAGCATAACTGATCGGAAATAAAAAGGTAAAAAAGAGCATAAAGATTTCAAGAAAAGGCAGATCGTGGTACCGTTTTTTTAAAAGCCGGAAGAAAAAAAATACACCCACAATGGAAAATATTGGAATCGTCCGGATGATCCACTCGGGAATATAATTCCAGGGCAAGAGAGACGAACTGGAATGCAGTCCACTAAACAATACCGAGATGGTAATCGGCTGGTGCGTAAATTCAGTTAACGCTTTAAATGGATTGACCAGGGGATGGGCCAGCGCATAGGGCCAAAAAAGAATCCCTGCGAAATACGATATCAATCCAACTGCCATGGTGTAAGCGATGCTCAAGGTTATCTCCCGGGTAGTCAGGGCATGCCCTTGATACATCGATCTCCCAAAGTATATAGCGGTAAATAAAAACAGATAGACTATCAATAATAATCCCCCTGCCCTGGTATTGAGGGCTATCATGACCCCGAATACGATGCCCATGATTGCACTTAAGCTAGGTTTTGGTAATTGCCTGATATAAATCGAAATAAAATATAAGGTCATGATATATCCCGCAGCAAATGGGATATCCTTCGGATTGACCATGGCATCCCCCATAAACCTCGGCGTAAGTAACATCAATAACATAGTCAGGTATGCCAGGGGCCAGCCGCCAATCCGTTTGGCAAAAAGACTGGTAAACAGCAAGGCGATAAAACCAAACACTGCACACAGAACTCGTCTCACCGTATGATAGCTTGGGGTAAACTCGTCATTTTGACCAATGAGTTTGTTGAGCGATACGGCGGTTAAATCAAATAAACCTCCATACAGTTGCATATTGCCTTCCGGGACATACAAAGCTGAGGTGTCTTTACCCAAGGAGGAATAATAATTCCAAAGTTTTTTTGAATAATCGATTTGAAATTTTTCGTCCCCATTCACTCCAAAATGGATGCTCAGGCTGATCATGCCTAATAATGTCAGGATGGATAGGATGGTAAAATTTTTCCGATTATAAAATACAGTATTATCAAAAGAGAATATTGATTTTTTGTGAGGAATGCCAGGTGACAGATGATAATCTATGCCAGACGGACGATTTGGTTTGGGAGCTTCTTTTTTTGCCATGCTGGTTTATGATTCTGTGACTCAAAAGTATTATATATATCTCAGAGTGGTTTAATGATATTAATGGATATTTGCCTGAAATATAACCATGTTGAAGGGTACATTCTACCTATGATCAAATACTTCCAAAACCTCCTGAGTCATCCCGGCTTTTACCATTACGCCAGGCAAATCCTTTTATTGGGGATGCCTCTGAAGAAATGGGCAGAATATGGCAATTATTTTGAGCCGGATGAGCGGATTGCTGACCTTGGTTGTGGCCCGGCAGACATTTTGCGGTTTGTAGACAGTAAACGTAAACCTGATTTTTACCTGGGCATCGATATTTCCGATCGTTATTTGAGACAAGCAGCGCGGAAAGCCGACAGAATAGGGCTCGCTTCAAAATTTATAAGACTCGATCTCTCTGAGCTGTCCTCTGATGAAAAATTGCAAATTCAACTCATTGAGCTTTTATCCGAATATAAAATCACCACTGTCAATCTTTTTGGGGTATTGCATCATATCGATGATCGGTCCGTCATCTCTACGCTCCAGGTTGTCTCTAAAGGGGCTATGGTTAAGTCTTTGAATACACAAGATGTTTTGACCATCCCGGACCAGCATATCAATAATTTTTATGTCAGCTTAGATCGTGGGGGGCATGTCAGAGACGAAGACCATTATGATGCTTTGATCAAAAAGACTCCCTGGACATTAAGGGATAAAAAATGGTCTCAAGCTGGAGTCCGGAGTGTAAAATATATTCATTACAGGCTACACAAATAAATATATCATTGGAATCGGTCTGCCTGGTTGCTCAGCCGTGGTTTATAGAGCCATTCCTTACTATTAGCGGTCTACAACTTTTTCAATTTCGTAAATTGAATTTATTTTTCCGGAAAATAAATAAAAAAAATCGGGACTGGTATGGAGTTTTATGATTTCCGTTGGACGGCTGGCATCCGGGACACTTGATTTTAAATTGGTCTTTATCGCGAACGAAGAATGAAGATAATCTAAGGAGATATCCTGCCGCAGATACTTTTTTACTTGTTCAATCATCTTGATATAGTCGGACGCAGGCCTCGCAGTACATATATTGCAATTCGATATAAAATCCGGCTTACAACTGGGGTTCACCTCCTGGCAATCAAAAGTGGGCAAACTGCTATAAGATGTTTGATGATGCGTATACCTTACCGAGGACAAAGAGTGTGTGCCGGAATGTCCGAATGGCAAATAAGAAGCAAAGGGACCATCAATGATCGTCAGCCCGGTATTCGCGAGGGCCGATGAATGCACAAAAGCTATCTCTGAAATGACATAGAGCAGATCCAGCTCCTGCATCCCAAACAGCCGATTGATGCTATTGATTCCAGAGTATGTGGCATTAATGACGGTGGGTGCTTTTAATTTTATTTTATCTGTGCTCCCCCCGATGATAGCATCCAGGAGCCAGTTTTCCTGGTTTTTTTCGGCATGCATCACCTGGGTACCCACCTGGAGTGAGATATGCTTATTGGCTTTTAATTTTTCAATGTAAAATGCTGCCATCTGCTGCGTATCAAAGCTGTATTCTTCTGTGAGGTATAGGGCTTCCAGTTGAGTCATATTGAAAAGACTGTGATTTGTGACTTTCCGGAACGGAAGAGGAATGAATTCGCAAAACTGCTCAAATTGACTGCTACTGGTTAGTGAGGCTGACCGATCTATCCCATAATAACTTTCGTATTGATTATTGATGAAGGGTTTATGGTCGGTCATAAAACGAGCCTGGTATTCATGAGCCATCTGGGCAGTAGCCATACTTCTTGGATAATGATAACCGCCATGCAGCCTGGCTTGATTGACCACCGAAGCTTTTGAAAACAGGGATGGCTCCTTTTCAATCAAACACACCGACTGGTTTCTCCCGGCCAAATACAAGGCTGCATACACTCCAAATATTCCGCCACCCAGCACGATAACATCAAATTCTTGCATTCAATTCAGGATTGATCGTCGTGTAATTTTCATGAACCGGATTTCTTAAACAGGGGGTGAAGGTATTTAAGGTTTGGCAACTAACAGTTTATTTTGTTTTAATCTTCTCATTGCCTTGAGATATTGCCAGGCCAGTGGTATGATTCTTACATGGCTTTCTGCCGAATCTGTCCAGGTGACCGGTAGCTCATAGATTTTCATCTTCAACCACGCTGCGATCACTAATAACTCTGTACTAAAAAACCAACCTTTACTCCGAGCGCCGTTTTCACATAGCCTTTCATACACTTCTTTTTTTAAAAATTTAAATCCACACATACCATCCGAAATTGGTACACCAAGGTATTTTCTAAGTATAAAATTGAAAACTCTGGAGGTCATGGTTCTTTTCAAGCTCCTATTTTTGACTATGGATTTTTTATGTAAGCGGGTAGCATAGACGATATCCTGCCCGGAAGATAAGGCGACAAGTGCTTCCTTCAGATGAGACAGATCTGTGGCCAGGTCGAGATCCTGTATCCTCCGATCGCAGCATTTGACTGGGCCTAGGGGTTTGCAAGGCCAGCCCCCCTTTTCTTCAAGTCGGATAACGGGGGGGTTGGGGGATTAAAATTAGATTTTCTCCGGTCGGGTGTGGGCAGACCGGGAAGTCCGCGAGCACGACGCTCCAGGAGTCCGGTGGGTGAAAATTTTTTAGCAAGTAATTGAAGCACGACCACATTTTTTTTTAGTAGGTTTTGTTTTTTCAATACTGGGATTGTAATTTCAATCATAGGTAGATAAAGGGGCTCTTAAATCTGACAAATCAAAGGTAGGATTAATTCTTTCTTTGTTCTTTGTGGTGTTCACACAATAGGCATTCCACATGATCAATCAAGGATTCAGGTAAATTTATTGGATTAGCAGATGGAAATGGAGTCTCACTTTATTTAAAACTAATTTAGTTTATATATATAAAATATTGACAATCATATATTTAAATAATTAAAACTAATTTATTTATTAATTTGTGATATAACTCTTAAATCCCTTATTTAATTCTTATTTTTAGGCTCAATTTCAGTCCTGACCATTCACTTGATTTTGGATTGGTCTGTTTATAACAAAGTCTACTGGCCAATTCTGCTTCATACCATTCATTCAAAAAATTATACAAGTCTGCTGCCACATTAAGTTGGAGTAGTGGTTTGATTTCCTTACTGTTGCTCGGAGCAATATTGTATGGGCTACGAATGCAATTAAAACTGGCCTCAGCCGATCTCAGCTTAAGCAAATCTGTAAATAAGCTGACTCCTGATTCAGGATCCATGATTACCTATACAATAGTTGTTCGCAATGCCGGCCCTGATCCTGCTACGGGAGTGGAGGTGACAGATATGCTGCCTGTTGGGCTTGGTTTTTCCGGTTCGATTTCTGGGCCTAGGACAATTACAAGTACTTTTTCAAATATTAAATGGAGCAACCTCATGATTCCCCTAATGACAGTGTTACATTGAGTTTCAATATTAGTATTACAGGACGCGGGGGATATACTTGTTATGTGAATTTTGCAGAAGTCACTGCCACTGGAGTGCCGGATCCTGACTCCAGTCCCGGCAATGGCAATATTGGGGAGGATGATGGATCGGCGGTGATCATAACTGTTAACTCGCCTTCAGGAGGAAATTGTGCGACTTGCTCCCCAGCTCCCTAATGTCACCATCATCAATAGCACCTGTATGGGGTCTTGTATGCCAGTGGTGGCAGTATAACAGCTCCACCCGGGACCCCATGTCCGCCAGGAAATACTATTCAATATCAGGTAAACGGAGGTATGTGGAGTAGTACGCTTCCAGTCTATGATCAGGATGGGCCTGCACAGACGATAAAGACGCGGTGCAATTGCAATTTCGACCCCACACAAAGTACGGCAGAGTCAGATGGATTATTTACAGATCCCGCACCAGCGCCCACCCTGGATATAGTATGCCCTCATGATACTACGGTCACTTGTGCACTGCTGGTACCTGCTCCGGATATCACTTCTGTATCTGCATCTAACAGCTGCGGTGGAGAGGTCACCATTACTTTCCTCAAAGACAGTGTATCCATATCCGACTCGACTTGTATCAATCAAAAAGTGATTTATCGCAAATACCTCGGTATGGATCAATGTAATAATGACACGGTCTGTATTCAAAAATTACTGTAAGAGATACGATTGCTCCCATGATCATTTGTCCTAATGATACGATGGTAGCCTGTAGAAGCGAAGTACCGGTAGTTGATGCATCCCAGGTGATGGCTACAGATAATTGTGAGGAGCAGATGACTTCTTCGATCTGCAGGCCAGTCTATCCGGTCCAAATGAAAGCCCGGCAAATGCATCTCCGGGCTTTGGCAAGGCTATTGTCACAGTGAATACCATAGCCAATACCATGCGGGTACAAATATCTTTTAGTGATCTTACAGGTACGACTACTGCAGCGCATATTCATGCAGCGACAGCTATAGCATTTTCAGGCAATGCCGGGGTAGCTACAACCCTGCCATCTTTTACTGGTTTTCCATCTGGAGTCACTAGCGGAACATATGATATCACATTTGATATGACTTTGGCCAGCAGTTACAGTGCATCTTTTGTCACCGCTAATGGGGTACCAGCAACGGCGTTTGTCGCTTTAGTAGCTGCTTTGCAGACTGGGAAATCCTATCTAAATATTCACTCATCTACGTTCCCAGGGGGAGAAATAAGAGGATTTATGATGGTTGGTCCAGTTGTAGCCTGGGTCAAAGATAGTATACCTGCTGCAGATTCAGTCTGTACCAACCAGTTGACAGTATATAGAGTATTTAGTGCTACCGACGCTTGTCTCAATGTCAGCTATTGTACTCAAAAGATCGTAGTCAAAGACACGATCGGGCCGGTATTTACAGTTTTTCCGACCGATACTACGGTGGTATGTGTAGATGAGGTGCCACCGGTTGCTGGTTCTTTGGGATGTTTGCATTGTCCTTTTCAAGATGTTGCGCCCTTCGCCACTGACAACTGTGGTAGTGCCTTGGTAAGTTTTACGGAGGAAGTTTCTATTGATTCAACTTGTCAGAATAAAAAAACCATCCTGAGAATATGGACAGCTACTGATGCTTGCAATAATATGACCAGGGATACCCAAATGATCAGAGTCAATGACACGGTCCCTCCTATCCTGACCTGCCGGGATACATTACGATTTGAATGTTTGATCGATTTCCCGGTAGCATATGCAAATGTCGATTCTTTGTTGGCCGATCAGGGCACTGTTTTGGATAATTGTTGTCTTGACAGCTCTTCGTTCAGACTGATTTCAGAAACGATGACAGCTCCTGATGGCATGACTACGCTTACCCGGATGTATTCCATTGATGACTGTTGCGGCAACAGCGATACCTGTGTACAAGTTCTGCAAATGCCGATTTGTTTCCTTGACCTGGCCTTGAAAAAGGAGATTGATGCTCCGACACCTTATTTTGCCAGCCCCGGAGGAACCGTTCCATTTAAAATCACAATATATAATCAGTTTGCTATAGCCTCTGATAGTATTAAGATTATTGATTATTTGCCCAGCCCGGCATCTACTGTGATTTCGCCCAATTGGGTGAATAATAATGATGGAACTGCTTGCCTTACTTTGTCACGAGCCAATGGATTGCTTCCTGGATCCGGTCTGGTGTTCGGAGACTCTGTTGTGGTATCTTTCACCATACAGTTGGGAATGGATATTGCTATAGCGTCAACACAAAATATTGCCGAGATATATTCCGCTCAGGATACTTTCCACAATACGCTTCCTGATCTTGACAGCAGTCCCAATGGCATTCCCGATGATGAGACCGGGACAGTCGATAATGAAATAAATAATGATGGAACCCTGGATGAAGATGATCAGGACCCTGCACCATTTTTTATCTTAAGAGATCCGGTCTGCCAGGACCAATTGAATGTAAGCCTGGATGGCAATTGTCAAAAATGTATTACCGCAGCTGACCTGCTTCTTGGACCTACATTGCCTGAAGAAAATTATGAAATTCAGGTCTTTGATGCATCCGGAAGAAAATTACAGGGTAATTGTATTGATATCTCCTACCTGGGCTATTCCCTGACTTATAAAGTGATATTAAATGTACCGGGTCATTTGAATGCTTGTTGGGGTAATTTAAAGGTTGAAGACAAAGCACCACCAGCGCTCCGATGTGCCAATGATACTGTCAGCTGTTTTGAATTTGCCAATCTACCACTGGTAGCTACTAATATAGATAATTGCAGTGGAGATACAGTACGCATTTTGAGTGAAAAATGGGTAGACTATGGATGCGACTCAGCTTACCTGGGTTATGTAGATCGAACGATCTGGGGTTCAGATCGCTGGCAAAACAGCTTGACTTGTACTAGCAGGATATATATTAAAAAGACTAGCCTGGAGCAGGTGCAATGTCCGGACGCTCTTGAGTTCCCCTGTACTATTCTCCATCAAATAGGTGGTGTCAAAGAATTGAAAATACCTATTTCAATCGATAAGAATAAGCTCACTCCGGAATTTTTATTGAGTTTGCAGCAGGCTACCTGGGAGTTTAAGGACGGCAGCAAAGACCGGGTATTTTTAACATCTATTCCTGTGGTACCTCATGTAAAGGGTCAAAGTGTCTATCTGGCTGCATCCGGTGTATGTAAGATCAATGCAAGCTATACCGACAAACCGCTTCCGATCTGTGGTACTGGTGTCAAGATTAGAAGAGAATGGCTCATATTTGATTGGTGTACCCAGGCCGAGAAGACTTGTGTGCAGTACATATCGATTGAAGATAAAATAGCACCGATACCGACCAATCAAAATTTGGGCATGGTAGCATCCGGCCCGCATGACTGTGGCCAATATATTAATCTGCCCAAACTTGATTATAAAGATTGTAATGATGTGGTTCAAACATATTCATTGTCGATCAATGAAGAAGGTATTCCAAGGATTTTGCAAGGAGATTTGCCAGCCAGTCATATTTGGCTACCCGTTGGCTCTTTTAATATAATAGTACGGCTCGTCGATGCTTGTTACAATGAGAGTTTTGGCGCAATAGCTGTAAAGGTCGAAGATGTTACACCACCTACACCAGTTTGCATAGAGTATACCCAGGTGACGGTGGATCCGGCAGGATGCTGGGCTTCAGTGGCGGCCAAAGATCTTGACAAGGGAAGCCGTGATAACTGTTCAAGTAAATTACATTTCGCTGCAGCCCAAATGGACAGCATTGATTATTGGACAAAATATTGGACATCAAAATTAGAAGAGAAATGCGGTAAAGAAGAATACTGGAGAAATAACGAATTGTATCAAACCTGGATTGATGACTGGATAGATTGTTACATTTTTAGAGATACAGTTTATTTTGATGAATGCGGTAGTAACCAGGTAGTGCTCCGAGTATATGAAGCCGATCGTATTCCGCTCCGCGATCCACATATTTTCCCCTGGTCAGAACATGCCTGGTATTGTTATAACAGTAATATATTCTATAGGATCGCACACAATTATAATTTCTTTGATTCAAAAGGAAGCAAATTGGCATCCTGGAGATTGCCGTTAGATTGTAAATCGATAGTAGAGGATTGGATCAACACTCAAAAAACTAAATACATAAGTAGTCGGTATGGACATAACATTGATGTCAGCGCGGTCACCATCAATCAAACAATGGATTCTATACAATCTCAAGGTACATATTGCCCGGGCGATACCAGTATTAATTTAAATCCCGGTGAGTGTAACCGTATTGTAAAATATTCAATAGCACTTCCTCTGGGATATACGGCTGTCCAGACCTCCGGATTGCCCTCCGGATCGCAATTCCCAATCGGCACCACAACCAATGGGTTTAATATATATGATGGCAATACACTGGTTACAAATTGTACCTTTTCAGTGACCATCAAGGAATTTGATTTATCTCCTGCTGTAAGTAAGCAAATGGATTCAATATATACTCATGGTACGTATTGTCCGGGTGATACCACCATTAATTTAAATCCGGGAGAATGTGGTCGTATCGTAAAATATTCAATTATACTTCCACCAGGATATAGTGCTGTTCAGACTTCGGGATTGGCCTCCGGATATGAATTTCCAATAGGCACTACGACCAATAGATTTAATATTAATGATGGCAATACTTTGGTTACGAATTGTGAATTTTCCGTGACCATTAAGGAATTTGATATGCCTAGCAACTATATCTATTGTAAAGAAAATACCACCATCATTTTAAATAATGGCTCTGCAATTTTAGGGGCAGGTCAGGTTTTGGTGAATGCTAATTATGGTTGTTTTGATAATTATATTGTTGAATTATTTAAATCAGGCTACGTACCGGCTGTATTAAGTACCCAGGATATTGGGCAAATGTATGTCTATAGGGTAATAGACCCCAGGACATCGCAAAAATGCGAGGGAAAAGTGCTCGTTGGTACACCTCCATTAAATTGCAAAGCAATATCCACGGTTTTATTGAACAATGATGGCTTTGCATTTTTAGGGGCAGGTCAGGTCTTGATTGAAGAGCAGTATCGTTGTTTTGATAATTATATTGTCGAATTTTTAAAAGGCAGTTACGTTCCCGGCATAGCAACTACTCAAGATGTGGGAATGACACTTACTTATAGAGTGATTGACCCCACATCATCAGCTAAGTGTGAAGGCAAAGTATTTATAGATGATATTAACAATTCTATTGAGCAATTAAATTTATTGAATAACCGTAGACATTCTAAAATATTATACAATGATTGTATGGTGACCGTATTAGTTGATGACAAACAAGCACCTGTAGTCAATCATTTACAAGACATCACGATCTATTGTGACGGTGCACCGGAATATGCCGGACATCCCGCTTGTGAACACAGCGAACGTTTTTCCAAATGGCCGCTGGATTTAAAAGATTCTAAAGGAGTATGGCATGGCTATTACGGAGGATCGGACTTCTTAGGTGTACATATTGATGCCGATGCACATGATGATCCGGATGCCTGTGAATTTAACAAAGGCTGGGCTCCGATTTATTGCAGGTCATGGCTGTACCTGGATTCGTTTGACCATGCAGGACATGTGAATCCTAAAGATTATTTCTCCACCCTGGTTAAAGTAGATAAAAAACGACCACTCGATCATGTATTAAAATCCAACGAGTTTACTATTACAGACAACTGTCGGTTGGAAGATACCACCCTCAGGATCGTAGACAATGGCACGCTCAACGGCTGCAGCGAAGGTTGGATCCAACGCACCTGGACGATCAAGGACAAGTGCGGTAATTCGGTGACAGCAATTCAGAAAATCATCGTCAAGCATCGCCGTGATTTTGAAGTGATCTTCCCGGAAGATAAAGTCGTGACCTGCGATTTCCTCAATAAGACGGATACCAGCACTGCCGGAGCCGGAGCACCGATCATCTCAGACGACGAGTGTGAGCAAGTAGGTGTCCGTTACGCAGATGAAATATTTACAGTGGAGGACGGTGCATGTTATAAAATAGTACGTACCTGGACCTTGGTTGATTGGTGCATTTATGACCCCAATCAACATAACCACTATCCCGATGTGATTGTAGATGACAGACTTCGAGCAAATACAAGTAATCGGTCTTGTGTGTACCGCAATATCAAAGACAATAATGACGGATATATGACCTATGTGCAGATCATCAAAGTCATCGATGAGACTCCGCCGGTAGTGACTACCAGGGATACCACGGTATGTGTATTGAGTGATGATTGTTTGGTGAGTGTAGTCATACCATTGAGCGCATCAGACAATTGTGCTGCCGCATCGGATATCAGATTCCGTTACTTCATCGACTTGAACGCAACTGATGCGGTGTACAATGGAAAACTGTTTGACCCAACCAGCATAGATCAGGGTGGTACACAGTATGTCAAAGACTTCGTCTTTTTATTAGGCGCTCCTGGCAGACATGTGGTGCATGTAGTGGGTATAGACAATTGTGGCAACGCAGATACTTCCAGCTTCAGATTTGAAATCAAAGATTGCAAAAAACCAACTCCCTATTGCTACAATGGCATCGCCACGGTCATCATGCCGGGCAATGGCCAGGTCACCGTCTGGGCCAAGGACCTTAATCTCAACAGCAGTGACAATTGTACACCGGCTGCGGATTTGAAATACAGTTTCTCTGCGGATGTCGCTACAGCAAGTCGGCAGTTTACTTGTGCAGATATGACCAGTGACGGTCAAAACCAAATCTTTGAAGTAGAGATCTGGGTGACCGATAAAGCCGGCAACCAGGATCTGTGCAGGACCTATATCAAACTTCAGGACAATGCCGATGCAGCCAATGGACGACCAGAAGGGGCATGTAAGGACACGGTAGCCTCACTGGCATCCATCAGTGGCAAACTACTTACAGAAGATCAGCAAGGAGTAGAATCTGCGACCGTGCAAATTAAATCTGCTACGCCATCCGGCATACCTGCTTGGAAGAGCAGCATCGATGGCAGCTATCAGTTTAATGCTATTCCTACATCCGGCAGCTATAGTATCTCCGCCATGCGGGATGACAATCCGATGAATGGCGTATCGACCCTCGACCTGGTATTGATTCAAAAACATATACTTGGTACGGAGCGATTCACTTCACCGTACAAGATCATCGCTGCTGATGCAGACAATGATCAGAATGTAAGTGCCATCGACCTCATCGAACTTCGAAAATTAATCCTGGGTCTATACGACAAACTACCTAACAATACCAGTTGGAAGTTTGTACCCATGTCTTATCGGTTTGATGATATCCTCAACCCCTGGTCCGCACCAAACGAAGAGCAAATCATAGTTGCACAAGGAGCTATGGTCAAAGATTTTGTTGGTATCAAAATCGGGGATGTCAATGCCACGGCAGCACCTCACAGCCTGATGAATACAGAAGTAAGAGGCAGTGGTTCAGGATTGATTTTGGAGGTAAAAGATCGCACCTTCAAAGCCGGGGAGCGGGTAGAAGTATCATTCACTTCACCCAATTTTAAAGGAATATCAGGTTTCCAGGGAACTATGTCAATAGGCAATAAACAATTGACAATAGACAATTTAAATCGTCAATCGTCAATTAACTTCACTGAAAACAATATTGGTCGCCGATGGGAACATGAAGGCATGATTACGATGAGCTGGAATAGCAATCAGAGTCAGGACCTGGACAACCAGGCTGTACTCTTTACGATGAACTTTACAGCCCAACAGGATGGCAGACTGAGTGAAGTGCTGAGGATTGGTTCACAACATACGATAGCAGAGTCTTACGAAGGTAAAGGAGAGTTGGGTAATGTATCGATCCGGTTCATTGGTCAGCATGGACAAGAGGTTACCGCACAATCCGAGCTATACCAAAACTACCCCAATCCATTCGACCAGCGGACCGTGATTGGCTTTAACCTTGCCGAGCTGGGCAGAGGAACCTTCAAAGTGACAGATATCACCGGCCGTACCATCAAATCGATTGAAAAAGAATGGGCAAAGGGTTACCAGGAAGTCTGGATCGAACGAAGGGAGATCAAGGCCAGTGGCGTACTGTATTATTCATTTGAAAGCAAGGCATTCAAAGCGACGAAGAAAATGGTTTTGCTGGATTAATTACAGATGACTCAAACTCGCTGATGCTATAGGAAAAAGCTTGCTTTCAGATCAAAACATAATAGCCTTGACAACTGTCAGGGCTATTTTTATGAATAAGACTATATCACCACAAGTCCATTCAACAGCGATCAAAATTGAAAACCACGATCTCAAAGTTTCACTTACTTAAAATGTTGAATATGAGTTTATTGTACAATTTTGAGATGAGGTGATATTTTTGCTGAATTGAATATTGACTTATTCTGAGTCCATGGGCCTCCTGAATGCTTTCTATGGTTTTTTAAAGATTCTCATTATGATTGTAGCACGCTGTAATCATACAAATCCAGAATATGCTGACCTGTTCATTTTCTTGAAGCATTTTATTCAGCCTTACTCTTGGTTTGAGTGGGGTATAGTGCCAACGTGTCATTTAATGAATGTGAAAAAAGGTATTTTATACCCATTGCCATCCCTAAAATCACGATGAGCCCAAAAATATTTCCAAACCAATAGGATATGGATTTATTCGATTCAATATCCTTCGGATCAAATTTAAATTCTATCGTGTGATTTCCTGCCGGAATTTCAATTCCTCTTAAAATATAATTCAATCTGAAATGATCTATTGGCTTGCCGTCAATATAAGCTTGCCAACCTTTATTGGGACCATACCAAATTTCAGAAAAAACTGCAACTTGATTGGTATCGGTCAAAGATTGATAAATCAATTGATTAGGGTTATAACTTTTTAATAAGATACTTCCATTTTTACGATAACTTGTATCCAGATGAATACCCTTAAATTCATCTTGCAGGAAAAATGCTGTATTCGATAGATCGGCATCTTGCAGTGATTCAATTTCTTCGTTGGGTGAAGCAACTGATACTACTTTGTTAATAAACCAAGCATTCCCCATGGCCCCTGGATTGGCTCTGACTTTCCCGCTTTTTTCAATTATATACTTAGTATTCATCATGTTTAATGTGGAGGTATGATTTTTACTGAAATATAAATCTATCATATCCTGGTAGCGTCGCAATTTAGTAGCACTTGACCCGCCAATACATTTATGAAAATAAGATGCGAAAGAGGATTCAAAAGTATTAATGCTTAGGTCCAGTACTCGATAAGAGAGATCTTGGTCTTTAAGTATTTCCTCATCCGCCGGCCTGGGCTGGAAATGATTAGATTCTATGCTTTTATTATAGTCACCGGAATTAACATATCTCTTCGCGATGGTCCAAAGATCTAAAGCAATTAACAGCCCAAATACAATGATAAAATCACGGTGTTTTATTTTTTTGAGACCAAAATAGTATAATAAAACTACCCCTGATATCAATATACCGAGAGTACGAAGGGTATCTGATTTAAAATAATCTTTCCTGGTTTTTATCAGCAAATCATATAAACGATTGCTTCCATTTTTCCATACAACATCGTCGGAAACCGATTCCATATCCAAAAGGACAGAACCAATAAAGTATAAAAGGATCAGGAATCCAATCAACGGAAATGCTGTTTTTTTAAACAATTGGTACAATGATGCACGGTTCCAATCCTTTCTTATGAAAAGATAAAGTCCATACATAGAAAAAATGGGAATAACAGTTGAAGCCACATTCAGAATTGAGTTGGGTGTGCGGAACTTATCATAATAAGGAAAATAAGTAAACAAAATTTTATTTAATATCAGAAAATTGGAGCCCAGCGATTGCGCAATAAGGAAGAGTACGCTGAACAAGGCAAACCATTTTAAGTTTCCTTGCATTAGTACCAATCCAATGATAAATGTCAACACAATCAAGATTCCTACATAATCCGGACTATCAGTAAATGGCAATTTACCCCAGTACATAGGGAGTATAATTTTAGCATTTGGATTGGGATTGCTCTTTGAAATTGCCTTAGCAATCTCGGAAGAAAGAGGCCACTCTTCCCTGGATGATCCTCCAACGGCACCGGGAACAAAAAAGGAAAGTAAATCGAGATAACCTTCACTCCATTTCATAGCGTATCCCCAACCAAGTCCCGTTTTACTACTGGCAGAGATAGGTTGGGATGGATTGGCTGCAGAATGAGTCAAAATAGCACCACCACGCATCGTATCCTTTGAAAATGAATTCAGCCCCACTAATTCATGATAATTAATAAAAAAGGACATCACCGTTCCCATCAATAAGGCTATCAGGGGTGTAATCAATTCATGGTGCCGCCTGGCTTTGACATATCGGACAACTTCAGCCAATACATAAAATAGGAGAATCAGCCCTGCGTGATAAGTCATTTGAATGTGATTCATGCGAATACTACCTGCCACGCCGATTGTAAAAACGATACTACCAAGTTTCCAACTGGAATTAAAAATCAGGTAACAGCCAGCCAGAATCATAGGCACAAATCCCAGGGCCGCCACTTTGGTGAGATGTCCGGCACCAACCAACCCGACATGGTTGGTGGCATATCCAATCGCAAAAGCACCGATCAAAGCAAGCCATGGGCCAATTCCAAAAAAACAAAGACCGATAAAAGAAGCCAGCGAGAGCACCATGAAATATCTCAGGCTCCCATTTATATTTAAGCTGAATATTTTTAAAATGTATTCAAATATTCCCTTTTTTCGGTAGGGATCATACATTTGATACG
Organism: Saprospiraceae bacterium; assembly: GCA_016709995.1. NCBI lineage: Bacteria > Pseudomonadati > Bacteroidota > Saprospiria > Saprospirales > Saprospiraceae > Saprospiraceae bacterium. Next base: position 643,031 of record JADJLQ010000002.1, read on the forward strand.
TGGGCATTCCTCCAAACATTGAATTTGTCCAGTAGGTTGGTTTGCCTGTCTTTTCATAATAAGCTTTTGCCTCATGTGCCATACCGATATTGCCAATCATGTCTCCTTGCTTTAATTCCTGTTCGCTGAGACCTGATGAAAGAAACAGAATGTTTACGATAATCAAGATGACTGCAGCCATCAAATAAGGTCCAATATTTTTAAATAATAACTGCACTGACATAGAAAATTTAACTGAATGGATAGTCTGCTTTTTGTAGTTACGAATATAGCATTAGTCTCATTGGTGTCGGCTTAAGTGGCTTTAAAAAATTGCGAGGTAATTATTTTCTTTGATTCACCGTTTGGGAATATGATTTGGGTGTGCCTCCCGCTGACGAATCACAATTTCTTCAACTTTGGAAAAATATACGCCATCCCACGATGAATGGATACTCTTCCCTGGAAATGGGATGCATATCGGCAGCTTCAAACCCATATTCATCAGAACTATACAAAGCTTCAATAAGGCAGTGATCAAATAATGGATTTTTATCTACGGGCAATAGTGACATACCGATGAAATGACAAAATCACTCAAATTGACGGGCGCTGGAAGTAGAGCTTTACTCGATGGCATAATAGGTTTCAAAAGACTATAATCTGGAGATAATTTGCCGCTTCATTTTCAATTAAATGTACATGCTATGCACCCTGGTAATCCCTTTTGATTGATTATTTATTAATTAACTTTTTCTTCGAAGCTTGTATTTTGTTCATCACTTCCTGGGCCCCGGGATTATCAGGAAATGAATTTAAACTTTGATTGAGGGCCTTTTCTGCCAGGTCGGGTTGGCCGACCGACAGGAAAACAATAGAAAGCGCCATGGCAGCTTTCTCGTTAAAGGGGTCATATTCCAATGCTTTGGAAAAATGCCGGATGGCTGCTACAGGATCGTTTTTGGCAGTAGCGCTATACCCCAGGTAGTCATCTATGTTTTCCCTTTTTACTATTGCACAAAGAGGGATGCCGTCAGCGTCGATGGTATGAATCGTTCCTTTAGGTGGCCAGATTTGATGAGAAAGCTGATATTGATTTACAAACCTTGAATAAAATATTCCATAATCCCATAATTTTTCGCCTCGATCATAATACCTGACATAGGCCGTCTTTATACCTAATAAACTATCTCCCAGAAATACCCGGGAAGGATAAAAACAATTCGTGGCTATGGTAATCGTACTGTCTTTGGGCCGTGACTCTTCGTGTAGTTTTATCCAGTCGGCAGCCTCTTTAACAGAAAGCATCCAGTAATCTGTCTCAAATTTGCCATAGGCTTTTTTCAATCCCCCGAACAAGGGATTGAAGTAGGTATATTGATAAGGATGTAAATGAATGATAGAATAAATGTTTTCTGTAAATAAGAGTCCAAGTACGACCGGCCAAATTTTACTCAATAATGGAGACCCGGTATTCCGAAACAATACCAGCCAACCAGTAGCAGCGAGCACCACCATGGCTGGATAAACAAATATGAAATGTCGCCAACCATCGTGTAGGGAGGAATGTCTGATCAGCGTGAATCCTATTGAAAACGAAATAAAAAAGTTAGCACACTTGCTTCCAACCGAGGTATCGTATGATCATGATACCTGCGTATGAATAAAAATATTCCGAGGATTACTGTGATGGGAATGGTGCGAATTATCCATTCAGGAAGATAATTAAGAGGTAATTGGGTATTGAGAAAATGTTGTGATTTAAATAAAATCGACAAGGCAATGGGTTGATTACTGAATTCATTTAATGCATATATTGGGTTGACCAAAGGATTGACCAATCCAAATGGCCAAAACAAGAGCCCACCAAAATAGGAGACTACACAGATCACAATGGTATATCGGATGCATTTCAATACCTGGTGGCTTTGTAGTTGAGAATTAGAAAAAAATGATCCTCCCAGATATAGGATCACAAAGAAAATCAGGAATACGATCAATAACAGACCTCCGGCGCGGGTGCCTATGGCGATTACTGAGCCGGCTATCACTCCCGTGACAGTAGAAATAGAGGGATTTGGTAAAGTCCGTATAAAATTAGCAATTGAAAAAAGCCCAATGCTAAAGCCCGCTGCGAATGGTATATCTTTTGGATTGACCATACAGTCGCCGAAAAACCTGGGAGATAAGATGAGCATAACTGCCGTTAAGAATGCGGCTTGCCAACCACCCATATTTTTTGCCATCAAGCTTGCGAAATAGATGGTGATGAAACCAAAAATGGCGCATAGAACCCTCCTGATGATATGAAATGCCGGATCATACTCCTCATTCAGTCCCAATGCCTTCTGAGTAGAGATAGCCAATATTTCAAAGAGCCCACCGTATAAATGCATATTTCCTTCAGGGATATACAACGCTGAAGTTTCCTTGCCGAAAGAGGTATAATAACTCCAAAGTTTTTTTGAATAATCTACCTGAAATCTTTCATCCCCGTTAATGCCAAACTGCGGACTTATGCCGACCATCAATACGAATAAACCGACCATAAAGAACCTGAAATTTCTCTCATTATAAATGGTACTGCCCACTCGAAAAATGTCAAATGATTTGAGTCTGACTCTGCCTGATAGCTTTAAGGCAGTATTTGAAAAATGAGCGATTGGATTTGATATCATCAAGTAATTCGAAACTTGGCAAAAGTATTAATTATTTGATAATCACTACATACCACCCTTTTCTGCCTGTCTGGGCATCAGAATAAAAAATATTTTTCACTTCGAATACTTTGAATGGTGACACTTTCTTTATCTTTAAAATGGCAAAACCTTTTTTTTGAGTCCGGAGCCTCCATCCGTTGGATATAAAATTAGGAATTAAGACAAAAAAACCAAAAACAAACTGCGTGTTCAAAATATTGCATAGCATATTTTCATTTGCTTTCTCGTTTTTGTTTTTGGGTGTGGTGGCTTTTTTGGCATATACAGATCATTTTGAGGGTAACAAGACAAAATCACATGTAGGTATATCTGTTCAAAAGAATACGGGATCATCCTTCACAGAACCCATCGAAGATTACAATACATCTCCTGCTGCTGCCGATTTGGCCTTAATTACTGTCACTAATTCAACTTTTCCGGTTGTAGGAGATACACTCAAGCTTGCTTGTGACTTTAATCCTCCTGGTGCAATAAATGCCATTTTCACCCCTCCTGGTGGCGATCAAATGTGGAACTTAAACAATTTGCAAGTCGAATCCTCTCAAAATATCGTTTTCCATCCGCCGAGCGATGGTATGGCTGCTGCATCTGCGCCTGGAGCCGAGCTGGTCACGTTTGGAGCACCGCATCCAGAAGAATATTTTAATGTTACACCCAGTGTAATGGAAACCATGGGATATTTTGATAAGAATATGGGCTTTTGGGGAGGATCAGAACTTGCAGCTAACAATTTTTTTAATTATACTCCTCCATTGGCTGAGAGACATGCCCCATTAAACTTTTTTGATATTTATCAATCTACCTGTAATTCCCTGGAAGCATTTGCTCCATCAGATTTGGATCCTTCATTTGGTAGCATCATTCAATTTTTAGTGCCAACGGCGGATTCAATACGTTTTCGGGAGACTCACCAGCGCCTTGATGTGGTGGACGCGTGGGGTAGTATGACTATTCCGGAAGGTACTTACGATGTACTCCGAGTCAAAAGAACAGAATACAGATCAAGGGCTATAGATGTCAAGGTGTCTCCTCTGGGTTGGATAGATATATCTACCATTGGTGGTCAGCAAGTCTTTCCTTTGGGTACGGACACCTTGACCAGCTTTTTGTTTGTTAACGATCAGGTGAAGGAGTACATTGCCGTAGCGGACTTAAATACTGCTCAGAATACAGTTTTAAAGGTGACATTCAGAAACGGTACAGCACTTAATCCACCTACTTGTAATCCTACAATTTCATGCAAAGATCAGGTGACACCGGTCCAATGCAGTAATCAAGTGAATTTTATTGAGGCTATGGCCTTTAATTCGTGTGATACTGCTCAATCAATTCCTGTTACTGCGAAAAATGATACTATAGCTGGCGGATGCGCGGGTAACTTTTCTATCCTTCGCACCTGGACAGCCACAGATCTGTCCGGAAATTCGAGTACCTGTTCCAGATTGATAGTAGTTAGCGATACTATGCCTCCAATGATAACCTGTAGAGTAATAGATACCGTCGAGTGCGCAAAGGACATTCCTGCTTGCTTACCGGATGGTATAGCCTCTTCTAGTGATAATTGTGATAACCAACTCTCAATATCTTGTAGTGACTCCCCTCTTGCTATGGGATGTAATGTTTCTTTCGTTCGCACCTATAGTGCACGGGATGATTGTGATAATATAGGTACTTGCGAGGTTACTATCACTGTAGCCAATAATATGCCATCATCCATTACCTGTCCCCAAAATGATACTATTAAAAGTTGTGATGAAGCGGTGATTGCAATGGCATTTGATCAATGGCTTAATGGTGCAATAGCTTCTGGAGGCTGTAATAGTATGATCACCAATGATAATGATGGGCCACCACCTGTCACCGGAGGCACTAAAATCGTAACTTTCAGAAACATATCTGTCTGTGACACAGCTTCTTGTCAGGCTAGTTTTACGGTGTTACCCCTCACTTCAACCATCACATTATCAGGTCCTGATACTACGTGTGAAGGAGATGGTACATCCCTCATCTTAAATATCAAAGTCACAGGAGGTACAGCACCCTATACGATTACTTTTGGACATACCAGGACATATTTGGGCCCCAATTGTGAACCCTTGGCTTCTGGGCCTGCTAGCATAGTAGTCGATCAAGACGGTATGTATACTGTGGCGTTTACCGGCGCAGGTGCAGGACATTATATTTTTCAGGTATCAAATGTTACCGATGCACTTGAATGTGTCGATGACAGTGTAAAAACATTAGCTTTTGATATTATTCCTTTGCCAGAAGGAAAAGATTCCACCAAGACAATCGAAAATTGTTCTGACGGAATCACAACGGATCTGCAAGGACTGATAAAGTGTAATTTACCAAGCACATTTTCATGGAATAGTGTAGCTTCTGTAGGATCTGCGGTTCCATACGACAATCCAAACGTAATAGGTGAAACAGTCAATCCACCAAATACCAGTCAAATAATAAATGATGTCCTTACTAATATCACCCATGACAATCAAACTGTTGTTTACAGAGTGGAGCCAACTAGTGTAGCAGGAAGCTGTGAAGGGTCACCATTTTATATAACCATTATCATAAAACCAAGTATCATCAATCTGGTAGCACAAGACCAGGTAAATATCTCCCTGGATGAAAGTTGCATGAAAGTGTTGACGGCTGCCGATGTAATTCAAAACAGTGGTTCTTGCACTGAAATCTTAGTCGATATAAATCTTGTTTACCCATTTGGCACCAATGCCTATCCGGAAGGCGACAAACTCGATCGCAGTCATGTGGGCTATTGCATGGTATATTCGGTTACAGATCTCCTGACGGGAAATAAAAGCTGGGGCAAGCTATGTGTAGAGGATAAAGCCCCGCCACTGTTAAATTGCGCAGATGACACGGTGAGTTGTTTTGAATTTGCTGATCTGCCCTTACTGGCCAAACCATCGAATGATTGCAGCGGCGATGAAGTGAAGCTTCTCGCAGACAAATGGGTAGACTGGGGTTGTGACTCGACTTACCTGGGTTATGTAGAACGAACCATCTGGGGCAGCGACCGCTGGAAAAACAGTCAGACCTGCACCAGTACGATTTACATCAGAAAGACCAGCCTGGATAGTGTAGACTGCCCTCAAGGATTTGATTTTCCCTGTACGATCACTCATCAATTGGGTAGTTATACTACTCCGAAAGAATTGAAAGTACCTATTCAAATCGATCAGAAAAAATTGACTCCGGAATTTTTACTTAGCCTTCAAAATGCGACCTGGGAGTTTAAGGATGGTACCAAGGACAGGGTACTCCATCCATCGATCCCGGTAGTGCCCAATGTGGACGGACACAGTGTGTACCTGGCTGCTTCCGGAATTTGCAAGATCAATGCGACCTATACCGACAAACCATTAGCCATCTGTGGTACTGGAGTAAAAATCCGCCGCGAATGGACGATTCTCGATTGGTGTACCGTGACAGAAAAGACTTGTGTACAGTACCTGTCCATCGATGATAAAGTGGCACCAGTACCTACCAATAAAGAATTAGGTGTGGTAGCATCCAGCCCGCACGATTGTGGTCAGTATGTCGATCTGCCGGCACTGAAGTATGAAGATTGTAATGATGTCAAACAAACTTATTTAATTTCCATTTTGGAAGAAGGAGTCCCAAGGGTATTGCGTGGTGACTTGCCAGCCGGTCGTATCTGGCTACCGGTGGGATATTTTAGCATCGATGTCCGCCTGGTAGATGCATGCTACAATGAAAGTTTTGGCAAAATAGAGATAGCAGTGGTAGACATTACTCCACCTACCCCAATTTGTATTGAGGTGACCCAGGTGACTTTGGATCCGGTTGGATGCTGGGGTACGATCAAAGCAAAAGATCTGGATAATGGTAGCAGGGATAATTGTTGCGATGTCCTTCATTTTGCAGTGGCTCAAATGGATAGTGTGACCTATTGGAGAAATTATTGGACGAATAAATTAGAGACTGATTGCGGTAAAACAGCTTACTGGGCAGATAAAGATTTTTATGAATATCAGATCGAAAGATGGATCAATGCATATGTGTTTAAAGATGAATTGACTATCGATGAATGCGGTACCAGCCAGGTAGTGTTGCGGGTATATGAGGCTTGTGGTGTACCGAGATATGATCCCCACGTATGGCAATGCTCAGAACATCAGTGGTTCTGGTACAATACTGATCAGCGATTCAGGATAGAGCATAATTGGAACTATTTTGATCCCAAAGGCAGTAAAAATTGCAATTACCGATATGCTATACAGTGTATCGAGGAGCATCAAAAACGAGGTAGGGCCATCTGCCAGTTTACCAATGGAGGCACCCCAAAATCAGGCGGAATGTGTTATGCACAATACATTGGAGCGGTAGAATCCTTATTTGATTTTTTGCAGTAGCAGATTCTTCGATGGAAACCCCGAACAATGGAATACGACCGAAGCTCCTGGTACCTATTGCTCACAGCGATTGTATTCAGACTGTATGGTCACTGTCCTTGCCGATGACAAACAAGCTCCGGTAGTCAATCATCTCGAAGATATCACAATATACTGTGACGGAGCCCCCGACTATGCCGGCTACCCAAATTGCGAACACAGCGAACGCTTTGATAAATGGCCTCTCCAATTAAAAGATTCCAAAGGAGTGGTGCATGGGTACTATGGAGGATCAGACTTTTTAGGCATCCATACGGATCCGGCCGATCACAGTGATCCGGATGCCTGCGAATTCAATAAAGGCTGGGCTCCGATCTATTGCAGAAGTTGGTTGTACATAGATAGCTTCCCTGCCCGACAGTCAGGCGGGGATCAGGCAGGACATGTCAATCCAAAAGATTATTTCTCGACATTGGTCAAGGTCGACAAAAAACGACCACTCGATCATGTATTAAAATCCAATGAGTTTACGATCACGGACAATTGTCGTTTGGATGATGCGACGCTTACCGTAGTGGATAATGGTACGCTCAATGGTTGTAGCGAAGGCTGGATCCAGCGCAGTTGGACGATCAAAGACAAGTGTGGTAATGCAGTAACTGCTACGCAGAAGATCATCGTCAAACATCGCAGCGATTTCGAAGTGATCTTCCCTGAAGATAAAGTAGTGACCTGTGATCCCGATGGTTCGGGATTGAATCGCACCGATACGGGTCACGCAGGAGTTCCAATAATTACAGACGACGAGTGTGAACAAATCGGGGTGAGATATTCGGATGAAATATTCACTGTAGAGGATTCTGCCTGTTACAAGATTGTCCGCACCTGGACACTCATCGACTGGTGTATTTACCTGCCTACCGGACAGGCAGGTGATCCAAATCAACATAGGCACTATCCTGATGTGATAGTCAATGATTCATTGAGGGCCAATAGTACTAACCGTTCATGTGTGTACCGCAATATCAAAGATAATAATGACGGGTACATGACCTATATCCAGATCATCAAAGTGATCGACGAGATACCGCCGGTAGTGACTACCCAGGATACCACGGTATGTGTATACAGTGACAATTGTTTGGTAAGCGTAGTGATTCCACTGAGTGGAACAGACAATTGTGCTGCCGCATCAGATATCAGATTCCGTTATTTCATCGACCTGAATGCAACCGATGCGGTGTACAATGGAAGACTGTTTGACCCAACCAGCATAGATCAGGGTGGTACACAGTATGTCAAAGACTTCGTCTTTTTATTAGGCGCTCCTGGCAGACATGTGGTGCATGTAGTGGGTATAGATAATTGCGGCAATGCAGATACTTCCAGCTTCAGATTTGATATCAAAGATTGCAAAAAACCAACTCCCTATTGCTACAATGGCATCGCCACAGTCATCATGCCGGGCAATGGCCAGGTCACGGTCTGGGCCAAGGACCTCAATATCAACAGCAGTGACAATTGTACACCGGCTGCGGATTTGAAATACAGTTTCTCTGCGGATGTCGTTACAGCAAGTCGGCAGTTTACCTGTGCAGATATGACCAGTGACGGTCAAAACCAAATCTTTGAAGTAGAGATCTGGGTGACCGATAAAGCCGGCAACCAGGATCTGTGCAAGACCTATATCAAACTTCAGGACAATGCCGATGCAGCCAATGGACGACCAGAAGGTGCATGTAAGGACACGGTAGCCTCACTGGCATCCATCAGTGGCAAACTACTGACAGAAGATCAGCAAGGAGTAGAATCTGCGACCGTGCAAATTAAATCTGCTACGCCATCCGGTATACCAGCGTGGAAGAGCAGCATCGATGGCAGCTATCAGTTTAATTCTATTCCAACATCCGGCAGCTATAGTATCTCCGCCATGCGGGATGATAATCCGATGAATGGCGTATCGACCCTCGACCTGGTATTGATTCAAAAACATATACTTGGTACGGAGCGATTCACTTCACCGTACAAGATCATCGCTGCCGATGCAGACAATGATCAGAATGTAAGTGCGATCGATCTGATCGAATTGAGAAAATTAATCCTGGGTCTATACGACAAACTACCTAAGAACACCAGTTGGAAATTTGTACCCAAGTCTTATCAGTTTGATGATATCCTCAACCCCTGGTCCGCACCAAACGAAGAGCAAATCGTAGTTGCTCAAGGAGCTATGGTCAAAGATTTTGTTGGTATCAAAATCGGGGATGTCAATGCCACAGCAGCACCTCACAGCCTGATGAATACAGAAGTAAGAGGCAGTGGTTCAGGATTGATCTTAGAAGTAAAAGATCGCACCTTCAAAGCCGGAGAGCGGGTAGAGGTGTCATTCACTTCACCAAACTTCAAGGGTGTGTCAGGTTTCCAGGGAACTATGTCAATAGGCAATAAGCAATTGACAATAGACAATATAAATCGTCAATCGTCAATTAACTTCACTGAAAACAATATTGGTCGCCGATGGGAACATGAAGGCATGATCACAATGTCATGGAATACAAACCAATCTATTGACCTAAAAGAAGACGATGTATTGTTTACTATGAATTTTACAGCACAGACTTCAGGCAGCTTGAGTGAAATAATGCACATCGGATCGCAGCATACCAAAGCCGAGTCATACGAGGGAAAAGGGGAGCTGGGCAATCTGTCAATACGCTTTGTCAACCAATCCGGCCAGGAAGTGACTGCCAAATCTGAATTGTATCAGAACTATCCCAATCCATTCGATTCTCGCACCGTGATTGGGATTAATCTGGCTCAGCAAGGTAGAGGCACCTTCAAAGTGACAGATATCACCGGAAGGACGATCAAAGTCATCGAGAAGGAATGGGCCAAAGGGTATAATGAAGTGTGGATCGATCGTCAGGAGATGAAAGTTAGCGGAGTGTTGTATTACAGTTTTGAAGGAGGATCGTTCAGAGCTACGAAGAAAATGATAATTATGGAATAATAGCTTCAACGTTAGTAAGCAATTGCATTGCGTCCATTAGGACTATATTATTCCATGATTATCATGCTAACCGAAGCGTCAGTATGATTATTCTCGAATAGCCCTTGCGGGCATGCTTCAGGTGGCGCCTAATAGGGTGAGCTTGTCGAACCCTTCAGGGCCGCCTCCTGAATTGCGCGTCAGCCTTGTTTTCGACAAGCTCAACCTCCCAGGTCTCAAATGCCTCTGTTATATGTAGATCCGGCAGGTTTCGTTCGCGGCAACCCCTTCAGGGCCGCCTCCTGAATTGCGTGTCAGCCTTAAGCAGATACCTTGAAGGCCATCTCTCGGATTTTAGCGTCAGCACGAACCAACCTGCCAGGCCTAAAAAGTATGGGCGACTTATAGCCCTGGCAGGTTTCGTACCCCTATATTTCGTTCGCCTCTAGCTTCAGATCTATCACCTTATTTGAGGGCCAGCACTTTTAAAAAATGCTGAATTAGAAACGAAAGGTGTGCAGCACAAATCCCGGAACTTCATACATCACCTTCCAGGTCTCATTCCTAAGTTAAGTTTCGTTTTAAGTATCTTTGGTTAATCCAACCTTTTAAACAAAATAGTATTGTACAATTTTGACACCAGTCGATAATTAGATTGTTCGAGATATTGATTCATCTTCGATTCCAAAGCCAATCGAAGGCTGTCGACTTTTAATTCTGCCAGGATGAGCTGAGGCCTGAGACTATCCCAGTCATTTGTCATCAATATATCAAGGTCCATACCTTCTGTATCAATGGACAAAAAATCAATATTGGTAGGCAAAATCAAATTTTTAAGAGCGAGCGGTAAAGTAGTGGTAGCGATTTGCTCTTTGCGTATCAGGATATTTTTATTTGCTATTAATTGCATTGCAATCTCGTGTGAAAAAGTATTATAGGCAGCTTCTTCAAAATAGTAGTAAGTCAGGTCCTGTGGTTTATCACTAAGGCCGATATTTAAATTTATGTCATGTGGCCGATGCTTTGACAAAAGTCCAAACAATTCAGGATTAGGCTCAATATTAATACCGGACCACCCTTGTCGGTAAAAATAATAAGTGTTTGAAAACCGAAAAGGATGATGTGCCCCGATATCGATGTAAAACCCCTTGGACTTTTTGCCCAAATATCTTTCTATTAAAATATCCTCACCTTCCTGCGAATAGATGCGTTTGCCTAACCTGTGAAGGTGGTTTAAATCGAACGGCTTTAAATATTGCTGGTATATTTTTTCTGGAACCCAGGATTTTAATTTCATAGATTAAGCTTTTTCCTGAACCGGCCAATATGATATTTTATTCTGCTCTGTATAGTTCCCTTATATAAAAATACATGCTTAAAAGTATACGAGTCAGCCTCCAAATTTAAAGTTTTTTCAGTTGGCGTTGTATAAGGCGCTAGCAGTGGCTCGGCCGGGATGATTAAGTGTTTCAAATAAATGGTTGTGTTGGTGCCACTACCAATTCCAATATTGGTGACCAGGTTTTTTTGTGGTGTAATAGTCCATGCATCATGATACCAACAGGCATATTGCCATTGTAAGGACCAGTAGTTGTTAATATCAGGATTTTGATGGTAGGTGTTAAATTTCTTACTCCAGAATGAAAATTCTTTCTTTGAGGTAAACCATTTTTTAAAATCTGCGCTTTTGCTGTACTGACTCCAATTGGTCAGCTGCAGATGGTACTGATTCCATGCCCGCCGCCAGGTAGCCCAACCCCAGATATGTGCATATTTTGAAAAATAATAAGAACTTAAACCTCTCGGAATGCCTTGCTGAAAATTATTTCCTGTGATATGGAATACATTCGGATAGGAGCTGTATTTTGTTAACATTGTTGCACAGAAGGTAAAAAAGCTTAAAGAGGGCATGCAATCATCTTCCAGAATTATACCGGCTTCTACTGTTTCAAAAAACCAATTTATACCGCCACTCACCGCCAATTTGCAACCAAGATGCTGTTCCCTGAAAAGATGGTGCACCTTACAAGGCCAATCGACTTCGGAAATAATTTTTTGACTTCCTCACATAATTTAAATTCACCTGCAATCTCCGGTCTAGGGGCATCTGCGGCTATATAGAGATGCATAGGCCGACACTCGCGCAATTGGTTGAACACTACCCTGGTGGCAGAAGGCCTGTTAAAAACCAAAAAGAGTATGGGCGTTTCAAACATTGATGGGAAATAGAAAGTTTAGTTACAATAATTTAATGGGTCATCGATCTCTCTTGTCTAGGATTCAGAAATTTATAAATATGCCATTGAATATACAAGTTTTATCTACAGATCCTTCAAGCTACGACCCATTCAAAAAAATAGTTTCCCGATCTATCTGGGGTTAGCTTTAGCTTTGGACTGACAATGCTTGAGGGAATAATATGAAAGTAGTACATGTAAATAGCAACGATGTGGGTGGAGCAGCTCAGGCTTCAAAAAATTTGCATTATGCCTTACTTCGGATGGGGATACATTCTACTTTTTTGTCAAAATACTACCATTCTACTCAATTAAAAAATCATTATGCATACCTGAAGCACAAATCGGTGCATCATTATATGGATTATTTACTGGAAAACTATTTGTTAAGAGGTTTGTTTCCTCCTAATGACGGGTATTCACAGGATACGGTACTTTTTACTTCACCTCATTCATTATTTCGCCCGGAGGTTGCCGACATCATACAAGCAGCTGACATTGTTCACCTTCATTGGACTTCGCATTTTCTGGACTATCAAAATTTCTTTAATTATATCAACAAACCAGTTGTATGGTCGTTACACGATATGAACGCATTCACAGGTGGGTGCCATTATGCACACCACTGTTCCGGTTTTATAACTGGATGCACCACTTGTCCTCAAATAGGTTCAACCAATCAACCCCAGGCTGCTGAAACATATTTTATAATTAAAAAACAAGCCATCGAAAATTTTAAAAAACTCTTGATAGCAGCGCCTTCCAGGTGGATGTTGAATCAATCAGCTAAAAGTTTAATATTTAAGAATCTGGCACATTTTTATTTGCCTAATGTGTACGATCCTAATGTATTTAAGATTGGGGATCCGGTGTATTGTAAAAACAAATGGAATATCCCATCGCATAAAATCAATTTGTTATTTGTGGTGCATTCGTTCAAAATACAATCAAAGGTTTTTGGGTTATTAAAATTGGCCATCAAATTGTTGTCTCAGGATAACTTTCATTGTACCCTTGTTGTAAAAGATTTAGATTATATCTTTTGAATGATATCACATACACTAAAGTGAACTATGTGCAAAAACAAGTCGAGATGGCTGAACTTTATAATGCAGCCGAGATTTTAATGCATCCATCTATCTGTGATAATGCCCTAACACTATCGCAGAGTCGCTGCTTTGTGGCACTCCAGTCATTGCTTTCAACGTAGGCGGAGTACCAGAAATGATTGAAGATGGAATGGATGGTTTTTTAACCTATAGGCAATCGGCTCAAGATTTTGCTGACGCTATTTTAAAATTTGTGCAGCAGCGCACTATATTCAATAGAGAAACCATTAGCACCAGGGCAACGTTAAAATTTAATGACACAGAAAACTTAAAGCCCTATTTAAAGCTTTACAGTGAAGTGATGGATGAAACTGCGCACTGAAGACCATTTTAACGTTCTGAATCTATGACTTTTCCAAATTATAAAGGCAAGAGGAATGCTCAGGTGGTTCCAAAAGGTTTGCCAAATCCCGTAGTGATGGCTCAGGATTCGCCATCTTTCGATAAGCGCTTGTATTCTTTTGCGACTCGAAATGCCGTCATCTTGAAAATCACAAACTGTGATTCCAAGGTTGCAGGTAGAGGCGGCTTTTTTAGTACTTCGAATAGCCCAATCTAAATCAGCACAAACCTTATATGTCGTATTATATAAGACTGTAATGCATGATTTTACAAACAAAGCCTGATGACAAATCACCATACCTTTTTTATAACTCTTCCAGTTGAGTGATTTTGGAATTATTTTATGTCTGGGGCTTTTATAAGATCCGTCTTGATGCACGAAGATGGAGTCTCCATACAATATGTCCGCATTTTGATGATTTTGAAAGACATAGGTAAGACATGATCATCGTGAAATACATCTCCTGCATTCAAAAAACACGATGTATTGTCCTCTACACATTTGAATGCCCTTGTTCATCGCATCATATAGACCATTATCTTTTTCACTTACCCAGTCAGAGATCAAATCCAGATTGGCTTGAATAATATTTTTTGAATTATCCTCAGAGCCCCCATCTATAACGATTATTTGTACATGATCTTTTGGTTGTCTTCGCAGATTATCCAATGTCCTAGTTAAGTTTTTTTCATCGTTGTAACAGACTGTAACAATGCTGAGCCAGAATTGATATTTTTGTTCCAGACCATTCATTTAAGTTTCTTCTCTTGATTTGATAAAGGTACAATGCCTACTGTCTCATCAGGTTTTTCCACCAGCTGTTTAATGCCCAAGCCAATTGATATCAGCAGTATCACCCCAAATATTGTACCTGAGATAGACGAGACAAGTTGGTTTGATTTAATCTGATCTGGTTCAAATCTAAACTCGATGGTATGGTTTCCTGCCGGCACAAGCATCGCCCTTAAAAGATAATCGACACGGAAGTGTTCGGCTGGCATCCCATCTATTGTGGCATGCCAGCCTTTATTCGGGCCATACCACACTTCGGAAAATACCGCCAATTGTTGATCTTTGGTCTGAGACATATATTGAAGTTCATTAGGGGCATACCTTGTCAATGTGATGTGGCCTTCCTTATTAAATCGTAAAGGGATCTCTAAGTGGTCAAAATCGGATGCCAGGAAAATAGCCTGACTAGCAGGATCAATGTTTTTAATGGATGCAATTTCTTCATCAGGAGTGGATACGGTTAGGACGGTATCAACAAACCAAGCATTGCCCATGGCACCGGAGTTAGTTTGCAAAGCCCCTTTTTCATTGATAAAATACTTTGTATTCATCATATTTAAGGCGGTCATATCGTTCTTACTAAAATAGAAATCGATCATATCCTGATACCTTCTTAGTTTGGCGGGACTATGGCCACCAATGGCTTTGTGAAAATAGGAAGGCCTCGACGAGGTATAAGTACTCACACTCTGGTCTAATACTCTATAGGAAAGATCAGGATCTTTTAGTATCTCCTGGTCTACCAGGTTAGGTTTGAAATTGGACTCTTCAAAAGATTCGGCCTGGAAGTCAGAGGCATTGACATACCGTTTTGCCACCATCCAGAGATCCATGGCGATCAACAGCCCGAAGGCCAATAAGAAATCATTGAATTTGATTTTTTTTAGCCCAAAAAAATACATTAAGCCTGCTCCTGCAATCAGGATGGCGAGTGACCTGATCGTATCTGATCTCAAATAACCAGCACGTGCATCTAATAACGCCTGGTATAAACCCTTGTTGTTTTTCCAATCCGGATCACCCAAATCAGATCTCATATTAAATAGTGATGGACCAAACAACGCTACGACCAACAACAATATGATCAAAGGCAAAACCGTCCATTTAAATAACCGAAGCAACTTTTCCTGTGTCCAGTTTTGTTTAATAAAATCATTCAAACTGTACATTGAAAACAGGGGTATCAAAACAGTGAGAACGTTTAAAATGGAATTGGGAGCTCTGAATTTATTGTAATAAGGTAGGTAATTGAATACCAATTTATTCATCAATGAAAAATGTGAACCCAAGGAAAGGAGGATTAATACTATTGCACTAACTAACGCAAACCATTTGATGGGACCCTTGATCAGGACCAATCCCATGACAAAAGTAAGGATCAATAATATCCCGGCATAGTCTGGTCCATCGGTGTAAGGCAGCTTACCCCAGTATAGAGGTAGTTTAAAGTTTTCATTGATTGCAGTCCCATTTTTTACCAAAGCTTGAGCCATTTTAGATTCCTTTGACCATGTTTCATTGCTGGATCCACCTACAGCTCCAGGAATGCATATAGACAGTAGGTCAGAGAACCCTTCACTCCATTGCATTGCATAATCCCAGCCAAGTCCCGATTTACTACTGGCACTGTTGCTGGCTGTATTTTGTGCCACAGCCGTATGCAATATAGCGCCTCCTCTCATGGTATCTTTGGCATACGATTGCAAGCCCATCAATAACGAAAAGTTAGCCAAAAACGAAATAATTACTCCCGCAGCAATAGCCAATCCCGGACGAATCAAGGTATTTATTTTTTTCTCCTTTGATCTTTGGAAGCACTCGAAAATTATATAAATCGTAACCAGCATGCCAGCGTAATAGGTCATTTGGATATGATTCATGCTGATACTACCCGCCAATCCGGAAGTAAAAACCAGAAAACCGAGCTTCCAATTTTTATTAAAAAGCAAGTGTAGTCCGACGAAGATGAGGGGAACAAAACCCAATGCAGCTATTTTAGTGAGATGACCGGCACCTACCAGCACGATATGATTGGCCGCAAATGTAATCGAATAGGCTCCAAGCAATGAAAGCCAGGGCCCTAAACTCAAACAGCACAAACCAATAAATGCTGCCAGGGACAAAATCAAATAGTACTTCAATGATCCGGTAAAAGAAAGGCCCAACCATCGGGTCATTGACCAAAATAAACTGGGCCTGGTCTGGGGCACATAGATTTGGTACGTGGGCATCCCGCCAAACATGGCATTGGTCCAATAGGTTACTTTCCCTGTTTTTTCAAAATACTGTTTAGCTTCATGGGCCATGCCGGTATTGTTTATCATATCACTTTGCTGTAATACCTTACCGCTGAGCTCTGGAGAAAAAAACAATAAGTTGAGTGAAACAAGGATGACTATTGCTACAAGGTATGGGCTAAGATATTTAATCAAATTTGACATAAGGTATTAGGATTCAAGGCCAGCTTACGGTAGGGTCTGATAGCATATCGAAGATAATACTTAATCGATTAAATAATCTATAGGCCGTACTCAGGGGAGGTGCATTAATAACTGTAATTTTTTTTGAAAGCTTCTCCAAAATCTGTTCATGTAATCCTAAGCCCATGTTATTACCTTCCAGCTAACAATTGATAACCACATTGATTCAAGCCTTCCGTAAAATTTTTATGGTAACCATCTGTATTTTAAGTACTTTTGCACCCAATTTCTTTAGAAACAGGCATGGCCAGCAAATCAGAAATAGATACCACCAAGCTCCCACAACATGTGGCGATCATCATGGATGGCAACGGTCGATGGGCCCAGGATCATGGCATGCCCAGGATCTTTGGCCACCACAATGGGGTCAAAGCAGTCAGGGAGTGTACGGAAGCAGCGGCTGAGATCGGTATTAAATACCTTACTCTCTATGCTTTTTCTACTGAAAACTGGAACAGACCTGCCATTGAGGTTAATGCACTCATGTCTTTGTTGGTTGAAACCATTGGAGTCGAAGTGAAGACACTAAATGATAATAACATTCAGCTAAAGGCTATTGGTGACCTTCATTCATTACCTCAGGCCTCCTACGATGCTTTGATGAAAGGGATAGCAGACACCGCACATAATACAGGTATGCAGCTGATACTTGCCCTCAATTATTCATCGCGTTGGGAACTCACTGAAGCCACCAAACGCATTTCTTTGAATGTAGCCCAAGGGTTCATTTCTCCCGATGACATCACAGAGGAAAGTATCCGGGCAGAGCTCACCACCAAAGACTATCCTGATCCGGATCTGATGATTCGTACCAGTGGAGAGCAGCGGTTGAGCAACTTTTTGTTGTGGCAGTGCGCTTATACTGAGCTTTATTTTTCACCGGTTTATTGGCCGGATATTCGAAAAGAAGATTTTTGGACCGCAATCGCTTCTTTTCAGCATCGCGAACGCAGGTTTGGCAAGACTTCAGAACAATTGATTACTGAGCATAAAGCAAACAATTAAAACAATGTTAAAAAGACAATCTTTCAGGGAATGATTGAAAATCGAAATCGTTTATATCAAATCCATCACGGTGTTACAATGAAAATATTCAGTAAATTTTTGCTTTTCGCTATCTTCCTGCTCTTCGCAACCGTAGTATCATACAGCCAGCAAGACACTGTACTTCCTTTTATGGATTATGATCTTGCTAAGCCTTATGAGATAGGCAAGATCACTGTCACCGGCACCTTCAATAGTGATGCCAATGCGATCATAGGGGTCACCGGGCTCAAAAGCGGTTCTAAAATCACGGTGCCTGGACCTGAAATTCAAAAAGCAATTCGTTCTCTTTGGAATCTGAAACTTTTTACTGAAGTAGATATCATCAATGCCGGCATCGATGGCTCCGTGATGGACCTCGAAATTCACCTGGAAGAAAAAGCTCGCCTGGCTCGCTATAGCTATACCGGGATCAAAAAATCACAACATGAGGAACTCAATAATAAACTAAAGCGGTTCGTCGGCAAAAATGATGTGGTCAATGAGAGTAAAAAACAAACTGCAATCAACGAGATCAAATCGTATTTTCGGGATAAAGGATATTATGATGTTGGGGTCAAAGTACTTGAAAAAAGGGATACCAAGATGCGCAACGCCGTAGTCTTGGAATTTGAAATAGATACTAAAGAGCGAGTTAAAATAGATGAAATCATCATCAATGGCAATGTCCAGGTGACAGATAAAAAGCTTAGAAGTAAGATGTCTGATACCAAGCAAAAAGGAAAAATCTTCGGCAAATCTAAACTCGTCAAGGCTGACTTCGAAAAAGATAAAATAAAACTGATCAAGTATTACAACACAGTTGGCTTTAGAGATGCGCGCATAGCCAAAGACAGTGTATGGCGTACGGAAGATGGAGCACTAAAGCTCGAATTGTTTATTGACGAAGGCCCTCGGTTCTATATTGGTGACATCACCTGGAAAGGAAACTCAATCCATGAAGCGAAACAACTCAATGCTTATTTACGAATCAAAAAAGGAGATATCTACAACCAGGAACTTTTAGACCAACGGCTTCGATTTAGCCAGGATGGAAGCGATGTAAGTAGCTTGTATATGGATGATGGGTATTTGTTTTTCAGGGTCGAACCAGTCGAGGTATCCATCAATAGTGACAGTATCGATCTGGAAATGCGCATCTACGAAGGACCACAGGCCACCATAGACAAAGTGAGCATCGTAGGCAATGATCGTACGCATGAGCATGTCATCAGGCGCGAACTTAGGACAAGACCAGGCGAAAAATTCAGCCGATCCAATATCATCCGTAGCCAACGGCAGATCATCAATCTGGGCTACTTCAATCAAGAAACAGTAGATATCGGTACTGATGTCAACCCAGAACGAGGCACTGTAGATATTACATACTCCGTAGAAGAAAAACCTTCTGACCAATTGGAATTGTCTGCTGGCTGGGGAGGTTTCCAGGGTGTCATTGGTACGCTGGGAGTGACTTTTAACAATTTTGCAGTTCGCAACCTTTTCAATAAAAAACAATGGGATCCGCTGCCTACCGGTGATGGCCAAAAGTTATCGCTCAGGGGTCAATCCAATGGCAAGTTTTATCAATCATACAATTTCTCCTTTACTGAACCCTGGTTAGGAGGCAAAAAAGCCAATTCCTTCACGCTTGGAGCCTTTTTGACCAAGTTTAATCAGGAATTGTTTGGCTTAGGTAAATTACAGATAGCCAGGGGTTACATCGGTTTGGGCTCACAGCTTCGATGGCCTGATGACAATTTTGTTACTAATACTACCCTCAATATCGAGAATATCAATATCAGCGGTAGCCTGGGTTCAGACAGGTCTTTCGTAGATCCTCGCACTCGTCAGCCTATCCTCGGCGGTAGCTATAATAACTTTAGTATTAAACAAACATTTGCCCGTAACACGATTTATGACCCTTTGTTCCCAAGATTTGGTACCAATATTTCGTTGACCATTGCTTTGACGCCTCCGTATTCGCTGCTGGGCAAAGCCCCCAATACGGATGGAACCCCACAGGAACTATACAAATGGGTAGAATATCATAAATGGAGGTTGGATGCACAGTGGTACGCTACGCTTATCGGTAAGCTCGTACTCAAAATGCAGGCCAAAATGGGCCTCCTGGGTTTCTATAATAAAAAGGTGGGCCTCACGCCCTTCGAACGATTCGAACTCGGAGGAGACGGCCTCAGCAATCAAAACTATGGGGTCACCGGTCGGGACATCCTCGCACTTCGCGGATATGAGGTAGCTGACCTGGCAGCCAATGAGGCTTCTAATGGTGGTGCTACCATATTCAATAAGTTTACTATGGAGCTTCGATCTCCTTTGACCCTCAATCCGAGTTCCTCTATATTTCTCTTAAGTTTCCTCGAAGGGGGTAATGCCTGGATAGGAAGCAAAAATTACAACCCATTTGAATTGAAAAGAACCGGAGGTTTGGGTATGCGGGTGTTCTTGCCGATGTTTGGACTTTTAGGATTTGATTATGGTTTTGGTTTTGATAAAATAGTGCCGGAAGCTTCTAAAGGCAAACTGGGTAGCTATGGTAAGTTTAGTATCATCCTGGGATTTGAGCCAGACTAATAGAAAAATACTTTGATCAGAAAAAATACCAAAAAAGCCAAGGTTGCACCACCAACACCTTCCAGCATTCATGGCGATGAGGAAGATATCAGGCTAAATAAATATGTCGCTCAATGTGGTTTTGCCAGCCGACGCGCTGCAGACGAACTAATAAAAAATGGCAAAGTATGGGTCAATGGCAACGAAGTCCTGGAACCGGGATATCGGGTCCAACCTAAAGACAGGGTCACATACCAGGGTAAGATCCTCAAGCCTGAGACTAATATGGTATACCTGCTGATGAATAAACCCAAGGATACCATCACTACCTCCAAAGATGAAAAAGGTCGCAAAACCGTCCTCGATTTAGTGGCTATGAAAATCCAGGAACGAGTATATCCCGTAGGTCGACTGGATCGGATGACGACGGGTTTATTATTATTGACCAATGATGGTGATCTGGCCAAAACTTTGAGTCATCCAAGCAGTGAGGTCCGAAAGATATATCATGTGATCCTTGATAAAAATGTTCCACTCACCGACCTGGAACGCATCGCACAGGGCATCATGCTCGAAGACGGACCAGCAGAAGTTGATCAGGTCTCCCATATCGATGGTGCTCCTAAAAATGAAGTCGGCATCACTCTCCATTCTGGCAAAAACAGAATAGTCCGTCGCATCTTTGAACACCTCGGCTACGAGGTCACTAAACTCGACCGGGTAGCCTATGCCGGCTTGAATAAAAAAGACATCCCCAGAGGACATTTCAGGCATTTGACTGACAAAGAAGTGACTTTGCTGAAGCATTTTGGCATGAGAAAAAGAAAGAAGTAGATGGGAAGAATAACAGTTTGGTCAAAGGGTTTTTCCAAAACTAGCAATCAGAATAATTTCTTGTAGCTTTAGCAAAGGCGGGGACAGTAGAAATACAAGTCTTAAGTGCTGCCTTGCTTGCCGCTCTTGACTTCTGTTTTTGCGAAATATACTAATCGGCTTAGCCCGTATCTAGTGCCTATCTTGCCCAGTGTAAATTATCTTTTTTGTGAAACTCAATCTACCCAACCTATTTTTTCTTTTTTCAAGGATTAAATAATCAATATTTACATAGTTTTTCAAATAATATCCACGACCCTTTTTTAGGAAATTTGCAATTATTAAAAAGATTATAGTATTTTTGAAAAATGAGAGTTGAGAGAAAGAATAAGCAATTATTAATCTACTTAAGCGATAATATAGGGGCATCGCGTATTCAAGACATCCTGGATTATATCAAATATGTTGAACTAACCAGCACATCAACTGTCACCCAAAATGAAGTGACTAATCTAGTAAAGCTAGGAAAAAAAGGCCGTTGGGCCAGAACTAAAAAATCGTTAGGGTTACATGCCCAAAATAGTAATTGATACCAATATTGGATTTAGTGGAATGTTAAACACCAATAGCAATATAGGAATGATCCTTATTGAAGGGAGACAATTCTATGAGTTTTTTGCTCCGGATTTTTTAAAGGAAGAGCTTTTTAAGTACAAGTCAAAAATCAAGATAATTGCAAAATACAATGAGAGTAAGTTCGATGATATCTTTTTACTTTTATTCGGGCACGTTACGTTTATAGACCATCGAATTTTACAGGACGAAATATATTATTACGCTGAAAAATTATGTAAACATATAGATGAAGATGATACGAATTTTGTAGCATTGAATGAATATGTTCAAGGACGAATATGGACAGGTGATTTAAAACTTATTAAAGGATTAGCATATGCCGGATATACTCGCTGTGTTAAAACTGCTGACCTTTTACAGGAGTTTAAACTAAAAATAAATAAGTAGTATCTTTCCGTTTGAGACCATTATTGGCGTAACTCACTATTGTCTTAAAGTAAACTTTTTTATTACCTATGTTAGACCATTCCTTATTTAAGAAATATATTGTTTTTTTAACGTTGATAGTGTTTGTCGGTACAGCGTTCAGCCAAGCGCCCATCCTCATCTCCATAGAAACCAAAGACAATGCCCTCATCCTGGCCACTGACCAATCTAACCGGCTACTCACCACTTATTTTGGAAAACGACTCCACCAGCCAGGCGACTATAGCCTTATTGTCTCTCAGACTCGAATGAATGATGGCAATGCCGGTGTATATAATAATGCATATAGTTCGAGTGGTTCCACCAATCTGGTAGAACCTGCCCTCCAGGTCACCCACGCTGATGACAATACCTCACTGGAGCTTAAATATCTATCACATGCCACTCAGAAGATCGATGACAATGTCAGCCTAACAACCATCAAACTAAAAGATGAAGTCTATCCCGTAGAAGTCACTTTAAACTACAAAACCTATGCCCTGGAAAATGTCATTGAACAGTGGACTACCATCAAAAATAATGGTACCTCAGGCATTGAACTCGAAAAATACGCCTCTGCCAACTTGTATTTGATCGCCAACGATTATTATCTCACCAGCTATCATGGGACCTGGGCACAGGAGATGAGGCCTGAACAGGAAAAACTCACCCATGGTATCAAGACAATAGACTCTAAGCTAGGCACACGTGCTGATTTGTATGCAGCTCCTACTTTTCAGCTTTCATTTGATAGGCCTGCTACTGAAGAAGAAGGCAGTGTCTTGCTTGGCCAACTGGCTTGGTCAGGCAATTTCAAACTTGACTTTGAAGTCGATTCTTACCACCATCTCAGACTACTGGCAGGGATCAATCCACATGCTTCCGAATATCCCCTGGCAGCAAAAGAAGAATTTAAAACCCCCTCGTTTATCTATACTTATTCTGACAAAGGCAAGGGACCAGCCAGCATCAACCTGCATCGTTGGGCCAGGAGATACCGGCTTATGGACGGAGCAGGACCTCGTATGACCCTGCTCAATAATTGGGAGGCGACTTATTTTGATTTTGATGAAAACAAATTGGTCGGACTATTTAAAGGTGCAAAAAAACTAGGTGTGGATATGTTTCTACTGGATGACGGGTGGTTTGCAAATAAATACCCACGTAATGGAGATAATGCAGGCCTCGGAGACTGGCAGGAAAATGTAAAAAAACTACCTCATGGCATCGGCTATCTTGTCAAAGAAGCGACAGCCGCCGGTGTAAAATTTGGCATCTGGGTCGAGCCGGAGATGGTCAATCCTAATAGTGAGCTGTACGAAAAACATCCTGATTGGGTCATCAAAGAAGCCAGGCGTCCCGAACAGTATTTCAGAAACCAACTGGTCCTCGACCTGACCAATCCCGCTGTTCAAAATTTTGTTTTCGGAGTATTGGATACCTTATTTACCAAAAATCCCGGTATCGCTTTTATCAAATGGGATTGCAATGCCGTCATCTATAATGCTCATTCTCAATATCTCGAAAGGACCCATCAAAAACAATCCAAACTATATGTAGACTATGTCAAAGGACTCTACAAGGTATTGGATCGTATCAGGGCGAAATATCCCAAAGTAAACATGATGTTATGTTCTGGCGGCGGAGGTCGGGTAGATTATGAAGCTTTAAAATACTTCACAGAGTTTTGGCTCAGTGACAATACGGATCCTATAGAGCGCGTCTATATCCAGTGGGAAAACTCTTATTATTATCCTGCGATCGCCCATTGTAATCATGTCACCGACTGGAGTAATGCCGGTATGAAATATCGATGTGATGTAGCTATGATGGGTAAGTTGGGATTTGACATCGTAGTGGACAAGTTGAGTGAAAATGATTTAAAATCTGCTCAGCAGGCCATCTCAGATTATAACAATATCAAAGCCATTGTCAATTATGGTGATCTCTATCGTATGGTCAATCCATTTGAAGCAGATTATGCCTCTTTGATGTTTGTAGATGATACAAAGTCCAGGGCTGTCATGTTTAATTATCTCACGACCAATAGATATGATTATAATTATACGGTCGAGCCTATAAAACTAAAAGGACTAGATGCTAATAAAAGATACCGTATCAAAGAGCTCAATCTCTATCCAGGGACCAGGTCTATGATAGAGGAGTCGGTGACCTATTCCGGCGATTTTTTGATGTCCATAGGGTTTAATCCCAATATATCACTTAGGAGGAAAAGTGTAGTATTAGAGATCAATGAAGTGAAATAAATCGATCATGGCAAATAAAAAAAAAGCTTACCATCTTTCCCATCGATGCGCTCTAGTGGTCAAACTAAAAAAACCTTTTTTTGATTGGGCAGATATCGAAATGAATCAACTGTCAGAAGATATGATGGAGCCTGATGTTTACCTCATTCCTGATTTTGAAGAACATAAAGATGTAAAGGGCTGGATAAGGAGAAATTATGATGCTGTTTTTAGAAATATACTTTTCGGAGTTTATACTAACGAAGCTATGTGGCCTCAGAACCGAACCTATGACCTGTTTTGTAAATGGGTAGATTTTTCAAGCCATTTGATGGTGTGGGAACTGGAATGATTTTAGAGTTGCAAAGCAATTTCATTATGTGCCCCTTTTACAGCATTCCATATTAAGTCCTAAGGAAGCCTAACAATCCCGAAGTTTTGGGACTATTTGCCCAGGGGTTTAAAATCAGCGATGAATCCGGATAAATTGATCAAGTATGAATTCAAACTTACGTTAACACAGACGGATTGACACAATGTGGTATCGTCCCACTTTTCAGATAAGAGATGATGTTTTCAGCAGCCAATCTCGACATCCCATCCCGGGCCTCCATGGTCGCAGATCCTATATGAGGCAATACACACACGTTCTCCATCAACAATAAGGGATTGTTCTTATCCATGGGCTCGGGATTGGTCACATCGAGTCCGGCTCCCCAGATAGTACCAAAAGTCAGTGCTTCGATCAGATCGGTCTCATTGTGCACCCCTCCTCGGGCTGTATTGATAAAAATGGAAGTTGGTTTCATTTTGCTAAAAGTTCCTTTGTCAAATTTGCCTCGGGTTTCGTCACTCAATACACTGTGCACGGACAATACATCACTCTGAGCCAATAATTCATCGAATGTTACGAGGTGAGCGCCTAATGCTTTTTCTGCTTGTTCATTGCGACTGCGATTACAGTAGATGATCTTCATATCAAATGCGCCTTTGCATCGTTGGGCCATGACCATACCTATCGCTCCAAGCCCAAATATCCCCAGGGTCTTGCCTTGCAGTTCCTGGCCGAGATGCGCAGTGGGCTGAAAAGCTCCCCAGCCACCATCAATGATTTTTTTATAATTGAAAAAAAACTTTCTGGAAACAGCGATCATCAGGCCAAAGGCTATATCTGCCGTAGCATCACTGAGCACCTCGGGAGTATTGCCTACAGGTATACCCAGGCGGGTGGCCTCGGGTATATTAATATTGTCATAGCCTACTGCAAACTGTGAGATCATTTTGAGATGCTTACATTCATTCAAAAAATGAGGATCGATTTTGTTTTCACCCAGGCTTAATAAGACATCGGCATTTTTGCAGGCTGCTATCAGTTCATCCTGTGGGATTGGATAGTCGGCTTTCCAAATCGTAAGATCATATCCTTCTGCTTTGAGGAGATTGATACCATACTCCGGTATTCTTCGACTGATAAATATTTTAGTGTTTTCTGACATCGTATTATTGCTTAAAGCCCGAAGATACTAACTCATGGATAATTCCTTTATGCCGGAAAGGTGTGTACTGAAACATATGACGGAACTGCTAGAGTCTCTGCGTAATAAATTCCATAGTATCAGTACGGTCTCTCTTAAAAATACCTAATTTCGTCCCATGAATTTATTCGATGTATATCCTCTCTACGAGATCGAGCCGGTGAGAGGTCGTGGTTCTTATGTATATGACCTTAAAGGCATAGAATACCTGGATTTTTATGGTGGCCATGCGGTGATTTCGGTGGGCCACTCTCATCCGCATTATGTACAACGGTTGACCAAACAACTTCAAAAACTTGGATTTTATAGCAACAGTATCATCAACTCACTTCAAAAAGAACTTGCGACCAAGCTCGGTAAGATGAGTGGATGCGATCAGTATCAATTGTTTTTGGTCAACAGTGGTGCTGAAGCCAATGAAAATGCCATTAAACTCGCTTCGTTTCAAAATGGACGCAAAAAGGTACTCTCCTTTAAAAAAAGTTTCCACGGACGCACCTCCGCTGCTTGCAATGTGACCGATGACCCTAAGATCAAGTCGGAAATCAACAAAACATTTGAAGTCACTTTTTGTGAGCTCAATGATATCGAATCCAGTGTGGCAGCCATCATGACCGAAGAATATACTTGTGTGATCGTGGAAGGCATCCAGGGCATTGGAGGTATCCACCTTCCTTCCGGTGAGTTTTTGACAGCATTGCAGCAAGCCTGTAAAAAAACAAAGACTTTGCTCATACTGGACGAAATACAAAGTGGCTATGGTCGCAGTGGAAAGTTTTTTGCTTTTCAACACCACGAGGGTATCGAACCTGATATGATCACAATGGCCAAAGGCATGGGCAATGGATTTCCAATAGGGGGCGTACTCATCCATCCGGATATAAAACCTAAATATGGCTTATTGGGCACTACTTTTGGTGGCAATCACCTGGCATGTGTTGCAGCTTTGGCTGTTTTGGAGATCTTCGAAGACGATGATCTTATAGCGCATGCCGCCCAGGTCGGAGAATATCTGATGGCAGAGATGACCCATATCCCTGAGGTAAGAGAAGTCAGAGGCAAAGGCCTGCTAGTAGGCGTACAGTTTGAAAATGCCATCGCCGAACTCAGAAAACAACTAGTATTTAAAGAACGGGTCTTCACAGGTTCTTCAAGTGATGCCAATGTACTCAGATTATTGCCGGCTTTAAATATACAGATAGACCAGGTAGACCAGTTGACAGAAAAAATAAGATCAGTGCTGAGATCGATTTCGGATAAAACTCCCGGCTTCCGGCCGGTGAGCAAGGCTCGATAAGCCCTGTATCCTTTCCCATTTTTTGTACATCTATCCTCTAATACATTATAATGAAGCGATTTATTTCTATACATGATGTCCCAGACAAGGAGGCTTTATTACAGGCTGCCCTGGGTCATAGTGCGGATCCATTCCGATACGAATCTTTAGGCAGACATAAAACGCTGGGTATGGTTTTTTTTAATCCCAGCCTGCGTACGCGCATGAGTACCCAACAAGCTGCCTATAGACTGGGCATGCAAGTCATCACGATGAATGCCGACCAGGGTTGGAAAATAGAATTTGAAGATGGAGCCATCATGAATGCAGATAAAGCGGAGCATGTACGTGAAGCTGCTGCCGTGATGAGCCAGATGGTGGATATTATAGCCATTCGATCCTTCCCCGGGCTGGCAGACAGAGACCGGGATTACAGTGAGGAGGTTATGTACCAGTTTTCAAAGTACGCGACTGTACCGATCATGAACCTGGAATCTTCGACCTTACACCCCTGCCAGTCCCTAGCCGATATGATTACCCTGGAACAATACCGCAAAAAGGAAAGAAAGAAAACCAAAGTGGTATTGACCTGGGCACCTCATATACGTGCCCTGCCACAAGCTGTAGCCAATAGCTTTGCACAGTGGGCACGGGGTTACGAATACGACCTGGTGATCACCCATCCTCAAGGCTATGAATTGGATACTCAATTTACCGCAGGAGCCAAAATCATGTATGATCAGGATGAAGCCCTGTCAGGAGCAGATTTTGTATACGCCAAAAACTGGAGCGCCTACCATGATTATGGCAAGATATTGACTCAGGACCCTTCCTGGATGATCACGGATCAAAAGATGGCTTTGACCGATCAGGGTTATTTTATGCATTGTCTACCCACCCGCCGCAACCTGGAGATAGCGGATGAGGTATTGGATAGTAATTATTCCCTAGTTATCAAACAAGCTAAAAATCGCATCCACGCAGCACAAGCGGTACTTCAAAACCTGTTGCCAAATCAATAGGAGTGGTCGAACTCTGAACGATCAAACTAGGAGCTGAGGATTTTTAATTCCACCCTCTGATTTTTGGCCCTGCCTTCCCGCGTAGCGTTAGTGTCTACCGGTTTGCGTCTACCATAGCCTACATAGGTCATACGCTCTTTTGGGATGCCTTTTACTGTCAGATATTCCGCAACAGCTTTAGCTCTGAGCAAAGAAAGACTATCACAAAAATCATCTTTAGGAAGACCATTGGTATGTCCCCCGATTTCAACTACCAGGGTCTGATTGAGCATCAGATAATCGAATATATCATCCAGCGCTTTCAAACTGTTGGGTGGTATACTATCGCTATTGGCTGTAAAATATAAATTATTTATTTTGATGATTTCCCCCACTTTGGGTTTGGGAACAAAATGTGCTGATGACTGGTTGGCTGGAGGAGTAACTGCAGGAGCTGGCAGAACAGGAGGTTTCGGTTTGGCTACTGCAGCGGTAGTTTTAGGCGGCTCGACAGGGGCATTGCAAGGCACCGGTACAAAGGCGGAGGCATTGTCCAGAAGTATATTCCCGTTATATGGAAAAAGGACGGGAGTTTTAAAAAAAGCCTCCAACATGATGTATTTATAGTTAGTCTTGGGTTTGATCCTAAAACTGTATTGTTTCCACTCAAAATGGTCCACCGGATCACTTTCTGCCAATAATTCTGATCGGCCACAGGATATATTGCCTCCCCAAATCCTGAGCACCGCTGGAATGTCAAAATTGTAAACTGTGTCATTCAAGCGCATTGGGATGGGCAGGTCCCGGTTATTGGTTCCACTGCGGTATTGCTCGGAACTAGAGAGATAGATGCTAAAATTGTAACATTGACCCCCTACGAGTGGGGATTCTAACATCTGGCTCACTCGCTCCCAGGTATCGTTATGCCTCACTACCAGTCCCATATAGGTTCTGCCATTAAAAGCAGGTTTACTCACTTGCCAGAAATTGCTGGGATGTACATCAGGAGCAGATTCCCCGGTAAAGCCACAATCAGTCCAGCCCATAGGGGGTGAGCTCTGTTTAGGCGTGTCTTCAAAAGAGGCATTGACCAGTCGTATCGAATCCACCGTCTTTGACTGACTATAAGCCTGTGCAATGAGTGATAAAAAGCAATAGGAATAAATACCGAAACGCGAAAGTATATTATTCATGTATGGTGCAAAAATAGGGGAATGTTTAACAATATAAAACTCCTCACTTGGGTGAGCTATGAAATTGAGTAATTATTGTAGAAAAACATGAGCTTGACTGATAGAATCAGGGAATAATTTATATACGGTCCACCTCGTACGACATTCCACATCTTTACTGGTAGAATCACGAAAATGCGTTCAAGCCGGTTACATCCATGCCGGTAATCAATAGATGTATATCGTGAGTGCCCTCATAGGTGAGCACAGTCTCAAGATTCATCATATGACGCATGATAGGATATTCGTTGGTGATGCCCATGCCTCCGAAGATTTGCCTTGATTCGCGGGCTACAGTGAGGGCCATATGCACATTATTTCTTTTGGCCATAGATATTTGTGCAGGCGAGGCTTTGCCTTCGTTGGCGAGGACTCCCAGGCGCCAGGCCAACAATTGAGCTTTGGTGATCTCTGTAATCATCTCAGCGAGTTTTTTTTGAGTTAATTGGAATTGACCGATGGGTTTGTCGAACTGGATGCGCTCTTTGGAGTATCTCAGTGCTGCATCATAACAATCCAAAGCAGCTCCGATAGCACCCCAGGCGATGCCATACCTTGCCTTTGACAAGCAAGCCAGGGGCCCTTTAAGTCCTTTGATTTCGGGAAACACCTGTGACTTAGGCACTTTGACATCTTCAAACACCAATTCACCGGTGATAGAGGCTCTTAATGACCATTTGCCATGAATTTCCGGGGCAGAAAAGCCTTTGCTGTCTTTTTCCACGATCATGCCTCGGATGAGCCCTGATTCGTCTTTAGCCCAGACTACCGCAAGATCGGCAATTGGAGAGTTGGTAATCCACATTTTGGATCCATTGAGGATATAGTGGTCTCCTTCCTCTTTTATCCTGGTGGTCATACCCCCGGGGTCCGATCCATGATCTGGCTCTGTCAGTCCAAAACAACCGATCAACTCTCCGCTTCCCAATTTGGGGAGATATTTTTTCTTTTGTGCTTCACTGGCGTATTTATAGATTGGGTACATGACCAGAGATCCCTGTACGGATGCCATCGAGCGTACCCCGCTATCACCGCGTTCGAGTTCCTGCATGATCACCCCATAGGCTATTTCGTCCATGCCCTGGCCTCCGTATTCGTTAGGCAGGCTGGGACCAAAAGCTCCGATTTCTGCAAGCCCTTTAAACAAATGGGTAGGGCATACAGCTCTTTCGGCGTAGTCCTCAATGATTGGACTTACCTCTCTTTTGACCCAATCACGAATGACCTGCCTGGCCAGTAGATGATCTTCACTAAGCAAATCATCTACCTGGTAATAATCATGGTGTTGATAACGGTCTTCTTTTGCACTCCTTTTCATTTGGTGGTCTTAAAAGATGAATGGATTACAAAAGTAAGCATTCGTATGGGAGACCCAACGTGAGAATATTATCTTTAGCCGTAGAATGAATCAAAAGATAGGGATAGAGGGGATCAGGTTATTTGCCCATCATGGTTACTACGAAGTAGAGCGTTTGACCGGTAGAGAATTTGTCCTCGATGTATATATAGTGTTTAACCCTTTTGAAGGCCCCATTCATGACGAATTGGTAGACACGGTCAATTACGAAGAGATCTTAAATATCTGCACCCTGGAGATGGCCCAGACCTCCAAATTATTAGAGCCGGTAGCGGCCAGGATCTGCCAACGAATAAAACTCCTATCCAATATGGTACTTACTGTCACTGTCCGGATCAGCAAACAGTTTCCAGTGCTGCCAGTTCAGATCGATCGTTTTTTTGTTGAAATCACTTTGTGACGATTTGATCCAGCTTGCGTCCTTAAAGAGTAAAATCAGAGTATTAATACTTTTATAACTAACTAAATCGCTTATTGTGGCGTTGAATAGTGTAAATTTAGACCATATGAAAAAATTCTTATTTCTGATGATTGCATTGTCTATGGCGATTGCCTCTTGCGCACAGTTTTCAAAGCTAAAACTCCCCAAATTAAGTACTGGCTTGAGCATAGAAGAGATCGGAGGAGGTCTCAAAGAAGCGCTTAACAATGGTATCAGCAAAGGATCTGATCTTTTAAGCCAGGTCGATGGCTATTATCAAAGCCCTTATAAAATATTTTTGCCTGCAGAGGCTACCAATGTCATCAATAAACTCAAGATGGTGCCTGGATTTAATGACCTTGAGCAAAACTTAACCCTTCGGGTCAACCGCGCTGCAGAACTTGCTGCGCAAAAAGCTAAGCCGATATTTGTCAAAGCAATAAAAGAAATGACTTTTCAGGATGCGACCAATATATTGATGGGTGCGGATACATCTGCTACCTTTTATCTTAATCAGCATACCTATGCACCGTTATATTCAGAATTTCAACCGATTATCCTGGATGCGCTCAACGAAGTGCATGCCGCAGATTATTGGGAGACAGCAGTGACCGCGTACAACAAAATACCTTTAGTAAAGAAAACCAATCCAAAATTGGACGATTATGTTGCAGCTCAGGCACTCAATGGTCTTTTTGCCATGATCGCTAAGGAAGAAATCGGTATCCGCAAAGACATCAGCCTACGTACTTCTGATTTACTCAAGAAAGTATTCGCTAAGCAGGATAAAAAATAGTCCCGCAGCTTTTATTAAAGGATTAAATCGGAACATTCGGATCCGTGCTGGAAGCCTCCGGAATCAATTCAGGACTTTTGCTTAACACGTACATTTTAATCCTACTAAATCTTTGTCTTCATAGTGCTTGCTTTTAACGTTTTGGCCTCGTGCATCAATTGGTATTAACCCATCTGTCTGGTAGTAGGATCCATGCTGAACCGTAAACTTACGGTATAAAAATTTTTAGATGCCGTCAATTAATCCCGTAGGGAAATAATGTTTATGATAGAACTTCTAACATCATAAATCGTTGCCTGCATAGTCTTACTTTTAACCTTTTGGCCTCGTGTATCAATTGGTAATAACCCATCTGTCTGGTAGTAGGATCCATGCTGAACCGTAAAGAAATAGGTTTAAACCTATTAAAGAATTTTTAAACTGACAAGGATCTAAATTTGTGATAAGCCTCAATTCATCGCCCAAAAGTCAATCACCAACACTTTATCCAGGTGTGGACCCAATACTTTACCAAAAGCTTTGTGTTCCGGATGTATCAGATAGGCATCCCTATCCGCTTCTGATGTAAATGTGAGCACAAAACTATGGGTAAAGCCTTCATTATGATTTTCAGGACTGTTGTTCGTGCCCCACTCATAACCTTTGATTTGACTTATTTTAGAGGGCAGAACTCCAAAAGCGGTCTCTACTTTTTTGATATCCTCCGCCGAACTGGCGTCCTTAAATTTGAACAGGACTACGTGGCGTAAATTTTTAGGCTTGTTGGTTGAAGTGAGATTGGATTGTGACTGCATCGCTATCGGAAGAGTAAATAAAAACACAAAAGAT
This sequence comes from Saprospiraceae bacterium, assembly GCA_016709995.1. Classification (NCBI taxonomy): domain Bacteria; kingdom Pseudomonadati; phylum Bacteroidota; class Saprospiria; order Saprospirales; family Saprospiraceae; species Saprospiraceae bacterium. Next base: position 676,202 of record JADJLQ010000002.1, read on the forward strand.
AAAATTAAGAATTTCATTGATTAGATTTTTGCCATGAAGATATTTCTTATTTAGTAACCAAATGCATTGAATTCAGAAACCAGGCCTTGCTTGGATAAAATTATTATTCAACAACATCATGGCATGGAGTTATGTGAATTATTTGTTATACTATGTTGAGTATAAGCTAAGAATATCCTAAAGTCATAGTTCAAAACTTCCTTTCCGTCGAATAATTTATCATCTGCACAATTTAGACTGATACCTTGGGGTTTAAAATTGCTTAAACCTTAAACATGAATTCCATCGAACAGTTTTTCCTGATGTGCTCCGGTGCCAATGCTACCATTCTCAAAAAAAGCCCCACCGATATCAATAAATATATAGGTATCGGTGCTACGATTTTTTTTACTGGCTTGCTGGCGATGATCTCGGCGAGTTATGCGATCTATACTGTCTTTGATAGTTGGGGAGGGGCCATTGCTTTCGGTTTGGTATGGGGGCTCATGATATTTAACCTGGATCGGTATATCGTATCCTCGATGAAAAGGCGTGGCACTTTTGGCAGTGATTTTATGACCGCTTTGCCTCGTCTTGTGCTGGCAGTCATCATATCAATCGTCATTTCCAAACCATTGGAATTAAAAATATTCGAAAAAGAGATCAATGCAGAGCTCATCAGCATGGAGCAGGAGGTGTACAAAACCCAGGAATCCAAAGTACAGGATCGCTATCAAAGTCAGACCCTGGCACTCCAAAGCGAGATCGCTTCACTAAAAGCAGAGATACAAGTCAAACAAATCAAACGAGATGAACTGGCCGCCATCGCTCAGCAAGAAGCTGATGGCACCGGAGGCTCAAAACAAAAAAACCTGGGTCCTATCTACAAAGCCAAAAAAAGGATGCAGACCAGGCAGATGCTGAACTAAAAACGTTGATCGCACAATATCAGCCATTGATCAATGACAAAGAGGCTACCATAAAAGCTACACAAGAGTCTATGACTGCAGACATCCATGGATTAAATAGAGCTGGCCTCGGTGGTTTTGCCTCCAGGATAGATGCCCTGTCCCGACTAGCTGCCAACAGTCAGGCAATCTGGATAGCCAGCCTTTTTATCATGTTGCTTTTTATCGCCATTGAAACAGCTCCAATCTTTACCAAACTGATTTCTGCCCGCAGCCCCTATGATTATCTATTGCACAAACACGAACATGTATTCGAGATGAATCATAAACAATTGACTTCGATCCTGGCCACTTCTACACAATACAAAATATCTCAGGAAAATGAAATCGATACATTTAAAGCGCAGACCCGCATTCGGGCTGAAAAACAACTCATAGAACATGCCGTTAAAGAAGAGGTAGATCGACTAAAACGAGAACCAGCCGGCTGGAAAGAGTGGTGGGCAAAAGGTCTTTTTATCAACCGGCCGGAAGCCAATTTGTAGTTTTTAGTTGTTTAAACCCAACTACTTTGGGTTATTCCTCCGTCTATGGTTATATGAATAGAATGATAGGCATATGCTTCCTGACTTTGTTTTTTGCTTGTGCTAAGGATCAAAGCGCTGATCAGGGTGTTTTAGAAGGCAAATATCTTACCAATCGATTATTAGATATAAGTTGTGCTGTAGTGCCTGAAGACAAACTGCCCTTTCTGCAAGTACTTAAATCAAACTCCTCTGAATACGAATTTGTACTCACCCGATTTAATCCGGATAGGCAAATCTCAAAATACCCTGGCATCACGTTGCAAACAGATACAGCAGATCAATCACTATTATTCTATCGTGGTGATCCGGCAGGTAGCTGGAAGAATTCTATCCTGGCCGACAATCATAAACTATTGACTTTTTCGATTCAGTTGGCAGACCAGTGGGTGTATTTTGTAGGAGTGAAAGAAGAATAGTAGCTTCTTGATCCGGGACTTTATTTTACCTCCAACAGATCTTTTTCAGGTAGGGCCGGATATTTGGTATGAGGTTCCGTTTGATACCAAAACACCGTGGACGCTATATCGTCCTGAAGCGGTAGATATCTTCCATCACTGCGCCAGCCTAAGGCCTGAATCGTCACTTTGAGATCTTTTTCAAATCTGATAGGATCGGTGATATGCCATCGGTACAATCCAAATCGTTGGGTGATCTGGTAGTGACCATCTCCTTTGATCACCTGGTGCATGCCCGCATAGGGCGTATTGAAAACGGTATAGTCTACTGTTTCTACCCCGGCGGCGTTTTTAGTACGGGTGTCAAAATCGTAGGACCCGCAGAAATAATCTTCTGTACCTGTGCCTGCAATGGTCGGCCATTGCTGATCTCCATCCATATAAAATTTGATTTCACCTTCACCCCACCATCCATTGTCCAGAGATCCATAAGCTATATATGTGCCGACATAATGCCCTTTTCCTTTTATGCCATCGACCAAAGTATAGACTGATTTGTAGGGCAATCGATTGGTCCTGCGGAATTGTGCATGAAAATAGCCTGCATCCGGCGCTACCTCGGTAAGTGAATAATCAACCTGGTAATACAAGATCATATCTTTTTCGTCTATATTCTCCATAGTGATCTTGCATTTTTTCCTGAATGGCATTGGCCAATAACAATTGAATGCGCTACCGGGATTGACGGTAACAGCCAGGGAAGACAAAGGCGCATATTTACACCATCCCATTCCAAAAAAATCACCCACCGGTACTTCTATGGATGGTTCAGTTTCATCATCCCAATAAAATCTAAGTATGGAAAATCTCCAATTGCCGGTAGGGGTCATCCAGATGTGTTGTATGGCTCCGGGTCCGGTGATTTCTGCTAAAGTAAAGGTGGTCTTAGAAGCGATTTTTACGCTTGGACTTACCTTCCATCCCTGTCCCAGGTCACGGGATGCCCTGGAGCCGGTGCCTTCTGTCGCCATTCCTGCTTTGCCTTTTTCACCAGTAAAGTTTTCAGGGCTGATAGACCTGGTCCTGGCATCAGATAGACGAAATAGATTGCCCATGTTTACGCCGATGCCATCAAATTTGGTTTGGGCATGTATACTGATACTAAAACATAATGCCAGTAATAAAGTGATTTTTTTCATATTCATTTTTTTTGGATCAATGAAGTTAGCTAAGATTTTCATTATGATGGATGCCGTATATATACTGAGTGTAGGATAATATGCATCCAGAATGAAATATTTTTCTTTCAGGCATGGGGGAACGCAAGCGTTTTGTGTACCTGGTCAGGCGCACCCATAAAAAGTGTATGATAAGGAACTCCTCTATAGCAGGAATTATATCGGAGTGAAATTTTGAGGATTGCGATGGTGCATCACATTTCAATTCTGACAGTACAATACGAATCAACGTTATTTCTTCTTTTTCTTACTCGACTTCGCTTGTTTATTAAAGTCCAGTGCGAGGTCAATCCAAAAGTTAAAGTCTTTCTGTGATTTCATGCCGGTCTCATCTACGAGCACGTAGCCTTTCATAGGTCGGTGCGTGAAGTCCATGGGGCGGCACCCGGGTTTCTCTATCATCTCATCATGCATGGTTGGGTCTATCCGGCACATCAGCTCATCTTTGATGATGCCCACACACATTTTGTCATTATACATAAAGGTGAGCCCACCCATCATCGCTTTTTCTTCTACCTTGGATAAGGTGGCGAATCTTTTGCGGATGCGCTGTGCTAAATTTTCGTCGTAGGCCATAGTTAAAATTAAATTTTTTTGGCTGAATTAATTATACCGGCAAGTATTTTTTTGATTAGGTATGATCTCAGGATGGTGAATTGAATCGCAGGGGTATCTTTCTTCAAGCAATTATTTTCAAAACTTCAGAAGCGTTGAAGCCTTATCAAACTACTCCTTATTCGCTAACTGGCCACATGCCGCATCGATATCTTTCCCTCTGCTGCGCCGCACAGTCACATATACTCCATGTTTGTACAGGTAATTGGTGAATATATCCAGGCGATCCTGGGTCGTCTTGACAAACGCTACACCTCCTATAGGATTGTATTCAATGATATTGACTTTGACTGGGAAGTTTCTTTTGCACAGACTGACTAAATGTTGGGCATCCAACAGCGTATCATTAAAATTATTGAAGGCTATATATTCGTACGTGATATCGTTGCGGGTCTTGTAATAGAAGTATTCCAGGGCGTCCATGAGGATCTCAAGATTATTAGATTCATTGATCGGCATGATCTCATTGCGTTTGATATCATCGGCCGCATGGAGGGAAAGTGCCAGGTTGAACCTCACCTGGTCATCCCCCAACTGTCGGATCATTTTGGCGATCCCGGCAGTACTGACTGTAATACGATTAGGGCTCAGGCCTATCGCCAGATGGTGCGTGAGTAATTGGGTACTACGTATGACTTCTTTATAATTGAGCAGCGGCTCGCCCATGCCCATATACACGATGTTGGAGAGTGGCGTAGCATATTGCTCCAGGGATTGTTGATTGACTAAAAAGAACTGATCTACGATCTCTGCAGCCTCCAGATTACGCAGTCGTTTCATTTTACCTGTAGCACAAAAACTACAGGTCAGACTACAGCCTACCTGGGTCGATACACACACCGTATACCGCTTGGATTGCTCCACCGGGATGAGCACCGACTCTATTTTAGGACCATCATGCAGGACAAACCGGGATTTGATCGTACCATCAGTACTTACCTGGGATTTGTCCAGCTGGATGGGCTTGAATGCCGTCAATGACCCTAGCTTTTCTCTCAATGCCATGGATAGGTCGGTCATTTGCGCTATTTCAGCTACCCCTTTTTTCCAGAGCCATTGATAGATTTGTTTTGCCCTATATTTGGTCTCTCCAATGGATAAGACCCAGGCCTCGAGTTGATCGAGATCCATGGATCGGAGGTCTATTGGCTGTGACATGAGGCTGCAAAGATAAGCGCTCTACGCTCTATGATCAGACTAATCTGTGCCCATACTGGTTTGTAATAACATCAGAATAATATTCCATTATTGCCTTTAACATTTACAATTTATTTAATAATATTGTGAAATATTAAATAAATACGAATTATATGCTGAATACGGAGCAATCTCATTCTTTTGTGAGTAAATATTGATACCAGTACTATTATTGCATTATCCAATATATTTTTTGCCAAATGAAATTTTTTTAGACTGGACTACCTCTTATTATTATTGCGCCTACATTTGCCGCCACCCCGGATTTTACCAGATACATATATCTTGTATGTTTAGGGTGAATCAGAAGACAAAATATATTATGAACAGCGTATTAGAACCTCATTTGCCGCCCCCTAACGGCAAAAGGATAGTAGTGATCGGAGGGGGATTTGCAGGGATAGAATTTGCCAAAAAACTGACTAGTCGGGATTTTCAGATCGTACTGCTGGATAAAAATAATTACCATCAGTTTCAACCGCTTTTTTACCAGGTTGCGACCGCAGGTATAGAGCCTAGCGCGATTTCTTACCCATTCCGAAAGTTATTTCAGAACAAACCCAACTTCCACTTTAGGCTGGCAGAAGTATTCCATATAGATACTGTGACCCATGTCCTGGAGACCTCCATCGGTGACATCACCTATGATTACCTGGTGCTGGCCATGGGTGCGCAGACCAATTTTTACGGCAATCCATCTCTTGAAAAACACACTTTCCCTTTAAAGTCAACGACGGAATCACTTGTTTTCAGGAATTCGATTCTGAAAAAATTTGAAGATGCATTATTGGCGAAAACTTATGAAGAAAGAAAAAAACTACTTCAGTTTGTGGTGGTCGGAGGAGGTCCTACGGGGGTCGAAGTGTCGGGAGCACTGGCAGAGATGAAAAAATTTATTTTACCCAAAGATTATCCTGAGGTGGATTTTGACCTGATGAAAATCTTCCTCATCGAAGGGTCAGACCGTATCTTGAGTGCTATGAGCCCCGGCTCATCCTCTACAGCCAAAAGCTATCTTGAAAAATTTGGTGTAGAAGTCTTCACCAATAGGACAGTCGCTCATTATGATGGATCCGTGGCTACCTTATCGGATCAAAGTACCATTCAAACCAGTACAGTGATCTGGGCTGCCGGTGTCAAAGCTGTCCGAATCGATGGTTTGAGACAGGAAGTATACCTGCCAAATAATCGCATCATAGTAGATCCTTACAATCGGGTGACCGGGTATGATAATATATATGTACTCGGTGATCAGGCGGTAGGGGTGACGGCGATGCCGCAGGTAGCACAGGTAGCTATACAACAAGCATGGAGGCTGGCCAAAAATCTCAATAAAGGATTTGATCTTGCCAAGTGGAGACCTTTTAAATATCATGATATGGGTACCATGGCGACCGTAGGGCGTAATAAAGCAGTTGCTGAGATCTACGGCCTTAAATTTTCAGGATTTGTTGCCTGGTTTATCTGGATGTTTATTCACTTGATTTCATTATTAGGCTTTAAAAACCGGTTGCAGACTTTGATCAATTGGGCCTGGAATTATTTTTCATATGACCAATCTTTGAGATTAATGATCAACTCCCACAAAGAACCAACCTTTCTACGCAGCCCCTCATCCAAAGCCTTCCGTCAAGTTGCTTCTACTCAGGCGAAAGAAACAAAAGATGGGTCCAGACCTTCCAATGAACGAATATTAGCTACAAATCCTTAGGTATATGCTTCATAATACCAGCCTGGGCTGAGCCATTAGTTCTTTAGCAGCTTACTTCTATAGGATTTAATTAACGTAACTTTGCCGCGCGAGCAAATTTTTGACTATAATACAACCAAGTGAATAAATTCGAAACATTAGGCATAGAACCTAATCTGGTGAAAGCCATTAAAGATTTGGGATTTGAGACCCCAACTGAAATTCAGGAAAAAGCAATACCGGTATTACTCGGTGGGACCAATGATTTTATTGGGCTGGCTCAAACCGGTACCGGCAAGACAGCTGCTTTTGGGTTGCCCCTCCTCCAATTATTGGACGCAAGCAAAAAATATCCCCAGGCATTGATCATCTGCCCGACGAGGGAACTTTGTATGCAGATCAGCAAGGACCTGATCACTTATAAAAAGTATACCTCCGGCATCAATACCTGCGCCGTCTATGGAGGTGCCTCGATCGTCGATCAAATCAAACAGATCAAGCGCGGTATCCAGATCGTCATCGCCACACCAGGCCGCCTCATCGATGTGATCGAACGCAAAGCCATTGACCTCAAACACATCCAATATATCGTCCTGGATGAAGCTGATGAAATGCTCAATATGGGATTTAGAGAAGATATCGAGCATGTGCTGCAACATACTCCTGAACGGGAACGAATTTGGCTGTTTAGTGCCACGATGCCTACAGAAGTTAAAGCAGTCAGCAGGCGATTTATGAAAGCTCCTTTGGAGATCACTATCGGCAAAATCAATACGGCCAATATCTCCATCGATCACCAATTCACGATGGTCCTGCATAATAACCGGTATGAAGCTTTAAAAAGGCTCATCGATTTTAACCCTGGCATGTATGGTCTTATTTTCACCCGCACCAAACTGGATGCTCAAAACATCACGGAGAGCCTGGTGAGAGAAGGATATGATGTGGATGCACTCCATGGTGACTTGAGCCAGGCGCAGCGTGATAAGGTCATGGCAAGATTCAGGTCCAAAGAGTTACAGCTATTAATTGCCACGGATGTTGCAGCCCGGGGTATTGATGTAAAAGGGATCACCCATGTCATCAATTACGAATTGCCGGACGATCCTGAAGTCTATACACATCGAAGTGGCCGTACCGGACGGGCAGGTCTTAGCGGGATTTGTATGAGCATAGTGACCCCTAAAGAGCGCAGCCGGATCGAGCAGATCGAACGGTTTGTCAAAATGCAGTTTCACCGATTTGATATTCCTTCCGGAAAGGATGTGTGTAGAAAACAGTTCTTTCACTTTATGGATAAAATGCTTGCTGCTGACATCAGTCATGGTGATTATGAAACCTATTTGCCGGATCTCAAAGAAAAATTTGATCATATATCCAAAGAAGACATCCTCAAACGCATGATTGGATTTGAATTTAATCGATTCCTTCAATATTATGAGAATGCAGCAGACCTGAATATCAAAAAAGAAGATCGCTCGAGGGCTAAACTTAAATCGGGTCCTGTTGGCAGATCTTCCTCTGGCAATGACCGTTCAAGATCATATGATGGCGGAGGTGGCAATGCCAATTATAAAAGAATCTTTGTCAATCTGGGTCAGAAAGATGGATTTTACAAAGCCTCATTTCTTCAGTTTATCCTGGACACCAGCAATCTTAATAAGGAAGTATTGGGTAGAATAGATATGAAGACGCTTGGCAGCACCTTTGAGATAGAATCTTCTTCCGCTTCAAAAATGATCAAATCGCTGGATGGTAAAATGTACAAGGGCCGAAGGATCAAAATGAATGAAGATAGGTAAGGAAGGGTAGTGGATAATTGGGGCGGATCAATTCAGCATTTCCGATACAGTTTTGAATAAATATCCTTTGTCCTGGAGATAGCGGATTAGGCCCGGGACTTGTTTAAAAAATTTTTCATGTCTGGCACTTCCGGCACCAATATGCATCAACAGGATAAAACCATTCAAGCCTGAAGTTGAGTTCATGTCATATGCTGTGATCGAATTCCATATAGTTAGGTTACTTCTAAAATTTTTATCCTGATCACCCGTATAATCTGCATGACTCAATGTACCTGGTGTATAATTGATCAATTGATATCCAGCTTGTTTTGTCCATGCAGCTATGGCGTCGTTATACCACTCATACGGGGGTAGAAAAAAGGTAGCTTTGGATATGTCCACCCCGATCTTTTTCATCGATAGATAGTTTTGTGTAAGATCTGCTTCAAATTGCTGCCGGGTCACTAATAGACTGTCCCGATGTGTCCAATCACAATATAATAGATGCTGGTCGGAGTGCCCTCCCAGGTAATGACCATCCCTGATCAAATTTTGAATACCTTTTTTAAATGATGCATGCCGGTAAAACCTGCCAGTGAAGAAAAACGAAGCCTTAATCTTCGACTTTTTTAAAGCCCGTCGCACCAATTTTAATCCTTCTCCATATTCGTCCCCGGAAAAAATAATCGCGATTTGTTTTGTAGTCGAATCACCTCGCACGATAGCCCCATGATCATATTTTAAATCTCTTTTTGATTGGCCTTGGAGCACATGAGGTATCCAGACCATCAGGAAAAAGAAAATCACAGTATGCAGTTTACTCATACGAAGTCACGCTTCCGCATTGCTCAACTTTACGGATCTTCAAATTCCCTTCTTCAATCATTGACCACCTTAAATACCCAGGCGTATTTCCCTTTAACTTTTTTTGGTAAAGTAATCAGGTAATCACCATTTGAAAGTTGCGACCAGGCTAAAGATTTTTTGGATCCAAGCAGATAGATTTTGGACCCTGCTTTGGGATGTATATCATGTATCGTGGCGGTAGGACCATTCAGCTGATCAGCAATGACATAAGTATATTTGCCATCCTTGCTTTCCGTGAATTTTAAATGTTCTCCTTCTTTATAATTTTTCCTGCTTCGGGTGTTATAGATAGACTCACCATTGGTCTTTAGCCATTTGCCCATCTCTTCCAGTCGATCTACGCTTTCTGCAGGGATGAGCCCTTCTGCGGTGGGGCCTACATTGAGCAGATAATTGCCCCCTTTGGCAGCTACATCGATCAGGTTGCTGATGAGTTTTTCCGGAGCCTTCCAGTTATGATCATTCTTTTTAAAACCCCAGGTATCATTCATCGTCATACAAGATTCCCAGTCATAATTAGAGGTACCCTCGAGAATCTCCTGTTCCGGAGTGCCAAAATCTCCGGCAGCATCCGCATATTCATTCATGCCATTCATACCTTTTCGTCCTTTACCGATACGATTATTGATGATGATATTGGGACTCAGTTGTTTGATGAAATGATAGAGGTCTTTGCCCTGATCTTCTGTCCACTCAGGGATCCATTCACCGTCAAACCAGAGTACGGCAGGATCGTAGTTTTCGATGAGTTCTTTGATTTGAGGTTTGAGATAGTTTTCACGATAATTAGCCCAATCGGGGTTTTCTGTATTTTGATGGGTATAGTTTTTCTTTGATTCTGCATCGGGCTGATGCCAGTCCATGATGGAATGGTAAAAACACATTTTAATTCCTGCTGCTTTGCAGGCATCGGTCAGCTCTCTCAAGATATCCCTTTTGAACGGGCTGGCGTCCATAATATCATATTGAGTCACTTTAGAGTCCCATAAGCAAAAGCCATCATGATGTTTGGAGGTAATGACGATGTACTTGACACCGGTACTTTTAGCGATGTCTACCCATTTTTTTGCATCAAATTTGGTAGGATTGAACTGGTGCACAAATTCTTCATATTCCGCCGTAGGTATATTGGCACTATGCATGATCCATTCACCAATGCCTTTAGTCTCTTCTCCTTTGTAGATCCCTGCGGGAACAGAGTAAACACCCCAGTGGATGAACATGCCAAACCCAGCATCCCGCCACCACTCCATGCGGCGATCCCTTTCTGCTTTGGACTCCTGCATTTGAGAGAATGCCATCCAGGGTAAGCTTAGCATCAGCAGAAGCCATAAATACGATCTTTTCATTGTAATGTTGGTTGATATTTTACTCCAAGATAAATATTTTTATCATGCCAGGTGATATTCCACTTTAAGGAAGCACATTTTGCCAGTTAGATTGCATTGGGTTTATTTTAGCTTGTTTTACATATAGCTTCGAAAGGGGATAGTGAAGCTTCCTATCCCGCGTAAGATTGCGATTTATAGTCACCATCTGACCTATGCCGGTGGTGGGGAGCGATAGACTAAATCTGAGTATCAACCATTGCCGGCCCTTCTTTTTTCTTCTTCTACTCCGGTGCTCCTTTGCCTGGCTCTCTGGATGGTGGTTTTGCCAAACCTATGTGTCCAAGACAAGGTAGCCACCCGACTATCCCAGGTCCGATCTGTAAAAAATCCATATTTTGATACTGTACGATCACTGCAATATGATTGGTGGTAAATAAGTCTGAGACCGAAAGCTTGAAAGTCGATTTTCTATTGTGGGTAGTTTTGGCTAGTCCCGCCGTAACTTGAGCAAGATCCTTAATGATAAACAGGCCCCAGGCATTTTTTGATTGGTAAAAACTATTTAGCTCTGCTGACCAACCCTTTTTCCCCAGCACAAAACTATTTGAGAAGTTGAGATCAAATGCAGTGTAATCATTGTTTAATTGGCCTCCTTGCAGTGGACTGTTATACACATTGTAATAGACACTTGCCGCCATATTAGCTGTATAAAACTTTTTATATTGAAGCGGGATAGATAAACCGAAATTGTAATTTTCAAAATCCTGCAGATTAGCAGGGATCTGGTACGATATTTTTGTTTGATCATCCTGGCTAAAAATATCCGTGATGGTTGCATGACTTTTGGTATAACTCAGATTGGTTATATATTTATTTTTAAAAGTATGATTGAGTTCAAACACCTGGGATGATACCGATCTTAAGCTTGGATCTCCCACGACATAGGTGTATGGGTCCACAAATATTCTAAAGGGGTTGAGCTGACGATAGGTTGGTCTGTCTATTCTGCGGCTATAGGAGAAAGAAAGTGTGTGATCCTTATTCAATTTTTGATTAAAAAAAAGGGTGGGAAATAGTTGAGCATAATCCCTGGTAAAGGACTCTCCGGTGGTTTGTTGGTTGCCATGGGTATGCGTATGCTCCATGCGTATGCCCACCTGAAAATCAAAAGAAGCATATTCTTGTGAAAAATTGATGTAGGCAGCATTGATGTTTTCACGGTAAATAAAATGATTGGATCGGGTCTGGTCCAGGGTGGCAGCATGATTGAAAATATTGAAAAATTTGATATCGCTGTTAGTGGTGACCAGCGAGGATTTGATACCTGTCTCCAGTTTGGATTTGTCATTGATAGGCTGCAAATAATCCGCTTTGGCAGATACTACTTCAATATTCCCTTTTTGATTTGTATTGAGCAAGTCATTAGAGGCAGGCAGACCCAGAGCATTATAATATTGATTGGTAAAATCCTGCAAGGCACGTGAGGTATATCCACCAAAATCTATATCTACGGTGAGCTCTCTGCCAGTGCTGTCAAAATTGTGTTTGAGATTGATATTACTGAAAGCATTAAAATTTTTTCCAGAAAAATGATTGTTCGTCTCTGTGGTATATGCCAATTGCCCAAGGGGATCAGTGATCCGGCTCGCGGTATTGCCATTGCGACTATGATTTAATAGATTTCCATTGACCATGACGCCGACGATGGTTTTTTTGTTTAAGTAGTAGTCTGCGCCAAATTTAAGATTTTGACTATTTAATGGTTGTGGAATAAAACTTTGCTGGTCAAACACAGACTCCAGGGTGCCATCCGGATTAAGAAATTTTCTATTGATAAAGAATCGTGTAAAATTTTTTGGAGCGGAGATGGAATAATTTCCAAACAAGTTCCATTTTTTGTTTCTATAATTCAAATTGCTTGTGGCCGAGGGTTTATAATATTTTCCCTGTCCCTGGTTTAGACTCAGGGTGCCGTTCAACCCCTGGCGAATGTCTTTTTTAAATTTAATATTGATGATACCTGCATTGCCGGCGGCATCATATTTGGAGGAGGGGTTAGTGATGAGCTCTATTTTTTCAATGGAAGATGCCGGAACACTTTTAAGATATTGCATGAGGTCAGTACCTGCCAAAGGACTGGGTTTACCATCTATCATGATGATTACACCCTGTTTTCCCCGAAGCCTGATGCCACTCTCTTCGTTGACTACGACACCGGGTGACCGCTCTAATAAATTGAGCACATGGCTGCCGGCGGAAGATATACTGTTTTCGACATTGATGATGATGCGATCGAGCTTTCTTTCAATCAGGGGCACCTTAGCCGTAACTTCTACTTCTGATAATGTTTGAGTAGAAGCGTTTAGTATGATATCCCCTAATTTAAATTGGTTCATTTCAGGACTGATGTTAATCTCGCCGGATCTATAAGTATCGTAGCCAATATAGCTGATGAGTATAAAATACTTTTCTGGAGCAATATTTTCTAACTGAAATCCCCCATCCTTATCCGGCAAAGTAGTTTTGCTTAAAAAGGTATCACTCATTCTCATCAAAGCAATAGTTGCAAAATCTGCCGGTTGTTGGTTTTCGACAAAAACGCTTCCTGTAACCATGCCATTATTAGAGGATTGACCAACGATATTGGTGAAGTACGATAGTGCCAGGATAAAACCCATTAATTTTACCATAATAATTATTTGGCTCAAAGGTATTGGGCCTCATCCAGGACACCTTCCCCCATTCAGCGGGATATCTGGTCTTTTTATCTCAACCAACCTGGTAGCCAGAGTATCCTTGAGTTAAAGTCAGTACACGATTTCGACCTGTCCGGTTACGATCCTGGCGACCGGGCATTTTGGGAGCAATGATTTTAATCGTGCATATTGCTCTTCGTCGAGATCGCCTTCGACGGTGAGTGCTTCGTGGATTTTATTCAGCACTCCGGACTCAGTTTTGACTTCCTCGAGTCTTAGCTCGATCTTGATCTTATCTACAGGCCATTCTTTTCTAGCAGCATACATGCGCAGGGTGATCGTAGCACAAGTCCCGACTGCGCTGAGGAGTAGTTCGCCGGGAGAGGGTCCGGTATTGCCTCCATGATTGTACTCAGGTTCGTCGGCATACCAGGTATGGATTCCGTTGGAGCAGGCACAGCGATAGGGGGCATCGATGGATTCGATAGTGGTGATTCTAGCCATAGGTAGTATTAGTTTAAAAATGGGTTGTGCATACGTTCATGACCTATGGTCGTAGAGGGTCCATGCCCGGGATAGACCGATACAGTATCCGGTAAGGTGAATAATTTTTGATGAATGTTTTGCAGTAATAGTTGGTGATTGCCTCCCGGCAGATCTGTCCTGCCGATAGATTCATAAAACAATACATCCCCAGCGATCAGGATCTGTTCCGACGCCTGGTAGAGGCAGATACTCGCTGGTGAATGACCTGGCGCAGATAGTAGAGTCCAAGACATTTCGCCAAGTGGGATCGTATCAGCATCGGTCATCAAATGATCCGGGCTGGGAGAAGCTTCGGCTTTGATCGCATACATATCAGCTACCCGCATCATTTGGCTCAGCATCATTTCTTCACCCAGCGGCACCCAAAGGGGGATATCAAAGGTCTCTTTGCACCACTTATTCCCCAGTACATGATCTATATGACAATGTGTGTTGATCAGAAGTGTTGGGCGTAGTCCTTCTTTTTTGATAAAGGTTTCGAGCATTTTTCTTTCATTGCCATCATTGCATCCCGGATCGATGATCAACGCTGATCCTTGCTCATCATAAAGGACATACGTGTTTTCACTAAAAGCATTAAATGTGAATAATTTGACATGAATCATAGGAGCAAAGGAATGCAATTTTTATCGAAAGAACTAGATACTTGTGGCCAATCACTTGTGAAGACTAGGGAAATACACCTGTTATTTCTTTCATGAATGAGATTAGAAAAAAACAGTATCCATGTCTACTTCATCGGCTCTAATATAAATGCTGCGTCTTGTCCCATATAATTGCCATGACCCCCGGCAGGTTTCAACACAGGAAGGGTGAAACTCAGTTTGTTGCCATCGGTCACCATGGCTTCTCCTTCATAGATAAAAGCACCCCGCCAGGTATGATAGACCCGCACTTTATATTTGGATACATACGAACTCAGGGGCCGATAGGTATTTTTTAATGTCAAAGAAATAGTTGCACCAGTCACATCTGTCATCGGATCAGCCACCCATCCAAAGATCATCTGATCGCTGGTGATGGCAAAAGCATCATGTCCTCCGGAGATCGTATCGATTTTGGAGACATGCGTCAGTTTTGCAAAAGGGATCTCTTTGGTAAACCTGGATAGACTTCTGATCTGATTGGTGATAATATTGTCATTGAGATATCCGGAGTAGGCCCACCAAAAGGGCGACATCGCCGTACCATTGGCCAGGGACACCCAAAGTGCATTGTGATATAATGATTGATAGCCCGGCATACTCGGTTCATAATAGGTATGGTCCCAACCGGTTTCACCGATGATGGCAGGTTTTTCATAGTTGGTCCATAGTTTGGTGACCTGGCCGGCATAGTTATTATAACTCAATACAAGGGGGTGCTCTTCGTGGTTGGCGATACCACCATCTTTTATCATTGAAAATCCCTGTGCCTCATAAATTTCCCGGGACGGCAAGTCAAAAATCTGGTATCCCTCGTGCCAGTACTCACCGATTCCTCCACTGCGTGTACCAGTAGTCAAATGTTGGTAGGGATCATTAGCCTTGAAATAATCATGTACTTTTTTCCCCCACACGGCTGCCTGCAAACTATCGCCGGAGGTCCAACCATCTGTACCATTGACTTCGTCAACGATAAACCATAGCATCATAGCTTTGCTATATCCCCATCGTGCGATCATATAACGGTATAGATTTTCCTGTGCTTTCCAGGCATCCTCGCTGCGGTAAAAATCCTTGGCTTCAGTGATTTGTCTGTATGGATTGGTATTCCACCGAATATTGCCTCCACCCCACACGGTCTCTGACAAAAATGCATGAAACCAGATGTTGAGACTGAGCTGCATATCTCTTTCTTCCAGCATCTGTAGTACTTCGTCCAGGCGACCACTGATGCTCTGGTCATACCTTCCTACCCCACTGGCTTGTGTCTCCAGCGGCGTAATAAAACTGGAGATAAAATTGACACCAAGTGCTTTCAATTCATCGAGGGTCGTCTCTTTGATCTGCCCCCGGTTGAAGGCAGCATACCCATCATTGTACCACAATCCTACTCCATAATAGGTGTCTCCATTATCATATTGCAGATAGCGATTGTTTGGAGCGACGCGTACAGGGCCTTTGTTGGTTTTAGAAGGGATCACCTGGAAATAATTTCTTGTGCTGTCGTTTACTCCATTTTTGTCTTCGATATAAAGCTGGTAGCTCCATCTGCCGGTTTCATTGGGTGCAAATCTGACCTGCCATTGGGATTGCCAGCTATTGTAATTAAAAAAGCCATTAATGTTCCAGGTTTTGCCGGAGGGGGAGGTCATGACTGCTTTGAGGCTCACCTCTTGAGGATCAAACGGATTGGTAAACTCCGCTTTAAAGTCGAGGCTCAGCTGATACCTATCATACATGGCTACCGTGTCACTATTAGCCCGGATGACCAATACTTTTGGGATATCTGCCCGGCATAGGCACCAGGAAGACAATAAAACAATGACGAGTTGAAGTGGCCTCATCAATACAGGCGGTAGGAATTTGAAAGGAGAATTGTATGACATGATGTTTTTTTGCTTTGAATGAAAAAAATGAAATTAAAGTAATAGCCTCACTTTGAGGCTCGTCAGTCGTAATTATTTTTGGATGGCAAAACGAAAATGGTGCTTTAATACATAATTTATAATACTATTTCATCCATTCAAGGTATGGAATACATTTTTTCTTCTAATCAATGAGGTAGTTTTCCTTCTCACAATTTGAGCCGGAAAATAAGCCAGATCTCACCTTAAATACCAACTTAAAAATTGCAATGTCTGCGAATTTTGCCTTTGAAATAGCTTATACCCACCTATAAACAATTATCCTAAAATTTAATTCTGCGCAACAGTCATCATAACCTATTCATAGTACCTTGAACAGGTCCAATACAATTAAAAGTACCATATTATCAATTAGTTGACTTTTCTTAACAAAATATTAGAATCTGCTTTTATTTTCTTAAGATTGGGTTACATTCGCAGCTTAATAATCGTTTATAGCTACTATAAATAGGTCGATAGACCTTTTAAAAACCGATAACTCTACTTGATATGATCAAAATGCCGATCCTCATGAGCATGTATTTTCCTTGCAGTCGTACACCCATAAACAACATTTTGTAGAATTAACACTACAAGTAAAACCATCTTAGCAAGAACATTTAAACAATTAATTATAATAAACAGAAGTATGAAAAAGGAATTAAGTTTTATCAAATTGATGCTGCTTCTGATCCTTCCTAGTTTTGCTTTCTCTCAATCTGTCATGGTGAAGGGGAAAGTGACTGAAGAAAATGGAGACCCTTTGTTTGGGGTCAACGTGCTCTTAAAAGGAACGGCTCAGGGCGTAATTACAGATGACCAGGGTGAGTATGCTATCCAGGCCAATATCGGCCAGACGCTCACCTTTAGTTACATTGGATTTAACACGCAGGAAAAATTGATTTCTACTGCTGATCCCATCAATGTTTCGATGGCTACCGCCAACGTACTGGATGAGGTCGTAGTAACCGCCTTGGGTATCAGCCGTGACAAAAAAGCACTGCAATATTCAGTGACGGAGATCGACGGGGGCAATTTTACCCAAGCCAGGGTAAACAACGTAGGTAATGCGCTCTCTGGTCGTGTAGCGGGTGTCAATGTCACTCCTATGTCTACCGGACCTGCAGGATCTTCCCGTGTTATCATCCGAGGTAATAAAACCCTGGGTGGTGCCAACCAACCTCTTTATGTCATCGATGGAGTACCTATCGACAATAGCCAGCAGGGTACTGTAGGGCTGTGGGGTGGTTCTGACTCAGGGGATGGTCTATCCAGCATCAATCCTGATGATATCGAAAACATCACCGTCCTCAAGGGTGCCAATGCAGCAGCTTTGTACGGCTCTCGTGGTGGTAATGGTGTCATCAATATCACGACCAAAAAAGGCTCTAAAAGAAAAGGTATTGGTGTAGAATTTAATACCAATAATGTGGCTGAGCAGCTTGTAGACCTCAGTGAGTTACAGACTACTTACGGCCAGGGAAGTTATATCAATGGGGTAGCTACCAAACCTACTACTGTGCAGCAAGCCAGTGACTGGGGATTGCAGGGATGGGGACCCAAAATGGATGGCAGCCAGGTGATGGGCATCGATGGGCAGACTCATCCATATTCTTATGCCGGCAATAATTTTGATCGCTTTTACCGCACCGGTTTTGCTACAACCAATGGTCTGGCATTTACAGGTGGTACAGGCACTCAAAACTTCCGCTTAGGTTTGACAGACCTTCGATCCACTTCAATCGTACCTAATTCTGGATTTGACAGATTGAACGTATCGGTAGCCACAGATTCTAAATTTGGTAAAAGACTGACACTCACCGGCAAAGTATTGTATTCTAAAGAAAATGCAAAAAACAGGCCTAGAGTATCTGACTCACCGGGTAATGCCAATGAAGCTATTTGGAGATTGCCTGCCAATATCAATATAGAGGATACCAAAGGAGACCCTAACAAACCGGGTGCCATACCTGCTGGGTACGATGCTGCATTGTATAGCTCTGCCAACAGACAGATTGGTAATGAAAACCTGTCTAATTACAATGATTTCTGGGGCTCAAATGCCTATTGGTCTGCATATCAATTTAAAGACAACTCTAAAAGAGATCGTGTGACTGCATCAGCGCAGTTAAAATACGATATCACGGACTTCTTATATATAATGGGTCGGGTGAGCACAGACTTCTATAATACTAAAAGAGAGAATCTCACCCCTCAAGGTACCGGCTTTCAGCTAGGAGGAGGCATTAACGAATTTTTCCAGAAAAATTCTGAAGACAATTTGGATGCTATGTTAGGATTCGATAAAACCTTTGGTAAACTGTCCGTCAATGCTTTTGTCGGGGGTAATCAGCAAAGAGGCAAATTTGAAAGAATTTCTGCCGGTGGAACTGGCTTTTCAGTGCCTTTTTTCCATGCTTTGAATGTGGCCAATAATAGAAACTTTGGTTATGGTTATAGTGAATCTGGTATCAATTCTTTATACGGTTCTGCGGAGTTAGGTTGGAATAATTATTTATATATCACAGCCACCGCACGACAGGACTGGTTCTCTATCCTCAACGGCAAGGACATTCTCTATCCATCTGTAGGAGGTAGTTTTATCTTCAGCGATGCCTTCAGAGAGGCTATGCCCAGCTGGTTGTCTTATGGCAAGCTTAGAGCTTCCTGGGCGCAGGTAGGTCTCACTGGTAGTCTGGGCGCGTATCAGTTGTCTCAACCTTATGGTTTGAATGGCTCTCCACACTTAGGCAAGAATATGGCCAGTTTCTCTAATAAAGGGACTATCGCCAATCCAAACTTAAATCCTGCGCTTTCAACAGAGTTAGAGTTTGGTGCTGACTTAAAATTCTTCAATGGCAGACTAGGTTTAGATATTGGTGTCTATCAACAAAAGACTACGGATGATATCTTAAATGCTACCATCTCTACCGCTTCAGGTTTTAATAGTACTTCTGTCAACATTGGTGAACTTGAAAACAAGGGTATAGAATTCTTATTGTCCGGTACGCCGATAGAGACTAAAAACTTTGTTTGGGATGTTTCCTTGAACTTTGCTAAAAACAATAATAAAGTAATCTCCCTCATCGAAGGACTTAATGAACTTACTTTTGAAGAGTCTCGTACCCGTACTACCTTCATCAAACATATCGTAGGTGAGCCATTTGGGGTCATCACCGGGGTCACTCAAAAGATGCTTAATGGCAAACCAGTATTTACGGACGAAGGTCTTCCTGTGCGCAACGATCTGTACGAGAAGATCGGCGAGTCAGTAGCTAATTTTACAGGAGGTGTTAATAACAGCTTTACCTGGAAAGGCCTTAATCTTAATTTCCTGATCGACTTTAAGTCAGGTGGCGATATTCACTCTGGTACCAACCAAAGTATTGACGGCTGGGGATTCTCTGAAAGATCATTGCAAGGACGAGCCGGCGAAGCTCCCCTGGTGATATCTGGTGTCAATGAAAAAGGTGAACCACTCAATATAACCCTGACTCCTCAACAAGCCAGAAATTATTGGGGCAACCTCGGTGGTAGAAATGCTGCTGCTTATATCTATGATGCCAGTTTCGTCAAACTTCGTCAGTTGACTTTGGGTTATAGTCTGCCTAAGAGCATCCTCACCGGTACCCAGATTCAAAATGTAGGTATCTCTATCGTTGCAAGGAATCTGGCTATCCTGTCTAAGCACACCCCCAATATCGATCCTGAATCATCTTATTCCTTCAACGGAGGTGCACAGGGGTTGGATTATTTTGCATTGCCATCTACCAGAAGCGTAGGGGTTAACCTTAATGTTACTTTCTAAAAAAAACAGATCACTAATAACTATTTCTAAAAAAAATATTTATTGTAAAATTTCTAAAAAACAATACATGAAAAAATTATTTATAGGCGCGTTGTCGATCTTGTTTTTTGCAAGTTGCGGCACTGATGCGTTGAAAGACTTAAATATCAATCCACAGGCTCCAAGTACCATCGATATGAACTTCCTGATGACCTCTGCTCAATTGGGTACAGCGTCCGGAGGATCCCGGGGAGACAACCGGTATATCGACTGGCGTACCAATATCGGGATGTGTGCACATGCTATCCAACATATAGCCAATACCGGAGCCAGTATCGCCCCCGGCGACAAATACAACCAGGAGAATGGTGAAACCAATGCTGCTCCCTGGGACTTTTTGTACAATGATGTACTTCAAAACCTTGCGGAAATAGCTCGCCAGACTGGACCTGGTGGTTTTGAAGAAGGCAGAAGGAAAAATATGCGCGAAGCGGCCCGTATTTTGAAAGCTTACAATTTTATGAGGCTGACAGATTATTATGGCAATATTCCTTATAACGATGCTTTGAAAGGGATCACAGACGGTGTCTTTTTCCCAACTTATACCGATCAGGCTACCATCTATGCCGATTTATTAAAAGAAGTATCTGAAGCCACCGCTGCGATGAGCACTTCCAATCCTGATGACGGATTTGGCAATGCTGATCTTTTCTATGCAGGGGATATCACCAAATGGAAAAAATTTGGTAATTCACTTTTACTGCGTTTGGCTATGAGAATCTCTAATGTGGATGGTGCCAAAGCTGCCCAATATGTGGCTCAGGCTATCTCCGGAGGAGTGATGACCAGCAATGCTGACATCGCCAAAATCAAGACCGCGCTCGGTCCCAGTGAGTGGACCAATCAGAATGGTATCTCCAGGGCTTTTGCCAATGGAGATGGAGGTCAACCATCTTGTTTGAGTAAGACTTTGATAGATTTCTTGAAAAACAACAATGACCCACGACTGATGGTGATCAGTGGTGGCGTAGGTGGTGTTGATCAGAACCCAGCCAATCAAAAAAGGCTGCCCTAATGGACTGGATGCCTCCACTTTGGATGCTTATACAGGTAAGACTGGTTCTAATCTTATGGTAGAATTTTCTATCATCAACCCTAAACTGTTGGATGATGATGAAGATTATGTCTTTATGAACTATAGTGAAGTAGAGTTTTTGTTAGCGGAAGCTGCCGAGCGCAAGATCGGTGGTGCTTCTGATGCTGCGGGCCATTTTGCCAAAGGCGTCAAAGCGGCCATTCAACAATATGATATTTATGATGCTTCTACTGCTGTATCAGATGCTGCTGCCAATGCTTATGTCACCGCAAATCCTTACAAAGGGGGTGCAGCCGGCTTAGAGCAAATCGGACAACAAATGTGGGTATCTAAATTCTTCAACTGGTGGGATGCTTGGGCTGACTGGAGAAGAACCGGTTATCCCGTATTGGTACCTGTCAACTATCCGGGTAATCTGACAGGAGGTACTATACCTCGTAAGTTGAGAATTCCTGCAGGTGAGTTGGCGACTAACGCTGCCAATGTACAAGCAGGAGCAAGTCTGCCTAATGATTATACTACCAGAGTATGGTGGGATAAGAAGTAAGGTGGTCATAGACTGCATTTAATATTATTACATATAAAAAGGAGGTTGTTATACGACCTCCTTTTTTGTTTTTATTCCTGTAATTTTATTGGTTTTTGGACTACACTATGGACCCAATTATAAATATTTAGGCTATGATTAATTCTTTAAAAATAATCTTGTTTTTGTGCTCAAGTTTGTGGCTAAACTCCTTATCTGCACAATTTGATGTCATCCGGGGTAGCGATATTGAAGATTATATGTTGATCAAGCAGCA
Source organism: Saprospiraceae bacterium (assembly GCA_016709995.1). NCBI lineage: Bacteria > Pseudomonadati > Bacteroidota > Saprospiria > Saprospirales > Saprospiraceae > Saprospiraceae bacterium. The sequence goes on from JADJLQ010000002.1 coordinate 698,269, forward strand.
GGATCCGTTTGGCCGCCAGGCAGATGATGTGTTGGGCAGTCCTTATCTCAATGATACTTTTAAAGTAGCAGATGTATATACGACCAAAGGCATATTTAAAGATGTCCTGGTGCGCTATGATGTTTATCGCGATTGGATAGAATTTTTGAAAAATAATCAAACCTTTATCCTGGATCCCTCGGCTGATCTGCTCAAAGTGGACCTGCACGATCAGGCCTGGTATGTACAGCCTTATGAAGAAGGGGGTCGGTTAAAACTGGGATTTTTTAAAATGCTGGTAGATGACAAGGTCAAGCTCATGGTAAGGAAAACCGTCAAATTTCAGGATCGCAAATTGGCCAAGGCGTTGGAAGCCAAAGGGACGCCTCCTCAATATGTGCCGGGCAAAGATCAATATTATCTGCGTGTCGACACCCGGCCTTCCGAATTACTCTATAGCGCTAAAAAAATAGCAGACCTCCTGCCTGATCATAAAAACTCTATCGCTTCTTATATCAAGAGGAAAAAGGTTTCGTTGAAGGAAGCTGAATTGTTGGAGTTGATGGCCTACTATCAGAAGTTGGATGAAAAGTGAGTTGGGCTAAACTCGATATCAGCATCCGTTTTTCCTTTATACGTTTTTTCAGGCGTTTACCTCCATGGGCTAAGTGTACAGATTCAATATTCCAGTATCCGGCATGCACTATTATTATTGGCTACGAACACCCGATGATTGATGATCACCATATCTCTCACCTCGGTCTTTAGGCTCAAACCGGCATGGGTAGATGGTCGGAATCCCTGGTGGCCTATCCCTTGAAGTAATAAACCCCGCCCCGCCGCTTGTCGGCCCATCTGAGGTTTTAAGGCAAAATAATTGCCTGCCAGCAAGATATCTTTCACGCCATCCTGATCAAAATCCTGGATGGCAATGGCCATGACCGGAGCCCATTGAGCCTCGAGTGGCAGAGGACTAAAATGCAAGCCATCTGAATCATTCCATAATATGCCGGTATTAAAATTTTCCGCATTGAAAGTGGTCATCCTGGTTTTATCCATATTTGGAAATAAATCCGCGAAAGTCATACCGGCAAAATCCTCGTATTTGAGCCCCGTCTTTTTAAGAGAAGGAACTTGAGCCATAATCTCTGATTTGGAACAAAAAGGATACAGGGTAGTATCATCCGGTGCTTTCCAATTGATGATAAATTCGCTTTTTCCATTGGCATCGAAGTCTCCCACCTGCATAGTGAGTGGATGGAGTGTGGATGGTTGTAATTTAGAGTTGAGCCCCCAATTGCCTACGACAAAATCCTGATCTCCATCGCCATCGAGATCGTCTGCCACGATGCGTTGCCACCAACCGGTAGTGCCCTTGACGGTCACCGGATCCATTAAAGTGCCTGCCTGGTTGCGAAATACCGTGATTGGCATCCATTCTCCGGTGACGATCAGCTCCGGCCAGCCATCTTTATAGACATCCGTCCAGGAAGCATCGGTGATCATACCCAGGGTACTGATGGAGGCAGGGGTATGATCCGACCAGCTGCCCTTAGCGAGGTGTACCAGGTACGATTGTGGTCTTAATCCATAATTGCCCGGCACCACCCGGGCACCGAAAAACACATCCTGGGTCCCGTCCGGATATGGAGTCACCCGGATGGTGGCAAAATTGCCCAGTACCGGGGGTATATTATTGGCATCAACGGTATAAGTGCCCTTGCCATCATTAAGGTAAAGCCTGACGATGAACGCCAGCTTGTCCAACCCTACTTCGTTGCTGCCGGCACCGATGAGCAGGTCCAGGTCTCCATCCCCCTCAAAATCAAAAAAGGCACCACAGGTGCTTTCAAAACTTTTGTCTTTCTCCAATACGGTCTGGTTGGTTTGGACAAAACGGCCATTAGCTTGCTGCCGGAACAGTTTGTCAGGGTCGTCTTTGGCTCCTAACAGCAAGATATCCTCCAGCCCATCCTGGTTGATATCGCCTTTTAATATCCTGGGGCCTTGAGTAGACAACATGGATAGAAGGAGCGGCTCCTGGTTAAAATCATTATAATGGTTTTCATGATGGACTGCTCCCGGCAGGATTTCTGCAGCATTCAATTCTTTAAAAATCAATTTTTCCTGGCTTTGGACAGGGGAGGATACCAATTTGGCATCCCCGGCACGGAGCGTGATCGCCTGATTGGCGGGCACCTGGTATTGTACTTCAGTCCGGCCATTAGGCCAGTATACCGAGAGAGTATCGATGATAGAGCTTGATCCCAGGCCAAAAAATAAGCTGGGCTCGATACTGCTTTGAAATCCTCTGTTAGTGAAGTTTTCTTTCACCCAGGTATGACCACCTGTTTTTAAACTTACTTTGGCACCGATACCGAAGGCATTGTATTTGTCTCCCGCAAACTTCACCGTCAGGTAGGCATGACCCGGCTGGTGCGTGAGATTTTCATAGACCATCGAGGCCTGATTGACATTATTGATCACCAGGTCGAGGTCACCATCACTGTCCAGGTCGGCATAAACTGCCCCATTGCTAAAGGTTTTTTGATCGAGACCCAATGTGACTGCTTCGTTTTTGAACTGCAGATCACCGTGTTGCACAAAAGCATAATTGCGCAGGCCTGTAGAGGGTAGTTGGCTACTGATACCAAGATTTTTTGGGCCCATGCCGGCTTGTTTGTTGTTTTGATCATATACAAACTCTCTAAAGTCTCCTTCCATCAGGTCTTTGTAGATACCATTGCTGATAAAAATATCATTGTAACCATCATTTTGAAAATCAAAGATCATGGCGCCCCAGCTCCAATCGGTCGCGGCGATCCCGCAAAATTGGCGATCTCCGGAAGTGCCCCCGGCCATCATTGAGGTGCAGGCAGTTTTGGATGAACTGATAATAATTGGCCCGGTAGCGATAGTCTTCGAGGTGAAAGGGTTCGAAAACCACCATCCGCTTGATGCGGTCATTGTCCCCCGGCAGCATATCCGTAGAGACGATCTCCGGATGACCATCGCCATTGAGGTCGGCGATATCCCCGCCCATACTGGAGGTCGAACAATAGTCTAACCGATCATTTAATTCTTCAGTAAACCCACCGTGCTGATTGTTGATATAGAGATAGTCTTTTTCAAAAAAATCGTTGGATATATAGAGGTCCGGCCATCCGTCTTCGTTGAGATCACCGGTGGCGATGCCCAGCCCAAAACCTATCGCACTGGAGTAGATCCCGGCAGCGGTAGTCACATCGGTAAAGCTGCCGGTGGTCTCGATATCATTGCGCATCAACTTGTCACCACCCAGGAGATCCGGCTGGAGGCGCATGCTGCTGTAGAGCTCGATGCGGTCAGGATTTTTAAAACTATTGTTGAGGATATAACAGTCGAGGTCTCCGTCGCGGTCATAATCGAAAAAACTCGCATGGGTGCTATAACCCTGGTTATTGAGATGATAGGTTTTGGCTTTTTCGGTAAAGCTGGGTACTCCATTTTTTATGCCCGCGGGACCATTATTGATGAAAAGTTCATTTTCTTTATTGTCCCCATGGATGTCCCCTGAATTGCATACATAGATATCGAGCCAGCCATCGCCGTTGATGTCGGCCATACTCACCCCGGTGCTCCAGGCTTTGTCGCCTCCGACACCGGCTTCAACCGTAATGTCCTTAAATTTTAAGTCCCCCAGGTTGAGATATAATTTGTTTTGATGCTGGTTGGAGGTAAAAAAAATATCCGGCCTGCCATCATTATTGATATCGCCTGCTGCTACGCCTCCGCCATTGTAAAAATTGCGGTAGGTGATCACATTAAACTCAGGCGTCTCGCGGACCTCATTGACAAAATCTACTCCGGTCTGTGCAGGATCGAGCAGGTGGAAGATAGGACGGTCGGTGGCTGCGGTGGCTGCAGGTATGCTATCAGCTTTGCGGGATTCACAAGCAGGCAGTGCCAGCACCATGACCCAAGAGATCGCATATATAATAGATCGATTTAAATTTTTTAAAAAGATCTCCTGAAAATAACCTGACCGGACCAAGCCATAAAATTAAGTGAAGTTTTTGGACCACCCCTTCTTATTTATAGTAATTTTGGTCCTCATCCATTCGTGCTTTTTTCTTCATGAGCCATCGCCTATTATTCTTATCTCTTCTTTGGTGTACCCTCTCCTGTAATACCAAACCGACTACCTCGATATTTAAAAAACTGGATCCGGCCAAAACCCAGGTCACCTTCGCCAATACCATCACCGAGACCGAGGAGGACAATGTACTCAATTATGAATATTTTTATAACGGAGGGGGTGTAGCTGCTGCGGACTTTAACCGGGATGGACAGATCGATCTTTTTTTTACCGGCAACCAGGTGCCCAACCGACTCTATCTCAATCGTGGGCAGCTTCGGTTTGAAGATGTCACCGCCGGGGCCTTCCCTTCGGAGCAAGACACGCACGCATGGCATACGGGGGTCACCGTGGTAGACCTCAACCAGGATGGCTGGCCCGACCTTTATGTGTCTGTCTCAGGCAATATCGATCATCCGGAGTGGCGCAAAAACAAACTATTCATTAATAACGGCGACCAGTCAAAAGGTGGGGCAGAAATCTCTTTCTCTGAGCAAGCTGCGGCCTATGGGCTCGACCTCGCTACTTACTCTACACAGGCAGCATTTTTTGATTATGACAAAGATGGGGATCTCGATGCCTATATCCTCAACCACAATGTCAAAGACTTCAAACGATTTGATGTCAAAGCGATCCAGTTTATGCGTGATTCGCTGGCAGGGGACCGGCTGATGCAGAATGATCATGGCCATTTCGTCGATGTATCGGTACAGGCCGGCATCAAAGGCAATCCGATCGGTTTTGGCCTGGGCATTCATATCGCAGATCTCAATAATGATACCTGGCCCGATATCTACGTGTCCAATGACTACCTGGAGGAGGATTATCTCTATATCAACCGGCAGGATGGCACTTTTACCGACGAAATAAAAAGCCGCACCAACCATATCTCCTATTTTTCAATGGGCAATGATATCGGTGATCTCAACAATGACCTGTTGCCGGATATCATCACCACCGATATGCTGCCGGAAGACAATAAAAGGCAAAACTGCTGTTTGGACCGGACAAATATGAAGCCTATCTCTCCATGCTCAAAGGGGGTATCCATCCTTCGTTTATGCGCAATATGCTGCAGTTAAACAATGGTGATGGTACCTATGCCGAGGTCGGCCAGCTGGCAGGGATGTCCAATACCGATTGGAGCTGGAGCGTGCTGATGGCCGATTTTGACAATGATGGCTACAAAGATTTGTTTTTCTCCAATGGTTACCTGCGGGACTATACCAATATGGATTTTATGAAGTATTATGCCGATGCCTCCATCCAGTCAGGAGTCAAAGTCAAAGACATGATCGAAAAAATGCCCTCTACCCGCACGGCCAACTATATCTATCAAAACAGCCAGGGCAGTGGCCGCTTTGGATTTACCAATAAAGTGAAGGATTGGGGTTTTGAGGAGCCGATCATCTCTAATGGTGCTGTGGCAGTAGACCTCGACGGGGATGGTGACCTGGAGCTCGTCACCAACAATCTCAATGCCGTCGCCTCCATCTATCAGAATCTCAGCGCTGGGCAGACCATCCCCCCAGCATCTGCGCACTACCTCGAGATCCAATTGCAGGACAGTACTATATATATGTATGGTACCAAGGTCCTGGTCTACGCCGGTGACCTGGCACAATACCAGGAGTATGGCCCTACCCATGGCTATCAGAGCAGTAACCTGGGAGTGATGCATTTTGGCCTGGGCACTCATACCTCCGCCGACAGCATCATCGTCCTTTGGCCGGATGGTACACGCCAGAAACTGACCGGCATCCAGGCAGACCAGCTGGTACCCCTTTCCCGACAGGGATCATTGCCTATAGCTCCTGGGCCCCCTTCAGACCCGCTTTTTGTCAGGATAGCTTTTGACTACGCGCATAGCCAGCTACCGTCCAATGATTTTACCCAACAGCGCTTCCTGCCCCAGATGTGCAGCTATACCGGTCCGCGCATGACCCAGGCAGATGTCGATGGGGATGGGCTCATCGATTTTTATATCGGTGGAGGTAAAGGCCAGGCCGGGCAACTGTTTAAACAAAATCGCGCCGGTGGCTTTGAGCTCCTGCCCCAGGCGGATTTTGAGCAAGACCGTTTATGTACCGATACGGATGCGACCTTCGTCGATATTGACGGCGATGGTGACCAGGACCTCTATGTCGCCAGTGGGGGCTACCAATACCTGGAGCATGACCTGGCCCTGCAAAACAGGTTGTATCTCAATGATGGCCGGGGTCATTTTGACAAAGCCCGGGACGCCATGACAGACCTCCCCTATGCTGACAATGTGGTCAAAAAAATAGACCTGGATCACGACGGGCATCCTGAGATCCTCCTCGGCGGTGGTTGTATGCCCCTGGCTTATCCCCTGGCTCATCCCACCCGTCTCTATCGATATGCCGGCGGTCGGCTAGTCCGCGCTGCGGAGCCGGCACTCGACAGCCTGGGCGTGATCAGTGACCTCACCATCACCGATATTGATCATGATGGCGATGAGGATGTGCTGGCAGTCGGCGAGTGGTCAGGCATCCTGCTTTTGGAAAACAAACTAGGTAATCTGCAACCGGCCCGTAATATCTATCCCGGCAGGACCGGCTTATGGAACCGCATACAAATCACCGACATAGACAACGATGGCGACCAGGACCTGATCGTGGGCAATTTTGGACTCAACTCCCAATACCAGGCCAGTGAAGCAGCCCCCATCACCCTTAGCCTGGCCGATTTTGATGGCAATGGCTCTATCGATCCCCTCATCTCTTATTACACCCAGGGCACCAGCTATCCGATGTATAGCAAAGACGAACTGCTGGATCAACTGGCCATCTTAAAGAAGAAATACATCACTTATGACCAATATGCTTCTGTCACGACGGAGGAGGTGCTTGGTCAGTTCAGCACCATCAAACCCCTGACGATGGAAGTCAATACCCTGGAGACTACCTTGCTGATCAATGAAAAAGGCCTGTTCCACCCGGCGCCCCTGCCCATCCAGGCGCAGTATGCCCCGGTCTACGCCATGCTCACCAGGGATCTCAATGGAGACGGCTACGAAGACCTGATCCTCGCAGGCAATCAGTCACACGCGCGCGTGCGCCTGGGCAGGCTCGATGCCAATTATGGCCAGGTCTATTTCAACAACCGGCATGGCGGCTATGACTACCTCGACCAGCGCACTTCCGGCCTGCAAGTCAAAGGGGATGTAAAAGATATCCAACTCATAGGAGATAAGCTGGTGATCGGTATCAATGATGCCAGGATCGAAGTCTATGGACTTGCTGGTAGCAGCCACCTCCGGTTGCGGTGATGACCTTAAAGGGAGACAAAATGCCTATTACCCCGATCTTGAAGAGAGATAAAACGCCAATTACCCTGGCCATGAATAGAGATAAAATGCTATTACCCCGACACTGAAGGGAGGCGAAATTCCTATTGACTGGTCCATTTTTTTTGGTCTTGTGTAAACTTTTTTTAGGACGGGTCAGGCCCTGAAAGGAGCCCTGTATTGCGGCAAGTGTGGTCGTTAGCAGGCGGCGCCTTCAAGGCCGCCTCCTGCTTCGCGCGATGGCAGGTAATTTTTTTTTATTCACCAAAGACAAGAGGCAGCCCTGAAAGGCGCCCTATATTGCGGCAAGTGTGGTCGCTAGCAGGCGGCGCCTTCAAGGCCGCCTCCTGCTTTGCGCGGTTGCAAAAGGTAATTTTTTTTATTCACCAAAAGACAAGAGGCGGCCCTGGAAGGCGCCACTTGTCCCCAAAAAAAGCCCCACATCGCTGCGATTCACCAAAAGACAAGAGGCGGCCCTGAAAGGTGCCCTGTATTGCGGCAAGTGCGGTCGTAAGCAGGCGGCGCCTTCAAGGCCGCCTCCTGCTTTGCGCGGTGGCAAAAGGTAATTTTTTTTATTCCCCAAAAGACAAGAGGCGGCCCTGAAAGGTGCCCTGTAATGCGGCAAGTGTGGTCGTTAGCAGGCGGCGCCTTCAAGGCCGCCTCCTGCTTTGCGCGGTTGCAAAAGGTAATTCTTTTTATTCACCAAAAGACATGAGGCGGCCCAGAAAGGAGCCCTGTATTGTGGCAAGTGCGGTCGTAAGCAGGCGGCGCCTTCAAGGCCGCCTCCTGCTTTGCGCGGTTGCAATAGGTCACCAAAAGACAAGAGGCGGCCCTGGAAGGCGCCACTTGTCCTCAAAAAAAAGCCCCGCATCCCTGCGAGGCCCTTTGCTATCTGGTATAAAGGTATTTCTTGTAAAGATTTCTCCTGTGGCTTCAGGAGCACAGCGAACTTTTAATCCACTTTCACCACAGTCATCGACTCATTGATCTCCGCACTCGATACCCGTACGATATAAGTACCCGGCGTATACTCCGACATGTTAAGGTCAAGGTAGTTCGAACCATTTCGAAATAGCAACCCTTTATTGAAAACACTTCGACCAAGAATATCATAGATTTCTAATCTCACGTTGCTCTCAGTATTACTATTAAAAACTATCTCAAGCTTTCCTTTTACTGGATTTGGATATGCTTCCATACTAAACCTATCATTTTTTTAATAATAATACTCTGTATATCTGTATAAGTGGCTTCCATTTACATCAATCTGCTTAATCCTATAATATACTTTCCCTGCACTTCCAATATTGTCATCATATATATATAATTGCTCATTACTTGATTGACCAGCTGCGGCTTTCTTGCCTATAGTTGTCCAATTTTCTTCTCCATTTATCTTTCTTTCAATATTAAATTCAAGTGTATTAATTTCATTTTTGTAATCCAAGTTAGTTTCGATTTGTTTTGACCCAAATATTTAGCGTTGAAATTAATAAGTTGCAAAGGAAGATATGTCTCTCGAAAATTGATCATCTGCTTCGACATTTCCACCACTCAAAGGTCTTTGGACTACAACTTGTCCAATCCGATGGAGTTGGAGCACCATTTCCAAATGCAAGTGGTTCCAGATTTACAATAAGTCCATTATTAGGATTGGACATTGGAGATCCAACTACGTGTCTCAAATGAACTACGATAATATCGCCAGCACCTGATGGTATTACTTGATTTTGAATGCCTAACCACTGAGATGAAAAATCATCATATACCCAATTAAACCATGATACTGCAGTCCCACTCAAATCTGCTGTAGGATGAACGACTGCATTAGCTTGACCTGACTCCGGCTCACTAGAACCATCAGATAGTCCAATCCGAATTACAAGTTTACAGCTATTATTTTGGCACGGATTCTCATTAAATCTGTTCAAAGCACATGCTCCTGAGTTCCCTACTGCAAATGTAGCTGTACCGGTTTGACCTGCAAATTTATATGGTGCCGGATCTAAAACCGGATCAGTTATAAATGGTTGATATTGTCCAAAATTTATAAAATAAAATAATAAAAAGCTTAAAACCAAAGAGATCTTTTTCATTTTTACTTGTCTTTAATTTGATATAAAATAATCTATTTTTCTGCATTCACATTATTGTTCAGATTAATTTCTCCGCCACCTCCGTTAATTAATTGAACTGTGAAAAATTTAGTGCCATTGACTCCTTGAGTGTTGAAATTTCCCTGTAATCCAAAAGTGGTTGAGTTTAATCCAGGAATAACTTTATTTGTTCTCCATATCCAGAAAACCGGATTCGAATTATCAAATGTCCAATCAGTATTCTCTAATGTGGTGGTGCCTAGAGAAGTGAGAGCAGGATTATATGTAAAGGTGAACCGATTATCTTTCACAATTTGAATGGTTATTGTCGTACCATTTGTAGGTTGATTTAAAATTTCCGATAACCTTACGAACATTCTTAATTGTCTATTAGGGTTTGACGCTGAAACAACAAAGGATGATGGTGACAGTGAAATTGTTGGTGTCAAATCGGGTGGTAATCTAAATCCCGCATCCACCGTACTATCCACCTGACCTGCTACTAACACATAATTACCCGTCATTCCCCCTGCTCCCGCATCACTATCCACATCGTCTAATACTCCTCCCGCATTGGCGGTAGTCGGTATATATCCCGCCGGTGTACCAAAAGTCACTTTATACGTGCCAGGAGGGATGCTTCCAAAGAAATATCGGCCATTAGCATCAGTCAGGGTATCTCGCATTGCATTGGTACCAATATTGGTCAGCGTCACGGTCACTCCTGGTATACCCGGCTCGCCGGCATCCTGGTGTCCATCAGCATCCTGATCGTTCCATACAAAATTGCCAATACCTGCAGCGCAGTCTGTCACATCGGCTTCTACCGCTATATTGAGGACCAGAGTCTTGGGACATAGTCCTGTACCGGGTACTCCGACATTGCCATTGGGTAGCCATCGCATATATAAAGCGATGGTGTCTCCCGGACTGTAATTCAACGGATTCAAAGTGGTGATCGGTGGGTTTTGAGCGGCTGCGATGAACTGAGCCATATATTCATCAAAATTATCGATGAAATGAAAAGCGCCGTTTTGCAGAAAATAATAGGTTACAGTACCATCCGGGAATACGGTGGGAAGATTTAACGTTGGACTGAAAGCGCAGATGGATCGTATTGACTGATCAAACTCCTCCTGCACACTGATACAGGCAGATTGATATTCAAGTGTATCGATACCATCGGTCACTACGATGCCGTACCCCAGGGGCTCCTGGTGATAAAAATCATAATGGAAGACGCCGGGGCTCACTACCGTCAGGGCTACCCCGAAGGGTTGTGGCACCAAAACCTGAGGAAGAAAATCAGCTGATGGCCCATCCTGCATGATACCATAGGTCGTATTGCCGGTAGCATTGTTGATGGCTATGATGCGCCATATACCACCCGGAGTAGCTTCTACGGCTACTTCTTCCGAATATATATAGTTCTGATTGTCCGGTGTATAGATATATTCTTCTACACAGCCGCAGGGATCTGTGATATTGGGTGACCCGGAATGGTTGATACCAATATCCCAGGTGAGGTCATTTTCACCTGATACCAGGGTGGTTGAAGCAGATCGGTAGGTAATATGCATGATATCATTGTCTGCTGCATCCTGTGTGTTTCCATTCGCATCCGTTGGGCTGACTACAAAACCTGTCGGCAGGCTCGAAACAACCAATTTGATATAATAATCTCCTGCAGGCAAACCGGTGAATAAATAATATCCATTGCTATCAGTAGTATCTTTAGCTACCAAAGCGTCATTGGAGGATCTGTGTAATTCTATAATGAGTCCCGGAGCACCCCACTCAGGCCCAACTATGCTACCGTCCAGTGGATCAATGATATTATCCTGGATGCCATTCCTATTAAGATCATACCAGGCTCTATCGCCTAATGATGCCTGGCAACCGCTGGGCTCTATGAGGATATCATATTTATACATTTGAGGACAGTCCTGGGTATTCTGAGGAGTAAAGCGCACGATCACAGTAACCGTAGTACCGGGAGCATAAAGTGCAGGATTAAATATCGTAGCTGGTTGACCATTTATAGTGAAAGAAACTGTCCCAGGGGAGGGATTACCTCCCAGTGTGGCACTACCAGTGAGTGTAATAGGGTCTGCTACACCACAAATGGAAAATATAGGATCGATGGAAGTGATTAATTTGGAAACGATACAAAGATTGCTGTAGGAGAGTGTATGAATGCCATCGCTCACTGTCACCATATACCCGACGCCTACATCATGAGAAAATTTTAATTTATACAATCCTGGTGATACCTCCGGAATAATCGTACCGGATGCAGGCAAATCCATATTGGCAAGGGTGTCTATCACTTCCATGCCAGTCTGGCTGAGTATGGTCCATACACTGCCAGGTGTGCCATTGATGATTAATTCATCCAGCACTTCATACAGTTCATCCCTTAGATAGATGATATCATGACAGGTACAGGGATCACCTATAGATGCCCCGACTCTGGCCACCAGACCTACATCCCATTTGAGATCAATCTGACCGGAGGCAAGGGTGATATTACCGGACTTGCCCGTAATCGTATCGATATCGCTGTCAAATGCATCATTGCCGACATTGGGTTTGGTGAGTTTAAATCCCGTACCGGTGGTATCAAAGCTGATATAGTAGTTGCCGGGAGGCAGGTTTGAGAATCCATAGATTCCATTGACATCCGTAGTATCCATCCCCACCAATACATTGGCCTGGGTATACAATTTGATTATTTTGCCGGGTGCAGGAAGTTCGCCACCATCCTGGATTCCATTTTCATTTTTATCATACCATACATAGTCGCCCAGTGAAGCTGGTTGACTGGACAAAGTAAGACAGGCCAGATCGACCTTGAGATAGTCGCCTACGCCCCTGCCTTCGACCCTCAGATAGGAAGTACCTGTCGGCGCAATGCCCTGCAAAAGATACAATTGAAGTCCGGGATTGATGTCTACATCATAATCCACCTGCACGCTATCTCTGGATAGTCGGGTCCCGCCGGCATTGTAAAATGATAATAAGAAAGCATGGTTTTTGCTTGGATCATGTGTTCCTCCATAGATAGAGAGGCTATATTGAGATCCGGGGGTGACCCCATTGACCTGCTGCCAAAACCAGAATGGATTGCTGTTGCTGGCATTTCTGGCATCCAGAAATGCATTGTAGGATCCACATACATCAAAACCCGTACCCTGATAAAACTTGCCGGTGTATCCGGGAGTCGAAGAGGACCAACCTGTAGTACTGCCTCCATTGTTTTCAAAGGAAGGATTCAATAAAATATTGTCAGGGCAGCTACAGCCAGGGTCGAAAATATCAAAAGTGATGGTAGTGTCGTGACATATCGAACCGCCTGCATCTGATTGATTGTACACTTTAATATTGACTACGTAGGTGCCTACAGCTGGTGTAAAAGGAGTGTCACCACCGGGAGCATTATAGGGTACCGAGTTTTCTACATTTGTATTGGCTGCAGGCCCGGTGATGCTAAACTTCATACTTCCAATGGTTCCAATAAATCCTGCTTCAAGGTTATACAAAGATCCTAAAGTATTGATGCCAAAGGCCTGGCCATTGATGATAGGGATGTCATCACCACCATCCAATCTATTAAAATAAACACTCGTCACGCGACCATCACAGCATACAGAGATATTGACAGTGGCTATGCTGGTATCGTTCGGACAGGGTGACGCTCCATTGACGACATATCTAAAAGAGGAAGTGGTAGCATTGGAGGATGGCGTAAATGTACTGCCACTGAAGCTACCATTAGATCCTGATATTCTGGTCCAGGTCCCCCCGGAGGCTTCCCCTGCAATCAGATCCAACAAATTGATGGGTGTAACTGAAGAATTGCAAATGGAGGTGGAGCCATCAACTCCTGCAGCGGCGGGACCAGTTATATTGACCGTAGCCATACTGGTATCATTGGGACAGGGCGATGACCCGGTCAATATGTATCTAAACACAGAAGTAGTCGCATTGAGCGCCGGAGTAAAAGTATTGCCGCTAAATGTACCTCCCGATCCGGATATTCTGGACCAGGTACCGCCTCCCTCTTCTCCTGAGATCAAGCTGAATAAATTGATAGGCGAGGTAGAAGTATTACAGATAGCAGTAGATCCATCTGTGCCGGCATTGACTCCGGTAGTCACAGAGACAGAAGCAAAGCTTGTATCATTTGGACAAGGTGACGAACCTATGAGAATATACCTGAATATAGAGCTAGTAGCTCCTGTAGGCACGAAAGTACCTGTAGAAGCAGTAAAACTACCACCGCTACCAGAAGTTCTCGACCAGGTTCCACCGCTTTGTTCGCCTGTGATTAAATTAAAAAGATTAATGCTTAAAGCACTATTAGAACAGACCGTTGTCATACCATCTGTGCCGGCAGCGACAGGGGGCGTGATCACCACAGTAGCTATACTCGTATCACCGGGACAAGGAGGAGCACCTGCGACTATGTATCTGAAAGTTGAGGTGGTCGCATTGGCTGCCGGCGTAAATGTATTTCCACTAAAGGTGCCACCAGTACCAGTCAGTCTGGACCATACTCCACCAACATTTTCGCCAGTGATTAAATTAAATAAATTAATGGCAGTAGTCGAGGTATTACAAATAGAGGCAGTACCATCCGTTCCGGCATTGATGGTAGGACAATTGCCGGTCAAAGTTAGACAAGCCAGATCTACCTTAATATAATCGCCCACCCCTCTGCCTTCGACTCTCAGATAAGAAGTCCCGGTAGGGGCTGTTCCTGCTAAAGTATATTGCTGCAATCCCGGATTGACATCCACATCGTAATCGATCTGAACACTGTCTCTGGACAATCTCACGCCACTGGAATTGTAAAAAGACAATAAGAAAGCATGATTGCCAGAGGGTTCATGCGTACCGCCGTAAATACTAAGGGTATACATATTGCCTGGTGTCACACTGTTCACCTGCTGATAAAACCAAAAAGGATTATTATTGGTGGCATTTCTGGCATCAAGAAAAGCATTATAGGATCCACACACATTAAATCCGTCTCCGACATAAAACTTTCCGGTGGAGCCTGGCGTACTATTTGACCAACCGGTAGTACTACCCCCATTATTTTCAAAGGAAGGGTTACTTAGGATATTACCCGGGCAGCTGCAGGCGAGATCTGTCAAGGTGAAAGAGATGGTCGTATCATGACAAAGACTGCCAGCTGCATTATCCTGCGTATATGCCTGCATTCGCACACTATAATTTCCAGCAGCCGGTATCCATGCAGTACCTGTACCAGGTGCATTCCACTCCTCCAGATTTTCAATATTGTTACTGGCGGTAGGCCCGGTGATGGTAAATTTTACACTTTCTACATTGCCTGATACAGTGGCCTCGAGGTTGCGCAGACCATCAGACAAAGTACTCACATCAAAACTACCTCCCACCTGGATGGGCGTTACATTATTGCCTGTAGACAATTCATTAAAAAACAAACCGGTGATCCGATTGCCGTCACAAACTGAGCCGGCGGTACCTTGCAGACAAACCAGGTCGACTTTGAGCCAATCAGCCCCGGTCTTACCGATGACCCTTACTTTGTTGGCGGATGCCGGTGCATTGGCATTAATCGTATATCCTTCCATAGAACCGGATGCTCCTAATACATGATCGACCTCTAAAAACACAGAATCCAGCCTGGTATTGCCATTAAAAAAAATCAAACCAAATTTGGCCACATCACCAGGCACATGGGTTCCCGCTTTAAATTTTAGCGTGACCGGCAAGCCTCCTGCAATCGATACATCCTGGTAAAAACTAGCCAGGTTGCTATTGCTTAAGCCATCTTGCTGTGCTGAATGACCGGACCCGCACTGGGCGGCATAAGCATCACTCTGAAATACATTATAAGGTTGGGTCGCAGTCCAATTGGCAGGGGGATTGCCAGACTCAAAACTGGGATTCAGGATTAAATTATTATCACAATTGCATGAGCCCACGACCACCTGCATGGTATCCGAACATCCTCCCTTAGTCCATATATATTTGTAGGTTCCGGCAGTCATAAAAGCGCTGGCAATTGCAGTCGCTGAAGAAGTGCTTGAAAGCTCTGAATAGCCTGGATTGGACGCAGCTATTACCCAGCTAGCCCCTGATGTAGAGGTAGCCCCTAAAGCCACAGCGCTGTAAATATCAGGAGTCGATTTATCAGGGCCTGCATTGGGTGGGGTACAATTGGATATAGTAAAATGAAAGGTCGTGTCATGACATTTATTGGCTGAGGAGGCTGTATTAGAAGAGAATATTTCTATAAACACGGTATAGGATCCTACACTATTCAGTGAGTAACCTGAATTCCAGGGCGCTGAGGTCTCAAGATTCTGGATATTGTTGCCTGCAGGTCCGCTGATGGTAAACCTGACACTGCCGGTAGCTGAAGAATTAGAGATTGCTTCGAGGTTGTAGGCTGTACCTACCGGTAAATAGCTTCCATTTTCGTCAATGGTGATATCAGTTCCTCCATCGAGTTTATTAAATTTTAAGCCAAGGATTCGGTCGCTGCAAGTAAAACTATAAGCACTAAATGCTACTAATAATAAATACAGACCAAAAGCTATTTTGGTAATGGCCTTGAGGTACATAGGGTAGGTAATTTTAGGTAATAAATAAAAAAACGGTACAATATTTTCTCAGATCAAACCTTTGTTTTAAATCGAGAAATAGTTTTTAGGTCCTCTAATATAGCCATCCTCCCCTACAATTGGTAATTAATCCAAATAGGTTTCAATTTGAATGTTAATATATTGTTCTAATTATTATATTTTATACAATATATTATATCTATATGAATGAATATTATATCAATTAATTTTCAAATTCCATAAAAATCGACTTATTAAAAAATTATAGTTAAATCCTTATTTCTGTCTGCTATCCCAAAGATATTTTGATTATTAAATGTTTTAAATTTTATCAGGTGATCAAAAACTACCAGCCAAAACAACTATTATATTAACATTAGATATAATACCAAATTACTTATCATCAGACGACTGGCGAACACGAAGTGCTACTTGTCTAAAGTGCAGTCGCTAGCAGGCGGCGCCTTCAAGGCCGCCTCCTGCTTTGCGCGGTTGCGGTTGCAAAAGGTAATTTTTATTCCCCAAAAGACAAGAGGCGGCCCTGAAAGGTGCCCTGTATTGCGGCAAGTGTGGTCGTAAGCAGGCGGCGCCTTCAAGGCCGCCTCCTGCTTTGCGCGGTGGCAAAAGGTAATTTTTTTATTCACCAAAAGACAAGAGGCGGCCCTGGAAGGCGCCACTTGTCCCCAAAAAAATCCCCACATCGCTACGATTCACCAAAAGACAAGAGGCGACAACCTGAAAGGTGCCCTGTATTGCGGCAAGTGCGGTCGTAAGCAGGCGGCGCCTTCAAGGCCGCCTCCTGCTTTGCGCGGTTGCAAAAGGTAATTCTTTTTATTCCCCAAAAGACAAGAGGCGGCCCTGAAAGGAGCCCTGTATTGCGGCAAGTGTGGTCGCTAGCAGGCGGCGCCTTCAAGGCCGCCTCCTGCTTTGCGCGGTTGCAAAGTTATTCTTTTCATTCCCCAAAAGACAAGAGGCGGCCCTGGAAGGCGCCACTTGTCCTCAAAAAAAAGCCCCGCATTCCTGCGAGGCTCCTTGCTATCTGGTATAAAGGTATTTCTTGTAAAGATTTCTCCTGGGGCTTCAGTAGCGCTTTGCGCCTCCCGAAACTTCGGGAGCGCACGAATTTAATAATCCACTTTCACCACCGTCATCGACTCATTGATCTCCGCACTCGATACCCGTACGATATAAGTACCTGGCGTATACTCCGACATGTTAAGGTCAAGGTAGTTCGAACCATTTCGAAATTGCAACCCTTTATTGAAAACACTTCGACCAAGAATATCATAGATTTCTAATCTCACGTTGCTCTCAGTATTACTATTAAAAACTATCTCAAGCTTTCCTTTTACTGGATTTGGATATGCTTCCATACTAAACCTATCATTTTTTTTAATAATAATACTCTGTATATCTGTATAAGTGTAACTTCCATTTACATCAATCTGCTTAATCCTATAATATACTTTCCCTGCACTTCCAATATTGTCATCATATATATATAATTGCTCATTACTTGATTGACCAGCTGCGGCTTTCTTGCCTATAGTTGTCCAATTTTCTTCTCCATTTATCTTTCTTTCAATATTAAATTCAAGTGAAATTTCATTTTTTGTAATCCAAGTTAGTTTCGATTTGTTTTGACCCAAATATTTAGCGTTGAAATTAATAAGTTGCAAAGGAAGATATGTATACTCCGAAAATTGATCATCTGCTTCGACATTTCCACCACTCAAAGGTCTTTGGCTACAACTTGTCCAATCCGATGGAGTTGGAGCACCATTTCCAAATGCAAGTGGTTCCAGATTTACAATAAGTCCATTATTAGGATTGGACATTGGAGATCCAACTACGTGTCTCAAATGAACTACGATAATATCGCCAGCACCTGATGGTATTACTTGATTTTGAATGCCTAACCACTGAGATGAAAAATCATCATATACCCAATTAAACCATGATACTGCAGTCCCACTCAAATCTGCTGTAGGATGAACGACTGCATTAGCTTGACCTGACTCCGGCTCACTAGAACCATCAGATAGTCCAATCCGAATTACAAGTTTACAGCTATTATTTTGGCACGGATTCTCATTAAATCTGTTCAAAGCACATGCTCCTGAGTTCCCTACTGCAAATGTAGCTGTACCGGTTTGACCTGCAAATTTATATGGTGCCGGATCTAAAACCGGATCAGTTATAAATGGTTGATATTGTCCAAAATTTATAAAATAAAATAATAAAAAGCTTAAAACCAAAGAGATCTTTTTCATTTTTACTTGTCTTTAATTTGATATAAAATAATCTATTTTTTCTGCATTCACATTATTGTTCAGATTAATTTCTCCGCCACCTCCGTTAATTAATTGAACTGTGAAAAATTTGGTGCCATTGACTCCTTGAGTGTTGAAATTTCCCTGTAATCCAAAAGTGGTTGAGTTTAATCCAGGAATAACTTTATTTGTTCTCCATATCCAGAAAACCGGATTCGAATTATCAAATGTCCAATCAGTATTCTCTAATGTGGTGGTGCCTAGAGAAGTGAGAGCAGGATTATATGTAAAGGTGAACCGATTATCTTTCACAATTTGAATGGTTATTGTCGTACCATTTGTAGGTTGATTTAAAATTTCCGATAATCTTACGAACATTCTTAATTGTCTATTAGGGTTCGACGCTGAAACAACAAAGGATGATGGTGACAGTGAAATTGTTGGTGTCAAATCGGGTGGTAATCTAAATCCCGCATCCACCGTACTATCCACCTGACCTCCTATCAAAGTATAATTACCCGTCATTCCTCCTGCTCCCGCATCCCTATCCACATCATCCAATACTCCTGCCGCATTGGCCGCAGTCGGTATATATCCCGCCGGTGTACCAAAAGTCACTTTATATGTGCCCGGGGCAAGATTGTTAAAGAGGTACTTTCCGTTTGGAGCAGTCATGGCATTAGTCGTAGCGGCAGTCGTTACGTTAGTCAAAGTTACATTAACATTGGGAATTCCAGGCTCTCCGGGGTCTTGTTTTCCGTTGGCATTTTGGTCGTTCCAGACGAAGTTGCCCAGGGCGGCAGGACAATTACTGATCGAAATATTAAATGACTGTATATAGGTATTTTGACATAAGGTCGGATCCAGCGGGGTAAAAGTCAACTTCAAGGTGAACGTACCCATACCCAGGGTAGCAGGATCGATGACATTAGTATGAATCTCGGTGTTTCCAGAAGTTGTGATAATATAATCGATAGTACCCGGCATATTGGCAGTGGCCATCAAATTGATCGGGGCGTCGTAAATACACAATGCGGTATCAAAAGCAGCCATGATCACATCAGGGTAAGGGCAAAGGTTGGTGATCATCAGTGTATCCGTACCATTGGTCACTCTTACAGTATATCCCAAAGAATCAATATGAACAAAATTGTATCGGTACATTCCCAATCCTACATTGTTTAGCATCGTCCCCACTGGAACCGGAATAGGGGCAGCGGGTGGTGCAGGACTTGTAGAAAGGTACATACCTGTTTGTTGTATGATCATCCAGGATCCACCTGGCGTAGCCATAACATCAAGTATTTCATCAAATTGGCCATTTTTGCCATTAGTCGCATTATTCTTACAAATACAGGGATCTACGATACTGGCAGAAATCATATAAATGCCCATATCCCAGGTCAGATCATTTTCGCCGGAAGTTAAATTGGTATTATCTGATTTCCCTGTAGCCGGATTAAAATCACTGTCCTTCGTATCCATCGTATTGCCGCTTACATCTTTCTGGGTAATATCAAAATTAGCAGGAATCGTAGCGGTCACCATTTGCACATAATAATCTCCGGGAATCACATTGCTAAATAAATAGAAGCCGGATGAATTCGTTACTGCCGTACCCGCCACACTATTGTCTGACACGCGTTTTAACTGGACCGAGATACCCTGTACCGGCATTTCCGGACCTACTATATTCCCATTGGGGTCAATAATATTGTCTTGGATGCCGTTTTTGTTTTTATCATACCAGACATAGTCTCCTAGGGAAGCAAGCTTATAAAATCCCGCATCCACTGTCGTATCCGTTTGACCACTGACCAGGGTATAGGCACTTGTTGTGCCGCCCGATCCGGCATCACTGTCTTTATCATCTGTCGTTGACCCTATATTGGCAGGAGATGCAAGATATCCTCCGGCAGGTGTACCGAAAGTCACTGTATACGTACCAGGGGTTAAATTGCTAAACAGGTATTTACCATTTCCATCAGTATTAGTGGCAGGAGGAGTAGAAGGTCCTCCACTGAGGCTGACACTTACACCTGAAATGCCTGGCTCACCCGGATCCTGTATACCATTGGCATTTAAGTCATGCCACACAAAATTGCCTATTGCTGCAGGAGCATATAACCCGAGATCATTGCTCAAGTCATTTTGACCTGCGGCCAAAGTGATTGCGATAGCACCTGGTCCATCACTATCAAAATTATCATCTCCCACATTGGATGGAGAAATCACCATACCTGCAGGAACATTGCTAAATGACAAAGAGTACGTAGAGGAAGGTGGAAGGTTCGGGAATAAATAAAGACCATTAGCATCTGTAGTATCTTTTATGGTAAAGCTGGTACTATTGATCGTATAAGTCAAGGTAGCAATGACACCAGGCACGCCGGTTTCACCACCACCATTTTGAATACCATTGGCATTGAGATCCTTCCATACAAAATCTCCAATACTACCGGTACCTGCAAAACCAAAGTCTACAGTCAGGTTGCCGTTATTGCCATCACCGTCATTGGTAGGTTCGCCACCACTGGTCAAGGTGATTGGTAAGCTTTTTACTTCTCCGGTGCCTGATCCTGTTCCGTTGTCGTCATTGAGTGTATTGTTGTCAGGATCACCACCATCTACTGCTGATGATTTGTAACCTGCAGGTGGAGTTACACCTACTACATAGTCGCCAGGAGTCAGTCCTGTAAAATTGTAGGCTCCGGTGTTTCCTGTCACTGGTGCTGTCTGTAAAAGGGTAGTACCGTTGGCAGCATACAATTTAACAGTAGCTCCGGCTAGTCCTGGTTCGCCAGGATCCTGGAAACCGTTATTATTTTGATCAAACCAGACATAATCGCCGAGATTGACAGTTTGGTTGAAACCTGCATCGATGCCCAGGTTGTTTTCACCGGCAGCCAGTACGATTCCGGTCACATTGCCACCGGTTGGATCGCTGTCATTGGTATCTGTGGTGCTGCTGTTTGAGCTATTGCCTCCGGCATTGGCGGTAGTGGCACTGTACCCGGAGGGGGTGCCAAAATTAACCGCATAGGTGGCCGGCGGAAGATTGTTAAAGGTATAGATACCATTGGCATCAGTGGTATCAAGCACGGTGAAATTCGTGCTGTTGATCGTATAGGTCAGAGTCACGATGACTCCAGGGATGCCTGTTTCACCGACTCCACCTTGTAAGCCATTGCCATCATTGTCTCTCCACACCAGGTCGCCGATAGAGCCGGTACCTGCAAAACCAAAGTCTACGGTCAGGTTGCCGTTATTGCCATCACCGTCATTGGTAGGTTCGCCACCACTGGTCAAGGTGATTGGTAAGCTTTTTACTTCTCCGGTGCCTGATCCTGTTCCGTTGTCGTCATTGAGTGTATTGTTGTCAGGATCACCACCATCTACTGCTGATGATTTGTAGCCTGCAGGTGGAGTTACACCTACTACGTAGTCGCCAGGAGTAAGTCCGGTAAAATTGTAGGCCCCGGTGTTTCCGGTCACTGGTGCTGTCTGTAAAAGGGTAGTGCCGTTGGCAGCATACAATTTAACAGTCGCTCCAGCTAGTCCTGGTTCGCCAGGATCCTGGATTCCATTATTATTTTGATCAAACCAGACATAATCGCCGAGATTGACAGTTTGGTTGAAACCTGCATCGATGCCCAGGTTATTTTCACCGGCAGCCAGTACGATTCCGGTCACATTGCCACCGGTTGGATCGCTGTCATTGGTATCTGTGGTGCTGCTGTTTGAGCTATTACCTCCGGCATTGGCGGTAGTGGCACTGTACCCGGAGGGGGTGCCAAAGTTTACCGCATAGGTGGCCGACGGAAGATTGTTAAAGGTATAGATGCCATTGGCGTCTGTGGTATCAAGCACGGTGAAATTCGTGCTGTTGATCGTATAGGTCAAAGTCACGATGACTCCAGGGATGCCTGTTTCACCGACTCCACCTTGCAAACCATTGCCATCATTGTCTCTCCACACCAGGTCGCCAATAGAGCCGGTACCTGCAAAACCAAAGTCTACAGTCAGGTTACCATTATTGCCATCACCGTCATTGGTTGGTTCGCCACCACTGGTCAAGGTGATTGGTAAGCTTTTTACTTCTCCGGTGCCTGATCCTGTTCCGTTGTCGTCATTGAGTGTATTGTTGTCAGGATCACCACCATCTACTGCTGATGATTTGTAGCCTGCAGGTGGAGTTACACCTACTACGTAGTCGCCAGGAGTAAGTCCTGTAAAATTGTAGGCCCCGGTGTTTCCGGTCACCGGTGCTGTCTGTAAAAGGGTAGTGCCGTTGGCAGCATACAATTTAACAGTCGCTCCGGCTAGTCCTGGTTCGCCCGGATCCTGGATACCATTATTATTTTGATCATACCAGACATAATCGCCGAGATTGACAGTTTGGTTGAAACCTGCATCGATGCCCAGGTTGTTTTCACCGGCAGCCAGTACGATTCCGGTCACATTGCCACCGGTTGGATCGCTGTCATTGGTATCTGTGGTGCTGCTGTTTGAGCTATTGCCTCCGGCATTGGCGGTAGTGGCACTGTACCCGGAGGGGGTGCCAAAGTTTACGTTATAGGTGCCTGGAGGCAGATTATTGAAGGTGTAGATACCATTGGCATCTGTCGTGTCTTTTACGGTGAAATTGCTTCCATTGATTGTATAAGTCAGGGTGACGATGACTCCGGAGATGCCTGTTTCACCAACTCCACCTTGTAAGCCGTTGCCATCATTGTCTTTAAATACCAGGTCGCCGATAGAACCTGTGCCTATTAATCCAAAGTCTACACGTGGATTGTCCGCTGTAAGGTTGATATCGTTTGATCTCAACTCAGTAGTGTTATAGATTGCTATTCCATTATTATCATTTGCGGTAGCATTGTTAGGATCAGCACTCGTAGCAGTAGTAATGGATTGGATATATCCTGAAGGAGTCACAATACTCACGATATATCTTCCCTGGCAAATACCGGTGAAGGAATAAGCCCCAGAAGGACTGGTAGAGGTAGTTTGTATGGCCAGTCCATCAGGAATATTATTATTGTCCTGATCATCATACAGTCTTACTGTGACGCTTCCTAAACCGGGCTCACCTCCATCCTGAATACCGTTATTATTTTGATCGTACCATACAAAATCACCCAAAGTGAAAGTTGGCGTGATATTGACAGTGGCCAGGCTGGTATCATTAGGGCAAGGGCTGGTACCATTGACCACATATCGGAATACGGAGGTAGTCGCACTGGTAGGCATGAAAGTACCTGCACCTGCACTAAAAGTGCCTCCGGTACCAGATACTTTTGACCAGGTACCGCCAGTTTGTTCACCGGTGATCAAGCTAAAGAGGTTGATGCTGGTCGTGCTGTTGGCACAAACAGTGGTAGAACCATCAGTACCTGCGTTAGGAGTATTATTTACAGTTAAATTATAAGTAATTGTATTGGTTGTGCAGCCATTAAGCATGATATAATACAAGCTAATAGTTTTCGTACCGGTAGTAGACCAGACTACATTTTCACATCTATTCTTTGATGTTGAGGGAGTAGCTCCTGTGCCAAAATCCCACTCATAATATTGGATGCCCGATACGATTTCGGCGCAAAACTGGACCGGCTGACCGGCACAAGCGGTATTAGAACCAGCAATGATAACAGGAAGCGGTGCAGGTTTTATGGTAACCGTCGCAATACTGGTGTCATTGGAACATGATCCTAAAAGAACATATCTAAAAGTGGATGTTGTCGCTCCTGCTGCAGGAGTATATGTGCCAGCGCCTGCAGTGAATGTGCCTCCGGATCCTGTAAGTCTGCTCCAGGTGCCCCCAGTATCTTCACCGGTAATTAAACTGAATAAATTAATAGAAGTGGTTGAGTTTTCACAAACCGATGTACTCCCATCTGTGCCGGCAGCAACATTAGTACACTCAACTTGCAAGCAAGCTCCATCAAATTTTAAAAACTGACAATCAGCCTCTCCTCCTATTCTGATGGAAGTCGCATTTGAGGGGATTATGCCGGTGACGGAATAAGGTAAAAAGCCCGGGCCTGCCCCTGAATAAATATTGTTAGTGATATTAGAAGATACATCGCGTCTGATTAAACTAGCACCGTTATAATATTCTATCATCAGGTTTTGGCCACAGGAAGTGGAGGCAGCGTGATTGCCGGAGGGCGTCCCGATACCTGCAAATGCTGCAAACGTAATGGTTGACCCTGCAGGCATGCTTGCTCCAACATTGATCACCTGCCAAAATCTTCGGGTAGATCCTGGAGTAGATCCGCTAGAACCATCATAAGAAAATATAGCATAATCATTTCCACATGGTGGAGTGACTCCTGCAGTACCG
The DNA here is from genome assembly GCA_016709995.1 of Saprospiraceae bacterium. NCBI lineage: Bacteria > Pseudomonadati > Bacteroidota > Saprospiria > Saprospirales > Saprospiraceae > Saprospiraceae bacterium. The sequence continues at coordinate 723,010 of JADJLQ010000002.1, forward strand.
GTGGCTGCAATTAAGGTAGAGCCGGATGAGGTGGTCCAATTGGTAGTTATGCCGGCCCCTGTTCCTTCAAAACTAGGATTGAGCACCAAATTATTTGGGCAGTTGCAAGTGAGTGGGACTATATCGGCAACAGAAAATGTAATCGTCGTATCATGACAAACTGTGCCACCAGAGTTTAAAGCTTCTACTTTAACTGAATATGATCCAACCGTAAGGTTTGATGCGGTAAAGGCCGTTGTTGATCCCGTAGGATATGAATAAGGTGATGAACCATCTGTACGAGTACCAGAAGAACCTCCAGAAGTCCCTGTCACGGTAAATTTAACACTACTTAAATTTGAGCCTGAAGCAGTAGCTCTGAGATTGTAACTGCTTAATAAATCATTGATATCTAAAATGCCTCCTTCCGAAATTTCAATGTCATTTCCATCATTATTGGTATGATAAAAAAACAGGCTAGTGATTTTGGCATCGCAACAAACCTCCACAGTAATAGTCTTACTTACAGAACAAACCCCATTACTAACAGTGAATGTATAAGTGCCCGCATTAGCAGCAGTCACACTATTAGCTACCAATGCATCATTCCCAGTGGCCGTAAAACCATTAGGACCCGACCAGGATTGTGTATAACCTGCCGGATAAGTACCAGGATTGACACTGAGGGATAATGAATTACCCGGACACACGCTCGCGACACAGTTAGCCAATACTGTCCAGGTACCATTGATCCTGGCTTCACATTCCGCGATAGCGGGTGGGGTATTGACAGTCACTGTCAATGCATTGCTGTTGGCCGTACACGTAGCACCTCCTGTGATGGTATTGGTGGCTACTCTTCTATAATAGGTAGTCTGAGTAAGGCCGGATGGAATGTCATAAGTAATACTGGTGGCGCCAGATATATTAGAAAAACCGGTAGAAGTACTGCTGGTAGAGCTTTGCCATTGATAAGTGATAGTGCCATTGCCAGAAGCAGCTGCAGAAGAAGTAAAAGCCACAGGGTCACCTCCAGAGCAGATGGTTTGATCCGCAGCGATGGTACCACCGGTGGAGATTGTACAGGTAGGTGAAGACCCACAAGTAACATTAAAATTTAAGGAGGCAATATGAGTTTCTCCCGCAAGTTGTGTATAAGATTTTGCGACGACTTGTCCATCAATATTGTTAGCACCAACCGGTTTAGTCACATCTGCCAGGGGAGCTAACAAAGAACCAACCAATCTCTCGACACTTAAAGTAGTAGCATTGTAAAAATTCCAGAGCACATACGGAGCACTGCTTACAAAATTTTGGTTTAAAGAACTTAAAGTATAAGATCCGGCAGCATTCACATTAATCACTAAATATCTCGAACTGCTTGCATTCGTCACATTAAAATCGCTTAAACTCGTTAGTTGGGCTCCTGTGATATTGATCACATTTAAGCCAGTCGCTAAGGTGACACTATAACTGCTGCTGGTAGGATCTGCAATGGTCTGTGCCAACCCGGATAAACAGCTTGAAGTAGCTGTCAAGGTTGCAAATTCTGAAGAAAAATTAATTATGCCAGTTTGGACAAAGCTAGCAGTAGTATTCTGAGCAGCATGTGTACCATTAATATTTAGAAATTTACTTCCATTTGTAATTCGATTAGAAGCATAAGTGCCTCCATTAACACTTCCAAATTTCATTAAAGCTCCGGTAGTGTTCAAATTAAAATCGAAATGATCCACACTTCCGGTCCAGTTTATATTACCACCGATCACCGTGGCATATTTGGTACCTGATACTGTACCGTAAGCATTTCCGACTCCCCCGGCATTGGCATTGCCTGCATAATTGGATAATCCATTTGGGCTAAAAGTAAAATTGCCACCGGCGGCGAAACCTCCCTCCACATCGGCAGGGCCTATGCTTACATTGTTTTGAACAAAAATGTTAAATCCGTAAGCGGGTGCCAGTGGATTGGTCTGTCCAAAAAGTCTTTCACTCATAGGGATCAATCCCATAACTAAAAGGAGAAGTGCTATACGATGGAACGAGCCATTACCTAGTTTAAGACAAAATTGAATCATGGAAACCGCGAATTTTAAAAAATTAATACTATACTTCTATACGAGTACTATTGAAAAGGTCACAATCTTTTGGGGTTTTTCTTTCAGATTTTTCTGAAAGTTTCGAAATAATTGACGCAAAGTTAAATAAGTTAGGAGAAAAAGCAAGTACTTTAAATTTTGTTTTAAAAACAATTTGTTAATAAAACTGCCCAGATTAGGAAAAATTTATCAAATAATAGCACAATAATTTCATGAATAGTTTCTTATATAATATTTTATTTTACGGATATTTGGCTTTGCCAGGGAGCCTTAGCACCATAAAATCGAACTGGAGTCAATAAAAATCTGAACTAATATGCTTTATCTTTCAAAATATTCTGAAAGTACAACCATTCCAGGTTAAAAATGTCGGATTTCCTTGTAAGTTCGGTGTGAACAATAAAATTTCCCAATCATTCAGCATTTGAACTAACTTAGATGGTAACCATATTACCGTTTTGGAGGAGTTTTACTCTGAAGGGGGTAACTGTTTTGTGTGGCAAACTCCTTAGAAAAGGGTGCTTCTGATTACGATCCTTTAGAAAAGATGAAATTTCGGAGTGAAACTCCTCAGGAACGGGGATGGTGTCCTTTTAAAATGGGTACCGTGGAAACTTCGGAGTGAAACTCCTCACAAACATTTAGGACAATCAGGAAACGATGTTTGTGGAAATTTTCGGAGTGAAACTCCTCAAAAACTACCGGGTCTCTACTACAATAGGTCGGGATAAGAACGAGTCTCTTCCATTCTGCATCAGTGCTTTTATCCGGTAGATATAGGTGGTTCCCTTTTTGATATCATAATCTGCCCAAGACCTGGTCACCCCTTCTATAGTGGTCAATAGGGTTATAGGTGAAGCGCTATGGGTTCTATAAATCCAAAACTCCGCGATAGGTCCGGGAGTATAGGACCAATTAAAAATAATGGCATTGGAGGTACTGTCATATTTTGAACGAATGTCTTCCATCCTCGGGTATCTGGATATAGCTAATGACCTTGCCGTGATCGGCTCTGCCAATTGGCTTTTATTGCCGGCATGATCATAACAAACCAAACTGTAGATATAAAACGAATCCTGAATAAGGTTTTCATCTATGTGGACATTCATTGTATCTGATGCTTCGATGAGTTTGATCTCGGTCCATTCATCCGAATGAAGTGGTTTTCTCAACAAAGCGGTACTGCTCACATCAATCGACGAGCTTGGATACCAATGCAATTCGATAGACTTTTCCGTTGGAATCCATTGATAGAATTGGGGTGGTGAGGGAGGGATCGTATCATATCTGGCCACTTTGATGACTGACGACAGGACCGAAAGATTACCACTGATATCTTCAGCTGCAATTTTATAATAGATGTATGGGGATAGATTATCTAAACTGATAGAATCAATGTGAAAACTATCCGGTACCGTATTGAGGGTGATCTGACCAAATTCGTCAAGGAGATTGTTTGACCGAAAAACCCTATATCCGTGTAAATCGACTTCGGAGTTTTTAAACCAATTTAAGGACACCTGTCCCGTACTATCACAAATGGCAGATTCCCACCGGGGAGCAGCTGGAGGAGTAGCATCCTGGGGAACAACCATGATTGGAAATGAACCCATCGATATATTTCCCTCTGAACGAATCAATCTAATAAAATAATACTTAGTGGTATGATCCAGATCCACTTGAAAACTTCGTTGAGACCGGTGAATATTGTCCTGGACCATTTTTTGCGCACCTCCTATGGAGTCGCTGACCCAGATTTGAAAGTGACTGAGTTCCTTTTCAAATTTTGGTTCGTAATACCAGTTGATGATGGCTTGCCGATTCAAAACCTGATAATCTAAGATTACTGGATTGGGTATCCTTATGGGTTGATGTATTCTCACCGTTGGGCCGGGGTTATTGATCTCGCCAAAATAATCTACCCCTCTCAATCGATACCATGCTTCGCTCCCCGGGTTGACTGAATCGCGCCAGTAAAATTGTTCTCTAAAGTTTTCCCCCAGCGCATTTTCACTATAATTAGATAATACGCCGGAGGTGGACGCGACAAAATTATTGCCATCCAGAGAAATTTCGGCCACATAACCGTGGTAGGTGTCGAATCGTTCTTTTCCATCCCAATTAAACTCCAAATTGATTTCGTCTAACTTGTATTCCATCCTGGGTGGCAAAGTAGCCGTCACGGTTGTTTTAGGATCAAATCTTAGAGAAACTGAATCCTTACTCGTGAGCAAAGTATATTCGTAGACAGCGCCATTGAGTAGCTCCAGATCTTCGTAAGCGATGCCCTGGAGGATCGCAGCCTGAAAACTATTATTCGCAGCCAGATGACACTGGATATGTCGCAGCGCTTTGATCTCCTCCTTGCTATATTCAAAATTTTCACCATTTAGTTTTTTGGGCAATTCTGCTATAAGCTCCTGATCGGAATAATAAATCAACTGATATAAACCTTCGATATCTGTCAAACTATCGGCAGACGGAGGCCAATCAGGTTTGCTGACAGGACGAATTTTTTTTACCCATTCTACAGTCTTATTATCGCCAAGCACCCTATATTTTTTAAGTGTATACCCATTAGAGATACCCTGTAACCAGGCTGCCTGGTCATACATCACCCAGCGAAGCCAGAGTTTATTTGACTTCAGTTTTCCTTTTAATTGAATTGTAGGATTGACTTCGAAGGTTTGACCATAGAGATTCAGATTGGACAAGAAAAGTGTCAATACGACGAAGTATTTTAAAAGATCAATTTTCATTGTGCCAGCACGCAGGACTCACCTGAATTGATTTCAAATTTAATTCCGATGATTTTAAAAGCCGCTATAAATTGGTTGGGGTTAGGCAGATCAGATTTGATCAAAAGCGCCAGGCCGATATTGGGCAATCTAATAAACCACTTTCCACTTAAATGGACAAAAGCATAGATATTCCCCCCTGCGCGCCACCCATTGGCACCAATCGGAGCAGCAATAGGGAGGTTGCTACATCGGGCAGATTCTCCGTAATCAATACAATAGACTTCAAAGCCGGCCCCTGCTCCGATATGGATGTATTTTTGTCCACGCTGATAATCGAAAATGATGGAGGCATTGGCTCCAAAAGCAAGGCCACTGCCACTGATCAAAGCCGCCTGATGCTGACTGCGATCCATACTCAATGATTCTGCACGGATGCCCAATTCATCCATGATCTTTGGGTCAAGGGGCGGAGGAGCACCCAGGTCATTGCCAGTCATAAAATAAGCCCCTGCATACCCTTTTAATGCTCCCAGGTTGAGGGCAGCAGCCAATCTGGAGTCCCATGTCCCAAGATATATATGCCATTTGCCAGGAGTAAATAAAAGATCAGCACCACCCGCATAGGAACCAGGAGGGTTGGAAGCTCCCCGAATAGTACCATGGGCTATATCTACAAAAATGGCAAGATTGCCGTGAAACACATCATTGGCAAAATCAGCATTTAAAAATAAAGAGGCAGCTATGGCACCACTGATATTGGAAGCCTCTGTTTTGTCTTGCTCAACAGATTTTTTTAAGCCCAGGGAAGCCAATTGATCCAGCCTTTTTTCTAGCGATCCGGCTAAACCCGTTTTAAGTGTTGCTTTGGCCAAAAATTCTCCATACCCTCTGAAGTTTACTGCAAGCAGTCCACCAGCAGCACCAAATGCCATATCCAAAGTCGCGGTAGCAGAAAAAAGAGATGGATTGACTTCGGCCAAAGCTACGGCAGCGATGATGCCCAAGCCTACCTTTTCATCCGGTATATATTTGATTCCACTGGCATTTACTCCCAGACCTGCACTACCTGGCGTGGTCCTTCCAGCTACACTCATTTTTCTATAAGCACCACCTCCAAATCCTGTCAACTGTAAGCCTCCTCCCAGTTGAACCCCATTGCCCAGGTGGGCCAATCCGTCCGCATACCAATACCTGTAGGTGCTGGTCCTTCCAAATAAAGCGTTGCTTTCAAATTCGAATTTTTTTGATGTGCTTATTTCAAGGGCCGCTTTTAAACTTCCCTGGAATCCTGTGCCATAATCCGGATCGTCTTCAAACACATATAGTCTGCCATCGAGGGAAAAACATTTTAATTTCATTTTTAACTCCAGCGCATCCAATTCGAATTTATTGAAACTCCATTGATGGATTGGCGAGGATGGATCCATGCTGCCGGTGATCGTGGTCACTGTATTCAACCCAAATGCTGTTTCATTTTCGGGCACCAGGTTGACACTAAGCCCAAAAGTTAGTCTGGCTGCTGCATCCTGAGATTTAAATCCACAATTATTTATGTTGACAGGAAATTTTGCCAAAGCTGAGCCAGACCCCAAATCAAAATGCTGCACGGACATATAAGGAGCAATAGTACTTAGATGGAGACCTTCAAACCTCAACTTACCAACTAAAAACAGTGCATTTGAATCAGGACTGTCTATTTTATCGCCTTTAAGTGAAGCCTGGATACTCATATCTCCAAATAGTACGGCCTCCGGCAGAAATTCATCTTTGGTCACTGTAACTATCACCTTAGAATTTTTCTCAATGGAGACCCGACCGGCTTGAAAGATCGGAAACTGCATATCCTGCATGATTCCGGCATTGAATTTAAAAGTTCCGCCTTCGTCCATAAAAGCGCCATAGTCTATGCCTTGTTTTTTTCTGCTATTTGCTATCGGGATTTGCATATTGCCATTAAAACCAAATCCTTTGATCCGGTTCTGGACGAACTGAGCGTGGACCGTATCTAATGAATAGCTCCATTTGTTCATCGCTCCCTCGTCTATGGTGAGCAGGTTTCCTCCAAAAAAATGACCACTGACACCACTGTGGTCCAATAATAAATGGTTGGCGGTAAATGTCAGGCGATCAGCACCGTTTCGTTTTTTAAACTGGCGTGGAAGAATGACTTGAAGGCTATTGACATAAACACCCCGCCAGGTTACATCCATGCCTCCTCCTTCCGGATCTTCATATTCTTTTGGAAAAATGACTGCAGGATCATTGCGGATATCGCTGAGATCTATCACTGCTGTATTAAGGCTAAAAGCTATATCCTGGTATCCTGACATCGCAAAATCCGGAAGCTCGATCGTGGTCAGGATATCATTCCAATCAGAGCATATCAACGAAAATCTGCCTCTGACGCGACCGGTACTTTTTGGCTCCCCCTGACCATCGACAGGTACGACGAGGTCACGACTAAATAAAACTTCTGCATCAAGACTTAATTCTTTAAATCCATCACAATCAATGCGAACAAAACATCCATTAGCCTGATCCTCCCGGTACATTCCTTTTAATATCAAGAGGGATTTGTTGGCACCCAGATTGATTGCATAATCTGCCAACAAACCCAACCTGGCATCACCAATAATGCCTCCGGTGCTGGAAAATTTTATATCAGGAGAACCAAAATAAAGTACTTTTTTTTGTTGGGGAATCTCGATACTCAAATACACACTGGCCTGAATAAATGAGGGATGGAGATAGACATCGGTGACCCCCATGGTGTAAGTGACATTATTAATTTCTTTTTGGAGTACGATGGGTAATGTCTGCCAGTCACCTCCAGATATTTTATCTACCAGTTTAGATTTGTCCAAAGCATAAGCCAGGACGCTCCTGGCCTTATTTAATTCATCAAAGTTGCCACCCAAATCGATAGAGTCTTCTGCCAACTGAGCTAACAGTGGATCCAGGGTGACCTGCGGGAGTGTATCATTATGTACAGCGGTAAAAGGATAGGTTTTTATGCTGAACCTGACATCATTATTCGAAAAAATGCCGGATGGTACGAAGATCAGCAAAAACAAACACAGATAAAACGTTTCGCCTGTGTGTCGTACATGCATAGTGGTTCTAAATTTTGGAAAAAAGATAAAAACAATTATTTAAAGAAAAGAAGATCTGGAATACTAAATATTAAATATTTTTAGGGAACAGAATATGAATACGATCAGTTGGTGATGAACAACTTAATAATCATATATTTTTCTCGTTTAAGTTCTCGTCGATTGTTGCGAATTACAATTTTAGTTTTTGTTTTTATCGCACCCCAATATGAGTCCCTGGGACAAGATATCCAGAAGGCCATTGGAGATGTCGGCACGAGATTAAAAAGGGATCCTGTCAAAGTATATGGTGCTGTGGACCTACTGGGTCAGCTCTATCAAAGCAAAAATCAAACGGCCTATTACCCTGATCTGACTTATCGCGCATTTGCTCAGCTTCAATTCGATATTGCGGGTATTCAAGCACCCTTTTCATTTTTGTATTCTAATGGCAATTCCATCTATCATCTACCGGCTTATACATTTGCAGGCATCAGTCCTACCTATAAATGGGGCACGGTACATCTGGGTGACCGGAGTCTGGAGCTGTCTCCCTACACCTTGAGCGGGCACCAGTTTAGAGGCATCGGATTAGAGCTCAAACCCGGCAGGTTTCGATTCACAGGCATGTACGGAAGATTAAAAAGGGCGGTCGCTGATGATTACCTTACGCTGCAAGGCCTGGACCCTGCATTTAAGCGAATGGGTTGGGGTATCAAGAGTGGTTATGAGACCGAAAAAGCGAAGATAGCACTGACTATGTTTCATGCTCAGGATGAAACATCTTCGATCCCCTTTGAGGCACATACCTCCACCCTCCAGCCTGCAGAAAATCTGGCCCTGGCCCTTCAGACTTACAAGCGATGGGGACCCTGGAGTGCTCACTTCGATTATACCTATAGTCTTTTCTCTCGTGACACCCGTGCAACCACTGCGGAAGAAAGTAATTATGCACACCATATCCTGGGTCTATTTACCCCTAGATTTTCATCAGCTTATCGGCATGCCTGGATGACCAAGGTTAATTATAATGCCAAAAAAGTGTTGGTCGGATTTCAGTTTGACCATGTAGATCCGGGATTCCGTAGCCTGGGCACCTTATACTTTCAGGATGATTTTGAAAACTATACTATTCATGCCCGGGTGAATGCCCTCAAAAATAAACTAACCCTGGCAGTTCGCTCCGGCATCCAGCGCAACTACCTAGAGCGCAATGAGAGCAATCAAATCTTAAGAGGCATAGGCTCCGCCCAAATTAATTACTCCCCCTTACAAAACCTTCAGTGGCAACTACAATGGAGCAATATCTCCAATACGGTCAGATTTAGAAACAATCTAAATCCAACTCAGCCCCTGGATTCATTATATCTGGTATCTACACAGAGCCAGGCTGGTACTACCCTGATGTATAATTGGGGCAATGGTCAGGAATCCGGACTGGTCGCCACCTTCCAATATCAAAAAGGTCAGACCATCGTAGATGACGCCATCCAGCTAGACCTGACCCGGTTTTTATTTGCACAGGCTGCATACAGTTACCGTGCCGGTAAAACCTGGAATATGAATATCAGTCTGCAATTCACTCAAAACACGCTCTCAGCACTCCATCAATCCACCATCGGGCCCAGTCTTCAATACCAACGCAGTTTTTTGAAAAATCGATTGTTATCAGCCTGGACCCTGGTCGACCAGGAGATTTATACTGAAGCTGTTCATAGCCACCGGGTGATCAATATCCTTTGGCAAAATACCTATCAACTTCGCAAACAGCATCAGCTCTACCTGCGACTTAATCGACGGAGCAGGTACCTATTGTCTGATGCCGCGAAGAGCAGTAGTGACCTGATCACGGAATTGGGGTATGCATTGAAATGGTGATGGGTGGAAGAGGAAAGTTGCTTGGCGTATAAGTTTTTTAGATGTGGATGATGAGGGTCGGAGTGCAGCTCCTCCGAAGCTGAAAAGTGAAAAGTCGGAGTGAATGGTTAAATCGGAGTAAAACTCCTCTGAAACGGAGAAACAGGAAACGGGTCGAGTCGGTGTACCTTTTGAAAAGAATCAGTAAAATTCTTTATATATTACATGCATTTCACCTTATAAATAAATGTATTATGAATAAATTATCGCCACAAGCACCAAAAAACTCCACTGTAATCATTAGCGTTGTACTCGTCCTTTTGGGATTATTTGGAGCTACTATAAGTCCGGTTATCGCTGCGAATGGCGATTGGATATTATTAGCTGGATATGTATTTCTCTTATTGGGTGTCTATGTAAGAGGATTATAGTTTTGTCGTAACAGTCCTTGCAAATACAGGATTTGGCCCTTCAGATCCTATTTTCAACATAGGAAGCTGACTGTATAAATAGGAAATAATGCATCAAAGGCTGATATCGCTAAGCTGTATGACCTTGGGGTGCGACCCAATATCTGAGTTTGACATTGCCATTCAAGGGTGACGGAAACATTTAATTTTGTTGGATAATAGCTACTAATCCGAAAAATACATCAGATCAAAAACCGGGATCTTCCCTCTGTTTAACTTTTGATTTTCACCTAATCGAGCATCAATGGAGGTCCAACCACTTTCATATCATTGTCTTCAAATATTTTGGCCATTTCTGCCTGGCCGGGGGTATGGTCCAGGCTGGACATCGTCACAAAAAAATCTTCCAGTTTGCCGGCAGGCTGCAGGATTACGGTCATTTTGCCACTGGCTGATCTTTGAGTCCATGCGTGAGGCACCTGGCGGGGCAGGAATATACTATCACCCACGGTCAGATTAAACTTTTCCTCTCCTACCTGAAAATAATAGGCCCCTTCCAGCACATAAAACACCTCATCCTGGTGGAGGTGTACATGGAGGGGCGTGCCTCTGCCCTGGGATAAGGAAGTCTGTTCAAATATGGCCAGGTCGCCGTTAGTATCCTTACCTGAGATTTTTACATCCAGGATATTGGTATTGACGCCTTTTAATTGAATATGGCCATGCAATCTGCCTTCGCCGGCATTGATTTTAAAAGCCTTGCCTGGTCGGGAAGGCTGTGTCTTTCCTTTGGCTAAAGAGAGAAATGGGGCAGACAAAAGGGCAGTCATGGCCGTGATGAATTTGTTTCTTTTCATTTTATGTTTTTTTCTGAATGAATCTCTGTAATGGAACTGGTCGTGTAAAATAGCGTCCTATTCCTGCAACCTGTGTGTTCAATTTTTGGTGCAGGACAAAATCGAACCTTTCTAAACCAAAATATAAAGTGCAATGATGTATTTTACTAACTACCTTTTATGAAACCTGATGCGAACAATATGTCGACGCTGAAGCTGCGTTTCAACCTTAAAGTACTAGCCTGACGCCTACCGCCCAATCAGAATAACTGTTTTTCACCAGGTCAGAATAAATATTGTTTTTAGCGCTGTAGATCATAGGGCGCTGGGCATTGATGAATACACTTAGATTGGTCACAGGCTGTACCTGAGCTCCGATCGACATCATCAAAAACTGTGACTGTTGGCTCCAGCGACCTCCGGCGTAGTTTTGTTGAAAAGCGCTGAGATAAGACAATCCGGGAAACAGGAATACAGTCTGGTCAAACAATGATTTGACCAATAATACGCTCAAACCCGGGAAGTGGGTCGTGCGATCATTCTCCTTATTGGCCAGTTGCAACAGATATCTGCCTTGCAGGTATAAATACAAACTCTGGTTATCGTCCAGGCTTTTAAAATAAGTGCCTACCAGGTCTGTCTGTATCCTATCCATGCTGAGGGCTGTCCGGGTGAGCTCATCTTTGGCTATTGGAAACAAGATCGAACCTTGTAATGTAAAAGCAGTATTGTTTTCAAAAGGGGCTGTCCTGATACGAAGTCCGACGGCAGATACTCCGCTATAGATCTGGCTGGTAGCATCTGCTGCGCTAAAGACTTTAAACGGGGAGCTTCGCGAATTTTCATCCAGGCGTACCCGCCCATATTTTACCTGGGCGCCTAAGTCCCATCTTTTGTTATGAGCAAAGCCATACTGTACATTGAGATTGCCGTCAAATCTGCTCACCCTATATCGGTCCAGGATACGGGATCCAAATTTGGAGGTGATCCAATAGGAAGAAAGGTCATGCGTCGTGCTCACTTCTATCCCATCTTTTTTTAAAATGACAGGAGATATATTGCCGAAAGAAAATTTTTGTTCTTCCTCTTCGGCCGGTTTGGTGGAAGAGGTAGTCTGAGCATATAAAGAACTGCAAAAACAACATACTGCAATCCCCAAACTGATGGTTTTTGGTAATAATTTCATCATCTATACTATTTATTTGCAGTCAATTCCAAAATTTGGATCATTGAAAGCTTGTTGGTAAATGATGAGTTGTCTATGGGTAGTCTGAGAAGTCGCTACGATCATATGATTGCGTTGCCGTTTCCAACCGATGGCTGGTGTACAGGCTATGAGCTCCCAGGTTTTATACGGAGTGTCATTGATATTGATAAAGGATCCGATGAATTCCTCGGTTCCGAGGTTTCCACCAGGCGATTTAGATCGATCGATCCAGAAATGGACCAGGTTTTTGGCAGGATCCAATACTCCGAAGATGGGGTTTTTGTTATAGAGCAAGGCCGTATTAGATCCATTGCAGGTCGACTGCTCGAAGCTTTGGGTCGGGTCGATCGAAGTAGTGCATTTTCCGGCAGGATCTTTAAGAAACTTAAACCAGATACAATAGTCGGTCTTGATCGGGTGCAGCCAGGCATTTTCCAAAGAAGGAGGAAAAGGGGGCAGTGGGGCAATAGGGATAAATAGCTGAGGTACAGCCGGGGGAATAAAACTTTTATTGGTTTCAAAAAAAGCTTCCGTCACCGCATTAAAATTTAAACGCTCCTGGCAGTCTGGAGTAGATACGACCAAATCGGTGTTGCCACTCACCCCTTCCGGAATAGTGATGACCAATCCCAGCTGTGGATGGAATCTTTTTTCTATAACCGGCTTAGACCCAAACCTGATCTCCAGGTCCTGATCGATCAGGGATTCTAATGGGGTAGCCCGTAAGAGTACTTCTGTACCACTGACTCCGGTAGCGGGCATGACCTCGAGACCAACCAGGGGTTCACAAGAGGGATTGCAGGAAAATTGTAAAAGAACGACCAGGAGCAAAGTGCAGCAGGAGAGAATGATTTTCATTATTGTATGGAGTTTGTAAGCAATAGATATAAAGATGTTTTGTTGAGATCAAGCTGTGTGATCATAGGGTCGAGTTGGTCTTTGAGGGCTTCTCCCTTTTCGGAGATGATTTTTCGCCCGGCTTTGAGACTGAGGTTACCCTGGGATCGGCTTTTTAAAGGATCGATGATGACCTCATTCATTTTATCGAAAAGCAAGGGTTGGTGAATGTCTTCCAATATATAGGTGTATAATTTTTGTAGCTCGACTGCTACAGATGGGTCTGACCAGTATTGTTCTACAGCTTTTACCTGGATCTCTTTTTGTTCATTGATCACATTCCTGGCTTGATTGTACTTATCGATCATCTGATAAAAACGATCACAAGCCATCGGGGTGTTGGAAAGACAGGCCAGGGCATTCTCGGGGATATTTTTGTGTACATCCTTTAACCTGGAAATATAGTTGTTGAGATTTTTCGTGATATCATCAAAGTAGATTTTTTGATTCTTGTACTTTTCACCTAAGGCAATAAAGAGTTTTTCTTCCAGCTCACTGTTAGTTTTTTCGAGTTGCAGGATGCGTTGTTGCAAATCTTTGTTGGTGGACTCTGAAGATTCCAGGCGGGTAGCATAGTCTTCTATCACTGCCTGAAAATGCAGGATGGTATCGATCATCGTCTGTTGAAGCTGCTCAACTTGTCGGTCGCTCAGTTTTTGAGCCATTTGCATTTTTTTAATGCGATTGTTCAGACCCTGGATTTTCTCCAACAGTTTTACATTCTTTTCATTACAGATCCGGATCAAAATAGGTTGTGCCAAAGGCGGAAGATTGACTTTGCCATCATAGGGCGTCACCATAGAATTGGTCGTGCCTTTGATGGTTATCGTGACCTGGTCCAGTCCATCAGGTGCAAATAATTTAAAACTACCATCCTGTGCAGTGACATCATAACTTTCGCCACTGACACTGACCACGACTCCGGGCACACCGGTAGTTTTATTCTCATGGAGTTCTACGACTTTGCCTTTGAGGGTGACACTGGTCTGAGCCGCCACTATTTGAACGAATAAAGCACACAAAAAGGGTAAATAGATTTTCATCAGCTCAAGTATATGTAGAATATCAACGAAAAGTGAAGTTTGTAATGGTACTTTAACAATATTATTTTTTATATAATTCAAATTTACAATCTGAAATTCAAAACTTCCTGAAAGTGATCATTCTTAAACTTTGATCATCGTTGACGATAAAGTCCTTTTTTTATAGACCTTTTTGCTAAGTGATTTGCCTCGCATCCAGTGCCAATCAACTTATATGCTTTGGAAAAATAATATATTTATCTTGATTTACAGCCTGGCTTGATGTTGGAACTCGATAAATATACGCGCAAACTAGCCGCTATACTCTTTACAGATATGGTGGGTTATACTGCTGTCATGCAGCGCGATGAGATCCTGGCAATAAAGATGCAGAAACGACACCAATACGTAGTAGATACTTGTGTCCAGCAGTTTGGAGGTGAAGTCAAAAACGATATGGGTGATGGTAGTATGAGTGTCTTGCCCAGCGCCATCCAGGTCATCCAGTGCGCTATGGCTATCCAGCAAGAGCTCAAAAAAGAACCGGTAGTCAATATCAGGGTAGGCATTCATATTGCGGATGTATTAATCGAGGAAAGCGGTAAAGTACATGGAGATGGCATCAATATCGCTTCCAGGATCGAAACACTGGGTGTGGCGGGAGCCATCCTTTTTTCCAAAGAAATCTACAATAAGATAAAAAACCACCCTGAGTTTAAAACCGTATTGGTTGGATCTTTTCCGTTCAAAAATGTAGAGGAACCGATGGAGGTCTATGCGATCGCCAATGAAGGATTTGCAATACCTTCTGCTCAGGAAGCGCTGTCAACCGGCAAACTTAAAAAATCAAATACCACCCAGCCCGCTGAAAAGGGTCAGAAACCTATCTCCAAAGCGTGGTGGTTAGCTGCCCCCATCGTATTACTTCTGGCCATACTCCTGTTCAAATGGGTGCAGCAACCTACATCCGCAAGTAAACTATCGCTCCCTCCAGAAACCAGCCCTGCTGTCGAAAATAAACAACATTGGACAGGAAAAGTGGCTCATTTTGACTCCCGGCCAGCCAGTGGTGTTATATTGGATATCAATGGTGGAGTTTATAAAGATACGACCGATGCCACCGGACATTTTGATCTGTATTTGCCATCGATGTATGCCAATGAACGGGTGACCTTGACTTTATTTTATGAGGGCAAAATGAATCTAAGTCGCGAAATCAGGCTCAGTGAAGAAGTCCTGCAATCGCTCAAATTGGAGCCAAAATAATATCAATGGATAAAACTCAATTTATCGATAGCCTCGGATCGAAGCAACCCCCTGAGACGGTAGGACTTCATTTAAAAGCGCTTTGGTATGATGCCAGTGGGGACTGGACCCTCGCGCACAAATTGATCCAGGATGAAGATGATCGTACTTCCGCTGCCATCCACGCTTATCTCCATCGCAAGGAAGGAGATGACTGGAATGCCGATTATTGGTATCGCCGGGCCGGCAGGTCCAGGTTTAATGGGACGCTGGAGTCGGAATGGCAGGCGATGGTCACAGAATTGATTGCGAAGTAGGATTAAGCCGGTAGACCTAGGTTCCAGCATACTTTCGCCAAAATATCGTATTAATCTATTGACTAATAACACCTTAAGTGGATATTTTGGGATATAGCGCTCTTCATTCACTGTAGTTGACCGGTATCCCTGCTAAAGCTCATTTTATTTTTTAACTGCGTTTAACTCCGTGTAAGGTTTTTATGCAGATCGGTTATTTAACCTATGCAGATTGAAAATAATACTTATGTATATTGAATATAATAGTTATGCAGATTGAATATTTTTATTATTTTTACACTGACAATCAATCATATATGATATACCGAAATCTTGGGCAAAATTTTAAAAAATCACTATCTAAATACCCCATCCTGGCCTTGACTGGACCGCGGCAATCCGGCAAGACCACTCTGCTGCGAACGATGCTTCCAGACTATAAATATGTGTCACTGGAAAATCCTGATTCCAGATCATTTGCTTTGGAAGACCCAAGAGGATTTTTAAAACTATATAACGACAAAACCATTTTAGACGAAGTACAGCGGGCTCCGGATATATTCTCCTATCTGCAAACGGTCGTGGATCAAAATCAGGTCATGGGGCAATATATTCTCTCCGGTTCACAAAACTTTCATCTTATGCAGCAGATCACACAATCATTGGCCGGGAGAGTAGGATTATTTAGACTTTTCCCTTTTGATTTTGATGAAATGAGATCAGCAGACTGGCTATCTCCCAATTTATCTGAGGTTTTTGTGAAAGGATTTTATCCTGCGGTATTCAATCGGCAGATAGACCCGGACGAATTTTATGCTAATTATATAGATACGTATGTGAGCAGAGATGTAACACAACTGGTGCATGTCCAGGATAGCAAGTCTTTTAGGAATTTTTTAAAACATTGTGCCGTCAGAGCCGGCTCCTTACTTAACTATAATGATTTGGCAAGGGACGCAGGAATAAGTCACAGTACATCCAGAAATTGGCTATCGGTCCTTGAGACAAGTTATATTCTTTATACAGTAACACCGTTTTATAACAACTTCAGCAAACGGCTGATCAAGTCTCCAAAACTATATTTTTACGATACCGGACTTCTCTGTCACCTGCTTGGTATCAGAAATGGGGAAATCGATCCTACATTTTCCAACTGGGGCAACCTATTTGAAAACACCATAATCAGTGAGCTGATGAAAAGAAATGCTCATCTGACCCAGCACAGAGAATACAACTTTTGGAGGGATTCTAACGGACTGGAAATAGACCTGATGTATGCCAAAAGTGGCAAATTGAATGTGTATGAGATCAAGGCAAGTAGTACTATTACCAGCTCTATGTATTCAGGGATTGAAAAATTTGAAAAAATAACCTCAATCCCTCTCCAGGATAAAATGATCATTTATGGCGGCTCGGAAGACCAGCAAAGGACTAACTTCAAGATCTCGTCCTGGTCAAAAGTCAAATAATAGCTAAACCAAAAAGGCCATCCTTGTGCAGAATGGCCTCATAACCATGAAAAGCAATAATTTAAATATTATGCTTTTTTCTTTTTTTCAGCTTTAGGTGCAGCTGGTTTGGCAGCTGGCTTAGCAGCTTTGGCTGCTACCGGAGCGGTGGCCTCTGGATTGATTACCTCTTTGTGAGGACGGCTATTGCCATAGGATCCGATGGTGATCTTACCACGTTTAGTTCTTTTGTCGCCTTTACCCATAAAATATTTAATCTGGTGAAATAAAATGCAAAGATAATCAAACCCTGCGCAACAATGTCAGTGTTTTTTCCCTTACAAGTAGGCATTGTCAAGAGATTTAATACCGAGCAATATGAGCGTAGCCCTGCATTTCTATTCCTGCCTCAGATCAAATTATTAATTGAATGGTCGATTAAGGAATGGAGGTCTGAAAAGCAATCAACTGGTCATATCGACCTCCAAAGGGTCGATAATAAACCATGATCTGGTACTCATTCTCTGTCTCATACCAATCTCCATCGATAGGGGAGAAGGTAAAGGCTCCACTGCGATCCTGGACAGCATAAGTATAATTGTAATACCCCTGCTTCAGATATGCGGAACCCAGATAAGCCCCGGATGCTGCATCATATTTCATGAGATAGGGCTCCTTGCACTGCCAATCTGCGAAGGCTCCCATGATATACACCTTGTGATTAGTAAATTCAGGACAGTTGAGGGTAAAATCTACCCAGGCATACTCTGATGATCTATTACCGTCGGGAAAGTCTTTATTTTCAAGAAGGTAATTGCCATTAGCATCCCTTTCATCTATAAAGTTGATAGGGCCTCGCTCTTTGTCTTCACGCAAAGTGACTATGACATCATCTTTAGTATCTGTGATTTTAGTCACAAATCGGCTTCGATACAGCAATGATCTGATATCAAATATCCTAAACTCTTTACCCGCAGGAAAGCTGACTTTGTCAAAATAATCAAACACGAGATATTCTGTTTTGTCACGGTTTTGTTTAAGATCAGAGATCAATGTAGACCATCGTCCATTTTGCATGACAGCGCAGGTCACTTCTTCCCTCGGATTATAAATTGGAAATCCTTTGATTGATATTTCAAAATCTACCTCCTGATGTGTTCTGTATTTCAATGCATCTGTAGGTCGGGCAAACAAGGCATGGAGCCTCACCTTAGGATCGACTACCAGGATCCTGCGGGAAAAGATGTAATCCCGGTGTCCACGCTTGATCTCTTCGTATACCCTAAGCAGGTAATTGCCTGAAATTTTAAATCGAAGATCATTATTGGGTAGATAAAAAGTATAGTGAGTATAATCGATATTTCGGTTAGTAGAGTAAGTATAATCTCTGATCTCAGAGCGGTTAAAACCATCGATATATTCTATTTCATCCAACTGATCTTGTTTCCAATCTTTGTCCATATGGATCAATTCATATCTATAACGGTGGGATCCACTGCGAAGATCATCATATGAAATGCTGATTGTACCTCCGGTATTTAATTCATAGACCGGCATGGACAGTGGCAAGCCGGACACATGACATTTTAATGAGGCTATATCGTAAGAATATATGGTGTCATAAGTGATAGCTTCAAATGCTGACTGCGCAAAACCGGGTTTTGCCCCCAAAATCAATAATAGTAATAGTATCGCTCGCATCTACTAGCAGGATTTAATAGAGAAATTGCAAAGTTGAATAGATTACACAAGGAATGCAAATCTGTAAAGTTGACGCAGGTTTGTACGAAAAGTTACATCAGATGGAGTGCGGCTGCTAGCAGGCGGTTCCTTTAAGGCCACCTCCTGCTTTGTGCTTAGCCAGGCAGTGCCTTGGAGTTGGCTTCCATTTGGGACAAAGACAATATGCGGCCCTGAAGGCGCCACTTGCCTACCGATACATTATCTTATAATACTCATCAGCCATGCGTTTACTCTCAAATTGGTACCGCACATCCTTCATGCCTTGTTGAGTGATTTCTCTCCACTTAGCCGGTTGATCATAAAATGTAGGCAGGATTTCTTTCTCTAGTATATCAAAAAGCTGATTCATATCATAAGCGTCCTGCTCGGTTTGACGCATTTTGTCATATTCTACCGGTGGTACGATGAAGGAGTTTTGGCCGTGTTTGGCAAATTCGCAAATCCAACCATCAAACGTACTGAAATTGACTGCACCTGACATAGCAGCGGTCATGCCGCTGGTTCCGCTGGCTTCCCTGGGTACGCGGGGAGTATTGAGCCAGACATCGGCGCATTGTTTTAACCGTTTGCTCAGGTTGAGTTCATACCCGGTGAGCACCGCGAGATTTTTATACTTTTTACTGAGTATCACGAGGTTGTTAAAAGTACTGATGGCTGCATAATCCATAGGATAAGGTTTGCCGGCCCATATGATTTGTATAGGATATTTGACACTGCTGAGTAAAGCCTCTAGCCGCGCCATATCCCAGGTGAGGATATCCGGTCGCTTATATCCGGCAAATCTCCTGGCCCATACGATGGTACAAATATCAGGGTTGTAGATTTTACCACATTGATCACTTACATTCTCAAAAGATCTTTTCTGCAAGTATCGTTTGCGTTCATCAAAAGCGTCATCATCCCCTTCTTCCATGGCGTTGTAGAGCTTTTTATCAGACCAGTAATTGTAGTTTTGAGCGTTGGTGATGGAGTATATCTCGCAGATGCCTTCGTAGGGGGCCCACATCTTACGACTGACCTCTCCATGAAGTTTGCTTACTCCATTGGCACGTTTGGCAAATCGCAAAGCTACCAGGGAGTGATTGATCAGATCACCATCCATGCCCGTGATCTCACGGACTTCATCCAGGGGGATACCATTAAAATAACCCATTTGTTCGCATAAGTAGATGTCGTGTTTTTCATTGCCAGCTTCTTCCGGGGTATGGGTAGTAAACACCAATTTTTCTTTTACTGCTTCTTTGGAACCCAGTTTTTTGTAGAGATGGAAGATAGAACTGGCAGCATGCGCTTCATTTAAATGATAAAAATCCGCATTGTAATTGAGCAGGTCGAGTAGCTTGGCACCACCGAGACCCAATAAGATGAATTGAGCTATTTTGGTCGCTTCGTTGGCATCATATAATTTATGACATATGGTCTGTGATACATAGTCGTTTTCAGGCAGATCTGTCGTCAGAAAAAAGACCGGGGCTGACCTGAACACGTATGGACTGAGATACATCGCTTTAACCCAAACAGGGCTGTTATGAATGGATATTTGAAACTTGATGCCGGTCTCTTCCAGGAAATAATAGTTTTTTTCATACCAGGTAGCTAATAAGGTCTGATCCTGGTTACGTGCCTGATCATAATAGCCATACTTCCACAAAATACCGATGCCGATGAGGTTTTGTTTGAGTTCGTACGCGCTGCGCATGTGCGAGCCCGCGAGAAAACCAAGGCCACCGCTATAGATTTTTAATGGCTGATGGATGGCAAACTCCATAGAAAAATAGGCTACTCGCTGGGTATAAAGCTCATTCGCTGCGTAGGGTAAAGAATAATTTTCGAAATTCATTAAGCTATTGATTGGTTAAAAAGTGGGCAAAGATAATGTTTAGAGTGGTGGTAAAAAAATTTCAAAGTTGAATCAAGGCAATCCAAATCATCCACTCTTTCTTTTATAAAAATTATTATCTTACTTTTGCGCCGCCTAAAGGGCAGAAATTATTATGACAGAAAAACATATCCTTATAGTCCCCGGCGACGGAATTGGCCAGGAAGTCACTGCGGTTGGCAAAAAAATACTCGATAAGATCGCTTTGAAGTTTGGCCATACTTTTAGTTACGATTATGCGCTCATGGGTCATGCTGCCATCGAAGTCACCGGCAATCCCCTCCCTGATGAGACCCTGGATAAAATGCGGAGCTCTGATGCTGTTCTTTTTGGCGCCGTAGGCCATCCCAAATATGACAATGATCCTACCGCCAAAGTGCGTCCGGAACAAGGGCTACTCAAAATGCGCAAAGAACTTGGCCTGTACGCCAACCTCCGTCCTATCAAACTCTTTGATGACCTTTTGAGCGCATCCAGTATCAAGCCTGAGATCCTCAAAGGTGCTGACATCCTCTTTTTTAGAGAGTTGACCGGAGATATCTATTTTGGAGAAAAAGGCCGAAAAGACAATGGAGATACTGCTTACGATGTGGCCCAATACAGCCGCTACGAAGTAGATCGAATCGCCCGCAAAGCTTTCGATGCTGCTCGCTTGCGCAAGAAAAAACTGTGTTCAGTAGACAAAGCCAATGTCCTGGAGACCAGTAGACTCTGGAGAGAGGTGGTGCAAAAAGTAGCTCTGGAATATCCCGATATACAGGTCGAACATCAATTTGTAGATGCCATGGCCATGTTGTTGATCAAAGACCCCCGCAGGTATGATGTGGTCGTTACTGCTAATCTTTTTGGAGATATCCTGACTGATGAAGCCTCTCAAATCGCCGGCTCTATGGGTATGCTGGCTTCTGCTTCTATAGGCGATGGTACCGGCGTGTACGAACCCATCCATGGGTCTGCCCATGATATCACCGGCAAAGGTGTGGCCAATCCGCTGGCCTCCATCCTGTCTGCAGCGCTGATGCTGGAGATCTCTTTTGGGCTCAAATCAGAGTCAGACGCTATCTTATCCGCTGTCGATCAGGTTCTAGCCGATGGATGGCGTACCAGGGATATAGCGGATACCACGACTCCGATCGATCGGGTGCTTGGCACAGAAGCCATGGGCGAGCAAGTTCTCAAAAGGATCTGACCTGTTAATTTAATTTTAGAGGGACTTTGAAGCTAAGGTTTTAATCTCCTTTTTTCTATTTACAAGCACATTGATCATGTTCATTTAGGTAGGCAATGGTAGTCTTGCATAGTTTTTCAAGGCATAAAATATTAATATCTGAAAGTCTCTTTACATAAATACAGGCTTTTCCAATTTTGAATTTTCCTAAGTCGTCCAGCAGATGTTTGTTGTCTGGTGTGGGTGAGAATACATAAAGTGAAAATTCCATTTTTCGAGGTGAAAATCCAATAAGTGGAGCATCACCCTCGTGACCACTTGCATACTTGTAATGGTAACTTCCAAATCCTATAATGGTGGCACCCCACATTTTAGGTTCAAACCCAGACCATTCCCTCATAAAATCGATTAGTCGAAAACTATCCACTTTGTTTTGGTCGCTAGCCACATAGGAATTGATGAAATCCGCCACACTTACCTCTGTTTCGATTGTTTTGTTTTTTGCCATATAAGTTCATCTTTTGATCACGGTTACTGGCGATTTTCCTATTACTTTTCCAATAAATCTTTCTTCCAAAGGAACGAATGTTGGAGCAAATCACAATGGCCCTGGAAAATTGTTCATTCTTCAGCCTGAGTAGTTTTTACCATTGTTGAATAATAATCCCAACCTGATTGTCCCTTAATGCGAATTCTTTCGCGCCCCAGGGACGAAGGGTAATTACTTTAAGATTTGGATGCAAAAATTCAACATGGGACATACTTACTGATCTATAAACCTCTTCAATATCTTTAGTCACCAACCTAAATTCGGGATTATGTTCTTTTGCTAATGATGCATTTTCAAAAAGATTTAGGCGCAACCCATCTCTTTCTAATACACAAAATGGTTGGCTGGATTTTATTTCATCATGTCCAATGGTAAAACCCAGGCAGTCTACAAATAATTTTAAACCATCAGTGATATTTTGGTAAAAAATATTTGGAACAAGTTTTTCAAAATTCATAGACAATTGTATTTATAAATATGGCCGAGTATAAAAATTCTAAGGTTCAAATTTAGCCCAAAATTCATTCATCCGCTAATGCTTCATTTTTTACAACTCAGACTTTGTCAATAACTTGTTAGGGGTTTGTTGTTTTTAGTTCAGTGGGCTCATAGTGCGGTGTTATTGCCCCTGAGTCGAATGATTGTGTCCGTAAAAGTTTAAGAAAAGTCGTTATTTGGAAAACCTAACAAAATACTCGTCTGCCATAAAGTGGTTCGCTGGCTGAAAAATGTACGATTGTCTTTCCGTCATATCGATAAGCACGGTCTGTGTCACTGCCAAACCAGTAATCACCGATATTGGCTTGAAATACAATCCAAATGCTTGTGCTCGGTATGGAAACAGTGTCGGCTAAATTTATCGATGAATTGGTGTTGGCCCTTTGAGTGGTTTTTTGTCCATTGCAAGAAATCAATATGGTCAAGCTGAAAAAAAAGTAAAAGTGCATTTAATTTCATTGTCTGTCTGTTGGGTGTTTCAAACTTTTGGCTTTGAGTTATCTGTAATCGAGTTCTACAAGGAGATACTGTTGTACTTTTGTATATTGGTGTTGGCAGTTTGCTTCACGATCAAGCGGCGTGTAGCACTATGATCGTTTTAGCTATTTTTGAGACATTTTTATTTAAACTACCAGGGGCCTCTCTGTTTTACCTGATAAAAATGTTTACCATCAAATCGATAAAGTCCTTGCCCTGTACCCCACCACATATTGCCCGATCTATCTTGATACATACTTTGAACACAACAGCTTGGTCCGTCCATTGGAGTAAAAACTGTAAAAGCTTTTGGGTCAGTTTTGTTGAGAGATGGATCAAATCTCGTAGTACTGCCTCGTGCTGTAACCCAAATAATACCCGACTGCTCGATATATATGCCCCAAAATTCGGTTCCTCCTAATCCGTCTTTCGGGGTGTATTCTGTAAAAGGAATGCCACCTGGCTTGAGCTCCGCCGAAGGATCATATTTACAAATGCCGTTTTTCATAGTAAACCACATGTTTCCAGCTTTATCTTGAGCGAGGCCACCAGCATAGTTTTCTCCCAATAATTCTTTTTCTGCAATATGAGTAATTGTCTTTCTTTTTAGGTTCGGCTGGTGGGCGCCGTACCGATAGACACCTTTATCAGAAGAAGCAAACCAAATGTTTCCGGTTTGGTCTTCCATGATACCAGCCACATTGATAGGAGGGAGTTCTTCATACAGTGAAAAACTTTGACCGCCACTGCTATCGGCAGATGGATTATATCGGAATACGCCACCATGCGTGCCTACCCAGATAGCACCCGACTTGTCAACCAGGATGCTTTTTCTACTTATATCGATATGGCTTAGTCCATCTTTTTGATTATAATTTCTAAAGGTTTTCCCATCATATTTATAAACGCCCTGATCGGTTCCAAACCAAAGATTACCATTAGGGTCTTCATTTATAGCATAAACACTGGTATTATAAAATCCATTTGGATTGGAAAAGTAGGTCAAGGTTTTTTCGTGCCCGTCTAACAGATGAGCATCATACATCACTACGCCTTCGCCTATGGTACCAAACCATAGGTTCCCTTTAGAATCCTGGAAAATACTTCGGATATATTGGCTGACCAGGGTTGTGTCAAAATCGGGAGCCAAAGCCGCTGCTTTAAAGGTTCTTATTACTGTTGGACCTGGTGTGGAAGTATTTGAGTCTTTCGATGCGTTTGTTTTTTCTTGTCCGTGGCAGGAAGTGAAGCCTACTGTCAGTGCAAGAAAAACAGTACTGCTGAATAGCTGTCGTATCATCGTGTTATTTATTTGGTTGGTGCTAATATAGGATTCAAGCATCAAAGATCTCAAATCTCTCTTTCACGCTCCTTTTAATCGTTTTTTTTAAATCAATGGGATAAGGGTTTGGAATCCACGCCGACCTTGTACGATTGCAGGTGATGAAGTGTCTAAGACCAGGAAAATAATTGCTTTAATCAATTTTAATATTATACCGGAGATGCTATATTTTATATTGTACAAACGTATGGGCTTAGCAATGTAGAACCCAAAGCTAGGTGTAAAAAAATGTAAATTACATGTAAATTCTAAAGCGATATAATAATCAGGCGGTTGATTTCCTTAAACAATTTTATGCCAACATTCATGGATATATCTATGCATGTTGTGATTTTCTAATCGCAATGGGTTATTGGACTTTGAGTGAGTCCTTATTTACTCACTATAAAATGTAGTACCAGGTATTCGATACCCTGAAGGAAGGTCATGGAATACACCCCATTGGTCAGTTCCGTCAGATTAAAGGACTCTGAATAATCGGCCTGGCCCTGAATCAATCTCGAATGCCAGATTTTTCCAAAAAGGTCGTACACCCGGATCTGCATCGCTCCCGGACTGTTTAGAGAAATAACGGCTGCGAAATCACCTGCATTGGGATTAGGAAAAAGCTTGATTGACCTGATGTTCCGGATCGGGGTCACAGGATCAGGTGTTGTCAGTAGGGCAGCATCACCGACTATTTTGATGGTTTTGATTATTTCGCTGGAACAGCCGTATTTATAGGCAATCATTTTAATTGAAAAGATGCCGGTGCCTGAAAAAGCAAACCGATATTGATTTTGATCGTTGCCTGTCCATGAAGTGGTGGCCCCATCATATACCCAATGTATACTGTCCGGGATAGGCCAGGATATCTCGGAGGCGATCACAGGTTGATGTAATACTCCTTCGGAGGGAAGGATAAAGGAGGCCTTAAATACTTCTTTCGATTCGCCCACAAATATCGAATCCCGGGCTATACATCCAAGGTGGTTCTCTAGGGTCACCCAATATTTTCCTGCAGATTTTAATGCCACGCTGTTAGAGATGGATGTAAAATGATTTGGACCGATCCAATCATAAGTGAAGCTATCAGGCAATTGTACCAATACCTCCTGATCCTTACAAGTGAGCACGCTATCACTCAGCTCAATCCGGGGACTCAATAATGGATTGCCTTCGGGCACGACGATCACCGTATCGGTTGTACAATGCTGGTCACCAAATATCCTGAGCGTGTAGCTGCCTGCCTGAAGATTTACTATATCCTTGTCCCGGCTGCCATTAGACCATTTAAATTGGATGCCCGGGTCGGATGAATTTACAACCAGCCGGATGCCAGCATCGCTTATGCCATAACATGATGGGGCTTTAATATTTATATCCTGTAGGGTTATGGGCTTTTTGTTTTTAATTTGAATAGAATCGAATAAATAGGAGCAACCATCCCCATCGATTGTTATTGCGCTATAGTCACCGGGAGGCAGATTGGATCTGCTGGCCCTATTCTGCTCTTTAAAATCACTCCAAAGTATTTTTGAAGGAATATGATCAGCATCAAAAGTAAGCTGGATTTTACCTGCAGCCTTATTTTCACAGCCTATATCTTCGGTATGCACAGCGATCCCGTCACCCGGTTGAGTATACAGGGGAACAGACAACCCAGCCCTGCAGCCAGCACTGTCCGTGACGATGACTTCATAATATCCTGCGGACAATTGTATCCGCCTGCCGGACTCTTTTTGTTCGATCAAATCACTCCAGGCATAGGTATAGGGTGCGGTCCCGCCCCGGGGAGTAATTTGGATCATCCCATTGTTCGCCTGACATCCAGGGGATGCATCAATTTTATTCAACTGAAGGATTGCAGGTTCAGTGACTGTGATTTGAGCATCTGCTTGATTCATATTCTGGTCACTAACTTTTATAAGATAGGTACCAGCCGATAGGCCGGTTCTAAAATTCAAATTTCCTCCCTTTGGCAGGTCTTGCCACTCATATGAATAAGGTGCTTTACCTCCATGGACCACCAGCCCAATGCTTCCATTTTTTTGTCCAAAGCAGGACACCGGACTTACCATGGAGGTTATTTTAATCGTATTCGTATCTGCGATACAATTTGGTGATCCGACGATTAAATCAGTAGCACAGCCATTTAATGATGCAGTGAGGGTGACCTCTGTGCCGATTAGTATTCCACTCACCAATTTGGTAATCGTATGTACAGTACCGGAAGAACTGCTGACTAGGCCATTACTTTCATATGCAATGGTATAGGTGGCCTGATCTGCGGAACAAGTAGTAGCAGTCATTCTTAAGATGGGGATTGTATGGATGATCAAACTGACTGGTATTCTTGTATTGCTTTTACAACCATTGATCGTGTTTCTGGATTCTGCATAATAGGTCCCTGCTTTGGATGGAGTATAAGTGTTGGACCCCTGTTGCAATAAATTGCCACCGGTACTGCTATCATACCAATCGATGGTCTCATTGATGCCAGTTGCGGTAGCGCTTAAGTTTGGGAACGATTCATTAGAGCAGATTGTTTGATTGCCGCCGCTTGTTGGTGCGGTGATGGAAGGACAGGTGCAAGATGGAGCTGTAACATTGAGGGTAGTTGTGCAACCGTTGAGGCTTGAAGATAGCGTGACATTTGTACCGGATGGAATACCGCTTATGGTTTTAGATGTATTATTTACGGAGCCTGTGGTGCTGCTGACTGTGCCATTACTTGCATATGAGATGGAGTAAGTAGTGAGATCTGAGGAACAAGTGGTAGTGATAATGCTCAAAGTGGGCACAGCACGGATGATTAAACTTACTGGGTTTCTTGTACTGCTTTTACATCCGTTGATCGTGTTTCTGGATTCTGCAAAGTAAGTGCCTGCAATGGATGGTCTATAAGTACTCGATCCCTGTTGCAATAAATTGCCGCCGGTACTGCTATCATACCAATCGATGGTCTCATTGATGCCAGTTGCGTTAGCGCTTAAGTTTGGGATCGATTCATTAGAGCAGATTGTTTGATTGCCGCCGCTCGTTGGCGCTGTGATGGAAGGACAGGTGCAAGATGGAGCTTTAACATTGAGGGTAGTTGTGCAACCGTTGAGGCTTGAAGATAGCGTGACATTTGTACCGGATGGAATACCGCTTATGGTTTTGGTAGTATTATTTACAACACCAGTGGTGCTGCTAACCGTGCCATTGCTGGAGAAATTGATGCTATACGAAGCAAGATCTGCGGAGCAAGTAGTAGTGATAATGCTCAAAGTGGGCACTGCCCGGATAACCAGACTCACTGGGGTTCTTGTACTGCTTTTACATCCGTTGATCGTGTTTCTGGATTCTGCAAAGTAAGTGCCTGCAATGGATGGTCTATAAGTACTCGATCCCTGTTGCAATAAATTGCCGCCGGTACTGCTATCATACCAATCGATAGTCTCATTGATGCCAGTTGCGGTAGCGCTTAAGTTTGGGATCGATTCATTTGAGCAGATCGTTTGATTGCCGCCGCTGATCGGGGCTGAGAGGGATGGACAGGTGCAAGATGGGGCTGTAATATTCAATGTAGTGCTACATCCATTACTTGATGATGTCAAAGTAATATTAGTGCCGGTGGGAATATTACTTACGGTTTTGGTAGTATTATTTACTGTTCCTACGGAACTACTGACGGTGCCATTACTCGCAAATGAGATGGAGTAAGTATTAAGATCTGCAGAGCAAGTGATGGTTGTCACACTTAAAGTGGGCACAGCACGGATGATTAAACTTACTGGGGTTCTTGTACTGCTTTTACATCCGTTGATCGTGTTTCTGGATTCTGCAAAGTAAGTGCCTGCAATGGATGGTCTAAAAGTACTCGATCCCTGTTGCAATAAATTGCCGCCGGTACTGCTATCATACCAATCGATGGTCTCATTGATGCCAGATGCGTTAGCGCTTAAGTTTGGGATCGATTCATTAGAGCAGATTGTTTGATTGCTGCCGCTTGTTGGTGCGGTGATGGAAGGACAGATGCAAGATGGGGCTGTAATATTCAATGTAGTGCTACATCCATTACTTGATGATAAAGTAATATTAGTGCCGGTGGGAATATTACTTACGGTTTTGGTAGTATTATTTACTGTTCCTAAGGAACTACCGACTGTGCCATTGCATGCAAATGAGATGGGTAAGTAGCAAGGTTTGCAGAGCAAGTGGTAGTGATAATGCTCAAAGTGGGCACTGCCCGGATAATCAAACTCAGAGGGGTTCTTGTACTGCTTTTACATCCGTTGATGGTGTTTCTGGATTCTGCAAAGTAAGTGCCTGCGATTAATGGACTAAAAGTACTCGATCCCTGTTGCAATAAATTGCCGCCGGTACTGCTATCATACCAATCGATGGTCTCATTGATGCCAGTTGCGTTAGCGCTTAAGTTTGGGATCGATTCATTAGAGCAGATTGTTTGATTGCTGCCACTCGTTGGTGCGGTGATGGAAGGACAGATGCAAGATGGAGCTGTAATATTCAATGTAGTGCTACATCCATTACTTGATGATGTCAAAGTAATATTAGTGCCGGTGGGGATATTGCTTATGGTTTTGGTAGTATTATTTACTTTTCCTACGGGACTACTGACGGTGCCATTGCTGGTGAAACTTATAGAGTAAGTAGTGAGATCTGAGGAACAAGTGGTAGTGATAATGCTCAAAGTGGGCACTGCCAGGATAATCAAACTCATTGGGGTTCTTGTACTGCTTTTACATCCGTTGATCGTGTTTCTGGATTCTGCAAAGTAAGTGCCTGCAATGGATGGTCTATAAGTACTCGATCCCTGTTGCAATAAATTGCCGCTGGTACTGCTATCATACCAATCGATGGTCTCATTGATGCCAGTTGCGTTAGCGCTTAAGTTTGGGATCGATTCATTAGAGCAGATTGTTTGATTGCCGCCGGTGATCGGGGCTGAGAGGGAAGGACAGGTGCAAGATGGGGCTGTAACATTCAATGAGGTGCTGCATCCATTACTTGCTGATGTCAATGTAAAATTAGTGCCGGTGGGGATATTGCTTATGGTTTTGGTAGTATTATTTACTGTTCCTCCGGGACTACTGACGGTGCCATTGCTGGTGAAACTTATAGAGTAAGTAGTGAGATCTGAGGAACAAGTGGTAGTGATAATGCTCAAAGTGGGCACTGCCAGGATAATCAAACTCATTGGGGTTCTTGTACTGCTTTTACATCCGTTGATCGTGTTTCTGGATTCTGCAAAGTAAGTGCCTGCAATGGATGGTCTATAAGTACTCGATCCCTGTTGCAATAAATTGCCGCTGGTACTGCTATCATACCAATCGATGGTCTCATTGATGCCAGTTGCGTTAGCGCTTAAGTTTGGGATCGATTCATTAGAGCAGATTGTTTGATTGCCGCCGCTTGTTGGTGCGGTGATGGAAGGACAGGTGCAAGATGGAGCTGTAACATTCAATGAGGTGCTGCATCCATTACTTGCTGATGTCAAAGTAATATTAGTGCCGGTGGGGATATTGCTTATGGTTTTGGTAGTATTATTTACAGTTCCTATGGAACTACTGACGGTGCCATTGCTGGTGAAACTTATAGAGTAAGTAGTGAGATCTGAGGAACAAGTGGTAGTGATAATGCTCAAAGTGGGCACTGCCCGGATAATCAGACTCACCGGGGTTCTTGTACTGCTTTTACATCCGTTGATGGTGTTTCTGGATTCTGCATAATAGGTCCCTGCTATGGATGGAGTATAAGTGTTGGACCCCTGTTGCAATAAATTGCCACCGGTACTGCTATCATACCAATCGATGGTCTCATTGATGCCAGTTGCGTTAGCGCTTAAGTTTGGGATCGATTCATTCGAACAGATTGATTTATTGCCGCCGCTTGTTGGTGCGGTGAAGGAAGGACAGGTGCAAGATGGAGCTGTAATATTCAATGTAGTGCTACATCCATTACTTGATGATGTCAAAGTAATATTAGTGCCGGTGGGAATATTACTTACGGTTTTGGTAGTATTATTTATTGTTCCTACGGAACTACCGACTGTGCCATTGCTTGCAAATGAGATGGAGTAAGTAGTAAGGTTTGCAGAACAAGTGGTAGTGATAATGCTCAAAGTGGGCACTGCCCGGATAATCAAACTCAGAGGGGTTCTTGTACTGCTTTTACATCCGTTGATGGTGTTTCTGGATTCTGCAAAGTAAG
The DNA here is from genome assembly GCA_016709995.1 of Saprospiraceae bacterium. NCBI lineage: Bacteria > Pseudomonadati > Bacteroidota > Saprospiria > Saprospirales > Saprospiraceae > Saprospiraceae bacterium. The sequence goes on from JADJLQ010000002.1 coordinate 753,994, forward strand.
TGCCTGCGATTAATGGACTAAAAGTACTCGATCCCTGTTGCAATAAATTGCCGCCGGTACTGCTATCATACCAATCGATGGTCTCATTGATGCCAGTTGCGTTAGCGCTTAAGTTTGGGATCGATTCATTAGAGCAGATTGTTTGATTGCCGCCGCTCGTTGGCGTTGTTATGGATGGACAGGTGCAAGATGGGGCTGTAACAATGAAGGTAGTTGTGCAACCGTTGAGGCTTGAAGTCAGCGTGACATTGATGCCCGATGGAATACCACTTATAGTTTTGGTTGTATTGTTTACGTTGCCTGAGGTGCTGCTAACTGTGCCATTGCTGGAGAAATTGATGCTATATGTAGTAAGATCTGCCGAGCAAGTGGTAGTAGTCAAATTTAAAGTAGGCACAGCACGGATAACCAGACTCACTGGGGTTCTTGTACTGCTTTTACATCCGTTGATGGTGTTTCTGGATTCTGCATAATAAGTCCCTGCTATGGATGGAGTATAAGTGTTGGACCCCTGTTGCAATAAATTGCCACCGGTACTGCTATCATACCAATCGATGGTCTCATTGATGCCAGACGGGGTAGCGCTTAAGTTTGGGATCGATTCATTCGAGCAGATTGATTGATTACCGCCGCTTGTTGGTGCGGTGATGGATGGACAGGTGCAAGATGGAGCTGTAACATTGAGGGTAGTTGTGCAACCGTTGAGGCTTGAAGATAGCGTGACATTTGTACCGGATGGAATACCGCTTATAGTTTTGGTAGTATTGTTTACAATGCCAGAGGAGCTGCTAACCGTGCCATTGCTGGAGAAATTGATGCTATACGAAGCAAGATCTGCGGAGCAAGTGGTAGTGATAATGCTCAAAGTGGGCACTGCCCGGATAATCAAACTGACAGGGGTTCTTGTATTGCTTTTACAACTGTTGATCGTGTTTCTGGATTCTGCATAATAGGTCCCTGCTATGGATGGAGTATAAGTGTTGGATCCCTGTTGCAATAAATTGCCGCCGGTACTGTTATCATACCAATCGATGGTCTCATTGATGCCAGTTGCGTTAGCGCTTAAGTTTGGGATCGATTCATTCGAGCAGATTGTTTGATTGCCGCCGCTTGTTGGTGCGGTGATGGAAGGACAGGTGCAAGATGGGGCTGTAACATTCAATGAGGTGCTGCATCCATTACTTGCTGATGTCAATGTAAAATTAGTGCCGGTGGGGATATTGCTTATGGTTTTGGTAGTATTATTTACAGTTCCTATGGAACTACTGACGGTGCCATTGCTGGTGAAACTTATAGAGTAAGTAGTGAGATCTGAGGAACAAGTGGTAGTGATAATGCTCAAAGTGGGCACTGCCCGGATAATCAAACTCACCGGGGTTCTTGTACTGCTTTTACATCCGTTGATCGTGTTTCTGGCTTCTGCATAATAAGTCCCTGCTATGGATGGAGTATAAGTGTTGGACCCCTGTTGCAATAAATTGCCACCGGTACTGCTATCATACCAATCGATGGTCTCATTGATGCCAGTTGCGTTAGCGCTTAAGTTTGGGATCGATTCATTCGAGCAGATTGATTGATTACCGCCGCTTGTTGGTGCGGTGATGGATGGACAGGTGCAAGATGGGGCTGTAACATTTAATGAGGTGCTGCATCCATTACTTGTTGATGTCAATGTAATATTAGTGCCGGTGGGAATATTGCTTATGGTTTTGGTAGTATTATTTACTGTTCCTACGGAACTACTGACGGTGCCATTGCTGGCAAATGAGATGGAGTAAGTAGTAAGGTCTGCAGAGCAAGTGATGGTTGTCAAACTTAAAGTGGGCACAGCACGGATGATTAAACTTACCGGAATTCTTGTACTGCTTTTACATCCGTTGATCGTGTTTCTGGATTCTGCAAAGTAAGTGCCTGCAATGGATGGTCTATAAGTACTCGATCCCTGTTGCAATAAATTGCCGCCGGTACTGCTATCATACCAATCGATGTTCTCATTGATGCCAGTTGCGGTAGCGCTTAAGTTTGGGATCGATTCATTAGAGCAGATTGTTTGATTGCCGCCGCTTGTTGGTGCGGTGATGGAAGGACAGGTGCAAGATGGAGCTGTAACATTCAATGTAGTGCTACATCCATTACTTGATGATGTCAAAGTAATATTAGTGCCGGTGGGAATATTACTTACGGTTTTGGTAGTATTATTTACTGTTCCTACGGAACTACTGACGGTGCCATTGCTGGCAAATGAGATGGAGTAAGTAGTAAGGTCTGCAGAGCAAGTGATGGTTGTCAAACTTAAAGTGGGCACAACACGGATGATTAAACTTACCGGAATTCTTGTACTGCTTTTACATCCGTTGATCGTGTTTCTGGACTCTGCAAAGTAAGTGCCTGCAATGGATGGTCTATAAGTACTCGATCCCTGTTGCAATAAATTGCCGCCGGTACTGCTATCATACCAATCGATGGTCTCATTGATGCCAGTTGCGTTAGCGCTTAAGTTTGGGATCGATTCATTAGAGCAGATTGTTTGATTACCTCCGGTGATTGGGGCTGGGATGGATGGACAGGTGCAAGATGGAGCTGTAATATTCAATGTAGTGCTACATCCATTACTTGATGATGTCAAAGTAATATTAGTGCCGGTGGGAATATTACTTACGGTTTTGGTAGTATTATTTACTGTTCCTACGGAACTACCGACTGTGCCATTGCTTGCAAATGAGATGGAGTAAGTAGTAAGGTCTGCGGAGCAAGTGGTAGTGATAATATTTAAAGTGGGCACTACCCGGATAATCAAACTGACTGGGGTTCTTACATGGCTTGTACAGCCATTGATCGTGGTTCTGGATTCTGCATAATAGGTCCCTGCTATGGATGGAGTAAAAGTGTTGGATCCCTGTTGCAATAAATTGCCGCCAATACTGCTATCATACCAATCGATGGTCTCATTGATACCAGTTGCGTTAGCGCTTAAGTTTGGGATCGATTCATTCGAGCAAATTATTTGATTGCCGCCGCTCGTTGGCGCTGTGATGGAAGGACAGGTGCAAGATGGAGCTGAAACATTTAATGAGGTGCTGCATCCATTACTTGTTGATGTCAATGTAATATTAGTGCCGGTGGGGATATTGCTTATGGTTTTGGTAGTATTATTTACTGTTCCTACGGGACTACTGACGGTGCCATTGCTGGTGTAACTAATAGAGTAAGTTGTCAGATCTGAGGAACAAGTGGTAGTGATAATGCTCAAAGTGGGCACTGCCCGGATAATCAAACTCAGAGGGGTTCTTGTACTGCTTTTACAACCGTTGATAGTGTTTCTGGATTCTGCAAAGTAAGTGCCTGCGATTAATGGAGTAAAAGTACTCGATCCCTGTTGCAATAAATTGCCGCCGGTACTGCTATCATACCAATCGATGGTCTCATTGATGCCAGTTGCGGTAGCGCTTAAGTTTGGGATCGATTCATTAGGGCAGATCGTTTGATTGCCGCCGCTGATCGGGGCTGAGAGGGATGGACAGGTGCAAGATGGGGCTGTAATATTGAGGGTAGTTGTGCAACCGTTGAGGCTTGAAGATAGCGTGACATTGATGCCCGATGGAATACCACTTATAGTTTTGGTTGTATTGTTTTCGTTGCCTGAGGTGCTGCTAACTGTGCCATTGCTGGAGAAATTGATGCTATATGTAGTAAGATCCGCGGAACAAGTAGTGGTAGTCAAACTTAAAGTTGGCTCTAGTAGGATGATCAAACTCACCGGAATCCTTGTGCTGCTTTTACATCCGTTGATCGTGTTTCTGGATTCTGCAAAGTAAGTGCCTGCAATGGATGGAGTAAAAGTGTTCGATCCTTGTTGCAATAAATTGCCGCCGGTACTGCTATCATACCAATCGATGGTCTCATTGATGCCAGTTGCGTTAGCGCTTAAGTTTGGGATCGATTCATTAGAGCAGATTGTTTGATTGCCGCCGCTTGTTGGTGCGGTGATGGAAGGACAGGTGCAAGATGGAGCTGTAACATTGAGGGTAGTTGTGCAACCGTTGAGGCTTGAAGATAGCGTGACATTTGTACCGGATGGAATACCGCTTATGGTTTTAGATGTATTATTTACGGAGCCTGTGGTGCTGCTGACTGTGCCATTACTTGCATATGAGATGGAGTAAGTAGTGAGATCTGAGGAACAAGTGGTAGTGATAATGCTCAAAGTGGGCACAGCACGGATGATTAAACTTACTGGGGTTCTTGTACTGCTTTTACAACCGATGATAGTGTTTCTGGATTCTGCAAAGTAATGGCCTGCAATGGATGGTCTATAAGTACTCGATCCCTGTTGCAATAAATTGCCGCCAATACTGCTATCATACCAATCGATGGTCTCATTGATGCCAGTTGCGTTAGCGCTTAAGTTTGGGATCGATTCATTAGAGCAGATTGTTTGATTGCCGCCGGTGATCGGGGCTGAGAGGGAAGGACAGGTGCAAGATGGGGCTGTAACATTGAGGGTAGTTGTGCAACTGTTGAGGCTTGAAGTCAGCGTGACATTGATGCCCGATGGAATTCCACTTATAGTTTTGGTTGTATTGTTTTCGTTGCCTGAGGTGCTGCTAACTGTGCCATTGCTGGAGAAATTGATGCTATATGTAGTAAGATCCGCGGAACAAGTAGTGGTAGTCAAACTTAAAGTTGGCTCTAGTAGGATGATCAAACTCACCGGAATTCTTGTACTGCTTTTACAACCGTTGATAGTGTTTCTGGATTCTGCAAAGTAAGTGCCTGCAATGGATGGTCTATAAGTACTCGATCCTTGTTGCAATAAATTGCCGCCGGTACTGTTATCATACCAATCGATGGTCTCATTGATGCCAGTTGCGGTAGCGCTTAAGTTTGGGATCGATTCATTAGAGCAGATTGTTTGATTGCTGCCACTCGTTGGGGCTGGGATGGATGGACAGGTGCAAGATGGAGCTGTAACATTCAATGTAGTGCTACATCCATTACTTGATGATGTCAAAGTAATATTAGTGCCGGTGGGGATATTGCTTATGGTTTTGGTAGTATTATTTACTGTTCCTACGGAACTACTGACGGTGCCATTGCTGGCAAATGAGATGGAGTAAGTAGTAAGGTCTGCAGAGCAAGTGATGGTTGTCAAACTTAAAGTGGGCACAGCACGGATGATTAAACTTACCGGAATTCTTGTACTGCTTTTACATCCGTTGATCGTGTTTCTGGATTCTGCAAAGTAAGTGCCTGCAATGGATGGTCTATAAGTACTCGATCCCTGTTGCAATAAATTGCCGCCGGTACTGCTATCATACCAATCGATGGTCTCATTGATGCCAGTTGCGGTAGCGCTTAAGTTTGGGATCGATTCATTTGAGCAGATTGTTTGATTGCTGCCACTCGTTGGGGCTGGGATGGATGGACAGGTGCAAGATGGAGCTGTAACATTCAATGTAGTGCTACATCCATTACTTGATGATGTCAAAGTAATATTAGTGCCGGTGGGAATATTACTTACGGTTTTGGTAGTATTATTTACTGTTCCTACGGAACTACTGACGGTGCCATTGCTGGCAAATGAGATGGAGTAAGTAGTAAGGTCTGCAGAGCAAGTGATGGTTGTCAAACTTAAAGTGGGCACAACACGGATGATTAAACTTACCGGAATTCTTGTACTGCTTTTACATCCGTTGATCGTGTTTCTGGACTCTGCAAAGTAATTGCCTGCAATGGATGGTCTATAAGTACTCGATCCTTGTTGCAATAAATTGCCGCCGGTACTGCTATCATACCAATCGATGGTCTCATTGATGCCAGTTGCGGTAGCGCTTAAGTTTGGGATCGATTCATTCGAGCAGGTTGTTTGATTGCCGCCGCTCGTTGGTGCTGTGATGGAAGGACAGGTGCAAGATGGAGCTGTAACATTGAGGGTAGTTGTGCAACCGTTGAGGCTTGAAGATAGCGTGACATTTGTACCGGATGGAATACCGCTTATGGTTTTGGTAGTATTATTTACGGAGCCTGTGGTGCTGCTGACTGTGCCATTACTTGCAAATAAGATGGTGTAAGTAGTAAGATCTGCAGAGCAAGTGATGGTTGTCAAACTTAAAGTGGGCACAGCACGGATGATTAAACTTACTGGGGTTCTTGTACTGCTTTTACATCCGTTGATCGTGTTTCTGGCTTCTGCATAATAAGTCCCTGCTATGGATGGAGTATAAGTGTTGGACCCCTGTTGCAATAAATTGCCACCGGTACTGCTATCATACCAATCGATGGTCTCATTGATGCCAGTTGCGTTAGCGCTTAAGTTTGGGATCGATTCATTCGAGCAGATTGATTGATTACCGCCGCTTGTTGGTGCGGTGATGGATGGACAGGTGCAAGATGGGGCTGTAACATTTAATGAGGTGCTGCATCCATTACTTGTTGATGTCAATGTAATATTAGTGCCGGTGGGGATATTACTTATGGTTTTGGTAGTATTATTTACAATACCATTGGTGCTGCTAACCGTGCCATTGCTGGAGAAATTGATGCTATACGAAGCAAGATCTGCGGAGCAAGTGGTAGTGATAATGCTCAAAGTGGGCACTGCCAGGATAATCAAACTCATTGGGGTTCTTGTACTGCTTTTACATCCGTTGATCGTGTTTCTGGATTCTGCAAAGTAATTGCCTGCAATGGATGGTCTATAAGTACTCGATCCCTGTTGCAATAAATTGCCGCCGGTACTGCTATCATACCAATCGATGGTCTCATTGATGCCAGATGCGTTAGCGCTTAAGTTTGGGATCGATTCATTAGAGCAGATTGTTTGATTGCTGCCACTCGTTGGTGCGGTGATGGAAGGACAGATGCAAGATGGAGCTGTAATATTCAATGTAGTGCTACATCCATTACTTGCTGATGTCAATGTAATATTAGTGCCGGTGGGAATATTACTTACGGTTTTGGTAGTATTATTTACTGTTCCTACGGAACTACTGACGGTGCCATTGCTGGCAAATGAGATGGAGTAAGTAGTAAGGTCTGCAGAGCAAGTGATGGTTGTCAAACTTAAAGTGGGCACAGCACGGATGATTAAACTTACCGGAATTCTTGTACTGTTTTTACAACCGTTGATAGTGTTTCTGGATTCTGCAAAGTAAGTGCCTGCAATGGATGGTCTATAAGTACTCGATCCTTGTTGCAATAAATTGCCGCCGGTACTGCTATCATACCAATCGATGGTCTCATTGATGCCAGTTGCGTTAGCGCTTAAGTTTGGGATCGATTCATTTGAGCAGATCGTTTGATTGCCGCCGCTGATCGGGGCTGAGAGGGATGGACAGGTGCAAGATGGGGCTGTAATATTCAATGAGGTGCTACATCCATTACTTGTTGATGTCAATGTAATATTAGTGCCGGTGGGGATATTGCTTATGGTTTTGGTAGTATTATTTACAATACCAGTGGTGCTGCTAACCGTGCCATTGCTGGAGAAATTGATGCTATACGAAGCAAGATCTGCGGAGCAAGTGGTGGTAGTCAAACTTAAAGTGGGCACTGCGCGGATAATCAAACTGACTGATGTTCTTGTGTTGCTTTTACAACCGTTGATCGTGTTTCTGGATTCTGCAAAGTAAGTGCCTGCAATGGATGGTCTATAAGTACTCGATCCTTGTTGCAATAAATTGCCGCTGGTACTGCTATCATACCAATCGATGGTCTCATTGATGCCAGTTGCGTTAGCGCTTAAGTTTGGGATCGATTCATTCGAGCAGATTGTTTGATTGCCGCCGCTTGTTGGTGCGGTGATGGAAGGACAGGTGCAAGATGGAGCTGTAATATTCAATGTAGTGCTACATCCATTACTTGATGATGTCAAAGTAATATTAGTGCCGGTGGGAATATTACTTACGGTTTTGGTAGTATTATTTACTGTTCCTACGGAACTACCGACTGTGCCATTGCTTGCAAATGAGATGGAGTAAGTAGTAAGATCAGCAGAGCAAGTGATGGTAGTCAAACTTAAAGTGGGCACAGCACGGATGATTAAACTGATTGGGGTTCTTGTACTGCTTTTACATCCGTTGATCGTGTTTCTGGATTCTGCAAAGTAATTGCCTGCAATGGATGGTCTATAAGTACTCGATCCCTGTTGCAATAAATTGCCGCCGGTACTGCTATCATACCAATCGATGGTCTCATTGATGCCAGATGCGTTAGCGCTTAAGTTTGGGATCGATTCATTAGAGCAGATTGTTTGATTGCTGCCACTCGATGGTGCGGTGATGGAAGGACAGATGCAAGATGGAGCTGTAACATTGAGGGTAGTTGTGCAACCGTTGAGGCTTGAAGATAGCGTGACATTTGTACCGGATGGAATACCGCTTATGGTTTTGGTAGTATTGTTTACAATGCCAGAGGAGCTACTAACCGTGCCATTGCTGGAGAAATTGATGCTATACGAAGCAAGATCTGCGGAACAAGTGGTAGTGATAATGCTCAAAGTGGGCACTGCCCGGATAATCAAACTCACCGGGGTTCTTGTACTGCTTTTACAACCGTTGATCGTGTTTCTGGATTCTGCAAAGTAAGTGCCTGCGATTAATGGAGTAAAAGTACTCGATCCCTGTTGCAATAAATTGCCGCTGGTACTGCTATCATACCAATCGATGGTCTCATTGATGCCAGTTGCGTTAGCGCTTAAGTTTGGGATCGATTCATTCGAGCAGGTTGTTTGATTGCCGCCGCTTGTTGGTGCGGTGATGGAAGGACAGGTGCAAGATGGGGCTGTAACATTTAATGAGGTGCTGCATCCATTACTTGTTGATGTCAATGTAATATTAGTGCCGGTGGGGATATTGCTTATGGTTTTGGTAGTATTATTTACTGTTCCTACGGAACTACTGACTGTGCCATTACTTGCAAATGAAATGGAGTAAGTAGTAAGATCAGCAGAGCAAGTGATGGTAGTCAAACTCAAAGTGGGCACTGCCAGGATAATCAAACTCATTGGGGTTCTTGTACTGCTTTTACATCCGTTGATCGTGTTTCTGGATTCTGCAAAGTAAGTGCCTGCAATGGATGGTCTATAAGTACTCGATCCCTGTTGCAATAAATTGCCGCTGGTACTGCTATCATACCAATCGATGGTCTCATTGATGCCAGTTGCGTTAGCGCTTAAGTTTGGGATCGATTCATTAGAGCAGATTGTTTGATTGCCGCCGCTTGTTGGTGCGGTGATGGAAGGACAGGTGCAAGATGGAGCTGTAACATTGAGGGTAGTTGTGCAACCGTTGAGGCTTGAAGATAGCGTGACATTTGTACCGGATGGAATACCGCTTATAGTTTTGGTAGTATTGTTTACAATGCCAGAGGAGCTGCTAACCGTGCCATTGCTGGAGAAATTGATGCTATACGAAGCAAGATCTGCGGAGCAAGTGGTAGTGATAATGCTCAAAGTGGGCACTGCCCGGATAATCAAACTGACAGGGGTTCTTGTATTGCTTTTACAACTGTTGATCGTGTTTCTGGATTCTGCATAATAGGTCCCTGCTATGGATGGAGTATAAGTGTTGGATCCCTGTTGCAATAAATTGCCGCCGGTACTGTTATCATACCAATCGATGGTCTCATTGATGCCAGTTGCGGTAGCGCTTAAGTTTGGGATCGATTCATTAGAGCAGATTGTTTGATTGCCGCCGCTTGTTGGTGCGGTGATGGAAGGACAGGTGCAAGATGGAGCTGTAACATTGAGGGTAGTTGTGCAACCGTTGAGGCTTGAAGATAGCGTGACATTTGTACCGGATGGAATACCGCTTATGGTTTTGGTAGTATTGTTTACAATGCCAGAGGAGCTGCTAACCGTGCCATTGCTGGAGAAATTGATGCTATACGAAGCAAGATCTGCGGAGCAAGTGGTAGTGATAATGCTCAAAGTGGGCACTGCCCGGATAATCAAACTGACAGGGGTTCTTGTATTGCTTTTACAACTGTTGATCGTGTTTCTGGATTCTGCATAATAGGTCCCTGCTATGGATGGAGTATAAGTGTTGGATCCCTGTTGCAATAAATTGCCGCCGGTACTGTTATCATACCAATCGATGGTCTCATTGATGCCAGTTGCGGTAGCGCTTAAGTTTGGGATCGATTCATTCGAGCAGGTTGTTTGATTGCCGCCGCTCGTTGGCGCTGTGATGGAAGGACAGGTGCAAGATGGAGCTGTAACATTGAGGGTAGTTGTGCAACCGTTGAGGCTTGAAGATAGCGTGACATTTGTACCGGATGGAATACCGCTTATGGTTTTGGTAGTATTATTTACGGAGCCTGTGGTGCTGCTGACTGTGCCATTACTTGCAAATGAGATGGTGTAAGTAGTAAGATCTGCAGAGCAAGTGATGGTTGTCAAACTTAAAGTGGGCACAGCACGGATGATTAAACTTACTGGGGTTCTTGTACTGCTTTTACATCCGTTGATCGTGTTTCTGGCTTCTGCATAATAAGTCCCTGCTATGGATGGAGTATAAGTGTTGGACCCCTGTTGCAATAAATTGCCACCGGTACTGCTATCATACCAATCGATGGTCTCATTGATGCCAGTTGCGTTAGCGCTTAAGTTTGGGATCGATTCATTCGAGCAGATTGATTGATTACCGCCGCTTGTTGGTGCGGTGATGGATGGACAGGTGCAAGATGGGGCTGTAACATTTAATGAGGTGCTGCATCCATTACTTGTTGATGTCAATGTAATATTAGTGCCGGTGGGGATATTACTTATGGTTTTGGTAGTATTATTTACTGTTCCTACGGGACTACTGACGGTGCCATTGCTGGTGTAACTAATAGAGTAAGTTGTCAGATCTGAGGAACAAATGGTAGTGATAATATTTAAAGTTGGCACTGCCCGGATAGTGTCCACTAAAGTACTCAAAGAGCTGCCGGAAGTACATGACCCTAAAGTGGCTGTTACCGAATAAGTGCCCGGTGGGGCGGTGATCGTATTACCAGATCGGTTTACTCCGGAGGAAGGACTTATCGTATAACCATAAGACGCATTGTAATTGGTGATGGTAAAACTTCCGGTGGTCCCACCACAACCGGGTTGGGTTACCGCACTTAAGGTTGGTGTCGTTGGTGTGGATGGTGCTGAATTTACGGTTGCGCTCAAAGAGCTGCCGGAAGTACATAACCCTAAAGTGGCTGTTACCGAATAAGTGCCCGGTGGGGCGGTGATCGTACTACCTGATCGGCTTACTCCGGAGGAAGGACTTATTGTATAAATATAAGTTGCATTGTAATTGGTGATGCTAAAACTTCCGTTGGTCTCTCCACAACCTGGTTGGCTCACTGCACTTAAGGTTGGTGTCGTTGGTGTGGATGGTGCTGAATTTACGGTTGCGCTCAAAGAGCTGCCGGAAGTACATAACCCTAAAGTGGCTGTTACCGAATAAGTGCCCGGTGGTGCGGTGATTATACTACCTGATCGGTTTATTCCGGAGGAAGGACTTATTGTATAACCATAAGACGCATTGTAATTGGTGATGGTAAAACTTCCGGTGGTCCCACCACAACCGGGTTGGGTTACCGCACTTAAGGTTGGTGTCGTTGGTGTGGTTGGTGCAGCATTGACTGTTGCGCTCAGTGATGATCCCGAGGTACACGGCCCTAAAGTGGCTGTTACGGTGTAGCTGCCAGTTGGCGCGGTGATTGTACTACCTGATCGGTTCACTCCGGTAGAAGGACTTATCGTATAACTATATGTAGCATTGTAATTGGTGATGGTAAAATTGCCGGTGGTCCCACCACAACCGGGTTGGTTCACTGCACTTAAGGTTGGAGTAGTTGGTGTGGTTGGTGCAGCATTGACAGTTGCGCTCAGTGATGATCCCGAGGTACACGGCCCTAATGTGGCTGTTACGGTGTAGCTGTCAGTTGGCGCGGTGATTGTACTACCTGATCGGTTCACTCCGGTAGAAGGACTTATCGTATAAACATAGGATGCATTGTAATTGGTGATGGTAAAACTTCCATTGGTCCCACCGCAACCAGGTTGGCTCACTGCACTTAAGGTTGGTGTCGTTGGTGTGGTTGGTGCAGCATTGACAGTTGCGCTCAGTGATGATCCCGAGGTACACGGCCCTAATGTGGCTGTTACGGTGAAGCTGCCAGTTGGCGCGGTGATTGTACTACCTGATCGGCTCACTCCGGTAGAAGGACTTAACGTATAAACAAAGGATGCATTGTAATTGGTGATGGTAAAACTTCCGGTGGTCCCACCGCAACCAGGTTGGCTCACTGCACTTAAGGTTGGTGTCGTTGGTGTGGTTGGTGCAGCATTGACAGTTGCGGTCAGTGATGATCCCGAGGTACACGGCCCTAATGTGGCTGTTACGGTGTAGCTGCCAGTTGGCGCGGTGATTGTACTACCTGATCGGCTCACTCCGGTAGAAGGACTTATCGTATAAACATAGGATGCATTGTAATTGGTGATGGTAAAACTTCCATTGGTCCCACCGCAACCAGGTTGGCTCACTGCACTTAAGGTTGGTGTCGTTGGTGTGGTTGGTGCAGCATTGACAGTTGCGCTCAGTGATGATCCCGAGGTACACGCCCTAATGTTGCTGTTACGGTGAAGCTGCCAGTTGGCGCGGTGATTGTACTACCTGATCGGCTCACTCCGGTAGAAGGACTTAACGTATAAACAAAGGATGCATTGTAATTGGTGATGGTAAAACTTCCGGTGGTCCCACCGCAACCAGGTTGGCTCACTGCACTTAAGGTTGGTGTCGTTGGTGTGGATGGTGCTGAATTTACAGTTGCGCTCAAAGAGCTGCCAGAAGTACATAACCCTAATGTTGCTGTTACGGTGAAGCTGCCAGTTGGCGCGGTGATTGTACTACCTGATCGGTTTACTCCGGAGGAAGGACTTATTGTATAAATATAAGATGCATTGTAATTGGTGATGGTAAAACTTCCGGTGGTCCCACCGCAACCAGGTTGGCTCACTGCACTTAAGGTTGGTGTCGTTGGTGTGGTTGGTGCAGCATTGACAATTGCGCTCAGTGATGATCCCGAGGTACACGGCCCTAATGTGGCTGTTACGGTGAAGCTGCCAGTTGGCGCGGTGATTGTACTACCTGATCGGTTTACTCCGGAGGAAGGACTTATTGTATAAATATAAGATGCATTGTAATTGGTGATGGTAAAACTTCCGGTGGTCCCACCACAACCGGGTTGGTTCACTGCACTTAAGGTTGGAGTAGTTGGTGTGGTTGGTGCAGCATTGACAGTTGCGCTCAGTGATGATCCCGAGGTACACGGCCCTAATGTTGCTGTTACGGTGAAGCTGCCAGTTGGCGCGGTGATTGTACTACCTGATCGGTTTACTCCGGAGGAAGGACTGATCGTATAACTATATGTAGCATTGTAATTGGTGATGGTAAAACTTCCGGTGGTCCCACCGCAACCAGGTTGGCTCACTGCACTTAAGGTTGGTGTCGTTGGTGTGGTTGGTGCAGCATTGACAATTGCGCTCAGTGATGATCCCGAGGTACACGGCCCTAATGTTGCTGTTACGGTGAAGCTGCCAGTTGGCGCGGTGATTGTACTACCTGATCGGCTTACTCCGGAGGAAGGACTTATTGTATAAATATAAGATGCATTGTAATTGGTGATGGTAAAACTTCCGGTGGTCCCACCGCAACCAGGTTGGCTCACTGCACTTAAGGTTGGTGTCGTTGGTGTGGTTGGTGCAGCATTGACAGTTGCGCTCAGTGATGATCCCGAGGTACACGGCCCTAATGTGGCTGTTACGGTGTAGCTGCCAGTTGGCGCGGTGATTGTACTACCTGATCGGCTCACTCCGGTAGAAGGACTTATCGTATAAACAAAGGATGCATTGTAATTGGTGATGGTAAAACTTCCGGTGGTCCCACCGCAACCAGGTTGGCTCACTGCACTTAAGGTTGGTGTCGTTGGTGTGGTTGGTGCAGCATTGACAGTTGCGGTCAGTGATGATCCCGAGGTACACGGCCCTAATGTGGCTGTTACGGTGTAGCTGCCAGTTGGCGCGGTGATTGTACTACCTGATCGGCTTACTCCGGTAAAAGGACTTATTGTATAACTATATGTAGCATTGTAATTGGTAATGGTAAAACTTCCGGTGGTCCCACCACAACCGGGTTGGCTCACTGCACTTAAGGTTGGAGTCGTTGGTGTGGTTGGTGCAGCATTGACAGTTGCGCTCAGTGATGATCCCGAGGTACACGGCCCTAATGTGGCTGTTACGGTGTAGCTGCCAGTTGGCGCGGTGATTGTACTACCTGATCGGCTCACTCCGGTAGAAGGACTTATCGTATAAACAAAGGATGCATTGTAATTGGTGATGGTAAAACTTCCGGTGGTCCCACCGCAACCAGGTTGGCTCACTGCACTTAAGGTTGGTGTCGTTGGTGTGGTTGGTGCAGCATTGACAGTTGCGCTCAATGATGATCCCGAGGTACACGGCCCTAATGTGGCTGTTACGGTGTAGCTGCCAGTTGGCGCGGTGATTGTACTACCTGATCGGCTCACTCCGGTAGAAGGACTTATCGTATAAACATAAGATGCATTGTAATTGGTGATGGTAAAACTTCCGGTGGTCCCACCACAACCGGGTTGACTCACTGCACTTAAGGTTGGAGTAGTTGGTGTGGTGGGTGCTGAATTTACGGTTGCGCTCAAAGAGCTGCCGGAAGTACATAACCCTAAAGTGGCTGTTATCGTATAAGTGCCAGTTGGCGCGGTGATTATACTACCTGATCGGTTTATTCCGGAGGAAGGACTTATTGTATAACCATAAGACGCATTGTAATTGGTGATGGTAAAACTTCCGGTGGTCCCACCACAACCGGGTTGGGTTACCGCACTTAAGGTTGGTGTCGTTGGTGTGGTTGGTGCAGCATTGACTGTTGCGCTCAGTGATGATCCCGAGGTACACGGCCCTAAAGTGGCTGTTACGGTGTAGCTGCCAGTTGGCGCGGTGATTGTACTACCTGATCGGTTCACTCCGGTAGAAGGACTTATCGTATAACTATATGTAGCATTGTAATTGGTGATGGTAAAATTGCCGGTGGTCCCACCACAACCGGGTTGGTTTACCGCACCTAAGGTTGGTGTCGTTGGTGTGGTTGGTGCTGAATTTACGGTTGCGCTTAGTGAGGTGCCGGAAGTACACGACCCTAATGTGGCTGTTACTGCATAGCTGCCAGTTGGTGCAGTGATCGTACTACCCGATCGGCTTACTCCGGAGGATGGACTGATCGTATAACTATATGTAGCATTGTAATTGGTGATGGTAAAACTGCCGGTGGTCCCACCGCAACCAGGTTGGCTCACTGCACTTAAGGTTGGTGTCGTTGGTGTGGTTGGTGCAGCATTGACAGTTGCACTCAGTGTTGATCCCGAGGTACACGGCCCTAAAGTGGCTGTTACGGTGTAGCTGCCAGTTGGCGCGGTGATTGTACTACCTGATCGGCTTACTCCGGAGGAAGGACTTATTGTATAAATATAAGATGCATTGTAATTGGTGATGGTAAAACTGCCGGTGGTCCCACCACAACCGGGTTGACTCACTCCACTTAAGGTGGGGGTTATTGGGGTGGGAATCACAGTTACTACTTGTGAAGCAGTTGCCTGACATCCATTATTCGTTACGTTCACTGAGTAACCGGTAGTGATAGTAGGAGATATATTAATCGAGGCTGAGGTTGAATTATTGCTCCATAAATAACTACCTCCTCCACTTGCAGTTAAGGTTGTAATACCTCCATTACAGATCGTAGTGATACCATTAATACTTGCGATAGGAAGAGGCTTGACCACAACATTGATAACATTAGAATATATCCAAGTCCCAGTAGTCAAATTTTGAGCCGCTCTTCGATAACAACCGGACAAAATATTTGTTTGGATAGCTCTTCTTAGTCCTGTTGATGGGTTTAAAGGAGCACTTTCCGGGCAGGCTCCCAATTTGCCTGATAATGATTGATATTCAGGTAAAGTAGATGTGTAATCAGACCAGACTCCATTGCATGAGGATGAATATTGCCATTTAAAAGTCCATCCATTTGGAGAAGGATCAGAAGCTGTGAACGTAAATAGATTGCATTCACAATCATTATAGCTAGAAATTGGAAAACTATTGAAAGTACATGTGGAAGATTCACTAACAACAATTGTCTCAGTTATTGAGTGTTGTATCGAATTATGAGTAAAAATAACTCGAAAAGTATATGAAGTATTTGGGCAAAGATGACTTAACCTATAGGTATTACTCGAAATAGGTCCATCATCTTCAAAGGTTTCAGGGAGTATTTGGAGTTGACTAATTGGTACTTTGGTATTTGTCAAATCATGAAATACATAGTAATCAAAATAACCAGAACAACTACCACCACAAATAGGCAAATTAAAATTTTCAATGACTAATCGATAATCGGTCTGTGAGCCAGCAAAAAGCTTACTAGTAACTGACAATAATAAAAATATTAATGCTTTCAACCTCATAGAAATAATTCAAAAAAATGCTAAATCCACTTCTAAAAGCTATCAAATATAATAAATCATTCTTGCCTTAAAACTCATTCCAAATTAGCATAAATGTCAGACAATGGTGCTCGACAAATTATCAATTATTTAGGGTGTAGGACAAATTGCACATCAAGCTGCATTTTTTAATTAGATTGGTGATATCGGTCCACCTGTTACTTATTTTCAAACATCTTAGATTGGCAATGTGCTGGGCACCTTGAATTGACCAACGCTGTCCAGATAACTTTAATCGGTGTTGAAGGACATTCCTGTGGGCAGATTCGATGGGGCCAGATCCTAGTAGCCATCCATTTTCTCTGTAGGTTTTGTATTGCATTCTATCCTCAGGTTCCTCATAATAGCGAATGACATTTGACAAGGCCTCACTAGCTTCCTTTTTTCTTGGCCGGTATGTTTTGAGTTTCTCAATGACTTGGTTTACCTTGTTTTCAAGTAATTGTTCGTTTAGCCTAAATACCTTGTTTTTTGCTCTTTAAATTTAATGCGAGGTTGAACAACACCCAATGCCCATAGCACCAAAGTAGTTTTTTGTGCATCCATTCGCAGCACTCCCACAATAGTTTTACATCTGTTGGATATCGTAAATTACTTTCATAAGCAGTCGCATCCATACGTGCAATATGAGGATGAGTCATATAGTGTCTCCAACTCTTGGCAAATATCTCCTGGATCTTTTGATACGCTTCTCCTTCCAATACTCTGGCCAACTCACATCTGATAGAGCTTACAATTTTAAAATTAGCAATCCCTTCTTTAGGTCTTAATAATACCCCACAAAACATTTGCAGCTTCCAATCACTATTCAATCGATTGATCAAATCCTGATCAGTACAATTACAATAATTCTTCAATAACATCAATGCCACTTTTCCCCTAGTATCGAACATAGAGGACCCTTCTTTTGCTTTCGACTTATTTTAGATAGTGTCCGAGCTATTTCTGACCAAGGTATGGCTGCATAGATCATACCAAGTTCACTTCTCCTAAACTCTTCTTCATATTCTGCCAATTGGTCTTGAAGACTCAAAAATGGCAGCTGTGAAATATTATTCCGTATCTCGATTAACTTTGCCATATAATTTAAATTCTTTAAACCCCGAATTTACACTTAAGGCAGTGTTTTCGGGGTTTTTATATGATTTTTTTTTGTAATATATACCTAGCCTTTCAGTTACTTGTGATTCTCCCGAATCTCCCAAACTACGCCTTTAACGTATAGACTTCTTCCGTTTATTTGCCTGTTGATTATTTTAAAAAAACAAACAAGTAACGCATTTATTCCAATGCCTTTTTTATATCTCTCATTTGATTCTTTAATGCTTCAAATCGTTTTTCTACTTCGTTACCAGGGAGCTGATCGGCGTCATTGATCACATTGTAAAGATAGGTCACCTGGTCTGTGAGCATAGGTTGAGGGTAAGCACCGCTCTCTGTTTTTAAAAGTTTCAGCGCAGCCTTTACTTTCAATTGCCGATCTGTTTGATTTTTATCTACGAGTAATTGTTTATCTTCTTTTTCTAGTTGATCCTGTAATTTTTGAGATTCCGTCACGAGGTCAGCCAGTTTTGTTGCATCGATACCTGGGTGACAATATCAGCTTCTGACAAACCTTCGTCCTTTACTCTAGGATCCATCAATAAATCAAAACGCTGCTCGATAACTATGTCTTTGAGTGTTAGCCTAACCGTATAGGTACCTGGTGCAGCCACAGGGCCATTTTGATACCTTCTACTGAGTTCTTTGGTCCAGGGTCCGGTATATTTCATATCCCATGAAAAGCGATTCAATCCCGACTGAGTGGACAATGACTTATTTACCAAAAAAATGGTTTTATTGGTATTCATATCTTCAATGACCGTCTGAGGTAGTTTTTGTTTGCTGGTATCGCTGATATAAGTTGCAACTATACTTTTATTCACATTAAGGATATCAAGTTTTATCGGTGATGCATTGTCTTTAGGTATATAATAATCAATAGTCACTCCTGGCTGAGGATACACCGGAAAGGCTGATCTGTCATTGCTGACTCTTGGATATCGATATCTAATCGTATTATCAGGTTTGAACAGGATCGGCTTGCCAGCCAGATCAAGGATCTCTGCTTGTCTCAAGGTGGTGATATTGTCGAGGATCCAAAAGGAGCGTCCCATGGTGCTCACGATAAGGTCGCCACGAAATATTTTGATATCCGTCACAGGGGTCACCGGTAGATTCTGTTGAAAGGGCTTCCAGCTTTTGCCATCATCAAACGAAACAAATAATCCATATTCTGTGCCAGCATACAATAGACCTGCTCTTACAGGGTCTTCTCTGATCACCCGTGTAGGAAAATCAGCCGGAATCCCATTGGTCCCGGTTGTGAGTAGCTCCCAGGTCTTTCCATAATCTACTGTTTTAAAAATGTAGGGGCGATCATCTCCTAATTGGTATAGCAAAACTGATACGTAGGCCTTGGCAGGATCATGCGGTGAAGGCTCTACAGCGTCGACTCGACCTCCTTTGGGGAGTTTGGATGGAGTCACATTAGACCAAACTTTTCCACCATCTTTGGTGACTTGTATAATCCCATCATTCGATCCAGTCCAAATCAACCCTTCTTTTGCGGTTGACTCTCTGATTGAATAGAGCGTGCTATAAAATTCTTCTCCAGTAATATCTCTGGTGATGGGTGTGCCCGAGATCACCTGTTTATCTGCTTCATTGGCAGTGAGATCCGGTGAAATCGTCTCCCAATGCAGACCATCATCGATAGTTTTGTGTAAATATTGGGATCCATGGTAAACTACATTGGGATTATGAGGAGATACATGGACAGGGGCTACTCTTTGGAATCTATACTGGAGATCTTTAGGATTATGTCCATAGATATTGGAGGCTCCCACCGGATAGGATTTTTCTATACCAGTCTTTTTATTGAACACTCCAAATACGCCTTTGCAGTTGGTGTAGACAGTGTTATGATCTCCCGGGTTTGGGCACCGCAGGTCCGGTTTCGCAACCACCGACATTGATGATCCACCCTACTCCTGGCGTTTGAATTGCACTAGGGGAAAGCTGGGCACAGCGATGGCAGTATAATTGTCCTGTTGCCCGGCGCATAACCAATAAGGATACTGGTCGTCGACCTCTACCTGGTAAAGTTCAGCAGTGGGTTGATTAAATTGAGTAGACCAGGTTTTGCCACCGTTGTGCGTGATATTGGCTCCTCCATCATTGGATTGAATGAATAGATCCGGGTCGTTGGGATTGATCCAGATGTCGTGGTTGTCTCCGTGGGGAGGATTTACCCTGGTCCAGGATATCCCCCCATTAACTGACTTAAGCATGGGATTGGCCATGGAGTATACGATGTCTGCATTCTTTGGATCCGCTGCCACATTGCAGTAATAAAATGGCCTATTGACCAAGCCCTCGTCACTGGACACCTGTTTAAATGAATCACCCTGATCCTCCGATTTGTACAGACCGCCTTCTTTGCCAGACGCTTCGATGATGGCATATAGTATGCTGGAATTGGCAGGCGTTACAGCCAAATCAATCTTTCCAATAAGTCCCTGCGGTAGACCTTTGCTGAGTTTTTCCCAGGATTTACCGCCATCCATGGTTTTATAAATGCCGCCTTCGTCATTGGTGCCACCGGATATGATGTTCCAGGGCTTGCGATCTACTTTCCATGCTGCTGCACAGGCTACATTCGGATTGCCAGGCAAGAGCTCTATATCGGCAAAGCCAACTTTGTTGGAAATGAACAGCACCTTCTGCCATGATTTTCCACCATCAGAAGTTTTAAATATTCCGCGCTCGTCATTTGGCTTAAATGCATTGCCAATGGCTGCCACCCAGACGATATTGTGGTTGGTTGGGTCTATTTCCACTGCACCGATATGAGCTGTTTTTTCTAAACCGATAGGTTGCCAGGTTTTGCCGGCATTGGTGGATTTATACATGCCTTTACCGACGATGACATTGCTCCTGATGCCGTCAGATCCTGTACCTACATATACTATATTGGCATCATTGACTGCCACACCTATAGCTCCAATCGATGGAGAAGCGAAAAATCCATCAGATACATTGTGCCAACTAGTACCATAATCCTCCTGTCTTCCATAGGCCCCCGCCAGAAGCACCGAGATAAAAAGTAGAAGGCGCTATAGGTGTACCTGCTACGGAAGTGACCCGACCCCCTCTGCCCGGACCGACAGTGCGATACTGCAGGGCTTCAAAGGACTGGGAATGTAAAGTGGTAGCTGCTATTAAAAATGCTGAGGATAAAAGTATTCTGGCTGAGTCCATCATATGATTTTTCTTTAAAAGTAAAAAAATTGAATTGAATGAAAAGAAGCAATCAGAAGCGCCTCTGAAATAAGTAGAAGTGGCATAATAAGTCCAATCCATTTTTGAATAAATAGGATTGTGAGCCTCATTTAAAAGCGAATGTGTATCCAACGAAAAGTGAAGACCTACTTCAACTCCAAAACCCCAAATGAACTCGGAATATGAAAATTAGGGGTTTCGCTATCCGGCTTCACCCAACTAATCCATTTAAATTCTGCTTTGTCACCTTCGAGCTGGACACACTCTCCACGATATAACCCAGCTTCTATTTTGTTGTTTTTAATCAGGTCAAAAGTTCTGAGCGATTTTTTACTAATGGCAAATTCAAGGATATATCCAGTATCATTGATCGTAGCCTTGACTGTCACTTCACCCTCCGGCCAGCTCCATTCCTGCCTGAACTTGCGTTGATACCGTGCTCTATAATCATAAATACGCGTAAGAGGATCCATCTCTAACCCATAATAAGGATCCATTTTATCATTTTTTCTAAAAAATATTTCCACCCGATCAGAAGCTAAGACCTCCTTTTTATGATTGGTGTTTTGGAAGATCAAAATCTTTTTAGGATCTATCACTTTATACAGTCCATATAAATAGTCCTGGTCATGTAAGCCTTGAAAGCTCATTGCGGGTGGTGAGCCTTCATTCCACGGATAAATAAAATCTGCCAAGATCTCCGCTTTTTGCCAGAGAGGGTTATCCCCCAATCCATTGATAATCAGCTGATCTGTCTGAATAGCATTTACAGCATAATTTTTAGTCTTCTGAGCTATTGAAGAAATAGTGGATAGCGTACTCAAAACGATAACTATTATATATGAGATAATTTGTGTCAATGTTTTTCATTTAACAAGCATATTCAGCAGATTTAAGTGTAAATCAATACTCAAATAACCAGCTATTGAAGTCTTTAATATTTTAATGATCCGTAGAGCCTTATTTATTATTTAATGGAGGCTGATAATAATATTTCTTTGATCCGTTTTGCTACGGTACGTTCTTCACCGGGTATCATCATCCAGGTAGTAATGCCTAGGGTAGAAGCATCTCCGACAGTCTCAATAGAAGGGTGACCTTCCCTGAGAGCAATCCTTAATTGATCACAAGTCATATTCACTTTGGACTGGTCTATTTTTATATTTAATGAAGGTACATGGTTGGCGATTTGAGGTACATGTTTTTCACCTATGACACCCGGGACCGAGGTAGCAGCATCATAGATCAAATTGACCTGGCTTTCCCAAAGCTTCCAATCCTTTTGATGATCCCGGCTAAGGTATTGTTCGATCGCAACCAGCATACCGAGGATCTCTTCCTTATTGACTTTCATACCACGACCCACCGTATTTCCATTAGGTGGAGCATTTCGTCTGGCTGCGGTAACCAGGGCTTTTTACCCAATAAAAGCCCTGCACTTTGTGGACCACGCAGGCCTTTGCCACCCGAAAAACAAACCAGGTCAAAACCCATCTTAGTATGCTTCCAAAGCATTTCGACAGGGGGTACATCTGCAGCACAATCGATCATAGTCGGGATCTGGTGTCTTTTGGCGATTGTCACAAACTCCTCATCCCTGACTTTGCCCAAAAAATTGCTGGCATTGAGAAACCACATCATGGCTGTATTGTTATTGATGGCAGCTTCCAGTTCTTTGGCAGATTCTACCTCAATCACCTTTAACCCACAGTTGCGGATAGCATGATCATAACCTACCCGATGTGTCTTTTGGATGATCACTTCCGTTTTCATACCGGTCATATCATTGGGTATCTGCGTTATCTTATCCCAGTCGCCTCCCGTGACGATGCCAGCTGTTCCTAATGTAATAGCTGAAGCAGCACCTGCGGTGACCATGGCAAACTCACACTGTAACAGCTCTGCCAATCGCTCCCCGACTTTATCCTGCAAATCTTCTAACTTGACAAATTGTAAAGCAGAATAATTGATCGCTTTGATCACTTCAGGATGTGGCAGCGAAGCTGTAAGTGCCGTATAGGTACCTGCAGCGTTGATAAATGTCCTTAATCCAAGTTCTTTGAAATAATCGCGCTCAAAATCACCGGGCTTCAGTTTTTCCTCTCCTCGTTTTCTAAGTGATATGGATGGAGCGACGAAAGGCAAAGCAAAAGCTCCTTTGATGAGATCTCTTCGTTTTGTCATGATACTATGATTTTAAAAAATGCTATACAATCTATTTCTACCAGAGAATCGCCAGGGATACCACCTGCAGCCGCAATGGTCGTGCGCACGGGCGGGAGATCCCCAAAGCGTCCTTTATAAGCTTCATTCATAGCTTTGTAATCTTTAAGATCGTTGAGGTAGACATTGACCTTGAGCACATGGTTCATGGAGGACCCTGCTTTTTCCAACTCTTTTTGCAATTCATCCAGGACATGGTTGGTATGGGCTGTGATATCACCATCAAAATGAGCGCCTTTGCCTGCGATAAACACCATATTGCCATGCACTCTATTGCCAGAAAACAGGGGTACATTCTGATCCATGACGACAGAAGAATTGTTAGCCATGATATTAGCAGCCTCTGCCGTTTTCAATCCCATGACTGCTGCCAAACCGGTAGCAAGCTTTTTAAAAAATAGTTCTTCGATTCGTATTCATGATTCTTGAAAATTTAAAAGTTAAGTGAATTAGTTGCTTTTTTATTTTATCTCTTTGGGCTTTGACTTCGTCAGTAGTGACGGCATCAGCCTGGTTGCCAAAGTTTTTCTTATATAGGTCAGGATATTGGCGATGTCTTCGTCTTTGAGAAAATCATGGCGGGGCATGGTACCATTGAATATTTCTTTATTGATCATGATATCCCCTTCGACACCCTGGAGTACCGTCTGAATCAATCGAGTTTTATCACCTGCCACCCAGTCTGAAGCCAATGTAGGGAACCTTCCTGAGGCACCCATGCCATTTGGTTGGTGACAGGCGCCACAATAAACAGTATATAATTTTTCGCCAACCTTGGTCATTGCAGTATCATTTCGGTCCAGGTTATCAAGATTAATGTCCGGGTGCGGATATTAGTCGCTGACTTCCTAGTTCCATGGAAGCCAGCTGTGGCTGCCCAAAAGTTTTTTATCTCCTTTATATTTTACACGCCAAATCCTTCCTTTTTCAGTCTCCGCAAAATACATCGAACCATCCGGGCCCATGGCGATACCCATAGGTCGGTAGACTGCATCGCTGACACTGACGATTGGGCCGACCCCGGCAAATCCATCCGCAAATACCTCGACTTCTTTGTCAAACACGCCCTCATGAAAAGGTACAAACCCGATAAAATAACCTGATTGCGGATAAGGGGCGCGATTGGTAGCTCCATGGAAGGCGATAAAAGCCCCGTTTTTATACCGATCAGGGAATTGGTCCCCTTCATAAAAAAAACAAATCATTTTGGGGCCCAGTGTCCGGGGAAGCCAATGATGGGATTATTGAATGTATCACATCTTCCAATGATCTTACCATCGCCGCCATATTCCGGTGCCAATACTTTCTTACCCTGCATCTGATCGTAATAACAGTATGGCCAACCGGAATTGCTGCCTTCGTCGACCCTCAAGAACTCTTCTGAGGGCAACAAGGCACTTGCCAGGGACTAAATTTATTGGGCCACAACCTGAGTAAATCATCCCGGCCATGCATGACTGTATAAAGGCGATCATCCACATCATTCCATTCGATAGCCAAAAGGCTTCTCAGTCCGGTAGCATATTTATACCCATCTTTTGGGTTTGATTTTTTTATTGGCATCAAATCGCCAGATACCTGCATGGTTTTCTAGGAGAGGGCAAGGATCTATGCCCGGAGAAAAAGGAGTTCTGTTATTGACCTGGCAAGCATTGGAGGGTCCACCAAAAGGAACAAAGATATGCCCCTCAAGATCGAAAGTGATGGGCTTGGCATTGTGCTCGTGCAAGCCATGTTCATGATCATCGATGACGATCGTATCAAACTGTTCTTCCGGCAACAATTGACCTGGAATTAATTTGCTGCGATAGATCATGAGCTCCGTGCTGTAATACAAATAGCCTTCGTAGATCCGCATGGCTGTACCGTAGCGTCCGAGTTCTTTATAATTTCCAAAGGTTTTGATGATGTCGGCTCTGCCATCTCCATTGGTATCTCTCAAGGCTACATTGGCGCCGTGTCCGGGTACCATCAGCTTGACATAGATATCGCCATTCTCATTGACTGCAATATGCCCAGATCCACCAGGGAGGCTATCTACTACAACGGTGACTGAAATCTTCCTGAACGTATAATTCTGTCAGAGGAGCTTGCATTTAGCCAGTAATACAATAGCCAATAGTGGTAAAATGATCGGTTTCACTGGTGGTATAAGGTTTTAATCTTTATATGATAAGGCGTTCAAATCCCACACTATGGCTCCATCCAACAAGGTCATTTCGCACACGATTTTTTTGTCGCCGGTCATGCGCTTGCCCTGTACATCATAAAAACCATAATTGCCCTTTTCTATTTTCAATAATGCATATCGGCCGCTGCGCCTACAGAGATGACCAAGCTCTGTTTTGTGAATAACCTGAGCTGGCTTCCAGGTGCTGGCTGTAATAATTTCTTTAAAGTCCATGCCGAGATTAAGTAGCTTGGTCATCACCATGTCCATGTCTTTCATACCTGCATTCATGCTGCCGGTATGCAAATCTGTACTGATGGTATTGGGCTTAAGCCCCTGGCTCAACGCAGCGGTTGCCTGCGCGTATACAAAACTTCCACCACCATGACCTACATCAAGGATGATACCCTTTGCTGAGCTTTAAAAGCGAATGGCTGTACTTTTCCGTTTTGCACTAAAGGTTCACGACCGTTGACATGACCAAAACAATGTGTCAATATATCTCCCGGTCGCAATACGATATTCAGTAAAGTATCCATCGACAGTGGAGGATCTGCGCCTCCAAAATCTACCATCACCGGGATATCTGCCAGCCTGCCTGCTTCTGCTGCTTTGAGCGCCGGAGTCCAGTCATGGCCCATATAATGCGCCAGTTTGATACCTACGACCCTATCCTTATTTTGTTTGGTTACCATGGCTGTCAGCTTGGCATCCATATCAGCCAGGTTTTGCTCTATTGCTCCGCCACTCATCCCTGAGCCTACTATATTGAGGAAGCGAAATACTTTGGTTTTTGAATTGGCGATGGTCTGATTTCTGAAGTCGTCAAAGTTTCTCCAACCGGCACCGCCGGCATCTACTACCGCTGTGACGCCGGATCTTAAAGTGAAGCCATCAGGAGGTAGAGCCGTATAACTATTGCTGAGATAAGCATTGGACTTAGTCCCAAAAAAATGATGGCCATGGATATCTATCAGTCCAGGCGTCAGGTATAGACCAGTGGCATCTATGGTTTTAGTGGCTGGTTTATTGATCGACTTAGATACTTCGATAATTTTACCATCCCGGACGGCCACATCCATGATAGCATCCAGATTATTTTTAGGGTCGATGACATGACCATTTTTAATAAGCAGGTCATAAGATTGACTCTGGCCCATCAGCGTACAAATGGCCAACAATCCTAAAAATTAATTTCTTTATTCCAGTAGATATTTTCATGCAAAATTAAGTTTTAAAAATATTAATAACTTTTAAGGGTATTCTAGTTCAAATAGATAGTCCATTGAGTTAAAATAGGCGATCAAAAGGTAGTAATTTTTTTGAAATGGTGGTTCCAGTTAAGTAAAACGTTTTCGTAAAAAACCGATCTCTATTAGAATCAAATTCTATAGAAACAGTTATTTCATTCTTTCTTTTACTTGCCTGGCTGAGTTCAGCACAAATTTCTGAACATCCGCCACATCTGCTTCACTCAATCTATCGCCAAACCGAGGCATGCCATTGGCCAAATAAGCTCCTTTGCGTACAATGAGTGAAAAGTTTTGATGCGTGGCTTCAGTGGCATAAACCAGGTCTGGAATGATTCCTCCCCCACCTCCATTAACTACATGGCAAATAGCACAATATTGATTAAATAAAACCTGGCCATGCTGGATATCTTCTTTCGTCGAAGTAAATGATATATCGGGAATCGTTTGAAGGTTAGTTTTATTATACACCGGAAAGGAGGCATGACCCTGGAGTGCAAAAGTGAATACTCTACCGGGTTGCAAAGGTGCCCATTTTCTTTTTTGACCAACCCCGCTGCCCCAACCAACCAAAAGCGTAATATATTGGCGTCCATCGACCATATAAGTGACGGGCGGAGCTATCACTCCACCGCCTACATTGGTTTCCCCAGATTTTGGTCCCGATAGCAGCATCACAAGCCACAAATCTACCATCCGCGGTCCCTTGCCACACTATATCCGAGGCAGTAGCCAGCACTCCTCCATTCCAATCAGCAGGATGGGTTATGCGCCATTTTTCTTTGTCGGGCTACCGGATCCCAGGCGATCAGCATTCCTTTAGGTGTTAGCCGGGCTGCTATAGTATCTTTCTAAACGGCTTAGTCGGGTCCGTTCCCGTGCCCAGATTCCACCCATTACCACTACCAGTCCGGATTTGCCATGCTCCCAATGAGGATCATGTCCATAAGGTGCTACTCGCTCCGCAGCCGGGATATAGACCAAATTCGTATTTGGATTATAGGCCATTGGATGCCAATTATGAGCCCCATCATAAGTAGGAGATATATCTGTATTGCTTTTATCGAAACGAGCAAAATCAGTTTCAATGGGACGGCCGGTGGTCGAATCAATGCTTTTAGCCCAACTGGTATACACAAATGGATCACCTGAAATAAATTGACCATTTGTACGGTCTATCACATAAAAAAATCCATTTTTAGGAGCCTGCATCAACACTTTTCTTATTTGCCCTTTAATAGCAAGATCGGCGAGTATGATATGCTGTGTAGCTGTAAAATCCCAACTATCCCCGGGAGTAGTTTGATAATACCAGGCTAAAACTCCTGTGGTGGGATTGAGCGCTATAATAGAGGATAGATAAAGATTGTCTCCCCCACCCGGACTTCGATAATTTCTGTCCCATGGGGATCCATTGCCTGTACCGATATAAAGCAGATGGAGCCCGGGATCATAAGCCATAGCATCCCAGGCTGTTCCTCCTCCACCATATTTCCACCATTCACCTGTCCAGGTTTTAGCGGCATCTTCCATAGCCTTTGATTCAAAGGGCTTCGCAGGATCACCAGGCACGGTATAAAATCGCCAAACCTGCTGACCTGTGATGGCATCATAAGCCGTAATATATCCTCTTACTCCATATTCTGCACCGCCATTGCCTATGATTACTTTTCCTTCGACGATTCTTGGTGCTCCTGTTATCGTGTATGGTTTGGTAGTATCAACGGTCATAATGCTCCAAATCGTTGTCCGTTGACAGCATTCAGAGAGATCAATCTTCCATCAAAGGTCCCCGCATATACATGGCCTTTGTACAAGGCAACACCTCGATTGACCACATCACAGCATGCTTTTTCACCATAAGCGCGAGGTACTAAAGGATCGTATTGCCAGAGCATAGTGCCTGTGCGGGCGTCGACAGCATAAACCCTGCTCCAATCTCCAGTAAAATACATGATACCATCTACCACCAGTGGAGTGGCCTCCAGTCCTCGTTTGGTACCAAGATCTAATGACCAAAGCAGACCTAATGAATCAATATTAGTTTTTTATTTGATCCAAAGCGCTGTATCGATCTTCGGCATAATTGAGGCCATAGGACAACCAATCGCCAGGATGAACATCGGTATGTACAAGCGAAGTATCGTCCACCTCTTGTACTTTTATGCTTTCAGAGTAGCTAGTGTTGCTGAGCTCCCTTTTTGCAGTGAATGAATGCAAGAATGCAGAAAAAATAGGCACTAAAATCTTCATATTAATAATCTGGTACTGAATGTAATTAAAAGGTAGCAGAAAATGAAAGCCACCTCACTTTCCCACAGAGATAAAGCCCAACTCACTTTTAAGGTAAAGCCGCAAGGTATGCCAAATTAACACCCTCCAATATCCAGGTAAATTAAAATTCTGTTTTGATACTCAACACGGGGATGATACCATTTTGAGTGGCGTTTTTAATGGTCCCTCACCGATCCAAAGTGGTTAAAAATTGGAATAAAAAACTTGCTTAACTTGTGAAGTCATTCCCTTTTTTCTAAAATCAAAACGTAAATTAATTATGAGCAAATTGAAAGGCGTGTCCAGAAGATCGGCCATACAATCTTTCCTGGCACTCGCAGGAGCAGCGGCACTACCTATTAATGCCAATGCAATAAATCCTGAAGAAGGAATCAATATAGCCAGGCTGGAAGCCCGGGAAAAAACTCAAATAAAAATCACCAAGCTGGAGACTTTTCTAGTCAAACCCCGATGGATCTTTTTAAAAATTCATACCGATGCAGGTGTGGTAGGTTTGGGTGAGCCTTTGCTCGAAGGCAGAGCACTTACTATACAAGCTGCCATTAAAGAGATAGAACCCTACCTGATCGGCAAAGATCCGCGGCATGTCGTACACCACTGGCAGGCTATCTATCGGCATGCGTTTTATAAAGGAGGCCCTATATTGACCAGCGCGCTCAGTGGGATCGATCAGGCTTTGTGGGATATCAAAGGCAAACTTTTGAACCTTCCGGTATATGAACTTTTTGGAGGTCCTACCAGGGACCGTGTACGCATCTATGGCCGGGCCAGTAATGCAGAGGACATGAAGCTCAGGGTACAAGAAGGTTATACTGTCATCAAGACTGGAGTGGCGAAGCTAAATCCTGCCAGGGCAGTAGAGAATCCAAAATTTATTCAATATGCAGTTGAAAATTTTGCATCACTCCG
This sequence comes from Saprospiraceae bacterium, assembly GCA_016709995.1. Lineage (NCBI taxonomy): Bacteria > Pseudomonadati > Bacteroidota > Saprospiria > Saprospirales > Saprospiraceae > Saprospiraceae bacterium. Next base: position 783,739 of record JADJLQ010000002.1, read on the forward strand.
ACAAGCCGGAGGCGATAGTATGGACATCGGGATTGATTTTCACGGGGCCATCTCTCCGCAGACTGCAAAAATATTGATCCGACAGCTCGAACCTTATCAACCTATGTTTATTGAAGAGCCATGTCAGCCTCAGAATGTGGATGTCCTCGTAGATATCGCCAAGAGCACTTTTTTGCCGATCGCAACTGGTGAAAGAATTTTTACCAAATGGGGATTCAGGGAAATACTGGAAAAAGGAGCTGCTTCTATCCTCCAGCCCGATCTTTGCCATGCTGGAGGCATCACTGAGGGAAAAATAATCGCCGGAATGGCGGAAGCTTATTATGCGGTGATCGCTCCACACAATCCAATGGGCCCAATATCACTGGCTTCTGGTTTACAACTGGCAGCCAGCATTCCAAATTTCCTGGTGCAGGAGCAAGTTTCATTGGGGAGGGATATATAAAACAATCCTGTAAACTCGAAAAGGATGGTAACGTGTTGATACCATCCGGACCTGGTCGTGGCATAGAATTGGATGAAAACAAATTAGCGGACAAGATTGGCCATGATTGGAAAAATCCGGAGTCTTATGATGCCGGTGATGGTTCTGTAGTAGATTGGTAGATTGATTAAGCACAGCCATTTGATTTCAACTGCCAAGATTTAAGGATCCGGCTCATATAGGTTAAGCCAATGTAGGAAGTCGGTGATGCCTAAAAGATATATATTGGGTACTTTAGCCGCACTACAAAATAGGTAGCAATAAAAGGAGTACTAGCATGAATTTATATACTGCACTGACCTTTATCATTTGTTTATCAGCAGGATTCGCATTTATCAACCAGCGGTTTATGAAGCTCCCGTTTGTAATCGGGTTGTTTTTTCTCTCAACTATTCTTTCCTTGCTGGTCATCACCTCTAAGTACTGGCTGGACATTCCTGCCGAGCAAATCAAAACCTATATCGAACGTGCGAAGATCGACGAAATCATCCTGGATGTCTTGCTGGGCTTTTTACTTTTTGCAGGTGCGCTACACACCAACTGGAATAACCTCAGACAACAAATCAAGCCTATAGCCACTTTCGCCATAGGCGGAGTCCTGGTCTCTACGATGATCATTGCAGGTTTGTTCTACGGACTGACGCAGCTATTTGATTTAAACATCGATTTTATACATTGTCTAATATTTGGTGCCCTGATCTCGCCAACCGACCCGATCGCAGTATTGGGGATACTAAAAAAAGCAAACGTGCCTAAAAAGACGGAGTATACCATCGTAGGGGAAAGCCTGTTCAACGATGGAGTAGGTGTAGTCCTTTTTATAGCTATATTGGATACACTCAATACCGGTTCGTTTAGTCTGTCTCATTTTGGGATATTATTCATTCAGGAGGCCATCGGCGGTATTATCATGGGTTTTGTTTTGGGCTATGCTTTGCATGTACTCTTATCCTGGATTGATCATTATGAAACTGAAATTTTACTGACCCTGGCATTTGTCATGGCTGGTTATTCTTTTTGCAATTATCTCCATATCTCAGGCGCTCTGGCCATGGTGGTCATGGGTTTGATGGTAGGCAATTTTAAAACTGAAGTATCGATGAGCAATACTACGCTGGAGTATGTTCAAAAATTTTGGGAATTGGTCGATGTCGTGCTGAATGCTATCCTGTTTATTCTTATCGCTTTAGTCCTCATAGAAATTGATTTTAAAACGAAATACTTTTTTGTCGGACTCCTTTCGGTTCTGATTGTATTATGTTCCAGGATTGTAGTCGTGTATTTGCCCCATCTGATCATTCCCAATCTGTTAAAACTGACTGACAAGGAGGTCAAGATTATAAGTTGGGGAGGTCTGCGAGGAGGTCTTTCTATAGCCCTGGTATTGTCCTTACCTTCCAGCGAAACCAAAAATATGCTGCTCATCGCAACTTATTTTTGTGTATTATTCAGCATCATTGTTCAAGGTCTGACCATCGAAAAACTTGCCAAAAGAAATTAGCCAAATCATAAACAAAATACTCATGCGAAAAACAATCATACCGGTTCTGATAAGCTTTGTCTTTAATCTTTGTTATGTACATGCACAATCAGACCATCTCCGACAACAAATACAATCAGCCGCAGAAAAAATAGAGCAGAAAGTGATCCTTTGGCGACATGATATTCATGAACATCCAGAGTTGGGCAATCGAGAATTCCGCACGGCAGGTCTGATCGCCAGGCATCTTGAATCACTGGGCATGGAGGTGACCAGAAATGTGGGAAAAACCGGTGTAGTAGGATTACTCAAAGGAGGGCACCCAGGTCCAGTGGTGGCACTCAGAGCAGACATGGATGGATTGCCGGTATCCGAACGGACTTCGGTGCCCTTTGCTTCAAAAGTCAAAACGGTATATAATGGAGTAGAGACGGGAGTGATGCATGCCTGCGGTCATGATGCTCATGTAGCCATTCTCATGGGCGTCGCAGAAATACTAAAAGGAATCCAGCCTGAATTAAAAGGCACGGTCAAATTTATTTTTCAACCTGCAGAAGAAGGTGCGCCCAAAGGCGAAGAAGGTGGAGCTGAACTCATGGTGAAAGAAGGCGTACTCGACCATCCAAAAGTCGATGTGATATTTGGATTACACATCAATGCCCAATCGGAAGTAGGTAAGATCACCTATCGGCCCGGAGGTATGTTCGCTGGAGTAGGAGATCTCAAAATTACGGTAAAAGGTAAATCTTCTCATGGTGCTGAACCATGGTCATCCGTAGATCCGGTGCTGACCTCGGCGCAGATCATCACCAGTCTGCAATCCATCGTGAGTCGCAATGTCAATATTACTGAAAATGCTGCGGTCGTGACTATCGGAGCGATCAATGGTGGGAACCGTTCTAACATTATACCTGAGCAAGTGGAGATGCTGGGCACAGTACGGACTTTAAGTGAGGGGGATGAAACATTGATTTTTGATCGCATTCGACAGATAGCGACTAAAACGGCAGAAGCCAATGGGGCTGAAGCCGTCGTAGAACTACCTTATTCAACGCATTATCCGGTCACTTTCAATCATATTGCACTGACTGCGCAAATGTTGCCTTCCTTGCAAAAATCCGCTGGTGAGTCCAATGTCATCCTGGTACCTGCAGAAACCGGAGCTGAAGATTTTTCGTTTTTTGCCAACAAGGTACCTGGCCTGTATTTTTATATTGGTGGTCTACCCAAAGGCAAGGATCCAAAATCCTCGGCTCCACATCATACTCCGGATTTTTATATCGATGACAGTGGATTCATCACAGGCCTAAAAGCGATGGCTAATCTGGTAGTGGATTTTATGGCTATGGAAAAATAGAAAAATTCCGGCTTTTTGGGACCATCTGCTTGGCTGGAGTGACAGGAGAATAAAAAGTTCACTCACAGTAAATAATATGATTACTCCCCGTCAAAGCTGTAAATATCATATGAGAAAATAATATGGCATCATCGAGCAGATCCCCGATCATCAAAGCCTGGCATTGCAATAGAAAAAATCGTACTTTTGTACCTCATTTTTATCTAATTTAGTGATCATGAATATTACTGCCATTTCCAAAAAGCCTTTTCTGCTGATTGTAGCCCTTGGATTGACTTTGACTGCATTTACTCAAAATACGCCTTATAAAGCTACTCATGAAGGCTGGCTGGTGTCCATTGATGAAGCATTTGCCCTATCTAAGAAAACCGGCAAACCTATCATGGCCAATTTTACAGGAAGTGATTGGTGTGGTTGGTGTAAAAGGCTATCAGCCGCTGTATTTTTACAACCTGACTTTAAAAAATGGGCTGATAAAAATGTGGTTTTGCTGGAATTGGATTTTCCCAGGGGCATAAAAATCCCTGACGCGATCCGTGCACAAAATCAATCTTTACAACAGGCGTTTAATGTCAGTGGCTATCCTACTATATGGGTATTTGACCTTGATAAAGAGAAAGGCACCGGCCAATTTAGCATCAGGGCATTAGGGAAGACTGGTTATGTGCCAACCGTACAGGAATTTACTTCCGGCGTAGATCAGATGATCGCCAAAAGGGTGAAAGTGTAGTCCGTTACATATTATATTCTCCATTTTTAAATTCACCCATCCAGAAGTTATTCTTATTGAACATGCCCCAATTGAATGAAAGTATTAACTACAGGACAATTTCATGGGCAAACTAATAAAATCCATACATTAGACGGTATCACCCTGACAGATACAGAATACACGCAAGCCAAAGTGGATTGGCACTATCATGAGAATGCATATTTCACCTTTATACTCCAAGGTCAGGTATTAGAAGGCAATAAAAAAGAAATTTATACCTGCACACCCAGCAGCCTGTTGTTTCACCATTGGCAAGAGCCGCATTATAATATTAAGCCAGAGGGGTATACAAGAGGCTTTCATATTGAAATTGAAAAACAATGGTTTGAAAAATATGATTTAAGAGACCATCACTTAGAAGGCAGTTTTAATATTTCCAGCCCGGAAATCAAACTATTACTGTATAAGATATTTGGTGAAAGCAAACAGTTGGATGTGGCTTCTATATTATCTATTGAATGCCTATTGTTACAGGGTCTGTCCGAACTAAATCATCAGCAAAAAAATATCACCAGCAAAAAACCTTTGTGGGTTGAAAAGCTCAGGGCTATACTTCAGGAGGAATCCAATCGGAATCTATCCCTTCATAGCCTTGTTCAAACCTTAGATATCCACCCTGTCCACTTGTCCAGGTGTTTTCCAAAATACTTTAACTGCACCCTCGGTGAATATATCCGGAAGGTAAGGATTGAAAAAGCAATTTCCCTGCTGCCCATCAAAAAATACTCTCTGACTGAAATCGCGTTTGAATGTGGCTTTGCAGACCAAAGTCATTTTACAAGAAATTTTAAGGAGCTTGTTGGCTTCAATCCGCTTGCCTATCGCAGGATATTATTGAGTTAAGCTTACTTGTTTTAAACTAGTGTTAATCTCATTCTATTTTCACAATAGCCTTTAGGATATTTTTGCAATTAATAATTACTCAAGCTATGAAGTATTGTATTGTTTTTTTGTTAATGAGCTTTGCGAATTGTTTTCAAGCCGGTGGTCATGACAACATCATAGTGCCTGAAGACTTCGTAAAGACAGAGGGCATTACCTTACCCATACATCAGGCCAATATTGGTAAAATAGCATTCACTGACCGATCGTACCCTCCGCAAGAGCTCAAAGAAACTGATTTTATGCAATCTTATGTATTGACTAATAAAAGCGATTTGTTTATCACTGTGTTTTTAGGGAATTCTTTGACCAATTATCTGCATGTACTATCACCTGACTCAAAAACAGAAGAACTAACAAAGAATGGAAATTTTCAATTTAAAATGATGGTGGATGGTAAAAAAATCTATGAAAGCAATCTTCATCCCGGTGCTCCATATCCAAAAATTAAAGATACCGCTACTATTATTACCAAACCGCTCATCGACAATCAACATGAAGGTGGATGGTGGAGTCAATCATTTTGGGGAAGATTTATGCATTTTGGAGGAGACAGTGCGATGACTGAAGGGCCTCATAGATTGAGACTAGAGGTCAGACCCTATATCAATATTGGATCAGGAGTGAAAGTAGGCGAACTGATGGCAGCTGGCGAACTGGATATCCAAGTCAAACTAAAACCTGAGATCGACATTTCAAATATTCACTTGACTCCTTTAAAACCATATGATGGATTTGATATCTCACAGGATGACTTTAACCAATCTCTAATGAAAGAAATGATGGGTAATGTCAATGAATCAGTATTTAGGCATATCAGCAGCGTGGTCGTCATCAAAGATGGCAAGCTTTTGTTCGAAGAATATTTTAATGGGGAAAACAGGAATACCCTTCATGATCCGAGATCTGTGGGCAAATCCTTTGCATCTACGATGACCGGGATAGCTCTAAACGAAGGGTATCTAAAAAGTGTGCATCAATCGCTCAAGGAATTTTATCCTTTTAAATCATTTGCAAACTACTCTTCGGAAAAGGAAGCATTATCCATTGAAGATCTATTGACGATGAGTGCTGTTTTGGATGGAAATGACGACGACTATGATTCTCCAGGTAATGAGGAGAATATGTATCCTACAAATGACTGGGTAAAATTTACCCTGGACCTGCCGGTCAATCTCACCAGGCCCAAAGACGAATGGCATTATTTTACTGCAGGAGTGGTGGTCTTGGGAGATATTCTACACAAGTCAGTACCTGGTGGTCTTGAAGCATATGCTAACCAAAAGCTGTTCAAACCCTTAAACATCACCGACTACCAATGGCAGTATACTCCTCAGCATGTAGTCAATACCGCCGGTGGCATACAATTGAGAGCGCTTGACTTTGCAAAATATGGACAGCTATATAAAAACAAGGGTAATTGGCATGGTGAACAAATCATTCCCCGATCATGGATCGATCACACATTTTCAAAGCACAGAATGATTCCAGGAAGAGAAGACGAATACTACGGCTATTTGTTTTGGAATAAAAAATTTAAAATTAAAGATAAAACTTATGAGACTTTCTATTGTACGGGCAATGGAGGCAATAAAATATATGTGTTTAAAGATCAGCCTTTGGTCATAGTAGTCACTGCCACGGCCTATGGAGCTCCTTATGCACACCCGCAGGTAGATCGGATGATGACTGAATTTATATTGCCTGCATTGTTAAAATAAAGAGAGCATAATAAAACTACCATATCCCAGAAGAGGAATTGTTTACTTAAAAGGGTCCTATTAGATGATCACCGCTTTTTCACATCAATTCTTGAGGCAACGCAATATTTCTGATTACCTGTTGCATATTAAGTCCATGCTCATGCAAGATTCTGTTAAATCCAACTGCTCTACTCGTCAGTGTAGGTTGGCTAAAAGTGAGATAGATTTCATTTTCGCTTTGATTGATAATACTCTCCCGAATGGCTGATCTCAAATGCACAGTTATGTCTTTGTCGGGATAAGTTAGAAGGTAAAACAAAGTAAGTCTCGTCTTTAAGTTTTGAACGTAGGTATCCTGATAAAATAATTTCCTGGAAGGGCGATTTAATGATCCTGCAATCGCCCAGGCAGCGAGATACCCGCTATAAATGGCCATGGTAATACCCTCCGTGTTCTTCATGCGTGCTAGTATCAGTGGTCTTATTCTCGTGATTATTTATCTGACAGGAATAGATAATCATGATCAATAAAAATTAACAGCTTAGTTTTATGAAAAAACGTAAAGTTAATTGAAAGCATATGATTAAAAACATTCTTCCGGATTCCATTACCCTGTCCTCTGAAGCAAGTATGGTCTGCGGGTCAAAATAGAATCTGGCACACTTGAAAAAAAGACATCGATTCAATATCTCCGATAAATATCCTCCAACCTGATAGAGTCCCCGCCCTCGCCCAAAACCTTCAAGTCATATCGGATATTTACCCTGGTGCCAACAGGTGCGTGATAATATATGCGCCAGGCATCAGCTTCTGAGGTACCTATGCAGCCATTGGACCAGGGTTTGCTGAGCGTGGTCGGATTGGTCGTCGGATGTATCATATCTCCGTTGCGTACGCCATTGATTTCAGTTTCTAACCAAGGTATAAGTGGCATTTCGGTGACAATGCCGTCATCCCTTTTAGTTTGAGTAAAATGTTTTCCATCCACCGGATTGATAAAATATGGCTCACGTTCTATGCGGTAGATATGGCCTGAACCGAGATCAGTCTGTAAGCTTACTGCTCTGCCTACCAAAGCCAGGTAACGGATTCTGTTTTGACCGACTCGTACAGGAAAGGTATATTTTAGAACATTTCCCTCGTATATCCTGAGCTTAAACTCCGGCACATTGACATCGATCCAGGTAGAATCCAACTTTCTTTGAATTTGAGCTATTTGCTCCCGGTCAGGGATCAGGAGACTGTCCCCTTTTTTAAATATGGTCAGCGTTCTTTGGTCTTTAACGAGGACACCACGAGATCTCATAGTATAATAATCTGTGGCGGCGAGAGAGTCTATTATCCATGGATTGGCCTGGACCAATATATGCTCAGTCAATAGGTGATCCATCGCTGTGTCATACTGGTGTACGATACTGTCGATGAAACAAAAATATGCTGCCACAGTCACCAATTTCTCAAATGGGGGTGTGTACAGAACAGATTGCAAACCGGAGCCAGGCACTTTACCTTCCACTTTTAGGGTATCCTGAGATACAAGTTTAGCACCAAGGTCCTTTTCCTTACAATTAGACATGACCATTATCCATATCAATACGGTGGGATAAAGCCATAAAGCAGCGTAGGTTTTTACATAATGCATGAGTACAAGTCTACACTTTATCAAACTTCAAGTTTAAACGTGTTTTCATGACCCTGAGCTGATGAGGATCAGAAAGTTGCCTGCTTAACCTGGATATCTACATAACTCCTTTAGGAACATATAGATCTTTATAAGTCATGCCAGCTGCTTTCAGTACTTCGATCACATACATAGAGGCATCCATTTTAGAAGCAGGAACCAGATTGGCAATAGTGAATCTGCACCCTTTGGCTTTGGCCAGCTTGAGCACTTCGGCAGATGGAGTCCTGGCTTCATTGTCTATCTCTATAGCTACGCTATTCTTTTTAGCCAGATCTATCAGGGCTGAGGCATTTTTAGTCGTGAGGGCTTCTCCATGATGTGACCAGATATTGATTTTGCCGGAAGACAACAAAGCCCTTGCCTCCTTGAGGTCCTTGCTTTCAGCCACGGTGTAATCTTCACTGCCCGGTTGATGGGTATCAATAGTGAGTGCATTTACACGTATCCCTTTGAACACAGGTTGAGCTCCTATATTATTTAGTTCAGCAGCTTGAGCAGGGTCCCTGACGATAGAAACATTGATACCGGATTGATAACAATAGACTACCAGCGCATCTGTACTTAAATCGGTATGCGGATTAAGATCGATGAAGGCAAACTGGCGGCTTTGCAGCACTGCCATACTATCTTGCCAGGGTCCAAATGCTGCGGCTATAGTATTGGAAACTGCATCATCGGGCAATCGTCTGACTTTAAAACTTTTGTACTGCATCTTACTCAGTGAATCATGTCCTTGAAGACAAAAAGTACCGCTGCTCAATTTTTTTCCATTAAAATCATCCGGCTCGGTGTAGTCTACTGTTTTTAGGCCATTGAGCCAGATCTGTACGTGTTTGCCTTCTACCAAAGCACGGGTCTCGTACCATTCATTATCCTCAACAAAAGATTTGTACACATTTCGAATACCGTATAAGCTACCCGCTTTTTTAAGCTCTACGTAATCACCTTCGCCAATATGGCTATTGTTGACCTGGATCTCCATACCTGTTGAAGGCCAGCCTGTCTCCTGGTAATGAGTGTGAAAATAAATACCAGAGTTGGCCAATGGAAAAGTCTTGACCGTGGCAATCAACTCGAAATTTTTAAAACTATCCTTTAATTGATCTCCAACATAAAATAAGTGATTGCGTTTTCCTACTGCTTGTAGCATTCCATCAACCACTGTCCAGGTGCCTACATTTTCTGTTGAGGATTTCCAGCCGGTCATGTCTTTGCCACTGATGAGCTCGACCCACTCCGAATTTGCAGGGGCTGGATCTGCCGTGGCAGGTGCCTTCTCATTTTTGCAAGACAATGCGATAAGGAATGTAAGGAGTAGTATTGAAAAAATATTGATTTTCATGTTATTGTATTTTATTTTTATAAATATCAACAGGCCAACATCCGAAAAAATGCATCAGATTATTCCTGTCAATTTATTTCTGGTTTCTTTTGTATTTGGATTTTTTTCAGCAAGGCTATTCAAAAGTGTCAGTTCAATTCCAGTATTACTTAGACGATTTAAGGTCAATAGATCACCATGGATGCCCTCTGTGTATTTTAATCTAATCTTCAACACATCGTTGCCTTCAGTACCGGCAGTAGCTGCTACCATGGAAGGCACCAGGCTACGGTAATCCCCGGAGAAAGGGTTCAATATTCGTTGACTATTGGATATCCAGGCATTCCAGCCGAAGGGAATAGCTATTTTAGCACCCGCAGAGGCTGATTTGTTCAAAATGATCTCACCGCCTTGATCACTAGTGTTGATTTGAATCGAATGCCATCCCCAGGGATTTTCCTTCAATTGATATGTCTGGTTGTTTAATTCTTTGACCAATGGAGAAGTCGATTCACCTAGTTTCGCATTCAGAGTCAGATTATTACTGAATTGCAGTACCTTTTCTTGCACCGATTTGTCCTTTTTCAGAGGGCCATCTTTGATGCCCGGCAATATATGATCCCAAAGTAAAGTCATTTGTTTCTGCATATCTGTGCTTTCAGAATTGACAGCGATGACGGCATCATACTGGGGCATGACGATACAAAACTGACCAAAGGCTCCATCTCCCCGGTAAAAACCCGGCTTGCATCGCCAAAACTGGTACCCATAGCCCTGGGACCAATCACCATCACCCGGATTGGAAGTTATATGTGAAGTAGTCGCTTCATCTACATAAGCTGAATTGATCAATTGTTTTCCTTGCCATAGTCCTTTGTTTAAATATAACTGACCAAACTTGATGATATCCCGGGTAGTCACCCTCAGGCCATAGCCGGCGACATTGACTCCTTCAGGACTTTCCTCCCAATCAGCCTGGGTGATACCGAGTGGTTTGAAAAGACGGGGAGTGAGATAATCAAACATTTTTTGCCCCGTCACTTTTGTCAGGATAGCACTGCACATATAGCTGGCTCCTGTATTGTACAAAAAATGCGTACCCGGCTCTTTTTCCAATGGTCTGTCAAAAAAAGTCTTTACCCAGGACACTCCTTCTGCTGCACGCATCGGTCCCATGGTGTCCGAAGTATGTCCTGAGGCCATATTGAGCAGATGCCTGATCTCCAGCCTGGCCTGATAGTCTGATACCGACACAGGCAAGTGCTCCGGAAAAAACGAGATGACCTTATCAGTTAGTTTAAATCTGCCTTCCTGCACCGCCATGCCGATGGCTGTACTTGTAAAGCTTTTACTCAATGAATATAAAGTGTGAATATGATCTGGGGTAAATGGATTCCAATAAGCTTCTGAGATGACTTTGCCATGCCGCATCAACATAAATGCGTGGTGCTCCAGACCACTTGCGTTGGCAGCTTGTAAATAATGCAGGATTGCTTCACTGGATACACCCTGGCTCTCAGGCGTTGCAGAGGCCATGCCTTTTTTGGTTTCTAAAAATGGAGTTACTGACGGCAAAACACCAGCACCAAGGATCAAAGCACCTGATTGATTTAAAAAATATCTTCTGGATGACATATCGAATGATTATGGATTAAATATAAGTGTGAATACCCGCATTCATTTATTTCATATTGCAAATAATTGTTGCTTGCTGCTTTTAGCGAAGCTAACTACAACGATTTTATCCCAAAGTATCATCATCCTATGTCAAAGCAGAAAGCGACTTTCTTTGTCAAAATGGCTAAAAAGGGTGTAAACTGATAAAGATATACCCATTACCCTTTTTGAATTTGTCTAACATCCTCCTTTTTTTTTAAATTTAGATTGCTTAATACTATTTTTTAAAAATTGTAAACCTCTATTATGAAAAAGTTAGGAATCGGCGCACTCGTAGGCGGCATCATCTTATTTCTGTGGCAGTTTTTGTCCTGGTCTGTACTCAATGTCCACAGCTCCATGCAGGCCTATACGCCAAAGCAGGACGAAGTACTTAAAGCCCTTAATGAAAACCTGGAGGAAGGCTTTTATTATATGCCTAATACACCTCCCGGGCAAGAACATGAAAATCCTATGGAAGCATATGTCGGTAAACCCTGGGCACAGGTTTATTACCACAAGGCCTATAATGCCAGCATGGGTGCCAATATGGGGCGAGGTCTATTCGTCGACATCATAGCAGTCTTGTTATTGGCATGGTTGCTCCTGAAAATGAACAATACGAATTTTCAGTCGATTCTATTGTCCAGCCTTGCGGTTGGAATGATCGGTTATCTGACCACTGTCTATACCAACTCGATCTGGTTCCAGACGCATACCATGGGTGACTTGATAGATAGTATCGTATCCTGGGGATTGGTAGGTGCCTGGCTGGGATGGTGGCTGAAGCGGTGACAAGGCCTATGGTTGTGTGGGCAATCGTTTATCCATCGTATTAAACCACCATGGTGGAATTAACGACAATAAAATAGAAGCAGGATAACCATGCGCTAGTTTAGGACTGTCAGCCTTAAAGCTCAATCTCTGATAAGGAGTAGTAGCATTGGTATGATGATCTGCATGCCGGGTAAGTTCGTACAGAAATATTCTGCCTAAAGGCTGATCTGCATCCCAGGAAAGTCCGTCATGGATCGGTCCCGGACTACCTTTTTCGTCCACCGTACGCATTAAACCATAATGTTCTATATAGTTGACACATTCCAGAAATAGAAAACCAACGATAGCAATCACCATCGCCATGATCATTGCATAAAATGAAAATAAAACAAAGATGCCAGCCAGATAAACCAAACTGACCAGCAGAAACCAGATCATCAAATTGTGCCTGCCGTAGACAGGTCGATTTATTGATCGCAATCTTTCTTTCTCAAATTGCCAGGCATGCCGGTAGGAGTCTGTAACTGATCTAACCCAAAAACTGTAGATCGGTTCACCCCGCCGGGCTGTAGCCGGATCTTGCGGGGTGGCAATATATCTGTGATGTCCCTTATTATGCTCGATAAAAAAATGCAAATACAATGCAGGCAATAATAAACTCCATGACATCCATCTGTGGTAGGACTCGCGCCGATGCCCCAATTCATGCGCTACATTGATCCCTGCTGTCCCGATGACCAACCCTACGCTGAATATAAATCCGATATGTTCTGCCAAAGTCAGACCAGAAGTATATTGGACCGTATACAAATAATAAAAAACAATAAAATACAGTAAGGGAAGATTGAGATAAAGAAACAAATTGAATAAGACAGGGCTTTCATGGATCGACTCAGGTTTTGCAGGTCTTTTCATTTTATTAAAAAAAAGTCCTTCTATCAGTGGTATCAAAACAAATCCAATATACATAGCCCCGGGGGCTGCCCAACCCTTGAAATACAAACCCGCTATAGCACTCGCCGGAGCGGCATAGGCCAGTAAATATTTCCATTTGGTCATATGCTAATGCCGGTTAAATTTTAAATACCATCTCCGTCCAGTAAATTGCCCAGCCCGCCTAAGATGCTGCCTTCACCTTTTTGTTTAAATCCACCATAAGAGATGATCCTGCTGGCGAGCCGACTGATCGGCAGAGTCTGTACCCACACATATCCGGGCCCTTTAAGAGTAGCGAAAAACAATCCTTCGCCACCGAAAATTGTATTTTTTATTCCCCCAATGAATTCAATACTGTAATGCACCGAAGGTGTGAACGCCACAATACATCCAGTATCAATTTTTAAAGTCTCCCCATGCTTTAATTCCTTTTTCACTACATGACCGCCTGCATGGACAAATGCCATCCCATCTCCTTCAAGTTTTTGCATGATAAATCCCTCGCCTCCAAACAAGCCGGTACCTATCTTGCGTTGAAATTCTATACCCACCTGCACGCCTTTGGCTGCGCATAAAAAAGCATCTTTCTGGCAGATCATTTTACCCCCCAGGGCATACAAGTCTAAGGGAATGATTTTGCCAGGATAAGGAGATGCAAATGAAACACGGTGTTTATTCATACCCATATTGGTAAAAGCGGTCATAAACAAACTTTCCCCGGTGAGAACACGCTTACCTGCGGACATTAACTTTCCGAGAAACCCTTTATCATGATTACGGCCATCCCCAAAGATTGTTTCCATCTGGATGGGTTCGTCCATCATCATAAAAGCTCCGGCTTCAGCGATGGCTGTTTCACTGGGATCCAGCTCGATCTCCACATATTGCATTTCTTCGCCATAGATTTTGTAGTCTATCTCATGATCTTGTATTCCCGACATGTAATTTTTTTTGGCAAAGGTAACAGATTTAGCAGCTTCACCCCACACCTCAATCCACCAATCTATATCCAACTCCTTTTAAAGTAATGATTTGTATTTGTTCATCCTCTTTGAGGTAGTCCCTCAATTTTGTAATGTACACATCGAGATTGCGGGAATTGAAAAAAGAATCATCGCCCCAGATTTTATCAAGGATGTTTTTACGCAGGACGATTTCGTGTTTATTCTCCAGGAGCATGGACATCAGCTCCGTCTCGCGGTGGGACAATCTTTTTGTTTTTTCGTTTAACAACAATTCCTGGCGGCCTTGAAAAAATAGGTATCTGCCTAGGGGGATAAAATCTTGTTTGGAATCTGGATAAGGAGTTTTATTGACAAGTGCCAACAAATTTTTAATCCTGACGATCAATTCTTCCATACTGAACGGTTTGCGGATATAATCGTTGCCTCCGCTGCTAAACCCATCCAGGGCATCTTCCGTTTGATTTTTGGCAGTAAGAAAGATGATGGGTATATTTTTGTCCTGCAGGCGAATGCGTTTACTGACTTCATACCCATCCAGATGAGGGAGCATTACATCCAGCACACAGATGTCAGGTTGGAATTCAGTGAAAGCTGACACAGCATGATCTCCTCTCGTCACTAACCGGACCTCAAATTGGCGACTACTTAAAGTTTCGCTGACTATTTTCGCCAGGTTGGGTTCGTCTTCTACGTACAATAGTCTGATCATCCGGCAGGGAGTATGACATTAAATACAGATCCTTTACCCAGTTCGCTATCGATGGAGATAACACCCCCCATTTCTTTGACGAGGCGCCAGACAAAAGCCAATCCTAAGCCATGCCCTTTGACCGTATGGACATTGCCACGAGGGACCCGATAAAACTTTTCGAAAATTTTTTGCTGATGGTCACTGCCTATTCCGGGGCCATTGTCTTTTACTATGAGTTCTACCTGATCTTGATTCTTATTGATATAGATGTCTATCTGGGGTTCTTCCTTGTCGCTGTATTTTAGAGCATTGTCGAGTAGATTGTAGACGATGCCGGACACCCACTGAGGATCGGCATACAGGCTGATATCAGGCTCGGATTGATGGATCAGAATACGGGTATGTTGCTTTTCAGTCTGCAGCTGCAAGGTCTCTGTGATATTAGTGACCAGTTGTGTAAGAGGGATGATCTCTTTTTGGGCGGCTGGTAAGGCCCGATCGATATTGGACATAGACAGCACCCGATCGACCAGGAGCGATAGTCGATCCAGTTCATTACGGGATATCCTCAGGTAATCATCCCTTTTGGCGACATCATTGATTCCATCAAACTCGTGCAGCGCTTCTAGTGCTACACGCACCGTCGAAATGGGGGTCTTAAGCTCATGAGTCATGTTTTGAATGAAATCACTTTTGGCTTCGAGAAGATTTTTTTCTCTTCTGATCGTTGTGGTCATACTGTAGAATGCCAGGCCCAGGCAAGCCAATAACAGAAGCGCCAAAAAAAATTCCGCCCATAATTTTTTTAATATCAACCAGGGTTCTGGTTGCAGCAACACATCAAATTTTTCATTGGTAGCAAGGTCATGGTAGGTTCCGGCTATATTTTTTTCATTCCAGGAGACCTGACCGGTGTCAGCATATTGATTGAGTGTATAGTGGATGGGTATGCCTGCGCGCTGCAGGTTGAGATCAAACTTTTCCTTTAAACTATCGGAGATATTATTAACAGTGCTGAGTGTTCGGTGGAGAGAATCGATAGACATCCCTTTGTTTACACTGGATCGAAGGATTAGTGAGATGACCCCTTCAGTCTGATGCAGGGAGCGATTGTCTTCAGAGATCTCTCTTTTGATAGTGATGCCCCCTTTTGGGCCAATTTCTTTCTTTTGAGTAAGTATTTTTAAAGGATGTGGTCCGTTGTGGGCTATGGTCTGGTCTTCTTGAGCATTGATCACCATCACCTTGACAGAATCAGCTTTGATATCAGTAGTAAACTCAAATTTATTATTAAAGCTATCAGATCTGAACATCAGTTGATTAATGAGACCACCTTCTATCGAATTGACTGCATTGACAAAAAGATAGCCGACTTCTTTTTTGAGATTTTCTTTTTCCGTTTGGTAGGCTTTGTACAAATAAATAGTCAGGAAAGCCGTGAGCACAATCATGCTGGGCCACATCAGCAAAGAGATCCATCTTTCGTTTATTCGTCTGGGCACGGCACAAAATTAGTCGCAATATTGCAGGGATGTGTATATCATTAACCTTAATTAACCTTGCTTCCACCTTGATTAACCTCAAATCATATTTTGTCTGCCTATGTTTGCACCAGCAATTATTTATAAACATGCTAAATTTTATATCAATGAAAAAAATAAGTGTACTCATTATCGTTCTCTACTTTTCTTATGGCCTGATGGCTCAGACTTCGGGGGTAATCAATTTTACTGAAACCATCAAGCTGCATATGGAGATGCCCGGCCAGGATCCGGAAATGATGAAAAAATACCACAGACACATTCTGTACAAAAGGTTTTATACTTCCAGGGTGGAGAATCGCTGTATAAAAATAATCTGGGCAACCAGGATCTAGAAGTAAATAATAATGATCAGCATGGCGGCGAGATCCGTATGGTGATGAAATCCCCTGAAAATACACTATACGCTGATGTAAAAAATAATGTCATGATCAACTCGCAGGAGTTTTTTGGAAAATTATTTTAATCAACGGTGAAAACAAAAAACAACTTTGGAAAATAACCGGAGAGCAAAAAACGCTGCTGGATTATACTTGTGTCAAAGCGATGTTACAGGACACGACCAATACAGTGGCTTGGTTTACGACAAAACTACCTGCCAATATGGGGCCTAATGGATTTACCGGTTTGCCTGGCATGATCATGATGGTAGATATTGACAACGGGGAGCGCATTTATGTAGCGTCTAAAATTGAACTCCGGGACCTGGCTGAAGGAGAAATGACTAAACCAGAAAAAGGAAAGAAAGTGTCTGGAGAAGAATTTGAAAAAATCAGAAAAGAAAAAATGGAAGAAATGGGTGCGGTACAAGGCAAAGGAGGCACTTTTAAAGTCATGATTCGGGAGGAAAGGAATTAGGAACTTTGTTCGCGCAATAACAATGTAATAGTCGCGCAACGACTTGCCTACCGGCAGGCAGGCACAAAGACGCAAAGTTGAGTTTTACATTCATCGCGCAACGACGCAAAGAGGGATTGTAGCGTAGTAGCATATTAAAACTAAGGCTCTGGTTTTTTGATAGGTGGAAATATCAGTCATAGACATAATCACATTTTATTCACTTCTTATTCCTTTCCATTGAAGTATTCAATATTATTCGGTTTTATTTTTTATCGGCGGCATTGACATCCCAATCACTGGTAGTCAGAGGGGTTTTGCAGGATTCTTCCGGGAACTCCTTGCCTGCTGCTACGGTAATGTTGCTCAGTGCTAAAGATTCTATTATGCAGGAATTCGTGACTTCGGGTGATGATGGTACATTTAAAATACGGGCTGCAAAAAATAAAGACTATGTCCTGCAGGTCTTATTCCTGGGACTGGAGACTTTAAATAAAAATGTCAAGTCGTCAACAGATGATATCGATCTGGGTATCCTCACCTTGCTGCCGTCTGCATCTGCCCTGCCCAATATAGATGTCATCGGTGAGTACGATCTGATGAAAATAGGAAAGGATACTGTAGAATACAATGCCAAAGCTTTTAAAGTCCAACCAGGTGCTGCCGTAGAAGACCTGCTCAAGCGACTCCCGGGCTGGAAGTACAACGTGATGGATCAGTCAAAGCTTATGGTGAAGATGTGCAAAATGTCCTGGTGGATGGCAAAGAATTTTTGGAAAGGACACACGCATCGCTACTAAAAAAATCTGGAGGCGGATGCGGTAGACAAAGTACAGGTCTTTGACAAACGGTCTGACATGGCAGAATTTACCGGGGTGGAAGATGGTCGCGATGAAAAACCATCAATCTTAAACTCAAAGAAAATCGCAAAAATGGACATTTTGGTACTGCAGAGCTGGCAGGCGGAACTCATGATAGGTTCAAGACAAAATTTAACCTCAATAGGTTTGCCCCTAAGGCCCGCACCTCCATCATCGGCCTGGGCAATAATATCAATGATCAGAGTTTTTCGATGAATGATTATATAGATTTTATGGGAGGGCTAGGCTCTTTTATGCAAGGTGGAGGTGGAGGTAGAATGCGTATAGAGGTTGGAGGAGAATCAGGGCTGCCTGTAGGAGGTGGTGCTGTCCAAGGAATACAAAGGTCTATGGCAGGGGGCATCAATATCAATCGAAATATTACCAGCAAGACTGAACTGACAGCAAGCTACCTCCTCAATGAGATGAAAAATGCCCTGGTGAATTCTACAGAAAGGCAAAGTTTGCTTAGCGAGCAATCATACAATAGCAAAGAGGATGAAGATCGGATAAGTAATAACAACGGTCACAATATCACTTTCAGGCTCAAATCAAAGCTGGATTCATTTCAAAACCTGATCATTCGGGGCAACGGGGGTTGGAGCGCCAATAAATACAACAGTGACTTGCAGAATCTTACCTTTCTGACAGCAAATATGCCCGTCAACCAAAGTGCAAGACAATACCTGGCCAATGGGAATGGATTTAATTTTACCACCTCGCTCACCTGGCAGCGCAGATTTAAAAGTCGGGTCGTTCCCTGGTATTGAGTACTTCAGGTAGGTTTGGCAATACGGACAGGGATGGCTATCTGGATGCGATCAATCAATATTTTATTGGTAGTATATATGCAGACACTATACTTCAAAATCAACTTTATACAGATCGGGGAAACCAATATGATGGAAGAATATCCTATACCGAGCCTCTTGGCAAAAAACAATACCTGAGTGGAACGCATATGCAGCCAACAGCAGGAACAAAACCAATACAGATTTCTATGATATCATCGATCCGGGGATAGAGATCAGAAATGAATTATTATCTAACAATTACAATCGCGGGTATACTGTGTATAATACCGGAGTGCGAATGATCAAAAACCGCAGTAAGTATTATTTGTCCTATGGAGTGAGTCTTCAACATGCTGCACTAAATGGGGAAGTATTGAATAATGAAAACCCAATTACAGTGGGTTTCACCCGCCTGCTGCCGGAGGCCAATCTCAATTACGAATTTGGCACTGCTCATCACCTCAACTTTGATTATTCTACCAGGGTACAAGAACCCTCTTTGCAGCAGTTGCAACCTACGAGTAACAATTCAGATCCACTCAATATCTGTGGGCAATCCTTCCCTTAGACCAGAGTATGTTCATTCATTCAATACTTCGTATTTTCGCTACAACCAGTTTTCTTTTACTTCTTTTTCGGCAATCTTGGATACAATTATACCCGAAATAGAATCACTGACCTGATCGAGGTAGACTCTCTGTATCGTCGCACCATACAGCCTGTCAATGTGAAAGATGAAAAAGCGATGCGTGGCAATATCGAATTCAGTACGCCCATCAAGCCATTAAAAATAGTATCTAAGATCAGACTTCGGTCTCAATTGGCCAAGAGTATTCTTTTCGTCAATAGCGAAAAAAACAGGGTCAATCGATTTGGCAATGCGGTGACTTTTTCTTTGGAGAACAGGAGAAAAGAAAAAGTGGACGCCCTGGCTGGAATCAAGCTGAGTGGTAACACTGCTGAATACTCCATACAAAAGAGTCTAAATCAAAAATATAAAGAGACAAATCTTTTTGGTGAGCTCACTTACACTCCCAATACCCATTGGTCATTACATTCGGAGTATGATTATATTTCATACTCACAATCCAGCCAGCCTGATAAATTGGTGGTGCCTCTTTGGAAAGCCAGTCTCACCCGTTATGTGGGCAAAGATCAAAGGCTAAAAGTCATCGCCACGGTGTTTGACATCCTGGATCGCAACAAAGGGATCAGCAGAAGTAGCCAACTCAATTACCTGGAGACCCAGCGAACCAATGCACTCGGCAGATACTATATGTTGGGGCTGGCCTATTCGATCAGGGATTTAAGAAAGCCGAAGGTGGTATTCATATAGAAATCAATGATCGCGATGATCATAGGTAATACAAAAAAATGATTTAGAGTAAGCTTAGATGTGGTCGGTCTTTTAATCCGGGTCGACTGCATTTTTAACTCTCCGGTTAAAATTAATCCGAGATCGTTCATTTGAATTTCTATGAACGATCTGATGATTGATTTTGAATGAATTGTGAATTTATTGATGAAAGAATTCATTTCATAATCAATATCAGGATTAACCTCTGATGGAGTGACTGATGGTTCTATCAGTATCCCAATATTCATCATCGGGATCCGGAGGATAAAAAATTCATCCCTAATGAATTTTTTGGGTTAATAACACGTAGTGCGTGTCGAATCACAGTTAAGTCGATCCTGGTCCAGCTATCGGAAGAAGTAGTATACACGAGGGGCACAAGGTTGCATCCAACACGTAAGCGCATCAATGATAATTTTTTCACCTGATATACTGGGCTCCATTGCACCGGGTATTTTGAATTGGCAAAGAAGATTTTTTGCTCCATAGGTCTGCGCTCAGATCAAAAGAATACCAATCATTTAAATCCGGAAGTGGTTGCGCCGTGCTCAATCCCATATACAAAAGGTTAGGAATAAAATACCATCATGGGCGCTAACCGGTCAGCTCCGGGAAAATCAGCTTTGGGTATCCATTGAGTAATGGTACTATCATACAACCAAAAATCTGTAGGAAAGTTTGGATACACCGTATGACTAAAATAATGATACGATTTGGATTTGATTTTAACTCTACGGACCCGACCCTGGTAATGTCTTCCTGCAGTGGGAGGGTATGATCATAAATCTCTATACCTGGTTCGTTTTTTTGCACAAGACCCACAAAAAGGATTAAAAGAAGAAAACTAAAGATCTGATAGTCATGTCATAACGATTGAGTACATCAAAATTAACGAAATTAAGATTAAACTAGTTGTGCCTAATGTGCAGTGTCGAACCAAAATCGAATTGGAATCAGACCTCCGTAATACATGACCTTAGGGGTTGAAAAAAGGTGAGTCCATACTTTTGATTAATATTTATCTTTCGCAAAAAATCAGGCAAATGTCTCCGAATCCAGTTTATTACTCAATTCCATCTCAACTGCGTCGTATGGAAAATATGCATATCCTTTTTTGGTTGCTCAAGGATATATCCTGGTGTCTCAATTTTAAAGTGTTGGGGGGTACTCATGATCATACCGACGCTTTCTGTAGCTATCTATATTACCATTAAAAACAAAGAATACAAGTCTGAATTGGCCCATAACCTGGCAGTGATATTCTGGATAGCAGCCAATAGTACCTGGATGATCTGTGAGTTTACCGGCATCGATGAGACGCCGATCATTGGTGGCTTCGATGGCAGGCACCTGGCTTTGATACCCTTCAGTATAGGATTATTTATTTTATTGTATTACTATATTTTTCTACGGCACAAAGAAAAGAGTGAGGATCATCCACTCACTATGTGATTTTGCTTCATGGATTATTTTACGGCGAATGCAGTAAATGCTATCTCTCCATTTAAGGCTTTGACTGCAAATCCATCATAACCCCCATTGACGATCCACATCTCTATGCTGTGTTCACCACAGATACGGGCAGCTTCTATTTTTGACTTGATACCACCGGTCCCCAGCGAAGATACACTACTCCCGTTTTGAAGGTGTTCGATAGCCTGAATATCGGTCACAGTGTGGATGAGTTGAGCAGAGGCATTGGATTTTGGGTCAGCATCATACACTCCATCAATATCAGAAGCCAAAATCAATAGATCTGCTTTGAGCAAGACTGCTGTGAGTGCCCCAAGTTTGTCATTGTCCCCAAATTTGATTTCGTCGGTGGCAATGGTGTCGTTTTCATTGATGATAGGGATATATCCATTCTCCAGCAAGGTATTGATGGTGGCCAGGGTATTGGATCTCGATAGTTCGTTTTCAAAGTCCCGGTACGTGAGTAAGCACTGGCCTATCTTGATGCTATAGTCATTGAACACCTCCTGGTAAAATCGCATCAGCACCGGCTGACCTATGGCAGCCAGGGCTTGTTTGACCGCTACGGGATTGCCACGATTGAGCTCGATATAGTGTTTAGCGGCAGCAATGGCTCCAGAAGTGACGATCACAATCTCGTTTTGGTCATTGAGATCATTGATCTGCCTGGCGATATCTTCCAGTTTCCCCTGGAGATCTTGTCAGTACCTCTAGTCAGTGTCGTACTGCCCAGTTTGATGACTATTCTTCTTTTTCATCTCCTTTTATATAATATTTTAGTATCTGACCTGGCCCTGACCATAGACATACCATTTATTAGTCACCAGATGATCGAGTCCGAGCGGCCCCCGATGGTGCAGTTTGTCAGTACTGATAGCGAGCTCTGCTCCAAGTCCAAACTGACCACCATCCGTATATCTGGAAGAAGCATTGTGTATGACAGAGGCAGCATCGATCGATTCCATAAATTTTGTAGCAACCTCACTGTCATTCGACACAATTACAGCAGTGTGTCCGCCGGAATAAGTATTGATTTTTGCTATGGCATCCTCCAGACCATCGACGAGCGAAAACATGATTTTTTTGGCCAAAAACTCTTCGTACCATATATTTTCGCCTTGTACGATAGTCAGATTGGATTGGAGCGCCTTATCTTCCAAAGTCTTATCGACCAGGACCTCACATTCAACTGCATGTAACTTGTCTATCAGGCGGGTGATAATAATACCGTGTTGCGGGTGATTTCGGTCAAACAAAACTTTATCAGTAGCATTGCATACACTGATTTTATGCATTTTGGAGTTAATTACAATCTCTATCGCCATATCGATGTCAGCATCTTCATGAATGTATACAAAGTTATTACCGCGTCCACTCACCAATACCGGTGCCGTGGAAAGTGACCGGACCATCTCTATCAGGGCATCTCCACCTCTTGGCACCACCAGATCTATCCTGGTCCCGGAGGTTTTGAGTAGTTCTGAAGTTTGCTCCCGGGTGTAGTCGAGGTATTGGATCTTATCCGTATTGATATCGTAGGCACTCAGCGATTCGTGCCACAGTGCGACCAGATATAGATTGGAGCTGCGGGCCTCTTTACCTCCTTTGAGCAGGATCGTATTGTCTGCCTTAAATGCCAGGGCTGCTGCCTCAATCGTAACATCCGGCCTGGATTCGTAGATGATCAGGATCGTCCCGAAAGGCGCTGTCCTATTTACGATCCGCATACCTTGCGGATGATGAAACTCATACCTATCCCGGCCAATAGGGTCTGGCTGCATAATGGTATCCTGCAGCGACCTGATCATAGACTCGACCTTTTTATCATCTATTTTGAGGCGATCATACATGGCCAGGTCAGCTGGGTCCGCCTGAGCCAAGTCCTCGATATTGGAGGCTATAAGCTGTACTCGCCGCTGATCTATCAACCGCGCCATATGCGACAGTACTTTATTTTTTAAGTCAGTGGTCATTATTGTTTTTTCTATAGGGAGGGCAAAATTAATGGATCATACGGGTATTCTGAACACTATAATTGCTAAAACAATGCCATATTGTGCAGTTCATGATCATATAATTAATTATGGATATCATGATTTATTGCCTGCACAAAGGCAACGGTATCGAAATAAAACTGGCCGGTTTAACCTGACTTTTTTAACATATTTGGTCAGTATGACGATATTCTGATCATTTACCCGACCTTCGATCTGTTCAGGATTGCCATTGACTAAGGTGATCCTTCGTACAGCAGTACCTCTTTTGGCAGTAAAATTGGCCCCTTTTACATTTAGGTCCTGGATGAGCACAACGGTATCTCCTTGTTGCAGTACCTGCCCATTGGCATCTTTGTGCACTTCATCTACTACTCCGGTATCAGTATCGTCAGCCCATTCAACGACCATAATATCCGGATCTATCATGCCCAGGGTGTCTTGTGCCCAGGCCTGATCAGTCAGTTTACGAAGTAATCTTAGTGATACGACCTGAACGGCGGGAGTCAGGCTCCAGATACTTTCATTGAGACATCGCCAGTGGATAGGATCCAGCTGATCCTGGTTTTCCAATTGGCCCAGGCAAGTCTCACAGACTACTACCTGGTGATCGGTTAGGTGCCTGATTTAGGGGCACGGTATAGGCAGAGAGAAAGGAGGTGCCACCACAGAGTTCACATGTAGATTCACTGCGGGTCGATAATTCGGTGGATAGTTGCATGGGGGCAAAGATAGGTTTTGGCGGTGGTTTATTGGAGGGCAACCACGGTTTATCTCAGTCGGAGTAAATCAGCTCCTGAACAGTACTCCCATCAGGCTGACCAAGTCGCGGTGAACCCGATCGAATAAAGACATGATGTAGAGAACCACAACTCCCAAAACAACAAATATGCATAACTTTCAACAATGAAATCATCTATCGTACAAATCACGCCCGTCCTTCCAAGCCAGAATATCGATCGCGATGTATTATGGTATCGTGATAGGGTAGGGTTTGACCTGATTTTTAAAGATACTATGTATGCAGTGCTGGTGAGAGACGGGATGCATATACACCTCCAGTGGCATGCCAATACTTTGGAAGACCCACTACTGGGTGGATCAGTGATCAGGATCTTCGTAAAAAATATCGAACCCATATTTGAAGAATTCGTATTAAGGAATACCGTGGGTCGGGATCGTCTTAGATTAGCTACTCCCTGGAATACCAATGAGTTTGGTTTTATGATCTAAACAATAATGCAGTTTTCATCGTAGAGGATCTTTGACAAAGTTGATTTGATGTTGAAAATTTAAATCCATGGAAAAAATAGCCTGTATAAAAAAATCGTGAACTACTATCCGGACCTTGAGGTCAAAAGTGCTACGATGTCGTATACCGCTTTTCATGGCCATAAGTTTAGTTTTTATGCCCGGGACCTATTGCATCTCAGACTGTCACGATCGGACAAGACGCCTTCATCAAAAAACATAAAACTAATTTATCCGTACAGCATAGAGTTGTGATGAAAGAATATGTCATGTTGCCGGTCACTGTATTTACTAACGATATATTGATGGATTAGTAATAGGAGTGTCTATAACTTAAATCTATCGCCTTCAGTCAGAATACTTAAAGTTGCTTTTTCCATGCGCAATTTCTTGTCTTTGGAGTAGGTAGTCCCACGAGGATTTTTCATTACGATCACCTGGCTTTCACCATATACCCTGGCAGTATGGCCTTTGACCAAAATAGCGGTTTCCTCATCTATGCCAATACACGTTTTGCCAGGATATTGATTTAATACAGTGAGCAGGCGATTGTATCGGCTTCTTTTTACAAAATGTTGATCGATGATAGCGCTGGTTAGTAGACCCAATCCTTGTGCGATCTGTATATTGTCCCTGACCATACGATCGACAGCTCCGGAGTATAGCGTATCCGCTCTCCATTGTTCGCCGGTGATCATCTCCCGGCTCATCACAGCAGCTCCTGCACTCGTGCCTGCGATCATAGCACCCCGATCATAAGCTTCATGTATCGCAGTATATATCGGTGTATTCAGGACGACATCCATAAATCTGCTTTGTACACCTCCTGTGATAAAAATCAACTTTGCCGATCGGAGCGAATCCAACATGGTTTTGTCCTGGGCATTTTCCTTGGCAAACTGCAGTTTGGCGATCACTTGCTGACAAAATGGCTGTAGATCTTGCAGGATATAATAATACGAAGTATCGGGATCAGCACTGGACATCGTGAGAATAACAATATGATCCCGGGATGATAATTCAGCAGCATCTATCATGGTCCTCATCAGGAAGGTGGCCTGTCTCCCCACCGATAATAAAAAGGCTGCCATGCTGAGCCCACACTTCCATTTGTAAGAGAAGGAGGGTGTTTAAAATGAATATCGTTTTCAATTTCATAAAAATATTATTCTTCTTTTGACAGTCTGAGTTCTTGTATAAGCGGGGGATTCTCAGGGCTCAGGGTATAAAACACCAGGAGACTGCCTTGCTCACCATGGATCTTAAATGTACCCCTTAACTGATTTTCAGGAACTACCTCATCGATAGATTTTATCTGACCGATATCGTCAAACATAGATCGGTGGCTGGTCCTAAGCTGTTCCAATCCATAGTCGGGAAAAAGTTTTCGGCAAAAATGTTCGTAGTGCCATGACCATATTTAGCAACCTTAGTATCCGTCCAATCCGGTATGATGTCCAGAATTTCTTTTTTTCGTTGCAGCAGGATATCAGAGGGAGGGATGGCAAAAGGTTTTAGACCAGCTCCCTTGATCAAAGTATCCAAAATTTGAAGATTTATGCCTCCCAGACCGGCATAAGTCAAATTGGCAAAGGAGATTACGCCCAGCCCATACTCCGGCAGCATGTGCCATTGACTGCCAAAACCGGGCAATCCACCACTGTGCCCGATATAAACTCTACCCTCACAATCCATCATCCATCCCAAGCCACAGAAATAGGTCGATACCACCGCACAGGGGCGTCCGCTGGCATATTTAAAATTTGGATTTAACCCACTAAAATTGCCAGGCATCTGCATCTCCCGAAGGGTACTCCTCCTGAGGACACTATGCTCGGGCCCGGATCTTGGCGGCCAGGCTGATTGGTGAAAAGCCACATATTTTGAAAAATCTTCAATAGAAGTGATCAATCCTCCCATAGCACCATACGAGCCGTGGTGCAAGAGTGGTTCCTCTGCCCACTGACCACCTGTGCTCCGATAACCGTGAGCCAATTTATCGGCGGGCACTTTGGTATACTCCCATTCCGTATGGGTCATGCCCAATGGCAGGAAGATTTTTCTTTGGTATAGGCTTCGAGCGTTTTGCCAGACACTTTTTCTACGATCTGGCCCAGCAGGGCAAATCCGGTGTTGCTATACTCAAAAGTGATGCCGGGTACATTAGAAAAATACGTTCCCTGCTGGATCAAATCGACCAGGTCACTATTTTTATCCTCCAATTGACGATCACCCCAGGGATTGTCCTCCGGAAAGCCAGCTCCATGTGTCAACAGATGCCTGATCGTGATAGCTGGTGCATCGGTCGTGAGCAGCTTGTCCTGTTTGAGATAAGGCAGGTATTTTGAAGCAGGATCATCCAAATGAAGCGCTCCTGCATCCCTCAACTGCATGATAGCCATAGCGGTTATACTTTTACTCATGGACGCAATGCGATACATCGAGTGGATATCTGAGGGAATATTCTTGTCTAATTGTATACTGCCGACATGGCCAGAGTAGACTATTTTACCATCCAATAGAACACCATAGGAGAGTGATGGAAAATTTCTTGCCTTTGCGTAATTTTTTGTAGAGGCTGTCTATCAGAGGTAGCATCTTCTGTATATGCGCCAGTCGATCTGCATCATTATATACAGGTACCTTGTAGGATTGATTAGTCTGAGCCTCAAGATTTGCGATCAAATATAAGAGGCTGAGCAAACTATAAACAAATTTTTTAAGCATAATCCCTTAATTTTAAATGAATGAAATTAGTCAAATCCTTTAAATCCCTTCACAGGACCCTTCTAATTAATAAAATTTATAAAGCCCGAAAATTTTGAATGCCATACTCGTTTAATTATCTTCGTCGTTTATAACATTAAAGCGATCGTCTGTGGAAGCAAGAGTAATGGACTACGAAGTGCAATATGATCATGGGTTCAAATACATTGAGACGAACCCTGGCAAGCCTGTATTGCTATTACTGCATGGGTTATTTGGAGCCTTGAGCAATTTCAAAGGCATCCTTCATCACTTTGATCAAAAACTCAATGTTGTAGTACCTATCCTGCCGATATTTGAATTACCCATCACAGAAGTGTCTCTCGAAGGCCTTGTACAGCATGTCAAAGAATTTACTGATTTTAAGGAATTTTTATCCGTAGATCTCCTGGGTAATTCCCTTGGAGGTCATCTTGCTATACTCTATACGCTGAAGTATCCTGAGCAGGTAAGATCTCTTACGCTCACCGGTAGTTCTGGGCTTTTCGAGTCCGCTATGGGTACTACTTTTCCTAAACGGGGCGATTACGAATTCATCAAAAACAAAACGGAGCTTACATTTTATGACCCCGCCAATGCTGACAAAGAATTGGTCGACGAGGTCTTTAATATCGTCAATGACCGTATGAAAGGTCTCCGCATCGTGCTCACTGCCAAAAAAGTGCTATGCGCAACAATGTAGAAGATAAAGTATCTAATATCACTATACCCACATTATTGGTGTGGGGCAAAGAGGACAATATCACTCCAGCTTTTGTAGGTGAGCGATTTAAAGAATTAATACCTAACTCGGAGCTGGTGGTGGTAGAAAAATGTGGCCATGCACCTATGATGGAGCATCCTGAGTTATTTAACCAGACTCTGGAAAAATTTCTCCACAAAGTGCATGAGGCTGCATATGGATGAGCTACTGCACCTCTCCTTGCCTTTTACTGATTGACTCTTCCTCTTTCTTCTTCAGATCCTGTCTTGCGGTCTCTTGAGGATTTGACCTGGCTTCTTCCAAAATTTCTGGAATAGGTTAGCGTGAAAGTTCGATTGCTAAAGTCAAAGCTATTATCGGTCTCAAATCCTTCTCCCTCGATATTGGTACCACCCTTAAATATGATAGATTCGAAGATATCATTGACAGAAAATTTCAGTGAGCCCCACTTATCACCTAAGGATTTTTGGACACCGGCATTGATGCCATAAAATCCTTTGTATCGGGCTATGCCAAAAAATCCGGGACTATTATAAAATCCGGAAAGTTCAGCATTGAATGAACTGGATAACTTAAAAGCATGTATAGAGTTTAATGAATAATTACCCAGAGATATTTGGAGCGGCTTTGCATCTCGTGTGGCACGGACAGTTTGATATACCAGGCTGAAGTTGTTTTGAGTTTTCCAGAAGGGTGCTATTTGAATAGGCATTCCTACAGTGGCCGAATAGGTCTTGGTATAGTCCAGGTTGGAGGCTTCAAAGATCAATCTCCCGGTAGCCTTATCAATGCGCTCTTGAAAGCTTGCTATCGGAGAGGATTGGTGAGTGTATTGAAGGGAGAGAAAATATGAAGCATAAGTAATATCATATTTAAAATTATTACTGATCGCCGGCTGCAGTGCAGCATTGCCTGCCAAAAAAGTAGTTGGGTCCAGCAATATCACGAAAGGCGCCAGGTCATTGAATGTCGGCCTAGTAATGCGCTTTGAATAGGACCAATTCATATTGACATTTTTATTGATTTTTCTATTCAAAAATATGGTGGGAAATATTTTTCCGTAATTGCGATCGACCACTTTCCCCTCTTTGTCTGTCTCCAACTCCGAATCAGTCTGTTCAAATCGCAGTCCTGCTTTTAAGGTGGTAGCGGCATCTAATGAAATATCCATAGCAGAATATATCGCGTAGATCTTTTCATCCAGGATACTGTTATTTGTAAGATCAATATCATTTACCCAGGTACCGTTTATAAAATTATTGACTTCTACATCATTATTAAAGGTAGATACAGTAGCCTTGACTCCAAGTTCGAGATTGACTTTGTCAGATAGTTTGTTGGCATAATCCCAATTACCCACAAAGGTGTTGATGGGAGTTAACTTGGTACTATTGGCCAGATCAGTTCTGATGAAGTTGTAGTGCTCATCAAAGATGCTATTGTTATAGTCATTGGGATTGTCATCTTTATAATATAGGTAATCCAGGTTGAGCGTCCAAAAAGCCGATTTAGAGACATTTTGTTTGACATTGATATTAGCACCCGCGTGTTGCCACAGATTTACTTCATCATTCATCAACTCTATAAATTGGGTTGATACATTATTTTTAGCAGCTGTATTTTGATTGAAGGCGTTCATGGACCATCGATTGTCGTAGGTATTGAACAGTACTCCAAGGATCGTTTTATCGGACAGTTCATAGTCCAGACCTATTCGGACATTGTGATTTCGTTGTACTGCATCGCGTTCTGTCGTAGTCAAATTTGAAAAGACATTCCCTCCACTGAATACTTTCCTGCTGGCCAAAAATTGCTGAATTTTATTATCGGTTAGAAAGGAATAGCTGCCAAACAGATTGACCTTATCCTTTCGGTAGTTAAAATTGATATTGTCTGAATTGATAAACCCAAGCCCATAACCAACAGAAAATGCGTACGAGCCATTGAGGCCTATATCCATTCGTTTTTTCAATACTACATTAATAAAACCTGCATTGCCTTCGGCATCATAATTTGAGGGTGGTGTAGTCAGGAGTTCGATGGATTCAATACTGTTCCCCGCCATCCCCTGTAATAATTGTACCATGGCATTAGTTGGGATATTACTGTTTTTGCCATTGATGAGCAATACAACGCCTTCCTTACCTACAAGAGAGATGGTATTGTTTTGCCGGTTGATCACTACCCCGGGCGAGCGTTCTAATATTTCAAGTGCCGTACCCCCAACTGATATGATGCTGTTTTCAATATTGATGACCAACCGATCTACTTTATGGGTATAGAGTGGTTTTCGCTCTACGATGACTACTTCTGCAAGCGCTTCCTGTTCTGACATTTTTATTGGTTCTAGTTCGACATCTTTGGTCAATAGCAGGGGTTCACTGTAACTTGAAGCAAAACCTACCATGCTGGTCAACACTCTATAAGTGCCATGAGGAATATCAGAAAAAATAAATTTTCCGGAATCTTCTGATACGGCACCTTTGACAAAACTTGAATCAAGACTTTTGAGTAAAATGATACTGGCATAGCTGAGAGGCCCACCATCAGAGCCGCTTATTTGACCGCTGACACGATACAGGGATTGCCCTGTCAATGCAAATGAAAATGCAATTAAAAATAAGGGTAATACTAATTTCATATAAGTGGAGATTGAGGTTTAATAACAAATGAAGTTAGGATGCCCATTAAAGTGTACTGGCACGTACTCTAACTATTGATCAAAAGCTGTCCAGGCCTGGAGAGCCAATGAGAGATGTAGTAAAGTCTTTAAAAATTACTTTCCGATGAGAATAAACTGGAAAGTTAATAAAAAGGGATAAAAAGGCGTTCCCGTAGTGTCATACAATGGTTTTTGAGGTTAAAAAGGGTAATTTTAGGACAACTCACTATAGAAATAAAGTTGTTAAGATTATTAACCAAGTTGGTTAAATAAAAGTTTCCTAAAGAGAAAAATAGTGCTCAAAGACTTATTATTTATCCAATAAATTCATTTTTATGGCAGCCGTGTCGAAATTCTATTACTTTATGATAACCCAATGATATACTAAAAAATATCACCTCAGGTATATCATCACAGCATAAAATTCGGCACATGTGATGATCTATATGTAGATGAAATTCAATATCTTCAATAGTATAAATAGTGTCCACAATCATTTTAAAAAAGTGACTCGATGAATAATAACAGACGAAAGGTTTTAAAAAGCTTGATGACCTTGCCTGCATTAGGGTTGGTTTCAACAGAGTT
Source organism: Saprospiraceae bacterium (assembly GCA_016709995.1). Taxonomy (NCBI): domain Bacteria; kingdom Pseudomonadati; phylum Bacteroidota; class Saprospiria; order Saprospirales; family Saprospiraceae; species Saprospiraceae bacterium. The sequence goes on from JADJLQ010000002.1 coordinate 815,273, forward strand.
GACTTCGGGTAATAAAATTTTAAATGCTTCGCATAGCGCTATGATGCATCAGCGGTTAAAGTCCAGCCTAAATGGATTTTCATTCAATGCCCCATTGATGGATGGTTCGATGGATATTATCGATATGCTGGAGTTTTGTGCAGAGGTTGGGTTTGACGGCGTCGACATCACAGGATACTATTTTAAAGGATATCCACTGCCCCCTGAGAGGGATTATCTCTACTCCATCAAAAGAAAAGCCCATGCACTAGGCATAGAAATCAGTGGCACAGGCGTACGCAATGATTTTACGATCCCTGATAAAATACTTCGTGCCTCGGAGGTACAACGCGTACTCGCCTGGGTGGATGTAGCTGCCAGGCTTGGAGCCCCGGTGCTGCGAATATTCGGAGGACAAGAAAAACGCGAAGGCTATACACGTGCCCAGATCACCGAATGGATGCTGGAGGATATACGACGATGTGTGGAGTATGGCAAACAAAATGGGGTGATCATCGGATTACAAAATCACAATGATTTTATACTGACTTCTGACATCGTCAATGAATTTATGCAAGCTATTGTATCACCCTGGTTTGGATTGATTCTGGACACCGGAAGTTATCGCCAGGAAGATCCCTATAAAGCCATTGAAAAAAATATTGATCATGCTATCAACTGGCAGGTCAAAGAAAACATCTTCGTGAATGGCAAAGAAGTCGAAACCGATCTGCCAAGGCTATTTGCGATCATCAAAAAATCAAACTACCAGGGATACTTGCCCATCGAGACACTCGGAGCCGGCGATCCAAAAACAAAAATTACTGCCTTGTATAAAAAGGTAATGAAAGAAATGAATGCTTAATGGAAATGGATATTGTACAAGATCTCAAACTGAGCAAGTCACTGGTACTGCAACATTTTGACTTGCCCGCTACTGCGCTGCTATGGTCATATGGCGAAGGTAAATGGAATATCAGGCAATTATTGATCCATATCGTCGACGCTGAAACGGTATTGTATGACCGAATTCGAAGGATTATTTCAGAGCAACCTAATCCCCTGATATGGGCATTTGATCAGGATGCCTGGGCTGCTCATCTCGATTATCATACTTTTCCTTTGGAGATAAGCAAACAAATATTCACCGGAGTGCGGGAGGGCGTCATACACCTTGCAGAAAGATACTACGTATCCCATGGTGATCTGCCCTTCGTGCATAGTCAGACCGGGATCAGAACGCTGCGCGATGAAATGGATAAAGTCGCCTGGCATTGCAGGGGTCATTTGGCACAGATTGAAGTGGCTTTGGGGAGAGGCTTTTAATAATTGGTCATTGGGCACAATTTTACATGAACGATAAACCTTCTGCTTCTATCTTTCAACTTGCAGTCATCGTGAGTGCTTTGGGGTTTTTTGTCGATGTATATGATCTCCTGCTATTTGCTATTATCAGAAAACCTAGTCTGGCGGCCATCGGTCTCACTGAGTCCCAGGTGCTGACTGACGGTGAGTTTCTTCTCAGCCTGCAGATGGTGGGCATGTTGATCGGGGGTATCTTGTTTGGAATACTGGGAGATAAATTGGGTAGGCTTAGAGTACTTTTTGGATCCATCCTATTATATTCTTTGGCCAATATTGGAAATGGGATGGTCACCGATCTGTATCAATATTCGGTCCTACGTTTCTTAGCAGGAGTAGGTTTGGCGGGCGAACTGGGTGCAGGTGTGACCCTGGTCAGTGAACAATTGCCCAAAGAAAAAAGAAGCTTAGCCGCCGGATTCATTGCAGGGTTTGGGGTACTCGGTGCTGTGGCAGCTTTTGGTGTAAGCAAGTTATTTGATTGGCGAATATGCTATTTTATTGGAGGAGGTATGGGGATTGTTTTATTGTTGTTACGATTAAGAATTTCGGAAAGTACGATTTATCTCCAGGTAAAAAACACAGCGGTCCCCCGGGGTAATTTTCTGATGTTCTTTAATAACAGGCGTCGGTTTATACGGTATCTCCGATGTATCCTGATCGGCATTCCGGTATGGTACATCATTGGGATCCTGGTTACTTTTTCAGATCAGTTTGGTACCGCTTTTGGTGTGGAGGGTATTGAGCCGGGCCAGGCGATCATGTATTTCTACCTGGCTGTCGCTGCAGGCGATTATGTGGTCGGATGGATGAGCGAGCGGATCAAAAGCCGGAAGAGGACACTTTATATATTTTACTTGATCTGTCTTTTCTTCCTGATATTGTTTTTTACGCAGCACCATAATTCGGCAGCTTGGTTTTATACCTTGATTGCAGGCCTGGGATTTGGCGCTGGACTCAATGTGATATATCTTACTATGGGTGTCGAACAATTTGGAACCAATCTCAGAGCTTCCGCTGCAATCAGTATTTCCAATATGGTGAGAGGATCCACCCCTTTACTCATTATATTATTTAAATTTTTTCGCAGTGCTACGGGAGACTATGTCCAGGGAGCTATCCTTACCGGAGTCCTGGTGATGGGTATTGCAATCTGGGCATCTTATGGCATAGAGGAGACTTATGGTCGTGAGTTGGATTTCGTAGAAAAATGATTTAAAAAGCAAGATGATTCCTTAGTTGACTCATTCTATAATGCCTATGATACTTTCTCCAGCCCAATACCAACAGCCAACCCTTCTACCAATTCCGTCTTGTCCACGCCGGTCAACGGCTTCAACTTGATATCATCGGCAAGTACCTCGTTTTTGATATAGTCTGAAAACAGATTTAATGCAGGCAGGATAGTCTCTGTATGTTCTAAATACAAATGTATTCTATCAGTCACTTGAAGGTCACTACTCTTCCGTAGATTCTGCACCCGGTTGACGATCTCGCGCGCGATGCCTTCTGCACGAAGATCATCATTCAACTCGGTGTCCAGGGCTACAGTCAAAGATCCATCGTTAGCCACAAACCAGCCTGGCAGATCTTCACTGCTGATCTCTACATCTTCCAGCGTGATAGGATAATTACTTTCCTTGATCTCCAGGATGAAGGAATTTGTTTTTTCGAGAGACCGGATCTGATCTTGCGAAAAAGTAGCTATGAGATCAGCGGCTGCCTTCATGTCTTTACCTAACCTTTTTCCTAAGGTCTTAAAATTGGCTTTGATTTTTTTACTGATCAAGCCACTGGTATCGGTGATATACTCCAGGTTTTTGACATTGACCTCGGAAAGGATGAGGTCCTTGACCTGGTCGATCTGGGTGATAAATTTTTCATCCAGCACCGGCAGCAAGATGCGACTCAATGGTTGTCTTACCCTGAGTTTTTCTCTTTTGCGCAAGGACAGGACCAGGGAGCTGATGCGCTGCGCATAGTCCATGCGCTCTTCGAGACCTGTATTGATGGTAGCCTTCTCCGAGATAGGGAAATAAGCCAGGTGAACTGAGTCATGAGACTCCTGCCCGGTAGCAGAATTTAGATTCCGATACAACCAATCTGCAAAGAAAGGGGCCAGCGGCGCCATCAGTTTGCTCACGGTGATCAGGCATTCGTACAAAGTCTGATAGGCCGCTATTTTGTCGACGGTGTGAGTGCCATCGGCATTGAGCGAGGGTTTCCAAAATCGCCTTCGACAGAGCCGGACATACCAGTTGCTCAGATTTTCATCGACAAAGGTTTCTATCAAACGTGCGGCCACGGTAGGCTCGTATTCGGCATAAGCTTTGTCCACACCGGCGATCAGGGTATGCAGAGTGGAGAGTATCCATTGATCGATTTCCGGTCTTTCATGTAAAGCAATCGAAGGCTCCTGATGATAAAAACCATCTACATTGGCATACAGGAAAAGAATGAATAGGTATTGTATAGGGTTCCAAAAAACTTGCGCTTGGATTCTTCCAATCCCTCTATATCGAATTTGAGATTTTCCCAGGGATTGGCATTGGCGATCATATACCAGCGAGTCGCATCAGCACCATGTTTGTCCAGTGTCTCAAATGGGTCCACCGCATTGCCGAGTCGTTTAGACATCTTCTGGCCGTTTTTATCGAGCACGAGACCATTGCTCACTACATTTTTAAAAGCTACTGAATCAAAGCACATGGTCGCGATCGCATGCAGGGTAAAAAACCACCCACGGGTCTGATCTACTCCTTCAGCAATATAATCCGCAGGAAAGTTGGCTTTAAACTTCTCCTGGTTTTCGAAAGGATAATGCCACTGAGCATAAGGCATGGAGCCCGAGTCAAACCATACATCGATCAGGTCAAGTTCCCGCTTCATAGGTTGACCGGTAGCGGATATCAGCGTGATCTCGTCGATATAGGGACGGTGCAGATCGGTCGGTACGGTTTGATGTAAGTCCAGGGCTACATTGGCTTTATCTATCTCCTGTTGTAATTCTGCTATAGATCCTATGCAGATCTCTTCAGACTGATCTTCGGATCTCCAGATGGGCAAGCCAATACCCCAATACCTTGATCGGGAAAGATTCCAGTCCTGGAGGTTCTCCAACCAATTGCCAAATCGACCGGTGCCGGTACTCTCAGGCTTCCAGTTGATGGTCTTATTCAATGCGACCATCCTGTCTTTGGCTGCAGTAGATTTGATAAACCAGCTATCGAGCGGGTAATACAAGACTGGTTTGTCGGTGCGCCAGCAGTGAGGATAAGTATGTACATATTTCTGCACATTCAGCGCTTTATTCTCTTGTTTGAGTTTTACGGCGATGTCTATATCTACATTTTGATAGTTTGGATCATCCGTGTAATCTTTGACATACCGACCAGCGAATTCTCCTACCTGATCCGTAAACTTACCTTGTTTATCCACCAGGGTAAGAGAACCTATCCCATTGGCTCTGGCTACGCGCATATCATCCGCCCCAAAGGAAGGAGCCGTATGGACTACGCCTGTACCATCCTCTGTGGTCACAAAATCTCCGATCAGTACCTTAAATGCATCACCGTCTGTTGGTATGCCATAGGGAAATAATTGATGATATCGAATATCAGCCAATCCGGATCCTTTGAATGATGCTGATTGCTCCAAAATGGGCGCTTTGGTTTTTCCTCCAACCCAATTAGGTGCCAATACGGAAGCTATCACGATAGACATCGGCATATCAGTATAAGGATTATTGGTCTTGATCTTGACATAATCAATATTTTTTCCGACGGTCAAGGCAGTATTGGAGGGAAGGGTCCACGGCGTAGTCGTCCAGGCAGCTATGCGTACATCTTCGGTCTCTGTATCAAATAAAAAGGCCGACCGATCATCCCGAATCACCTCAAACAAGGCGACGATCGAAGTATCACTAACCTCTTTGTAAGTGCCCGGCATATTGAGCTCATGCGAACTCAAGCCAGTGCCCGCAGCAGGCGAGAAAGGTTGTATCGTATATCCTTTGTACAACAGACCTTTTTTGTATAAAATTTGCAGCAGATTCCAGACTGACTCGATATAATCATTTTCGTACGTGATGTATGGATGCTCCAGGTCGACCCAATAGCCGATACGACGCGTGAGTTCGTCCCACTGATCTTTATAGCGCAGTACCGTCTTGCGACAAGCGTGGTTATAATCGTCGATTGATATTTTTTTGCCGATGTCTTCTTTGGTAATGCCGAGCTCCTTTTCTACACTGAGTTCGATCGGCAGGCCATGAGTATCCCATCCACCTTTGCGCTCTACCCGCTCGCCTTTCATCGTATGGTAGCGGCAGAAAAGGTCTTTGATCGCGCGCGCCATCACATGATGGATACCGGGCAAGCCATTGGCAGAGGGTGGCCCTTCGTAGAATACAAAAGGTTGGCCATCAGCACGCTCTGCAATGCTTTTATTAAATATGTCGTTATTTTCCCAAAAGGACCTGACTTCGCGATCGATATCAGGCAGATTGAGGGATTTGTACTCGTTGTATGGCATAATTTAGGGCTGCAAAGATAGAGAAGATGAAGGACAATCGTCGAAAAGCTGAAAACAGAAAGATCCCTAATTGGTCTTTTGACTCTATCCGACATTCTCTGACGGACAGTTATTGAATTTGAAACTGGTATATTTTTTTGTGTTAACTTTCAATGCTTTCTTCATTGCAGCACATATCCGGATACTTGTCATAGAAGACCAAATAAATATGGGTAAATCAGAATTACTTAACAGGATTTAATAAACCATGCAGCGTTGTCTTCACTTTGGTTGCTTGTAACAAAAAATACGCAACCAATGGGTAGTGGCGAAGGTGAAAGGTATTCTAAAAATAAATTCTGATGGTAGACCGGCAATCAACTCATAAGCAGGGTGCGCCAATTCTTATGATAAATTTAATCTACGATTTTAATGTAACCATAACCGTCAGCTTGTTTACTAATTAATTCATAAATAGCATCAGGCACAGTAGTAACACCAGGCAATAACATATCACGAGCTACTTTATGCACTTTCATAGCTTGCTCACAGACTGCAAAGGTTACATTTTTTGAGCCAGCAAATTTTTCTACATCCATGGACACAGAAGATTTTTCCGTCTCCACCATATTTAATGATTTTCCATAAAACACTACCTCCAGTTTTGCGTCAGGATAAGATTCTAGAATACCTTTTATCCAGCGGATCACCCTTTTGTGCGTCAGGGTATCACCAGTAGTTAAGTCGAACACAACATTATATGGTTTGGGTTGTGAATACAAACTATAACTTGAAGCTACTAAAATGCATGCAATAAATAATATACGTTTCATGATAATATTTTTGATATTTAATAATCGAATTTTATTGAAAAACTGACTCCAATTTACAAAAGCCTTACTGCAAAATGAAATAAAAAAAATAGTGCCTCTATTAGTTTATTATCTGTTTTTATTGTATGTTTCTTAGTTTTTTTTTCAAAAAAATATTCTTCATTAAACCCAATTACTATGAAAATCTATCAAAAAAACAAAAACACAGACCGCCGTAAATTTTTAAGCTCCATTGCTACAGGGGCTGCTTCCATCGGATTGACGACGATGGTTCCTACCATGAACGCTTTTGCAAATTCAGAGACTGTTTTGCCTGCTGCACCTGGTGACCCTGTCGCATGGTTTGAAAAAATTAAAGGCACACAACGCATTGTTTTTGATGCGACACAACCGCATGAGATATATCCCTTTGCCTGGCCCAGGGTGTTTTTAATGACCAATGAAATGACAGGACAGAAAGCCGATGATTGTGGGGTGGTAGTCGTACTTCGTCATACTGCCATAGGTTATGCTATGGAGGACAGGCTTTGGGCTAAATACAATTTGGGAGAGGTATTTAAAGCAAATGATCCTGAAACTGGCAAGCCCGCTCTACGCAATCCTTTTTGGAAACCCAAAGCCGGAGCATTTAAAGTCCCAGGCATCGGCGAGGTATTAATAGGTATAAACGAGTTGCAGGCAAATGGCGTCATGTTTTGTGTCTGTGAAGCGGCAATGACTGTTTTTAGTACAGGAGTTGCAAAAGGCATGAATTTGGATGCCTCAGAAGTAAGAAAAGATTTTATGAGTGGGATACTTCCAGGTATCCAAGCTGTTCCCTCTGGCGTATGGGCTTTAGGCAGAGCCCAAAATAAAGGATGTGGATACATTTTCGCGGGATAATTAAAAAAGTCAAAAACATTATTATTTATTCGAACTCATTTGTAAATACCTACTAGTGAGTGCTAAATACCATTTAATGTATTCATAAAAATAAAGTGTCTTTGAGTTTTACCTTGAAGACACTTTATCTTTTTCAACAATTTTGGTGGGTAAAAACCTACTTCATCCTTCGGATATTTTGTACGCTTAAGATCCAGTGCTAATTTTCATTCATCAATACAAGCACTCCACCACATGATCTGTGCTTCCATTTCCTGTTCTGATTTAAACCGTGACGGATCGTAACAGCCAAGAGGAAAATTAGCTGTTCGAACCGGGCAACGATTACAGTGGGTACAGGGATTGGCAGCTTTGGTGCTTCCTGCTCTGAATTGTTGGATCAGGTCTACATTGGCGAGGAGTGGTCGTGCCATAGAGATCAGATCTGCTTTGCCATGAGTGAGCGTAGACTCTATAATATCACGATCCTGGTAGCCTCCGTTGGAAATGACCGGCAGTCCAACCTCTTGCTTAAATCGCAAAGCATCATCAGCTGATATAGCAGGAGTGTCCGACCAACCAATATTTGCGATAGGGTTTAGAATAAACTCGGGGATCAGATTAAACAATACTGCGCGCAAACCTGCTTTGATAGATAAATGTCTATTGGAATTGTAAAACATCTTCATCTCGTGTACGGGAAAAGAGCCCGGATTGCCTTTAGGATTGGGAAATCCATAGCCTTTATCAATGTGCAGGTAATCGATACCCAGGGCTTTGAGTTTTTGAGCGTAGTGAAGATTTTCCTCGATCGTATTGCCAAAATACCAATGTCTGAGCGGAAAGCGTATAGGTAGCCTCAAGTTTAATGGTTGGTAGTTATAATCCGCTGCCGATAGCCTGATACCGATGGGGAAATCATCACCCACTTTTTTTCTTACAGCCAGGATGATTTCTTCTAACAGTGTAAATCGTTTGTCTACCGTGCCACCATATTTATCTGTCCTGCGATTGATACCCGGATTCAAAAACTGGTGAATGACATACCCTTTGCTGGCAGTGATCTCAAGTCCATCTGCCCCTGCAGCACGCACCCGCCTGGCTGCTTCTGCAAAATTGGTGATGGTCATTTCGATCTCTTCGATGGTCATTGCCTTGTGCAGATTTTGATATCCATAAAACAAATCAAACAGTGTCGATGATGATTTGGCATCAGAGGCTTGAGCAAACAAACTAGTGTGCGTAGCTCCTCCCGTATCTCCGATCTGTACGATGTACCTGCAGTCATAGGCTTGTACCGCTTTGATAGCATCGGCCAGGGGCTTGATGTAACGATCATCGCTGAGCTTTGGATATTCCATGGGCGAGGTACGCTCATCATTGACGCTGATGGTTGCAGAGATGATGCCGGCCACATCGTGCTGGGCAAATCGTTTTTCAAAATTTTTAAAAGCAGACGATACGGTTCCATCATAAAAAGAGGTACGACCCCCGATAGAAGATCTGAGTATCCGATGTTTAAAATGTAGATTTTTGATTTGAAAAGGTTCGAAGATCATAGGATTAGTGATTGGCGTTTTTAAAAGGCTAAATTAGACGACCCATTACGATTCTCTGTCATTGCAAATAATTTTACACTTCTAGTTAAAAAAGAGACAAGTCAACGGATGCAAAACATGCTGATTGACCGTACTAATCTAGTTAATCTTAAACCGGACTTGACTACATTTTAAATAAAAATTGTATCATGCTGTTCAATAGGATATTCATGAAGCTGCTTACTTTTACCATTTCCTATACTTATGTTGCTTGCCTTTGTCACTGACTTCGAACACCCGGATCTGACTGAAGATGATGTTCTTTTGGCCCAATATTTATATTCTAAAGGATATCAGGTACATCCTGCTGTTTGGGATGATAACACGATTGATTGGACATCATTTGATTGTGTCATCGTGAGATCCCCCTGGGATTATTTTCACAAAGTGGACGCTTTTACTGCCTGGCTGGATCTGTTGGAAGAAAAAAGAATTAAAGTCTTTAATCCGATCTCTGTACTTCGATGGAATCACGATAAAAGTTATCTGCTTCGGTTGAGGTCGGAAGGGGTCCTCATACCTCAGTTCTATTATTGTCATAAAAATCAAACTTACTCGTTGAGTGAAATCCTCCACAATCATCAATGGTCTAAGGCGGTCATCAAACCTTCCATTTCCGGAGGGGCCTATAAAACCTGGGTAGTTGAACTTGCTACTATAGAGGCTCATACGGCAGATTTTGAAGATTTGCTCTTATACAGAGATGTGATCATCCAAAAGTATGCTCATGAGATCGTAGATCGCGGAGAAATCTCTATGATATACTTCAATAAAAAATTTAGTCACGCAGTTTGTAAAAAAGCCAAAGCAGGTGATTTTAGAGTACAGTCTGAGCATGGAGGGTATCACCAATCTTACACGCCTGATGTATCATTATTAAAAGACCTTGACACCATACTCGGTCTGATTACTGATCCGCTGTTATATGCCAGGATCGATGGATACCTGGATGATCAGGGCCGGTTTAATTTGATGGAGCTTGAGTTCTTAGAGCCTCTTTTGTTTTTTGATAGCGATTCCGGTGCTTGCCACAGATTTACCGCAGCTTTATCGCAAATGACTGAAGGCAGCCCAAATTGAAAATTGATTAAAAAGTGCTTGGCATAGGTAGGACCTACCTCGTACAGGTATTCTATAACGAATTAAAACCACCTATTTAGGCTCATTATTACTCAAATAGTACATATTTTGAAGCAATAAAAAGTCTAGCCTTGCCAAAAAACAAGAGCCGTTTTTGCCAGGTTTTTAAAAAATTAAAGGACCCTGGCTGGTAAAAAAGACTTAATCGTTGATTTAGAATGACTGTTTAGCCACACCGTCTTTGATCGCCTGGAGGGCTTTTTCTGCACCCATAAGACAGGTCAGTTTGTTACCTTTACCGTCATTGCCCTGGGCCATATAACCACCACGTGCAGTTTTAGTGATCACTGCGTCTTTCATTTCGACATTTTTTTCTTTGGTCTTCACATTGTATGCTCTGATTGGCTCTGCCATAAATATTAATTTTTTTGTTTAAGGCCGCAAAGATAAGGATAATTTGCCGCATAGACTAAATCATTTCGAAGATAGATAACTTTAGCAGATCGGTTAATATTTGGTTAAATACAGAGGATGTACGCTCTATCTGGTTGATATTCAGATAGCTTTATTATGTTTTTTCATTTTAAACTCATCCAATGAATCGCAAACAGTTTATCTATACGTTGGGCGGCACCATGAGTGCCAGCTTACTTTCTAGCGTCGTTATCGGGCAGCCCGAGCCTAAACCTATGGCGCTACCGGCTGAAAAAGTCAAAGAATTTGTAGGAGTATGTCATGCTGATCTCGACAAAGTCAAGGCTTTATTGACTGAAATACCTAATTTGATTTACTGTTCCTGGGACTGGGGAGGCGGTGATTTTGAATCAGGGATCGAGGCAGCCGGTCATGTCGGTCGGAAAGATATTGCTGCCTATTTGTTGGGCAAAGGAGCCAGAAGTAATATATTCTTAATGACGATGTTGGGCCAAACAGACATGATAGTCAATTATCTCAATGCGTTTCCGGAGCACCTGACTATGAGGGGCCCACATGGCTTTTCACTATTACACCATGCCAATAAAGGAGGAGAAGATGCATCACCGTTAGCAATAATTCTTCAGGAACGCGGGCTGAAAGACACAAAATTTAAACTATTTTCTTAACGATATACTCACGCTTACGATGAAAAAATATATATTAATAATAGCTATCATAGGTATAGCTGTATCTGCCTATGCACAGATGGATGTACCCGCTCCGGGAGGTAATCCGAGGGCTACGATAACGGAGACAATCGGCATTACCGATATTACCCTCTCTTATTCCAGGCCGGATGTGAGCGGTAGAGAAGGTAAGATCTGGGGCACACTTGTCCCTTATGGTTTTAGCACTTTTAGTTTTATCACCAATGGTCTCACTGCTCCCTGGCGCGCCGGAGCCAATGAAAACACCACCATTTCCTTTGAACATCCTGTTACCTTAGAGGGACACGAGGTGCCTGCTGGGACTTATGGTATCCATATGGCCATGTATCCTGACAGTGTAATTTTAATCCTGTCCACTAAAAGTGATGCGTGGGGAAGCTTTTATTACGAACAAAAGTATGATCAGCTCAGAGTGGCTCTCAAACCACAGATCAATGATAAAAATGTAGAGTGGCTCAAATATGAGTTTGTCGAACACCGACCTACCGGAGCTACGGTGACTATGATGTGGGAAAAAATGATTGTCCCTTTTAAAATAGAAGTGGATGTAGACAATATCGTCGTGGCCCGGCTGAGAGATCAGGTGACCAGTCAAAAAGGCTTCAATGCCAGCAATCTTTTACAGGCAGCTCAATACTGTATCAATAAAAATATCAATCTTGAAGAAGCACTCTCCTGGAGCCAAAAAGCTGTCAATGGATTTGGCAGTATCCGTAGCTATACTACATTAAGCAACCTGGCCAATGCTTATACCAAACTCAACAAAACTGCTCAGGCTGATTCAGTGATGAGTGAAGCATTGCCTATGGCCAATGTCAACCAATATGTAGCCTATGGTCGGTCACTTATCAGTCAAAAAAGGTCTGAAAAAGCGATGGAAGTAATGACTAAGGCTTTAGACAGGTTTGGTGATATCCAGGCGGTCAATACAGGATTGGCTTATACGTATTCCTCCAAAGCAAACTTTGCTAAAGCATTGGAATATGCCTACAAATCGCTATCTCAGGCACCAAATGAAAATGCAAAAAAAGCAGCACAGGCCCTCATAGACAAACTTAAGGACAAAAAAGACATAAACTAAGCACATAGAGATTTGGACTCAGTATAATCCAAAATTTTTGATCGAACGGATATATCTGTTTAAATATCATTATCCCACAGGTTCTTTTCTATAGAATAATTACCTTGTCGATGAATGACGGATCCTAATTTGTTGACTGCTATCGTAATCGTTGTATTTACAGTTGTGGCGGTTTATTGGCTGGATGTCCAGGAGGAGAAAAGAATAAAAAGTATACTGGATTGGTTTCCGGCTATCCTTTTTGCATACGTGATTCCTGCCTTGTGTACCCACCTATTTCATTTAGACTTATCTAAGGTGATCTTGCACACCTGGAGTAGAAATTATATCATTCCACTTGCGATACTCACGGTGATGAGTGCGATGTCTTTCAACCAGCTAAAACTAGTTGGTCTCAAACCGATCATCCTATTTGTCAGTGGGTCACTAGTCATAGCAATAGTCCCTGTACTCCTTGTCCTATTGGCTCAGTGGCCAGGAAGTGGCTTACATCAAATGATCATAGCGGATGGCTTGTGGAAGGGTATGGTACCCATCATAGGCAGTTGGATTGGTGGCAGTACCAGCCAGCTGGTTTTAAAAGAGGTGGTCGGGTGTCCCGACGGGCTATTTGTCACTATCCTGGTATTAGACAATGTGTTGGTCAATATCTGGACTATGCTGATGTTTCAATCGATCAAACAGAGTGACCGGCTTAATCAATTTTTTAAAATCAATGCTGAACGGCCGGCTCACAGTGAAGACCTTTTGTCAGGCCACCAATATTCACGCTACAGTATTTATCTGACCATAGGGGTTTGTTTGTTGGTGATACTTTTAACTGGCTGGTTATTAAAAGATTTCCTAACCATGATCATTATGGTATCTCTGATTGGTTTGATCCTTGGAAATCTGGTACCTGGCTGGCATCAACGGCTCGTCCTCAAATCTGGCGCCTTTCTGATCATCACCATCATGGCGATTCTCGGATTGAGACTGAAGTTTGATCAAATGAATATCCCACTCACCTTTATCCTTATAGTAGTTGGATGGCTGCTCATTCATTATCTTGTAATGATTTTAATCGCTAAAAAGCTCAATATCCATATGGCTTGGGTGCCGATAGCCAGTATGGCCAACGTAGGAGGTATCGCCACAGCTCCGGCAGTGACAGCAGCATATGAAAAAAAATGGATGCCTCATGCAGTGTTATTGGCTATCCTGAGTATGGTGACCGGTACAGCCTGGGGACTGGTAGCGATCTATTTGATCAGGATTATTGTCTGAATATGGTTTAATAATCAATGTCAAATGATAACAAATAGAAAAATATTATATCTTTCAGACTTAACATTACCTTAATATTGGTGGATTAATTTTGTAATAGAATCAAGCAAACTGTATGAATATCAATAAAATACTTACTTTTTTAGTCCCTAAAAACACTAAATTTTTTAGTCTGTTTTTTCAAGCAGGCAATAACCTCACTGAAGCTGCCGAGCTACTTGGCAAAATCTTTTCGAAACTCAGTTTTGACGAAAGACTGGAGCATACCAACGAGATGCATATGTTGGAAACAAAAGGAGATGATATAGCGCATGAGATATTTAGTGATCTTAGTGCGAACTTTATCACCCCATTTGACAGAGAAGACATCCACGAACTGGCCTCCACCTTGGATACTGTATTAGATACTATGGATGGCACCGCGAAAAGAGTAAAGCTATACCAAATGGACGAGGTAAGTCCTGCGATGGTGCAATTGGCAGACCTGGTGAAAGCTGCTGTCTTTGAAATCGTAGCCTCTATTAAAGCACTTGAAAATATCAATGATCCTGGTCGCGTACGTGAAGCAATCGGTCGTATCGATGAAATCGAAAAACATGCGGACAATATCCATAATGAGGCCATCGCTGAATTATTTAGAAGTGAAAAGGATGCTATCCAATTGATTAAAAAGAAAGAGATCATACAAAACCTGGAGAAAGCTGTAGACTTTTGTCTAGATACCGCGAATGTGATTGAGAGCATACTCATCAAAAACTCTTAAGCCTACATGACTACAATGCTAATAACGATCATTGTTTTTGCATTGATCTTCGATTTTGTCAATGGCTTCCACGATGCAGCCAACTCTATTGCGACAGTAGTGTCTACCAGGGTCCTGACACCACTGCAAGCCGTTTTGATGGCAGGTGGTGCAAACTTTCTTGCTTATTTTTTATTTGAATTAAAGGTAGCAGATACTGTGGCCAAGACTGTTCATGCGGAGCACATTACATTGATGGTGATTATGGCAGGACTTTGGGCAGCCATCATTTGGAATCTTTTGACCTGGTGGCTCGGCATTCCGAGTAGTTCTTCTCACACTTTGATAGGGGGATTCGCCGGAGCCGGCATAGCACATGCTGGTTCCTTCGACGCGATTTCTTTTGACAAAATCCGGATTATCCTTGTGTTTATAGTGTTGGCTCCTTTGATTGGAATGTTTGTGTCCTATTTTTTCTCTTTAGTTATGTTGTATTTGAGTTCCAGATCCAGTCCAAAAGAAGTCGACGGTGTTTTCCGAAAACTTCAAGTGGGTTCTGCTGCTTTTTTTAGTTTGATGCACGGAGGCAATGATGCACAGAAAGTAGTCGGCATCATAGCTGCTGCGCTTATTGCACAGGGACACATCACGGATTTGCATCATATTCCTTCCTGGGTACCCCTGGCATGTTACACAGCCATTGGACTTGGTACCATGATGGGTGGCTGGAGAATAGTAAAAACGATGGGTCACAAGGTAACTAAATTGACTCCATTTGAAGGATTTGCAGCGGAGACCAGTGGTGCCCTTACACTTTGGTTGACTGGTAGATATGGTATACCAGTGAGTACCACGCATACGATCACTGGTAGCATCATCGGAGTAGGTATGATCAAGCGTGTCAGTGCGGTAAGATGGGGTGTCACTATTAGCTTGATGTGGGCATGGGTACTGACTATTCCTATCTCTGCGCTCATGGGAGCTTTATTTTATTTTATCGGCAGCCAGTTTCAGTAATTTTCATTTTTTAATATTTTCAGTTCTGTTATTAGACCTTCGAGTCAATGCAATGTCGAGAACGGTACTCTTCTGTTGAAAGCAGATACATTAAGCCAATATTAATAAGAAAAAGAAAACATCATAATTACTTAAACTAAAAGTATCGTATACCAGAACCCAATCAATCTACCTTGCATGAAAAAAAATAAACGACATGTCATTGGTAGGTCAGATATTGCATACCGGGATTAAGCTCAGTCCGAAAAAACCTTTACTCCAGCTTTCTCCCAAACAACAACAAATCAAAGTGCTACACCGGCTATTGCGGACAGCACAAAATACAGACTTTGGAAAACGATATGACTTTGAAGACCTGACCCGTATTAAAGACCCAAGAGCAGAATTCCGTCAATGGATACCGATTTATTCATATGATAAAATGTATTCTAAATGGTGGCATAGATCTTTGCAGGACGAACCCAATGTCACCTGGCCAGGCATCATACCGTATTATGGAGTTTCCAGCGGCAGTACTCAGGCGGCGAGCAAATATATACCGGTCACTCATGAAAGTTTACATTGCTGGAACAAATCGGCTCAGCGACTCTTTTCATCTCTCAGCCAATATCCCGAGATCACGCCTCAACAATTGGGCAGGCAGTCCCTCATGGTTGGAGGTACCAGCAAATTGACCAGGGAAGGCCAACACTTGTATGGTGACAACAGCGGTATCATGGCATTAAATCGCCCATACTGGTTAAAATCTTTCTACAAACCCGATGCTGATATATTAGAAATTCCAGACTGGAATGATCGGGTCAATGCAATCGTAGCCAAAGCTTCTTCCTGGGATATTGCATTTTTAGTAGGCAATGTAGCCTGGGTACAACTCATCCTGGAGAGAATTATCGAATACCATGGAATAAAGCATATTCATAAATTATGGCCCAACCTTACCATGCTTATGCATAGTGGTATTTTCTTAGAACCTTACCGTGAATCATTTGAAAATACGTTGGGTAAACCCATATCGTATATCGATACTTATGCCGCTACCGAAGCATTTATCGGATATCAAGATCAGCCCAACGACCGATCAATGAAACTTGTGCTGGACCAGGGAGTGTACTATGAGTTCGTACCTTTCGATCAAAAACATTTTGATGAAACAGGAAATTTGATTTCGAGCTTCGTAGAAACTATACCAATAGAATATGTTGAAGAAAATAAGCCGTATGCCATATTAATATCTACAACCTCAGGCGCCTGGCACTATTTACTTGGAGATGTCATCGTTTTCACAGACAAACAAAATTGTAGAATAAAAATAACCGGCCGTACCAAACTACAGCTCAATCTTACCGGCGAACATCTCACTGGAGAATTAATCACAGGTGCCATCCAGCACCTCAACCAATTATTTCATCTGGACCTGGTTGAATATACCGTTAGCGGCGAAAAACATGAAAGTCATTTTGCTCATAAATGGTACCTCGCCACCAACAAACCTGTTGATAAAAAAAAGATTTGCACTGCTATAGATGAGTACTTAAAAACAAATAATGATGACTATAGTGTGCAGAGGACTGCTTTGTTGAATAATATATCTGTTGAACTGGTTCAAAAAGGATCCTTTTATGGCTGGCTCCATTCAAGAGGTAAAATGAATGGCCAGGCGAAAATACCTTGTGTATTGAGTGAAGATTTAAAACATAGCTGGTTGGAATATCTGCACAAGAATCTCATTAATTAAAATACCGAATAACCAAAATTTGTGCGAGTACGCACCGAGGTAATAGAATTCACAGCTGTTCAAAAATTAATTAGAAATAGGAATAAGAAATCAATTTATTTCATTTTCCCTGGGATCCGGGCATTAAGTAAGAATTTATTAATCCCGGATATAGCCTATGCATATATTCAAATATTAACCCAAGGATAATATTAGTTTCTCCCTGAGTTTAAATGCCTAGGAGACATTTACATTAAATTAAAATGTATACTTATGGAAGATAAAAAAATCAAGTTATGCATATTCGATTTGGCTGGCACACTGGTACAGGATAAAAATTACGTTAGAAAGATCTTCATACAGGCTTTTAAGAAATATGACATCGTGGTTACCGCGGAGGTGGTAGATCGATGGATGGGATTTGAGAAAAAACTGGCCATAGACTCTATCCTTAACGAAATCAATGTGAAAGGGCGAAAAAAATTGGTCACTACCATTCATCACACTTTTACACATATGATGAATGAATATTATTCCCACCATGTCAAATCCATAGCCTATGCTGAAGCCACACTGAAAAAATTAAAAGCAAAAGGATTAAAATTAGCAGTCAATACAGGGTTTGGAAAAGAGACGCTTCATCTTATTCTTGAAAGTTTAGGATGGTATGGATATCTCGATGCCTATATTTCATCTGATCAGGTAGTAGCTGGCAGACCCCATCCATACATGATTAATTATATAAAAAAAACTGCCAAAATATCTGATCCATCTCAAATAGCCAAAATAGGAGACACGCCTTCAGACCTTCTTGAAGGCCAACGATCAAAATGTGGTCTTAACTTAGGTATCTGTTCCAGAAATTTTCCTTTGGAAGAAATGAAAAAATATCCGCATACACATCTCGTCAACAATCTCCGTGAAGCCGCAGACATCATTTTGGCTCACACTGCCTAACCCTAAGCTGATCAATAAGCTGGCACCTGAGTTGATCGCTGCTCTTGCTGCGGCCAGTGTCTACTGTGCGATGTATGCCTTTAGAAAACCATTCACTATGCTCACTTTTGAACACGTGAATTTTTTGGGTGTAGGTTACAAGATTTGGTTGATTACTGCCCAGTTATTAGGTTATGCGCTGAGCAAAACCATAGGCATCCGGGTAATCAGTGAAATGAAAGCAAACAGCCGGATGGGCATCTTATTTTCATTGATTGGTGTGGCGTGGTTTTCATTATTTCTCTTTGCCATTTTACCTCCTCCCTGGACTATCTTGTGTATGTTTATGAATGGTATTCCCCTGGGATTGATCTGGGGGATCGTATTCAGCTATTTAGAAGGGCGTACTACAACCGATTTGTTAGCTGCAATCCTGGCCAGCAGCTTTATTTTCTCATCAGGATTTGTGAAAAGTATAGGTGGCTTGCTATTACAATCAGGCAGCGCGCCTCAATGGATGCCATTTATGACCGGTGCCCTTTTTGTATTGCCACTAATCATAATGATGTGGGTCTTGAATAAAATTAATCCCCCGGACGAAACGGATCTAATGCAACGAAGCAAAAGAGTTCCTATGAACAAATTGGAGCGGAAGAAGTACTTAAAAGAATGGAGCCGCGTCCTTATCCCACTTATATTTATTTACATTTTTTTTACCATTCTACGGGATTACCGGGACAGCTTTACTGCAGAAATATTCGCGGAGATTAAAGATGCTAAGCTATGGTGGATAACACAAAGTGAACTGTATATCAGCATGATCATATTGGCAGTGTTGGGAGGCTTTATTTTTTTAAAAAATCATTTTAAAGCTTTAATCTGGGTACATATACTGATGATCACAGGATTTATTTTGGTGATTGCTTGCACGTGGTTTTTTAGTCAGGGCAGGATACCCGGCATCCTTTGGTTCATTATAGCAGGGATGGGTGTATTTGCAGGATATATACCTTTCAATTGCATCTTGGTGGATCGGTTAATCGCTTTGATAAATCATCCGGCTAATGCAGGATTTATCATGTATCTATTGGACTCCTGCGCCTATGCAGGCACGATACTTATTTTATTTTTTAAAGAGTGGTCAGGCCTAGAGATTTCTCCATTAAATTTTTTCATGAATTTATGTTATATCCTTGGATGGAGTGGAATACTTCTGGTAACTGCTTCGCTCCTTATTGTTTTCAAAAAACTTAGCATCTGATGTCAAAAACAGCAATTGTAGTAGGCGCCGGTATCACAGGGCTGGCTACGGCATATAAACTCATTTTACAGGGCTATCAAGTCACTATACTCGAAAAAAGTTCAAGGGCTGATGGGGCTTCCATTAGAAATTTTGGAATGATTTGGCCGATAGGTCAGGCATCCGGCGACCACTACCAACTGGCCCTGGAATCCAAAAAAATTTGGATCGATCTGAGCCACAAAGCAGCCTTCGATCTCAATCCAAACGGATCATTGCATCTAGCCTACCATGAGGATGAAAAATCAGTCTTACGTGAATTTGTAGAAACTCATCGTGATCATAGACCTGTGGTCTGGCTTAACCCAAATGACCTGGCTCAAAAACATCCATCAGTCAATCACCACGGTCTAAAAGGTGGAATGTATAGTGCGGATGAAATGTTGGTAGATCCAGTAGAGGCAATCCAAAAAATTTCATTTTGGTTGCAAAACACAGGCCAGTGTGTATTTCATTTCAATACACCGGTCGTTGCTATTGAAGGCAATATTTGTACGAGCCCTGGCAAAAAACACCAGGCAGATCAAATATTTGTTTGCACAGGAAGGGATATAGATCTTCTTTTCCCGGAGATATTAAAGACACAGGGAGTCTTGTGTGAACTCCAAATGATGCGCACCGATACGCAACCTGAATTTTTCTCTATGGGACCTTCCATGTGTGGAGGGTTAACACTGATTCATTATCCTGCATTTAAAAATCTTGAAACCTTGTCCGAACTGCAGATTAGATTGTTGTCAGAGTATCCTCACCTTATCGCTAACGGAATTCATGTGATGGCAGCACAAAATCACCACGGAGAGATTGTCATTGGAGATACTCACCATTATGCTCCACACTTTATGCCGTTTATTGATCAACGATTGAATAAATATATACTTGAATATCTAAAACAATTTTGCGTGCTTCCGGATTACACGATAAAAAATTATTGGAAAGGCCAATATTACAAATCAACAGGTGATCATCCTTATTTTATATCCCGGGTCAGTCCTCATTGTGTATTGATCAATGCCTTTGGAGGCAATGGAATGACGCTTTCATTTGGTGTCATCAGCACGCTATTAGAATCGATAATATAGAAATGGCTATTGATCCCCTGACAGGTAGGTCAATGGCTATTGATGATATTGTTTCATCGATGTTCTGATAAAATCTTCGTCATCCAGTCTAGGGCCTTCTGTCATGGCCTTCCAGTCAAATGCTTTATCAAAAGGCGTAAGTGCTTTACGGGGATTAAAGATCAAAGTATCGACCATCAATGCGTCATAAGGAGTGAAATCAGGTCTCTCTGAAAAACAATCTCCCAGATCAGTGGCGCCTGCATCATATTGATTGAGGTAAGGGATCTTCAGTACATTCCAGAAGGTTTTGAAGATACTACCGAAACTGGTATGGGTATGACTGACATAATCTTTTTTGGCATACGGAGATATCACCAGCAGAATACTGCGGTGCGCATCGATATGGTCTCGTCCGTCCTGGGAGTCATCTTCCGTCACGATGATAGCCATCTCTTTCCAATAAGGTGTATGTGAAAGAAACTCTACCAGTCGACCCAGGGCCAGATCATTATCTGCCATATAGCTTTCTCTAAAAGGGAATCCGGCATGTGCTCGTTCGCCTGCCCCATGATCATTGGGTAAGGAGAAAGTTAATAACGATGGAAGGTTCTGATCCTTGCTCCATTTTTCATTATAGTCTTCGATAAAAGCATCAATTCTAAACTGGTCAGGTATAGCCATATTATAAGTAGCATATCTGTGAGATGTCCTGGTGTACAATGGACCTGGCAATGGATAATTGACTACATAACGAACACCTCCATATTTAAAAGTGGTATCAGAGAAAGATCCTGCATCAAATTCGACCCCGAACCCAAAATTGAAAAACTCTTTATGATTGCGATGCATATGATCCCAGATAGATCCATCCTGGTTATAATCCTCCGGATAGATTGCACCAGAAGCACCGGTCATGCCAAATCGTCCCGGGGCATTACTATGATAATCCAAACTACGCTTACCTCCGTAGGCGGCAGCAGTATGAGTCTCCAACCATTCGTTGGGATAGGTACCCACCAACCACCTATGGCCATCAGCTGAGTGATCCGAGTCTACATAAAAATTATCGCCTGTGCTAAATCTTTTTGCGAGAGCAAGGTGATTGGGCATAACAGTCGTCGAGATGACAGAGTCGGTTTTTTTACGATTTGCAAAAGAAACATTGTGGCCATAACGTGCCAGTTCAGGATCCCCTTTTCCTTTGGTTAGCTGACCAAATACTTCATCATAGGTCCTGTTTTCTTTTGCCACAAAAACAAAATATTTTATTGGACCTATTCCAGGAGAGGTGTTATCTGCTGGAATAGGGTGTCCGGGTATACGGCTGATTTTTGATTTTACAAAATTGTTTTCCATCACCTGTGCGGAATATGTATTTAAATCATTGTCTTGCGGAATATCAAGGGTAGTCACTGAACCTTTCATCAATGACCCAATGTAATCACCTTCTGGTCCTTTTTGATAATTGGCTCCTCCATTGGGTCCGCTTCCGAAACCTTTGGCATTAGCGACGATCAATTTATTTAGGGTCGGATGCACTTGTAACTTGGAAGGAAACCAACCTACAGGCAGGTGACCGATCAACTTCAAAGAAGGGACATCGATGATACCCACTGCATTGATACCGGCTTCTGCTACATATAACCGTTTTGCTTCACGATCCAAGGCCAGTCCAAAAGGAATGATTCCATTAAAAGCGTCCATAGCAGGATCAATACCCAGCCTAATGTTTTGAATCATGGTGTCTTGCCTGGCATCAATCACCGTTATGCAATCATGACTGCCATTGCTGACGAATACATATTGATCACTGGCCACGATAGAGTTTGGGCTACTCCCACCTACGGCTGGAATATCATCGATTTTTTCACCGACCAAAAAGCCTGTTTTAATTTTCGTGGGTTCTGGATTTTTAGGGTCATTCACATTATATATCCAAACTGAAAAAGCCTCCTCACTATTCATCTCACCCAGTCCTTTGATGTCGGTGGAATCGTTTTTAATACCATGGATCATATCGTCAGAACCATAAGCAAAAGCAGGAAAGTCGATGGATTTCTGTTTATAATTGGAAGTATCAGCGTTATTGACAAAACTGTATTCAAACATCCCTACATTAGCGACATACATCTTTTTTTCATCTGGTGAAAGCGAAATCCCAAATGGATATCGGCCGGTCCTCCGGTTTCCGATGACTTTTTTTGCCAGCAAGTCCACTTCAACAATTCTGAATCCGATTTGATCTACGGCGTATATTTTTTTGCCATCACGAGTCATTACCATATCACCGATGTAACCATCGTTGTAGCTAAATCCTTGTTGTTTTGAACTGCAGGATATTTCACCCAACTTCTCACCGGAATCTACATCAAACGAAAATATTTTATTTGTTTGACCTCCAGCCACGTAGATCACTTTATTATCAGGTGAAATCGCCAACCCCATAAAAACCGCGGAGAGCAGGTCATCATCCGTGTTGGCTGATTTGGGTATCTGCATGGTTTTCATCGAATCAGTAAATGGGTATTTAATCACTGTGATTGAAAAAGGGTTGGTGCCAGAATTGGCGGTCACTGCCAGGCTTCCATCTCTGGACAAAATCAATCCATAAGGGTGTGGGGCTATGCGCGTAGTTTTACCCATGGGCTTGACCAAACGACCATTAGGGATGATGGCTTCACGATCATTCAGATAACAGTACTGATCAACCGCCGGAGCAGTAAAAGTCGTGGTAACCGTCATAGATTCTTTTTCTTTACATCCAAAGTAAAAAAAACATGCGATCATCAAGGCTGGAAATAACTTTTTCATAAAAGAATTGAATTTTGGAACACCTATTTTTCTATCTAAGGTTAAAGTTAATCAGAGTATAAGACACAAGGTCTATAGCGATTAAGGCTTTTTACTCGCTAATACTTCGATTGCTTCTATCACTGGCATTCTATCAGATTTATGTGGCGTAAACTTAATATTACAGTTTAAGGCGATTCGATTGGCTATGTCAGCTTGCCAAAGTTGTATAGGCTCAGATACTTCCCCGATTGGTTTGATCTCCGGACCTACTTCTAAAAACCAGGTTTCCCCGGATCGGGAGGGCAAAAATCCATGCTTAGCCCATGTGCCAAGAGTAGATCCCCGGCCATGGTCAGTCGTAACTATCAGATAGGTATTGTCTTTATAAAATGGATCAGTTTGCATCAAAGTCCAAATATCCTGCAAATACTGGTCAAATTCATGAATTGCAGTAATATAAGATCCATAATCGCCTTTATGACCATAGTGATCCGTATCGTCCAGTGATATAAATAAGGCTTTTGGATGATTATTCCTGGTGTATTCAAGAGCCATCTGCCAGGTCAGATCATCAAAGCGGGTCTCACCTTTCCAGGCAGGAGCAAGTTGATTGGCATAATTCAATTTTTCCATTTTTTTCGAAACAATACCTTGAGGACACGCTTCCCATCCGGCATTGACAAGGATCCCTGACCTGGGTTCATTTAAAATGTAGGGAAAAACTTCCCAGGATGAA
Source organism: Saprospiraceae bacterium (assembly GCA_016709995.1). Lineage (NCBI taxonomy): Bacteria > Pseudomonadati > Bacteroidota > Saprospiria > Saprospirales > Saprospiraceae > Saprospiraceae bacterium. The sequence continues at coordinate 839,292 of JADJLQ010000002.1, forward strand.
AATGCAGCTACCCGACCACGATAGTTGTACATAGTATTAAGATCTTCCAGTATAGATACATTTCTATTCAGGATTTTTTTGTTTGAATTGACAAAAGGATCGAAGGTGCCACAGAGAAATTCGCTATACCCAGGGTAGGAAAAGCGGTGAAAATTTCTTGTATCGACCTTATTGTCCAATTTTCTGTTCCCAAAGAATCTTCCATGTTTGGACAAAGTGCCCCATACAAAAGGAAACAATTTTTCACGCGATTGAAATTCATCGCTTGCATTGAACTGCTCAAAAAACTGGCTGGTATCTCCGGTAGCAGCTACTATATCCTGATCTAATCCTAGATATAATTCCTGCCAGCGAAGGCCATCGGTAGCAATAATAATAACATTTGGTGCGGTAGTACCAGCCTTTTGGGCTTTAGTTTGACTTGAGAATACAGTAAAAAGTAAAAAAAGTAGTTTGATTTGAGACCATGACTTATACATTAGTTTTCTATTTTATTGACATCCATGAGATACTGTTTTATCATGGGACTATAAGATTCTAATAGAGGCACGGGAAGACCGGGTGTCTTTGCCAACTCATCACAAATGCGGATCAATATGATATCATCAAAATCAGGATCGGATTCAAAGGACTCAACTTCGTCTACTCTCATGGGACCACCCTGTTGTATCAAAGTCAATTTGCTGGCTGCAGAAAGTTTGTTTTTATAGTCAAAATCGGTAGTCACCAGGTATCTTTTGGCTCGCACATGGTTTTCAACCAGTCGGGTAATGTCGGGACCAAACCCAAGATCTCTTAGGTAGGCTGCACCGATACGATCATGGTCATAATGCCCCAGGAGATCCTCAGTTTCATCTTCTATCAAATGCCCGATATCATGCAAAAGTGCGGCTAAAATAATGTTTGGCTTATCCGTATGATATTTTGCGTAATAAGCTGATTGTAGTGCATGTTCTAACTGAGAGACCGGTTCAGAATGATATGCCTCATTACCCTTCGAGTTTAACAGTAAAAAAAGATGGTCTATCCTCGTTTGCATCGAATCGAAATCAATCATGATATTTTTTATTGAAAAATTTATAAAAAAGGCCGGTTACTAAGGCATGGTAACCGACCTTAATGCTCACGATATGTATGAAAAGAAACTCAGATAATTTATTTTATAATCCACATTTTGGCATTGATATCATCCTGACCTCCGAATTGATTGGATAGAGCAGCGTTGTAATTGGTTTTATTGGCTGTCCTTTCCGCCGTAGGATATTGCCATCTCAATGGAATCACTCCGCCATTTCCTGTACCAACACCTGTAGTAAACGTAGGCACTCCGGTTCTTCTCCAATTATAATACGATTCAAATCCCGCTTGATTAAAAAGACCAAGGTATCGTTGTTCTAATATTTGTTTCAACCCCTCAGCATTTTGCCCCTTGTAGTTCACAGCCGACTGGGCAAAATAAGTATCGATAGTAGATGCGTCATTGATTCCATAGAAATTCAAAGAAGCCAGGATACCATTTTTGTACCACAATGCAGCAGTATTGGCATCTCCAGCCCATCCACGATTCATACCTTCAGCGATATTAAAAGCCATTTCTATATATCCCACCAACACTCCAGGCTCAGGTCCGCCGTAAGAACCGTAATATCGTTTTTGATTAATGGCCGAATATTCGCCCTTATTCATTTTAAAGGTCATATCATCGAGGCTTTCACCAGGATCTGCGCCCACATAAGCACCAAAATCGCTGGCAGTCATACCTCCATTAATTCTTGCCTCCGCAGGATCAGCTAATACAAAGGTGCGCGGATCCTTGAGGGACACAAGTTTATTCAGATGGGTGGCAGACAGATTATATCTTCGTTTGTCAAAGCCTTCATTTCCGGGATTCAGCGGATAATTATTGATGCCACTAATATATTTGTAAGCCAATGCATCGGCATTCGTTTTAACTATGGGATATTTTGCAGGGTTGTTTACAATTTCTGCAAACCTTTCTTTCACCCGAAGATCAGCTTCGGCTGTTTTGTTGCTCAACTGAATTAAAACTCTTAATTTGAAAGCATTGACTACTTGTTGCCATTTGGTCAAATCACCATTGAAGTAGATATCACCGTCAATATTCCTTTTACCTGAGGTGATCAATGTATTCATTTCATTATTAGCTTCATCCAGGAGATTTAATATTTGAACGAATACTTGTTTCTGATCATCATATTTCGGTTCTGTGAGTTCTGCTCCTTGCAAAGCTTCTGAGAAAGGAATATTCCCAAACTTCATAGTCATTCTATACGCCAAATATGCCTTCTGAAATTTTGCCATTGCGGAGTAGACATTGACCGCATCTGCTCCTGTCTTTTCATTCTCTTCTACCATTTTGGACACGTTCTTAAGGGTATAAAAATCAAAGCTGTTGGAGGTCCAATTGTATTCATTGTTACCATAATAATTATAATTACACAGATAGTACTGGTTCCATCGGTGGGTCAAAGCAAATGGAGCTTCGTACATATCATTCAAAGTACCATTGAAAATTAATGATGCAGGAGCAGCGGTGGGTTGATTTGGATTCACTGCCAACTCTTCAAAAGTATCCGTGGAGCAATTGCTTAGAAGCACAATCGCCGGAAGGATTAAAATATATTTAAATAGTTTCATGATATTTTATTTTTTTTAATTTATACAATGAATTAAAAAGTGATATTTAGATTGACTCCATATCTTTTAAGGGTAGGAGTCTGTAGATCAGAATAACCCTGACCTGCGGCAAATTGGTCCATATCGATATCGTTATTTCTCGCATCAGAGAAGTACAACAAGTTCCTTCCAATCAGAGAAACAGTAGCAGACTGAAAGAAGGTGTTCTTAAAAATAGTATTAGGTATATTATAACTTAATGTCACCTCCCGTAGTTTGGCATAAGTCCTGTTGATGAGATTAGCCTCTTCAGTAGCATACCATCTGCTGATATAATCCTGAAGGAAGGTAGCTGAAGCATTTGGTTTGAATTGCAGTTCATTATAGTTGGTGATATTACCCAATGCATCTGTCTTGATAGCACCTGAAGTCAACTGCACTCCTTCTCCTACCCAGGACTTTATTCCTTTGTAATCCTGGTACCTGGCCTCACCCATGGCTCCCTCTACTGTTTCAATATTCCTTCCACCCCTGAAAGTTTGTCGCTGAACATAATTGACGATAACCCCTCCTACTCTTCCATCAAATTGGAAATTAAGTCCAAGGTTTTTATATCTGATTTGATTGGACAATCCCCAAATCCAATCCGGATTGAGATAACCCATAAATTGTGGAGTTGGATTGACCAGAGGTCTTCCACTTCCATCATTGATGATCTGTCCATCCTGGGTGCGGAATACTTTTGCTGCATAATATTTATCAGTTCGGTCGCCTATTTTGAGGTATTGGTTAAACACTTCTACTCCCGGATAGATTTCTTTTAATACATCTTTATAGGTAGACCAATTGGCCAGTACATTCCACTCAAAGTTTTTAGTCCTGATTGGCTTGCCTGTCAGGGTGAGTTCTACACCAGTCTTATCCGTTTTGATACCGTTTTGAATCAAACTATTGTACCCGGTCGCTTCACTAACAGGAAGATTGAATATTCTTGGTCCATCCGTACTTTTAAAATAGGTAAAGTCTACTCCCAATCTATTCTGGAAAAATCTAAGGTCACTGCCTAATTCTAATGAAGAACTAAAACTTGGTTCAAGATTGGGATTGGCTATAGAATTTGAATAAAAAGCTGCCGGTTGATTATTGTATCTATTTTGTATGCTATAGGCAGCAGAGTTGATATATTGAGGTCCTCCAAATGGAGTTTGGTAGTCTATGCCATAGCCTGTGACATCTGCCCCGGTAGCCCTGTCCGCTGGCCCAATATTGGTTTGCGTCAAGCCACTACCAACATTTGCATAGGAAGCTCTAAGTTTAGCATAGGGAAGAAAAGAAGGCATTTTGATGGCTTCTGACAAAACAAAACTCAGCGAGGCAGAAGGGTAAAAGAAACTATTGTTGTTGATCGGCAAAGTAGAGTTTTTATCTATCCGACCTGTCAATGACAGATTGAGGATGTTTTTATAACCCAGATCAAGGTAGCTATAGGCTGATGAAACCATCATGTCAGAATCAAAATTGTAAACCCTTCTTGGATTGAGTGAATTATTCAGATTATACCATCCTGGTACATTGAGATAATCCGTAGTAGCATAAGTAGAGGCATATTTGAAGTTCCTGATATTACCTCCCGCCGAAAGATTAAAATTAAAGTCTCTACCCAGGTTGTTTTCATAGGTAAATAATACATCAGAATTATTTTCAAACAAATTTCGGTTATCCTCTCTATAATCTCCTTTGGATTGTTCTCTACCATATGAAGTAGCACTATAGGGAAATTTTTCCGTCCTAAAAAGGTCATAGGTAGTGATCTGGGTACGGCCTGTCACCTTAAAATGATCGCTAAATTCGTAAGTAAGTCCGGCAGTGCCGTAGATATCATTTTTGTAATGCCCTCTTAACCATTCATAGGCTGAAAAATAAGGATTGTTGTAACGTTGGTATTCGGCATATATCTGCTGTAATCCTTCTTTTCCTTCCTGCCAATAATTACGCATATCATTGATATCCCAATCTGAACCTCCCCAGATAATAATATTGTAGATAATACTATTTGGCCCGTATTGTACATCAGGGATATTGGGAGTATACTGCCGATTAAAGTTTAAGTTAGATTCAAATCGCAGTCTTTTTGAAAAATTCAATCCACCACTTAGATTAAAATTAGTACCATTTAATTTTGTATTGGGTACGATTCCTTTTTGATAGGTCTGGGTGCCTGAAAACCGAAGGTCATAGTTTTCACCCGCAGTAGAGATGGCTATATTATTAGTGGATAATAGTCCAGGTCTTAAAAAACGTTGAAGGTTATTGGTACCTCTGGCCACATAAGGTGTGCCTAAGCGCACGCCAGTCACCGGATCCACAGGACTATCATATTGGGGTATTAATTGTCCTTCAAATTTTGGTCCCCAGATGTCATAGTCACCATCGTTGAGACCTCCACCCCTTCCATCCTTAAATGCATATCTTCCATGATCACCAGGACCATATTGATGTTGTACTTTAGGGATCGTCATAAATCCATTTTCTACCATTGTGGAAGAATTAAAATCAACTGAAAATCCACGTTTATCTTTTGTACCTCTTTTTGTAGTGATCTGGATAGCACCAAATTGTCCCCTGGAGCCATATAAGGCGGAGGCATTAGGGCCTTTCAATACGGTGATAGACTCGATATCATCAGGACTGATATTCCAGGTATCAGATTGAATTGGCACTCCATCGACTACATAAAGCACGTTGGAGGACCCCCTCAATAAGATTTGTGGGGCGCCAAGTATTTCAGCGCTTGCACCTACATTCAATCCGGCTACTTTACCCGTAAGCGAGTTGATTGGATTGGGTTCACGGGCTTTGATCAAATCTGATCCTGCTATGGTTTGTACTGCAAACCCCACTTTCGATTTTGATTTTTCTATACCCAAAGCAGTGACTACTACTTCAGTAAGGCCTGATGCACTTTCGGCAAGAATAATATTGACTGGGTTGGCATTATCAATCAGGATGGATTGTGGTTGAAAACCCACATAACTGACTTCGATCGTGGATCCTGGTGTTACATCGATTTCAAATCTTCCATCTACATCTGTTACCCTTCCAATGGAGGTTCCTTTTACCACGATGCTGGCACCGATCAGATCAGACTGATCAGAAGCGGATTTTACAGTACCATGTATGAGCAGCTGAGCCAAAGCTGAAGGGTGTAGGCTGATGAGAGCGAGAGCAAAAATTAAATATTTCATTGTATTAGGAGTTTTTCGTTTTTTAATACGCCACAAACCTAGAGCTACAAAGTATACTGCAAGTATTATTGGTATAAAGTTTAAATGAATTAAATATGTACTTAAGATTAAGCGAAGAGGCTAATGTTAAGCCTAGATTATCAATATGCCTTTTACAAAAAAATAATCCAAAATATTTTGTAAGCCGGATGAATAAATATAAAATCCAGACAAAAGCAAAAAGGTTTTTAACTTTATGAATCAGTAAGGATATGGAAGGAGCATAACATTATTAGCTCTTTGTTTTTTAGAGGTTGAATAGATTATTCGGGCGATGATAAAAAGCAAAAGTTTATCTAACACTTCGAAAGATCGGTTTTGTTCCACACCATTCATAAGAACCAATGATATCAGTTTTTTGCTAGGTTTTGCAGAATAAATATCCCTGATATCCACTAACTTATCTATCTTATGCACTATTTTTGGATATGGATCTCGAATTTGTATTTGGTGCTACTGTAATTGCCTTTGTGATATCGCGATATGTCATGTCCTATTTTGACATAGGTGGGTCCTATCCCCATTATTCTAAAATTGTTAAATATTCCCCCCTAGGCATATTTGGCTTTATGCTGCTCGCCAGCATCCTGGATATCGCCTTGATTGAGCGCACCTATTTCGTGATAGTACTAGGCGTTGCATTATATTTCATCTACCATCTCAGAGACCACAAATCATCGCGTCAGATAGTCTGGGTTTTCTTACCAGGCTTCCTGTCAGGTTTAGTCTCCGAAATTTTCGGATGGATATATGCTTCCAAAGAAGGAGCAGTATTTAATATCATCAATACCGCCAATATTTTTGCGGTGATCTGGATGTTTGGTTTTGGTTTCTACATCTTCCGTCAAAACCGAAAGGAACAAAAAATCAGAAGAAAAGAAGAAGAAGAAAAGCACCTCCTGGAAGCTCAAAAAGCTGAGCTGGAAAGATTGGTCGCAGACAGGACACAAGCTCTGTTGACTCAAAAGGCTGAATTGGAATCCTCCTTAACAGAACTTCAATCTACCCAGGCTCAGCTGATACAAGCTGAAAAAATGGCATCACTCGGTGAGCTGACAGCGGGTATAGCCCATGAGATTCAAAACCCATTAAATTTTGTAAATAATTTTGCAGAGATTAGCAACGAACTGATCGATGAAATGGTTGAAGCGATGACGAACGGTGACCAACAATCCGTCAAGGACATAGCCGGCGATATCCAGGAAAACTTAAAGAAAATAAATCATCACGGGAAAAGAGCAGATTCTATCGTGAAGAATATGCTGCAGCATTCGCGCAAGAGTACCGGACAAAAAGAACCAACCAATCTCAATACTCTGGCGGAGGAATATCTCAGACTATCCTACCATGGATTGCGTGGCAAAGACAAAAGTTTTAATGCCGAGTTTGTTTTCGATCCAGATCCGGATCTACCTGTCGTATCCGTCATACCCCAGGATATCGGTCGCGTGCTATTGAATCTCATCAACAATGCCTTTTACGCAGTAAATAGTAAGTTACATCAAAGTATCGCAGCGACAAGCGAAGAGGAAGGAGCAAAATCAGATCCTGCATTAATAGAATATAGACCCAAAGTAACTGTAAGTACCAAAAAAGTTAAAAACCCACCCCAGGGCGAGTTTATTGAGATTCAAATCAAAGACAATGGGCTCGGCATACCTACTAATATCGTAGATAAAATATTTCAGCCTTTCTTTACCACCAAACCTACAGGTCACGGAACAGGGCTGGGTCTGTCACTGGCATACGACATCCTCAAGGCCCACCAGGGCGATTTGAGCGTAACATCTGAAGAGGGAAAAGGAACTACTTTCTTCATTCGAATACCTATCACCTCATGAGGTCAGTTTGTTTTCTTTCTTTATTACTCTTTACACTTGCATGTGGTGTAAAACCTCCGGTAGAAAAAGGCGATTTCTTACCCACGGATCTTGTAGAACTCACAAGCGTGGACCCATCACTAAAATTGGATATCCGCTATGCGACATCTAATAATTTTATTGGCAGACCCGTCTACTCCGAAGCGAGGGCATTTCTTCAACGGGATGCCGCCATGGCATTGAAAGACGCTCATATCGCCTTAAAGGCACAGGGGCTCGGCCTGCTGATCTTCGATGGTTATAGGCCATGGAGCATCACCAAACTGTTTTGGGACAGAACTCCTAAGGATAAAAAAATATTTGTAGCTGATCCAAAAAAAGGATCCCGTCACAACCGCGGATGTGCCATAGACTTATCACTGTATGATCTTAATACTGGTGTGGAAATAGAGATGACCGGTGCTTATGATGAGATGAGTGATCGTTCATATCCAGATTATAAAGGAGGCACCGAAAAGCAACGGCAGATGAGGGATATACTCAGAAAGGCTATGGAGTCCGTAGGCTATACCGTCTATGAATATGAGTGGTGGCACTTTGATTATAAAGATTGGAGGCAGTATCGAATCGGCAATCAGGCTTTTAATGAAATAAACTGATACGATGATCACCTGGGCTGACTTTGAAAAAATTGATATTAGAGTGGGTACCATCCTCGAAGCAAAAGAATTTCCTAAAGCTAAAAATCCTGCCTATCAATTGACGATAGACTTTGGTGAATTGGGGATCAAAAAAAGCTCGGCTCAGATCACTCAATTGTATGACAAGGCTGCTTTGATCGATACCCAAGTCATCGCAGTGGTCAATTTTCCACCAAAACAGATTGCCAACTTTATATCAGATTGCCTGGTGCTTGGGGTCATCGGAGCGGACAAAAAAATCGTCCTGCTCAAACCCGATGCCCGAGTAACTAACGGCCAAAAAATAGGCTGATAAAACAAAGATGTTGAAAAGCAATAAAGGCAATGTCAGACCATGTACCTGATCTCAAGTGCCTGGTCATCTGCTCTATTTATATGCAATGCCTGCGTCTCCAAGTTTTTTAATTCACTTCTTCTCACCCAGCCTATCGATTCTTTACCTATGACATAAATCCATTCACCTACTTCCTGGATGACACCCAGCCAGGTGCCTTTAACGATCGATTTGAGTATGGGCGCAGTCTCATTGGGAGTACTGCGTACGAGCGCTCCTACTGAAATTGCGTGCCACAAGATTTTGTTCATCATACCTTATAGTTTAAAATGTTAGGTAAAAATCTTCATCAAATATTATCGTTTTGCTTATTAAACGCTGAGTTATTAGACTAATATTAGTTTTTAGTGGACATTTAACTTTATTATAGCCATTTAAAAATCACTTCAACTCTCTTCAATCGCGCTATCTATATAACGCTACTTATCTATATACGGTTGGTTTGGAGGTTTGGATTCATCATTTGCAAATAAGTTAATTTTTTCCTAATATACGAAAATATTCGTACGATTACTTGACTTCTGTTCCTTTTATTCGCTATCATTGCAATACGAAATCATTCGTATAACATAAACTGATAATTGTCGATTTGTAAACTCAATATAGCCTGATGAAAAAACTAATCAAACCTACGGAATCCGAACTCTCCATCCTGCAGATCCTCTGGCAATACGGCCCATTGTCAGTCAGGACAGTCAACGAAATGCTGGCAGCCCAACAGCATGAAGAAATAGGCTATACCACCACTCTAAAAATCATGCAGATCATGACCGACAAAGGATTGGTCAAAAGAAACACCAATCAAAGAAGTCATATATACGAGCCTGTCGTCAAAGAAAATGAAACCCAGCAAAACCTGCTATCAGAATTTCTGGATGCCACCTACAGAGGCTCTGCCTCTACCCTGGTGATGCAGGCCCTCGGGCAACACAAAAGCAGCAAAGAAGAGCTGCAGCAGATCAAAGAGTTTATAGCCAATCTTGAATCAAAAAAATAAAACTTCCATATTATCATGATACTTTCATCACTCTCTCAGCAACAGGATCTATTACAAGCATGGGTGTGGGCTATGATTCATTCAGCATGGATCGGGATTACATTGGCTGGCTTATATTTCTTGTATTTAAATTATTTCCCCCGATCCAGACCCAGTGTGAAGTACAAAGTAGGTCTTAGCCTATTTATGCTTTTGCCGATAGGAAGCCTGATAGCATTTATACTCCACCTACCTTCCGTCAGCAATGCTCCTGTCCTGGCCACCGCTGACCCAAACCCTTCGGGAGTTACAGAAGCATGGTCTACGATTTCTTCTAAAGCACCTTCCCTTGCAAGTCAGATTCCATTCTTTCAGGGTATAGAGATGTACATACCTTCATTGTTTGGGGTTTGGTGTCTCGGGGTCATTATATTAAGTATCCGGATGAGCTTAGGATATAGGGAAGTATACAGGTTACGATCAATGTCCAATCCAATCCCTGTGCCTGGCATCAATCAACTATTCGATCGATTGATTGTAAAGTCCGGAGTCAAACAAAATATTAGGCTAGCGACTAGTCACCTTATCGATATGCCTGCCACCATAGGCTATCTCAAACCTATCATCTTATTGCCTGTCAGCCTGATCAATCAATTGAGTACGGAAGAAGCTTATGCTATCCTGGCTCATGAACTCGCTCATATCATCCGCAAAGATTATCTTCAAAATATTCTGATCTCCATGACAGAGATCCTATTTTTCTTTCATCCATCAGTGTGGTGGTTTTCAACTACCATCAAAAGCCTCCGGGAGCAATGCTGTGATGATCTTGCACTCGAACTGGGAGCAGAACCTATGGCGCTCTCAAAAGCCCTGGTACAACTGGAAGAACATGCTCCTGCGCCTTTATTTGCCATGGCCTTTTCACACAAAAAACAATTATTTTATAGAATTCAAAGACTTTTTAATATGCAAACCAAAAACGAATATTCCATTAGTCGCACTCAGGCACCCATGCTTATTTGTAGCCTGGCTTTGATCTGGATCCTCAGCAATCTGTGGACACCCATTATAGCCAACAATGTAAAAATACCTTTGGCCAAATCTTTTGTCTGGGAGGTTCCAACCAAAACGGTTGCGGTAGCTCCATCAGACACTACCAAGCCAAAGTCGAAAATTGAAAAAATCTCAAAGGATAATGGCAAGCAAAAAATAGAACTTCAACTCAAAGACAAAGAAATCACCGAATTGAAAGTAGATGATAAAATTATTCCACCGGCTGAATATAATACGTATGCAGAAGAGATGGAGTCATTAAAAAAAGAATTAAAGGAAATAGACATGCCTGCGAGGGTCAAAGATAAACCTCGTGATTTTGAGCCTCGTGATTATGAGTATAATTTCGCTCCACGGGTATTTAATTTTGGTGAGAATCGTATCAAATCCGATATCGACGAGATGCATGTCAAGGTACAGCCAAAGGTCAGGATCAAATCAGGTGCTGGAGGGAATACTTTTTATTTTGATGATGGTAGAGATGGGCCTAAGATATATGGCCTGGGTAGAGGTATGTTTCCTGGTAGAGACAATGATCCCATCAATTGGGTCATTGAGGGTGATTCAAGCGATTTAAAAATTGCCGGAGACAAACTGATCATTAAAGATGAACATGGTGATGTGATCATTGACTTCAGTGATGACTTTAGAGGTTTGGGGAATAATTTATACGGCCTGGATCATTTAAAGGGTTTAAAATCCCTGAGAGATATATCTGAGCTGAAAAAACTTTATTCTGAAGACATGATGAATAAGCTGGAAAGAGCCAAAATGTTAGACAATGATAGACTCTTATGGTCAAAAGAAAAATCAGATAAATATATGGAGCATTCCCGCAAACTTTTAGATGATGCTCAATCACACCAAAAAGAATTATTAGATAAAATGCAATGGAAATTAGCTGACGATATGGATGCAAGGAAGTTTTTTAAAGATGGCCAGGGATTCAATCTGCTTTCAGGGAAAGGCAAGCTGGATCAAATCATTCAAGACAAACTGGTCGACGATCATATCATCAAATCAGGAGACAAATATGAGTTTAAGATCAATGAAAAAGACCTGCGAATCAATGGAAAAAAACAAGACCAAAAAACGTACAATGAATTCAAAGCACTTATCGAAGAAAAGACCGGATTCGAACTAAAAGAAAACACTTCTTTCACATTCAGTGGATCCGGCAAAAAAGATTAACGCACACCCTTGGTATAAATACTATAATTTTGCACTTCAAAAAATATAAAATGAAACAACTCATCCTCATAGCATTACTGTTTGTCGGTTTTGGTCAGATCTTAGCTCAATCTGAATCCAGCAAAAAACAAAAACGAGTCGTCACTATCGAAAAATCAAAAGATAAAGAGGGCAATGAAGTCATCGAAAAGAAAATCCTCGAAGGCGATGCAGTCAAAAAAGATATGGAGTGGAATGAAAAAGGTGGTAGCACCATCAAAATAACCTCTGACAGCATGGGCCATCAAAAAAAGATCATTATCAATAGTGATATTGATATCGAGGACGACGATAACGAAGGGTATTTTGAAAATAAGGGTGCCAGCTATACCGAACGCACGGTAGTGATAAAAAAGAATGCCGATGGCAGTGTGGAAATCAAAGAAAAGTCCGGCAGCGATCTGGGCGGAGAGTTTAATTTAAAAGTTGATAGTACGGAGGCTAAAAAACCTAATATCGGTGTGACCTTAAATGATGACCTTAAGATTACCAGTTTGATTCGCGGAGGCGCAGCCGAAATAGGTGGCTTGGAGTCCGGTGACTTATTGACCCATCTGGATGGCACTTTTATTGACGACTATGATCATCTTAAAGAGTTGTTGTCCAAAAAACATGTAGGCGATAAAGTGACCTTGACCTACCTGCGTGATCGTAAAGAAATGAAGTCCACCATCACCCTAAAGGGGGGAAGTACACGCGTATATTTTAACAAGTAATATTAATGACAAGTTAAATTAGAAGATCTCGTTGTTAAGATCAAAAATCAAGCAACCTTTGTCTTTAATATTACATCCTTATTCAGTATTCAGTCCCTACCAAAATTAACCTTACTCTGAATGATCAATACCTGGCTGCTTAGTCCAGGTTAGTATCTTGTTTTTAAAACTGTTCTAAACAGTCAGCAATGCTTGCCCGTATGTCTGTCGGTGTATGTCATGTACTCCTGACAGTAGCTTGTATTGCCTATTATTAAGGATTTAGTGAGTCTTTTCATATAACCCTGGTTTAATGGTTTCTGAAGTGCAACCAACCAGGGTTTTTTAATTTTCTGAATGAATGGAAATCATTTTTTTAGCATTGGAAAAAGCCTCCTGATATCAGCTTCTTTTGGTTGGATGCCATATTCGCAAATCTCAAAGACTTCAGCATATTTGACTTTAGATGCACGGTCAGTATCATACCATTTTTCAAGTGCGCTTTTTATTTCTGGAGTGATGGGTCGCGCTCTTTGGGCAGTCAGCCAGGCCAATCGTTCTGTATCACCGGTGGGGACCTGATCAGCATAACCTCCTATCCAGGGTAGCCATTCAAAAAACTGTGATTCATGTGCGGCCATAGAGTAGATCTTGCGATCATAAACGGAGGTTATGTCAATAGCGATATCCGGCCTGAATGGATTAGGCCTTTGGAATCTATCCTGGTAATATAAAAAAAGAGGATTCTTCTTCAATGGTTTGGTATCCGGAGCCACATTGGGTACAGCCACCATATAGGCTGCATCCTGGACCAACACTCCCGTATATCTATGATCCGGGTGATAATCGTTGGGCCGAGGAGCTAAAACGATATCTGCGTCCCATTCTCTAATCTTGCGGATGATCTGAAGTCGCACATTTAGGTTGGGTGTCAGCTCACCATCATGATTGTCCAGCACATCGTAAGTCACTCCAAACCTTTTACCTGCTTCCTGAGCTTCGGCCATCCTTCTTTTGGCCAATACACCACCACCTTGTGTCTGATGCCCGGCGTCTCCATTGGTGACGGATACAAATTTAACAGCATAACCCATCGAAGCCCACAAAATCGCTGTACCACCTCCACCCTGGTCGCAATCATCCGGATGAGCACCGATCAAAATGACGCGCAACGGAATAGACTGCGCTGAAAGTATGGATATCCAAGATCCAAATGCCAGTAGGATGGCAAAAAATAGCTTTTTCATGAATGGTTATATTTATAGTATTTTCATTAAAAATAGGACCTTCTTATGAAACCATTGTTTAAATCAAGTATTATTTTGGTCTCAGTTCTGGGGATATCGTTATGCATTCATTATCCTTTAAGCTCACAGGCAAATCAATTTTCAACACCCACCGGCAAAAAAGCAATCTTACATATCGCCGCTTCCTTGGATTTTGAGTTGACCGGTGATACGGCAGCAACTGCATGGAGTAAAACCACCTGGACTGATCTGGTCCAAACGAATCAAACCAATGCCCTTAGACAGACCAGGGTCAAGATCATGTATTCAACTACAGGGATATATTGTTTGTTCTGGTGCGAAGACCCTACGATCACTGCTACCCTGCAAAAGGACTTCGAGGATCTTTACAATGAAGATGTAGTAGAATTTTTTTTCTGGACCGACGAAAACCATCCCTTGTATTTTGAATATGAATTATCACCACTAAACCATGAGTTGGCCATATTAGTGCCCAATCATCAGGGTGTGTTTTTTGGATGGGCTCCGTGGCATTATGAGGGTGAGCGCCTGACGAGGCATAAGACCACGATATTAAAGAGTGGTGATCAGACTACAGGCTGGGTAGCGGAATGTTTTATCCCTTATACATTGCTCAAACCTCTTGGCAATGTACCACCTAAAAAAGGAACTACCTGGAGAGCCAATATGTATAGATTGGATTACGACAATGATCAAACCCGATGGTCCTGGCAACCCATCCGTAAAAACTTTCACGACTATAACCGGTTTGGGACTATTTTATTTGATTGACAACGTAGTGGACCCTAGTCTCTCGCAGATACAATCCATCCATTAAATTCCTTTCATAGTCAAACTTATTCTCTTTCTCACCAGGTCCACTTCGAGCACTTTTACATGGACCTGTTGTTGCAGTTTGACCACAGTGTTTGGATCAGATACGAATTTATCTGCCAATTGCGATATATGTACCATGCCGTCTTGCTTCACTCCAAGGTCGACAAAACATCCAAACTTGGTGATATTGGTGATGATGCCAGGAACTATCATACCAGGTGACAGGTCTTCAGGTTTTTTTACATCAGCAAAAGCAAATGGTTTGATCATCTCCCGTGGATCGCGTCCAGGCTTTTCCAGTTCTTTTAAAATATCCTTCATCGTCTCCATGCCTGCAGTCTCCGTGATAAAATCTCCAGGTATGATTTTTTTTCTTTGACCTTCCTGGCGAATCAGCTCCTCGACCGTACTGTTTATACTTTGAGCCATGCGATGCACGATTCCGTAACTTTCAGGATGTACAGCACTATTATCTAAAATATTTTGCGCTCCGGGTATCCGTAAAAATGCTGCACATTGCTCAAAAGCCTTCTCTCCAAGCCGTGGCACTTTTAATATTTGGCTGCGGCTAGTAAAGGCACCATGGGTATTCCTGTATGTGATGATATTGTCTGCAGTCTTTTCGTTTAATCCGGATACATAGGTCAGGAGACTTTTACTGGCAGTGTTTAGATTGACCCCTACCTGGTTGACACAATATGCCACGACTACATCGAGACTGTCCTTGAGTTTGTGTGGATCCACATCATGCTGATATTGTCCGACGCCGATAGATTTGGCATCGATTTTTACGAGCTCTGCGAGTGGATCAGCCAGTCGCCGTCCGATAGATACTGCACCGCGCACAGTAAGATCTTTGTCAGGAAATTCTTCTCTGGCTAGCTCAGAAGCAGAATAGATAGATGCCCCGTTTTCATTGACCATATATATTTCAATTGGCTGTTCAAAAACAAGGGGCCGGACAAAAGCTTCGCTTTCCCGGCCTGCGGTACCATTGCCGATGGCTATAGCTTCTATCTTATACTTTTTACATAATTCAAGGATACGATTGGTAGCTCGTTGAACCTCTTTTTGAGGTTCATGGGGATAAATAATGTCATCGATCAGCAACTTCCCTTCCTGGTCGAGGCATACTATTTTACACCCTGATCTGAATCCCGGGTCGATGGCCAATATTCTTTTGCTGCCTAATGGAGGGGCCAGCAGCAATTGTTTTACATTTTCAGCAAAGACTTTGATGGCTTCATCATCTGCCTTGACTTTTGCCTGATGCCTGGCTTCTGTCTCCATCGACGGCAGTAAGAGCCGTTTGTATGCATCTTTGAGTGCCACCCATATCTGTTCACTACATGCATTGTTCCTTCGGATAAAATGATGACTCAGTTTTTGTAAAGTCATATCCTCGTCTGGTGCAATCGAAACTTTTAAATAGCCTTCTTCTTCGCCTCTGAGAAGGGCAAGCACCCTATGGGATGGACACCTGTTCAGACTTTCCTCGTATTTAAAATAATCTTTGTATTTGAGGCCTTCTGTTTCTTTGCCTTTGGCCACTTTAGCATAGATTATTCCCTGCCTGGCAAACAGACTCCTTACGATAGCCCTTGCCTGAGTATCTTCATTGATGATCTCTGCGATGATGTCCCTGGCTCCCTGTAACGCTTCTTCTGCCGTGCTTATCTGTTGATTCAAGTATCGATTAGCCTCCAGCTCCGGTTGGCCATTGGGCTCAGCAGTCATCCAGAGAGCGAGTCGCTCTAATCCATTTTCGCGTGCTACCGTGGCTTTGGTTTTGCGTTTTGGTTTGAATGGGAGGTAGATGTCTTCAAGGATATTTGGATCCCAGCTTTCCTGTATAGATTTCTCCAAAGCAGGTGTGAGTTTGCCCAGTCCCGAGATCGTATCGAGCATGGTTTGTTTTCTTTTTAAAAGATCTTCATACTTATTTTTTAGCTGCCTGATTTGTTCGATTTGCACTTCATCCAGCGAATGAGTGAGTTCTTTGCGATACCTGGCTATAAAAGGGGTAGTGGCACCTTCCTCAAGGAGTTTGATAGTAGCCATGACCTGTTCATGACGAATGGATAGCTGACTGGCGATAAGTGGAGTATATTCTGACGGCATATAGAGACAATAATAAAGCTTATACTGTAATGTTCGCTAATGTGCAGTCCCAGGCTAATTCATTTAAATATTGGAATCCAAAATCACCTTCCATGGTCCATCGGTCGTTTTCTGCCATATCAATATATATTTGCCTGCATAAGAGCCACTACCCTGACCAATTTCAAAAACTTCTGCGTCATTGACCCGCAGGGTGAATAAAGGGGTAAGGGTGAGGTGATATCCAGGACTGTTCATGTACTGATATTCTCTGATAATGTCCTCTGTACCCTGGATGATTGGCTTGTGATTGTAATAAATAGCTCGTGGTGCATATAGCTGAGATACTAGTTGATTTACCTGATGCTGATTGCACAATTTCATCCAGGCTTGGCGTTGTACATCGATCAATGGATCTATGGTCGAATATGCCTGACCGGGAGCGATATATTCAAGTTCTTTTTTCCTGCTTCCGGTTTTGGTATTCCAGATGATCAACCGTCTGTATTGATGTTGATCTGTAGTCCTGAATCCACTGATCTCGTAGATGATGCTTGAATCTCCGGTCGCAGGTGTACTGTACAGCATAAAAGCCGAATCTATCTTCATCGGATGCTCTGACAAATAACGAAGGATGTCAGCTTTGCCTACTTTTAATGGTTCAGAGTGGACCATCAGCACAGCATGGTCGAGATAATTATTTTCCAAAGGATCTTGCTCGCTCAAGGATCGACTTATAGGTGCCGTCACCTTATCTGTAGATACCTTAGAAGCTATATTTGAGGATGATTGGTTAGAAGAATTGCAAGCAATTTGAAATGCCACACTAATGACTAAAAGATAACAATGAAACTTGTCAATAATCATAATTCTAAGAATTTTTATCTTCTTGCTTGTTCCGTTTTTGAACTAGGTCCAGGTGAAAAGACAATCCAGCCTGGCTCCACTTACTCTTTCACCATCTTTTTCACTCCCCAACCCTGATCTCCAAGGATCTCAACGGCATAAGTCCCCGGGCTCAATCCACTCACATCTATTTTGGCATCACCACGCACTATTTTCCTGATCAGCCTACCCTGCATATCGACGATGTGCAGCATTTTATAATCTTTCATGCCAAGGATCGTAAAATGATCCCTGACCGGGTTGGGCGATAGTTTAATCCGGTCAGTCCAGCTGTCAGCATAGCCGGATACTACATCCTTTACTTCTTCCACTTTGATGCTGGCTATGGATATCTTAGCTACTTTGGTGCCGAGGTCAAATACAATCCTGGCAAGGTCGTCGGTCGTAGAAGCCATCTCAAAACTATAGATATAATCTACCATGCTAGAGGTCAAGGAAATGGATTTATACCCTGAATAACTATTCCATGGATCTCCGTTCTTACCCAGGTAGTTGGTGATGGATACCGGCACATCGGAGGAGGCTTTTATAGTGACTTGATACCTGCTATTTTTTTTAAGGGAGATAGGGGCTTTGACTAATTGTACATGCCAACCTTCAGTACCAGCCTGGGTAACATTGATGAGGCCGGTACCATTGGATCTTGAGAGCGTAGCGGACGCCGCTGGCTGCAGGTATAGGTTCCAACCATCGCCCGGTGAAAAATTACCTTCAAAAACCAATACAGTCGTCTGTTGTTTTGCAGGTAGCATAGGGGTCTTTAACAAGGCATCAGACAGGGCGGTAAGGTATTGATTGGTCGTGGGGTTAAAAATTCCAAAACCCGCGCTCCATTCCCAATAGGTCCAACTAAAGTCCTGCTGCTCAAACCATCGAGCCAGAAAATTAGACCATTTGACCCTGCTGTCAATATCGGCACGACTGTAGGCACCAAACTCGCCGATATGGATGGGTTTGTTTTTTTCCTTGGCCAGTGCTTTGACAAAGGCAAATGAGCTGGCTACCTCATCTCGCTCCAGGGTAGTATTCTCCCATTTGGTGCCGAGCCAGGCATCAGCGCCATTGACCCATTCAGCACCCTGATGGGTAAATGAAAAGGGCTCGTAATAATGAATAGTAAGGATGATGTAATCGTCATCAGGAAATACCAGATCAGGCACTCCGGCCAGACCTCCCCAGGGATCAGTCCCCATCAATACAGCACGCGTAGGATTGGTCTTCCTGATTTCGGCCAAAGCATCTTTAAAAAACACATTCCATTTCTGGGGCGTCAGGGCAGAATTGGGTTCGTTCATCACTTCAAAAAGCAATCGATGATCATAGGCTTTGAAGTAAGCAGCGATCTGTGACCACTGGCTTATAAATCGTGCTTTAGCTCCATCCGGATCCTGAAAGATCGCATCGTGATGATGCATATTGATGATGACATACAGGTTTTCTGCAAGGGCTTTGTCGATCACATATTTTATCCTTTCTAAAAAACTTGCATTGATGGTATAGGGAGCGGACTGCTGCGTTCTGGCTGCCACATCCCACCTGATA
Organism: Saprospiraceae bacterium; assembly: GCA_016709995.1. Taxonomy (NCBI): domain Bacteria; kingdom Pseudomonadati; phylum Bacteroidota; class Saprospiria; order Saprospirales; family Saprospiraceae; species Saprospiraceae bacterium. The sequence continues at coordinate 858,657 of JADJLQ010000002.1, forward strand.
GGGATCCTCACATGATTGAATCCAAGTGCTGCAATCCGTTGAAAATAATCATCGCGAAAAGGATTACCCCATTCGGTCTCCGAAGGAGCCTCAAACATATTGCCCAAATTGACCCCTTTTCCAAGATTTTTATTGATCTCAAATACAGTAGGTGATTGACCAAATGACCAATAGCATGATAAGGTCATTAAGAGGATCGCCGGTACGATGATATATTTCTGCATGGAGTAAAATTAAAATATTATGGGTAGATAAGATGTTAATTTGCACCTCGACATATAATAACAATCATCTTGTACGAATGAAGAAGCTTGATTCTAATAGAAGTATCCTTGGCCTATATCCGGCCACCAATTTAAATCATATGATATAAAAGCCCTTAGACTGAAATCTAGACCCAAACTCGATTAGATAAAAAGATAGGTGATACTAAACACCTACCGTGGCCATCGCCTTCCTGATAGCATCCATATTTATTTTCAATGCGGCATCATTGTCCAAATCATTGAGTACCTGGTTGAACGGTTCGGTACGAAGGGGGCCATCAAATCCAATGTCTAACAAACCTTGCATAAACTCTTTGGTATTGATGACACCGGTAGCCATGGGCAGTTCACGCTTACCATCTTGTTGTTCGATGCGGGTAAACCCTAAACGGGCATCGTTGAGGTCTACATGAGACACATCTTCAGCTTTGAGTGAACGGATGTCATCCCCTTTGTCATCTGCGCAAAACCAGTGGAAGCTATCCAACACTACACCAACATTACTTTCATTGATATTGGCTATAAGTTCTTTGCATTCTTTTAAAGAGCAGATGAAGGGGTACCTGCCAGCAGTCAATAAAGTCCTCATGCCGAGGTACTCAATGCCGAGTCGCACTCCATAATCTTTCATGACTTTGGCACACTCACCCAGGCGATAGGCAGTTTGTCTCATGTTTTCGTTGTAAGTCAGGTCCCGTGAAGAGGAGATGATCCAGGTATTAAGTCGTGCAGCTCCCATTTTCTCCATGGTCTGGACGAATTTTTTCAGACTTTTAAAATCATCGTTAAATTTAGTTTTGCTTTGACGAAACTCTACAGGGATATTGGTCGTATCCCAACCCAGGTTATGCGCTTGTGCTTTTGCTACCGTGTCTGCAAGCTGACTTTCAGAATAGTTCATCACTTCATTGATGTAGGGACTCACCGCTTCGTATCCATACTTGATCGCATAATCTATGGCCTCCTGTTGATTGGCCTTGACTCCAATGATCCCTGGGTTAAGCGCTATCTTAAATTTTCTTTCAGGTGGTGGAACTGTATACATTGCGTTCATACCAATGCCGGTACCTGCTATAGCGATGGAAGATGATTTTACAAAATTTCGACGATCCATGTTTTAGATATTTAATTAATACTCATGAAGATAACTGAAAATAATTTTTACTGAGCAGATTATGACCATCTTTAGCATAGCTACACTAAAAAAAATCATCAGAGCGTTTCTACATGGTTGGATAGGCGTTCCATTTTTTACGCTTCATTTCTTCTTTGCTTCTGCCTTTGCCAGGTTTTGAGCCATTTTATATTTGACCATTTTGGAGATCAGGCTGATGGGCAAACGCTTATCAATAGGAAACTGAATAGAGCCTTTACCCATTTTATATCCTGCCAATTCTTTTATAAATGCTTCATTGGCGGCAGGGGTAGCATAAAATCCTATATGTTCTTTAAAAGCAGCAAAATATACCAGGGGCCCATGATATTTGTAGGCAGGCATATTATAACTAATAGATTCTTCAGCTTTAGGAGCTGCTTTTTGTATAGTATCTCGCATAAGTTTTAACAGGACCTGAGTGTCCTTTGGAAATCCAATGATGTACTCGTCAACATTTTTTGCTTGCAGTTCTTTCATTATAAATATTGAAATATCAACTCTCAGCAGCGTCTATTAACTCCTGGATATCAAATTTATTCATTTTCATAAAAGCCCCAACTGCTTTAGGTGCCTTGTTAGGGTCACTCATAAGTTTGGACAAAACAGAAGGCACAATTTGCCAGGACACCCCAAATGGATCTTTGAGCCAGCCACACCGACCCTCAGTACCACCTTCAGTTAACTTATACCAGTAGTGATCTATTTCTTCCTGGGTATCACAATTGACCACAAAAGAAAGTCCTTCATTAAAATCAAAATCATGATTGCCCGGGCCATCCATCGCTGAAAATAAGTCATGATTTAATTCAAAATGGCCAAATTGGAGATATCCCTCCGGCTGGGGGCTATCAGGCCCGTATCGTTGCAAGGGGTGGATCTTTGAATCCGGAAATATCGAGGTGTATAAATTGATCGCTGACTCTGCATTGCCAAATTGTTGATTGACAAACAGAAGAGATGGATTGATTTTTAAACTTCCATCAGGCAGACTACCGATCATGAGCTGCCATGTCAACCCAAATTTGTCTTTGACCCATCCGTATTTTTCACTCCAGGGATATTTATCCAGTGGCATAAGGGCACTTCCACCTTCGATTAATTTGTTCCAAATGACTTGCAGTTCGTCCCCATCCGTAGTGGTATAAAATAATGAAATCGCTGGGTTGATACTATAAGCCGGACCCCCATTGAGACCCATGACTTTAAATCCTCCTATTTCAAAATTGGCCACCATAGCATTATCTGAGGTGATCCTCGAGTTTTCAAAGATCGAACAATAGAAGGTAGCTGCCTCCTTGGCCTGGCCATCAAACCACAAACAAGGATAGATTGGATTGGTCATATATCAAAGGTCGATATTTTTCTCAAAAAAACTAAATATGAATAGCTCACCCTACTTGTCGAAGCAGCCGACTCTTCCAAAAGATATTTCAAACTTGACTTTAATGTAAAAAAGCAGGTATGTCAATGATAAATGATCAAATGCGTTTCCATTCGCGGTTTTGGGGGTAATTTTATTCCATATTCAGGAAGAAAGGGTGACCATGACTAGCCATAGCGAATAATTGCTGTATTGTTATGGGATAAAGCGGAGAAAAAAACCAATTTACTTTTAGACTAAAATAAAATGTTACAAATGCAATGAATACGGCAAGCAATAAGGAAAAAGCAGCGAAGCTTCATTTGGAGCCTTTTGTTCCAATAATTGACAAACAAATGAAATATTATAAAATCATCTTTACTTATCTATTGTTATTGACCTGGTCTGTTATCGGTAGCAGCACAGGTTTATCTGAACCGGATGAAAAATCCTTGAATACCAAAGCCAGTCAATTAGCCATAGATAAAGCAGACAGCATTGGACAAAATATGTTAGTTGTACCCGGATGGGATAATCTGACAGGCAGTCTCGAGATAAAGACTGGCGCGGACCTTCCTCTGCAAAAGCATGCCATCTTACCTGGAAGCATCCATCGGTATGATTACAAAAGCATAAATCGCCACAAATCATTTGTTTTGTATGTTGATTCTACAGCTTATTTCGCTGAAAATGGTTTCGGCAGACCATTGCAAACGATTCAGCATCCGTCGGGTGAATATTATAAGGGAACCACTTACCTGGCTTACCAGGGGCCAAAGGAAGATCCCTATGTTTGTGCCTATAATCACCGGACAAAAGTTTGGAGCGGGCCCGTCAAGGCAGGGACGAGCGCACTGGGCAAGACTCCGAATCCAAAATATCCGGATAAGATTGATAATCATGGACGCCCTGCGCTGATCGTTGATGGCAAAGGATATATCCATTTAATTTTTGGCGGACATGGCGGAGAGAGCGATCAGGGAAATAATTCGCTGGGGTCATACGGCAGTGGAAGGCAAACTCATCTCGTTTCAAAAAAACCAGGCGATATCTCCTCCTGGGAAATACTGGATAACATTCCTCCTTTTGGGACTTATAGCCAGTTTATCAAAATGTCGAATAACCACATTTATTTATTCTACCGGCACGGACCTCATCAGAGCGACTGGGTATATCAAAAATCCATCGACAATGGCAGGACTTTTGCTAGCCCGGTGTCCATTCTTAAACATAAACCTCAAAAGGAAAATCCGAAAATATATGATACCTGGTATGCCTGGTTTCAGGAGGGACCGGATAATACTGTTACATCTTCTTTCAATTATCATCCATGTTCATATAGTTTGGAGCATACCTCCCTTCGGGTAAATGAATATGCGATGAAGATGAATACGGTCGATGATACCTGGGAAAATGCGAAAGGAGAGAAGTTGGCCATGCCTCTGACCAAAGAATCTGCAGATTCCCTGACAATGGTTTTTGACTCAAAGGGAGAAAAGACGCGACTGGGGACCAATCTGGCAGATTCTCATGGAAACCCACATTTATATTTCCGGTACAATTCAAAAAGTCCCGCAATTTTTTATAGTGGGTGGACTGGAAAAGGGTGGCAAACTTCGACCATAAATCCCCCTGAATATACTTTTAATGATGGGGATCTGATCTTTGAAAATGAAGATAGAACCCGATTTTTTGCTTCTTACAGTCTTATGGATCACAACGAAGTTGGCTGGTGGAATTCCAAAGACCATGGCTTAACATGGGAAAAAGAAGCACCCATGCTCTCCTCTACAGAGGCAACTTATGAAATGAGTGCTTTGATACGAAATGCTCACCCGGACGCGCGGGTGATTGTTGCCGAAACACCAGTCAACCCGGAAGGAAAGTACAGTAAATTATATCTGCTTGGCAATTCAGGTCCTGTAAAAAGGAATAAATTACATTTAGATAAGAGCGGTGCAAGTCAAAAAGGGGGACATTAAGGATTGAATTTTCGAAAATCTTTGAAATCAGACGATAAATCAAATAATAAAACAAATGATAAATCATTCAGCCTTAGTTGCCATCTGCTTTTTTTTGTTGAATTACCTCAGTGATGGTAAACCAAAGGGTAGTGTTGAAGCAGCAGATTACAGCTACTTGAAAGAAAACTTTAAAAATCCCCCATCAAACTATGGTGTAAACTGCTGGTGGTGGTGGCTCAATGGCAATGTAAACAATGCAGCCATTACCAAAGATCTGGAAGCCATGAAATCCAGAAATTTTCAGGGAGCAATGATATTTGATGCCGGTGGTCATAATCAACGTGGAAATAAAGATATTCCTGCGGGTCCATTATTTGGCTCGGATGAGTGGAATAAACTATTGGTTTTTGCTATGGACGAAGCCAAAAGGCTGGGACTGGAAATGGGCTTTAATATTCAAAGTGGCTGGAACCTGGGTGGGCCACGGGTAACCCCTGAATACACTGCAAAACAAATTGTTTTTACAGAAACAAAAGTATCAGGGAACAGGCAAATTTCGCAAAAATTAGAGGTGCCAACAATTCGAAGAGACTTTTATAAAGACATTGTTGTAGTAGCATTTCCAATTAAAGTATCTTCTGAAACAGATGTGGTAATTACTGATTTGGAATATAAATTGGGTTATCATGAACTTGGAGGTTCGGCCCCGGATACGCGGTTTCTGTTGGAAAATATACCCAGTGGCAGAAAAAACAATGATAAAAAATCGACTTACATCATCAAAAAAGGCGAAGTAACTATTCTCTCGTCTAAAATGGATAGGGAAGGAAACCTTACATGGCATGCCCCTGAAGGAGAATGGGTAATCATTCGCTTCGGATATACTTGTACCGACTCACGTGTGTCTACTTCAAGTGGCGATTGGCAAGGCAGCGTGTTGGATTACATGAGCAGGGATGCCTTCGATTTTTACTGGAACGATGTGGTGGAACCCATTTTTAAAGCGGCAGGTGGACACGTTGGTACTACGCTTAAATACATGGAAACCGACAGCTGGGAGTGTGGTGGAATGAACTGGACGGATAAATTTGCCGAAGAGTTTAAAAGCTACCGGGGCTATGACCTTATACGTTATTTACCTATTGTTGCAGGTTATGTTATAGATGATGTAAATTCATCCAATGCATTTATCGCCGATTTTCGAAAAACTTTGGGCGACCTGGTTGCGTACAATCACTATGCGCGTTTTCAGGAGCATGCTCATAAATACAATATGGGAATTCTGCCTGAATCAGCCGGTCCACATGCCGGTCCGATGGATGGGATTAAGAACTACGGTTTTAGTGATATTGTGATGAGTGAATTCTGGTCACCATCGCTACACCGCCCAATGCCTGAAAATCGATTCTTTCTGAAACAAGCTTCCTCTGCGGCCCATATTTACGGAAAAAAAATAATTGGTGCCGAATCATTCACCAGCATTGGCCCACACTGGAACGATGAATTGTGGCACAACCAAAAATCAGCCTTCGATCATGAAATTTGCGCAGGCTTAAACAGGTTGTACTTTCATACTTTTACCTGTTCACCGCCTGAAATGGGTTTGCCTGGGCAGGAGTATTTTGCCGGCACCCATATAAATCCACAGGTGACATGGTGGGAGCAGTCCGGTGTCTTTATTGATTATATACATAGAACGCAGTTAATCGTTCAAAACGGAAAATTTGTAGCCGATGTGCTTTATTATTACGGCGACCATGTGCCCAATGTGTTTCCTTTTAAACATGCTGACCCTGCCGGAGCTATACCTGGATTTGACTACGATGTGACTGATGAAACCATTTTTTTGCAACTGAAAATGAAAGACGGGAAGATAACTGCTCCCGGGGGTATTCAGTATCATGTTTTGGTTTTGCCTGACCATAAGGTATTGTCTGCAGCAGTATTAGAGAAAGTGGAAGAATTATTAAATCAGGGGGCACAGATCATCGGTTACAAACCCAAAAATTCTATTAGCCTTGTTGGTGGCGAAACAGCGCAGCAGCAATTTACCGAACTAACGGACAATATCTGGGGAAAAGGTGGTTCTGAAAAAGGAGAAAAAAAATATGGGAAAGGTCTTATAAGCTGGGGGATATCAGCAAGGGAATTTCTGTTGTCGAAAGGAGTCCCAGCCGACTTTAATGTAGTTGAGAGCGATAGTAAAACAGACTATGATTACATCCATTATACCATTGGGCAGAGTGAAGTATATTTCGTTACCAATCAAACTACAGAAAAACAAAAGATAAACTGCCAGTTTCGGTTATCAGGATTACAACCTGAACTTTGGGACGCCTTAACGGGAGATATTCGGGAAGCCCAGGCGTTTACTCAAAATGAAGGTATAACAACGGTACCATTGACCTTAGAGCCCTATGGAGCTGTTATGGTCGTTTTTAACACGCCGATTGGCAAAAACAAACAAGGCACCGAACAATATAATTACCCCGACTTTGAAACAATAATAAACATTACTGGTGAATGGGAAGTCAATTTCGACCCAAAATGGGGAGGACCGCCATCAGTAATTTTCCCTGAATTAACAGACTGGACTAAACACCCGGATGAAGGAATTAAATACTATTCAGGTAATGCAGTTTATCACAAATCCTTTAATGTGGATTTTGAACCTCAAAAAGATCGGCAATACTTCCTGCAACTGGGAAGTGTAAAAGATGTAGGAATTGCAGTGGTAAAAATCAATGGGAAAGAAAAAGGAATTCTTTGGACAAATCCCTTCCGTATAGAGATTAGCGAAGAATTACAAAAAGGCAAAAATACCCTTGAGATAAAGGTTGTGAATTCCTGGCACAACCGGGTGGCAGGTGATCAAACATTCCCTGAAAAAAAACAAAATACCAAAACAAATATTGAGCTGATAAATGATTACAGAGGAAGAAAGCAAAAAGAGATACCGTTGGAGCCATCTGGTTTGCTGGGTCCCGTTCAAATTTTAAAGGTCAATAAATGAAGCAAGCTGATTTCTTACGCAATGCTGTTATTGTGGCATGCTTTTTCCTGGCTTTTTCACTGCAAGTGCAAAGTCAGGTCAAAACGAATATTGATTGGCCGGTTTTTCTGGGTCAACAGGATCCCATTTGGGAAGAACTGCCGCTGCAATGGAACGAAGGCGTATTTGCAGGAAATGGTCAAATAGGGATGATGATTTATGCAACGCCTTCAGACAACCGAATCGATTTTCACCTGGGTCGGCAGGATGTGACCGACCACCGGAAAGCGCCCAACCGTAAATCTTCCATGGGAGCGAAGGAGGCTGATGTGATGTTTGATTATCCTCGATTGGATATTGGCCGCATGCTTTTACGCCCGGCCGGGAAAATCATTTCAGGAACCATGCGGCAGGATTTATGGAATGCTGAAATCAGTGGAAAAATTATAACTGATCTGGGTGAAATTTCATTCAAAGCTTATACACTCCACGACCAAATGCTCAATGTCATTGAGATTAGCTCTTCTGAAAAAAAGGATAGCAGCAAGGTTGCATTCAAATGGGATTTTTTACCGGGAAATCCAGCCTCTCCTAGAGCACAGGTTCTTCCTGAGCGAATTGGAAAAGAGGGTTATATCGCCAATCCCAACCCAATAATCCGCAGAAAAAATGATGCATCAGTATGTGTACAACCCTTGTTGGCAGGAGGAGATTATGCTACAGCATGGATAGAAAAAACAACAGAGGAAGCATCACAGTCCACCTTGTATGTTTCCACAGCCAACGAAGTGCCAAAATCAGGTGTCTCTGAGGGAGCCGCAACTCAAACGGTTCTCGATGCGGCAAAATCTGATCCACAGGATCTCATAAAACCTCATCGTGACTGGTGGCATCGGTTTTATCAGCAATCATTTCTATCTATTCCTGATGTGCGAATGGAGTCTTTTTTCTGGATTCAGATTTACAAGATGGCAGTATGTTCGCGGCCTGATGGCCCTGCTATTGATTTGTTTGGCCCCATTTTTCGCGTGAGTCAATGGCCGGGTCTTTGGTGGAACCTGAACGTGCAACTGACCTACTGGCCCTTTTATACGAGCAATCATCTCAACCTGTCCGGTAATTTAATTGACCTTATTGATAAACAATTTGAGTCCTTACTCGAAAGCTTTCTTGGGCCTAAACTGGGTGATTTCGGATGGGTGATGCATAATTACTGGTTGCAATATCGCTATTTGGGCGACTGGAAATCAATCCAGGATAAATGGGTTCCCAAAGCCATGAAAATTGTTGCAGCTTATGAAGAATTGCAGCACAGAAATGCAAAAGGGAAAATTGAATTGTTACCGATGGGGTCACCCGAATACAATGGATTTGCTGTTTTCCCAAATACAAATTACAACCTTGCCATTTTACATTGGTTGCTTAATTCACTCATTGAATCAAATGAAAAATTTGATGCCCATCAATCCGAAATAGTTAAATGGAAACTGATGCTGGCTGATCTAATTCCCTTTCCTGTAGACGAAAATGGATTGAAGATTGGAAGCAACCAGTCGTTTGATACAGGGCATCGCCATTATTCCCATTTACTCGGGTTATACCCCTTGTTTCAGTTAAGCCCGGATAATCCAGAGGATCGCCAACTGGTAGAAAAATCTGTGATTCACTGGCATAATATCAGTAAGGATGGAAAATTGAACGGTTATTCCTTTACTGGCGCAGCCTCGTTATATGCGGCGCTTGGCAATGGGAACAAGGCCGGGGAGCTTCTTCAGCAATTTCTTTCCGGGAAAGATTACAAAGGGGATCTATTACCAAACACAATGTATGTAGAAGGTAAAGGGAGAAATCCGGTTATAGAAACTCCACTTAGTGCTGCCGCCTCCATCATGGAGTTACTTCTTCAAAGTTGGGGCAATAAAATCAGGGTCTTTCCTGCCGTACCTGATCAGTGGAAAGATGCTTCCTTTTACCAGCTAAGAGCACAGGGAGGATTTTTGGTAAGTGCCTCCAGAAGTAACGGAAAAACAAGATGGATTACGGTAAAAAGTCTGGCAGGAGAACCCTGCATTGTGAAAATCCCGGACTGGACTATGGCAGTGCAAATAAGCAAAGGGAACAGGTTTACAATAACCAGCATTGCGGATGGTGAATTCAAGATTGACCTTAAAGTGGGTGACGAAATAATATTGAATCAGAAAGATGAAAAAGTTGAAGCAGTAATAAAACCAATAGCGCATGCTTTGCAAGTAAAAAACCAATACGGAGTCAAAAAAGGACAACAAATGCCCGAAGATCAAAGTTGGCCTTTGCCCGAATTTAAATTTGAGTAAACAATTTAAATATGGAGCCAAGCCTATTTATACTAACATCACTCAGGTTATCAGCATATTTTGTTGTTCCCGGAGTCTGCTCAGGTACAAATGGGAAAAAGCCGGAGAAGTAACGGTTTTGACCGTTGATGCCAATAATAGTGACGAAAATGAAAAAGTACATCAGAAAAGCTTATTTTGATTCCCAACTATTCATGATGCAATAGAGGATCAAATGAAATGACGGTCTGGTAAAGAAAAAAAAAGACAATATTTACAATCAGGGCTTGATTTGTTTATGGCAACTTTTAAGATCAAATAGTTGGATCCAGATTATTTTAATCGGAAAAAAAGCAATGATGTAATTCTAGGTAAAAAAATTATTATAAAAATCCAACAACATGAATCGCATAAAACATACTCCTGAAACTTATTTAAACTGACAATCGATGAAAAATATCAAAGTCACCTTAGCTTGTATATTGCTATTGATCAGTTCTGTAATCAGTACGGCACAAGATTACCTGATCACCAATTTTGGCGCCGTACGGGATGGAATATCGGTAAACACAAAAGCGATACAGGCTGCCATTGATGCAGCAAATAAAAATGGAGGAGGTAAGGTGCTTATTCCAACAGGAGTTTTTTTGTCGGGAACACTTGTCTTAAAAGATAACGTTGAATTATACCTGGCAAAAGGAGCTCAATTACTTGCAAGTGCAAGACAAGAAGACTACCCACGCCAGCCGCAACCTAAATACAGATCACTGAGAGATCAAGGCGGTTGGTATTCATTCATATATGCCGAAGGTGCAACCAATATATCCATAAGCGGAAATGGTACGATAGATGGGCAAGGTGCAAAGCAAAAAGGTCTGCCCAATTCATTGGGGGGTGATTTAGATGGAAGACCTAGTAATATCCTCTTTATTAGTTGTAAGAAAATAAGTGTATCTGGCATCACATTGAAAAACTCAGGTATGTGGAACCAGCATTACCTGAATTGTGAAGACCTTACTATTAACAATATCAACGTATACAATCACAGTAATAGAAATAATGACGGAATTGATATTGACGGATGTCGAAGGGTCATACTAACCAACAGCATTTTCGATTCGGGGGATGATGCCATTTGCCTTAAAAGCACGGGTCCTGCTCCATGCGAGAACGTTGTAATCAGCAACTGTGTGGTCAGTAGTTTTTGTAATGGGATTAAAATGGGAACCGAATCAACAGGTGGATTTCGAAACATCAATATTAGCAACTGTATCATAAAACCATCCATTCATCCTGAAAAACCTAAGGAAAGTGGAAATCCCAGCGCCATTGGGATTACAGGTCTTTCACTGGAGATCGTTGATGGAGGGGTTATGGAGGGCATTTCCGTCAACAACCTTACAATTGAGGGTACGAAGTGTCCGGTTTATATACGACTCGGAGGAAGAAACAGAAAGCATCGCATAGATGCCCCGGAACCAACTGTAGGTTCCATGCGTAATATTTCAATTAGCAATATTATTGCATACGGCAGTGGAAATTTTGCCTGTTCCGTTACGGGCATACCGGGTCATAAGATTGAAAATGTGAAGTTGAGTAACTTCAATATTATTCAGCAAGGTGGACTAAAGGAAGGGGAGTATTTAGCTACATTAGAAGATGTAGGCGAAGTCATAAAAGGCTATCCGCAGCCTACCAATTGGGGCAACTTACCTGTTTCGGGCCTGTTTATCAGGCACGTTGATAAAATTACTGTGAATAATTTTTCAATTGATGCGGATAAGTATGATCCCCGTCCGATTTTCATGGCACAGGATGTCAATCGTATCTCAATAAAGGATGTTCAGGTTGGCAGCAATTGTAACAGTAAAAATATGATTGTAATGAAGGCGGTTGAGGATCATTTTTTAGAGTTCAATAGGCAAGATTAAAAACGTTTATTATTTTGGTAACGAAAAACTATAAACGAAAATACCTTTCATTCATTTTGCCAATGCATCTGCCCGGGAAAATGAATACGATATCTCAAAGTGAGGGCAATAAAATTAGCATCTTTGCTGCCTTTCTGCACCAGTTGCGGAATTAATGCCGAAAACCGTTGCGATTTTCACCCGCGTTGGAATTCTTTTTGGGAATAGAAATTGTTTCGATGACATTGGTAAGGCATCATTGACAAGACAAATGCATTTGGATGAACTTATTAATGGTTAAAAAAGCCAAATGAACAATAGGAAAAGGAAGATTTGGATTGAGGAGTTAAACCAATTAATGATCAAAATGTCAAAATAAATTAAACAATTATGGGATTGCCAAAAAAATTCCAGATTATTCAATTCCCTGATTCTTATTAATAGCACGCTTCATCAATATGTAATTAAATTAAACCAGGTATTATATGAAATCAAGAAGACATTTCCTGAAAGCCACCCTTTTGTTTAGCCCGGTATTAGCTTTTCCCAAAAATATATTTGGAAAAACAAATAAAAGACTACCCAATGTACTAATCCTTGGAGATTCGATTTCTATTGGCTATTTTCCCTTTGTAAAGGAAATTATGAAAGAAAAAGCAATGGTTACCCGACCCTTTAGTCCCGATAGCACCCCTGAAAATTGCGAGGGAACTACAAGTGGAGTTGAAAATATCGACCGGTGGATAGGAGATACAAAATGGGATGTCATTCATTTTAATTTCGGTTTGCACGATTTAAAGAATGTTCATACGGAAACTGGTAAAAACAGCAATAATCCAAAGGATCCTCATCAAGCCAATTTGAAACAATATGAAGAGAACATGACAGAGATAGTAGGAAAACTAAAAAGAACCGGTGCAAAATTGATATTTGCCACCACTACTCCATACCCCGACACAGCGATAAAACCAATGCGTTTGCCCGGCATGCCAGAAAAGTACAACGTGGTTGCCGAAAAAATAATGAAAGAAAATGGGGTAGTAATTAATGATTTATATACATTGGTATTGCCCCGGATGAGCGAAATCCAACTTCCGTCCAACGTACATTTTACCGAACCCGGCTATGAGGTTTTGGGCGAAGCAGTGGCACAAAAAATCGTAGAATGCCTACAAATAAATAAAAATTAGATTTAATGAAATACATATTGGCTTTTTTGGTAGCGGTTAGTTTATCCGCTCAAGCTCAAAGTACGTGGAAAATGCACATTATTGACAACGCTTCCAATGGAGCAGACGGAGTGAAACTGGCAGATATTAATCATGATGGTCGTTTAGATATCGTCACGGGGTGGGAAGAAGGAGGTATCACTAAATTATATCTTCAACCTGAAACAAAATTGATAAAAGAAAAATGGCCGGCTGTACTTGTTGGAAAATCACCCAATGTTGAAGACGCCGTTTTTGCTGACTTGAATAATGACGGAAAGCTGGATGTAGTTAGCTGCTCCGAAGGAAAAACAAAAAAAATATTTGTTCATTGGAATCTCGGGAAAGAGGTTTTGCAACCTGAAAATTGGAAACAAGAAGTCCTGCCGGCGTCTGATGGATTAATGATGTGGATGTATGCCGAACCGTTGGATGTTGATAACAAGGCTGGCATTGACTTGGTCGCCGCAGGTAAAAATGAAAATGCTGCCATCGGTTGGTTTGAATCACCAGAGCCTTCAGGCGATTTAAGGAAATGGAAGTGGCATGAAATTTCACAGGTAGGTTGGGTGATGTCCATCATTAAAAGGGATATGGATGACGATGGAGATATAGATTTGGTAATTTCCGACCGGTATGGAACCTTACAAGGCTGCAGGTGGCTTGAAAATCCCGGACAGGGAGAGGCTCAAAAGCAACTCTGGAGAAACCATTTTATTGGTGCACAAAATCTTGAAATAATGTTTATGTGCATGGCCGATTTAAACGGAGATGGAGCCGAAGATGCAGTGGTTTGCGAGCGTACAAAAAATACCGTTAAATTTTGTACCAGGCTTGACAAAGAAGGGACTCTGTGGAAAGAAAAATCAATTCAGATCCCCATTGCCACCCGAACAGTAAAATCAATTGAAGTTGGAGATTTGAACAATGATGGGGTAGACGATTTGGTTCTTAGTACCAATACAAACCAAAAAGCCCAAAATGGATTACTTTGGTTAAATGGTAAATCGCTCAACAATTATAAAGTGACCGACTGGCAATATATTTCTGAAGCACACAATTCAAAATACGATAAAGTTGAGCTGATTGATTTGGATAAAGATGGCGATTTGGATGTATTGATTTGCGAAGAAAACTTTGGTGAAAACAGCAAAGGGTTGGGACTCGTTTGGTACGAAAATCCATTTCAGTGATTCGAGTTAGAAATTGAATAATGAAACGTAAGAAAACGAAGACAATGAAGAAGAAGCAAGGTATATTCCGAATTATTAGAATCATAACCCTATGAAAAAGAAGAAACGACTCTTCATCATTGCCGCGGTCATCTTGGCTGTCCCCCTTTTGCTCCTCCTATCGATTATTCTGTTTGCCGGAGCAGGAAGAAAAATTGGAAAACCACTTCCAAAAGGGAATATTGAAATTCCCGTCTGCCGTTCGATCCACTATAACAGCACTTCTCAAATTCAGAAAGAAATAATTAAAACCTGGTCGGAAGGTGAAGTTTCGGATTGGGTTGATGGCGAAAAACCTGATCTAAAAAATCCACGAACAGTTTTGGGTTGTTTACTGTCGGGCAAGCGTGTGGAAGAAATTAATCAGTATCTTCTCAAGCAAAATGCGGTGGGGACGGCCGGTTCCCGCTGGCTCTTAAATCCCAAAGGAGGTTATAATTTTACCACAATGGCATTAACCCCTGTACTTTATCTTTTTGATGCCAAGCCTGAACTGTTGTATCCTGCGACAAAAAAGCATTTGGTAGAAAATATTCTCACGATTGAGGGGTCAGGATTTAAGAGGAATGTCCCGGGGCTGCCGATGGAGGACACTGAAAATCATATTTTGATGGCAGAAAGCTCACGCTATCTAAAAAATCAGTGGCGATGGGAAAACGGTAATAAATCCCCTGAATTTGATAATAAAAACAATGGAGTTGAAGCGGGGTTGTATGATTATTTGAAAGAAGTTTACACCTTTGGGATGTATGAGTTCAATGCTGACCCCTACCTGGGTTATTCTTATTCTGCATTGTTAAATCTAAATGCATTTGCCAAGGGGGGGATAAAAGAAATGGCGACAAAAATCCTCGATCTAATTAACTGGCAATATGCGTTGAACAGCTACCAATTCAAACATTTCCCGCCTTACAGAAGACGGTTTAAAAAAGATTTTCGCAAAGAGATTGTTTCCGATTATCATTCGGTGATGTTGATGGTATGGGCTGGATTTTACAACGATTCATTAAAAATAGATCTTTCGAGAGGGGAACACATGGCTTTATGGCCTTCCATGTTGCCTTATCGTCCTTCAGATAAAATCATGGAATGGACATTGAATAAACCAAACCCGTATTTCGTAAAGATAGGACACGGTTATAACTCCTGTCCAGAGATTTGTTCTGGTGACAAAAGTTATTTGCTCTCTGCAGGAGGCGCCAATCAAGGCAGGCGCTCTCTGATTATGCCCAAACCGACTGTTTTGTTTTTAGATGACGATGCTGAAAATCTGAAAGAAATTTTTCATATGTACGGACCAGGTGAGGATTTTATGGATTGGAACAATACGGGGGTGTATGAAGATTTTGCCTGCTCCAGGGGTACAGTCCACATTCCCGAAGGAAAACTGGCAGTACTCACATCGGAGGAGTGGCAATATTTTTCTATATCAGAAGGCATATTTCTTGCTGTCTTCTCCAAAAAAGAATTAGGTTTAATGGTTATTGCCAGGGGCAATTCCGCGGAGGAAGTAGCACGAGCGATTCAGCAAAATAATGATGATAAAAATCTATTGAAAAAGCAATTCAAACATCCAAATGGAAACCTAATTGAGTATGATCTGGATTCACCCAAAGATACCTGGGTGATTAAAATGGTAAATTACAAACCAGTACAAAGGCTGTTTGATACATGGCCATTTTTTGAAGGAAATATAGAGGAGGTTTTAAAATGAAGTTACCATCAAACAATAATTTATAAAGTTGAAAATGAAACGAATTACAATTCTTGTTACGCTGATCGTATTTGGATACCTGGCACTTTCAGCCAACGGAACAAAAAGGCCAAATATTATTTTAGTGATGTCCGATGATCAGGGATGGGGACAAACGAGTTATAATAATCACCCCATCTTGAAAACACCCAATTTGGATAAAATGTCTGAAAACGGAATCCGATTCAATCGATTTTATGCCGGAGCGCCTGTCTGCTCTCCTTCGCGGGCTAGTGTTTTAACGGGACGCTCAAATGATCGCACAGGGGTATATTCGGCTGGTTATGCTCTTTGCAGCCAGGAAAAAACCATTGCCCAGGCACTGCAAAAAGCAGGTTATAAAACAGCACATTTTGGGAAATGGCATCTCAGCGGCCTTAAAGGACCCGGAGTGCCTATTTTTGCAAGTGATGAAAGAAACCCCGGAAAATTTGGTTTCGATGAATGGTTATCAGTTTCCAATTTTTTCGACATCGATCCAATTATGAGCCACAATGGTGAATTTGTGGAAATGAAAGGGGAATCGTCGCACATTATTGTCAACGAAGCCCTTCGATTTATTGAAAAGGAGAAAGACAACGAAAAGCCATTGTTTATCGTGATTTGGTATGGAAGTCCCCATGCACCATGGCGAGCTGATGAAAAGGATAAAAAACCATTTCACGATCTGGCCAAAGAGGCTCAAAACCATTACGGTGAACTTGTTAGTATGGATAGCAGCATCGGGGATTTGAGAAGTGGTTTGCGATCCTTAAAAATCGAGGAAAACACCCTTGTTTGGTTTAATAGCGATAATGGAGGATTGCCCAATTTTGGACCTGAAACTGTTGGAGGGCTCCGCGGCTATAAAAGTCAAATATACGAGGGCGGTTTGCGTGTTCCTTGCATTATTGAATGGCCGGCTGGTATACACCAAAGTTTGGTGACTAATTATCCTGCATCAACCATGGATATATTTCCAACCATTGCAGACATACTTAATCTTCCAAAATCCGATATGGTCTTACCGATGGATGGAGCAAGCATTAAAAAACTTTTTAAAAAAGATTTAAAAACAAGAACAAAACCAATTCCATTCAGACATTTAGGAAAAGCTGCCATCATAGATAATAATTACAAACTTATTTCTCTGGATATCAACAAAAATAAATTTGAATTATATGATTTGGCAAAAGACCCCAACGAAACGAAAGATATTATCGACACAGAAAAAGTTATAGCCAGGCAAATGATCGAAAAATTCAACATATGGAATCAATCTGTTGAAGCAAGTGTAGCAGGTAAGGATTATCCCAAAGGACTTATCAAACCAAACGGATACAATGTTTTGTGGAATACTTTGCCTGAATATATACCTTATCTAGAGCAGTGGAAAACAAGGCCGGAATATAAAGACGCATTAAAAAAAGAGAATTAAGCGTTTTATGCAACATTGATTTAAATACAAAAAACTACTATTATAATTGAAACATAAGGACCATTCATTTATCTTACCACCACAATGAAGATCTACGAGGAATACTTTTATTACAAATTGGTAATGTCTTTGTCCTCAAGGATGTATTGTATAAACTGATCCAGATAGGACTTCGTATTTTCATCAGGTACCAATGATTTTGCATCCTTTGCAAACCTGATAGCTTCAGTTTTATTACCAATGGCTGCATATCCTTTAACCATTCCAATATTGGTGTAAATGTCTTTAGGATATTTATCAAAATTCATTTTAAATATATTGAATGCTGCCTGATATTTTTTCATGCGTAGCAAGGTCCTGCCATAAGAATTCATTTGAAGTAGCGATCCCATTGGCAACGCTTTTTTCATCAATGAGTCCGCCTCCTGCTGTCTGCCCGCTTTTTCGAGCAGCCCTGCATATGTAGTCAAGGTTAGAAAATTCGCTTCCCCAAAATAAGTATTGACCGACCTATCAGCCCAACTAAGTCCTTCCTCTAAATTTATATTATTCACCAGGCAATAATTGGCAGCATTGTACATATTCTGCCAGTAGCGGTGAAAGTCTCCTGAATTAAAAGACCTACGATACTCAGCGATCTGGGTTTGTTGTAGATCGACAGTCAGTTTAAAAGGGATAGCTATCTTTTCCCATCTCATGACGATGTCAGCACTGTTATTCGTTTCATTTTCAAATTCATATTTAAGCCATTCAACACTTTCAGGAGATTTTTTCACAGGCACTTTTACTCTCAGTGCATCATCTTTGGGATCATAAAAGAAGCTGCCCCAGGCAGTATTAAAATTTGAAAAAATCAAAGTCGCTGTATCAGGTCCCATGGCTATAAAAAACCCATATTTACCTGCTGGCAAGGTCATTCCTTCCACAGTGACTGCCGTGCTAAACTCTATCGTGGTATTTTCATTGGCTCCGGCTCTCCAGGGGGCGGCTTTGCTAGTGCCATAATCCAGATCATCAAAACCGTAATGCACTACTTTGCCCCAGATCTGGCCTTCCCGCCCTTTGACCCCGGGTCGGTCATAATGAATCCCGACATCAGTGATGCCGATCCTTTCTGATACAGATGCTTTTCTATTGCCTCCGGCAGAAGGAGTCAATAATTGAGCTTGAAGGCAAAAGGACAAACTTACAAGATAAATTAGTAAATTGAATTTCATACATATATTATTTATTGAAAGATGCAAAAGTAAGTTAGAGATCTTTTCCAAGCCGTTCATATTAAGTGCAAGTTGATGCCAAAGTGATGTAAAGATGTTAATCACCCATTTTGGAGTAGATTCCAGCACTATCTTTGTCCAACAAACGCTGGGTAGTATTCACCAGGAGGTCGGGTTGAAAAGTAAAAGCATTCTCAAAACTGACCTGGTATTTATTTTTGTGAACTTTTTTTCTGGAAGTGCCCGTGATATACTATCG
Organism: Saprospiraceae bacterium; assembly: GCA_016709995.1. Taxonomy (NCBI): domain Bacteria; kingdom Pseudomonadati; phylum Bacteroidota; class Saprospiria; order Saprospirales; family Saprospiraceae; species Saprospiraceae bacterium. Next base: position 877,703 of record JADJLQ010000002.1, read on the forward strand.
CCAGACTGTAATTATTTTTCATGTCCGATCCGGCGAATATAACTTCCCTCCTGGAGAAATCAAAATCGTCACTGACAGCATACTGAAGGCCACGCTGATTAAATGGGTACACATGAGTAGGGGACAATCCGTACAGGTATTTACGCTTCCCAGACAGGATATTTTTTCTAAAAAGCAAATTGTAAAGATATTATTTTACAAAGTTTACACTTCTTTTCACAATCTAAGTCACTCATTCTGGAAAATATCAAAGTAATTTCGCCGGTCTAAGTAAAAATTTTAAAAATGATTTTGAATATTTCTAGAACGCGGAGGTTGGCCCTTCAGCCATCAAAAAGGCTAGCGAGATACTTTCATTACAGGATCAATAAAAAAATTATGAAATACATGCACGTATATGATTTATTCTGGATGTTTGTCTTCTGCACTTCCTGCGGAGCACAAAATCAAAGTCAATCAAATAAGGAAAATCAGCTAGTACAGAATCAAACTGACACTAATTTGTTGAAATACACAACAGGAGTTCGTTCAATTTTAGAAGATAGCAAAGGAAATATTTGGTTTGGTAGTTATAACGAAGGAGTGTGTTTACTTCATAAGGGAGAGCTCCAATATTTCACAACGGAAAACGGGTTAAGTAACAATCAAGTAAGGAGTATTTATGAAGATAAAAACGGCATCATTTGGTTCGAATGTGGGCAAGGACTAAGTAATTATGATGGGCAAAAAACAACTGTTTACAAAGAAAGAAATTATGATTCAATAAACGAATGGAAATTAACTGATAATGACCTTTGGTTTAAAGGTGATGAAACGGCTGGCTACAACAGACTCGAAGGGAATCCAGGGGTGTATCAATATGACGGTAAAAAACTTTCATATCGCACACTTCCTGTTAAAACAAAATTAGGGCAAGAGAATCACTATTCAATTTCAACACCTTTTGTCAAAAGTAAAAATGGAGCGCTTTGGCTTGGAACTTATGGCGCATTGATTGGTTATAATGGTTCAGATTTTAAAATAATAAACGATGCTTCTTTGGGATTAAATGATGAAACAGGTCATCTGCATATCCGCAGTATGATGGAAGATCGCAAAGGAAATCTTTGGATTGGCAATAATGGAATTGGTGTTTTTAAATATGATGGAAAAGAAATAATCAATTTCACAGAGCAACAAAAATTGAAAAAGGAGGATACCAAAGGCAATTCGCTTGAGAGAGTTTTTTCCATTGGAGAGGATGATTCAGGAAATATTTGGTTTGGAACTGCAGAATCTGGTGTATGGAGATATGACGCGTCTGCGGACGCTGGTAATTCCGTGAAAAATTTTACAAAAAAAGATGGTCTCAATGGTGACCTTATTTGGATTATTTACAAAAGCAAAACGGGTGAATTGTGGTTTGGCGGAGGTCCCAATGGTGTGTATCGTTTCAATGGTAATTCTTTTGAAAGAAAATATTAACTATATTTATGAAGGCACCAAAGAGCTTTTAACTTTTATAAAGTTTCAGGAAACAACAGCGTGGCGCAAACCAAAGTAATAAACGAAAAAGAAATTCTTTGCGGAAAGATTAGTTTAAAAAATTTGATACCAAATTGATGTACAAGATGTTAATCACCCATTTTGGAATAGATTTAATCGTTTCCAGATCCGCTGATTATTGCATTGAAAGTCAGGTATACTCGAGAATATAGTAAATGTATACACCTGGTTTTCACAAGTTGCCAGTATATGAATGACTGCTAAATAGGGTGTACTGCCAGGTAAGAGTGCTTGGTCTGAGAATACTTTAAAAGTCTGATTGGCCCTATAATGGTTAGTCGAAGGTCCGGATGGAGATGCGCTTTTGTACAAATACAAAGACACTCCTATGCTACGCTTATATTAGAGGCTGGAGTAGAGCTCCGCTGGACAATTTATGAAGGTTGTAGCAACAAGACATTAGGTCTTCCGACTCCAGAGGCAAATTTATATAAAATCAAATTTCAACCTCAATAATTTTAGAATTCACTCGTTTCCCAATTGGGAAATTTGTATCTTTGACAAAAACTGTTATTGAATCCAAATTTTGACATTGAATTATTGCCTGAAGCAATTGAGTTTTTAGAACTTCTTGACGATAAAACTAGAGAAAAAATCTATTTCAACATCAAAAAGGCCCAATTCGTCATTGACAATGACTTTTTCAAAAAATTGAATGCCTTTATTTGGGAATTTAGGACTTTGTACAACGGTAAAGCTTATCGACTTTTTGCATTTTGGGATAAAACAAACGAAATTGAAACTTTGGTTATTGCAACACACGGAATTTTAAAGAAATCGCAGAAAACACCGCCAAAAGAAATTAATAAAGCGGAAGAAATCAGAAAACAATATTTAGAAAACAAGACAAAAAAATAAATAGTTATGGCAACAGATAAATTTAAAACCGTTTCGCTTGATACTATGATTAACAAACACATTGGAAAACGCGGAACCGATAAGCGAGAAGCATTTGAGCATGAGTTGAGAATTGACTTATTAGGAGAAGCCATAAAACAAGCTCGACAAGAACGTAATATGACACAAGCAGAATTAGGAGAACTTGTTGGAGTTCAAAAAGCTCAAATCTCAAAAATTGAAAATAGCGTGAAGAACGCAAGATTTGAAACTATTATGAAGGTATTTGAAGCTTTGGGAGCAAAAGTGAACTTTAATGTTGAACTAAATAATAAAAAGTTAGCGTATTGAAAAGTATGTTTTCAATTAGGCTTCAATTCCTGCTTGACATAAATGGTTTAACTTTTTGCAGATCATCAAACATTTTTATAAATTTAAGTTCAGGTAGCCAGCGGTGAGCCGGGTTCACCAGAAGCTAAGGCTTATCGCTTAAAATTTTACCATTCTAAGTTTATAAGTCGCATGTTGAACTAATTAAGCAACAGCCTCTTGTGCAATCAGGGGGTTGATGATATCTGTGCTGTACTCGCCGTTTAGAAGTTTTGTATTGACGATTTTGAGTGCTTCTAAGGTCTTATCAATATCATCCTGAGTATGCACCGCAGTTGGTATCAATCGAAGCAGGATTTCCCCTTTGGGTATGATCGGATAGATCACCATCGAACAGAATATGCGATGATTTTCACGGAGGTCATGGACCATCTGAGATGCTTCCTGTGGATGGCCTTTAAGAAATACAGGGGTCACCGGACTATTGGTAGTACCTATATCAAAACCTGCTTCCCGGAGTCCACTTTGTAGTGAGTTTACATTTTTCCAGAGGGCTTCTTTCAGTTCAGGATGATTTTTCATCAATTCGAGCCTTTTGAGTCCTCCAATCACCAGGGGCATGGGCAGTGACTTTGCAAAGACCTGGGACCTCATATTGTACCTCAGGAAGGTCACGATGTCTTTTGGCCCGGCTATAAAGGCACCGATAGAGGCAAAAGATTTGGCAAAGGTGCCAAAATATATATCGATATCGTCCTGACAACCTTGTTCTACACCAGCTCCTTCACCATTTGGACCTAGTGTTCCAAAAGCATGAGCATCATCTACTAAAAAGCGGAAAGGGTATTTAGATTTAAAAGCTGCTATTTCTTTGAGTTTGCCCTGATCACCTCGCATCCCAAATACACCTTCGGAGATAACTAAGACTGATCCACCACTTTCTTCAGTCAATTTTACAGCACGAATCAATTGTTTTTCAAAACTCTCCATATTATTGTGCTCAAAGGCGATGCGCTTGCCCATGTGCAGTCGCACACCATCGATGATACAGCCATGACTTTCAGCATCATAGACAATCACATCTCTTCTCGAAACCAACGAATCAATACAAGATACCATGCCTTGATATCCAAAATTGAGCAAACAACCGGCTTCTTTATGGACATAATGCGCCAGTTCGGTTTCTAATTGAATATGTTGGGCCGTTTCACCCGTCATTAGCCTTGCACCCATCGGGTAAGCCATGCCCCATTCAGCAGCAGATTCAGCATCGGCTTTGCGCACTTCGGGATGATTGGCCAGACCCAGGTAGTTGTTAATACTCCAACAGATCACCTCTTTGCCATTAAACATCATGCGAGATCCAATCTCACCAGTGAGTTTTGGAAAAATATAATACCCCTCCGCTATTTCAGCATACTGGCCGAGCGGACCCATATTCGCTCTGATTCGTTCAAAAATATCCATTTGATTGTATTCAATAAATTTGTTGCAAAGGTAAAAAGAAAGCTCCAGAGTTTATAAATGACCAATATTTAAATTATCGTGTTTATCCCTTTTTTATTTTAACTAAAAAAAGCTCTAAGAATACTCCAACAAATATCTGTGTGAAGTTCACGACCTGATTAAAATGATTGTATCAATTTGGTTCATAGAGCATAAGTGCCTCTATCTGAGTAGCAATCACCTCATAAGGAAATTTGTGGACTAAAAAGGAATGCCGGGAGTTTTGATCAGGGTTCCAGGTATTGGTTCCATCCTCTTGACACACCATGGTGCCATTATTGATGACATAAAAATATTTCTCAGGATCCCGGATAGCACATAACACTGCTGTCTGATCCCAGCTATTGCGGTTTTGTGAAGTTTTATGCTCATAATTAGACAAACAATACGCTGTAGCCCACCTCACAGGACTTTCAGGTGATCCTTGTGTGGCAACCTTATGGCCGGTCATGATCTTTACCCCAATCTCAAAACCACTGAATAAAATGGGGGTCGGCCAATTAGAAATGGTATAGGCAGAGGCACTGGCATGTTGATTGATGTTAAATTCATTGCCTTGAGGGAAACCACCCGCCATGGCGACCCATTTTTTCACCTTCCTTGCCACCAGGTCACGACCGCTCAATGTACTGAATCGATCTGGCATAGACTGTAACAATGCAGACAAGTTAGATAAAAAACCGACCGTGACGATCACCACACTCTGATCCTTTTGACCAGCCAGCGTCCTGCGATAAACCTCGACTGCCGAAGGATAATTCTGATTGGTCTTAGGCTGGGGCAGATAGCGGGCGACCAATGAATCGTTCCAATGATTGGGGCATGAAAAATCCGGAGCAGAAGTATCCGGCACCCCAATAGGGATATCCGGTTTCTTAAAATAACGGTTAAATACCTCCAGGGTAGGTGCTATAAACGGATAGCCATCACTCGCTACGGTAGCCAGGATCTCACATTCTCCATTGGCAGCCAGGGCATGCAATAAAGTGATTGCACCCACATCATCATAATCCGGACCCATATCGGTATCAAATATCACTTTAACCGGAGGCCTCTGTTTCTGCGCCCCCAGGAAATCGCCATTGTGGAAAATGAGCGCCAGGAGGAATATGTGCTTCAAATAAGGTTTCATCGACATAAATATAGGGTAATCTATCCTCGTTTGCCGCCTTGGGGAGACTTCAAAAGCAGAAGTGCTGCATTTTCATGCTTTAGATGGAGTTTTCCATTTTTTCTACACCTGCGATTGTGGTCGCCGATCTGAAATACCACTTTAATCACCTTTCCTTAATGATCAACTCAATAGGCAAATGATCACTAAACCCATTAGAATTAAAATCTGAAGACGATGGCCTCGAAAAACGAATAGGCGTGTTGTAATCCCCCCTGACCAACTCAGGATAGTCAATAATTTTGCTGGAAATAAACTGAAATGGATAATTGGCAGATTCAAATGTCAGAGATTTAGACACGATAAATTGATCCAGGATATTGATCTCATTGCCAAATACATGGGTACCCAGCTTCCCATTCAGGAATGGAAACATAGTATTAAACAGTACCGGGGTTCTGGCATTTTTGACCCTTTCAAGATTGGAAGTGCTGTTGAGGTAATTGGTAATAGACCTGTCATATGGCTGATCATTAAAATCTCCCATCACGATGATCGCAGGATTTTCTTCGCCAAGCTCCTCCAATTTGATCTCATGGATCCGTGTGACCCAATAGCTCAAAATTTCGCCGACCATCATTCGATATGGCTCGGACTCAAACTTGCCGCCTAATCGGGACGGCCAGTGATTACCAATCAATATTAGCTCATTATTGCCTGCCGTAGTCGTCAGATTGACCTGGAATAAATCACGGGTATACGATCGTTTCATGATCTCCAGGGTAAATATCCTCCCATCATCATGATATTTGTCCTGGTCATAAATAATCGAGATATCGATGCCCCGCTGATCCTTCGTGTCTTTGTGCAGCACTTTGTAGGAACGGTTGAGTTCCTGGCCCACCCTGTCCATTAATTTTTTTACAACAAACTCATTTTCGATCTCACAGACTCCCAGGATATCGGGACCTAGGCCCTGATTAAATTTTTTGATCACAGAGCATAGGTTGGCGATCTTTTTGTCCAGTAAGGCCTCGTCCCAGTTTTTGAGCTCTGATTTTAATTCTTTTTGTAACCAATCAGGACGGCGGGGTGAGTTTTGTACATCGAAGAGGTTTTCGAGGTTCCACCAGTAGATATTGTGTAATGTAGCCATGAATCTGTTTTATATTGAATGTTTTATAATCAAAGAATGTACCAAGCCATAGATATAATTAACTTTTAGGAAGCCAAAATTTAAAATTAGGACATAGGGAGAATATATTCTTCAAAACGTGAAATCCACTTGTAGGATGTAAAATGCTTGTCTAGATTTGATGTTGAATAATAATTAATAACATCGGATTGGATCACTTCTCATTTCCAGGGCAGTTGCTACGCCTGCTTTCAAACTTCAAGCTTGGGGATTCCCGTATATGGAGTCGGCTACGGAAATTAATGGCGCTACTTCTGATTTCACAATTGATCCTCTTTCTGTGGATTTATGCCGGTGAGCTCAAAGAACGATGGGAGGATATTTCTCCTCTATTAGCCAGGACAGGGCTAGCCAGCCTGGTCGTCATCCTTATATTGATCATTTATTTCAAATGGTTGGATAAAGTCCAGTCAATCCACAGAGTAGTAGGTGTAGGATCCAAAGTCTTTATGGTCTTATATTTATTGCAGTGGGTTGCATTAGTGGTCTTTTCAATGGTCAATCCGCCCATAACGCTCACTCAACTTGGAAGTATACTGGGTGGATATGGTATGAGACGAGACTATGTTGATTATGACCTGATAAGTCCTCACATGAAACTCGCTGTTTTGGCCAGTGAAGATCAACTTTTTACCGACCATGATGGATTTGATGTCAAAGCCATCAAACTTGCCCTCAAATACAATAAGCGCAGGCCCGGCAAGACCAGGGGAGCCAGTACCATCAGTCAACAAACTGCCAAAAATGTTTTTTTATGGCAAAGCCGCAATTTTATCAGAAAAGGCCTCGAAGTCTATTTTACCTTCATGATAGAGACTTTTTGGAGTAAAAAGACCATTCTCTGCCGGTATCTCAATGTAATCGAGACCGGTCCGGGCATATTTGGTGTCCAGGCAGCTGCAAAACAATATTTTAATAAAAATGCACTGGAGTTGAGTAGGGCTGAAGCGGCGATGATCGCAGCAGCCCTGCCAAATCCCAAAAAATATACGATCAAACCCATGAGCAACCGTATACGAAGCCAATATGATGACATCATGATTCAAATGAACCATATCGAACCAGACCCGGATATACTTGCTTTGATACATTGATAAAGTAAATTTTGATGGATGGACTACATTCTATGCCTACCTTTGCAGGGTTTTGATACTAAAAAAATCTCCTTATCTCCTATATGCAGATCCTCAAGGGAATACTTTTGAAGATCGCACACTGTATGCTTTGGGCAGATCCGGTTGGGATGCCCTGGATGTTCCGCTGGAAGAATGGATAGAAATCCCGAATGGGGGTACCCTCTACACCCTGCCCGACCGCCAGGCTATAGGTATCGATGTAAAAACAGGTGAAGTAAGGGTTTGTGAAAAAGGCAGGGCAGTATCTGCATTTGTGCCCCCTGCCTATACAGTTTTGAGACTGGTCCCTTATGTCACCTTGCCTGAAGCGACTCCACTACCTTTATATTGTTACAGTGCCGTGGGATGGGCAGGAGGAAAAATCTATGTCGCCGCTACGCGGATCGAGCAGGACATCAGGCAAGAGGCTGCGGGATATGACGATGCTATGATTGAAGCAGGGATCGAAAAACTGACTGCTGCCTATCCACACAATAGATTGGTAAAACACCTCGCAGAAAACTGTGCCGAACGATATTGTTGTCCGGCGGCAAGAAATTTTTTTCTCGGACGATGGGAGTGCCCGATCCCAATCTCACCCGCTTGCAATGCTAACTGTCTGGGCTGTATCTCCTTCATACCTGAGACGGAAGTATTCCAATCTTCCCATGATCGGCTCGACTTCAAGCCCAGTGCCGACGAAGTCGTAGAGTACACTGTACCTCACCTCGAATCTGCTCCTTACCCCATCGTCAGTTTTGGCCAGGGATGTGAAGGAGAGCCCTTGCTTATGTGGGAAACGATCAAAGAATCGATCATCAGAATTAGAAAATTTACGGACAAAGGATCTATTAATATCAATACCAATGGCAGCAAACCAGATGCTGTAAAAATCCTCTGCGAAGCCGGGCTCAATTCTATTCGCGTCTCCATGAATTCTGCTCAGGCCTCCTTATACACCAATTATTACCTTCCTAATAATTATCAGTTCAGAGACATTGTAGAAAGCCTCAAGATCGTCCGGGATCATGGGGGTTGGGCCTCTATCAATTATTTTGTTTTTCCTGGAGTGACCGATACGGAAGCAGAATACGAAGCCCTTTGTGAACTCATAGACTATACCCGGCTGCATATGATTCAATGGCGCAATTTTAATATTGACCCCGATTTTTATCTCAACAAACTCCATATAGCTCCTGAAGAAGAGATGATCGGTATCTTGCCCCTGATGATGCGGTTGAGGTTGCGATATCCGGATCTAAAATTTGGCTATTTTAATCCTCCCAGGGAGAGAATGGTCAATTATGATCTGGATTTTGCCCATTGAGAAGCTCTCTGTCCAGTGCCGAATTCTTTCATCACCTTCCTCCAAATTTTCATTTACCTTTGGTTACTCCGACCATGATGAAAGTTTTAAGCAATATTGAGATTTATAGCTTGCATCCATTAAAGCCATTATGTATGGCTGTGCTATCCTTGTTTTGTACGATGGCCCTGCATGCTCAAAAAGTCACCGTTTCTGAAGAAGTCACTCTGAGAAATGACCTGTCCTATGACCTGGTAGGTAAGATCGATAGTCATTTTGTCCTCTTTAGAGATCGGGGCAACAAGTATGAAGCCCGCATCTATGACCAAGATCTTAAGTTTAAGGTCGAGCAGGAGATCGTTCTGGCAGATAAGAACTGTGCGCTATTGTCCTCCTTGCCCACACCCACTTCTTTTTTTATATTTTATGGATTCAGACATCGCGGCAAGTACTACATCCAGGCAGATCAGTTTGATCAGGATTGTAGCCTCGTCAGTTCGGATACCATCAAAGTATTTGAAGACATATTACTCAACCCCACTGTAAAATTTGCCAAATCAGAAGATAGGTCTAAAATGATATTTTTTACGACCGAGCACGATCACGAGATGCAGACGATCCTTTACGATGTCAATACCCGAAAAACCATTTTTGATCGCAAGATTATTTTTAAAGAAACGGACCTTCGGGATGATTTTAGAAGTTTGCTTGTCACCAATGAAGGGGACATGTTGGTGATATTTGAGAAAAACAATTTTCGCACTAAGAAAGACAAACACCTGTTTGAAGTACATCGTTTTTTTTCTAACAATGAACCAAACAAAATATTTTACATCCCCGTATACAGGTTTGTAAGCTTTCATAGCAAATTTATTTTTGATAATGTCAATCAACAACTGGTAGGTGGAGGCATCTATACTCAAAAAAATCTGAATCGGGCAGAAGGCATCTATTATATCAAACATGACCTGATGCAGGGAGTTAATGAGAGAGTTACGACCTTTCCATTTGAAACCAGGTTTGACGATGAGATCACCCGCAGGTCAAAAGACAAAAACGAATTCAGTCAACTGGTAGTCAGTGATATCGCTCTCAAACAGGATGGTGGCGCTTTGCTCATCACTGAGATCAAAAAAGAATATGAACGGCGCGCATCTTATGGCGCAGGTACTCGCAGTATCGGCGGCAACCCCTATGGATTAAGATCACCTATGATGGTAGATTTTTATTACGAAGACATGGCGGTCTTTGCGGTAGATGGCAATGGTAACCTGGACTGGTCAGAAGTATTGCACAAAAAACAATATTCACACGATGATGATGGTGTATTTTCTTCCTTCTTCCTTTTCAAAAATCCCTCCCGCCTAAGACTGGTGTATAACGATGAGATCAGCTCCGAAAATACTGTGAGCGAATATGTAGTACAGTCTGATGGTCAATATCAGCGGAAAAGTGTCCTTAGTACCGAATATGTACGGCTTCAACTCAGGTTTAAAGATGCCATACAAATCTCCTCCAATGCCTTTGTAGTACCTTCTCAACGAAGCCTGCGACTCAACCTGGTCAAGATCGAATATTTATAAAAAGAACAGGATCCGATTTGGTCATTCCAGAATAATTACCCAATTTTAATGTTGTGAATAAATTAAAACAATCACTCGGTATAGTTTGGATGTTGCTGTCACCAGTCCTGGTGATATTCATGGTATACCAGGCTTATCTCAAAGTCAACCTGGCGGCGGAGGGCATTCCGAGGACCAATACTTTGCTTCAATGGGTGATCATCCTCATTGTATTCATCCCGATCTGTGCCGGACTATTTTTGTTTGGTAAGTATGCGATGGCCAATGAATTTGATCACCTGGAAGAATAATGCCTGATTTTTTTACAGGTTTAAATTCCTTATTCACTGGATCTTATCTCCACGTAAAACCCTAAATCTTTTTCGTGCTTCTACTGCAAAAGTGCTGTTGGAAAAATCCATGAACAGCGTCTCATACAGTGATTTGGCCTTTTCCTTTTCATTGAGTTTAAAGTCATAGATCTCTGCCAGCTCGAAGAGTGCATTGTCACAGCGGATACCTTCTTTGTATTTTTCGATGATGGTCTGATAGATCGGTATGGCTTGATCCCACTGTTTTAGCTGGCTATATATTTTTGCTCGCAGATACAATACATCATCTACGATGTCATGATTGGGAAACAGAAATACGATCGAATCCAGTTTTTCCAGGGCTGCCTGATGTTTGTTTTGAAAACCCAATAGTTCTGCTTGTGCATAATATTGCAACGGTACCGAGACGCTATCTCCAGCCATATTGTCCAGGATGAATACAGAGAGATCGATAGCATCGTTGCTGATGAACCTCGAAGTGGCCGATTTTAAAATATCAAATTGTTTTTGAGCCCATTCAAAATCGCCATTAAAATAAGTCAACCGTGCATTGCGAAACCTTGCTTCTTCACCCAGCTGATCTTCTTTAAAAGCTTTGTCTACTTGAGAATATAAGAGGGTTGCTTCCCAGATTTCACCTTGTACTAAGTAATAATCACCTAAGTTGAGCTTGGCTTGAGCCGCTGCAGGCCGGGGTATATTAGGCAGGTGGATCAATTCATCCAGGATAGCAATCGCTTTGGGAATATTATTGAGATGCAGTGCCACCAATTCAGCATATTCAATGATGAGGACACTGCTCGCCCTATTTTTGCCAAACTCCTGGATAAAAGATTCATAATCCTGCTCCAGGACTTTGAGTTCATCCATAGTCGTCGGGCTGGCTGATAGTTTTATTTTATTTCTTTTACAGGCCAGTGCATCTTTTTTGGCTTCGACATAAAACGAGTTCTGCGGTCCCTTCTCCTTGGTGATGTATTCAAAAGCTTTTACGGCTGCATCCCATTCATTGGCTGATTTGGCAATCTGACCGATCTGATATATCCGGGATCCATTCTCATCCAGCATTTTGTCGAGTGCCCGTGCCTGGCGGAGAGCTCCCAGGTAATCACGTGATTGTAACATAGCCCATTGCAACATTTCTGCAAAGTGTATCGCCCTTGGAGCACCCTGTATGGCTGCATACAGTTGTTTTTGCAGCTCCAGGTAATCTGAGGGTTGGAAAGTGCGCTGAAAGATAGATTCGATCGTCACATCACGTTGAGGATCGGCATCGAGGCTGATCAGGTAGTACTCAATCATTTTGGGTACATCGTCTTTGCGTCGATACATGTCTGCCAACAGGTAGGGAAACATGTTTTTGTCATTAAACACTTTCATGCCTTTCTCATAAGCAGCGATGGCAAAATCAAATTTAGACATATTGATAAAATTGCCTGCCAGGCTGGTGATCTTGGATCGGTCATTTGGCAGTTTGTCTATCGCCTTTTTATATTGCTCCGCAGCCGCATCAGGTTGCCCCATCTTGTCCAGCAGATTGCCGTACACCACATAATTACCCGCTTCATCAGGGAAAGACTTTAATTGTTTTTTAACCAAAGTTTCTGCTTCGGCCGTCTTGTCCTGGTAGATCAGGCAGTCAGTCAGCCGGTTGAAATAATAATTTTGATTTTTGTTTTGATCTAAAAGCTTGGCAAATAAGATACCCGCTTTCTCATACTCACCATCTTGAAAATATTGCTCTGCCAGGCGGGCATCCTGACCAGATAAGATGGAAGTACAGGCGATCAATAAAAATGTGCTGAATATTTTAATCATCCGGATATGTGTCATGTGAAAGGCTACAAATATAGGGGAAATGTAAGTGTGAATGTCTGAACCTGGATTTTTGAGATTGACCAGGATTTCGTTTTTTGATAACCTTGCTGAATCACTCGAGCCGACACTGGACGCCTATTGCCTACTCCACTACACAAACATCCTAGTCCCTGCATACCGCTCTCTAAACTCCTTCGGCGTCTCTCCTTTTTTCTCTTTAAAAAGTCGGTTGAAATAGGATTGATTTTTAAAGCCGCATTTGAAAGCGATCTCTGATATGGAAAAACTGGAATCCATCAGCATGCGGGAGGCATTGCCCAGGCGGATGTCATTGATGCTGTCCACAAAGGTTTTGCAGGTAGTCTTTTTGAAAAATCGGCTGAAGGACACTTCGGTCATTCCGACCATCTTGGATATCTCGCCGAGGGTGATCTGCTTATGATAGTTGGCACGGATATACTCGTACACGAGCTCTACGCGTCGATTGACAAAGCTGGGTTTTTCGTCCGCAAAAGATTCGTTAGACAATAGCTGGATGCCCCTGGTCAGTGACAGGTCATGCAGAATAGAATATAGTTCCAGTACGGAGTCAAATCCGCTCAGTTTAGATAGTTTACGGAGGCGAGGTTCTAATTGTTTGATCGTCTCCTGAGGAAAACTAATGCCCCGGCCTGCTTTTTCCAAAAGGCTTTTAATAAAAATCAGCTGGTTGCGTCGTAGAAATTTTTCATCCAACAGGTCTTTGTGAAACTGGATGGTGATTTCTGTCATTTCACCTTTGTCCTTTTTGTATTCATAATTATGAGTCATCCAGCAATGTGGCAGTCTGGCTCCAACGAGGACCAACTCCAGGTCACTGATCTCTTCTTTATGGTCACCAACTACTCGTAAGACTCCCGCACCATTAAATATAAAATTGAGCTCAAGTTCGTCATGAGTATGGATTGGAAAGTCAAAGTCCTTTTTGGAACGCTCAAAGACCAGGAAACAATCATAATGTGTCAGTGGAGTGATTTCTCTAAATATTTCAGCCATAATCTTGGTTTTTAGAATAAAGGATTAATAAGTTTTTAAAGTCATTTTACGCGCAATGTGTTGCCAAATTTATTCAGATAGAATTTTATCAAATTAGTTTATCAATTTGTATCAATGATAACTCAAAACTATAATGTTTTAGGTATGAATTATGTTAAAGCATGTATTTTATTCATTTTTAATGTTTTAATATATTGGTAATCAATTAAATACAAATGAATTCGATTGTTCAACTATTTTATCATTTTATATGAAAATATAGTTCTAAAACAAGTAGAGGTTATCGACTTTTGAACAATTATTGACCCTGATATTAAAAAAGAAAGATATTTTGGAGCGGAGATACACGACCTTTCTGGCCATTTTAAATTAGCTAGTTGGGAAAGATCTGAGTGTAATGATTCTACTTAAAAGGCTGTCATCTCCAGCCTGGCCAAGTAAAAGTCCTCTTTCACCGTCATCTGTTTTTTGTGTTTGCCGGCTTTGTCATCATATCCACAGAGATGAAGCACTCCATGTACCATCACTCTCAATAGCTCCTGTTGCGGAGTCACCTTGTACTGAGCCGCATGATCCCGTATCCTGTCGATGCTGATGAAGAGCTCGCCACTGATAGGTTCATAAGCATAAGGAAAAGTGATAATATCAGTATAATAATCATGATTCAAGGATTGACGATTGATATCCAGGAGAGCTTCATCGTCTACAAAATGGAATTCGAGTTGATCGATGTTTTTGTCCTCGGATTTTGCCACACTATTCAACCAGGCTTTGACTTTGGTAGCCTGGTTGACTTTGAAGGAGGGATATGCGTAATGAAATCGTATCATCGGATTTGGGTCTTTATTCAAAACAGATCATCATCATAATAGCGCAGGCAGTCCCATCCATGGTAGGTTCATTGGTCACATAGTCCCCGATATCGTCATGATAGACTACGTAATCGTTTTGAAAAGCAGCATATGCATCTTCATGGGTCAGTCTTAAACCCAACTGGCTTTTGTAAGTCGTATAATACACAGGTCCGTCTGCCAGCCCTCCCGGCACTTCTGTTTTAGTCAGTGCCCAGGTGCTCATATGCACATCACGGGGATAGGGCCCCTGTGCAGGAATATTCATAAACATGCTCGTACCCCACGGATTTCTCCCGAATAACCAATCCCGTAGAGCGTACTTGTATTTTTTAAATTGTTGATCACCCGTCATTTTTTCATAAAGATGGATCTGGATGATCAGGTCCACCAGCAGATTATTAGAGCACCAGATAAAAGGTACACCCTGACTAAAAGCATTTTTGCCGGCCCTGAACAGGGTTTGTTTAATGCCATTGCGATAATAGGTGGCCAATTGGCTTTTAAATTTTGAATCCACCAAATCATACAAAGCAAAGTGGGCAATGTTTAAAAAAGGATAATACTGGTAGTGGGCAGAGGTATCATGCTGTATCCAGGATAGTTCGCCAGTGAGGGTGGCATAGTATTGAGCATCTTTGAGATAGGTCGTTTTTTTGGTGGCTCGATACAATTCGGCCGCGGCCCATTCCATATCATCAGTCCAGGTATCTTCATTGTAACGATATGGAGCTCCATAAGAATTGCCTTGCTGATACCCGGGTTGTTTTTTAGCCATCGCATACAATTCTTCGGCAGCCTGGAGGCATCTCATTGCGAAAGAAGGATCGTATTTTTTAGCATTCCACACCTGGTAGCCGAGTGCCAGCGCTGCAGCCGACCTGCCTGCCAGGTTGGCTATGCCCGTGGCTTGGCTTTTATATTTATGGAGACCCTGAGGTTTGCCGGTGGCATAATAAGCTACCCGATAAGAATTTTTACCCCAACCATAATTGGATGGATCATTCATCGGAAACTTCCAACCTAGATGGTCCCGGTCGTCAGCGACCTGGTGTATCAGTTGATCTGAGGCCGGATGTAGTTTAAGGATCCAGTCCAGGCCCCATTTAGCTTCATCCAGGACATCCGGGACATGATTGGCTCCTGATTGGCCCAGGGCATTGTACTTATCGTCAAAAGATGCTGGTGACATCTGGTAGGCCATAATCATCCTGGCTGTAGCATTACTCCCTGTGATCAGATACTTGAGTTGATCCCCTGCATCATGCCAGCCACCGGACACATCTATATAAGTCGAGTCCGGCATAGGGCCATCCATGACCCGGCCATCAGCCTGGTGACAGACTGCATCAAAAAAAGGATTGTAACCACAGCGTTGCTGACGCATAAATTGCAGCAGCACATCGGGCAAAGTCGAGTAGATGCCAGTAGCCTGAATCAAAAACTCTTTTTTTACCTCCGGATATTGATCGAGCCTGATGTCATACTTTCCGATTTGAGAGATACCGCTATAATCCAACTCATAATAATGCTTAAACGGCCCGTACCCGGGAGCAGCCGCGGGTTTGACAGGAAGCGTCGCGATTATTCGTCCTGTTTGGTCCACCACAGTAAAATTGCCTGATATTATTTCATCTGAAAAAGCAACCGCAGTTTTTGTATCCTGGGGCCGGTAGCCTACCAGGTTGGTACGGATGTATACCTGGCTGTGGATTGCTACCATTTGAAACAGGACTAGCAAGGTCAATGATATAAGTCTAATGGTAATAATAGTATGCTTCATGCCAGAGATGGTTATTAATTTTGAGCATAAATATAGGCATTGAGTGAAGTAGCTATGAGCATCCAGAGTATATAAGGCACTAACCACCCCGTTTTGTTTTTCATTTCGGGATAAAATCTGAAGGCAATATAGATCACCACCAGGGTTAGCGTCAAAATCAGAGCCAGCCCCAATAAGGTGAGGTGCATGGTAAAGAAGACGGGATTCCAGGCTACATTTAAAATCCACTGTCCGATATATAAGATGATCAACCCTCGACGGTTTTTGATTTGTTACCAGCCAAAGGCCATATACACAGAAAAACAGAGCATGATGATGTTCCATGCAGCTGCAAATACCCAACCAGGTGGTGTCCAGGGAGCTTTTTGAAGTGCCTGGTACCAGGGAGAAGCCACCCCATTCATGGCGTGAGGAGCACCGATAGCCAACGCTAAAAAATTGATCCCAAGAAAAATGATTAACTTATTATATTTCAACTCATTGTATTATTTACCCAAAACCTTTCTGAGGAGTTCTACACTTTTCTTCACACCGGTATCTGCTGCTTCATTGCCTTCAAACTCAATGGAAATATACCCTTTGTAACCAACATTATTCAATATAGATATAATCCGATCATAATCCAGTTCCAGCGAATACCATACTCCTCCCCCATAATAAGTCTTGGCCTGGACAAAACAAGTGTATGGGGCGATCTTCTCCAGTTTTGAATAAGGATTTTCGAGAAAATTGCCCGTATCCATCAGCAATTGAAGCCAGGGACTATCCACTGCTTTCATAATGCGTAGCATTCCTTCGGGAGTGGACCCGAGGCCCCAGTGATTCTCCAGCGCGAGCAAGACTCCAAGATCTTCTGCAGTACGCATACATTGATTGATGCTATCGATACACCATTTGAAGGCATCCGTCTCGGTATATCCATCGATCGCAGGTTCCTGGCCTCGCTGCGCCATAAATTCGTCAAAGGATTTTATGGTCCCCCAGCGGCCTGTATTGAGTCTCATACAGGGTATACCCATATCCGCTGCTAACTGCATACAGTGGATCGTATGGTCTATATGCTTTTTGAGTTCCGCCTGATCCGGTGTCACGAAACCCTGGTGTATGGACAGGCAGGTCATGGCGATCCCATTGACAAAAGCATGTCGTTTGAGTCTATTGATATAAGTTTTTTCTTCACTTTCCATTTGGCGGTGAAGCACATCGATGCCATCCAATCCTAACATGGCTGCCTGGTCGATTACTTTTTCTATCGGGTATTTGTCCCCTTTAAAATGCCAATAGGAATAGCTGGACACACTCAGCTTGATGTCCGGCCTGAGGGAGATAAGATCAAGCTTTTTTTCAGGTGAAGAATGAATAGCCAATGGAGCTAATGGAAGCAGGCTGCCTGATTTGAGAAAATGTCTTCTTTGCATGATCGAAAATAAGAATCAGAATTCAGACTTCAGAATCAGATTTCAGAGTCTGATGTCTGACTCACACCCTCACTTCAAACAAATGAAACGGCAGACCCGGATCGAGGGCTACATAATTCCACTCCTGCTGCCAGATCCAACTATTACTACTGATCATATCCTGTACTACAAACTGCTGACCCGGATGTACTCCAATCCGTTGGAGAGGAGCCTGCAAACTGCCTGCTTGTTTTTCGTAGGGGTTGAGATTGACGACACAGAGTATTTTGTCACTGCCATCGTCATTCTGCTTGTAGTAGGCCAGGAGGTGATCATTCTGCACTGGTACATTTTGCCAGTTATTGGTCTCCTGCAAAGCCGGATGCGCCTTTCGAATCTTATTAAGCATGGTGATGAGCATAGTGATGGGATTGCGGGCTGCCCAGTCCCAATGGTAAATCTCATACTTTTCTGAATTGTAATATTCTTCCCTGCCGGGCATAGCCTGGTGCACCATCATTTCATAAGCCGGGCCATACATGCCATAGTTGCTACTCAAGGTCGCAGCCAGGAAAATACGGATCATATACAGTGACTGGTTGGCATTTTGCATCGGGAAAGTATTGATATCGGGTGTATTGGGCCAAAAATTGGGTTTAAACACCTCTGCCGTGGAGCCTGTGGTCAGCTCATTCATATAACCGATCAATTCTTGTTTGGAGTTTTTCCATGAGAAATAGGTATAACTCTGCGTAAACCCGATTTTACCCAAATGAAACATCAGGGCCGATCTGGTGAATGCCTCCGATAAAAATAGAATGTCCGGATAGTCCTTTTTTATTTCGGCGATCAGCCATTCCCAGAAGACGAATGGTTTGGTATGCGGATTGTCTACTCTGAATATGGTCACTCCTTCTTTGATCCAATAAACTACTACATCACGGATGGCTGTCCAGAGTGCCTTCCAATCTTCTGTCTCGAAATAAATCGGCAGGATGTCCTGGTATTTTTTGGGCGGATTTTCTGCATATTGTACAGTACCATCACTGCGCCATTTGAACCAGGCAGGATGTTCTTTGACCCAGGGATGATCCGGTGCACATTGAAGCGCAAAATCCATGGCGATCTCTATGTCCATCGCTTTTGCTTTTGCCATTAAGTCTTTGTAGTCAGCTAGCGTGCCCAGGTCCGGATGGATAGCATCATGACCTCCGAGTTTACTCCCAATGCCCCAGGGCGAACCTACATCCTCAGGTCCGGCGATGGTAGCATTGTTTTTTCCTTTGCGATTGATTTCACCGATAGGATGAATAGGAGGAAAATACAATACATCAAAACCCATTTCTTTGACCCGGGGCAACAGTCGAACACAGTCTTTAAAGGTTCCGTGCTGACCTGAGATCTCCGAGGCAGAGCGGGGGAAAAACTCATACCAGGCACTGAACAAAGCTTTTTTACGGTCAACATATACTTCATATACCTTGCTATAGGAAATGTATTTTTTTTCAGGCGCGGTGTATAATATATGTTGTAGTTCGTTGGATAGTGCAGCTTGTACTGCTGCCTCATATTGGTCATCATCCCGAATAAGGGCAAGCGCATTTTTCAATAAAGTGATGGATGCTTTATCCCCTTTTTTTGATTTAATCAGGGATTCGAGCAGCTCGATTCCATCATGCAGTTCGGTTCGGACATATTGCCCATCTTGAACTTTTTTGTACAAGCCTTCTCTCCAGGTCAGCCCATGATCAACCCAGCCGGCGACGCGATATTGCCAAAGGCCCTGCGCAGTCACCTGGAATCGTCCACTATACCGATCTTCTGCATGCCCCCAGATACGGTGAGCATCCCATTCCTTCTGGCTCGCTGGTTTAAACTGCAACTCTGCCTGGATGATATCATGTCCATCACACAGAACCTGGGCATCTACCTGTACCCATTGACCCACAACCCGGCGAATAGAATATTGTCCGCCATCTACTACCGGTGAAAGAATCCCGGCAAATACCCGACTTTGTCCGTTTATCATAATTGAATATGGATGTTTGGGGGCTAAAATAGAGCATTTTCGGCAGGATAGTTAAGATTTTTGGTCTATTTGATTGTTAACTGGATGGAGGTTGTTGCCTTCCAGCTTAATATTAAGCCAATCTCCTCGAAGTGGTCGCAAACTCCTGCCAAACTATGACCAAAAAATGGTGACTTTCAACTTCCTCCCCATTTTCTTAGCTTTCCATACGCCACCAACGTATACACTGCACTGATCATCAATACCTGGAATCCCCAGTTGATCAAAGTATCACTTACAGAATGAGAATCCCGATCGATCACCCTAAATTGATAGGCTGCATACCCCAACGCCATCATCAGGATCACCCAGCCTGGCATGCTCGTCGGTATGTAAAAACAGGATACTCTTTTAAACCAGGTATTGTTCATATTTCAATTATTTATTTAAAATGTGAGGACTAATAAGAATAAGGACAATAAGATCATCAATATATTAAACCATACAAACCTTAAAAATGGCATAACGGGAGGGCCGCCAGCCAGAAAATAAACTCGCCGAACACTGACCGCATTGATCCAGATCATGACCAGAGGCAAGACATAAAACAAGATCACTACTTTGTACGAAGAGGACAAAACAAATTCATACAAATAGAGAAAAAAATTGCCTTCAGGATCAAACAACGCTTTCATCAAAAACATAGCTACAACATATAGTGGTAAGGAGATCCACCACAGACTGAGTACAGATTTTTCTTTGGCTTTAATGATTTCCTGAGCTAACATGGATTCGTGTTTTAGCTTATCGACTTCCGGTTTGGTCATCTTCAATAGTTTTTCTTCAAACTCATCCATTTTCACATCAATAATGTAATAGGTCATAGTTGGTTGCACTTCATTCGGAGTCTTTCGAGTCCTCGGGACAATAGAGATTTGATAGTACCCTCTTTGATATCCAGAATCTCAGCGATCTCTTTATTGTTTTTACCTTCAAAGTATCGCAGGGCAATGACTTCCTGGTATGGAATAGACAATGTTTTGAGCTGCTCGACGACCAGAAGATATTGTTGATGAACCTGCAATTCTGCTTCTAATCGCTCCCTGTCATCTTGAATATACTGCGCAAACTGTCCATCTTGTTGTAACCTTGTAAGTAAAGTGGTATATTTTTTCTTATTCCTGAAGTAAAGATTGATTTCATTGCTGGCGATACGGTATAGCCAGACTTTGACCGGGATACCTCTATAGTCGAAACGATTAATGTTCTGAAAAGCTTTTGCAAAAGTCTCTGCGGACACCTCTGCAGCCACTTCAAAAATCCCGATCCGGCGAAATACATAACCAAAAATCGCTTTATAAAACTGCCTGAACAGCTCTGAGAAAGCTTCAGGATTCTTCTTAATTCGGTCTATTAACTCTTCCTCTGACAAAATATAAGTTCAATAATACAAAGATGTCCATTTGGTTGCGAACGAAGGCGACAAACCATTTGCCGGGTTCACTCGTTTATTAAGATATGAAACTAAGAATGATGCATATTATAAGAATGATGCTTATTGGATGGCTACTTACCATGATGGCATGCAATAAGTCTATGGTAGAGACTACTGTTGACTGTCCGCTTGCTCCCAATCAATCCGTGCTGGTGAGAAAAGGTTGTGAAGCCTACGTATTTGCCCTTACACAAAAAAGTGTAGACTCAGAGGCAGAATGGACAGATATATTTTCTAAAAAAAAGTATCAAAATGCCATCTCTGTGCTCAATTATTGCGACGGTTCGGTAGAGAGTTTATTGCTGCAGGATCTTCAGGTGGGTGACAAAGTACTCATGGATCTCACGCCTACCCAGGATCGTTGTCTGATACTTTGCTTTGCATTTGAAGATGCTCCGAAATTTGGGTACAATGCTAAAAACATTAGTCTTTGTAGTCAGTGATTTTAGATTTCATACAGCAGATTTCAAAATCAGACTTCAGACTTCTGAATCTGACGGCTGACATCTGGCCCCTGAATCACTCCAGGTAGTTTGTAGTCACACTACCTAAGCTATCGTGATATATCTTGGTCAATTCATCTTCGAAAAAAAACTTTTCTTCTCCGAAGGCTGGTTTTAATTCGTCGATCCAACCGGCTTTGTCATCGTACGCAGCAAAAAATGGTCTTGCAGCCCAGTCAGGATTTCTCCCCTGCAAAAATCGAAGCACGATCACTTTCTTTCTGACTCCATTTAACGGGATTTCGGTGATCCCCAATATCTGCACCTTACCTGGCGCACAGGACATGCTTGGCCCTCTTACTGTCCGGCAGATTCCACTCACCTGCTGATATGCATGTTGAAAAATTTCCCACGCTTTGACCAGGGGTATTGAAAAATATTCTTGTGCCCCTGTGTCGCGAGCTACAAACATATAATATGGGATACAATTATTATTTACTTGTAACCGCCACATTTCTGCCCAGATCTCTGGTGTGTCATTAATGTTTTTCATAATTGGCGATTGGGTTCTGATTTGAGCACCAGTGCTTCTTAAAATCCGCATGGCTTCGATGACAGCAGTTGTTTTGAGCTCGACCGGATGATTAAAGTGAGCCATGATCGCCAGATTAATTCCTTTTTTTACAATTTTTTCAAAAAGGTTTAATAATTCCCCGGCATCAGTATCTGTGAGAAATTTATAAGGCCAGTACCCTAGTGCTTTGGTCCCGATCCTAATGGTTTGCAGATTGGGTATATCCGCTTCGAGGAGGGGTTCGAGGTAGGCAGCCAGGCTTTTGGCTTTCATAATGAGCGGATCACCGCCTGTAAATAATATGTCTGTCACTTCAGTATGTATTTTGACATATTTCACCAGGAGTTCTGTCTCGCGCATTGCAAATTTCCATTCATCAATGCCAACAAACTGGGGCCAGCGAAAACAAAAAGTGCAATAGGCATGACAGGTCTGGCCATTGCTCGGGAAGAACAATAAGGTTTGTTTGTATTTATGCTGTACACCGGTCATTTTTACTCCATCGATCTCAGGCACATTGTGATCCATTTGTCCCGCAGGATGTGGATTTAATTGGGCCCTGATCTTATTGGCGGTAGCTTTGAGCTCATCTTTGCCGGGCTTTTTTCTAAGTAGCGCAGCCATTTCTTCAAAATGTTCCGGGATGAGCATCTCTTTCTGCGGAAAGGTCAGGATAAACATAGGATCATTGGGGACATTGTCCCAATTGATCAACTCGTTGACCACATAATTATTTGATTTAAATGGAAGCACATTGCCGACCACTTCAATGTTAAATAACTGCTCTTCAGTCAATTTTTCAATTTGAGGGATCTGCCTGAAATTATTCAGAGAATAGGCTTTATAATTATTTATCATATTTTACTTTTTTAACCATTCATTGATTTTGATAACTCCCAGGATCACTTTTGGACAATAATATTTATTAAAATCATTCGGTAGCGGTTCATGCAATGGAATGGTTTTGGAAGCAGACAATACACTGGCGCCATCGAAATCAACATAGGCCATTCTCGCAGTAAATTCATTTTCATTGCGGTTAAAAGCACTGCCATGCAGAATCGCTACCCCGGTTTCATCAAGCAGCCTGGAGCAAAGTTGTGAGGAGGTAGTGATGCCACGGGATTTTAATTTTTCTGAAAATGCTGAAAAATCCAGAAATAAATAAAATCCTCCGATAGGTCGATGCGTCTTCACACCGGCATCGATCAAGATATCAGCACATTCTTGTCCAAGAGAAAATAATATCCTTCGTACATGCCACAGATATTCTTCGATTTCAAGTCCTCCCTTAAAAGCTTGGATCGCGGCATACTGAATGGGTGCACTGACAGAGGTATACGTTTCGCTGGCGACCACAGCCATTTTATCCAAAAGCCAATGGAGATTGGCTGGAAAAGTAAAGGTGCCCAATCTCCAGCCTCCTGCCCCGCACCATTTGGATATCCCAGAACTAATGATGGTCCCTTCCGGATAAAACTTGCTGATAGATATATGATGCCCTTTGTGATGAAGTTGACCATAAATTTCATCTGATAAAATCATGATGTTATAATCTTTGGCAAGGGCCGCTATCTCCATCAAATCATCTTCATTAAAAGTGATACCATCGGGGTTGCCCGGGTAATTCATGATCAAGACCGCAGGATCATTTTTTTTAGCACGTGCCTCTAAAAAAGTTTTAAATAATTTTGGCGACAACTGCCATTGGTCCTCATAGGTACTATGTATGATCGAAATTTTTTTGCCTAATATTTTAGCCTGAGGGACATAGGACACCCAGGAGGGACTCACTATAATTACTTCCCCTCTAAAAGCGAGTTGCAATAAAAACAATAACTCCTTGGACCCCGGTCCAATTAAAACATATTCCGGTTGTGCATTGATACCATCTTTTCTTCGATGGAAATCAGCTACAGCTTCTCTGAGTGCCGGAAGCCCTCGGACAGGTAGGTAATCTTTTTGAGGGGCATTCAATCGTAATGCTTTGACTACACTGTCCGGCACTGGAAATGGAGACTGTCCTAATCCAAATCGATATACAGTTTTTCCTTCTGAGATCAGTTTTTTTGATCGTTCATTAATAGCGAGTGTGTCTGATTCATCCAATCCAATGAGGGTGGGATTGATAAGGTCCAGGGTTGAATATGTATCTGTCGTCATGCTGCAAAAAAGTTGTAGGAATGAATGTGAGTCATGGCAAATGTTTAATCATTGTTTAACAGGTCGCATTCAAGTCCGAATGCCAATTAATTAGGAAGGATGCTATCACTGCTATTTACTACCAAGTCAAGAGCGGCTTACACAAAGTACAATTGAATGCGCTGGAAAAGCGAATACCTTTGCGTGTACCAATTATTCATTGGCGGTGATTTACAAAGTTAATCAATTTACCAGTTATAGAGGACCTAAATGACCGTTAGGCCAAAAACATAAATCAAGTTAAGTATTAACTGCAATTGTTTATCTCACAATATACCAGGAGTAACTGTCCGCTTTTATCGTAAATGTAAAGTCAACTTCACTTTTGTTATTCAGTGTATACTTGATCTTTTTCCCAACTGAATCTTCAATGACAGCTTTAGTAAGGCCTGTATAATATAATGGCAGGGTAATCGTGCGTGTTATTTTTTCTTTGGTGGGATTGTATAGCAGGATAAACGCTTTTTGGGAAAGTAAAGGGTTGACATGCATCATGCCATCCCAATCTCTGCCATCAGCCCGTCTTATTTGTATGATATCAGAGTTGAGTATCTCTCTATAAGTTTTATACCAGTCAATAGTCTTTTTCACCATTATCCTGGTCTCTTCAGTATCAAACAACCTGGGTCCGCGATAACAGGCTTGTACTCCGGCACCATAATACTGGATCATGAGCTGTTCATAATCTTTGAGGTGCTCACTCAAAGGCTCCAGGACTGCGCTTTCATCACCACCCTGGTATTTGGTCAATGGCACAAATCCCCAACTCATCGAAGCAGTTTTTTCTAAAGTGCCATCATGAATATTTTGACGATTCAATATCTTCTGCTGATCTCTGGACAAGGAAAAATTGACCTCCCGATAACCAATGCCTATCTTGTGAGTGCCATCGAGAAAATACCAATCGGGTGCATTGATATACACCCCGCGTTCATTGAGCCAGTGATATAACTCCTTTTGAATTTCCATTTGCCTCCATTGCGAGTCATCCAGGCCCTTATGTCCAGGATGCTCGGTAGACGCACATATATCTCCGGGATAGGGTCCGTCATTTTCCCAGATATCAAAACCTGTCTGTTCGAAAAAATATTTTATTTTGTCTCTGTAGTTCAATCCCCATTTGCTGCCAAAACAAGGAGCATGCCCAAAAAATGCACCTCCCGGCTTACCGGTACGGTCATCTATCACATCATCTTCATCACTGATCCGTCGGCTACTAAAGAGTGAATATCCGCCTAACAAGATGTTTTTTTGATGTGCATAGTCAGCGAGAATCTTCCACCTTGATATATTGCCTTCTGAATTATCTTCCATATTCAAGTGACTACCAAAGCTGAGGATCACTGCTTCATATCCAGTAGCCACACACTGATCTATAGCAGTACGTACCTGTTCGTCCGTTTTGCTCACCAGATGCATAAAGATGGGATTTTGTGTGGTCCACGGTGCTATGGTGCTATACATTTTTTTGATGGCCAATCCCCTTCGCTGACGGTCATAACTGTCCATCAACAATTCGTGCGTGCGCACGGAACTAAATTGCTCTCCGGGATTCAAGTCAATACCCGGGGCTTTTTCTGGATAGACTTCCAACAAACAAGGTGTTTGAAAATTATAATTGACCTGCGAAGTGTAAGTAGAGTCTGTCTTCCAATGTGTGGTCTGATCGCTGATATCATATCGCATGGCATTGTTGAAGGCATAATTGGTCTCTACGTAGATCCCATGTTGTTTTTTCATTTCTTCAGGCGAGCCTACGACCGCACTTTCTTCTTCCACCAGGCCCAGCACTTCATTGACGACACGATTTAATTTAAATGTGGAAGTCGATCTATTTTCTACACCAACCGATTTTACGATCAATGGGATGCCATCATACAATTCATACATCACTTTTACGATGATGCCCGAAAGTGACTTTAATGGAGATATGTATTCAAAAATCACGCGTTTGCCGGTGGCCTGTTTTTTATTCATAGCCCAGGTAGTGCATTTCCAATTGATGAAAGGGGTAAGATCTGAGACAGTGTATGTTGAATAGATAAAATCTTCCTGACCAATAAGCATTTTATCTACCCATTCCGGCAATAAATAAGCCTTTTCCTTTTGTCCACGCAATCCTCCGACTTCATATTGCTTTCCATCGATAATGATCCTAGCCTCGGGCTCAACGGATCTGAGGAGTTGCTGGCCATTGATTAAGTTGGTATAATCTGTACAGGCTACATTAGGCGATAAACGGAACACCCTTTTGACCAGACCATTGTTTAATATAAGGTCTTTTCCTTCGACATTAACACTAGCTTTTTGTGAAACAGGATAGATTAAATAGTCTTTATAGACAGTCTGAGCTAAACTCTTAAAAGTCGACAGGGCAATTAATACCAATAAGCATAGGGTAATAAAACGACTCATATTATAAGGTTATCATCAAAACTGGGTAAGAAAAAATACTCACCACAAGTTACAGTTATAACCCGAATAACAATACAGTGCATGGTCAGATATTGACCTGTTTATTTCACTTCCAGAGCAATCAGATGTTGAATGCGCCCACCTCGCAGAAATAGCTTGATAGCACAAATTTCAATGGTTTACCATCGTTTTTTTTTTTGGTTCAGCTTGCACTTCAGTTTGTGCAGGAATAGCCAGCAAAGGAACCTCTGTCTGATAGCTCATTTTTTTAGTCATACTGGGCTTTAATATTTTATCAAGGAGATTTCTTTTGTAGGTCACCATGACCATCATATCCACTTCATTCCAATCGATAAATTCCTGCAGTGATTCCTCAAAATGCAATCCTGACAGGCTATAAGCCGTAAGTGTATTCTCGTGATAGCTTTCTTTGAGAAATTTTTCATACTGTGGAATTTGACGAGTGTGATCCAACAGCCCGCCTACTTTTTCAGCTTCTATATCGGTAAACACTGCCACCTTGACAGATGCCATAAAAAGATCTGCCATTTCAAAAATAATATCTAGTACAGCGTGATCTTTCTCAAAATGATTGGAAGACAATAAGATGGTCTGTGGCTTTTTCCATTTATAATATTGTGGTATGGCTAGAACGGGCACTTTACAGTTGCCGATGACCGCAGCGGTGTTGCTGCCCCATATTTTACCTATTACTCCACTTGCTCCGGAGGTGCCCATCACCACCAGGTCTATATGCAGATCCTCTACCAGAGAGTTGACCGATTCTTTTAACCTACCGGTGCTAATGTGAGTGGATACCAATACACCTTCATTTTCTTCAATTTTTCTTTTAAGTTTTGCCACTTTAGTCTTCATATCGTGGAGGATCTCTTGATTATACTCCTTGTTGACACCCAGATAGTCATTATAAACACTTCCTCGGATATCCATAGCATGCATCAATACAATTTCTACTGGCAATATTTTGGCTGATTGTACTGCAAAATTTACTGCGTTGTCAGCGCAAGCAGAAAAATCGATTGGGACTAATATCTTATTTAACATAATATTGGGTTTTAAATGATTATCAAATAATGCTTGTCACATGTTTTCAAAGTTAGCAGCACTGAGGATACAATGACCTGATCATAATTAGTTCTGTCCCTGATTAATTTCGGACTTGATTAAAGGGTATGCCGGCTGCCCCACCTCAGCATCAGGCTTTATTGTGATTCACATCATAGTGGCATCCTGCGATTGACTGGTACTTTGTACTTATTCTATTTAGCATAACAAATTACAAATGAAAAAACTGGAAAATAAAGTGGCCCTGATCACAGGTGCCGCATCAGGTCTGGGCAAATCCATTGCCACCCTCTTTGCATCAGAAGGAGCCAAAATCGTCGCAGCTGATATCAATGAGACCTCGCTCAATAATTTAAAAAATGAGATTTTAGACCAGGACGGCGTAATCACCACTGTAGTAGCGGATATGTCCAAGGCTGCAGACATAGATCATATGATAGATGTTTCAATTGCCACCTACAGGACCATCGATATATTGGTCAATAATGCGGGCATTATGGACGATTTTAGTCCGGCTGGTGATGTAAGTGATCATACCTGGGAAAGGGTGATGGCCATAAACACCACAGGACCACTAAAGGCGATGCGAAAATTAATCCCCATGTTTTTGCAAAAAAAAGCCGGTGTCATCATCAATATAGCTTCGATAGGAGGCTTATATGGCGCTCGGGCAGGTGTGGCCTATACTGCAAGTAAACATGCTTTGATAGGGATCACCAAAAACACTGGATATATCTATGCCAAATCCGGAATCCGGTGTAATGCCATTGCGCCCGGAGCGATGGAGACAAATATAGCTACCGGAATAGACTTTGCCCATATATCACCTTTGGTCAATGACAGGGTCATGCCCGGGATGGTGTTGAATCCCCGATCTTCGGATCCTGTCGAAGTGGCAAGGGTAGCTTTGTTTCTGGCTTCAGATGATGCAAGCTTTGTCAATGGAGCAGTGATCACGGCTGATGGAGGCTGGACCGCTTATTGAATAACCGGGTATTTTTCAAGCGACCCGATTCACCTTAAAAAGGATCGTTTTTAGTCATTGTGCTGGTCATCATTCCTTTAATATTTTAAACACCCTTTTAGAAATGGGGATCAATAATATCCCACCTAAAACAAATAAGATAAACGAATACTGAAGCCCCATCCAGTGCGAAATATATCCTATCAAGGAAGGCCCGATGAGCATCCCGACGATACTATAGGTGGCAACCATAGAAATGGCCATACCAGGAGAATATTTGGTAGATCTGCCGGCAAGGGTAAAGGTCATAGGCACGATGGAAGCCACGCCTACTCCGGTAATAGAAAACCCGATCAGGACAGGCCAATAATAAGGAAATAATATTACTATACCGATACCCACTGCTATAAAAGAGCCACTGATCAAATATGTTTTCTGCATGCCGAGCTTATCAACTACGCGATCAGAATAAAATCTTGAAACTGCCATAAAAATCATAAAAATCAAATAGCCGAGGGTAAAAATTTCTTGTTTGACCACCTCGCGAAAATAGACACCGCTCCAATCAAACATACCACCTTCGCAGATAGCAGAAAGAAATACGATCAAGCCTAAGGAAAGAATTAAAGCATTGGGTTTGCCGAAGACGATTTTATTGCCAGAAGTCGCCCGATCATTTTTTAATAAATAGGGATAGGACACAGTGATGGTCATAATGGTGATAAAAGCCACTATTAAAAAATGCCAATGCAGGTCTACCTGGTACCGGACCATAATGGTTGTAAAAAGCACTCCAAATACACCTCCGGTGCTCCAAAGCGCATGAAAAGAGCCGTTGATCTTTTTGTCGTATTTCTTCTGAAGCATAATGGATTGTGTATTCATCGCAATATTGAAGATCCTCATACAAAAACCATAAAAACAAACTGACAGGATGAGTACTGCCATGCTGTCAGCCATGCCTATACCGACCAGGGCTATACAAAAAGCGACAAAGGCTATACTCAAAGGAATACGACTATCAAATCTCGATACCAACCATCCTGATACCGGCAATCCGACCAAAGAACTGATGGGTAGCACCATCAGCAGGCTACCTAGCTGGGCATCATGGAGACCAAAGGTCATCTTGATCGTCGGTATCCTCGAAGCCCAGGTAGAAAAACAAAATCCGGATAAAAAGAAAAAGGTACTGAGCGCTATTCGATGCTGGACGCGCAAGCTAATTGGGTACATCGATGGGTATCTGTTAAATCTTGAGGGCGCAAAGATGGAAATAAACTTTTTTCTCCGGGCAATATTTTTTTAAATGGCGTGCAAA
This sequence comes from Saprospiraceae bacterium, assembly GCA_016709995.1. Lineage (NCBI taxonomy): Bacteria > Pseudomonadati > Bacteroidota > Saprospiria > Saprospirales > Saprospiraceae > Saprospiraceae bacterium. The sequence continues at coordinate 907,934 of JADJLQ010000002.1, forward strand.
GGGGACCTAATTTCTGACTTCATGCAACTTTTAGAAGAAACATCGTTCTTTTCAGTACGTTCTTCTTTTATCAAAAGGCTCCTATGTACAATAAAACAGTGCTCAGCAAGATTATACTTATCGTCCTGGTGTGGGTTTTGGCAGGACTATTTATCACTGCTCATGAATACTTTTTCCTTTCCAATTATCCGGGCATACTCAATACAGAGCCTCTTGCTCAGTATAATTTTACCAACAATCTGATAGCAGCCTGTTTTTCATTAGGTGTAGGCGCGCTGATATATTGTTTATTCGAGTTTTTTTATTTTCAAAAAATCTCCAAGCGGTTTCGATTTTGGGAAGCGGTAATATTGAGAATTGCCTTTTACGTAGTATTTATTTTTTGTTTACTGGCTTTGACCTCTTTATTGTACAACACGATTTTATCGCAACGAAGTTTTTTCGATCCCTTAGGGTGGGCCAAGGCTAAACATTTTCTGACTTCAAAGTCCTTGTTTCACCCCATACTTCCATTTTTAATTCTAATCATCATCAGCACCTTTTTTCTACAAGTTACAGAACGATTTAGCAGGCAAGAATTTAGCAGGATGATGTCGGGCAAATATTTTCATCCCCAGCAGGAGGACCGGGTCATGCTCTTCCTCGATCTCAATCATTCAACTACACTGGCGGAGAAACTGGGAAATGAAAAATTTTATGACCTGATCAATGATTTTTTTTATGACATCGCTCCGGTGATCGAGAGGCATGGCGGGGAAGTGGTAGAATATGTGGGGGACCAGGTGATAGTAAGTTGGGATATCATCCAGGGCACTAAAAAAGGAAATTGTGTAGAATGTATATTTGATTTCGAAAAAGTGATCAAACAAAGGTCAAGCTATTATCAGCAAAAATATGGGACGGTGCCGGAGTTTAAAGTAGCCATACACAGCGGCCAGGTCATCATCGGTGAAATCGGAAAGATCAAAAAATCCATCAAGTTCAGTGGCGATGTGTTGAATACCACCTCCAGGGTAGAAGGCCTGTGTCGTCAATATGGCGAGCAGCTATTGGTGACTGAGCCATTGGTACAACGGTTTAACAATGTCTCCTTCACTCCGGTCAAGATCACTGATACCGGGATAAGAGGTAAAACAGGCCTTATGGGAATCTACAAAGTAGTCCGTAAATAATTCACCTATCAACCAGGCTCCCTCATTTTACACGGATGACTATTGAGCCACCAATTCAAATAGTTCCTTATCCAGTTGAGGTTTTAATGAACAACTATTGTCAAAATGCATGGTAGCTGTGTTTTTTTCATTATAAGCTGGCCAGGCTGGTAGTGCTGCATGAGCTGGATTACCTTTTCTTGCAAAATTAATCCAGGCCTGGCTTACTTTGTCTGCTAGTACCTGAGCTTTTGCACCGCCACCACACATATTTTTGGTGCGTTGAATATTATTAAAGCAAAAAGCAAGCTCTGAACAATGGATCGCTTTATATTTTCCATCCATCACCGGTGATTGCCAGTCAAATAAATACATATAGACAGGAGCTCCACCAGTAAGGTTTGATTTTAGATTAGCCTCATAAACAGCTCCTGGTCTGAACCGGGTATCGACATCGATCAGATCAGAAGGTTTTATATCATGCGGATATGCTTTTTTGACAGCTTTAATAAAGGCATCTGATTTATCTCCATATTGTTTCTGAATGAACTCTATGACCTTATCCAATGGTGCATTACTGAGTCCTGCTCCCAATGAAGGCATAAATTCATTTTTGACCGTTCCAATTAGCAAAGGCACATTTTTAGATAGTTCCAGAGCTTCCGGTGCAAACATCTGGTAAGGCAGGTCCACTCCATCTACGCTCGGACCCCAGCTCAACCCAAAACCTGTCACCGGTTTGCCGGCTGCTTTCAATTGATCTGCTACGATCTTTAATGCCTTTTTGCTCGCTTCGCTCAAGGCGGTGAACGGCACTTTTTGGATATCATCTATAGAAGAGGCGGTGATATTCAATTCTTTTAAAACTTCGGCGGTGATGGCCTGGGTGGTCTCTTTTTCAAGCATTGTCCCCCGAAACGCACCACTTTGATTAATAGCTTTATGAAATAGACCTTTAGCGGAAGGCATTGCCATCAGCGTATTTACTTTTGCTCCCCCACCGGACTGTCCAAAGATGGTTACATTGCCCGGATCGCCTCCGAAGTTGGCAATGTTTTGCTGTACCCACTCGAGGGCAGCTTTTATATCGAGTATACTGATATTGGCTGAATGCTTATATTTTTCTCCGAATACAGAGAGATCGAGATATCCCAACACATTCAACCGATGATTGATAGAGACTACGACTACATCTCCTTTGCGGGCCAGATTTTCACCATCGTAGGAGGGTAGCTCCTGGCTCGAGCCGGCAGTGTACCCACCACCATGGATCCAGAACATGACTGGTCGTTTTTTTCCATCATTAATAGCTTTGGTCCAAATATTCAGTCGCATACAATCTTCACTGGTATAACCCCAGTCGTGATCAAATACAAATTCGCTTTCATCCTGGACCCTGGTCGTGGGATCTAATAAGGGAGCTACCGGACCATAAGTCATGGATGAACGTACGCCATCCCACGATGCTGGAGCATGTGGAGCCTCAAAACGATTTGCTTCGGCATAGGGTATCCCTTTGTAAGTATAAATTCCATTGAAGATATATCCGCGCACTTTACCGCTGTTGGTGGAAGTGACGGCAATATTCTCACCGGTGACTAGTTGGCCGTAAGTATATTGAGCGCATAGCAGCGCCAAAAACAGAATTATTTTTTTCATGAATCTATAAGGTTTTAAATAAAGAAAGCTGACAAATATATAGATAAATATAAGCTGCTATTGATTAGTATTTATATAGTATCACCCATCAAATCAATGTAATGATCAAAACTTGTCTGTTCTAAACGGTCTCGCCGGTAACCCTTCCTTATTGTATAGGTTGGCACCTTCCGGATCGTCGGCCCATGCATACCGCACGGCAACAGGGTGATCTATGTGATCGCTCCAGACCACTATTTTGTTGTTTTTAATTACTGCCTTTGCCCATTGAAATTTTTTATCTTTCCCGGCGATTGAAAAGTAGTTTAAGTTCGTATCACCTTTGCTGTACATACCGCTGCCAATATGATCAAACGATAGGATGACCTGCTTTCCCTTAATTTTCATGCATTTATAGGTAGGACCTGAATAAACGATTTTTTTATCACCATAAACAAAGTGTTGTGCGACCAAAGCCAGCCGGATACCCACATCTTTTTTATTGATCGGATGAATATCATTCCATTCGCCAATGTCTATGGTTACGGCCATTCCGGTATTCGGCACAGAGAGGGCATTGGTTTGAGATTCTCTGAACGAAGCCCAACCACCCTCTGAGGGTTCTTTTTGGGGCTCATTAAAGTTAGGCAGTTGTACCCAGAGAAAGGGAAAATCGCCTATATTCCATTTTTCCCGCCAACATTGGATCAAGGCCGGAAATAAGGTATTGTGTTCAAGATGCCTCCCAACATTTGCCTCACCCTGGTACCAAAGTACGCCCTTGATGACATACGGCAAGATGGGCGCAATCATACCTTTGTACAATCCAGTAGGTTTCCATTGGATAAAAGTAGGGCCTTGCAGTGGCGGCATCTCACTGCCCAATCGATATTTCCACATGCCGCTCAAGTCTATCTTATTAGTACCATCGACGATAGTATATTCTTTATCAGGAACAAAACCTCCTTTGCCCGCCGGGCTCACAATGCGCACGGCGATCAGATTTTTGCCTGTTTTAAGTAAACCAGCTGGAATCGTATAAGATCTCGGAATATATTGAGTAAACATGGCTCCTACAAAAACTCCATTGATAAAGACGGAGTCAGCATCTACTATATTGCCAAATGGTAATCTGACAGTCTTACCAATCATGCTGGAAGGGACTTCAAAAAATTTGCGATACCATACAGATCCATTGATGGGGCCAAGTTTGTCTTTAGTCCAAAACCCGGGAATCATCATTTCCTCCCAGCTGCTATCATCATAATCAGGCTTTGTCCAGGAACCCAATGGATCCTGATATCCCGCATCTGAGGTCCTTAGTTTGCTGTACCAGTCTGCAGCCCGATTCCGGTCGTCAGATATGACCTTAGCTACATAGAGGCTATCTTTAAATTTTAACCCGTCTTCATACAAATTAGCAAAAGGTTTTAAGGCTTCTTCGCTCATCCAGGATTCAGCCCGCGAGCCACCCAATGTAGCATTAATGATCCCGATGGGTATTTTATAACGCTGATAAAGTTCTCTAGCAAAATAATAAGCTACTGCGGAAAACCGGAGAATACTCTGAGGGTCTGCAGCTTGCCAGGAACCGCTCACCAGGTCTTTTTGTTCCTTGTCAAAAAAATACTTTTTGGGTACATCGAACTGCCGGATAAATTTGTTTTCTGATTGTGCTATATCATCTCCGTATTTGGAGGTCAGACTTCTCATGGAAAGCTCCATATTTGATTGCCCGGAGCAAACCCACACATCACCTACCAGGACATCATGTACCGTCAAAGTATTGGTGCCGGCAATCACTATATCGTAGGGGCCTCCTGCTTTTTGCTTGGGCAAATGGATATTCCAGGTGCCGTTTTCAGCTGTAATAGTGTGCCGGACTTCCTTTTGAAACTGGAGGGTAATTTTTTCACCGGGTAGTGCCCATCCCCAAATACGGAGATCAGCCTCCCGCTGCAAAACCATACCATCACTGATCAGCTTTGGCAACCGGATCTGGCTGGCACCGATGATGTAGGCCAGCAGAAGGCTACCTATGAGCAATACCTTTCTACACACGTGACTACTTGAATAAAGTTTGAGAGAACATGTAAAGATCATGACGCCATACTGGCCAGGCATGACCTCCAGGGTATTCGCTGTATACGTACTTAATGCCGATTTCGTCAAATTTGCTCATCATCATTTTGCAGTTTGCATGTGCGATATCTTCCTTACCTCCCATCGAGATCCAGAATGTTTTGAGCCGTTCGTTAATCATACTTGCATTTTGTTTCATATAGTCATACTGCGGTTCCGACAAAGTTGGATTATTGGCAAACCAACCGGAGCTGAATACGCCGAGGTATGCAAATTGGTCAATATTTTTTAAGCCAGCATATAAAGTTTGCAAGCCTCCCAGAGATAGACCCGCCAGTGCCCTATCAGATGCATTTGTCTTTACCCTGAAAGTATTTTCCACAAACGGGATAGCTCCGTTTTTTAATTCATTTTCAAACGCTCTCAATTGATTTTCGCCAAATCCGGCTATACCGCCCGGACCACCCATATTGCCATCCAGCATGGCAACCAGCATTGGTTTGGCTTTAAGGTCGGCAATAAGATTGTCAAGGATAAGATCCGTCTTACCCTGGGTGGCCCAACCCCTTTGGTCCTCACCGCCACCATGCAAAATATATAATACAGGATACTTATCGTTGGATTGATCATAGCCCGGAGGCGTGTACACGTACATTTCGCGCCAGGTATTGGATGCTTTTGAAAAATATTTTTTAAGCCGGAGATCCCCATGAGGTACGTTTTTGAGTGCATAAAAATCACCCTCTTTATCCGGGATCTCTATTCCACTGGCCATCCGCCCCATGCCATAATATGATTCACTGGCAGGATCCGCTACGGCGAGCCCGTCTATCAGCAATGAATAATAATGAAACCCTCTTGTGATCACCTCAGTCGTTACATTCCAATATCCGCTGGTGTCTTTAATCAGGTCATATTTTTTGCCCAAATCAATTTGAACTTTTTGTGCATCCGGCGCTTTCAGTTTGAAGACTACCCGGTTATCCGGTAGAATCTGGGGGAATTTGGCATTGCGTACATTAGAAGTGGCAGGAGATCCTAAGACGGTATAGGATGTAAAGGAAGTTGCATCCACAGGCTTAAACAAAAACTGTGAAAACATATACAGACCGTTTTTCCAAACTTTAAAATCGTGTACGCCGGGTTCGAGATAATAGACATGAGGCACATCGTGCTGAAATAAATAATCATGGGTGCGTTTGCTAAAAGACAATAGTCCATCACTGTCTCCACAAGAGATCCAAAGTAATTTGAGTTTAGTTTTGGCTGCTTCAGGATCAGGTACCAATTCCTGTGGAAGCTTGGTATTGGGAGCAGATGAAAATCCACCAACCCAGGAGAATTTATCCAAATGGCCTAATCCGAAATTTAAAGACTGACCTCCTCCCATAGACAAGCCGGCGATGGCGCGATGGTCTTTGTCCGTAAGCGTAGGATAGGTCTTTTCAATAAAAGGGATGAGATCATTCAGCAGATCGTTTTCAAACCTGGCAAAAGCTTCTACTTTATCCTTGTCAAAAATATTACCTACTGCCCGGTCATCTTTCATCGCGCGACCATTGGGCATGACTACGAGCATGGGTTCTATTTTTGATTCCGCATACAGATTATCCAATATCACTTGTGGATTAGCACCCTTCAACCATTCTTTCTCGTCACCGCCTATGCCGTGCAACAGGTAGAAGACAGGATACTTGTTTTTTTTGTCGTAACCAGGCGGTGTATAGAGTAGTGCTTTACGCATTGTCCCGACCGTTTTTGATTCATAGGTGATGGTATCTATTTTGCCTTTGGCTATTCCCGGGCGGACCTGGTCAAAACCAATCGGAGCTTCTTTTAGAGTTGGTTGGGCAAAGAAAACAAGCTTGCTTCCAATGAGCAGGAAACAAATTGAAATTATTTTTTTCACAATATTTTATTTAATTAATTATTTCCGAATAGAAAGTTGGGTACAAAAATTGTTTGAGTAAAATACCAATCACAACTAATTATTTTTAAACAATAGCGGAGCTAACTCTTTAAGACTACGACGCCATGTTTGAAATTCGTGCCCGGTTTTATCCGATACATAAGAGACGGCATTGATATCAGCCTCTTTTAGTTTTGCAACGGCATCCAAGACCCTTTCCGGTCTTTCACGGGAGCCACAGCTTAGAAATATTAGCTTTGCTTTTGACTTGTCTTTGATTTCCTCCGGTGTATACAGGCCTCCGCTTAACAAACCATAATATGAAAATACTTCTGGTTGGTTAAGTGTAATGGTATGCGTTTCCATTCCGCCCATGGAGAGTCCAGCCATCGCGCGATGTGAAGATTGCGCCACGGTGCGAAAATTGGCATCAATATAAGGAACCAGTTCGTCGACAAGCACTGTTTGAAACGGCTCTATTTTAAAATCTCTCAATCCACCAAATTTGACCTCATTGGTCATACCATAAGTCATGACGATGATAAACGGTTCGATCTTGCCTTCGGCAATCAAATTGTCCATGATCAGGTTAGCGTGGCCCTGATTGCTCCATGCAGTCTCATCTTCCCCCCATCCATGCTGCAGGTATAATACCGGATATCTCATAGTAAGTTTTTTATCATATCCCGGTGGTGTATAGACAAAAGCGCGTCGCGAAGTATTGGTGCTGGGCGATAAGAATAATACCTGCTGCACGTTGCCATGAGGAACAGATTTGAGTGCATAAAAGTCCTGGTCATGGGCTGGAATTTCGATCCCACTTTCCCAACGGGTAGAACCAAAGAAATTCATTGCGCCAGGATCATTAAATTTCCCGCCATCAATCTTGACATTGTAATAATGAAAGCCTTCGTCCAGGGGACCTTCGGTGGTACCCATCCAGGTTCCGTCTTCGGCTTTTTCCAGTTTGGTTCCCCCGCGTCCACCCAGGCCCAGACTCACTCGTACACTATCTGCTGCAGGGGCTATTATTTTAAATCGGGCATACCCTTGTGAATTTACCTGGGGATATTCCTGTCCCGGCTGATTCAAAGAAGAAGGTTTAAAGTCTTCAATAACAGGTGGTAAAGTAGATTGTGCCAGGCTGATATCACAGCATACCATGCTTAAAAAAGCAAACAATAAAGTTTTGATATTCATTTTTAAAAATTTAAGTTTATAAATCATTCATTTTTCATTCATGTTTATTATTTAAAGAGCACCTGTAAAGTTTTAGCCAAGTATAACTTACAATTCATCCAGGTATGTCCGCCAGGCACGATCAGTGGCTCTACTTTAATCTTCTTCTGGTCAAACATTGCGAGATTTTGTTTGACGCTTTCGTATAGAAAATCTTCAGTGCCTACGCTGATGGTAAATAATTTTAATTGTTGGTTGATCTTGTCCGCATCCGGAGTCCATTCAGTGAAATTCTTCTTAAACTCATCAGTAGCTGTGTAAGGCGCATAGGAACAGATATAGGAGAATTTATCTGTATTGGTCAATCCGATATTCAATGTCTGACCACCTCCAACTGAAAATCCTGCCACTGCGCGGTGATGGCTATCAGCTTGCACCGGATAGTTTAATTCTACAAAGGGAATAATATCATTGATCACATCTTTGGTGAAATCCGCCATAGGTGCCGGACGCACATTACCATAAGGCATCACGATGATCATAGGTACGGCTTTGCCCTGTGCGATTAAATTATCTGATATCAGATGGGCTTTGCCGACTTTGGTCCAGGTCTCTTCGGTATCTGATCCCCCGTGTATCAGATATAGAACCGGATATTTGGTTTTACCGGAAGCATCAAAATTGGGTGGCGTATATATCAGCAATTGGCGGGTGAGACCCAAGGTCGTTGATGGATAATATGTATACTGGATTTTGCCATGCGGTACCTGCTGCAGGGAGTGGATGAGTGGTAGGTCACCTTTCACCTCAACGATGCTGCGTTTAAATCTTTCATTGGCGAAAACATAGGTATTGTTTGGATCAGCCACGAGTACACTATCCACCCAAAATGCATAAGGATAAATGTCTGGTATTACAGGAGGCACGGTTACACTCCATATACCGGAGGTGTCTTTGACGAGCGGTAATGGGGCACGCAAAAACTCACCTGAAAGGGTAACTTTTTGTGCGTTTTTTGAAAAATAGCGGAAGGTGATACTGTTGTCCGGATGTACATCGGGCGAGCTGATAGCAGGTGGTCGCTGAGCCTGGATACCTCCAGCAATAAATAGAATTACTATACAAGTATATAAAAAGCGGTGGATCTTCATGGTTCTATTGTTTAAAAAGTAGGGGAAGGGTTTCGGTGAGATACTTTTTGACATTCATCCAGGTGTGACCCCCGTCGCTGATATATTTTTTATACTGGACTTTGTTCGCAGTGAGGTAATCCATAAAGTCGGTGGCTCCTTTGTACAAAAAGTCTTCAGTGCCCACGCTCAACCACAGTAGTTTAAGTTGTTTGTTGGTCTTATCCGGATTGTGAACGATTTGGCTGTACGATTTTTCCATTTCTTCACTGGATAGATAAGAACTATAACTGCATATCCAGGCAAACTTATCCAGGTTGCCAAATCCGGCGCGCAGGGTCTGTCCTCCTCCCCTGGAAAATCCACCGACAGCCCTGCTCTGACGGTTGCTGATGGTTTGATAATTACTGTCAGTATAAGGAATTACCCGGCTGATCAAATCTGTTTCAAACGCTTTTGCGCGGGTTATAGCTTCATCACTTTCTCGGTTGACCGGATCCGCTAATTTTGATCCTCCGGATTGCTCTGCTATCCTCGCCATCGTGTTGCCATAAGGCATGACGATGATCATTGGTTTTGCCTTGCCTTCGGCAATCAAATTGTCCATGATCAGATTAGTTTTGCCTACTTTAAAAAAAGTCTCTTCGGTATCAGTAGTACCACTGATCAGATAATAGACAGGATATTTTATGGTTGGATTTATCCCGTAACCGGGCGGTGTATAGACCACCAGGGATCCGGTAGATCCTTCTAACGATACATAATAATCATAGGTAATCGTGCCATGAGGTACATCCTGCAAGGCGTGGATCAAAGGTGTATCACCTGGAATGTCCACGAGACTTGCTTTAAATCTTTCATTAGGAAAAAAGGCTACATTGGCCGGATCCATGACGGTCACGCCATCGACACGAAAACTGTATGGATAGATATCCGGTGAGATCGGCCCTACAGTTACGCTCCAGATGCCTAGTGAGTCTTTGACCATCGGTACAGGGGCTTTTTCAAACTGGGCACTCAGCGTTACTTCTTTTGCACCCGGAGCCAGGTAACGAAAGGTGACCATATTGTCTTTATTGATTTGCGGAGATACAATGAAAGGCCCTCTGGGTGGCTGAGCCATTATTAATTGATTGAACCCCAGGAAAACGAAAATTAATATCAATATTTGTTTTGTCATACCGAAGAAGGAATTTGAGAATAATAAAATTTTCCTAAATTAATGAAATTAAAGAGATAATATCAGGATATCTATGGAGTGGGGTAAGTGTCATGATACCATATTAATTAGTGACAACATCAATTTCAGCATACCCTGCTGCAGCGCCTTCCTGCAAAGTTTTTATTGCTCTGAATTTGATATAGCGGGTTTTTATAGTCTCCATTGCAATCGTTTGCCAGGTGGGATTGTTTTTGATATTTGCAAACTCTCCCTCGTGTACCATTTTCCAATCAATTAAATTATCTGAAACAAAAATTTGATATTGAGAAATTATACTGGCTTCTGCCCACCAGTTTTGATCTGGGAGGTACTTGAATCCGGTCAGAGTTTCAGATTTACCCAAATCAATAATTAAATCGGCAGGCAATTTATTGTTTCTGCTTTGATGCCAGTTGGTAAGAACATTTCCATCCAAAATATTATAAACGTTTTTTTCTTCAATACCTATGATCTTCCAGTTTTTCCTGGATATGTCAAACCTTTCTTCAGCGGGGAGACTGCTTTTATTGATCCAGAGATTGTACGAGATGGCTCTAACCTCCACCTTTCCGTCCGGCGTAGCGATCGAGTCAACATATTTATTTGATTGATTTGAGGGAACTTCACCATCCAGGGTGTAATAAATTTCGGATTCCGGGTCACTCGGGGTCATATGAAGATACCCTCCTTGATCACGAATGATTTCTGGTGGAGAGAGAATTTGCGGGGCATTATATATTTCAATATTGGAAATCAAAGGGCAACATTTGGAGTCTTTTATATGTAATCTAAGCTGACTGGTCACGACCGTTGGAAACCTCAGGATACGTTTGTAACCTATAGTAGTCGCCTCGGCAATTTTATGCCACTGACCATCTGTCCATGCTTCCAACTCAAATGATTTGACCCTTTGACCCAAGCGAATAAATTCCTGAATCAGAAAGCGATTGAACGAGGTAGGTCGATCAAAATATATGTCCATAGAAGCTTCTTTGATTTCATTATTGGTCGTCCAGTAAGTATCCGGGTTGTCATCAAAAGCTTTGCTTTCATTATAATCACTATTTTGGTTCCGCACTTGAGTAGCAACCGCTTTACTATTTTTAGCGAGATTGGTCTGGAATGCCTGCTTCCTTGCATTGGAAAATTCCAAGGCAGCTTGTTCATCTTTTTCATTTATTAATCCATTGGGCATGACCGGAAAGTTGAGCAATAGGGTGCCGTTTCTGCCGATAGAATTATAATAAATGTCCATGAGCTGAGGCAATGTCTTGATTTTTTTATCTTCTTTTGGGTGATAAAACCATTCAGGACGAATGGAGGTATTTACTTCACCTGGCACCCAGTCCGTACCATTTTCTACTCCATGTCGCAACATTTGCTCAGGCACATCTCCCGTACCGTAAAGTGTACTCCAGTTGGTCTCACCAACATACCCTGCTTCAGTTCCTACCCATCGCAAGTCTGCACGGTCTCCCCCATCGTTCCAGATTACAATATTGGGTTGTAATGCTCGCACCAGTTTATAGGTATTTTGCCAGTCATAGTAGGTTTTTGGATCAATTTTTCTTGTCTCGTTTGCTCCCCCATAATAACCAGACCCGCCATTAGCGCCATCAAACCATATTTCAAAAATCTCTCCGTAGTTAGTCAAAAGCTCACGGAGCTGATTGCGGAAATATTGAATGTATTCCGGTTTTCCATATTCGGCATGGTTTCTATCCCAGGGAGAAAGGTATATTCCAAACTTCAGTCCGTATTCTTTGCAGGCATCTGCCAATTCTCTGACTATATCTGCCTGGCCATTGCGCCAAGGTATGTTTTTAACTGAATAGTCTGTAAATTTTGAAGGCCAAAGGCAAAAACCACTGTGGTGTTTGGCAGTGAAGATAATCCCTTTCATTCCTGCCATCTTGCAGATTCGTGCCCATTGTCTGCAATCTAAGTGCGCTGGATTAAATAGTTTGGGGTCTTCATTGCCAAAACCCCAGGCAACATCGGTATAAGTATTGATGGAATAATGTATAAATGCATAATATTCCATTTGTTGCCAGCGCCATTGAATGAGACTGGGGACAGGACCACAAACTGCTGGCTCATCAGGATATGACGATCTATGGGCAGAGACTGCCCCAGACTGGCCCATTAGTGCCCCCGAGAAAAAAATAAGAGTGAATAAGAAGTATGCAGAATGTTTCATTTTTTTCATTTCGTACAAAAAAACAAATTTAATCACAAGAATCATCTTTTATCTGACCAGTGCAGCAAATCATTGCGAGATGATCTTTACTTTTATTTGTGTAAAAGAATGAGGCAGGAAGGTATAACTAAACCCGTTCCCTTGGTATCCACTTCGTTTTTTACCGGCAAATATTGACCCTGCTTGTCGAAATTTTAATCTTCATTTAAATCTCCACCGATGATGCCAGAATCTGCTTTACCGGAAAAGACCCCGCATTAGTAATATTGTAAAAATTAAAAAAAAGCACTTCATTTATTTAGCCACCGATTCCTTCGTCAGATTGTTTTTGTTTTCTATCCGGAACCAATCAAAATCGGCATAGCCACCAATGTTTTTTGTGGCATAATTAAAAAGTCCAAAACGGTAACCCATAAAATGAGGAAGTGTATAGGACATCTTCAATTCTCCACCAATAGGCAACCATGATTTACCATCCAGGCTATAGAAAAATCTTGCCAGGTCAGTCTTGTCTCTAAAATCACAATTGATTTTGAAGTAAACAGTTGATTGGGATATTGGGATATGTTGTACTTCTACGAGGCTGCCACCGGCTGCGCTGACCATGACGATTGATTTTAGACCCTGCTCTATCTTCACCCCGACTAATCCGTAAATTTTCTGCAACAGACTCAAACCTGCAAAATCCCCTCCTGCAGATTACTCACATCAATCGATATTGATCCGGAGCATTGCGGACCAATAGTTCGTTGAGTAAGTGTGTTTCTGGCCTGGACAAAAGAGGTATCGATTCGCCCGGTCTTGAGACGAAGAAAACCTTTGCGTTCGTTGACGGACCACAAACTGTTGTCAGGATTGTGATTCCATTGCCAAACCAACGGAAGTGCAGGACTGTTTTTTTTGCGCTTAAAATCATCCGAGGTCACCAGGTTTGGAATCAAGCCTTTATTTACTGGTAAATTCAGTGATTCGGGCACTTTATCATTGATCCCTAATACAGGCCAGCCATCTTCCCAGGTGACAGGAACCAAATAGGGTATACGACCTACTGCACCATAATCCCGGAACAGGTAAGCAAACCATTTTCCATCTGGGGTATTGACCATTCCGCCCTGTGCGATGCCCCGATCTTGCAAGGCAATTCTACCTTCCCATGGGCCGGCGATTTGATCAGCCCGATGAATCAATACGGTACGCATCCCGTCTTTTGGCCATACGATATTAAAAAGATAATACCGGCCGTTGACTTTAAATAATTGCGAACCTTCTGCCTTTAATCCAATATTTTCTCCAGCCGGAGCACTGGCATTTTCCAGAATAACTTGTTCTTTGCTTCCCGCTCGGACACCATTCAGTTCATCATTGAGAGCCACCAGCCTCAGCTTACCTACACCATAGATCAGGTACGCCTTACCATCGTCATCAAAAAACAAGGTGTGGTCATGGTAGGCAGGCTTAAATGAAGACATCTGCCAGTGACCTTGATCGATATCTTTTGTTCTGAAGATATAAGTCTTACCGGTGGTCTGAGCAAATGTGGTTACGTAGTAAACACCCGCATGATATTGCAAACTACTGGCCCATGATCCTCTGCCGTAGGCACTCTTGCCATTCGTAAGATTGAGCTCATCGATATTGGCCAGGGTGTCATAGGCATAATTGATCAGTTTCCAATTGACCAGATCAGTAGATTTCATGATAGGCAGGCCAGGGCTCATATGCATGGTCGTGCTACTCATATAATAGTTTTTGCCCACCCGAATCATGGACATGTCCGGTACATCAGCAAAGATCAGAGGGTTTTGGGCAGATTTATTTTGAGCAAAAACTGCAGATGGAAGCGTGATTACGATCAAGTAGGTCAAAAAAATAGTCTTCATATTCATCTGCGCTGACTTTGGATGCGTATGCAGTTAAGCGACATGGGTGGAGTAGTATACTCAATAACACTACCTATCAAAAGATCAGTAGTTTTTGGGACTATATTATTCGGGCTTTCCAGCGTATTTTCTTCCATTCCACCTCCAGCAAGCACAGTAAGACTAGCGGTAGGATTAAGATATTGAAAAGCGGCCAGGTTGATTTGGAAATGTCCTTCAATATCTCCGGTGTTGACCAATTTTAATATGAGATCACCACTTCGTGAATCCTGCACCGCAGAAGCGGAAAGTGCCGTATCCGATTTATTTTTTGAAATGATGTTTTCTATATAAGCGTCACCCCGGTTGACAGAAAAAATTTGTTGTACATAATAATTGGGAGTCAGGCAGATACGGCTATTATCAAAAAATATCATGTCCGTCCTCCATTGAGTATAATCCTTTTTGGCAAACATAGGAGCATAAGATGCCATCCTGACGATATCTCCGTTGCGCTCCAACCCAATCATATAAGCAGCTTCGGTGATCGCATTGATTAATTTATTACCCCAGGAAGCATACTCCCCTAAATAAACTATCGATTTATTTCTGTCATAAGTATCATATCGGTTGAGATTTGCTTTAAACCAATCCGGTTGTTTGTAATAATGTTCGTCTATTACCGGAAGATTAATGCTGGATGCAAGCTTCCAGCCTTTATCGAAATCATCTCCATCTTCGCCGGGCCCCGCCGTACCAATGACTGTGATCTCCGGATGTTTGACTTTTAAAGCACTATAGATCTTTTGGAACCTCTCTTCAAATTCAGGGGTAATTTTTTCTTCATTTCCAATGCCTACATACTCCAGATTAAATGGTGCAGGATGTCCGGCGGCGGCCCGATAGGTACCCCAGGTCGTTTCAACGGATCCATTAGCCCATTCGACCAGGTCTAACACCTCTTGCACATAGTCATCCATCTCTTCCTGTGGGAGTGCCATTTGGCCGGTGCCCCCTATGCGCCAGGTGCCACCCGAATTTTGACAACTCACCCCTGCCGGAAGTACAGGGACAGGTTTGGCGCCAAGATCCTCACATAATTGAAAATATTCATAAAATCCAAGGCCACCGGTTTGATGGTATCCCCAGATATTTTTTTGTTCGAGCCTCGTTTCAATCGGCCCGATTGTGTTTTTCCATCGATACATATTGCCCACTCCATCTCCGTGAACTAAGCAGCCTCCGGGAAACCGCATAAATCCGGGCTTCATGTCAGCAAGTGCCTGAGCCAGATCTGCCCGCATACCATTGGGGCGTTTGTTAAAGGTTTGTTCAGGGAAAAGAGAAATTACATCCAATGCCAGCTTACCTTCGGATACGGCCACGATCACCAGGGAGGTGCTGTCACAGTTTTTAGATGGAGAGAGCATAAGGTTTTGCTTTTGCCAGTCTTTGGAGTCAACCGTCACCTCCCGCCAGTCCAGGATGGCACCTTTTTTGTCTTGAAGTTTTATTTTTAAAGTAACTGGATTTGTAGAAAGCTGGCGCGTAAACATGCTGAAATTATATTGTTCGCCGGCCGTAACGACCATATTGGCATATCCCGCATTTTTAATTCCAAGGCCTTCAAACCCGATATGTTCTGCGGTCAATACCAGGTAGTGTGGATTATTTGGATGAATGGGTTGCTGAGTTTCCACCGATAAGGACCCATAAGAAAAACCCGGGGTGAGATATTCCCAGGCAGTGAGGGAATGCCAGTCTTTACGATCTGTAGGACTGTATTCAAAGGATCGGTTTTGTATCATTTCGGCATACAGTCCGCCATCAGCGGCGTAATTGATATCTTCAAAAAAGAGTCCGAATAAATGAGGGCTGATTTTTTTAGAAATTGGGTGGGTAGGAGTTGATTTTTTCTTCTGCGCTGACAACGGCGTTGGCGTGGTCAATCCAAGTACCATTTTCAGTAAAATACAATATTTAAAAAAAGTCATCTTGTTCATGATAAAGATAATAATATAAGTACTTGTTTCTTCTTTGTAGGAATATCATATAAATAGGTTGGTTTCAAATCAAGCTGCCGGATAGATGATTGCGGCGATATGATGGGGGTGGGAATGTCTTCCGTTTGAAAATAAGGATTGCTATTATCTGCTGTGGCTGGTTTCAAACCGGTACCGTTGCTCCACCTCATTTCGTTGGGTAATCTCAATCTTAGATTGCCTCCGAGACCAGACCTTACAACCAATTTTGCCAATTTTCCATCCTGCCATTGCATATCCACTATTTCAAAGCCTCCCCAGGTTTTCAATCCACGGATGCTGCCTGAGGGCCAAACATCTGGAAGTGCCGGCAAAAGGTGGACAGCTCCATCCGCACTTTGCATTAACATTTCTGTAATTCCGGAGGTACATCCAAAATTGCCATCAATCTGGAAGGGTGGATGGGCATCAAAAAGGTTGTTATAAGTACCACCGCTGCCACGATCATTGCCCACAGGAGTCAATTGATTCTGTATTAGTTTATAGGCATGGTTGCCATCTTGTAACCTAGCCCACCAATTTACTTTCCAACCCATACTCCATCCTGTCGATACATCGCCACGCTGGATAAGGGTGTTTTTAGCAGCAGCAAATAGATCAGGTGTTCGATACGCTGAAATTTGATTGGAAGGATAAAGGCCATACAAATGGGAAATGTGCCGGTGATGATCATTGGGGTCATCTATATCATCCAGCCATTCCTGCAATTGATTATAACGACCTATATGCATCGGTGCTAATGCAGCCCGCTTTGCTTTGAGTGAATCCATCAATAACGGATCTTTATGCAATATTGCAGCAGCTTGAATAGCCGTGCTGAATACATCGAATACGATTTGATTGTCCATGGTGACACCTGCATCCAGCGATGAACCACCATGAGCTGCAGGTGCATTTTCCGGAGAATTGCCCGGACTCACTACCATCCAACGGTAAGTGGGATGTTCTACTAAAAAGTCCAGATAAAATAATGCAGCGCCTTTTAGTGCAGGATATACAGAGGCTAAAAAAGTTTTGTCGCCTGTATACAGATAATGCTCCCATAAATGCTGACTTACCCAGCCCCCTCCGGCGGTCCACATGCCCCAAAATGCCCCGTCAATGGCGCCGGTGACCCGCCAAATATCCGTATTGTGATGTGCCATCCAACCCCTTGCTCCATACATATCCCTGGCCGTTTGTTGGCCGGTGATAGACAAGTCTTTTACCATATCTAAGAAAGGCTGATGGAGCTCTGAAAGATTGGTTTTTTCGGCAGGCCAATAGTTCATCTCGGCATTGATATTGATCGTGTATTTACTGTCCCAGGGAGGATTGATCCGATGATTCCAAAGTCCCTGCAAATTGGCAGGCTGGCCTCCCGGCTTTGAAGAAGATATCAGCAAGTATCGTCCATATTGGTAATACAACGATACCAATGCAGGATCGTTGGTTTGGTTGAAATTTCTTAATCTTTCGTCCGTGGGCAAATTCGCTGCCTGCGTAGTTCCAAGATCTAATTGCACCCGATCAAAGTAATGTTGATAGGCAGCTATATGTGCACTTTTAAGTCGTGAATACGATGGTCGAAAGGCTTTGTTTAGGTACTCCGAAGCCCGGCTGGTTTCATCACCCTGGAGATCGTGGTAATTATTAAAATTGGTAGCTATTGAAATATATAAGGTTGCAGCAGTAGCATTTTGAACAATTAGAGATGTATCCGTAGAGGTGATGGATCCTCCGTCCAATTTGATTCGTGTCATTCCTTTAAATCTAACCATGCCTTTGACGCCTTCATGATCACTCGTCGTACCGGATAGAATCAGGTCATGCGCCGGGGTGACCAGGATGTTTTTAATCAATTGGGGCGAAGTGTAGAAGGCACTAAAAGTAAGTTTGCCTAAGGCATTGGCTGATAAGTGGATTACAATTACATTGTCAGCCAGGGATGCAAAAGCGTCCCTAGTATAGGTGACCTCACCTACTTTGTACGAAATTTTGGAGATAGCTTGCTTCAGATCAAGTTCCCTCCTATAATTACTAAAGTCTTCGTGGCCATCAAACTTTAAGTGAAGATTGCCGAACGGTTCAAATTTTTGTCCATGCGATTTTTTGGATATGATCGTCTGACCGGCTAACATTTCCGCTTCTTTGTGTTTGCCTTCGAATATTAATCTCCTGATCTCAGGCAGTGCTGCCAGTGCTGCCGGATTGTCATTACGATTGGGACTGCCGCTCCATACAGTGTGTTCATTGAGTTGCATGATTTCCTCCGCTACATTCCCATATATCATAGCTCCAAGGCGGCCGTTACCGATCGGGAGCGCATTTTCCCATGTTGCCCCGGATGGTTGGGTATACCAAAGCTTAAGTTCAGATTGTGCATATCCATTAATTAAAAAAAGACTCATCCAAAGACACAAATAGTTTTTCATAGCAGAAAAATAGATGAAATATTTAACCTTAAATAAATCGGGCTCATTTTGGTCATGCAGATGCAGACACTTTGCTATTTTTTCGACCGCGCTATGACCGCTATAGTGACCTACTCATCATTTTCCTTCCAGCATATTGTTCGATCACTAACAGAAGACCCGTGGCGCATGAACCCACACGGTGGCTTTCAACCTAAAAATAACGGCTTTACCCGGGGAGTTGAAAAAACAGTTACAAAGTAAACACCCTTATGATAGAATGAAGTCCATAAAATTGGCAATAATGGTGAGATTATAATATGGCTTCGACGAATTGATAACCAAATGCGCAGATAGCCTCCATGGATACTACCTCTATTAATATGTTTTGGTTATTTTGTGTGATGTTCCAAATTATGGGTTCCGACCGCATGAAATTAGAAACGGGTTATTCATGCATCTTAGACTTTACACTTGACAAAATAATCACTAATTAGAAATATATGAGCCAATTTAACATTGAAGAAGAAATTGAGGAGATAGCTGGCGGCGAATTTGAAAGAACGCCGGTACCCCAGTCAAAATTAAAAAGCTGGAAAAGTTTTTTAGGCATGTATGCAGGTGAGCATGCAGCAGGTACAGAGTTTATGATTGGGCCCTTATTTTTAACTGCAGGCGTTAGTGCTTTCGATTTAATTGTAGGATTACTCGTAGGAAACCTGTTAGCAGTATTGAGCTGGCGATATCTCACGGCTAAGATAGCGGTTGAAAATAGATTGACGCTGTACTATCAAATGGAGAAAATATGTGGTAAAAAATTGGTGATTGGCTATAACCTGGCCAATGGTATTTTATTCTGTTTTTTAGCAGGTTCCATGATCACCGTGTCTGCCACAGCTATTGGCATTCCGTTTGATATGCCTATGCCGAAATTATCAGACACGATGCCCAATGGTATTACCTGGGTGGTCATTGTGGTTTTACTCGGAGTAGCCATATCCATTATTGCAGCGAGAGGTTACGATATGGTCTCGAGAGCTGCTAATTGGATGTCTCCTGTAATTGTAATCGCGTTCTTAGCTTGCGGTTATGTGGCATTAAATCAATTAGGGGTTTCAAGTTTTTCCCAATTTTGGCAGATCTGGGGTGAGGGTTCAGATCCATTTCCAGGGCAAATAAAATATACGTTCTGGCATGTTGTGCTTTGGTCCTGGTTTGCCAATGCGGCTATGCATATCGGGATGTCTGATCTGTCCGTTTTTCGTTTTGCTAAGAAAGCTAGTGCAGGATGGACGACAGCGGCCGGCATGTATGTAGGTCATTATATGGCTTGGATAGCAGCAGCTTTATTATACTCTGTTTATTTAAAATCTCCTGAAGCAATAGGTTTTTTAAATAATGGAGAAGCACCTCCGGTCGCTCCCGGGCCACTGGCGTATAATGCCCTCGGTATATTTGGAATTATAGCTGTCGTACTGGCCGGATGGACCACAGCTAATCCTACCATCTATAGAGCAGGACTTGCTTTTCAAGCCATCATACCTAAAGTTTCGACTTTTTGGGTTACTATAATTGCAGGGTCCGTAGCTACGCTCGCGGGAATTTTTCCTGCATTTGCTATGAAGCTTTTAGGGTTCGTGGCACTGTATGGGTTTATTCTTGCTCCCTTTGGAGCTGTTATCGTATTTGAACATTTCTTTTCTAACCAGGCAGGCATTATTAAAAATTATGCAGAGGTTGCCAATATTAAATTTAATAAGGCGGTAGCATTTGCCTGGGCCATCAGCTTTGGATTGTTTTATTTTATCTCTGTTCAATTTGATGTGTTTTTATCCTTTTTAACCCTCCCGGCCTGGTTGCTTTGTGGCGTTTTATTTTTGATATTTAGCAGGTATTATCAACAAAAGATGATTAAGGTGTAGCGTATAAGTCTGGTAAGAAGGATAGGGTTTCCATTCCATGAACCTATAATGTTTTCATATCCAAATACTCTAATGGTTAGCTCCTTGTTAATCCTTCATCTCTTTCTTGTCTACTGATTTGGGACTTCATCGAGTCAGCATATTGATAAAGAGCGAATAGTTGGTCAGACCTGAGTTAGTTTTTAGATAATTGGACCACCTTGGGCTATTTTTCATGATTAGTAGTTATGTTTTGTGAAAAATGGTTAGAATTTGGATAATGGTGTGAATTATAAGTACAATTGAGTGTGAAATTACTTTCCGATACAAAACCTCCCAAATATACTCTCCAACAATTCATCCGTCGTCACCTCCCCGGTGATCTCGCCGAGATAATGCAAGGCCTGCCTGATATCCATCGCGATCAGTTCATGTCCTGATAGATTGGTCACCTGCGTGCGTGCGCGCGCGAGGTGCTCCTGTACTTTGACCAGGCTGTCTACGTGACGGGAATTGCTCACAATGTTTTGAGCGAGCAAGGCATGGTCAGAGTGGATGGTCTGGAGGATTCTTTCTTTGAGATAGATGATATTCATCTGGTTTTTGGCGGAGGTGGGGATGATGTCCGCGCGCGTGATGCCAGGCATGATATAGTCTTCCGGCAGGGTATAGGGATTGAGATCCATTTTGTTGGGTACCAGGATGACTTCGAGGTCGGCATGCATAAGTCTGTAGATATCAGCCTCTACTTCGGCGGGTCGCATCTCGGTCACATCGAACACATATAATAGTATAGAGGATTGGCGGATTTTTTCGTGGGTGCGGGATACGCCGATGGCTTCGATCTGATCTTTGGCCTCGCGGATGCCGGCTGTATCGACTAGACGGAAGGGGATGCCTTCGATATGGAGTACTTCCTCTATCGTGTCTCGGGTGGTGCCGGGTATATCGGATACGATGGCGCGCTCTTCCTGTAGCAGGGCATTGAGCAGGGTGCTTTTGCCTGCATTGGGCCTGCCAGCGATGACGGTAGTGATGCCTTGTTTGATGGCATTGCCCAATTTGAAAGAGTCCAATAATATTTGAATGCGGGCATTGGCCGTATCCAGAAGCTGGGTCAACTGCTGACGATCTGCAAACTCCACCTCTTCCTCTCCAAAATCCAGTTCCAACTCCAGCATGCTAGCGAAATGTACGAGCTGATCCCTAAGCGCGGCGATCTCCGCGGATATACCCCCTTTGAGATGATGGAGGGCGACCGTTGCTTCAGCTTTGGATTCCGCAGCGATCAGATCAGCCACCCCTTCGGCCTGGGTCATATCCAGCTTGCCATGGTAAAAAGCCCTGAAAGTAAACTCTCCCCGGCCTGCCGGCCTGGCGCCGAGGGCCACCAATCTATCGATGATGGCACTTTGGATATATGAAGAACCATGACAACTGATCTCTATGGTATTTTCGCCTGTGTAAGAGTGAGGCCCTTTAAATAGGGTGATCAATACCTGATCGATCACCTGCTCTTCTGCGCTCCGGATATATCCCAAGTGGACTGTATGGCTGTCCAAGTCCTGTATTGATCTGCCTTCAAAACACTCCTCTACAATCTCAAATGCCTGATCTCCGGAGATACGGATCACTGCGATCGCGGCGAGGCCTGGAGCAGTAGCTAATGCCACGATGGTGTCTTCTAAAGAATGCCGACTGTACATTGTTAAAATTGAACTAAATTTGATCCCAGTATTGTTATCACAAGTATACTTTAAAATCACTAGATGAAGACATTAAAAAAATATGTTATCCGCACCCTGATCGTCCTATTCGTATTGGCAGCAGCTGTTGGTTCCTTCTTTACATTTGTGCCTTTTAGCGAAGGCATGCGAGCCGGCCAGGTCATTAAACTCAGCAAAAAAGGAGTGATCTTCAAGACCCACGAAGGCGAGCTCAACCTGATGATGATGCCGTCTACCAACAACCTGGGGACCATGACCCCCAATGTCTGGGCATTTTCTGTACAAAATAAAGAGGTCGCTGATCAGATCCTCAAAGCTTCTGCTACCGGCGAGCGTCTGGAACTGTATTACAAAGAAAAATACTTCAAATTTCCCTGGCAGGGAGATACTAAATATTATGTCTACCGGGTAGAATCAGCTCCTGCGGTAGCTCCCCAGTTTCCAACCAATATACCCATAGGAGGTGTGAATGGGGGGAAACCGATAGAGGTTAAATAGGGGAATGGTTTTTTAACCAATAAGGAGCACTAAGCATCATTAAGATTTTAGCATCAGACAACTGGCGGCCACGAAGTGTTACTTGAATAAAGTGCGGTCGCTAGCTGGCTGTGACTCCAAGGCCTCCTCCTACTTTGCGCAGTGGCAAAAGGTAAATTTTTCTTATTCCCCAAAAGACAATGAGGCGGCTGACTTGTCCTAAAATACCTATTACCCCGACCCAGAAGGGAGAAAAAGCACCTTTGGCTTACCCAAAATAAATAAAGCAACCTCCTGGTCCCTAATTTCGTTTATATTTGGAAAGCTTTAAAATCTGCTGCATGAAAAATCTCCTGTTTGTCGCCCTCATCCTGACCTTTGGTTGTTCCAAATCAGAACTCGCTGATATCACCACGCCGCAGTCAGCGGCTTGTTCCAGTGTAACCAAAGCCGTGGTCAAAAGGCAGATGCTCAATGTAGCCGGCACCGATTTTTTTTATTACCTCGAGGTAGCCTGGAGCATCAATAATAGCAATCGGGTCTATCCCAGCTTTCTCTCGCCAAGCCTCCAGGTAGAAGGCCAGAAAGTAGAGATCCACTACAATGCGACGAATGAACAGTACACGTATATCCCCTGTACAGAGGCGCATCCTACGGGACTGGTGGAAGAACATATGCCGAGGGTGGAGTTGTGTAGTGTGGTGAGTACGTTGTAATGGTTGGGGGTTTATTCCAAAAAAGTTGTATTTAATTTTGTAGGACTGTTTATACTATTTAAATCAATAGTTATATCGTAGTATGTGATCACTTAGTGGACAAATTGCCCTTTTAATTTACTTTGATTTTAAGCGCTTGGTAGGTTCCACCTTAAAATGAGCAATAATTTTTTTCGGGTTTTGGACAAAAAAAAACGGACCAAGGTTTACCCCGGATCCGTTATATACAGTTTGTTTAGATATTTCTTTAATTCTCGGCTACTTCAAATGCCATCACCGTATTCTTCCAAAATGTAGGGACATACACGGTCCTGGTAGCGGGATCAAACCCAATATCTGCAGTGTTTTTGCCGATTGATTTTCCATCATACAGCAATTCTTTGCGACCATCATCATTGATATACCATACAGCACCAGCCCAACAAGATACTATAAATTCATCGCCTTTTACATTTTCAACACCATCGGTACCACCTTCCATGCCATCAGCGATGAGCCCCAGGCCACCACTTTTAGATATCTTGTAGAAGCCTCCTGCATTCAGAATGTAAAGATTTGAGCCGTTGACAAGAACTCCATTGGGACCAGCGAGCGAATCGAGTATGATTGATGCAGAATTACTTTCAATCCGGTATAATCTTTTTCCTTGCGAGTCGGTGACATAAATCACTCCGGTTGCATCTATCGATATATCATTCAAACCGACAGCCCCCGGGACCTTAAATCTGTTTTCGATCTTGCCGGATGCGATATCGATAGTCACCACTTCTTTAAGATCAGCTACGTATAGTTTGCCATTGAAGATGCCCATTCCTTTTGGAGCTTGAAGCCCTTTGACCCACTCTGCATTGATGATCTTACCATCCAACCCGAGTTGGCCTATCGAGCCTTTACCGTCAGCACCCCAGGGTTCTGTACCTTCAATATTGGATACATAGAGCACTTGATTATTGGCATCAAATAAGACAGACTCTGGCACTTTAAATAATGAATCACTTTCCCATTTGGCAATTAATTTGTGAGTCTTGACGACTGGAGTCTCTACAGCAGTATTGGAATTATTGGCGTCTGTAGTCGTAGAGTTTTTACATGCGGCCATAAAAGCTATTACCAGAATAGCCATGATAAGTTTTTGAATCATAATGACGAATATTTTGGATTACTAAAATATAAAAATTGAACCTTTAATAATTAGTTTTCGATCAATAAATAAGTTTTAAAAATAAAATCCTTCCCTTGAACGAAAGGATTTTAGCTCTTAATAGTTTTTACTTTAACCCCTGAGTTCTATATCAATGTGATAAATAGTCTGAGGTATATTTATATTATCGGGCTGCAAATGCTCGACTAAATCGTCTGCCTTTGCCGGCAGATTTAAGTTTTACAGTCGGTGTAGGATTGGTTTGTTCAGACACACCAGCTCCATAGCCATCAAAAATATGTCCTTTGACCACAGGGATCGTTTTTTTGATCAATTTTTGAATGTCTGACAACAGTACTCTTTCGCTTCTATCGCAGAAAGATAAAGCATTGCCTCCGGCTCCTGCTCTTCCTGTACGGCCGATTCGATGTACATAGGTTTCAGGTGTATTTGGCAATTCAAAATTGAGTACATGGGTCAGTTCGTCGATGTCGATACCACGCGCTGCGATGTCGGTCGCTACCAGTACCCGCGTACCTTTATTTTTAAAACTTTTTAATGCGGCTTGTCTCGCATTTTGAGATTTATTGCCATGGATAGCTTCAGTGCGGATTCCGGCCTGACTTAGACTGCGAGCCAGCTTGTCGGCTGCATGCTTCATTTGTGTAAATATCAGGATCGATTCCAGGTCACTGTTTTTCAACAGGTGAATCAGTAACGGCAGTTTGTATGGTTTCTCGACAAAATACACTGATTGTTGTATGATCTCTACCGTGGTAGCAGAAGGAGTCACCTCTACGCGCACAGGATCGTCTAACAGCATATCAGCCAGTCGTGTGATCTCAGGAGGCATCGTTGCAGAGAAAAATAGGTTTTGTCTTCTATGTGGTAATTTGGCTATGATGCGTTTGACATCATGTATAAATCCCATGTCCAACATTCGATGAGCTTCATCCAATACGAAGTATTCTATATCGTTGAGTGAAATTACTTTTTGTTGAATAAGATCTAATAGCCTGCCAGGAGTAGCGACGATAATGTCTAACCCACTTTTGACCGCTTGGACCTGGCCGTGCTGGGATACTCCTCCGAATACAACTTTATGTTTGAGATTGAGAAAGTGGCCATAAGCTTCTATGCTTTCGCCGATCTGTATGGCGAGCTCACGGGTAGGAGTTAAGATCAATGTACGAAGTCGATATTCTTTTTGTAATGAAAGATGCATATGCTGCAATATCGGGATAGTAAAAGCGGCAGTCTTTCCGGTGCCGGTCTGAGCGCATCCAAGTAGATCTCTTCTTTCTAAGATTACGGGGATGGCTTGTAATTGGATAGGTGTAGGGGTAGTATACCCTTCTTTGCTTAAAGCCTTTAATAACGGCTCTATAAGCGGCAAATTGTTAAATGACACTAGTTAAATATGTTTTGATTAAATAAATGTGATAAGGCTACCGAAATGTTGAAAGTCGGTACATTATCCGCCTTAGGTTAAAACATCACAATTTGGGAAGGGGTGAACTACACAAACAGAGAGTGTAAAAACTATAAGTGCTGCAAAGTTAATTATAATTATATGATATAGCTACAATTATTTTGAAACAGTGTGTAATCCCATGAAGAGAACCTTGTTATATATTGAATTAAATACATTAACTGACTATTACCGTATTGCTTTGGCAAAATGAAGCTACCCATCATCCTGGATAATTTAGAGAAAATAATTCAACGATTTAGATCCGCTTTGAATAATCGGTAGTAGGCTCATACTGGATATCTTTATACTTTTGCTTACACTCAATCGCGTTACTATGACCAGAAGGGTTTATACCATATTGTTTATTTTTTTTGCTCAGATGTGGTCGTTGGCCCAATCTGCTGATATACTCACCATTAGAAAATATCATCAGCAAAACGCCAATAAAATAATCTCTGAGTTCTCCACTTTTTTAGCATTGCCTAATCTTGCCAGGGATCCGCAGAACATTACTAAAAATGCCGAATTTATCTCTAGCATGATGCGGGATCGGGGTATTCAAAATGTACAATTACTCTCTGGGGTCACCGATAAGGTACCTCCGGTAGTATATGGGGAAGTCAATGTGCCTGGAGCATCTCAGACCATCATTTTTTATGCACACTATGATGGTCAGCCTGTCAATCCTGCTCAATGGGCCCAGGGCTTAGAACCGTTTACTCCAAAATTGTTTACCGGAGCATTAGATCAGGGCGGATCGAATATTCCCTTTCCATCGGATAATCATTACAATAAGGAATGGCGTATCTATGGCCGCAGTGCCTCTGATGACAAAGCAGGCGTGATGGTCATTCTGGAAGCCTACCATGCCATTATTAAAAGCGGTTTGTATCCGACCTGTAATATTCGTTTTTTCTTTGAAGGCGAAGAAGAAGCTGGTTCTACTCACCTCAATGAAATACTGGAAAAATATGCTCCTTTATTAAAATCAGATCTATGGCTCATATGTGATGGGCCGGTGCATCAATCCGGCAAAAAGCAGATCGTCTTTGGTGTACGAGGGGATACTGGTTTGGGGTTGACGGTATTTGCCTCTAAGCGTCCGCTTCACAGTGGTCACTATGGCAATTGGGCTCCCAATCCTGCAATGATGCTCGCCCAACTCCTTGCATCGATGAAAGACGATCAGGGCCATGTCACCATCAAGGGATTTTATGATGATGTGCAAGCGCTCACTGCTTCGGAGAAAAAAGCTATGATGGAGGTTCCCTCCGTCGATGAACAAATGAAAAAAGAACTTGGCCTCAAATCTACTGAGATGTCAGGTTCAACGCTCACCGCCAGTATTAATCTGCCTTCACTCAATATCAATGGTATGGCCAGCGGCAATGTGGGAAAGCTAGCTTCAAATCAGATACCTACCTATGCAACGGCGGTCCTCGACCTGAGATTAGTCCTGGGCAATGACTGGCAGCGTCAGCAGCAAAAAGTCATAGACCATATAACAGCTCAGGGATACCAGGTGATCGATCATGAGCCCACGGAGGAAGATCGAACCAAGTATGACAAACTGATCTATGTGATTCGCCATGAAGGTTATAATGCACAACGCACCTCTATGGAATTGCCCATAGCCCAAAAAGTAATAGCTGCCGTAAAAAACACAACAAGCGAACAGGTGGTATTGCAACCCACTTTGGGAGGAAGTCTTCCGCTATTCCTTTTTGAAAAATATCTCCATGCTAATACGATTACTTTGCCGATCGCCAATCATGATAATAACCAACATGCGGAGAATGAAAACATCAGGTTGAAAAATTTTTTTGACGGCATCGAAACCATGAGTGCCGTGATGATGATGAAATAATTTTTTAAATAGCATGAGCAGATCAACGTTGAAGATGAAAATAACCTTCCGACTTATTTTTTTATGCCTGCTTGGTTGGGGAACGAATTCCATTTCTGCTCAAAATAAAAAAGTGTTTGATCCGCCTGCCATGCCCAATATTGTTTATATCTATGCAGATGATCTGGGCTGGGGAGAGTTGGGATGTTATGGTCAGCAAAAAATAAAGACGCCGCATCTGGACCAGATGGCAGCAGAGGGTATGCGGTTTACTCAACATTATTCAGGTACGCCCGTCTGTGCCCCAGCGCGCTGCATGTTGATGACAGGCTTACATGGCGGACATGCCTATATAAGAGGCAATCATGAACTGGGCGGGTTCCCCGATAGTGCAGAGCGTGGCCAAATGCCTTTACTCAAATCAGAATTTACCGTAGCAGAATTATTAAAACAAAAAGGTTACGTGACCGGGTTGGTAGGGAAATGGGGATTGGGCATGAATAATACAGAAGGATCTCCCATCAACCAGGGGTTTGATTATTATTACAGCTACCTGGATCAAAAACAAGCACACAATTATTATCCCACCCATCTTTGGGAAAACGAAAAATGGGACTCCCTCCATCAGCCATTTATCAATGTACATCGAAAACTCGATCCCCAGACTGCTACGGACGCAGACTTTGAATATTTTAAAGGCAAAGTATATGCTCCCGCGAAAATGACAGAAAAGGCTCTTGGCTTTTTAGAAGAGAATAAAGAGCACCCTTTCTTTTTATACATGCCTTATACTATCCCCCATGCATCCTTGCAGGCCCCGGACGAATGGGTACGACAATATATTGGACTCTTTGAGGAAAAGCCATATTATGGGCAACAAAGTTATGCTTCGACCAAATGCCCACTCTCTACTTATGCAGCGATGATCAGTTTTTTGGATGCTCAGGTAGGGCTGGTAATGGAAAAAATCAAACAACTTGGATTGGATGAAAACACCATCATCCTGTTTAGCAGTGATAATGGGACTACCTTCAATGGGGGAGTAGATGCGAAATTTTTTAATAGCGTAGCCGGACTAAGAGGCCTGAAAATGGATTTATATGAAGGAGGGATCAGGGAGCCGTTCATTGCCCGGTGGCCCGGAAAAATAAAATCGGGGACTGTCTCAGATTTAATTTCTGCACAATTTGATTTTTTTGCGACTGTAGCAGATCTGACACATCAAAAGGTGACTGGTATTGACGGCATATCTTTTTTGCCTGAATTGCTTCAGAAAAAACAAAAAAAACATAAATATTTATATTTTGAATATCCTGAGAAAGGGGGGCAGATCGCTATACGTTTGGGAGATTGGAAGGGTGTGAAATCTAACTTGAAAAAAAATCCAGCTGCTCCCTGGGAGTTGTACCATCTCCAATCTGATTTAGGTGAGACGAAGAATTTGGCCAAAGACCATCAGCAGATCTTGAAGAAGCTTGATGCCATTGTGAAAAAGGAGCACCGGGATTCCAAAGCCAATGAGCCGGCATGGCAATTTGTAAATGAGGTAATACTTCAGATGAAATAATTTTATGTAATCAAAACATGCGTCGCAGAGATATCATCAGGTCATTATTTATTGGTGCTGCAAGTACTAAATCATTTTTGAATGTCAAATCAGAAATGAACCATGCTATAGATGAGCTGGATACTGATGCTGCTACCCGTTTTAAAAGCAAATGGCATCTATATCCGGATATGCCCTGGACCGGCGAAGATCTGTGGACACAGCGGCTGCAGGACTGGTGCATCAAAGACGGCGAGTTACGATGCCTGGTTCATGCCCCAGACAGATCTGTTCATATTCTTACCCATCAGCTTTCTGAGAAGACAAATTCATTTAAGGCTGCCATGTCCTTGAGATTTCTGCACCAATCTTATACGGTCGTACCTGAGGAAAATTATATTGGTTTTAGAATCGGTGCTCAAGGTCGGCATAAAGATTATCGCTCTGCCATCATGACTGGGACCGGTGTAGATATAGGAATATCACGCAATGGATATTTGTTTATTGGAAAATCCGTAGGTGGAAAAAAAATTGACGAATCTAAAATGACCGGCACCATAAACTTATCCATGGCTGTAACTCCCCATGCATCTGGCCAGTATACGGTCAAACTAAAAGCTACTGACCGGATTCATCATACTCTTGCGACCTGGAGTGCACCTTTAGTGGATGTGGGCACCTTGCAGGGCAATATTGCCATCATCAGTCACCAGAAAGCGATTACAGAGTACGCTGCACAACCATCCGTCGCCATCAGCAATCTTGTTGTAAAAGGCGAAAAGCTTAATTATTTTCCTCAACAGGTTTTTGGTGCTGTCTATTTTGCTCAATACACTTTGCATGCCGGCATACTGAAACTTACTGCGCAACTTTCACCGATAGATATTCCGGGAACCCAGGTTAATTTATTTATCCAAAAGGATCATACCTGGGAGCAAATTGCAAAGTCTCAGATTCACCCTTTGGCCAGGATTGCCAATTTTAGAATTGTGGGTTGGGATTCCACAAAAGCTGTTAAGTATAAAATATCCTGCTCCTTGCCATTGAAAAACGGTCAACATAAGGAATATAGCTATGAAGGAACTATCGCTGCAGAACCAATTCATAAGTCAAATATCAGAGCGCTGGCTTTTAGTTGTAATTGGGACTATGGTTTTCCGGATAATGAAGTGGTAGATGTCGCCTCCGCGCAAAATGCAGACATGGTATTTTTTCTTGGCGACCAATTTTATGAAGCAAATGGTGGTTTTGGAACTCAAATGAATCCTTTAGACAAGGCTTGTCTCGATTATTTACGAAAGTGGATCATGTTTGGCTGGAGCTATCGTGCGTTATTTCGGAATATCCCCATGGTCGCCTTGCCGGACGATCATGACATGTACCATGGAAATATATGGGGAGCCGGAGGTAGGGCTACCAGGCCTTTATTTGATGGTTCTGATGCCCAGGATACCGGTGGATATAAAATGCTGCCTGAATGGGTCAATATGGCGCAACTCACCCAGACCAGTCATATGCCTGATGCTTTTGATCCCACTCCAATCCTACAGGGTATTCAAGTCTATTATACAGAGTGGGACTATGCAGGCATAAGTTTTGGTATCATTGAAGACCGAAAATTTAAATCTCCCCCGAAAGATATCTTGCCAGAGGAAGCAAAAGTCTGGAATGGATATGCTGCTAACCCTGATTTTGACCTCTCAAAAATTAAAGACCTTCAATCCCAGCTATTGGGAGAACGACAATTATTTTTTTTAGACCATTGGAGTAAAAACAACAGGACGGAATATCCGATCAAAGTGATGCTTTCAGCGACCCCTTTCTGTTGTCTGCAAACCTTGCCCCTGGGTGCATTAAATGATCAGATTACCCCAGATCTGCCTATACCTCAAAAAGGTGAATATGTAAAAGGAGATGCACCTACCCGGGATATGGACAGTAATGGATGGCCGCATAATAGAAGAAATGAAGCTTTAAAATTATTGGGCAAAAACATTGACCTTCATATAGTAGGCGACCAGCATCTGCCGTCTATCGTACAATATGGAGTAGAGGAATACAATGACAGTGTCTTTTGTTTCGCCGTCCCGGCGCTGTGCAATATCTGGCCGAGAAGATGGTGGCCGCCGGTAGATGAACAACATCAATCCTTGCCTGGCAAGCCCAGCTATACCGGCAATTTTGAAGATGGATTTGGAAATAAAATTACAGTTCATGCTGTAGCCAATCCTTACGAAACCAATAAAGAACCTGCCGTATTCTACAATCGCACTACAGGTTTTGGCTTGGTGGAGTTTGATACCATTTCGAGAGACATTACGCTCCATTGTTGGCCCAGGTTTAAAGGCGCTGTCCAGAAGGAGACCGATGAATTTGAAGGCT
This sequence comes from Saprospiraceae bacterium, assembly GCA_016709995.1. NCBI lineage: Bacteria > Pseudomonadati > Bacteroidota > Saprospiria > Saprospirales > Saprospiraceae > Saprospiraceae bacterium. Next base: position 939,928 of record JADJLQ010000002.1, read on the forward strand.
GGCCCATCACTATCAATAAGTCCGCGGTGAAACATTAGGCATACTCTGCTTTTGCTGCTGATGGAGATAGATGATAACTTATTATCTTTAATGATTATGCGATTTGAGTTTTTATTCATTGGGTGTATACTGGCTATTTCCATGCACGCACAAGTCCGGGCCGATGCTAAAGATTTAAAATTCAAAGGTATCCAGTTGAATGGTCAATCTTACAGCATGACCGATAGACCATTGTTTTCCTTAATCTTGAATGATGCATATTACGAATCGGATAATTTACCAGGCCAATTAGAGGTAAAATGGTCAGCATCCGGCCATCATTATTCCATAGTTATGACCAATATTTCGAAAGATACTTTGAGTCTGAAAAATATACTCCCCCTGGCTGCTCAAATGGATCATGTCTATATCACCGGGCTCGGCGATCATCCATTGTCCCGCACCCATTTGTTTGTCCCTGGTTATAATCCGGTTAATGTAATCGTACCGGACAATGTCTGGAACCTCGGATATGCTTCTTTGAAGATCAATGACTCAGTGAGTATGTATACATTGACCCGAAGAAAATCGTGGGACCGGGCGGAACGAAAAAGATTCGAGACTATATTGTACCCACAGGGCTCAGTATTATACGATTATTTTGTTGATACTTTTTCAGGCGTTTGGCAGGAAGGCTTGCGAACATGTTTTCAAAGGCAGAAACTATATGATATGGATGCATTTGATGATTCGATGTACCACCGTACTGATCTGCATTGGATCCAACAATCAAAAATGATACACCTCCTCATGGCCTGGGATGATAGATTGTATGACAGGAAAAAGAATAAATACGTGTTGAATGAATTTATTGCAAAAGCAAAATTATTATATGGCGGTGATGACATCATAGGTATCTGGCCCACCTGGCCTGCATTGGGTATGGATCAGCGTAATCAATGGGACCTGTACCGGGACCTGCCTGGAGGAATAAAAGGATTAAGCACCCTGGTCGATCAGGCACATCAGCAAAAAGTAAAAATATTTATCTCCTACAATCCCTGGGATGAAAGCACCAGGAAAGAAGATCATCTGCGGGGTATGGCAGACCTGGTCAAAAATCTGGACGCGGATGGAGTGATTCTCGATACCCGAGGTGCCAGCAGTAAAGAATTGCAGGAGGCTGTCGATAAAGTCAAACCAGGAGTGATCATGTATAGCGAAGGTATGGCCGTTCCAAAAGATATGGAGTCTATCGTCGCGGGTAGAGTGCACAATGCTTTGTATTATCCTCCTATTTTGAATTTAAACAAATTGATCAAACCTGACTTTGGCATTTTTAGAGTAGCCGAAGTATATAAAGAACCTATTCGCCGGGAGATCCATGCTGCGTTATTCAATGGGTATGGTATTGAGTTTAATGTATTTCGCCCCGGCCAACCTGAAGGTCTGGATGATCAATATCGATATCTCGGTAAAGCTCTGCGTATTTTGAGAGAACACAGTGACAACTTTTCTTCTCCGGATTGGCAACCACTTTTTCCATCAAAACAAGAAGGGGTGTTGATCAATTTTTGGCCTGGTATCACTAAAGATATTTATACCGTATACAATGCCAATTCAGTTGGTTTTAGTGGAGTCCTCATGAATGTGGACACACCCGTTCAGGGTCATTTTGTCGATCTGTGGAATCATGAAGAAATCAATATCAATCCGTATCAGCGATCATTATCCATTTCCCTGGACCCTTATCCTCTGAAAGATCAGGGCACTAACAATGAAGGTTCAGTGGGTGTGATCGCCCGATTTGATTCAGTGCTGAAGGTAAAGCATATTGATGGTGATCATTATGCCATTTCTTCAAGCTCAGGTTCCCATATTTTGATTTGGGCAGGTAAGCCGGATTATTCAAAAAATCCCACCAGGTTTATGGCCGGAGCGTTAACTGTAAATCTTCATCAATTATTTCCCGGCTGGGACGATGATTTTATTGTGCAATCCTTTGATAGCCTTCAATTGATCGATGAAAGGATTATTAAATCACCACCGGCTTCTCCATACTTGATTTCCAGGCCGGATCGATCACGTATTTTAGGCGCAGATCAGTATATGGTACTGATTCCATCGGACAGTTTTACATGGACTACGACACATGGTGATGAATTTATTCCTTATCCTGAGAATGGTCGTGGTCAACACATGAAGATGAAATCATTCTATATGGACAAGCATCCCGTCACTAATGCAGAATATGAAGTTTTCCTGAATCAGTCAAAGTATAAGCCAATAGATAAAACTAATTTTTTAAAGCATTGGGTCCTTGGAAAAATACCAAATGGTTTAGAGCAGCATCCTGTGGTCTATGTCAGTCATGAAGACGCCTTGGCGTATTGTAAATGGAAGGGGGCTAGATTGCCCACGGAGACAGAGTGGCAATACGCTGCTCAGACTTCGGGACTACATTCATGGCCCTGGGGAGAAGACGCGGGTATCCGGCAAATTCAATCAGAAGTTATCACAGAGACCCTGACACATACGGTATTTGATACTTTCGATTCTACTTATGCCAATCCGGGTAATGGTATTTTGGATCCTGTCGGTAAATACCCAAAAGGTACTAATCCGTTTGGTTTGACTGACCTGGTTGGCTCAGTCTGGCAGATGACCGCTGATCAATATCAGTCCGGCAGTTATAGATACCTTATTTTAAAAGGAGGGTCTTATTTTAAACCGACTGCCAGTTGGTGGTATGTACAAGGTGGTCCGCAACCCTTGAGCTGGCGTCAAATGTGGTTGAAAGTCAGCGAGGGGTATGAACGAAGTAGTACAGTGGGGTTTAGATGTATGAGGGATATGCCATGAATCCAACGCTGATCCGTTATTTTTTTTGATTGGTTACATAGAGTCGGAGCTGGATTAATTGGTTTGAAAGTTTTTGATCCATGAATATAGCTACCTTGGTATTAAATATTGAATAAATGAAAATTTGCTTAACCTTTTTCGGCCTTTGGATTATGCATTTGTCATTATATGGACAGTCTAAATCAGTTGTATCTATACAGCCCATACTTGGTCATCGATCCGTCGCCTTGATATCTCAAGATGGGTTCACCTTTAAAGACTTGAATAAGAATGGAACTTTAGACCTATATGAAGATTGGAGACTTTCTCATGATGTCCGGGCAAAAGACCTTATTACCAAGATGAGTATTTCTGACAAAGTGGGTTTTATGTTGATCAGTACCGCCCGTCTAAAAAATGATGGGTCCTTTGGAGCATCAGCCAACAGGGATCCGATCACCAGTGATTTTAATGAAGAAGATCAGGTCCAAAGTGTGAATATGTTTACTAAAAAACCACTCCCTGTACCTATGACGATGGCAGCCGGGACGACCAAAGGGGTCACTCAATCCCATTTGCGCCATTTTATCTTTAGAGCCAATGTCAGTGCCCGTATGACAGCAGAATGGGCGAATAAAATCCAGGCACTCTGTGAGTCTGATGGTCTTGGGATTCCGGCCATCATTGCTTCAAATCCACGCAACCACATCACCAAAGACGCCTCCATAGGGTTGAGTGTTGGCACCACAGTGTTTTCTACCTGGCCTGGAGAGCTTGGGCTTTCTGCCATGCATGATCTGCCCCTTGTCAGAGAATTTGCAGATATTGCCCGACAAGAATGGGCTGCAGTAGGTTTGCGCAAAGGGTATATGTATATGGCTGACCTGGCTACGGAGCCCAGATGGCAGCGGGTAGAAGGTACCTTTGGAGAAGATTCAAAATGGGTCGCCAAAATGATGACAGAGGTAGTCTGCGGATTTCAGGGCAAAAAATTAGGAGCGACTTCGGTTGCCTTGACCACCAAACATTTTCCGGGTGGCGGCGCAGCTGAAGGAGGCCAGGACGCACACTTTGATTGGGGTAAAAACGAAAGTTTTATTGGTGGTATGCTGCAGAATAATCTGATACCATTTAAAGCTGCTATCAAGGCAGGTACTTCGGCCATCATGCCTTATTATTCCATTCCCGTACATACTCCTTATGAGCGGGTTGCTTATGCATACAATAAGGGAATTATCCAGGATCTTTTAAAAAAACAACTCGGATTCAAAGGGATTATCAATTCTGATACGGGACCGATTGAGATGATGCCATGGGGTGTCGAAAACTTAAGCATCAGAGAACGGTATAAAAAATCTTTGGAGAATGGGATCAATCTATATTCAGGATCTGCAGACCCGACAGAGTTTCTTCAAACAGTGGAGAGTGGCATGGTGGATATCAAATATGTCGATCAATCAGTCTATTTATTGCTTTTAGAAAAATTTAAATTGGGACTTTTTGAGAATCCATATGTCGACGAAGATGCTGCAGAAAAAATTGTTGGAAATGCATCGTTTCAGGCTAAAGCAGATCTTGCGATGCGTAAATCTATTGTATTGCTACGCAATGATCGCCATCTCCTGCCTTTGAAGCCCAAAACCAAAGTTTATTTTGAATCTTATTTCGAAAAAAGAGGTGCCACCAGCCCCACCAATATCTATCAGCCAAAGATTAATACTTCATCTTTAGAGTTTGTATCGGAGCCTGCCGCAGCCGATGTCATTGTTTGCTGGATCACCCCTGGCTCCAAATCCTTATTCGAAGCGGATGGGTCTGCCATCTACCTGTCGTTATCTAAAAACGGAGTCAATATCGATCATATCAACCAGCTGGCTTCCGGCAAACCAACTATCCTGGCCATCAACTATACTAATCCCTGGGTGATTGATGAAATATACAATGACAGCACCAAAAAAAATATACCGGGTGTGATTGCGACATTTGGTACCACGCTGGATGCAGTGATAGATATTATCTCTGGTAAGTTTAACCCCTCTGGCAAGATGCCGTTTAGTACGCCGAGTTCAGAATCTGCAGCTCAAAATCAATTACCCGATGTGCCGGGGTACAAAGAAAAAAAAGGTTATGCCTTGTTTAATCTGAATGAAGGACTGAAGTATTAAGAGGTTGATTTTAAGCTCCGAACGATTTTTTTTTTGTATTGCCACCTACGCTGGAATTTTGATAAGGAAAAGGGGAAGAGTTAGTCGAAAGTGAGATAACATTCTGTAAATATGGAGTCTCTGAGCTTTCTTAATTTAACTCGTATTTTTGCAACCGTGCCATTCAAACTCACCTCCAAATATTCCCCCACCGGTGACCAGCCAGAAGCAATCCGACAACTGGTGCGCGGCGTCAAAGAAAACGAAAGAGCTCAGGTACTACTGGGTGTCACCGGTAGCGGCAAAACTTTTACTATAGCCAATGTAATCCAGGAGATCCAAAAACCTACCCTTATACTTTCACACAACAAGACCCTGACTGCCCAATTGTATGGAGAGTTTAAAGATTTTTTCCCCGACAATGCAGTAGAATACTTCGTATCCTATTATGATTATTACCAACCGGAAGCCTATATCAGTGTCACCGATACTTTTATCGAGAAAGACCTCAGTGTCAATGAAGAGATAGACAAACTGAGGTTGAGAGCTACTTCCACCTTGCTCTCCGGTAGGCGGGATATCGTATTGGTAGCATCCGTTTCCTGTATTTACGGTATGGGCAATCCTGAGGATTATAAAGGAGGTATCATCCGAATAGAGAAAGGTAAACGCATCTCGCGAAATTCTTTTTTGCATTCCCTCGTAGAAAGCCTTTATTCCCGTGCAGACATAGACTTTAAACGAGGTAAGTTTAGAGTGCGTGGTGATACGGTCGATATCAGCCTTCCTTATGTGGATTATGGGTATCGGGTCATCTTTTTTGGGGATGAAATCGAATCTATCGAACAGATCGAACTCGAGACCGGCAAACGGATAGAGGCCATGGACAATGCAGCCATTTTTCCCGCCAATCTATATGTCGCTCCCCGCGAGCGACTCAAATACATTATTCGTGAAATCGAAGACGAACTCCACGAACATGAAAAGTTTTTCCAGGCTGAAGGCAGATACCAGGAAGCTAAACGCATCCATGAACGTGTCAATTTCGACCTTGAAATGATCCGCGAGCTGGGTTATTGCAGTGGGGTGGAAAACTATTCACGGTTTTTTGATGGCAGGCCTCAGGGCACCAGGCCATTTTGCCTCCTGGATTATTTTCCCGAAGATTATCTGATGGTGATCGACGAAAGCCATGCGACCATTCCCCAGGTTAGAGGAATGTGGGGTGGAGATCGTGCTCGCAAACTCAATCTGGTCAATTTTGGCTTCCGACTCCCATCTGCTATTGATAACCGACCTCTCAATTTTGATGAATTTGAAGGCCTCGTCAATCAAGTTATCTATGTCAGTGCTACCCCCGGCGATTTTGAACTGGAGCAGACCATGGGCTCCGTCGTAGAGCAGATCGTGAGACCTACAGGTTTACTTGATCCTCCGATTGAGGTCAGGCCTAGTCTCAATCAAATTGATGACCTGATGGATGAAATCGGCAAAAGAATCAAACTGGGGGAAAGGACCCTGATTACCACACTGACCAAACGCATGGCAGAAGAACTCAGCAAATACCTGGCACGACTCAATATCAATGCTAAGTATATTCACTCAGAAGTGCTGACCATGGATAGGGTAGAGATCCTGCGAGATTTGCGACTGGGCAATTTTGATGTCCTGGTGGGGGTCAATTTATTGCGGGAAGGGCTCGATCTGCCTGAAGTATCCCTGGTAGCTATCCTCGATGCAGACAAAGAGGGGTTTTTACGGAATGCGCGATCACTGACTCAAACCGCAGGTCGTGCTGCTCGTAATATCAATGGTCGCGTCATATTTTATGCAGATAAAATCACAGATTCCATGCAGCGTACCATCGACGAGACTGAACGAAGGCGTGCCAAACAAATAGCCTATAACGAAGAGAATAATATTCTTCCACGCACGCTCGCCAAATCCAAAGAAGAGATCATGTCACAACGATCTATCCTGGATTTCCGGGCAGTCCCCAAAGCCTATATCGAGCCCGAAGATCGTGGACTGATGGCAGCAGACCCTGTGGTTGAATATCTTGGTCGGGATCAAATAGAAAAATTGATAGCTGAAACAGAGAAGAAAATGAAAGCTGCCGCTAAAGACCTGGACTTCATCACGGCAGCCCAGCTCAGGGATGAGATGCTGGCTTTAAAGAAAAAGATATAGGCCATCGATGGTCAGAAAGTGCCTGGCTTTAACCTGATTTGGTCCATAAGATTCAGCAAATATATTTATCCAATGCTGACTGATTAAATAGTTATGATCTGATGATTCATATGATCAAGAAAAATCAACCTTAACTTAAAGTGGGACAAAAAATCCTGTCGTTACACTTATATTTAATGGCTTCGAAATATTGAGAACGTGAGTCGTTCACTTAAATTCTTTTTATTTTCAATTAATATTCAAATTATGAGCAATCGATATTCAAAACTCCCAGGCATTGAGTCTGATTTTAAAATGCAGAATAAGCCCAAACTCATCCCATTTGACTATTCTAAGGGCATAGAAAGAGTGCAAGGTTTGTTTTATAAACCACCCACCGCGGACTATTATTATACGGATCTTCATCCTAAAAAAAGAGTAGTCATCCATTTTACTGCCGGCAATCTTAGAGGGGATATGGGCCAACTCTCTATGGATCACTATCATGTCTCGGTGCCTTTTGTCATAGCCCGCGATGGCACCATTTATCAATTTTTTTACACCAAATATTGGTCCCATCATTTGGGCATGACCTCCGGCAACCCCGGTAAAATATATGACAAACAATCCATTGCCATCGAACTATCCAATTATGGTTGGCTGACGCTAAGGGACGGTATGCTGGAGACTGCATATTCAAGACAAAAGATCAATGGCAAAGAAAATCCGGCCGACATCTACTGCAGCCTCGATGACACGGATGCTTACGTAGAGTTAGATCTGCCGTTCAGAGAGAAAAAATATTTTGCGGCGCATACGCCCGTGCAGGTAGAAAGTCTGACGGTGCTGATACGATATCTCACTGCGCTATATGATATACCGAGGGCTTTTTTACCAGAAACGGACAGGTATAATTTTGCGGCTGCCAGCCGTGATATCCCCGGAATCAATAGTCATATCAATTATAGAGCCAGTGGCAAGTGGGATATCGGCATGGCTTTTGACTGGGACACCCTGATAGATGGAGTCCAGGCCGATGAGTTTTTGCCAGTCCTGCACCCGATCAATACGACCAGGGCAGCAGGGGCCCGTGCAATGCCCGAATCAGAACTAGCCACCAGTCATGTCACCGGCACTATTTACGACCCAAAAAAGAAAACTAAAATCAGAGCCTACAACCCATTTCAGTGGGAATAATTGTTTCACTTACCGCTGTCAATTGTAGTGTCGATTCGATGGCTTTTGCGTTGATACCTGCAGGTTCAAATCGCTGAGTCCTAATAGGCAGTTGTCTGGTCCACAGGTATGACAAAATGTACTATGGTTGTAATCAATTTGCTGCCAGCCGGACCTGAAGTTTTATGCATTTGCCAAAACCCACTCCATGCTTCTTTACCCATTATTTAAGGTTATAGAGTATTTTCGGGTTCATATTGCTGAAGTATATGAAATCATTTTTATCCTCCCTCCTTTTAGTTTTGATGGCTTGTGGTATACATGACCACAATAGCAACCAGAGCCATCCCATCTATCAGTATGACGAACACAGCGCCACCCGATGGTTCTCTTTCGAAAATCCGACTGGCCAGCCTGGAGCAGGTGCAAAAGAAAATAATGGTGCCAAAGGCCACCCTTGTGATGACATACCGGCGCACACCTCAGTCGACCTGATGAATTATAAAGGTACCGGGATCATCCGGCGGATCTGGCTTACCATAAATGATCGTTCAGCTTATATGCTTCGTGGCCTGGTGATCAATATGTATTGGGATGGTGCAGAAAAGCCTGCTGTGTCAGCCCCCATAGGAGATTTTTTTGGCCAGGGATTCGAGCGAAGACTTGCCTTTGAAAACGAGTTGTTTTCTTCCGGAGAAGGGAGATCTTTTGTATCGTTTATTTCCATGCCTTTTAAGGTTGGAGCAAGAATAGAAATCATAAACGACACCGACAAGGATCTCGATATGATCTTTTATGATATAGATATGCAGGCTATGGATCGATGGGATCCCGACAATTTATATTTTCATGGCTACTGGCATAGAGATACAGCAACCATCCTGGCTCATGACTTTGAGATATTGCCAAAGATCCGGGGTCGAGGCAGATATCTGGGCACCAATATCAGCGTCATCGACAATCCGATCTACGAAGATGCCTGGTGGGGAGAAGGTGAGGTCAAAATGTACCTGGATGGGGATATCAGTGACCCTACTATAGTGGGCACAGGGACCGAGGATTATATCAGTACAGCCTGGGGTCAGGGAGTCTTTCAAAATAAGTATTCGGGTTGTCTGGTTGGCGATGACAGTTTGCGGCATTGGGCTTTTTATAGATATCATATCCCCGATCCGGTCTTTTTTCATCAGGATATTAAAGTGGATATCCAACAGATCGGAGGCAATTCCAAAGAAAAAGTACAATCATTGTTAAATAAAAAGTTGCCCCTGATCCCCATCACGCTACACCATGCTCCTGCTTTCATTCATCTGTATCATGCGGACAGTATAGCTGATCTTACAGATACAGCTTTACCAGAAGGCTGGGTCAATTTCTATCGCATAGATGATGTAGCCGCCATGGCCTATTTTTATCTAAACCAGAGCACCAATGAATTGCCTCCCTTACAACCTCTGGCAATCCGCACCAAAAATTAACTACCTCTTATCTCCTGCCTCATACCTCAGCGCTCACTCCTCGATGCTCCCCGCTCACACCGTCAACCAATAATTCAATTTAAAAACAATAGCCCGATTCCTGTTAATAAAAGTATCTGTAAAATAATTGTCCGTGTAGACCAGGAATAAATCAGACATCGGTTTGTACCGCCATTGAATACGACTGTTTATATTAAAATTAGTTTGTTGGGTATTGTATTGAAAAAAAGTAGTCCAGAATAGATTGTTTGAAAAATTGATTTCCGTCTTAGGACTGATGAGCCATAATTGGGTGTCACCATACCCTTTAGGAAATTGAAGATCATTAAATTCTGCAGTTAGGGTGATATTCCAATGTGGTTGTTGTCGCACAGTTATTCCGGCTCGATATTGATGGATGGTACCATTATAGTACTGACCTAGTCGGACACCCCCGGTGAATAAGATATTTTTTCTCGAATCTGATTCGTAGAGCAAGCCTACATTATTGTAATGATAGATACCCGGCTCAAGTGGTTTGTCAGAAGGCAAAGGAAAATAATAGCGCAGATTGTCTTGCTGTACATTTAAAGTCATCTCCAGCAATGAGGCATTTTTCCTAAACATTCTGTAGCTCAGGATATGACTGCGGTCACTAAAACTCCCATCTATAAACCAGGTGGCTACATTTTCAAGGCCTATGCTATGGCGCACGATTTTTTTATCTTTTGGGTAGAAAAAAAAATCATTCTGGTTGTATAATAATTGAAAACCGTTTCGAAAAGTAGTATCACCCAGGTCATAATTATTTCCTTTGCTGGCGAAAGTTTCTATGCGATTGACAAAACCCATATCCGCATAATAGTTTTTATCGATGATATTGTAATCCACTATGCTATTAAGTTTTCTTCCAAAATATCCGCCTCCGGTCTGGATAAACTTTTTTTGATCTTTGATATCCGGTTTGAAGGAGGTATGGTATCCTCCCCATGCTTGCCAGGATCCTGGTTTGTCAGAGAGTTGAATGTCCAGACCTGCATTGCGACCATATTTATCAAGAGGGTTGTTTTTCTCTTCCGTTGCCGTGAGATTGGATTGGTGATTTAAAAAATAGCCTTTGATCAATGATCTGTTGAATATCCGTCGATGCACCGAGATGGCAGAATAGTTTTGGGCAGCTACATCGCCCTTCCTTGCTGTCTGCATATTCATTAGGCCAACTCTAAGCTTTTCGGTGAGATTGCCACTGAGTCTGCCACCGAATACTATAGGGATGGGGTTGCCATCTTTGTCCAGTCCGATTTTTCTGGAAAAAAATGGACGAAATGGTGGTGGTCCATATGAAGAAAATATATCATCGTTTTCAAGGAAAAAAGTCCTGCGCTCAGGGAAAAACACATCAAATCGGGTCAGGTTAGTGACTTGCTCATCTACTTCAATTTGAGAAAAATCAGGATTGGCGGTAAGGTCAAGATTGAGTGAAGGGGTTAAAGATAATTTGGCATCAAATCCGGCATTGATTTTAGCTTTGGTGGAAATAAGATTTTCAGGATCCCTTTGTAATGATCCTGTGACATAGGGTATCAGGGATGCATTGCCTTTTACCGAAGGTAGTTCCCCTTCAAACACCAATGACCCAAGATAACCAATATCAAATCCAGGAAACTGCACCGGCACATTGGTCCAGGTATAAAACTTATTGTTTTTCTGATCACTGCGAATAAAATTGACTCCCCAGGTCTTAATCTTAGCATCAAATCGCAGAGTTTTAAAGGGTATCCCCATTTCGACGACATAGCGGTCAGGATATCGCTTTACATTGGATATCCATTTGTTATCCCAGGCGGTGCTTAAGTCCATCGAGCCTGTATTGGCACTAAACTGGTATTCGGATTGCACATTATACGGAGTGACTGAAAACCCAAATCCATTGCTTTTGTTGTTGATAGGATCCAGGATCACCACGATGCCATCTTGATCCCTCACTGAGGCATCTCGTTTGAGGGATTTAGCTATATACCGATCCGTGCTATCATAAGAGGTAATAGCGAAATACAAAAATTTGTCATCATAAGCTGCCTGTACCGTAGTATTCAGAGTAGCTCTGACTTTATCCGATGGAAATTTTTCCCAAAAATCTCCGACTGGCTGCGCCTGACTCCAAATGGGCTCATCTAAAGCACCATCTATGATTAATGGGGTAGAGGATTTTAATACATATAGCTCATGAGCCTCCGGAGTGGAAAATTGTGCATGGCTATGAGCCCAGCACAAGCAACATAATAACACAATAATATAACGAAGCATAGACCTTGCGTAAGGGAAGAATTACTAAAAACCTCAGCCTGCCTATGCCTTATCCTCGGCCTCAGGTTTTTCACCCTTGAGCTCATCTACAAAGTCGTGTAGTTTTTCACTTAACACCTCAGAGACTGCCCTGACGGTATCTGCTACATCTTCAAGTGTTTCGCCTAAAGTAGTGCCGATCACATCGATGATATGGTCATGATGATCCGCTTTGGCTCCGGTGATGGCTTCAGCGGCTTTTTCTATTCGATCATCGTCTTTACGAGCCTCGGCAGCTTTACGCATTTCATCCTTGATTCTATCTTCGGCTGCATGCTTTGCCTGATCCAGTTTTTCCTTTTCTTGCCTTCGGATATCCCGCTGTTTTTCTTGTTCTATTCTTTTCTCCAGATCCAGTTTGGTGGCGTTCATATCTTTTAATTTCTCCTCCTTGGATCTTATTCTTTCATCGATCATCGTGATCTTGGCTTGCCTGATTTGAGCCTCAAGTTGTCCTTCAGAATTTGCAATTTTTCTTTTCTCGAATTCAAGGTCACTATAATCTCTTTTGATGGAAGATTGCATCTTATTAAGTGCCTCCACCAGGCCATCATACCTTCGTGATATTCTTTCAGAACCTGGGGTGCCTTCCTTTCCATCTTTTCCACCGGATCTCTTCTCTTTAATTTGTTTGAAAAGTCGATCTATTTGATCCCAGACAGATCCCCGGTCATTCCGATTCATTTCGGACTGTTGCAGCTTGGATTGAAGTTGTTTTAATTCTTCAAATATGGGTTGCAAGCCGAGTCCTTTATTCAGTTTTTGTCCTATTTGTTCAAGACTGTGCTCGAATTGAGCTACAATATCTCTGGAAGACTTATCAAATTCTTCGTCAACTACTTTTCTTAACTTCTTGAGGTGCTCAAATAATGAATTGGTACCGTCCCGCAATATTTGGGCATGCTCTCTGAATAAATTCCGGTCTTTGACCTGGTTTTGCACTTTGTCCCAAAATGTTTTTAATTCTTCCCAGACTTCATTCTCATACTTGGACAATTTCTCTGTTTTCTCTTTAAGGTCCTGAAACTCTTGCTCGAATCCTTGTTTGAGTTTATGAGAAAGTACTATAAAATGCCATTCAGTTTGGGCCCGGGTGATGATATCGTCTTTGTCTGACTTGATACCTTCTGAAAGGAGGGACTCAGATGCCGTCAAAGGTTTCTCGGAGTGTTGCGCAAACTCAGGAAATACAAACTCTTTTTCATTTCTCCAATCCTTCATCAAAGCATTTGCAAGATCTTCGGTGACCTGGGCCTGGGGTAAAATCCATTCGTGTACTTTGTTTTGCTCGAGATCCAATTGTAAGGCTACAAGTACTTTTTCGTTAGCTGCATTTGTTCCCCAAAAGACGATTCTTGTTTTCATAAAGTATAAGTCGTAATTCCTTGTTAGTAATAATATTTATGGTACAAACTTGAAAGTGATGGCCTATCAGGCAGTCACCAGATCCAAGGGTATTAATTCATGTTTCATCATATATTCTGCTATCTGTATAGCATTGGTGGCTGCACCTTTGCGGAGATTGTCAGCTACGATCCACATATTCAGTGTCTTTTCCTGAGACTCATCTTTGCGTAATCGGCCTACAAATACTTCGTTTTTCCCTTTAGCATATAACGGCATTGGATACTTGAAAGTTGCCATGTCATCGATTAATTCTATGCCATCAGCCTCAGACAATAGTCGTCTTATTTCTTCGATGGTAAAATCTTTATCAAATTCTACATTGACACTTTCGCTGTGACCGCCCTTGACAGGAACCCTCACTGCCGTAGCTGTGATCCTGATAGTAGGATCTCCCATGATCTTTTTTGTCTCATTGACCAGCTTCATTTCTTCTTTGGTATAACCATTATCCAGGAATACATCACAGTGTGGGATAACATTCTCAAAAATGGTATACTTATAGGCTTTTTCTTCATTGGGTACGACCTCACCCTGGTGTTCACGATCATATTGTTTTACTGCTTTGACACCGGTACCCGTCACCGATTGATACGTGGAGATGACCAATCTCTTGATGCCAAATGCTTGATGCAGAGGAGCTAGTGCCACGACCATTTGGATAGTGGAACAATTGGGATTGGCGATGATCCTATCTTCTTTCGTAATAGTATGGCCATTGACTTCAGGTACAATCAGTTTTTTTGAAGGATCCATGCGCCAGGCAGATGAATTGTCTACTACGATGGTGCCCTCCGCTGCAAATTTTGGTGCCCATTCCAGAGATACGCTGGCACCAGCAGAAAATAGTGCTATATCCGGTTTTTTTGCTACAGCTTCTGCCAAAGTGTGGATGATATAATCTTTTCCCATAAATGTAAACTTCTGTCCTGCTGATTTTTCAGAAGCGACAGGTATAAATTCAGTAATTGGAAAAGATCTTTCTTCCAATACCTGGCACATCACAGTACCTACGAGTCCGGTAGCACCAACACAAGCAACTTTCATTTTAACTTATTTATTAATTTGAGGGCGCAAATATAAGGAGTTTCAATTTCTTTATACTTTTAGCAAGGTGATTCGATACATATCTTTTATTCTTATAACGTTTTTTTTTATATCTGCACATGCTCAGGTCACCCAAACCTTTGAAGATAGTGCCTGGTTCACCATAGGTGGCTGGAAAGGTCAAGTCAACGATTTTAAAATCACTACAGATAAAAAACTGCAAAGCCTGGGCAATGATCTGGGCATTTCATCCATCTATAAGCTAATACAACCAGACTCAGTAGCACAATGGGAGATTTGGTTTAAAATGGCATTTGCTCCTTCTGATAATAATAAACTGCGATTATATATACTGGCGGATGACAGTATCCCTGGTGCAGCCAATGCCTATTACCTGGAAGTAGGCGAAAATAATAATACCGATGCTTTCAAATTTTATAAGCAAAAAAATGGTGTTAGTACCTTACTTGCTGTTGGGTCAGCCGGAGCACTGGCCAATGATCCTTCGATGGCACGAGTACTCCTCACCTGGCAGCGTCCGGGATCCTGGACTTTAGCAGCAGATTATGCCGGAGGTAGGTCTTTTGATGAAGAATGGACAATATCTGATCCCGGCCGCTATTTGTTTTCTGACAGCGCTTATTGTATTCTATCCTGTATTTATACCTCGACGCGCAAGGATAAGTTTTTCTTTGACGATATCTACCTGGGACCTGCACAAGCTGACTTGACTCCTCCATCAATCGTCGATGTGTTACCTGATTCTGCCAGAGTTCGCCTGATTTTTAACGAGCCTGTGGACTCCATCTCCGCGACAGATACTGAAAACTATGTCATATCCAATGGAGTAGGACAGCCCTGGAAAGTAGTCAAGGTTGAGGACCGATCCGTCGATTTGTATTTGACCAAACCCCTTGTTACCGGCACTTTTGAAATTATATGCCGTCAATTAAAGGATTTGCAGGGAAATATTACGCTCAATGCCCGGGCCAGCTTTGAATATAAATTACTCCAGGTCATCAATCCCCTAGATCTTTTGATTACGGAGATCATGGCTGATCCCAGTCCTACGGTAGGATTGCCATTGTATGAATATGTAGAGTTATTGAATACTTCGGATCATGCCATCAACCTGGCAGACCTCACGCTTCGATTTGACCAGACGGATTATATGATAGGTACAGCGGCGATTTTAGTGAGTCCTGGAGAATATGTAATCCTGTGTGAATCGACCGCAGCGGCATTATTGATGCCCTATGGCAAAGTTATAGCGCTTCCCCGCTGGCCTGCGATCAGAAATACCAATGGCCTGCTGTCCCTTTGGTTTGCGGGCAAGGAGATTCACTTCGTGTCCTATGATGATAGTTGGTATCAGGACAGTCAGAAAGCCAATGGCGGCTGGTCCCTCGAGATGATCAATACCGCCAATCATTGTGATCAGAGAGCTAATTGGCGTGCTTCTGTCGATCCTACAGGTGGTACTCCGGGCAAAGTCAATGCTGTCGCTAATGCGGGCTATAGGCTGCCTTTGAAGATTGACTCCACGGTTTACCTCGATGATCGTCATATAAAGGTATACGTGAATAAATTATTGACCACTATCGTTAAAGACCAGCTTCAGATGGATCCCCCGATCAGTTATCAGTTTACCTCTTTGGGTAATCATCTGGATATCATATTTGATCAGGCCTTAAGCTCAGGGGTGATCTATACACTGACGATGTCACCTCAGGATTGTGACGGCTTACCGACGGATATTGTATCCACCGCTATCGCCAGGGTAGAGTCACCTGAAAAAAACGATCTAGTCATCAATGAAATCCTCTTCAATCCGGTGTCCGGTGGCAGCGACTATGTCGAATTGTACAATCGATCCTCCAAAATATTTTCACTCAAAGACCTGATCATCAGGAATGAATTGAATAACCAGGAGCGAAGCATCACCGCCTCCTCCCTGGTGCTGCCCGGCACTTATTGGGTACTGAGCGCAAGCCCCTCCTTCGTTTTGGATCGATATACGGTAGATCACCCAGACCAATTAATTTCCCAATCCCTGCCTTCCCTTCCAGATGACCAGGGTCAGCTCAGCCTGATGACCGCATCCCGCACTTTGATAGACTCCTGCTCCTATGACAAAACCTACCATGATCGTTTTCTTAATTCCCAGGACGGGGTAGCGCTCGAGCGCATTGATTACAATTTGCCACCGACAAAGTCAAACTGGCATTCTGCGGCAGGTACCGTTGGCTATGGTACCCCGACTTCAAAAAACTCTGTGACCTCCACGACTACGGTCACTTCTTTTACAGCCAAGCAAAAAGTATTCACTCCGGATCATAATGGCATAGATGATCTCTTTTACCTGGATTATACCCTGCCCGGACCTGGCTATGTCGCTCATATATATATCTATGATGACAGGGGTCATCCCATCAAAAGACTGGCCAATAACCTGCTCCTCGCGCGCGAAGGCAGCTTGTCCTGGGATGGCCTGGATGACCGCAATCAACTATCCAATACCGGGATCTATATATTTAGGATAGAAGCGATCGATGCACAGGGGCATCGGGTGAGGGAGTTGGTGACCGGGGTGTTGAGTAGATGATGGGGTGGAACTGCACATATAACATTGGTAATTTTCGTATTGATGCGAAAAAATCTATAATAAATTTCGTATCAATACGCAGATTATAGTTAAAATATTGAATTTAATGGACTTCGTTATGAAGGCAGTTGATTTCCATCCAAGTCTTTTTAGATTAGTAAAAAATAATCTTTAATCATAAAATCCTTTCTATATTTCTTGGAGAGCGACACTCATAAATATGGGCTTCGGCTTAAATATTTTTTATTTATTCATTGTAAAATATTTTCTCGCGGCGACAGAGTCAACTGATTTTATGTCAGCATTGATACCATTAAATAGGCTCTTTACTATTTTGAAATAGGTAGTATTATCACTAATTGTTGAAGCTCCTCGTCGATCTCGACTATTTAGAGCGAATTGAGTGAAATAAACCTTTTCATAAATCGACTCCCATTTGTTTTCAATTTCCTTATTTGAAAATATAAGTTGGTTGCTTCTTCCTCTGTTGATATTGGTTGCAATTGATTGAATCATTCTATCGTATTCTAACTTGTCAGCTGAATCATTTGGATTTAGATTAATCTTCACCTGAACATCTTTGATCTCAGTTATTAATGTTTTTAATTCTGACAATTCTTTCATATACTGTTTAGCCTCTTCTAGTTGCTTGATTTTATACTCTTTTGATATATAATTAAGTTGTTTCGCAGAAAATGTACTATCAATTAAAATTTGCCTCATTTGATTTTGAGTCTGCATTTCAGCTAAAAGAAGTTGTTTATCTACAAGCTTATTTTGTTCTACATTTTGTATGCTATCTCGGTAATACACCTTATCAAAGGAGTTTTTTTGAAAATTTAATGCCCGATTGGATAGAATGTTAGATTCGGATGAAATCGAATTAGCTTTATTTGATTGGCATAAACCAAAGAAGGAAATTAATATTGCTGCACCGCTTATAATTAGAGTCCAATTTTCTTTTGTGTGTTTCATATTCATATTAGTTAATATTATATACAACCAATACCTTCAAAAAGTTCTATACTATCCGGACTTGTCTCAAAATACGACCTATATTTGTCTATATATTCGACCAAATGTACGACCGCGCCATTCTCCATATGGATCTCGACTCCTTCTTTGTCTCCGTAGAGGTGCTGCGCAACAGCGCCCTTAAGGGTCTGCCCCTACTCATCGGTGGCAGCGGTGACCGGGGGGTAGTGGCGAGCTGCAGCTATGAGGCGCGGCGATATGGAGTGCACTCGGCGATGCCGATGAAGATGGCGCGCCGTCTCTGCCCTGATGCCATCATCCTGCGCGGCGATATGGATGCCTATAGCGAATACTCCCGCCAGGTGACCGAGCTCATCGAAGCCGATGCACCCTGTATGGAGAAAGCCTCTATCGACGAGTTTTACCTCGACCTCAGCGGTATGGACCGCTATTTTGGCTGTTATCAGTGGAGCCTCGAGCTGCGGCAGAAGCTCCTCCGCGAGATCGGCCTGCCCATCTCCCTCGCCCTCTCTGTCAATAAGACGGTGTCCAAGATCGGTACCAACGAGGCCAAGCCCAATGGTACCAAAGAAGTACTCAAAGGCACCGAAAAAGACTTCCTCGCCCCCCTCTCTACCTCCAAGATGCCCGGCATCGGCGAGGCTACCTATAAAAAACTCAGCTTTATGGGCGTGCGTACGCTCAAAGTACTGAGTGAGATCCCCCCGCGCCTGCTCGAGCGCGAGTTTGGCAAGACCGGCAAGGTCATGTGGGAGCGCGCCAATGCCTATGACCCTACCCCCGTACAACCCTATAGCGAAGCTAAGTCCATCTCCCACGAACAAACCTTTGGCCAGGATACCCTCGATCTGCGCAAGATCAAAAATATCATGCTCAGTATGGTCGAAAAGCTGGGCTTCGAACTGCGTCAATCTCAAAAACTATGCTCCGTCGTCACGGTCAAAATCCGCTATGCCGACTTCAATACCTATACCCGCCAGGTCCGCGTAGCCTATACCTCTAATGATCGTATCCTGCTGCGCCAGGTCTACGACCTCTTTGACAAACTCTATGAGCGGCGCCAGATGATCCGCCTCATCGGGGTCAAATACAGCGGCCTGGTACATGGTCACTACCAGATCAATCTCTTCGATGATAAAGAAGAAGATATGAACCTGCTCAATGAACTCGATCATATCCGGAATAGATGGGGTGCAGGTGCTATCGGTAGGGCGGTGAATGTGGCTAAAGAGAAAGAACACGATAATAGAATAATGCCTGATAAGAAAGAAAATGCAAAGTCGCCGATAGATCCTAGATGGGCGAAGATGACCAGGCGGTGGTGGTGACCATCGACTGAGCTTCCCCCCAGCAAGTGGCGCCTTCGAGGCCGCCTCTTGCTTTCTCTCAAGAGTCGACCCCCAACTTTTCCCCCCAGGCACTTCAGCAGCCTAACGCACAAGGCAGAGGTGCTCCGAAAGCACCGCCTGCCATCGACCGCGCTTCCCCCCAGCAAGTGGCGCCTTCGAGGCCGCCTCTTGCTTTCTCTCAAGAATCGACCCCCAACTTTTTCCCCCAAGCACCTCAGCGGCCTACCGCACAAGGCAGGAGGTGCAAATGCACCGGGTGCACCTAAAGCACCGCCTGCCATCAACCGCGCTTCCCCCCAGCAAGTGGCGCCTTCGAGGCCGCCTCTTGCTTTCTCTCAAGAATCAACCCCCAACTTTTCCCCCCAAGCACTTCAGCAGCCTACCGCACAAGGCAGGAGGTGCAAATGCACCGGGTGCTCTGAAGGCACCGCCTGCCATCGATCGTGCTTTCCCCAGCAAGTGGCGCCTTCAGGGCCGCCTCATGCTTTCTCCCAAGAGTCGACCCCCAACTTTATTCCCAAGCACTTCAGCAGCCTAACGCACAAGGCAGAGGTGCAAATGCACGGTGCTCCGAAAGCACCGCCTGCCATCGACCGCGCTTCCCCAGCAAGTGGCGCCTTCGAGGCCGCCTCTAGCTTTCTCTCAAGAATCAACCCCCAACTTTATTCCCAAGCACTTCAGCGGCCTACCACACAATGCAGGAGGTGCAAATGCACCGGGTGCTCTGAAAGCACCGCCTGCCGCTACCGCACCCGGCACCCGGCGCTTCCCCCCAGCAAGTGGCGCCTTCCGGGCCGCCTCATGCTTTCTCCCAAGAATCAACCCCCAACTTTATCCCCAAGCACTTCAGCAGCCTACCGCACAAAGCAGGAGGTGCAAATGCACCGGGTGCTCCGAAAGCACCGCCTGCCCGCTACCGCACCCGGCACCCGGCACCTCCCCCGACAAGTGGCGCCTTCGAGGCCGCCTCTTGTCTTGTCTCAAAGTCCCTAAATGTGATCAATCAACTCCCTTCCCAAATCCAAATTGCAAATACTTTCTCTTCCCAGTTCTGAATAATCCTTAGCAGAAGAATATTTCCATTCAATTGCTTCTTTTACCAATCCTGCTTTTTTGGGATTATTATGAATGTAATTAAAACAAGTAAAGGCATAATCTGATCCGCTGGAAAATCTTGAATCAATTAACCCATTCGTTTTTCTAAGGGTAACAAACTCATCGATCCAACCATCTTTAGCCTTACACTCTTTTCTGAATAAACTCCCGGTCCATCCTTTTTCTTGGTTGATGGCGCGGGTATATGCCATCTGTAACACTCCGATTGATTCGTTTAATTGAATGGTTGTATTTGCAGGCGCTTTTCTGCCAACAGCATTGTCAACCATCTTTGCTGCACAACCATAAAGTTCTTTCCTTCTCATATTTTCGATGTAATCCACATGCTCTCTAAATGATTTTCTATCGACAACTGTCTGGCGCACATAAAGCAACCAATGAAAATGGGTTGGCATTAAACAATAAGCTACTATATCTGCAAATGGAAGTAAATAAGCTTTCATTTTCCACAGAAAGTACTCATAATGATGATCTGAATGAAAAATTATTTGTCGGTTATTGCCTTGATTGTAAACATGGAAGAGTTGATTAGAATAGAAGTTCATTTTCAAAAGTAAAAAATATTTTTTCTTGCTCAAACGACGAAGGCCTACCGCACAAGGCAGGAGGTGCAAATGCACCGGGTGCTCCGAAAGCACCGCCTGCCATCGACCGCGCTTCCCCAGCAAGTGGCGCCTTCGAGGCCGCCTCTTGCTTTCTCTCAAGAGTCGACCCCCAACTTTTCCCCCCAGGCACTTCAGCAGCCTAACGCACAAGGCAGGAGGTGCAAATGCACAGGGTGCTCCGAAAGCACCGCCTGCCATCGACCGCGCTTCCCCCAGCAAGTGGCGCCTTCGAGGCCGCCTCTTGCTTTCTCTCAAGAGTTAACCCCCAACTTTATTCCCAAGCACTTCAGCGGCCTACCGCACAAGGCAGGAGGTGCAAATGCACAGGGTGCTCCGAAAGCACCGCCTGCCATCGACCGCGCTTCCCCCCAGCAAGTGGCGCCTTCGAGGCCGCCTCTTGCTTTCTCTCAAGAGTTAACCCCCAACTTTATTCCCAAGCACTTCAGCGGCCTACCGCACAAGGCAGGAGGTGCAAATGCACAGGGTGCTCCGAAAGCACCGCCTGCCATCGACCGCGCTTCCCCAGCAAGTGGCGCCTTCAGGGCCGCCTCTTGCTTTTTATCAGAATCAACCCCCAACTTTTTCCTCCAAGCACTTCCCCAAAAAACCCCCATCTTTACCCATAATCCCATTTTTCGTTCGTTCTTACAAAAGATCTGACATCTGGTACGATACTTGCTTATTTAGTTTATTTTAAATTATTTTTTATGAAACAGTCTTTGTTTACCCCACATATTGGTCTGGTTTTCTTGAGTTCGTTTCTCCTACTCGTCTCTTGCCAAAAAAACAGCAGCGAGTCTCTGGATAAGAACCTCACCTCCATTCTCAATACCGCTTCCAACGGCAAAGGCCTTGATTATTTCAAAATGCCGGCCGGCAAAGACTTTTCCCAGATTCCTCAGGATCCTAAAAACCCCATCACTGCCTACAAAGTAGAGCTGGGACGCCTCTTATTCCACGAGACCTGTCTTGCACGAAGTCCATTGAAAACTGCAAGCATGGAGACTTACTCCTGTGCCAGCTGTCATCATGTAGATGCGGGTTTCCAGGCAGGTATAGCTCAGGGACTTTCAGAAGGAGGAGTAGGCTTTGGCAGAAAGGGGGAAGGGCGTAAAAAACTTGCGACCTTCACAGACCTGGAAGTCGATGTCCAACCTATCCGTACTCCATCTGCTATGAATATGGCTTACCAGGAGATCGTCCTTTGGAATGGACAGTTTGGAGCTACCGGAAGAAATGTGGGCACAGAAGCCAACTGGACCGCAGGCACTCCAAAAGAAAACAACAATTTTGGTTTTCAGGGGGTGGAGACCCAGGCCATCGCAGGTCTCAATGTCCACCGGATGAAGATAGATGTAGATCGTATTGCCCAGATGCCGGTATATCCCACCCTGTTTGCCCTGGCCTTTCCAGGCCTTACACCAGAAGAAAGATTTACCCGGGTCAATGCAGGCCTGGCCATCGCAGCTTATGAGCGTACTCTTTTAGCTAATGAGTCACCTTTCCAAAAATGGTTACAGGGTGATGCCAGTGCCATGACTGAGGATGAAAAAGATGGAGCCGCCTTGTTTTTTGGCAAAGCCAATTGCGTATCCTGCCACACAGGTCCAGCCCTCAATGTCATGGAATTTTATGCTCTGGGCATGAATGACCTGAGCGATGGCCAGTATGGTGCCGTCAATGCTTCCGGTCCTAAAGCGGAGCACAAGGGTAGAGGAGGATTTACAGGCAAGGCCGAAGACATGTTTAAGTTCAAAGTACCGCAGCTATATAATCTCAAAGACTCACCCTTTTATGGACACGGTGCCCAGTTCGTAACAGTGAGGGAAGTCCTTGAATACAAAAACAATGCTACTCCTACCAATGCAAATGTCCCTGTGACCCAGCTCGCATTTGACTTTAAACCACTGAATCTCAGCGCTAACGAGCTGGAAAGCCTACGAATATTTATTGAAGATGCACTCTATGATCCCAACCTTCGTCGATATGTACCCACAACACTGCCTTCAGGCAATTGTTTCCCCAACAATGATTTGGTTTCAAGACAGGATCGGGGCTGTCAGTAAACACTTGAGATTCAAAACTTACTGACTTGAATTGTCGATCAGGCAGTGAGGAGTAAGGCATTCCATTAAAATTTTCATGAAAATATCTCAAAAACGCTTATTCACCATGGTATACACTGCACAGAACGATGGAAGACTGAGAGATGTACTTAGCATTGATTCTCACTATACCCGCATGGAAGTTCATTTTCAAAAATAAAATGAAATGGCGACCCGCAAGGCAGGAGGCGACCTCGAAAGCGCCATCTGCCGCTACAGCATTGGAACCACTTGTTTTCCTAGTCAGCGAGAGCGGCTCGAATAGCAATTCTTACATTTTGATTGGAATCCAATTTAACATTTTTTTGGGCTATAGTAAATTTCACCACAGGTTGTTTGGAAGTTCTAAAGCCTCACCATTAGGTAACACAAAAATTTGAATTTAAGTCAAATAATAATTTTTTGATTAAATTATCATTTTTTAGTTTTTGAGGAAATTATTTTGTTATCATTGTGTTATAATAGTTAACCCCAAAATAACTAATATGAGTTTTTCAAACCCCTTTTTGGATAAGATCAGTTTTCATCTACCTATAGTATTACCTAAATCTAAGCAACCTAAACCAGGGTCCTTTGACTATTTGCCTTTCTTGAACGGAGTTTATTTTTTAAGTCAAGCATTATTTCTTTTACAGAAATTCAAACCACAATGCTAAAATTTTTCACCAGGCAATTCAAATCTATTTTTTATAAGGTAATCAATTTTTAATATTCAATTTTAAACTGCCAAAAACATGAAAGTTAAATTCTTTTTAGCTGGTATATTGTTATGCATTATTGGAAGTATGAACATCGATTTATATGCCCAAACCTGTACCGGCACTGGTTCCATTAATTATCAAAAATGGAATAATATTTCTGGTACTTCTATTTCTAATCTTACTTCCAATTCTAATTATCCCAATAGCCCTTCATCTTCCGGTACCCGCACTTCTTTTGAGATGAATTCAAATGCCGGAAGCAATTTTGGTATCAAAATGTATGGTTATCTCTGTCCTCCTACTACGGGTAATTATGTATTTTGGATTGCCAGTGATGATAGCGGTGAGCTTTGGCTGAGCACTTCTTCAAATCCAGCTGCCAGGCAAAGGATAGCCTATCACACTGGATATACCAATTCAAGGCAATGGACGAAATATTCCACACAGAAATCGGCTACCGTCTCCCTGGTGGCTGGGCAAGTTTATTACATCGATGCCTTAATGAAAGAAGGATCAGGTAGTGATAATCTTGCGGTGGGTTGGTCAAAACCCGGCCAATCCACAAACTCTCCCAGCCAAGTAATTCCCGGCTCAAACCTTATGACTCAATACAACCCCGCACCTGATACTCAGGCTCCGACTGCTCCTACTAATCTGGTAGTTTCGAACCTGACTGAAACTTCGCTAGACCTTTCCTGGAATGCTTCATCTGACAATGTCAGTGTATCTGGTTACGATGTGTTTAAAAATGGCATCAAAATAAATTCAACTCAAGTTACCTCTACCTCATATCCTGTCAACGGATTGACATCCGGCACTAATTATGCTTTTTATATTAAGGCAAATGACGCAGCAGGAAACTCCTCTGGCAATAGCAATACTGTCAACCCCACCACGCTGGTTCCGGTCACTTGTCCTGGAACAGGTACCATCACTTATCAACAATGGAATAATATTGCAGGTACTACTATTGCTAATTTGACTTCGAGTGCAAATTTTCCAAACAATCCAAGTTCTGCAGGAACTTTATCAAAATTTGAAACGGTGACCAATACTGCAGACAATTACGGAATCAAAGTTTGTGGTTACCTCTGTCCCCCACTTACCGGCAGTTATACTTTTTGGATAGCAAGTGATGATAATGGTGAGCTTTGGCTAAGTACTACCTCGAGTGCATCAAATAAAATAAGAATAGCCTATCACACGGCATGGACCAACTCTCAGGAGTGGTCTAAATATAGTACTCAAAAGTCGGTAGCCATCAATATGATAGCTGGTCAGCAATATTACATAGAGGCGTTGATGAAAGAAGGTGGCGGAGGAGATAACCTTGCCGTCGGCTGGGCCAAGCCTGGGCAATCTACCTCAAGCCCATCAGAGGTGATTCCCGGTGACAGATTGCTGCCATTAGTCACTGTGATTCCGGATGTACTTCCACCAACATCACCTACCAACCTGGCAGTATCCAATCTTACCCAATCATCGTTGACCCTTTCCTGGACCGGATCTACGGACAATGTAGGCGTGGCTGGATACGATGTTTACCAAAATGGATCTAAAATCAATGGTGCGACCATAGTGGGCACTAGTTACAATGTAAATGGGTTATCTGCAGCTAGCAATTATGCATACTATGTATTGGCAAAAGATGCTGCAGGCAACACTGCCAGCAGCAATACCTTGAATGTTACAACTCCAGATACCCAGGCACCGACCGCACCAACCAATCTGACGGTATCTAATCTGACTCAAACTTCATTGACATTGTCGTGGACAGCATCCACTGACAACGTAGGGGTAGTGGGATACGATGTATATCAAAATGGGGTCAAAGTGAATACGAGCACCATCAGCGGTACCAGCCAAAATATCTCAGGACTTACAGTATCCACCTCTTATGGATTGTACGTGATCGCTAAAGATGCGGCAGGCAATACTTCCACAAGCAGTACGCTGAATGTCGTGACCCCGGATACCCAGGCACCAAGTGCGCCTACTAACCTGGCAGTAACCAATCTTACCCAATCTTCACTGACTCTTTCGTGGACAGCATCCACAGACAATGTGGGCGTGGCTGGGTACGATGTGTATCAGAATGGATCAAAAATCAATGGAGCTACCATAGCCGGCACCAATTTTAATGTCAGTGGTTTGTCCGCAGCTATCAATTATGCATATTATGTAAAAGCTAAAGATGCCGCAGGTAATAGTACCAATAGTACCACGCTCAATGTTACAACCCCGGATACCCAGGCACCGACCGCACCGACCAATCTTGCTGCGACTAATTTGACACAAACTTCTTTTATGTTATTATGGACAGCATCCACTGACAATGTAGGAGTGATTGGATATGATGTCTATCAAGACGGCATAAAAATCAATGGTGGAAGTGTAGTATCGACCAGTTATAATATTTCAGGGTTATCTTTAAACACACCTTATACATATTTGGTCAGGGCTATAGATGCAGCGACCAATATGTCTGCTGCCAGCAGTTCTCTATTGGTGACTACACTTGCAGCGCCGGATACGGAAGCTCCAACGGCACCAACTAACCTGGCAGTAACCAATCTTACCCAATCTTCACTGACACTTTCGTGGACAGCATCCACAGACAATGTGGGCGTGGCTGGGTACGATGTATATCAGAATGGATCAAAAATCAATGGAGCCACCATAGTCGGCACCAGTTACAATTTCAGTGGTTTATCCGCGACTACCAATTATGCTTATTATGTAAAAGCTAAAGATGCTGCCGGTAATAGTACCAATAGCAGTACCTTAAATGTCACGACTCCGGATACCCAGGCACCGAGCGCACCGACCAATCTTGCCTATAGCAGTCTCACTCAAGCTAGTTTGACCTTAACCTGGACTATATCAACGGATAATGTAGGGGTGACTGGATATGATGTATACAGGGATGGAGTAAAAATCAATGGTAGCAATGTGATGGGATCAAGTTATCCCGTGACAGGATTGTCTGCGTCAACACTATATACTTTCTATGTAACTTCAAAAGATGCTGCCGGTAATAGCACCAATAGTTCCAATTTAAATGTCACGACTCCGGATACCCAGGCACCGAGCGCACCGACCAACCTTGCCGCCGCCAATCTTACACAGTCGTCACTTACCTTAAGCTGGAGTGCTTCTACTGACAATGTGGGGGTGACAGGTTATGATGTATATCGTAATGGAGTAAAAATAAACGGAAGTAATATTGCAGTGACGAGCTTTAATGTGACCGGATTATCAGCCAGCACCAGCTATGCTTTTTATGTGGTTGCAAAGGATGCTGCAAGTAACAGTACCAACAGTAGTACCTTAAACGTAACTACTCCGGATACGCAATCGCCGACAGCTCCTACTAATCTCGCCTCATCAGCAGTGACCCAGACCACCCTCACATTATCGTGGACAGCCTCTACTGATAATGTATCGGTCATAGGTTATGATATGTATCGTAACGGCATAAAAATCAATGGCAGTAACATCACTGCTACAAGCTATATAGTGACTGGTCTGACTGCAGCTACTTCTTATTCTTTTTATGTGATCGCCAAAGATGCAGCAGGAAATACCAGTCTGGCGAGTACTACCTTACATGTGACTACAACTACAGTCGCGTTGGGAACAGAAA
This sequence comes from Saprospiraceae bacterium, assembly GCA_016709995.1. Taxonomy (NCBI): domain Bacteria; kingdom Pseudomonadati; phylum Bacteroidota; class Saprospiria; order Saprospirales; family Saprospiraceae; species Saprospiraceae bacterium. The sequence continues at coordinate 967,614 of JADJLQ010000002.1, forward strand.
CCTTTACTCAAAGGACTGTGATCGCCAGTCAAAACATGCCGCACGACCTGGTGTACGGACCGGATAATAACCTTTGGTATATAGAAAGATTTGCCGGTACGGTGAGCTTCGTAAATATTGCTTCGGGGGCTAAAACCACTTTACTTACCCTGGGTTCTGCAATGGTACTGGTGGGTGGACAAGACGGTTTATTCGGTTTGGCTCTTCACCCTCAACTACTGTCCGGAAAACCATATGTCTATATCGCATATACTTATCAATCCTCAAGTTCCACAGTGCGTAAAACCAGGATTGCCAGATATACTTATAATTCTGGCAACAATACTCTGGGTTCTGCTGTGACGGTGTTAGAAAATATACCCGGAAGTAATGACCACAATGCAGGTAGGCTGGCCATAGGGCCTGATTTAAAGCTTTATTATTCTATCGGTGATATGGGGGCAGGCCAATTTGATAACACCAACAGAACACAAAATGCCCAAAATGTCAATGTGTATGAGGGCAAAATATTAAGATTGAATACGGAGCAGATCTCCGGATCATGGATTCCTGCAGACAATCCATTTGGAAATACCAATGCCGTGTATTCTTTGGGTCATCGCAATCCTCAGGGCCTGGTGTGGGGTAATGTCAACGGTACTGATATTTTATATAGTGATGAGCATGGACCTTACAGCGATGACGAAGTAAATCTTATAGAAGGAGGTCGCAATTACGGCTGGCCCCAGGTGGCTGGATTATGTGATGGAAATTACAACGGCCGTACCCTCGGCACTTTTAATATCGTTAGTGAGCAAACGAATTGTGCAAATTTAAATGTTAAAGAACCTTTAAAGTCATTGTTTCCAGTGGGAAACCCTCCTTCCGGTGGCGACAATATGACCTGGCCATCCACAGCACCCTCCGGAGCTGATTTTTATGGAAGCAATGCGATACCTGGCTGGCAAAATTCTTTGCTAATAGCACAATTAAAAAGGGGCGCTATGCTCAGGTATAAATTGAGTAATGACGGCCAAAGTATTATCTCTGATACTATCCATTATTTTCAGGGTAAAGGAAGATTTAGAGATGTAGTGGTTTCCCCTGATGGGCTTAAAATATATTTGGCTTGCGACGCCAGCGGTTCCACTTCCGGACCTACCGGTGGGGTTACGACTACTCCGGCCAATCCAGGAAGTATTCTTGAATTTACTTATTCGCCCACTTCTGGATTGGCGTCAAGCCACCGTTTGACAGAGTTTAATAAAAAATACTCAGTCAAAGATAATTCTACCGATATCTACCCTAATCCTGCCAGTGATTATATTGTAGTCTACAATTATAATGATGCCTCAGATCGAACTGTGGAAATCTTCAATCTTTATGGTCAGCTGATGAAAAGGGAGAGATCATTGTCGACTGCTACCAAAATTGAGACCGGTGATATGCAGAATGGATTTTATTTATTGAAAGTCAGTGACTCCAAAGGCAGACTCATTAGGTCAGAAAGGGTCTTAATTCAACGTTAAGCAGCGTCATACCACGCCAAGATTTTAAAGACTTTAATCCCTGAAAGGGGAATATTTGGGAAAGTATTAATTTAATTGATACTTTCCCTTTTTTATTAATATCAATTTCTCCATTAAAATAAAATATTACAAAATTATCTGTAAATGAATTGTAAAAATGTAATACATTATTTACTTATTCTAATTTTTTAATATATTAAATAATAAAATATCTAACCTATTCATTCTGCTTAAGGTTATATATAAAATAATAAAATATTGATAATTATATATTAAAAAATAATATTTGTATTCTATTCAAATATTTGGCCTTCCATTCATATATTTACCTCATGTTTGTGAACACTTTAATTGTTAATATAATATATCGTGATATTGATTATTTATAAACTTTTCATATTGAACAATTTAATTTTGATTTATGATAATCAGATGTGGCACAATATATGCTTTGCATATACGTGCTTCAGGCATGAATTGTATTTAAACTCCATTTTACTACGTAAATATTTCTAGAATGAATCTTTCTCGCGCATTAAAACCATTGACTTCAAGGCTTTCAAAAATCCATTGGTTGGTGATGATCGTATTATTGTTGGTCCTCGGCTCCTTTGCTGCCAATATGATATTCCGGTACCATCAGGAGGAGTTATTTTTTATTCCCCCATGCAATCCGGGCGATTTAGGTGGTCAGGTCTGGTCTGACAACAATTTCAATGGCATCAGGACAGCAGGAGAAGTAGGAGTACCTGGCGTCGAAGTAAGACTGTACGATGATGGTGGATTGGTGGGCTCCACGACGACCGATACCGTGGGTAAATATTCATTTGGAGTACTAACTAATTATCCATATCGTATTGAGGTCATCACTAATCTAGACAAAACTAAGTTTGGTACTAATAATAATACAACCGTACAGTTCGTCACTGCACCTACCTGTACAGCCGATGTTGGACTTCGAACAATCGGAGCATGTGATACGGCGGGACTCAATATATTCGTACCCTGCTTTATCCTGGGTGCGGCCTCAAGTCCTGGTACCAGGCAAGCTTTGGTTCGATTTAGATATATTACTACTCAAGGGACTGATGGAGACGGCACTTTAACCCCTAATTCTTCCGCAAGACCGGTGCCTTTTACAGTCGCTGACTATAGTGAAACCGGTACGACCTATGGACTTGCATTCGATCGCTCAAAACAAATATTGTACTCTGGTGCATTTTTGCGGACCAGAACGCCATATAAAGACTTTGCTACCGCGGCAGGCGATACTGCAGCGCCAGGTCAGATATTCAGAATCACCAGTCCTAATGGTGCATCGCCTGTCGTATCCGATTATGTAAATCTCAACACTATATTTGGAGCAGGGACAGCCGGCAAAAACACTCATCCAAATCCACTGGTCAACAATGCATTGTGTAGTAATTTCTGGAACCATGATACAATCAGTCGCCCGTTTGTTTCCAAGACTAGTTTGGGTGATCTTGAGATGTCTGCCAATGATTCGATCTTGTATGTAGTCAATATGCATGACAAACAATTGTATGCTATACCGACCACGGGTCCATTAAATAGTGGTACTATCCAAAGATGGCCTATTCCTACTTCTGGTTCCGGTGATGTTGGATCAATCTCAAAACCAGCTATAGGACCTCTTTCTGTAGATGTGCGGCCAATGGCTTTAGGGGTGAATCCTTACAATGGTAAACTCTATGTTGGTGCTACTTACTCTGCTCAGACTTCTCAGCTCGCGAGTGAGCTCAGAGCTTATGTCTGGGAGTTTGACGGTGCAGGAGGCTTCACCATGGTGCTAAATGAAAGTTTAAACTATCCAAGGAAAAATGATCCGTTTCATCCCTGGACGGATGTAGATACTTTTGGAAACTATAGGATAGGAGCTCCTTTTAACGACGGAGGAGGCTTTCATGCGGAGCCATTGTTAAGTGATATTGCTTTCGATGGTATGAATATGATACTTGGTATAAGGGACAGATATGCTGATAAGACACCCGGAGCGTGTAAATTTGCAAATGATCCTCCTTATCCAAGATCACATGGCGATATTTTGAGAGCTTGTTATTCTGGTGGTATATATACATTGGAATCAGGCGGATCTTGCGGAGGAGTTACGACCGCTGGATCAGTCCGATCTCACGGTCCTTCTGGGCCCGGCGGAGGAGAGTTTTATTATGGAGATGACTATTCAGGTGATGGAGATGATTATATCGGCCCGAATGGGGCAAGTAGCCCGGATACTGTCGGTGAATCGACGCAGGGAGCCCTATTAGTTTTACCTGGGCAAAACCATGTCATTTCAACTGCGTTTGATGCTGTAAATGAAACTTCTGCTGGTGCAGAACGTGATGATAATTATAATACAGGAGGCGTAGTAAGATACAATAATACTACTGGGTTCTATACAGGTGCTTACGATGTGTATCTATCTGGTGATGATGCAACTTTGGATAAAGCCAATGGATTGGGTGATATAGAAGCAGGTTGTGGATTACCACTCATCCAAATAGGCAATTATGTCTGGGAAGACACGGATCTGGATGGAATACAAGACCCGGGAGAGGACTCGATCCCAGGAGTTATTGTATCATTGTTTTCTAGCTCAGGGACTTTCATCAAGTCTACGACAACCAATATGATAGGTCAGTATTATTTTGATAGTTTAAGGACAGATAGCAGTTATGCAATCGTTTTTGGCCCAGATGGTAGCAGGAGCTCAGTATACTCCTGCTACGGATATACTTTTGGTAGGTGGCAAATCCTATAAACTCACCGTGTCCAATACTGGTACAGGCGTCGCACCAGACTTAAATGATTCAGATCCTTATGATACTTCAGTGGTGGGTGTTCAGCCATGGGTTGGTTACCCGGTTATTTTTTATCGTTCTGGTCAGCAGTCTGATCATAGCCTGGATGCGGGATTTTATTTGCCTAACCAGGATATAGTGGATGTAGCTATGAGAAAAACCATAGCAGACACTTTAGGTAATGCAGTATTAGAATATGGTGATACGATAAAATTTGCGATAAAGATATTTAACCAGGGGACAGTACCAATAGATAGCCTGGTAATCAATGACAGTGTACCCAATGGATATACGTTTGTAACTCCTTCGGGAGCCATCAATCAAGGATGGGTATTTAGTGGCAGTGAAGCCAATTATACCTGGGGCAGGACACCGATGGATACCTTAGAGTCTGGTGACAGTGCCATAGTCTGCATCTGGTTGCAGGTCAATTCAGTGGCAGCAGGTATGTCAGCAGACTATACTAACCGTGCAGAGATCAGCAAAGCCTACGGCTTAGGCGGTGTGGATGTAAGTAGCCAGGATATAGACAGTCCATTAAATGATAATTATGGGGACAATGGCGGGGGTAATCCTGGCAGTCCTGCGGATGATGCAGTGACTGGCAATGGTACAGGAGCTCCAGGCACGAGTGTGCCCGGGACAGACCAGGACAATGCAGACCCGGCTCAGCTCAATATAGTGGATGTAGCTTTGAGAAAGACCGTAGCAGACACTTTAGGCAATGCAGTCCTGGAGTATGGCGACACGATAAAATTTGCAATCAAAGTATTTAATCAGGGATCCGTGCCTATAGATAGCCTGTTGATCAATGATACTATACCCAATGGATATACCTTTGTGACGCCTTCAGGGGCGATCAACCAGGGATGGGTATTTAGTGGCAATGAAGCCAATTATACCTGGGGCAGGACGCCGATGGATACTTTGTTGTCCGGAGACAGTGCTACCGTGTGTATATGGTTAAGACTTACTTCAGTTCCAGCTGGAATGAAAGCAGATTATACAAACCGTGCAGAGATCAGCAAAGCCTATGGATTGGGTGGAGCCGATGTGAGCAACCAGGATATTGATGGCGTCTTAAATAGCAATTACGGAGACAATCCCGGAGGTCAGCCAGGCAGCCCTGCAGATGATTTTGTACGAGGCACAGGTACTGGAGCTATTGGAGATGGTGTAGCAGCAACCGATGTGGATCATGCAGACCCTGCTCAAATTACGATAGTGGATGTAGCTTTGAGAAAAACCATAGCAGACACTTTAGGTAACGCAGTGTTAGAATATGGCGATACTATAAAATTTGCAATAAAAATATTTAACCAGGGATCCTTACCGATCGATAGCCTGGTGATCAATGACAGTATACCCAATGGATATACTTTTGTAACTCCTTCGGGAGCTATCAATCAAGGATGGGTATTGAGTGTCAACGAAGCCAATTATACCTGGGGCAGGACACCGATGGATACCTTAGAGTCTGGTGATAGTGCCATAGTCTGCATCTGGTTGCAGGTCAATTCAGTAGCAGCAGGTATGTCCGCAGACTATACTAACCGTGCAGAGATCAGCACAGCCTATGGCTTAGGCGGTGTGGATGTAAGTAGCCAGGACATAGACAGTCCATTAAATGATAATTATGGGGACAATGGAGGAGGCAATCCGGGTAGTCCTGCGGATGATGCAGTGACCGGCAATGGTACAGGAGCTCCAGGCACGAGTGTGCCCGGGACAGATCAGGACAATGCAGATCCGGCCCAGCTGAATATAGTGGATGTAGCTTTGAGAAAGACCGTAGCAGACACTTTAGGCAATGCAGTCCTGGAGTATGGCGACACGATAAAATTTGCAATCAAAGTATTTAATCAGGGATCCGTGTCTATAGATAGCCTGGTGATCAATGATACTATACCCAATGGATATACCTTCGTGACGCCTTCAGGAGCGATCAACCAGGGATGGGTATTGAGTGGCAATGAAGCCAATTATACCTGGGGCAGGACGCCGATGGATACTTTGTTGTCAGGAGACAGTGCTACCGTGTGTATATGGTTAAGACTTACTTCAGTTGCAGCTGGAATGAAAGCAGACTATACTAACCGTGCAGAGATCAGTAAAGCCTATGGATTGGGTGGAGTCGATGTGAGCAACCAGGACATTGATGGCATCCTAAATAGCAATTACGGAGACAATCCCGGAGGTCAGCCAGGTAGCCCTGCAGATGATTTTGTACGAGGCACAGGTACTGGAGTTATTGGGGATGGTGTAGCAGCAACCGATGCGGATCATGCAGACCCTGCTCAAATCACTATAGTGGATGTAGCTATGAGAAAAACCATAGCAGACACTTTAGGTAACGCAGTGTTAGAATATGGCGATACTATAAAATTTGCAATAAAAATATTTAACCAGGGATCCTTACCAATAGATAGCCTTGTAATCAATGACAGTATACCCAACGGATATACGTTTGTAACTCCTTCCGGAGCCATCAATCAAGGTTGGGTATTGAGTGGCAGTGAAGCCAATTATACCTGGGGCAGGACACCGATGGATACCTTAGAGTCTGGTGATAGTGCCATAGTCTGCATCTGGTTGCAGGTCAATTCAGTAGCTGCAGGCATGTCAGCAGACTATACAAACCGTGCAGAGATCAGCAAAGCCTATGGCTTAGGCGGTGTGGATGTAAGTAGTCAGGACATAGACAGTCCATTAAATGATAATTACGGAGACAATGGCGGGGGTAATCCTGGCAGTCCTTCCGATGATTCGGTGACAGGCAATGGTACTGGAGCACCGGGTTCGGGTGTTGCTGGTACAGACCAGGACAATGCAGATCCGGCAGAAATAAGGATTGTGGATGTAGCTTTGAGAAAGACTGTAGCAGATACTTTGGGCAACGCAGTTTTAGAATATGGAGACACCATAAAATTTTCGATAAAAATCTTTAACCAGGGATCAGTACCGATCGATAGCCTGGTGATCAATGACACGATACCCAATGGATTTACATTTGTGACTCCTGCCGGAGCCATCAATCAGGGATGGACAATGGCAGGCAATGAGGCTAATTATACCTGGGGTAAAACTCCCAATGATACATTGATATCTGGAGATAGTGCTACAGTTTTTATTTGGTTAAAACTTAATGCACTACCCTTGGGAACGAAAGCAGACTATACCAACCGGGCAGAGATCAGTAAAGCATATGGTTACGATGGAGTCGATGTGAGTAATCAGGATATTGATGGAGTGCTGAACAGCATTTATGCAGACAATCCCGGAGGGCAACCAGGCAGCCCTGCAGATGACTTTGTTGGAGGGACAGGCGCAGGCACAGTTGGAGATGGAGTGGCGGCTACGGATGCAGATCACGCAGATCCGGCTCTGATCACTGTAGTCGATTTTGCATTGCGAAAAACGATTACTACACCAGGCCCATATGCTATAGGGGACACCGTAAATTTCTTGATAACCATTTATAATCAAGGTAACATATGTGGTGATAGTTTCGTGATCAATGATTATGTACCCTCTCATTTAAGCCTGAGTCCTGTACTAAACCCTGGATGGAGTGGGTCGGGAGTAGCTTACACCAGCAATTATGTATTGAGCGATACCATTTGTACGGGTGATAGTGTCGCCATTCCTGTGAAATTAATAGTTTTGGCAGGAGGTTTAAACATTCAAAGCTATACCAATCATGCTGAGATAAATTCGGTTAAAGGTATTGTCGAACCAAATAACCCGTACGGAGCAGTTCAGATTGGGGATTTAGATATTGATAGTAATCCCGATAGCAACCCAACAAATGATAATGGTGCTGATGCGTCAAATGCAGTCAATAATCCGGCTGATAATGTAATTACGGGTACCGGAGGTGTTCCCATGATGCCTGGTACCACACCTGGTATAGATGAAGACGATGCAGATCCGGCTTATCTACCTATCCATGATGTGGCCTTGATTAAGATCAGGTCAGGATCAGGCACGGTAGATATCGGTGATCTCATCACCTTTGAAATAAGAGTTTACAATCAGGGCAATCAATCATTGGATAGTCTGAAAGTGACAGATTATATTCCGGCAGGTTATAGTTTTGTATCCAATAATGGTTGGACTCCTTCGGGTATGAACGCTTGTCTGGATACTTTATTAGCACCTTTAGATCAGGTAGCTCCAGGTGATTCTATCTCATTTTTTATTGATCTCACGATAGCTCCGGGAGCCAATAATGGCAATCTTATCAATGTGGCTGAAGTAACTTCGTCACGGGATGTGGGAGGTCTCACCGAAGCAGATGATCCGGATAGTAACCCGGATGGCCTCGCCAGTGGTGGTGGCGCGATCAATACGGGAAGTGATAATTCAACGGGAGGTAATGGTTCCGGTGCGCCAGGTGATCCTAACTCTGGCTTAGATGAAGATGATGCGGACCCAGCTTCCGTCCAATTAACACAATATAGTATTGGTAATATAGTCTGGCTGGATGCGAACAACAACGGACTTAAAGACAATACAGAATCTGGGCTCAATAATGTATTGGTGATCCTGCATTATTACGATCCGAATACGATGAGCTGCATGGCGGTGGATAGTCAGTTTACAGATGCAATGGGTGGATATTTGTTTGATACGCTGATAGCAGGACAGTACCTGGTAGAGATAGCGGCGATCAATTTTGCACCTGGTGGACCGTTAGAAGGATACGCCAGCAGCAGTGGCAACGGAGCAGATGACCTGACCTCAGGTGCATACGAAGCTGCCCCGGACCCGGATAATGATATAGACAGTGATGACAATGGTACGCTGAATGGTAACCTCATGTTTCCAGGAGCAGTGTTTTCCGATACGTTGGATTTATTTGGAGGCGAACCAATAGCGCCAAATGATACAGCAGGACTTGATGACAACAGTGGATCATTTGATGAAAATAGTAATCTTACAGTAGACTTTGGATTTGTACGCATGCACACGATAGGCAACCAGGTGTGGATTGATGCGAATAATAATGGCTTAAAGGATGCTTCTGAAATCGGGATCAGTAATGTATTGGTGATATTACATTATTATGACCCAATTGCGATGAGTTGCACGGCAGTGGATAGCCAGTATACAGGTGGGGCAGGTGGATACCTGTTTGACAGTCTGATCGCGGGTAAGTACCTTGTAGAGATAGCAGCTATCAATTTTGCACCAGGTGGACCATTAGCAGGATATGTATCGAGTACAGGCAATGGAGCAACTAATTTGAGCGCAGGACCGTATGAAGGGGCACCGGATCCGGATAGTGATATAGACAGTGATGATAATGGTACGAAGAATGGGAACATCAATTTCCCTGGATCAGTGTTCTCTGATACGTTGGATTTGAATGGCAATGAACCAATTGCTCCAAATGATACTGCAGGGATAGATGATAATAGCGGAGCTTTGGATGTCAATAGCAATCTGACAGTAGACTTTGGCTTTGTACCATTACACAGTATTGGCAATCAACTATTTGTAGATGCGAACAATAACGGGAAAATGGATATGGGAGAATCAGTGATCCCGGGTGTCAAAGTGATCTTACATTATGTGGATACGACGGGCGGTATGTCAGTATGCGTGACGATAGACAGTGTGGACACCGACTCGGATGGAAAATATGTATTTGATAGTTTGATCGCCGGTCAATACCTGGTAGAGATCCCCGCGAGCAATTTTGGTCCGGGCAAACCTTTAGAAAATTATAATAGCAGTACAGGAGGAGGAGCAACCAATACGACCAGCGGCCCGAATGAAGTACCCGGTATGCCGATCGACGCAGATACGCCGGCAGATAGTACAGATCATGGAGTTTTCGTACCGACAGGACCGTTTGCAGGGGGTGTGATCAGTGACACCCTTCACCTGGGAGAAGACGAGCCGACCAATGAACCTTTTGATACGACTGCACCGGATATGAATAGCAACCTGCATATGGACTTTGGCTTCATCGAGTTACATAGTTTAGGGAATCTGGTATGGGAAGATGCGAATAATAATGGCCTGTATGATGGAGGTGAAACACCGTTGGCCGGAGTGATAGTAGAATTACATTATTATAATCCAGCCACCATGGATTGTGAGCTGATAGGCTACGATACGACAGATGTCAATGGATTATACTTATTTGATACTTTATTAGCAGGCAAGTACATTTTAGCCCTTTCAGCATCCAATTTTGTAAGTGGAGGAGCCTATGGAGGGTATATCAGTAGTACGGGCGGATTGTCAGATCTGACTACGAAAATAGGAAGTGCCTACGATGACCCTGCAGGTCTCACCAATGATCCGGATGCAGTACCATCCGATCTGGATGACAATGGCATCACCAATAAATATGGAGTAGGACCATTAACCGGTTTGATAGCTACGGACACGATAGATTTGGGCAATGGAGAGCCATTGAATGAAACCCATACAATGACAATACGACTACAGATATCAATAACAATCTGACCGTAGATTTTGGTCTCCTACCCATGCACAGCATAGGCAATCTGGTATGGATTGATGCCAATAACAATGGCCTGGTAGATGGAGGAGAAATGGGTATACCGGGAGTAGAAGTGGTGCTGCATATAGTGACCCAAAGTGGATGTGTAGCAGTAGATACGCAGAACACAGACGGGGCAGGAAAATACCTGTTCGATACCCTGATAGCGGGAGATTATATCGTCGAGATCACGGCCTATAATTTTGCAATGAGTCTACCGTTGGAAAAATATGCCAGCAGTACAGGAGGGGGCTCTGATCTGACGACTAAGACAGGCAGTCCGTATGAAGACAAAAATGTACCCAATGATCCGGATGATGATACAGACAATGATGACAATGGTATTCGAGGTGGCAATACCAATTTTGCCAGCTCGGTGACCAGTGATACGATTTCACTGAATGGCAATGAGCCCACCACCGAAATCGATGGTAGCACAGGATCGACCGACACCACCTACGATATGAGTGGAGCCAGAAACATCAATAGCAATCTGACAGTAGACTTTGGCTTTGTACCCCTGCACAGTATTGGCAATCAACTATTTGTAGATGCGAACAATAACGGGAAAATGGATATGGGAGAATCAGCGATCCCTGGAGTCAAAGTGATCTTACATTATGTGGATACGACGGGCGGTATGTCAGTATGCGTGACGATAGACAGTGTGGACACCGACTCGGATGGAAAATATGTATTTGATAGTTTGATCGCCGGTCAATACCTGGTAGAGATCCCCGCGAGCAATTTTGGTCCGGGCAAACCTTTAGAAAATTATATCAGCAGCACCGGAGGAGGAGATAATACGAGTACAGGGCCGAATGAAGTGCCCGGTATGCCGATCGATGCAGATACACCGGCAGATAGTGTGGATCATGGAGTTTATGTTCCATCAGGATCATTTGCAGGGGGCATCATCAGCGATACCTTGCACCTGGGAGAGGACGAACCTACGGGTGAGCCGTTTGATACAACCGCGTTGGATGCCAACAGCAATCTGCATATAGACTTTGGATTTATGGAGATCTTCAGTCTGGGCAATATGGTGTGGGCAGATCGCAATAATGATGGATTGTATGACCCGTCCCGTGAACAGGTCATCAGCGGCGTAGTCATGGAACTTCATAAAGTCATTGATACTGTAGATGAAGAAGATACGCCTGTTACGATATGCCGGTTGATAGGATATGATACGACGGATGCCAATGGATTGTATGTGTTTGACAGTTTACTCATGGGGCGATATATCGTCGCTATCTCAGGAAGCAATTTTGCACCAGGGGGAGCCTTGGCAAAAGGATTTGCCAGCAGCACGGGTGATGGTAACTCGTATGATCCTGTGAATGGACCGTATGAAGATCAAACGAATGCCAACTGGATGGATCAAACTACAGACAATAATGACAATGGATCTTTAATGAATGCACCTGGAAGTCCCATAGATGGACTGATTGCTTCTGATACGATAGACCTTGGAGATGTCCCAGAGCCATTGGCAGAGAATCCTTATAATGATACCACGGTGACAGATGATCACAATAATCTGACCATCGATTTTGGATTGATACCGTTAAACTCCATTGGAAACCAGGTATGGTGGGATGCCAATAATAATGGTGTATATGACCGGGGCACAGAGGTTCCATTGGATAGTGTTGAGGTCGTATTGCATTGGTACAATGAATTGGCCATGTCTTGTGTGGCCCTGGATACCACATTGACAGATGGCACGGGCAGATATTTATTTGGGTATTTATTGGAAGGAAAATATATTATAGAGATTACCGCTAAAAACTTCCAGGCTGGGGGCGCATTACAAGGATTTGCCAGCAGCACGGCAGGGTATGATTTGACCAGTGGACCATATGAAGGGGGCAATCCGACATTGACTGATGGGGATAGGGATGTAGATGATGTAGACCATGGTATAACTAATCTCAACAATACATTCCCTATAGGCTCAGTGGCGAGTGATACGGTGACAATCACCTCTGGCAAAGAGCCTTCTATGGGAGCAGAGTTTGATCCTGAATATGATACTACGGGGGCGCCATATTCACCAGGCAATACTTTGATGCACAATACGCCGGATAGTAATAGTAACCTGACGATAGACTTTGGTTTTGCACCCTTACACAGTATTGGCAACCAGGTATTCCTGGATTATGTCAACAATGGTGTTTTTGATCAAGGGTAGATGAGGCTCCATTTGGACCGGTGAAAGTAGTGTTACATTATGTGGATACGACGGGCGGAGTGGTCACCTGTATCGCTCTTGATACAACGTATACCGATGTCAATGGCTTATATTTATTCGATAGTTTACGAGCAGGCAGGTATATCGTAGAGATCGCGCCAGACAATTTCGCACCAGGAGGACCACTGGAAGGATTCTTAAGTTCTACAGGCGATCCAGGAGATTTAAGCAGCGGGCCATATGAAAATCCGGGAGCACCGTCAGGCAATAGCGATATAGACGGGGATGACAACGGAGTAAAGGACAGATATCCTGGCTTCCCGGCAGGATCAATTCTATCGGACACGATTGATCTGGATGATAATGTTGAACCATTGGCAGCCATGGAGACATCAGTTCCATCCAATGATAGTAGTGGGGCTTTAGACAATAACAGCAATCTGACGATAGACTTCGGATTCTTAGTACCCTGCGAAGAGTTGACCTGTATCGCAAAAGTCAATATCAGCATGGATGAAAACTGTCAGCATTGTCTGTCAGCCAAAGATGTACTGAAAGCTAAATATCTGCTGCCGGACAAGTTTTATATCATAGAAATTTTTGCAGGCAATATTAAACTACCCTCGAATTGTATTGGTAGAGAATGGTTGGGATATAGCTTGACTTATAAGATTACCAGCAAGTTTCCATGTGATGAGAATAGCTGTTGGGGCACATTGAAAGTAGAGGATAAGTTGGGGGCAAAGCTCGATTGTAGACCTGACACGATCACCTGCTTCGAGTTGGCATCGCTACCAAAAGGAAGTTACAGCGTGAAAGACAATTGTGGCGACTCCTCTAAAGTAGTGATCGCAAGTGAAGTATACACTGACTATGGTTGTGATAGTGCTACGCTGCTAGGCAAAGTGACCCGTCAGTTGATCGCATCCGATCAGTGGGGGAATAGCAATAGCTGTACGAAGGAATACTTTATCGCTAAGATTACATTAGATAGTGTAGTATGTCCAAGAGATACCTCCGTAGATTGCAGCATAGCCGAAGTGAATGGAGTAAGAATCACGGATCCGGCCCGCAGCAAAGCGCCCATGGTCAAAACCAGCAAAGGGTTAAAAGCATTGTGGCCTAATAGCTCCACCTGCAAGTTGACGGTGGGCAAACAAGATGATTCGATCGTGGTCTGTGGCGGAGGGTATAAGATCTTGCGCACCTGGATCATCACCGACTGGTGTACCGGCAGAGATACGATCTGTAAGCAGACGATAGCGGTGGAAGACAAGACAGCACCGATCGCGAGAGATACTGTATTAGCAACCAAAGCAGCTGATCCACACGATTGTCGGGCATTATTTGACTTGAAGAAACTGCCAGTGACCGATTGCAGTGAGGTGACCCAAAGCTATAGATATCCTTATCTGGACGAAGCTACAGGAGCCACCAGGATAGCGAATGGCAGCTTGCCAGCGAGTGTATGGGTAGGCAATGGCAGGACAGAGATCACTGTGACCCTGACCGATGCGTGCAATAATATTACTACGAGAAAAATCACAGTCAATGTGATAGACCATACGCCACCGACACCAGTATGTATAGAATACACTCAAGTGACGGTAGATCCTGCAAGTTGCTGGGCAGCAGTAGCAGCGCGGGATTTGAATACCGGCAGTCATGACAATTGTATCAGCCAGTTGCATTATGCAGCAGCTTTGATGAGTGATATAGAGAAAGCGAGATCAGACTACGAGAAACACATCATTGATAGTTGTGGCAAAGCCGCTTACTGGGCCAATAAAGCATGGTACGATGCCTATATAGAGCAGTGGATCAATTGTTATGTATTCACTGATACGGTTAATTTCAGCGACTGTGGAAGCAACCAGGTAGTGATGAGAGTATATGAAGCAGATAGCATGCCGAGATTAGATCCACATCTATGGTCTTGTGGCGAGCATGCGTGGTTCTGTTACAATACGTACCAGGATTACAGGATCGTATACAATCAGAATTTCTATGGCAATTCTGCGAAAAAAGATTGTGAGGTCAAAGGACCCTGGTTATGTAAAGAATCCAGCATTGGTTGGTATGCCAACTTACAAAGTACCTATGGAGGAGCCCGTGTACTTGGCTCCAATGGCTACTATGCTGGAAGCACTTTCCCACAAACGCATCTGTACAATGAATGTATGGTACAGGTACTGGTAGATGACAAACAAGCACCGGTAGTAGCTGGTCTTCAAGACATCACCGTATACTGCGATGGAGCACCGGGAGGCAGTGCGTATGCAAGAACCTTCTGTTCAGAAAGTGAGCGATTCTCCACCTGGCCGGGTACAGTCAAAGACGGCAAAGGCACGATTCATGGCTATTATGGCGGTAGTACGTATATCGTCAATCATACTCCAGGTAATGATCATGCCGATCCGACCGGTTGTGCGACCGATCAATGGTCTCCGATCTATTGTAGATCATGGTTGTTACTGGATAGCTTGGATGAGGCTGGAAAAGTAAATCCGAAAGATTATTTTGACAAACTGGTCCTGTTCGATAAAAACAGACCCTCCAGGACTTTAGCAAATAATGAGTTTAGTATAACGGACAATTGTAAATTAGAGGATGGTAGTCTTAAAGTGACGGATGGCGGTAGTATCAATGGTTGTGGCGAAGGCTGGATCCAACGCACCTGGACGATGACAGACAAGTGTGGCAACCCAGTGACAGCAATCCAAAAGGTGATCGTCAAACATAGAAGTGATTTTGAAGTAGTATTCCCTGCAGACCTGGAAGTAAGTTGTGAGGCAAATGATGCCACCGATACCAGTCGAACCGGAATTCCACAGATCAGCGATGATGATTGTGAGCAGGTAGGCGTGCGCTACGAAGATGAGATCAGTACAGTGACGGATGGAGCTTGCTACAAGATCATCCGCACCTGGACCTTGATCGACTGGTGTATCTATGATCCAAACGCTCATACGATCCATCCGGATGTCATCGTGGATGACAGACTGCGGGCTAACGACAAAGACAGAGCTTGTATCTTCCGCAATCTCAAAGACAATGGAGATGGATATGTCAAATACGTACAGATCATCAAAGTGACGGATCATCAGGCACCGGTAGTGACCTGCAAAGACAGTACACTCTGGGCGGTATCACCAGTGGCTGTACAGCTAATGTGAATATCCCATTAGTTGGCACAGACAATTGCGCAGACAAAGTACTGTTCAGAGTAGATATCACAAGACCGGATAATAGTACAGAGACCAGAGTGGATGTAAGTGCCATCAGTGGCACATTCGCCGCAGGAATCTATAAAGTGAGGATCATCGGTCGCGATCATTGTGGCAATGAAGATACTTGCCAGATGAACCTGACGATCAAGGATTGCAAAGCACCGACGCCATACTGCCTGAATGGAGTAGCGACGGTCGTGATGCCAAGCACCGGAAGTATCCAGATCTGGGCCAAAGACCTCGATCGGGCCAGTGAAGACAACTGTACAGCGAAGGACAAACTGAAGTTTAGCTTCAGCAGCAATACGGCCGAAGCCAGCAGAGTACTGTCGTGCAGCGATATCCTCAACGGCAGAGAGCAAGCGATCGAGTTATCCATCTGGGTGACAGACGAAGCAGGCAATGCCAACTTCTGCAGGACATATATTTTATTGCAGGACAACGGAGGCACACCAGGAGGAGTCTGTAAAGACACTACGGTATCGTTCGCCAATGTGACAGGAAGGTTATATACAGAAGACCAGGAAGGCGTAGAGTTTGCAACCGTCGAAGTCAAAGGACAATCCAGCGCTGGTATCCCAAGCTTCAAGACAGCGAGTGACGGAAGTTACCTGTTCAGCAGCTTACCGATGAGTGGTATACAAAGTATCAAAGCCCTGAGAGATGACAATCCGATGAACGGAGTGTCTACGCTCGACTTAATCCTGATACAGAAGCATATCCTGGGTACCGAGAAGTTGAAGTCAGCGTACAAGATGATCGCTGCAGATATCAATAACAACGATGATATCAGCGTGCTCGACCTGATCGAACTGCGCAAACTGATCCTGGGCTTGTATGACAAACTGCCTAACAATACCAGCTGGAAGTTTGTACCGAAATCACATACATTCACGGACATCGACAATCCGTGGGGCTATCCGACAGAGGATGTAATACATGACATGAAGGAGCAAATGACTAGTGACTTTGTAGGGGTGAAGATCGGAGATGTCAACAGCAGCGCCCTGTCCCATAGTCTCATGGGCACAGAGATCAGAGGCAATGAAACCGGCCTGATCTTCGAAGTACAGGACAAACTCTATCGCAAAGGCGAGCGGGTAGAAGTAGCATTTACTTCACCAAACTTCAAAGGAGTGTCAGGTTTCCAAGGCACAATGTCCATTGGCAATAAGCAATTGGCAATAGACAAAATTGACGCAGGATCCATAAAAGTAATGGAGGACAATATCGGCCGCCGGTGGGAGCAGGAAGGTCTGATCACCATGAGCTGGAACAGCGCTCAAAGCGTAGATCTAACTGATCGGGAAGTTTTGTTTACGATGGTCTTTACCGCACAATCTGATGGAAAACTGAGCGATGTCTTAAGAATCGGATCACAGCATACCAAAGCAGAGTCCTACGAGGGCAGAGGAGAGCTAGGTAATGTATCTATCCGCTTCATCGGTCAGAATGGTCAGGAAGTAGCAGGCAGATCAGCCTTGTACCAAAACTATCCAAACCCATTTGATCAACGAACCGTGATTGGTCTCAACCTGGCAGAAGCAGGACGAGGTACTTTAAAAGTCACTGACATCACAGGTCGTACGATCAAAGTGATCGAAAAGGACTGGAGCAAAGGCTACCAGGAAGTATGGATAGATCGCAGAGACATCCAGGCAACTGGGGTATTATACTACAGCTTTGATAGCAAAACTTTCAGAGCCGTCAAGAAGATGATCATTCTGGAATAATTCCATAATTATCATGCTGACCGAAGCGTCAGTATGATAGGACACCCCTAGATGGCAAAACTTTCAAAGCAGCTAAGAAAATAAGAACAGTATAAAAAAGCCTTCGATTCGTCGAGGGCTTTTTTATAGGTGATTTTAGCAGGCAACACATGCTGTTCGTAAGCGCAGGAAAAGTCATATCTAAGCATCCTCCGGGGGACAAGCTCTTTACTTATTTGGGCATCAGATAGGCTGGTAAAGAGTTTTCAGCTTCTTAATGAAATTAGTGAAACGATTGAACATCATAACTAAGTACAAAGGAGAAACAAAGGGCAAAATCATCATGCTCTTTGTTTACATAGATAGAATATCCGTTCAGCTTGTTTCTATTTTCCAAATAGTTTTCATCTTTTAGTATATTCGTCTTGAAAAAAATTAACTCAATAAAAATTTTGCCGGTTGAGTCATACGAATCGCTTGAAGAATTTGAAAAAATATATAAGCATTTTTTCAATCCGTTAGTGAATTTTATTAATGGTTACCTTTCTAACAAGGAGAACAGTGAGGAGGTAGTTCAAAATGTTTTTTTGCGGTTTTGGGAAAACAAAAATCAGTTGAATATTACCGGCCCTGTAAAATCGTATTTGTTCCAATCCGCAAAAAATGCTATGATCGATTTTACCCGCCGAAACAAAAAATATGATCATAATGAGTCGCTTGTTACAGGCGACCATAAAAACTTTTTGGATTTAGAAGAGAGCTCGTTGGATCCATTTATTTTCAGGCAATCTGTGGAAAAAGTTTCAAAAAAATTCAAACCTATCACTCATGAAATTTTCCATCTTTATTATTTTGAAGGGCTCAACCAGGAGGAAATAGCCAGTCACCTAAAAGTCTCCAAACGTAAAGTCGAGTACCAGATGGCTCTGGCGCTGGATATTTTGCGTGATGAACTCAAAAACATGGATACATTTTTTAATAAATAGACAAAACAATATTGCGATAAAACATTTAGAAATATGCGACAATTAAGAAATACTTCGTCTTTATATAAGAAATATGGCAAAAAAGGGTAAACTTATATTTGCAATAACTGTTTTTTATTCCAAATGATATAACCAAAAAGTGGATTTAGAGAATTTTATACGAAAAAATATTCAGGAGACCAAAGATTATCATGAGGTTGATTTGGATCGTTCCTGGGCCGATTTTAAATCTAACATCGGGGTGATGCCAGTTGAACTGTCATCACCCAGTTCCAATAGTATTTTGCATAGACACAGGCTATTAATATTGTTTGCTGTATTAGCTGTGGGCGTAATCTCTCTAATAATTTATTTTCTCTCAAGTCCGGTAAAACAATTTGAAATAAAAACAACTATTGAAAAGGCCGATACGATCCGCATGACAGATGGATCAGTGGCTTATATACAACCTCATTCGTCGATTACTTATCCCATCAGGCTCGATAAAGCAACCATTCGCCAAATTAGCCTTAAAGGCGGCGCCATATTTGATGTTGCTAAAGATGCAACCAAGCCCTTTGTGGTAGAATGTGGTGGGTTGGCAGTTACTGCACTGGGTACTGTTTTTTTATTAGAGGAGCAGGATACTCAAACCATGATTAAAGGCATAGAAGGCCGCATCGAAGTAGTAGAACTCGACAATAGAAATAACAAAGTGATACTCAAAGCAGGAGATGAATTTGTATATTCAGGTAGACTGTTTCACAAGCTGGTTCCACCCATTGACACGGCTTCTAGCTTACCGGTACCTGAAATCACCAAGCGTAAACCAGAGACACCGCCCATTGAAAATTTAAGGGTGTACCGCGCAAAAAGCCTCGTTGATTTTCTGGAGAGACAATCTAAAGGTAAAATTAAACTTGCCCGTAAAACAAAGTATGAGGAAAAAGCTAATGTTAAAAATGATCTATCCAAAGACACTGAATATATCCTTCAGAAGCTTTTAGACCAAACTGGTTTAAAATCAAGACCCGGTAAATGCAACGGATGTATTGAAATATACTCCGACAAAAATTAATCAATATTGGCTAATTACCCCCTTTGGTCCTATAATCCAGGTAAATAAAAATAAACCTGATTTAAACAAACTTTCCTTACCTGCTCCGTTCCCGAATGGTATCGACCTTACTGTGGCAGGCGCAACATCCTCAAGACTTCGGACCGGCTGTAGGATTGAATTGATCGAACATGATCAGCAGGGAGCTTGGCATGGGCAGTGTTGTCGAGTCATTCAAACTGCTGACCAGAAATTTAACAGCCTATAAAAGGAAAATTGATCAAAGGGAAATCGAAGCCTTCCCGGATTGACGAGAGCATTTTTATTTCTGGCATGGTTTATGTACCAAATATATATATAAACCTAATTAACCAAATATGATTTTGTTCTGCTTTTCCTTGCCAGGTTTTGGAGGTTATTCCAGCCTGATGTCAGGTAGATTCAGGGCTTATAAATATCTCTCTCACGCTATGTCCTTTCCAAAACCCATTATTCATATTTCTAATTTATGCCTGACTGACCTTGCTAATATAAGATATTTAAAATTTATATATAAAGAAATTGAGCATATTTTATTTTGGCTACATATTAAAAATATTATTATAATTAAAAAATATATTTAATTATTGATATAAAATTTTTCTAACCAAATAATAGATTTGTAACAATTAATTGATTGATAGTCAATGTTAAAATCGACTAAAATTGAGAATAATTTAATTAAATAAACTTTTAAGTAATTGATTTATAATTATTTAAGCAAATAAGGATTATGAACAGAATTTCTACGCTACTGATTTTAATTGCATCGATATTGGCGGCTGCCGGAGGTTACTATTTAAAAAACTCATTCAATAGTGCTCTTCACACTAACTTGATGATGGCTGGCGGAATCAGCGGTACTGTTTTCCGTGATTTTAATGGGGATGGAATAAAGCAAGCAGGAGAACCATTAGTACCCGGAGTCACTGTAACTGCATTTGATGCAACCGGGTCACCTTGTGGTTCTACTACAACGACTTCAGGCAGTGTTCCAAACTATTCCATCATGACCTGTACTGGTCAGGTGCGGGTGGAATTTACTATTAATTCTACAACTGATTGTCTGAACCCGTTGTTAGATTTCACATCGACAAATGGTGGGGCTTATGGCTCTTCAGTTCAATTTGTAAACGCGAGTTTGATGCCGACTGTAAACTTTGCTTTAAATAACCCAGCTGACTACAATAAAGGTGCTGGAGCTACTACTGTATATGTACCATGTTATACTAATGGGAACCCCCTTGCAGGTGGAGTTGTTGCAGCGGGTACCTGGTTTGTAGGTTTTCCTTATAACAACAGCGGCACCACCACTCCGGCTAAAAAATTAACAGGCGATACTATTGGAGCAACCTGGGGTGTCGCTTACAGCAAACAGGCAAAAAAGATCTTCACTTCTGCATTTATAAAAAGACATGTTGGTCTTGGCAAACTGGGCTCCGGGGGCATATATGTTCTGACGCCCACAGCTACTTCTTTTGTTGCAAACAGTTTCTACAATATGGATGCCAACGGACATCGCACGCGTGCAGGTGCAGGTGCTCCGACATATGGATCAGGAATGTCCTATAGTATAATTGGAAGCCCTGGGAAAAAAATAACTTACCTTGGGGCAGTTGATCCATTGACCGGTAAACCTTCCGGTCTTGGTGTGGTAGGCACCAATGCCGAAAGAGGACTCCCATCCACTAATACATCTAATTATGACCCGGCTGCTTTCGACCAGGTTGGTAAGGTAGGGTTGGGTGACCTTGAAATCAGTGATGACGGAAAATATCTGTTCTCTATGAATTTGTACAGCAGACTGTTGTACCGGCTGACATTAAATGACCCTTATACACCGACAGCGGTGACAGCTGTAGATAGTTTTGCTATGCCCATTGCTCCATGTACTAACGGAGTGCTTCGTCCATATGCTACCAAGTTCTATAGGGATAAATTATATATAGGAGCTGTCTGTACCGGAGAAAATAATGGTACTACAAGTCAAATGACAGCTTATGTATTCGAGTTATTGACCCCAACAGGGGTTACTCCGACTCTTTCTGCTTCCCCTGTATTTACGATGCCTTTGAATTATACCAAGGGGGCATCCATGACCTGGACTACTCCTGATTTTGGTCAGGGTTGGAATCCATGGACTGATTCCCTTCGAACTCAGGGAACGGACGCCGCAGCTAAAGACAGGACTTATCCAACTCCGATTTTATCTGATTTAGAATTTACGGATCGTGGAGATCTTTTGTTATCATTTTCTGACCGGACTGCCAATCAATATGGTTGGGGCAACTACCGATGGCTCAGTGGTAATACGAGTGATATTATACTTACAGTCTCGGGAGGCGATATATTAGTAGCCGGTCTCAATTGTGGTACAGGAGTCTATACCTTGGAAAATGGAGGAATGTATACTAGTGATGGAGTGCTAAATAATAATACAGGATCTAATAATGGTGAAGGGCCGGGAGGTGATGAATTTTTTAACTTCGAAAATATTGCGTGTTGTCATAATGAAACCCACCTGGGAGCGGTTGCTGTACTGAAAGGGGACGGAAAAGTAATCACTAATGCTATGGACCCAACAGTCATTCGAGAAGGCGGAACCATCAAATTTTCTACAACTAACGGTACAGCGTCCAGCGGCTATCGATTGTTTGTATCGGCCAATGATATTTCTACCGGTACTTTTGGAAAAGCCAACGGTCTGGGGGATATCGAGATAACCGGTATAGAACCCCCACTAGAAATAGGTAATCGGGTATGGTTAGATCTTGATCATGATGGTATCCAGGATCCCGGTGAGGCTGCCATCCCCAATGTCACCGTGGAAATATACGATATGGGTATGCTCATTGGTACCGATGTTACGGATGCTAGTGGCAATTATTATTTCGACACGACCAATATCGCCGATGGCAATAAATCCCTGGGAGGCAATCAAAAGGGAATTCAGCCAAATAGAACATATACTATCCGGATTGGTGCTGTCGACTGGAATGCAGGTATGGGTGTTGGTGCCGGTGATTTGACAGGCTATTCTCTCACGATTACCGATTTTGCAGGTGGTCCTGCCAATCCTGACTTAAGAGATAATGATGCCGGTCTGGTGTCTAACATTCCTACCATTACTTATACGACTGGAAATTGGGGAGAAAACAATCACACCCTTGATTTTGGCTTTTATAATTCTCCCCCACCAGCTATTGATACCGTGGATCTCGCTTTGAGGAAAACGATCGTCGATACCTTACACAACAGTGGTGATCTCGGACTGAATAATGGAGACACCATTAAATTTAAAATGCAATTGTTCAACCAGGGAAAGGTATCGATGGATAGCCTCAATGTCACGGACTATCTACCCAATGGGTTTAAATTTGTCAATGCTACCAATTGTGGTCAATACAATGAAGGATGGCTTGCAACAGATCCGCTCAATCCTGTCTATCGATGGAAGGGTAATATCTCACCAGTTCAAGCTTTACCTTTGACCGCTGCGACAGGATCTGGCGGTGTTTCCTCTCTGAGCATAGTGAATTATGATCCGGGCTGTGGAAGCAATAGATTATTGCTCCTTGGAATAGCAGTTGGAAATAATGGGACCAGCGGTACACCACCTACTGTTACTGCAGTTACATTCGGAGGGAAACCTCTTACGATCGTGGGGGACACGGTCAGCGGAGGATCTGGAATAGGAGGAAACAATGCCAGGGCGTATATATATCAGCTTGTCAATCCGACCGGAATTGGAAATATTAATATTACCTTATCTGGCACGGGACGAATTGTTGCACAGGCTCTGACATTTAATGGCGTTGATCAGGTCAATCCACTGGGTCCTTTCCAGGCAGCTGCTGATCAGCCTGGTTCTACGAGCCTGGCTATTCCTTTTGTTTCTGCCCCAGGGGAAGTTTTGTATACCCTCTTGGCTCAGGATGAAGATGGAAGTGTCGCTCTTCCAGGAGGTTCAGGGCAAACGACCGTTTTCAATAATTCTGACGTTAATATAACAGGGGTGGCTGTTTTAGAAAATGGTGCGAGTACCGTCACTTCTTCTTTTAATATAGCCAGTCAGGATTGGGGCATGGGGGCAGTTTCTATCAAACCAGCTACATTTAGAAGAGGTGATACAATAGATATTTGTCTTTATGCAACCCTCCAACACGTACCAGGTGATCCTGTTAAAGCAGACTTTACTAATGTGGCTGAGATCAGCTATGCCCGCGATACGCTTGGGGTCAATCAAAGTGCAAATGATATCGATAGTCCTTTAAACAATAATCCCAATGACAATAAAGGAGGCCAAGCCGGTAGCCCTGCTGATGATTATATCAACGGTAATGGTACGGGAGCTATTGGTGGCGGCGTCGCAGCAACGGACCAGGACAATGCCGACCCTGCATTCCTGGATATATTCGACCTGGCGCTCAAGAAAACAGTCGATACAGTTAGTATTAAAAATGGCGGATATGCCATTGGAGATACGATACAATTTAATATTACGATTACCAATCAGGGCACTATCACAGCAAAAAATATTCAAATCACGGACACCTTGCCTTGTGGTTTTACTTTTAGCGCTAGTCAAAGTGTGGCCTGGTCAGTCCCGAGTCCTATGACCACTTATACGGCCCCTGGTCCTTTATTACCTGGTCAGTCTTTAATCGTTCCAATCCGATTAATTATCAATAATTCCTGCAATTATTTTGTCAATTATGCCCAGATCAGTGGTGCTCAGGATAATAACGGAAATCCCCAGACAGGAGATATAGACGGATCTTACGATCAAAATTTTGGCAATGATGGTGGAGGCAAAGTCAATTCAAAAAGTGATGATGTGATCACCGGTGATGGTACGGGAGTACCGGGAGGTGAGGTTGCTGCCACAGATGAAGATGATCAGGATCCTGCAGAGTTATTGATTTTTGATTTAGCACTCAAAAAAGTGGTTTCGACAATGACATCTGGATATCCGGGTCCCTATAACGTTAATGATTTGATCCAGTTTGATATTACACTACACAACCAGGGTAATCTGCCTGCTGTCGGCATACTTGTAGTGGATACCATACCGGCAGGATTGAGTTATTCAGCATCAGATAATGTAGGTTTAAACTGGCTAGCTGGTGCAGAAGTAAATGAATATCAAAGATGGATTGATTTGAGCTCTGATACTTTGAAAGGTGATGAGGATACCACCGTATCTATCTTTTTGAGAGTGGTACATACATTAGGAGGCATACCTGCATATACCAATATCTCTGAGATTGCATCAGCCATCACGATCGTCAATTCTGTTCGAGACACCTTCGCACAAGATGCAGATTCTCGATATGATTCTAATTTTAAAAATGATGCCGGAGGCCAGGTCGGATCACCTGCAGATAATCAGATTTTTGGTAACGGCACCGGTACACCTGGAAATGGCGTAGCAGCCACGGACGAAGATGATCAGGATCCTGCTCTCGTACCGATAGTCGATGTGGCTTTGAAAAAATCGATCTCATCGACCACTCCCGGGCCTTATAAATACGGTGATGCCGTCACGTTTGATATCACAGTATCCAACCAGGGTACGATACCCCTGGATAGTATCGAAGTTACCGATTATATCCCTAGCGGATTTACGTTTGGTATCAATACGGACTGGACATTTTCAGCACCAAATGCAGTGAGGGTGATTCATGCCAGGCTGTTACCTGCAGAGGACACCATTATCAGCATCAACCTGATCCTTAAGGCCGAAACGAACGAATCAAAACTGGATAGCGCCTGGATCAACCAGGCAGAAATCAGTAAAGCATATGATACCTTGGGAATGGATATGAGTGCAAAGGATTTTGACAGTCCATTGAATAACAATCCTATCGATAACAAAGGTGGTCTTGCTGGCAGCCCGGCAGATGATTTTATATTAGGTGACGGGACAGGAGCTGTAGGTGGCGGAGTGGCTGCTACCGATCAGGACAATGCTGACCCGGCCTTCGTCCCAGTAGTCGATGTAGCCCTGAGAAAAACAATTGCAGATACGCTGGGTGATGTCATCCTGGGATATGGTGATACCCTTAAATTCAATATTCAAATTTTTAACCAGGGCAATGTCATCATCGATAGCCTGGTGATATCAGATTATGTTCCAGATGGGTTTGCCTTTTTACCTGGTTTCAACCCGGGTTGGAGCGGGTCTGCCCCAACCCCAATTTATGAATGGGGTGCTTCCACTAATTTATTGCCTGGCGATAGTGCCACTGTTTGCATTTATTTGCAATTAATCCAGGTTGGTGAACCCACGCTGGCCAAGTATACCAACAGTGCTGAAATCAGTTTTGCTTCCGATACCAGCAAAGTAGATCAAAGTGCTAATGATGCAGATAGCCCCTTAAACAATATCAATGATGATAATGCAGGAGGACAGGCTGATAGTCCAGCTGATAATTATATTGACGGAAATGGCACTGGTGCTATTGGAGGAAATGTTGCAGCTACTGATCAGGATAATGAAGATCCGGCTGCTGTCTTCCCCAGAATAGTGGATATGGCTTTGAGCAAAGTCAATCAATCATCTGGACCTTTTGAATATGGTGATACGGTGGCTTTGTTGATTGTAATTTCCAATCAGGGAACCATCACCATGGATAGTATAGAAGTGACCGATTATTTACCTTCGGGATTAGTATTTGATCCTACTTTAAATTCAGGTTGGTCTGTTTCTGGACCCAATTTGGTAAATGTTTATAAATCACCAATCGGTCCCGGACTTAATGCCTACTTGCCTTTATACCTGGTATTGCAGCCAGTCAATAACCTTACCAAGGTGGATAGTGCCTGGACGAATTATGCAGAAATAAGCCGGGGATATGAGGGGCCGAATGAAGTCAGCAGCGAGGACAAAGACAGCCCCTGGAATAATAATCCATATGATAACAAGGGTGGTAAACCAGGTAGCCCTGCAGATGATTATGTAGATGGTAATGGTACTGGAATGATTGGTGATGGAATAGCCGCCACAGATCAGGATAACCATGACCCTCTATTAGTAGAAGTTGCCGATCTGGCACTTCGTAAGAGTATTTCCGATACGCTCGGTGATGCATCGTTGAATTACGGAGACACGATCAAGTATGCCATTCAAATCTTCAACCAGGGTAATATTCCTGTGGATAGTTTCATTGTAACAGATTCATTGTATACAGGACTATCTTTTGTTACCGGCGCTTTAAATTCAGGGTGGACTCCATCTGGCTCAGTAGCTACGTACAATTGGGGTGCTGGCGACACGTTGTATCCGGGTGAGAGCGTAACTGTTTTTATTTATGTCAGGATACTTCCCAGCTTATCTCAGATCTATACCAATGTAGCTGAGATCAGTTCATTTTTTGATATATATGGCGATCCTTTGAAGGATGCAGATTCATGGCCAGATACTATTCTAACCAATGATGGAGGAGGCAATCCAGGTAAGGGATCCGATGATGCGATTGATGGTATTGGAACCGGTATGCCCGGAGATACACTTGCCGCTACCGATGAAGATGACGAAGATCCGGCATCCTTTATGTTGTCCCAATTCAGTATTGGTAACCAGGTATGGATCGATGTGAATAATAATGGACTCAAAGAACCTTCTGAACTAGGAGTAAATAATGTAATGGTTATCCTGCATTATTATGATCCCAATTCCATGACTTGTACCGTAGTAGATACCCAATATACTGATCCTTTCGGTGGATATATATTCAGTGGCCTGATAGCAGGCAAGTATCTGGTGGAGATCGCGGCAATTAATTTTAATCCTGGTGGACCTTTAGCAGGATATGTATCGAGTACAGGCAATGGAGCTACTGATTTGAGTTCCGGCCCATATGAAGGGGCACCAGATCCGGATGACGATATTGACAATGATGATAACGGAACTAAGAATGGCAATCTCAATTTTCCTGGTTCAGTCTTCTCAGACACCCTGGATTTGTTTGGAAATGAACCTGTTGCTCCCAATGACACTTCGGGACTGGATGATAATAGTGGCGCACTGGACATCAATAGCAATCTGACGATAGACTTTGGCTTTGTACCATTACACAGTATCGGTAACCAAATATTTGTCGATGCGAACAATAACGGGAAAATGGATCTGGGAGAATCGGCGATCCCTGGCGTCAAGGTGATATTACACTATGTGGATACGACGGGAGGTATGTCAGTATGCGTGACGATAGATAGCGTGATCACCGACTCGGATGGAAAATATGTATTTGATAGTTTGATCGCCGGTCAATACCTGGTAGAGATCCCCGCGAGCAATTTTGGTCCGGGCAAACCTTTAGAAAATTATAATAGCAGTACAGGAGGAGGAGCAACCAATACGACCAATGGGCCAAACGAAGTACCCGGTATGCCGATCGACGCAGATACGCCGGCAGATAGTACAGATCATGGAGTTTTCGTACCGACAGGACCGTTTGCAGGGGGTGTGATCAGTGACACCCTTCACCTGGGAGAAGACGAGCCGACCAATGAACCTTTTGATACGACTGCACCGGATATGAATAGCAACCTGCATATGGACTTTGGCTTCATCGAGTTACATAGTTTAGGGAATCTGGTATGGGAAGATGCGAATAATAATGGCCTGTATGATGGAGGGGAAATGCCGTTGACCGGGGTGATAGTAGAATTACATTATTATAATCCAGCGACCATGGATTGTGAGCTGATAGGCTATGATACGACAGATGTCAATGGTTTATACTTGTTTGATAGTTTATTGGCCGGAAAGTACATTTTAGCGCTATCGCAATCTAATTTTGATGCAGGAGGAGTCTATGCAGGATACGTGAGTAGCACTGGAGGCTTATCGGATCTGACGACAAAAGCGGGCAGTGCATATGATGATCCAGCAAGTCTTGCCAATGATCCGGATGGAGAGCCATCCGATCTGGATGATAATGGTATAACCAATAAGTATACGGTAGGTCCGTTAGCCGGATTGATTGCTACGGACACGATTGATTTGGGTGACGGAGAGCCATTGAATGAAAACCCGTATAATGATGGCACTACATCAGATGCCAATAATAACCTGACGATTGATTTTGGATTATTACCCATGCATAGTATCGGAAATCTGGTATGGATCGATTCGAATAACAATGGATTGGTAGATGCAGGTGAGATGGGTATACCTGGAGTAGAAGTGGTGCTGCATATAGTGACCCAAAGTGGATGTGTAGCAGTAGATACGCAGATCACAGACGGGGCAGGAAAATACCTTTTCGATACCTTGATAGCGGGAGATTATATCGTCGAGATCACAGCCAATAATTTTGCAATGGGTGAGCCATTGGAAAAATATGCCAGCAGTACAGGAGGGGGCTCTGATCTGACGACTAAGACAGGCAGTCCGTATGAAGACAAAAATGTACCCAATGATCCGGATGATGATACAGACAATGATGACAATGGTATCCGTGGAGGCAATACCAATTTTGCCAGCTCGGTGACCAGTGATACGATTTCACTGAATGGCAATGAGCCCATCGCAGAAATAGATGGTAGTACAGGATTGACTGATACTACGTATGATATGAGTGGAGCCAGAAACATCAATAGCAATCTGACAGTAGACTTTGGCTTTGTACCATTACACAGTATCGGCAACCAAATATTTGTTGATGCGAACAATAACGGGAAAATGGATCTGGGAGAATCGGCGATCCCTGGCGTCAAGGTGATATTACACTATGTGGATACGACGGGAGGTATGTCAGTCTGCGTGACGATAGATAGCGTGATCACCGACTCCGATGGAAAATATGTATTTGATAGTTTGATCGCCGGTCAATACCTGGTAGAGATCCCCGCGAGCAATTTTGCTCCGGGCCAACCTTTAGAAAATTATAATAGCAGCACCGGAGGAGGAGCAACCAATACGACCAGCGGCCCGAAATGAAGTGCCCGGTATGCCGATCGATGCAGATACGCCGGCAGATAGTGTGGATCATGGAGTTTTCGTGTCCTCGGGTCCATTTGCAGGCGGAGTGATTAGTGACACGCTGCACCTGGGAGAAGACGAGCCGATCAATGAACCATTTGATACGACTGCACCGGATATGAATAGCAACCTGCATATGGACTTTGGCTTTTTCGAGCTACATAGTTTAGGAAATCTGGTATGGGAAGATGCGAATAACAATGGCCTGTATGATGGAGGGGAAATGCCGTTGACCGGTGTGATAGTAGAATTACATTATTATAATCCAGCGACCATGGATTGTGAGCTGATAGGCTATGATACGACAGATGTCAATGGATTATACTTGTTTGATAGTTTATTAGCAGGCAAGTACATTTTAGCCCTTTCAGCATCCAATTTTGTAAGTGGAGGAGCCTATGGAGGGTATATCAGTAGTACGGGCGGATTGTCAGATCTGACTACGAAAATAGGAAGTGCCTACGATGACCCTGCAGGTCTCACCAATGATCCGGATGCAGTACCATCCGATCTGGATGACAATGGCATCACCAATAAATATGGAGTAGGACCATTAACCGGTTTGATAGCTACGGACACGATAGATTTGGGCAATGGAGAGCCATTGAATGAAAACCCATACAATGACAATACGACCTCAGATATCAATAACAATCTGACCGTAGATTTTGGTCTCCTACCCATGCACAGCATAGGCAATCTGGTATGGATTGATGCCAATAACAATGGCCTGGTAGATGGAGGAGAAATGGGTATACCTGGAGTAGAAGTGGTGCTGCATATAGTGACCCAAAGTGGATGTGTAGCAGTAGATACGCAGATCACAGACGGGTCAGGAAAATACCTGTTCGATACCTTGATAGCCGGAGATTATATCATCGAGATCACAGCCAATAATTTTGCAATGGGTGAGCCGTTGGAAAAATATGCCAGCAGTACAGGAGGGGGCTCTGATCTGACGACCAAGACAGGCAGTCCGTATGAAGATAAAAATGTACCCAATGATCCGGATGATGATACAGACAATGATGACAATGGTATTCGAGGTGGCAATACCAATTTTGCCATGTCGGTGACCAGTGATACGATTTCACTGAATGGCAATGAGCCCACCACCGAAATCGATGGTAGCACAGGATCGACCGACACCACCTACGATATGAGTGGAGCCAGAAACATTAATAGCAATCTTACAGTAGACTTTGGCTTTGTACCCCTGCACAGTATTGGCAATCAACTATTTGTAGATGCGAACAATAATGGGAAAATGGATATTGGAGAATCAGCGATCCATGGAGTCAAAGTAATCTTACATTATGTGGATACGACGGGCGGTATGTCAGTATGCGTGACGATAGACAGTGTGGACACCGACTCGGATGGAAAATATGTATTTGATAGTTTGATCGCCGGTCAATACCTGGTAGAGATCCCCGCGAGCAATTTTGCTCCGGGCCAACCTTTAGAAAATTATAATAGCAGCACCGGAGGAGGAGCAACCAATACGACCAGCGGCCCGAATGAAGTGCCCGGTATGCCTATCGATGCAGATACGCCGGCAGATAGTGTGGATCATGGAGTTTTCGTGTCCTCGGGTCCATTTGCAGGCGGAGTGATTAGTGACACGCTGCACCTGGGAGAAGACGAGCCGATCAATGAACCATTTGATACAACCGCGCCGGATATGAATAGCAACCTGCATATGGACTTTGGCTTTTTCGAGCTACATAGTTTAGGAAATCTGGTATGGGAAGATGCGAATAACAATGGCCTGTATGATGGAGGGGAAATGCCGTTGACCGGGGTGATAGTAGAATTACATTATTATAATCCAGCGACCATGGATTGTGAGCTGATAGGCTACGATACGACAGATGTCAATGGATTATACTTGTTTGATAGTTTATTAGCAGGCAAGTACATTTTAGCCCTTTCAGCATCCAATTTTGTAAGTGGAGGAGCCTATGGAGGGTATATCAGTAGTACGGGCGGATTGTCAGATCTGACTACGAAAATAGGAAGTGCCTACGATGACCCTGCAGGTCTCACCAATGATCCGGATGCAGTACCATCCGATCTGGATGACAATGGCATCACCAATAAATATGGAGTAGGACCATTAACCGGTTTGATAGCTACGGACACGATAGATTTGGGCAATGGAGAGCCATTGAATGAAAACCCATACAATGACAATACGACCTCAGATATCAATAACAATCTGACCGTAGATTTTGGTCTCCTACCCATGCACAGCATAGGCAATCTGGTATGGATTGATGCCAATAACAATGGCCTGGTAGATGGAGGAGAAATGGGTATACCGGGAGTAGAAGTGGTGCTGCATATAGTGACCCAAAGTGGATGTGTAGCAGTAGATACGCAGATCACAGACGGGTCAGGAAAATACCTGTTCGATACCCTGATAGCGGGAGATTATATCATCGAGATCACAGCCAATAATTTTGCAATGGGTGAGCCATTGGAAAAATATGCCAGCAGTACAGGAGGGGGCTCTGATCTGACGACTAAGACAGGCAGTCCGTATGAAGACAAAAATGTACCCAATGATCCGGATGATGATACAGACAATGATGACAATGGTATACGTGGAGGCAATACAAATTTTGCCAGCTCGGTGACCAGTGATACGATTTCACTGAATGGCAATGAGCCCATAGCAGAAATAGATGGTAGTACAGGATCGACTGATACTACGTATGATATGAGTGGAGCCAGAAACATCAATAGCAATCTTACGGTAGACTTTGGCTTTGTACCATTACACAGTATCGGTAACCAAATATTTGTCGATGCGAACAATAACGGGAAAATGGATCTGGGAGAATCGGCGATCCCTGGCGTCAAGGTGATATTACACTATGTGGATACTACCGGAGGTATGTCAGTATGCGTGACGATAGACAGCGTTGACACCGACTCCGATGGAAAATATGTATTTGATAGTTTGATCGCCGGTCAATACCTGGTAGAGATACCCGCGAGCAATTTTGCTCCGGGCAAACCTTTAGAAAATTATATCAGCAGCACCGGAGGAGGTGATAATACGAGTTCAGGGCCGAATGAAGTGCCCGGTATGCCGATCGATGCAGATACACCGGCAGATAGTGTGGATCATGGAGTTTATGTTCCATCAGGAGCATTTGCAGGGGGCATCATCAGCGATACCTTGCATCTGGGAGAGGACGAACCTACGGGAGAGCCATTTGATACGACCGCATTGGATGCCAATAGTAATCTGCATATGGACTTTGGATTTATGGAGATTTTCAGCCTGGGCAATATGGTGTGGGCAGATCGCAATAATGATGGATTATATGATCCATCCCGTGAACAGGTCATCAGCGGCGTAGTCATGGAACTTCATAAAGTCATCGATACGCTTGATGACGAAAATACGCCTGTTACGATATGCCGGTTGATAGGCTATGATACGACGGATGCCAATGGATTGTATGTGTTTGACAGTTTACTCATGGGACGATACATCGTGGCTATCTCAGGAAGCAATTTTGCACCAGGGGGAGCCTTGGCAAAAGGATTTGCCAGCAGCACGGGTGATGGCAACTCATTTGATCCGGTTAACGGACCCTATGAAGACCAAACGAATGCCAATTGGATGGATCAAACAACGGACAATAATGACAATGGATCATTGATGAACGCACCCGGCAGTGCCATAGATGGACTGATAGCATCAGATACGATAGACCTTGGAGACGCACCTGAGCCATTGACAGAAAATCCATATAATGATACCACGGTGACAGATGATCACAATAATCTTACGATCGATTTTGGACTGATACCATTGAATTCCATAGGTAACCAGGTTTGGTGGGATGCCAATAACAATGGCTTGTATGACAGGGGGACAGAAATACCATTGGATAGCGTGGAGGTGGTGTTGCATTGGTACAATGAAGATGCCATGTCTTGTGTGGCACTTGATACGGTACTGACAGATGCTACCGGCAGGTATTTATTTGGGTATTTATTAGAAGGAAAATATATTGTAGAAATTACCGCAAAAAACTTCCAGCCAGGGGGAGCATTGCAAGGATTTGCCAGCAGCACGGCAGGGTATGATTTGACCAGTGGACCTTATGAAGGAGGCAACCCTGCATTGACTGATGGGGATAGGGATGTGGATGATGCAGATCACGGGATTACGAACTTGAACAATACGTTTCCATTCGGGTCAGTAGCCAGTGACACAGTGACAATCATCTCCGGAAAAGAACCGTCCATGGGGGCAGAGTTCGATCCTGAATATGATACGACGGGGGCGCCATATTCACCAGGCAATACTTTGATGCACAATACACCGGATAGCAATAGTAACCTGACGATAGACTTTGGCTTTGTGCCCTTACATAGTATTGGGAACCAGGTATTCCTGGATTATGTCAACAATGGTGTTTTTGATCAAGGGGTAGATGAGGCTCCATTTGGACCGGTGAAAGTAGTGTTACATTATGTGGATACGACGGGCGGAGTGGTCACCTGTATCGCTCTTGATACAACGTATACCGATGTCAATGGCTTATATTTATTCGATAGTCTGCGGGCAGGCAGGTATATTGTAGAGATCACGCCAGACAATTTCGCACCAGGAGGACCACTGGAAGGATTCTTAAGTTCTACAGGCAATCCAGGAGATTTAAGCAGCGGGCCATATGAAAATCCGGGAGCACCGGCAGGCAATAGCGATATAGACGGGGATGACAACGGGGTAAAAAACAGATATCCTGGCTTCCCTGCAGGAGCAATTCTATCGGACACGATTGATCTGGATGATAATGTTGAACCAATGGCAGCCATGGAGACATCAGTTCCATCCAATGATAGTAGTGGGGCTTTAGACAATAACAGCAATCTGACGATAGACTTCGGATTCTTAGTACCCTGCGAAGAGTTGACCTGTATCGCAAAAGTCAATATCAGCATGGATGAAAACTGTCAGCATTGTCTGTCAGCGAAAGATGTGCTGAAAGCCAAATATCTGTTGCCGGACAAGTTTTATATCATAGAAATTTTTGCAGGCAATATTAAACTACCCTCGAATTGTATTGGTAGAGAATGGTTGGGATATAGCTTGACTTATAAGATTACCAGCAAGTTTCCATGTGATGAGAATAGCTGTTGGGGCACATTGAAAGTAGAGGATAAGTTGGGGGCAAAGCTCGATTGTAGACCTGACACGATCACCTGCTTCGAGTTGGCATCGCTACCAAAAGGAAGTTACAGCGTGAAAGACAATTGTGGCGACTCCTCTAAAGTAGTGATCGCAAGTGAAGTATACACCGACTATGGTTGTGATAGTGCTACGCTGCTAGGCAAAGTGACCCGTCAGTTGATCGCATCCGATCAGTGGGGGAATAGCAATAGCTGTACGAAGGAATACTTTATCGCTAAGATTACATTAGATAGTGTCGTGTGTCCAAGAGATACCTCCGTAGATTGCAGCATAGCCGAAGTGAATGGAGTAAGAATCACGGATCCGGCCCGCAGCAAAGCGCCCATGGTCAAAACCAGCAAAGGGTTAAAAGCATTGTGGCCTAATAGCTCCACCTGCAAGTTGACGGTGGGCAAACAAGATGATTCGATCGTGGTCTGTGGCGGAGGGTATAAGATCTTGCGCACCTGGATCATCACCGACTGGTGTACCGGCAGAGATACGATCTGTAAGCAGACGATAGCGGTGGAAGACAAGACAGCACCGATCGCGAGAGATACTGTATTAGCAACCAAAGCAGCTGATCCACACGATTGTCGGGCATTATTTGACTTGAAGAAACTGCCAGTGACCGATTGCAGTGAGGTGACCCAAAGCTATAGATATCCTTATCTGGACGAAGCTACAGGAGCCACCAGGATAGCGAATGGCAGCTTGCCAGCGAGTGTATGGGTAGGCAATGGCAGGACAGAGATCACTGTGACCCTGACCGATGCGTGCAATAATATTACTACGAGAAAAATCACAGTCAATGTGATAGACCATACGCCACCGACACCAGTATGTATAGAATACACTCAAGTGACGGTAGATCCTGCAAGTTGCTGGGCAGCAGTAGCAGCGCGGGATTTGAATACCGGCAGTCATGACAATTGTATCAGCCAGTTGCATTATGCAGCAGCTTTGATGAGTGATATTGAGAAAGCGAGATCAGACTACGAGAAACACATCATCGATAGTTGTGGCAAAGCCGCTTACTGGGCCAATAAAGCATGGTACGATGCCTATATAGAGCAGTGGATCAATTGTTATGTATTCACTGATACGGTTAATTTCAGCGACTGTGGAAGCAACCAGGTAGTGATGAGAGTATATGAAGCAGATAGCATGCCGAGATTAGATCCACATCTATGGTCTTGTGGCGAGCATGCGTGGTTCTGTTACAATACGTACCAGGACTACAGGATCGTATACAATCAGAATTTCTATGGCAATTCCGCGAAAAAAGATTGTGAGGTCAAAGGACCCTGGTTATGTAAAGAATCCAGCATTGGTTGGTATGCCAACTTACAAAGTACCTATGGAGGTGCCCGTGTACTTGGCTCCAATGGCTACTATGCAGGAAGCACTTTCCCACAAACGCATCTGTACAATGAATGTATGGTACAGGTACTGGTAGATGACAAACAAGCACCGGTAGTAGCTGGTCTTCAAGACATCACCGTATACTGCGATGGAGCACCGGGAGGCAGTGCGTATGCAAGAACCTTCTGTTCAGAAAGTGAGCGATTCTCCACCTGGCCGGGTACAGTCAAAGACGGCAAAGGCACGATTCATGGCTATTATGGCGGTAGTACGTATATCGTCAATCATACTCCAGGTAATGATCATGCCGATCCGACCGGTTGTGCGACTGATCAATGGGCTCCGATCTATTGTAGAGCATGGTTGTTACTGGATAGCTTGGATGAGGCTGGAAAAGTAAATCCGAAGGATTATTTTGACAAACTGGTCCTGTTCGATAAAAACAGACCCTCCAGGACTTTAGCACATAATGAGATTAGTATAACGGACAATTGTAAATTAGAGGATGGTAGTCTTAAAGTGACGGATGGCGGTAGTATCAATGGTTGTGGCGAAGGCTGGATCCAACGCACCTGGACGATGACAGACAAGTGTGGCAAACCCAGTGACAGCAATCCAAAAGGTGATCGTCAAACATAGAAGTGATTTTGAAGTAGTATTCCCTGCAGACCTGGAAGTAAGTTGTGAGGCAAATGATGCCACCGATACCAGTCGAACCGGAATTCCACAGATCAGCGATGATGATTGTGAGCAGGTAGGCGTGCGCTACGAAGATGAGATCAGTACAGTGACGGATGGAGCTTGCTACAAGATCATCCGCACCTGGACCTTGATCGACTGGTGTATCTATGATCCAAACGCTCATACGATCCATCCGGATGTCATCGTGGATGACAGACTGCGGGCTAACGACAAAGACAGAGCTTGTATCTTCCGCAATCTCAAAGACAACGGAGATGGATATGTCAAATACGTACAGATCATCAAAGTGACGGATCATCAGGCACCGGTAGTGACCTGCAAAGACAGTACACTCTGTATCACCAGTGGCTGTACAGCTAATGTGAATATCCCATTAGTTGGCACAGACAATTGCGCAGACAAAGTACTGTTCAGAGTAGATATCACAAGACCGGATAATAGTACAGAGACCAGAGTGGATGTAAGTGCCATCAGTGGCACATTCGCCGCAGGAATCTATAAAGTGAGGATCATCGGTCGCGATCATTGTGGCAATGAAGATACTTGCCAGATGAACCTGACGATCAAGGATTGCAAAGCACCGACGCCATACTGCCTGAATGGAGTAGCGACGGTCGTGATGCCAAGCACCGGAAGTATCCAGATCTGGGCCAAAGACCTCGATCGGGCCAGTGAAGACAACTGTACAGCGAAGGACAAACTGAAGTTTAGCTTCAGCAGCAATACGGCCGAAGCCAGCAGAGTACTGTCGTGCAGCGATATCCTCAACGGCAGAGAGCAAGCGATCGAGTTATCCATCTGGGTGACAGACGAAGCAGGCAATGCCAACTTCTGCAGGACATATATTTTATTGCAGGACAACGGAGGCACACCAGGAGGAGTATGTAAAGACACTACGGTATCGTTCGCCAATGTGACAGGAAGGTTATATACAGAAGACCAGGAAGGCGTAGAGTTTGCAACCGTCGAAGTCAAAGGACAATCCAGCGCTGGTATCCCAAGCTTCAAGACAGCGAGTGACGGAAGTTACCTGTTCAGCAGCTTACCGATGAGTGGTATACAAAGTATCAAAGCCCTGAGAGATGACAATCCGATGAACGGAGTGTCTACGCTCGACTTAATCCTGATACAGAAGCATATCCTGGGTACCGAGAAGTTGAAGTCAGCGTACAAGATGATCGCTGCAGATATCAATAACAACGATGATATCAGCGTGCTCGACCTGATCGAACTGCGCAAACTGATCCTGGGCTTGTATGACAAACTGCCTAACAATACCAGCTGGAAGTTTGTACCGAAATCACATACATTCACCGATATAGACAACCCATGGGGTTATCCAACGGAGGATGTAATACATGACATGAAGGAACAAATGACTAGTGACTTTGTAGGGGTGAAGATCGGAGATGTCAACAGCAGCGCCCTGTCCCATAGTCTCATGGGCACAGAGATCAGAGGCAATGAAACCGGCCTGATCTTCGAAGTACAGGACAAACTCTATCGCAAAGGCGAGCGGGTAGAAGTAGCATTTACTTCACCAAACTTCAAAGGAGTGTCAGGTTTCCAAGGCACAATGTCCATTGGCAATAAGCAATTGGCAATAGACAAAATTGACGCAGGATCCATAAAAGTAATGGAGGACAATATCGGCCGCCGGTGGGAGCAGGAAGGTCTGATCACCATGAGCTGGAACAGCGCTCAAAGCGTAGATCTAACTGATCGGGAAGTTTTGTTTACGATGGTCTTTACCGCACAATCTGATGGAAAACTGAGCGATGTCTTAAGAATCGGATCACAGCATACCAAAGCAGAGTCCTACGAGGGCAGAGGAGAGCTAGGTAATGTATCTATCCGCTTCATCGGTCAGAATGGTCAGGAAGTAGCAGGCAGATCAGCCTTGTACCAAAACTATCCTAACCCATTTGATCAACGAACCGTGATTGGTCTCAACCTGGCAGAAGCAGGACGAGGTACTTTAAAAGTCACTGACATCACAGGTCGTACGATCAAAGTGATCGAAAAGGACTGGAGCAAAGGCTACCAGGAAGTATGGATAGATCGCAGAGACATCCAGGCAACTGGGGTATTATACTACAGCTTTGATAGCAAAACTTTCAGAGCCGTCAAGAAGATGATCATTCTGGAATGACCATTTATCAGGAGCTTGCCTCGTGGAAAATGATCATATTGGAGTAAAATCTCTCTTATAACAAACAAAAAAGCCTTTGATTTTTCGAAGGCTTTTTTTATGCAAGGGAAGTCAAGTCTCCAGTGTGCTTACCGAACTATCCGAATATTTCTTTACTGTCCGGCTTTCGGATCAAGAGCCAAGAGCCATGTTTTCTCTCCTTGCCTCAGAAGAGAGACAACGAGGTATCGGTTAGCATAAGGCAGCTCACGAGATCGAGGCATTTAATTTTTTTTTTGCTTATTTCAAACACCTGATTATTATTTTAAAAATCATTAACGAAGCAGTAGTTTTGAAGTTAAATATAGGGATATGAATGTAAAATTTTGGGGGTGCCGCGGATCTCTTCCAGCTTCTTATAAGGCAGAATCAGTCCATCAAGCTATTCAGTTTGTATTGAACAAAGCAGTTGAACTTGGAGTCAATCATCAAACGAATCTGGAGGAATTCATTAAAGAACTCCCTTTTGGCATTAGATCTACTTATGGGACCAACACTCCATGTGTCGAAATCGTCGGAGGCAGTGAATATATAATTTGTGATGCAGGGTCCGGTATGCGTGATCTTGGTAAATCTCTTGTAAGTAATCGCAGTGACAAACATATGGTCATCAACCTTATTATGTCCCATTTACATTGGGATCATATGCAAGGGTTCCCTTTTTTTATTCCAGCTTACATTCAAGGTACTACGATACGGATCTGGGGATGTCATCCAAATATCGAAGAGTCCTTTATCAAACAACAGGAATCTCCATTTTTCCCGGTTAGATTGTCGGATATGGGCGCCAATATAAGTTTTTATCGTATGGTTCCGGGCCAGCAATATAACCTTGGAGGGATTGAAATTGGAATCCAGGAACAGCCCCACCCTGGTTTGAGTTATGGTTATTCGTTTATATCCGGGGGGAAGAAAATTGTATACAGCACAGATGTAGAGCATGAGGAAGTAACAAATGATGGACTAAATCCATTTATCGATTTTTATCAAAATGCAGATGTTCTCATTATTGATGGCCAATTTAACCTGGCTGATCATTTGTATACTAAACAAAACTGGGGTCATTCAAGCAACCTGATAGCTATTGAAATGGCCACTATCTCTGCGGTCAAAACCTTATGTCTCTTTCACGCTGATCATTTATTGGATGATATTCAACTGGATAAATTCCTTGCTGATAGCAAAAGATATCATGAGATTTATGCACCAGGCTCAAAGATGAATATAGTCCTGGCCTATGACGGTATGTTGTTAGAGGCCTAACATCAATTATTTCAAAAGATTACACTCGAACATAATTTACATAGATTATTTCCTTGAAAGAGCCATGATAGTGATATCGTCTGATTGCTCTTCCTGTAGAGTAAATTTATCCAAATCGACGATTAATGCTTCTATTAACGACTTAGTATCTTTTACCTTATATTTCTGCAAAAAAGAGAAAAGTCTGTCGTCAGAATACAATTCATGTTTTTGATTCATTGCTTCTGTCACCCCATCTGTAAATAATAAAAACAATTCACCTTGTTTGATATTTACCAGACTGTTTGTATAATGATAATTTTCTATTGCTCCTAAAACAGGACCGTGCAATCCAGTCAATTTACGGCAAGTATCTTCCATTTTAAGTAATGGCATTAAATGACCGGCATTAGAATAAGTCAAGGCTCCGGACTTTAGATCCAGTATGCCCAGAAAATAACTAACAAACATGGATTGATCATTTGAAGCAGAAATGTCAATATTTACTGCAGTGAGAATATCACCAGGTGAAGCTAATTTTCCTCCATGTGCTTTAACCAACGTTTTAGTGACAGCCATAAACAATGCTGCCGGCACACCTTTGCCTGATACATCGCCAATACCGAACAATAAGTGGTCGTCATCTATCATAAAAAAGTCATACAGGTCTCCTCCTACTTCTCTTGCAGGATTGAGCAAGGCATACATGTCCAGCAGGGTAGTTGTGGGATATACTTTTGGCAACATACTCATTTGAATTTCCTGGCCTACATCCAATTCTTTTTTCATGCGCTCGTTGTGCTTGGCTATGATTCTGTTTAATCCGGATAGTTCTTTGTTTTGTTTTTCGATGACCTGATTTTTCTCTGCAAGTATTTTTTTGGATCGTCTTTCTTGTATAAAATTGCGATAGATAAAAAAACTGATCGCTATAAGTGCCAGGGCAATGATCCCTAATATATTACGAAAAGATCGTTCCTGGTTGATGATTGCTTGATTGAGCAACTTTTCTTGGGCTGCATTCAAGCTATCAATCGTTGACTTTTGTTTTAAAGCCAATAGCTGTATGGCTGACTTGTCCAGGTCCTCAAACAATTTTTGATTGATGGAATCCGTGTTATTTAATTCGAGTTCAGCTTTTTTTAATTCATATTGTTTTTGTAATAGGGCTTTCTCTTTCTGTTGTTCATTGACTATAGCCAGTTCTTTGAGTACCCTTTCTTCATCTACTTTACTGCGTAACAGATCAAGGTCCATACTTTTACTTTTTTCCAAAAAGATTTTATAAGAGTCATAATAATGACGGGATTTTTTTAGATCTCCTGCTTTTTCATAGGTTTCTGATAAATTGGCATAACATTTCAACAAATACTCC
Organism: Saprospiraceae bacterium; assembly: GCA_016709995.1. Taxonomy (NCBI): domain Bacteria; kingdom Pseudomonadati; phylum Bacteroidota; class Saprospiria; order Saprospirales; family Saprospiraceae; species Saprospiraceae bacterium. The sequence continues at coordinate 1,009,730 of JADJLQ010000002.1, forward strand.
AACATGAGGTCCTGACGCTTAATTTGCCTGGCTAAGGATGCGGCTTCCTCTAATAGGTCCAGTGATTCCGGATATCGTTTCAGCGCATTGAGAGCGCCTGCACAATTAATCATAGCTTGAACGACTCCTTCTTTTTGGTCAAATGATTTTCTGGCGGCCAGTGTTCTTTGGAAATAGCTATATGACTTTTCAAAATTTTTAACATCGGCATACAACAGGCCAAGATTACTATTGATCATCGCTTCACCATTTTCATTGCCTATACTTTTATTTAATCCAAGTGATTTTTCATAGTACTCAATGGCTTTATTATAATCGTTATGATTCCAATACTTAAAGGCAATATCATTGAGATGACCAGAAGCTTGTTTTAAATTGTTTTGAGAAAGGGATTGCTCATATTTTTCCTGTGCTTCTGCTACAAATGCTGAATCGTTTCTTGACAAGGGCTGAATTTGGCCATAAGCACCAAAGGTGTATAAAATATATAGGAAAGACCATATAGGTCGCCATCGGCCTGGCTGTGATTGCATAAGCTGGTGTTTTAATAAATTTATTTTTCAGCTATATCAAATGAAATAGTCTGATTAGATTCATTGCCAACTTTGTCAATAGCTCTGATTTTAAGCTCATATTTTTTTCCTGCCTGCCAACTGCTGATTGGACTGTTATACAACTGTTCTGGAGCGGAATTCAACTGATAATAAATTTTGTCATTTCCGACCATCTCATCCGTAGCAGCTAAAAATAGGACCAAATGCTTCGGATATACCTGCAACCCTTCTTTTTCTCCAACAGGACCTACGCTGAAATTGGGTAATATTTTAGGAGGATTATTGTCATATAAAACCGTCAGCTGATTGATATTTCTGTTGTTTACATTGTCATATCCGAACATCTCAATTTTGTGGCTACCGGAAGTAGTCTTTAACTGAAATGGTTTTTCGTATCGTGTCTCTGCCTGTGCTCCATCCAAACTATAACTGATATACTGGAGGCCTGATTGAAGGTCTGTAGCGCTCAGATGTATATTTGTTTGAGGTCCAATATATAAATCGTTGGCAGAATTAAAGGATGGCCCGGAGATTGTGTGATTCAAATCAGGACCGGTCAGGTCAAGAAATACCAGATTGATATTGTGTTTGTACTCTTCAGCACCGCTGGGTTGATTGCTGAGTCGATCTACTGAATAAAATTTGATCACGTGATTGCCTTGAATGCTTGGCAGGTAAAAAGGTTCTTCATAAGAAATGAAATTTCCATTATCTATAGAATATTTTATTTCTTTTACACCGGCCTTGTTGTCAATGGCTGTCAACTTCATCTTTGTCCGACCAGAAAAATAAACTTTGTCCTGGTAAAGGAATTTGTCTCCAAGTATGTCTGTCGCAGTCAACGGTGCAAGTTTATCATAATAGAAATCAAATTTGTCAAAATTACTTATATTGCCTACTTGATCTTCCGCATAATATTCAATGCTGTGTGGGCCATCTTCGAGGTGCGTCAGATTCAATTTGTTTCCTCCATATTGAAGGTAGGCCTGATCATCAAATCGATAGAAAGATTTTAATACCCCGGATATATTATCAGTGGCTGTTAGATAAAATGTGGAAGAGCCAGCAAGGGTATTTCCTTCGGATACTCCATTTATATTGTAGGTAATAATGGGAGCAGAAGTATCCACTATAATGGTAGTAGTTTGGATGGATTCCGCATTATTTACTCTATCCGTTGAAAAGTACTTAATGGTATGTGGGCCTTCTTTGAGCAAGCTGATGGGTGATTGGTAATCCAGATATTGGTCTCCATCAATGGCTGTATAAATGTTTTGCACGCCGGAATATTTATCGCTTGCCTTTAGTTCAAACAACAATCCCTTGCCATAATAATCTTGATCATTGTTTGTATGATGTGGAGCATTTACGAATGTAATGGTGGACATCGGTGCTAGTCCATCACTAATGACTTCAAATAAGACTTCTGTTTTTGGAGTCTTTACCTCGCGAGTATCTTTATCTACGGCATAACGTGTGCGGATATAATTTGGGCCTTCGGTATCAAAATACACTGGATTGGTATATTGTTCAAATTCTTTATTTACAAGATTTACTCCTGGTTCGTCCGGTGTGCTTGACAATTTAATGTACACTGGCAGTTTTTTGTTCCAATAAAGTGTTGAATCTTTATCCAGAAAGTAGCGCGGTGAAAATTCTTTGGGTTGTGCAAAACTGAATTGCACCAGGAAGGAAGCAATGGTAAGAAACATGTATTTTTTCATAAATGGGTAAGGCTTATTTGTTGGTTAATTTTAGCGATTTTAAATGGCACGGTATTTCATATTCAATGTTAAAATATTTTTATTTTCAATTCGGCGATAATGTAATTGATGCATAAGTTTTGCTACTATATCGAGTCCAAGACCACCTGCTTTGTCTGTTTTGGGTAATGATTGTCGCATATGAATAAATTCGAGCGGATCAAAATGTATACCATCATCAACAAATTCAAGGTCTATGTTGCCTTCAGAATGTTTAAGTTGAAGGGTAATATGGTGCTCAAGATGATCTTCAAAACCATAAAAAATAATATTACTCAGGATCTCATCTACAGCAATTGAGATTTTTTTTTGATCTTCACTATCCAGGGGTAATTTGGCCATATAGGTTAACAAGGTCTCGTGGACGAGGCTTATCTCTTGAATATTATTGATAATAGTAATAAGCATAGGCCACTTCAGGAGCGTACTTTATACATGAAAGTCTTTTATCGCACTCTCCAGATCAGGAAAGTGCTTGAAGATCATAAAAAAACCGGAAATTTCAAATACTTCATTAACTGTTTTATTAAAACAACAAAAACGGATTTCGCCGTCAGACTTACGCACCAGCTTGTTGGCTGCAAGAAATATGCGCAGTCCGGCACTGGAGATATAATTAAGATCTTTAAGGTCGATGACTATACTGTGGTTGCCACCCATAATCAGTTGCTGTATTTTTGATTCTGCTTCAGGAGAGGTAGCAGCATTAAGATCTCCTGAGATACTTACTACTTTGAGCCGTTCCAGGTTTCTTATTTCAATTTCCATATGGTTTAGAATAAAATCAAAAAATAAAAAGTTTAAGGTACATAATATTTCCCTCCACATTCTATCTTAAGACGAAATATTAAACGATAGTAACCAATATTTCAAAAATTTCTGTGACTTTAATTTTTTCACCCGTATGTATATAGAACTTAATTATTCAAATAAAATCTAATAACAAACATGGGACTATTTTCTTTCTTAAAAGGTGCTGGAGAAAAACTCTTCGGCTCCAAACCATCTACCACGGCTGTTGACGCTGAAGCTGCTGCGGCTGCCGAGAAAACACAAAAAATAGCTGCAATGCAGTCATTTATCACCGGCTTAGGTCTTGATGTTCAGAATCTTGATATAGATCTGGACGGGGATGTGGTCACGGTATATGGCCAGGCTGTTAATCAGGCTGAAAAGGAAAAACTGATTTTGGCATTGGGCAATGTACAGGGGGTAGCTTCTGTAGATGATCGGGTGTCTGTAATAGCCGCTCCTGAACCTGAAGCAGATTTGTATGAGGTGAAATCTGGTGATAGTTTGTCAAAAATATCAAAACATTTTTATGGAGATCCGATGAGATATAATGAAATTTTTGAAGCAAACAAACCATTATTGTCCCATCCTGACAAAATATACCCGGGACAGATGCTGAGAATACCGAGATAAAAGCACACTATAAGAAACCATCTAAAGTCACCTCAGTTACATCTGTAGCTGAGGTTTTAGTTTTTTGTTTCAGAGGTTTTCAAACTTTCAATATAGATGGTAAGCAAGAGCACTATCCGCGAACCAATAAGTATAAATTATATAAATATTTGATAGGCAAATACTTATACCTGTGATGCGCGATGCCTAAGCAAATGATCTGCCAATACGATAGCTGCCATCGCCTCTACGATCGGTACCGCTCTGGGCACGACACAAGGGTCATGCCTGCCTTTGCCTGTCACCGTTACGGATTCACCGGTAATATCCACAGATTCTTGTTCTGGGATGATGGTTGCAACGGGTTTGAAGGCTACCCGGAAGATGATGTCCATGCCATTGGAGATCCCGCCTTGTATGCCACCGGAATGATTGCTTTTAGTTTTGATCGATTCGCCTTCTTTATAAAAAATGTCGTTATGCTGAGATCCTCGCATCGTCACTCCGGCAAAGCCTGATCCGATCTCAAATCCTTTGCAGGCATTGATACTCAACATAGCATGACCGAGCTCAGCATGTAGTTTATCGAATGCAGGCTCACCCAATCCGGGAGGACACCCTTTGATAATGCAAGTCACTGCGCCTCCTATGGTATCTCCTTCCTTTCTGACTTCTTTGATCAGGTCGATCATTTTTTCTGCCATTTGTGGATCGGGGCACCTTACAGGATTGGACTCGATTTGGGCTACATCTATATTTTCAAAATCAGGTTGATATACCAGAGGCCCTACCTGGCTTACAAAAGCATGGATATGTATATTGTGCAGATGCAATAAGAGCTTAGCTATTGCTCCTGAAGCTACCCGTGCTGCAGTCTCCCGTGCTGAAGATCTGCCTCCACCCCGATGATCCCTATAGCCCCATTTGGTTTGATAGGTAAAATCTGCGTGAGAAGGTCTAAACTTATCTTTTATATGGTCATAATCAGACGAATGCTGATCCATGTTTTTCAGCACAATACAGATCGGGGCACCCGTAGACCGATTTTCAAACACTCCGGATAAAATCTCTATCTCGTCAGCTTCTTTTCTTTGCGTCACGATATTAGATTGGCCAGGACGCCTTCGATCCATCTCCCGCTGGATGTATTCCTGCGGGATTAACAAACCGGCAGGACAACCATCGATCACCACACCTACAGCTTTGCCATGAGATTCACCAAAGGTGCTGATTTTAAATATTTCTACAAATTGATTGCCTGCCACTTGTTCTTTTTTTCGTAAAAATACAATTTAAAGGTAATCTAGGATTTTTGTTGGGCATCCATCACCGCTATACTGACCATATTGACGATCTCACTCACAGTACTACCCAGTGACAGAATATGCACTGATTTTTTCAAGCCCATGAGTACTGGTCCCAATGACTCCAGGTTGCCACCTTCTTTCAATAATTTGAAGGCGATATGGGAAGCTGCCAGGTTAGGGAATATCAACGTATTGGCAGGCCCATTGACCAATTTCGAAAAGGGAAATGCTTCTTTAACTAATTCACGATTGAGTGCAAAATTGCCTTGTATATCTCCATCGACCAGGAGGTCCGGATAGTCCCTGTGCAGAATCGTGATGGCCTCCCGCATTTTGGTAGGTATAATACCTTTGACAGAACCAAAATTGGAAAAAGAGAGCAGCGCGATCTTGGGCTCCACATTAAACTTTTTGACCACTGAGGCAGTCTGCAAAGTGATATCTACCAAAGTTTTTACATCAGGATCCAAATTGACCATCGTATCAGCAAAAAACAAAGGTCCTCTTTTGGTCAATAAAATATCCATACCGGCGACGATATGCACATCATCCGCTTTGCCAAATAGGCGCAAGGCCGGCCGCAAAAATTCCGGGTAATTGGCAGTCAATCCACTCACCATAGCATCTGCATAACCGTGCTCTATCAGGCTTAGTCCGAAATAATTCCATTCGACCATCAGGTTTTGCGCCGATCGGAGAGTCACGCCTTTGCGGTTTCTTTTATTAAAATAGGTATCCGCAAATTTTAGTCTTCTGGATTGTTCCTGGTCATTTCGAGGATCTATGATTTGAGCTTCATCCAGGGACAATTCGTATTCTGCAATCAATTGTTTGATCCGATCTTCATTGCCCAACAGGATGGGTTTGGCAAGATTTTCCTCGATACAGATCTCGGCAGCTTTGAGTATTTTATAAGACTCGGCTTCTGCAAAGACCACCCGTTTAGGGTTGGCTCTGGCCTTGGACCTGACCTGGCGGATCAATGGTTTGAACAACCCCAGTCTCTTGGTGAGTTCTTCCGCATAGGTTTCCCAATTACTGATCGGATTTAGCGCTACCCCAGTATCCATGGCGGCTTTGGCGACTGCTATAGCTACAGTGGTAATGAGCCTGGGATCTACAGGCTTGGGGATGATATAATCAGGACCAAAATGCAGATTGGCACTACTGTAAGCAGCGTTGACTTCTTCCGGCACAGGCAGTTTGGCAAGATTGGCCAGTGCATAAGCAGCGGCTAGCTTCATTTCATCATTGATAACTTTAGCACGCACATCCAGCGCCCCTCTGAATATATACGGAAATCCCAAAACATTATTGACTTGATTGGGATAGTCCGATCTACCGGTGGCCATGATCACATCGTCGCGGGTCGCCTTCGCATCGGGATAGGTAATCTCTGGGTTAGGATTGGCGAGTGCAAAAACGATGGGATTGGCAGCCATGGAGGCCAGCATCTCTTTTTTCATCACGCCGGCGATACTCAGACCTAAAAAACATCTGCATGGACCAGGGCTTCTTCCAGGGTGTCAATGTCTCTGTCGGTCACGAACTCCAGTTTTTGAGTATTGAGTCCTGTCCGCTTTTTATTGAGAACCCCATTGCTGTCCAGCATCACTATGTTTTCACTTTTTGCTCCAAGTTTTTTATAGAGTCGGGTACAGGATACTGCAGATGCCCCGGAGCCACTCACGACAATCTTTACTTCACTTATTTTTTTGTCTACAATTTCAAGTGCGTTTAATAAAGCTGCAGATGAAATGATCGCTGTCCCGTGCTGATCATCATGCATCAGAGGAATATCCAATTCTTTTTTCAGTCGATCCTCAATGTAAAAACATTCAGGGGCTTTGATGTCTTCCAGGTTGATACCACCGAAGGTAGGGGAGATCGCCTTGATAGTTTCAATGAGTTTGTCAGGATCAGTCTCATTGATCTCTATATCAAACACATCGATGTCTGCATAGATCTTGAAGAGCAGGCCTTTGCCTTCCATGACCGGCTTGCCGGCCAGGGCGCCTATATTGCCAAGGCCTAATACGGCAGTGCCATTAGAAATGACTGCGACGAGATTGCCTTTGGCAGTGTATTTATAAGCATCCTCCGGATTAGCTTCAATGGCCAGGCAGGGCTCGGCTACTCCCGGCGAATAAGCCAGGCTGAGATCTTTTTGGGTCGCATGAGGTTTGGTGGGGATGACTTCAATTTTACCTGGGCGACCTTGCTGGTGATATTCTAAAGCGTCTTTTTTGAGATCAGACATACTGTGGTTGGATAGATTTGGTTAGGTCTCGCGAAGGTAACCAATATGATGGATATTTTGAAGAATAGATTGAACAAATGGTTAAAAAAAAAAATTATTTTGTTAATAACGGAAAATACTATTACATGAGTAAAATCCAGCTGCAACATTTGAATAGTTGAGGATGCCAGTATATATTAAATGGCTTAAATGGAAAACTTAATCTAACAATATCAGTATGTTAGACTATCTCAGATCCTCTACCTTGACTCCCGGATATTTTGCAGCATTCCATTCAAAGGTATTGTCTGCAAAATTTTGATTGACCTGGCTACTCAGGGACAAAGTATATTGATCACCATTCTTAAGATAGAGGGATATCGTTTTATATTGTTTTTTTGCCCGATCTATTTCGGCTTTGATTTTAAAAAATTCTGCGTTTTTGTCCAGCGGTTTGAAGTCGATCACATCACACAATACCCCATTGACTTTCGAGGTTCCTGCGGTCACATAAGTAAAATCAGGCGAATCATGAATCTGTATCAGTCTATATGGTGACAAAGGATCATTTTGTATTTCTGCAGCATCATTGATCTGTACTTCGTTTCTTTTCTTTAAGTAGGTCCAAAGCGTCTTGCCATCAGAACTTATCTCCTGATCTTGTAAGGTAAGCCGGAAGCTGGTGTTTTTTAGTTGAACGACTCCTTTTTGAGTGGAAGGTGCCGCCTCTGCAGGATCATAAGTGAATTGAAAATTAATTACTACCCCTTTGTCTAACTTTAGTTGGTCCTTCACTTGTTTTAGCAGGGCTTTGGCTTGAGGATCAGCATCTTTGGATGATGCATAAGTGATTGGTTTATCTCCGGGCTGGGCAGAAGTGGATACAGTAGCCACGATGGTCAATAAAAATCCTAAAAAAAGGCTGGATGCTTTCATATTATACCATGCAAACGTAACAAGAACTATTCAGGTTCTTAAATAGTAGTTAATTTGGTGTCAAATAAAAAAATAATATGCGTAAAATCTTTTTTGTATTGATGATGGGCTGTAGTTTGATCACTACGGTTTGTGCTCAAGGACAGTTATTCGAAAGTCTTGGGTTCAATAGCCGGATGATTGGCAAAAAAATGAATTATTCCATTTATCTTCCGGAAGGTTATAATACCTCCAGTCGAAGTTATCCTGTACTTTATCTGCTGCATGGATATACTGACAACGAAACGGGTTGGACTCAGTTTGGGGAAATCGAACAGATTAGCAAATAAAATGATGGATGCCGGCGAGGCTACCCCGATGATCATCGTCATGCCCGATGGCGGAGTCAGCTGGTACATTAATAATTTTGATCGTACCATGCCTATGAAGATTATTTTTTCCAGGAGTTCATGCCTTTTGTCGAAAGTACTTATCGCATCAGGAAGGAGAAAAAATACCGGGCTGTGTCCGGCTTAAGTATGGGAGGATATGGATCCTTTATGTTTGCGATTAAACACCCGGATATGTTCTCCTATTGTGCACCATTGAGTGCAGCTTTTTTTGAGGAGAGCTCAGCTATCAATACCCCGCAAGCCAATTACGATAGAACTTTCGCTGTGCTATATGGGCCCGGGCTAGCTGGTGCTAATAGGATCAACGACACCTACAAAGCCAATGACCCATACAGAATCATCAGTGATACCAGCAGGACCAAAGCTCTTAAAACTGTCAAATATTACCTCGATTGTGGCGATGATGATTTCTTAAGTGCTGCCAACGCAGAGATGCACAAACTGATGCTTGAAAAAGGTATTCCACACGAATTCAGGATGCGGGATGGGGTGCATAATTGGACTTATTGGAGGTATAGCATTCAGGAGGTGCTCAAAGAGATCACCAAATGCTTTCACCAATAATTGAAACGCTCATCGCGATATCGGCTTCTTTCAATATGGACTTTGCAAGAAAACACAAGTGAAATAAAACGAACGATTAATAGATTCCTTCCTTCATAAAATACTCCTGGCCAAACACCTTTCGGACGACAGCCTTTAACTTGTGACCCTCCTGGAATTGAGGTGCTGAGGGGTTGCGCACATTGATCAGGATTTTATTTTGTTCATCTAACCTGGCCAGGTTAGGAAAGCCTTTGATATCCTTGCTCTTCTCCAACATCACTTTCAATTGAGTGTAGTCCTTTAGCTTTGGATGGGCCGTTGATTCCAGTACGGTTCCTGTGATTTGAGCCCAATTTTCTATGATAGTCGGCATCTTGAATGGCTAAGTCTGTGTGATAGTGACAGGGGATTGAGGTGCAATCCCCTGCCAGGTGAATAATGAGTAAGGTAAAGCTATTTGACCTTGAGCGTAGCTTTCATGGTAGGGGCGGGTGCACTGATATTGCTCACCGAGACCAGGCTATCTGAGCCTGCATAGGTATTTGAATTGGGTATGCTGGTTTTATCAAATTTTTTGTTGAGAGTAGATCCTGGGTAGCAGTCACCTGCATCTCCCCGATTCCGATTGAATTCCAAATCCTTTTGACCATCTGCTTGCACGAGTCCCACTTTGTAATGGCTTTCATTTCTATTGTCAGGCGTCGATTCATCTATATGCCAGATAAGCAGTCCTCCGCCCGGTAGAAATTTATCAAACATGACTTTTTGCCGGTTCTCCAGTAAAAAGTACTCATTGGCTCCTGTACCTCTTTTCCACATTTTGATCACTTTGCGTCCGGTCTTGACATCGGGTATAGATACATTGGTTTGGTTGGTCGTTTGGTTTTTGATACTGACCCAGCCCTGCTTGCATTTGCACCAGGCACTTGGATGAGCAGGTGTCTTGCCGTCATTGTTCCAGCTACCACCTCCCATCAAACACCAGTTGCCCACACCCTCACTGCTGTAATCTGTATCATACAAATCCGGGAAACCAAACAGTAGATGGCCTAGTTCGTGTGCGCATACACCCAGGCGACAATCCTCCGGTACGGTCAGGTAGGAGTAGATTTTAGTGGTGCCATCAGCAGTATATGGAGAGCCTTCGAGCACCCATTTATGAGACCATATATCATTGGGATTGCCGGAGACTTCACCTCCTGTGCCTGCATGGATCACGATAAAGGCATCTACATAGCCGTCTCCATCGTTGTCGAAAGGGGTAAAATTGATCACTGGATTGGCTTTGATGGCAGCGTCCCTGGCCAGGGTCCGAGCATTGGGCGATACATCTCCGGTACCGGCTTCTCCATGGGCATATTGTTTGAGTGTCATTGGCATCCTGTAGGGACCCACCACCTGGCCTTGTATATCTATCTTTCCATTGGTCACCTCTCTATAATATTCCCTCACACTGCCGGTAGTGATTTTTCCCAATGAAAAAAACAAGTCTTCAAAATGGCTTTTAGAGGTTGTCATTGCTTTGTCTGAAAAATCTACCAATACGACTGCCACACGCACCGTGCCTGAGAGTGGAGCCCTTTCCGCAGCTGCACTACGTGCCCGATCTGCAGAAGTGCCTGCTGGAAAACTGGTGCCGGGGTAGATCAAACCATCATTAAAACCCACCCTGGTCTTTGGCACTACACCGATCCGATCGGTGAGTACACTTCCCCTGGTGGCGGATTTTAATTTTTTCATGGCAGTATCTATTTTCTTTTTCAATTTTGGGTGGGGTGCGATCATGCACCGACGACCATCATCGCTTTTTAATGCTGCCTCGTGAATGGCCAGAAAATCTTCCAGCACCGTATTTTTTTGTTTTGTTTTCATGATAAATGAGGTTTGTATTTTAAAATAAAATAAATGAGGTTCATCGAGCCTGAAGCCTTGGCCGATCATCATTTGAATTAGAGAGTGCCATATTTAATAAATGCTTTTGCTTGAATAAAAGTGTAATGAAGGGCGGAAATGTCGAGGGGATAGTTATTTTTAACATATGGAAGGTCAGCAAGTAGAATAATCAGGTAATGGTAGGTCAGATTTGCGGCCTTAATAATTATTCTGGCTGAGGTGTAAGAATTTCAAGATGCATACTTGGTAAAACACAAAGTGAAAAAATTCCTGGCTGAAGTCTAAAAATTGTTGGCAGCCCTGGCCGATGTATTCACCTGCTCAAAAAATACCCTGGTTGCATTTTTGATCCCTACTATGGCAAATAAGGCTTTAATGTCTTCTTTGTCGGCATAATTGATAAAAAACTCCAGGACTACCGGCAAGGGCAGATCTTCCTTTGCACTGTCTTTGATATACCAGAATAGGTGGGCGTTTTTACGGATCAATGCCTTTAATTCCGGAGGGTTTTCCATATAGCTAAGATATAAAATCTTATGCTATTTTTTGGTATAATTTTAGGCTTGGTTTGCAGATACATATAAAATATTAATAATTGTAAAATATTGATAATCATTTTAATAGTGATATTTTTATACCCTTACTGGATGCGAATACAGTGGAAAATTCTCGAAACCTATCAAAGCAATTAATGCTGCCGACATTCACCTGTAGTAATAGTTAATTCATACGGATGAAGGTTCTTAAAATTAACGAACGAATTCTTTGTTTAATGATAAGTCTTGGAATCCCGAATGTATGCACCTTTTATCTTTTACCTATAATATCTTTTACAGCTTTATAGTGCCTTTTTATATGATCCTGATATTCCTTATTAGATCCCAGAAAATTTACAATGTATCTATTTATTTCACTGCTTAAAGCATCTTTGCTATATGACATAAAAATTGTTGGGCCTTTAAATTGTTTTACTGAGTCATCATTTTTGGAAGTATGCATCCACTTAGCATAGAACTTAGTTGATTCCCAGCCATATGAAATGACACTGATGAGCTCAGGTGACTCCCTTTTTAGGATCACAGAAATAAATACATGCCTGCAATCACAATTCTTTTCTACACAGTAAGATTCGGCTAGCCCTATGCTAATTTCAGGGAAAATACTTTTTTGAAAAACTACGATCTTATAATCTTCAGGTATGGCAGTGGGCACTATTTTGTGATAGAATTCAGGTATCATATTGAGAACGGATTGTATTTTTAAGTTTAATTGAGGCTACAGCATTTCTTTCATTTCCTCCATAAATACCAGTGAAATAAACTTTCTATAAGCACTATCAAAAATCACTCTGCCAGGTGCTATAATTTTTTCAATTGATTCCTTCAAATGTGCAGGTCCATCCATTACCAGGGTTATAAATTCGTTTGGAGTCTTTCTGAACTCTGGATGATCAGTGAGCAGAAAGATATGCTTGAGTATATCTGCATCAGCACAAGACATTTCGATACCCAAGTGAAATGCGTACTGTGAAAATTGATCTACGGCTGCAAAGCTATATGCAGGTTTTCCGGCAACATTAAATGTAAGAAAAAAGAAAGCGATTGCCTCTCTGCTACGTGTTACTTTAGGAAAGTTATTTTTGTATTGTTTAATAATACCTCTTGCTTTCATTTAGTATATATTTAAAATCTTTCAAATACTTTTTCTCAGTAAAAATTATTTAAAGTATTCATCCGGCACTTAAAACTCAGCTTATATATAACCTCTTCAGTTAAAGTGGATAACAATGATGATGAGAATTTCTCCAATCTGTTCCTTGTATTTTGAGTAAGTATTTCAAGTTGAACTTTAATTCAGGATGATTTCTCATACTTCAAAGCTACAAATTCTTGCGTTTTTTTTTAACAAAACAAGGTTCGATTTCGCACCTCGTAAATATAGGACAGGAACCTTTAGCTTTTGACTGATTCCAAACCATGTTCCATTCTAAAATTCCGGATCTCCACCCCCCGCACCATCTTCACATTTTCATGAACTGCTTTAAATCCCTGGCTTTCAAAAAATGGCCTGGCAGTAATGCTCACCTCTGAATAAATGATCAAATATTTTTGGCGCTTGGCTTCGGCCAGCAAAACTTTTAATATCAGCGTAGCCACTCCGATTCCTTGATAGTCCCGATGTACATACATAAAGTCTATATAGTCTTTGATGAGGGATCCAAATCCTATCAAAGTGTTCGAGGTATCAAAGGCCAGCATGCAATATTGGTCTGTGATTAATTTTAGCCATCGATCTGCATTGAATACTGATGCAGTCCAGATGTCGATCTGATCAGCGTTATAATCTTTCGTATTGACAGATCGGATAGTGTCTACAAAAAGATTTTGCATGTTGGGTATATCGTCAAGCGTGGCTAAGCGCAGGTACATGGATTGAATATTTGAGGTTAATTTAGAGGTTTCATACCAATTGATATATGGGAAGATCTATAACAGCTTGTTTGTTCATCAGTATATTTTGGTTCAACTGTGGTTTTGGCCAACAATACCATATTACTAATGATCTGGTTTTTGCTCAAACTCCGGAGCGGACTTTGGCCCTGGATCTTTATCTGCCAAAATCTCAGAGTCAACCCTATCTTATAATATGGGTACATGGTGGTGCCTGGCACAGTGGCTCTAAGGAGAATCCGCCCAAAGATCTTCTGCAAAGAGGCTATGCGCTTGCCAGTATCGATTATAGGCTGACTGTGGAAGCCACCTTTCCTGCCCAGATCTTTGACATCAAAGCTGCGATTAGATTTTTAAGAGCCCATGCAACACAATATGGCTATCGGTCGGATAAAATCTTTATTTGGGGATCTTCGGCAGGTGGGCATCTGGCAGCACTGGCTGGAGTTACCAATGGCCTCCCATCTATGGAAGGCTCTCTAGGCGATAACCTTAATGTGTCCTCCGACATCCAGGGGATTATAGATTTTTATGGCCCTTCAGATCTGACCACGATCCTGGCTCAATCTACCCCACATGGACTCAATGTGCGCACCCCTGCGCTTGCATTGATGTTTGGCAAGCCCCTGGACCAATGCAAGTCCGAACTGGAAAATGCCAGTCCCGTCATGCACGTTTCTCCTGATGATCCCCCCTTATTTATCTTACACGGTGATCAGGATATCCAGGTACCGGTCAATCAATCGATCGAACTCTTTGGAAAGTATAGAGCACTGAATCTTCCTGTTCAATTAGAATGGGTATATGGTGCTGGGCACGGCGGCAAAAAATTTAGCGATTCGGTGTTGATAGATAATGTAATTTCCTTTCTTCAAAAAATTATTCATGAAAAATAAACAATTGGCATTTTATTGGGTCGTCATCGTGGCCATGTGCGGTATGCCTTTTTTTATATTTTGTCAAAAGGATAGCACCTCAGGTTCTTTTGCCTCCTTTGATGGTACCAAAATATATTATGAAACTTATGGAGCTGGCAGGCCGGTATTGCTCATACATGGATTTACAGGCGATGGGACTTCATGGAAAAAATCTGTACTGTTTCAGGAATTACGCGCTCACGGATACATGCCTGTATTGGTGGATATGCGTGGCAATGGCCGGTCTGACAAACCTCATGAAGCAGCCGCTTATGCCTCAGACGCCGAAGCCCGTGATCTTATCGCATTGATAAATCATCTTCATTTTAAATCGTATGATGCTATCGGTTATTCGCGTGGATCTATCATTCTCGCCAGGCTCATGGTGTTTGATCCCAGGCTGGGCAAAGGGGTGATGGGAGGTATGGGGGCTGACTTTACCAATCCTGACTGGCCCCGCAGGGTACTCTTTTACCATGTGTTGGCGGGTGATACCATCGTAGAAAGTATGCAACCTATGCTGGATAGAATAGAACACTCCGGGCTGGATAGAGTAGCCCTCTCACTGCAGCAGAAAGAGCAACCCTACACCAGTGAAATCACCCTGGGAAAGCTGGAACACAAAGTATTGGTGATATCCGGGGATGAAGATTTTGACAACGGATCATCCAAAGCACTCTCCGAGATGATTCCCCGGTGTGTATACAAAACAGTGCCAGGCAGACACGGAGGTACTCAGCTCACCCGGCCGTTTAGCGATGAAGTCATGATGTTTTTGAGTAAATAGTATTTATTTTTGCCAAATGCGCATTTCTAAGGAGGAGCATACATATATAAAAAAATTTTGGACTACAAAGGTTAAAGGTAGCTCAGTGTTTTTATTTGGTTCTAGAGTAGAAGACGCAGGCAAAGGAGGTGATATAGATTTATTGGTTTTGACTGAAAAGAATATTTCCCTGGATGAGAAAATGGACTTTATGATTGGTTTTTATTCCAGGTTTGGTGAACAAAAGCTAGATATTGTCAACTTCACCTATGATCTTGACAGTCCTTTTAAAAGAATTGCACTTTCAAATGCCATTGAATTATGAATGCTGAAATGGACATTATTGAGGAATTAAAAATTGAATTACAATATATCACTCAAGCTTTAGAAACATTTCAATATTCTTTTGAGCATTGTTCTCGAATTGGAATTAAAGAAAATTATACATTTGATGAATTAGACAAATGGGAGGCATTTACTGCTCGTTATGGTAGAATCAGTGATATATTGACTCAAAAAATATTAGGATCCCTAATGATTTTAACTGACGGATACAATGGTTCATTGATTGATAAAGCAAATTTTGCAGTCCAACAAGGTCTCGTTACATCCAACGAAGAGTTTATTAAGCTAAGATTGCTGCGTAACTTTATTACCCATGAATATAATAAGCAAAATACAAATGAAGTTTTTGAAAAAGTATTAGAAAAGTACTCCATATTATACGACTTAGTAATTAAAGTAAATAAGCATGCTACATCAAAAATATTTGATAGACTTAAAGAATAAGTCAGCCGAGAACGGATTTGCCAAAGGTGCCTATTCATGTAATAAATGTTAAAAAAATTGATATTGCCTTTGTCATTAAGTAAAAGACCTTTTATGTGCCTTCGTCGCAATATCTTTATGAAGTGAAATTTAACCAACCTATTGCTGCCAGGGATCTTGCTGTCATGTGTGAGGCAGAATTATTAGGAGATCCTGATATCTTGCTGTCTGGGCTTAATGAAATACATAAAGTCATCCCAGGCGATCTCATGTTCGTAGACAATGAAAAATATTTTACCAAAAGCCTCTTGTCTTCTGCCACTGGCATATTGATAAATAAACGAATAGAGGTCCCTGAGGGCAAGGTATTGTTTTATCACGAGCGACCATTCGATGCATACAATGCCCTGGCTTGGCACTTCAGACCCTTTATTCACAGTATGGAATCTATCTCTTCCCTCGCTATCATAGATCCAAGCGCTACGATCGAACCCGGAGTAGTGATAGCGCCCTACGCGCGTATAGGCGCGGGAGCGTATATCCAGGCCAATACCTATATAGGGTCCTACACGGAGATCGGAGAACAAGTGATCATCCAACCCTCCTGCATTATCGCCAATGATGCATTTTATTATAACAAATCCAACAAACAATATACCAAGTGGCGATCCATCGGCAGAGTAATCATTGAAGATGAGGTGGAAGTGGGTGCGGGCAGCACGATCGTAAGAGGAGTCAGTGGAGATACCATCCTGGGAAAGGGTACTAAACTTGATAGCCAGGTACATATCGGGCATGGGGTAGTTGTAGGCAAACACTGCTTGATCGCTGCACATACTTCCATCGGAGGTAAAGTGATCATAGGTGATCATGTCACGATTTATGGACAGGTGGGTATCGCTCAAAATGTCAGGATCGGAGACGCCGCAATCTTATTGGCCAAAACCGGTGTTGACAAGGATTTGGCAGGGGGCATCACTTATTATGGTATCCCTGCGCAGCCTGTAAGAAAGGCTTTTAGGCAACTGGCTATCTTGAGAGGACTGACAGATGGTGCAAAAGAAATTTCATGATTTTCCCATACTGGTTATTTTATTTCATTTTACTTTTTAGCCAACCAGTCATGGTGGATTCAACGAAGCTGACTGAAAACAAACCCTCAGACTGGTTTTTTAATCAAAGATCATTTCCTCTGGATACTATTCCTCAATCATTTTATCACGAGCAGGTGATCCTGGTGCAAAAGCTTGCCAAATCTCGAAATAGAAAAAATATTCAACCATGGAAGTTTGCTGGGCCTACTAATATTGGAGGCAGGATCACCGATATTGAAGCCAGTGCACCCGATCCTGGTCTGATTTATATAGGCAGTGCCTCAGGTGGTGTATTTAAGACAAAAGATTTTGGATTGACCTGGACACCCATATTCGATCAAAATCCGATACTTGCGATTGGCGATATGGCCATCCACCCTTCGGATCCTAAAATACTATATGTTGGGACAGGGGAAGCCAATGGCGGTGGAGGTTCGGTGGCCTATGATGGCAATGGTATCTTCATGACCAATGATGGGGGATTATCATGGAAGTACCTGGGTCTGGAGTTTTCGGGTAGTATCTCTAAAATTTTGATCCATCCAAATAATCCTCAGATCGTGTATGCTGCCGCTATGGGCAAATTATTCAGCAAGAATCCTCAGCGGGGTATTTACAAAAGCATCAATGGAGGGGACACCTGGGAGCTTATTTATTTTCAATCAGATTCTGTAGGTGTCATCGATATGGCGATGGACATACATCATCCTGATACCTTGTATGCTGCTACCTGGGAAAGGTCAAGAAATGTTTTTGGAATCAATTATGGTGGAGCGGGTTCTGGCATTATAAGATCCTTTGATGGAGGAAAAATTTGGTCCCCATCTACTCTGGGATTGCCAGAAGGTGATAATATCGGACGAATAGGTCTGGCAGTATCCTCTACTGAGCCAAATAAAATCTTTGCTCAGTATGTAGATAGTCGTGGCAATTTTTTGGGCATCTACCGGTCCGATGATTTTGGACATAGTTGGAGTAAACCAGGTGGGAGGATTAATAGTGCAGGCTTCGATTGGTGGTTCGGTAAGATCTATGTAGATCCTAAGGATGCCAATATCGTTTATAGCCTTGGTCTCACAGCTTATAAGTCTACTAATGGAGGCCAACAGTTTTTTCCAATCGCAGACAATAGTAATGAAGAAGTCCATGTGGACCAACATGCTTTGTTTATATATCCAGACAATACAAATAATTTGTTGCTTGGCAATGATGGAGGTTTGTATACTAGCGCAAATGCAGGGGGCAATTGGCGCAAAATCAATAATCTTCCCATCACACAGTTTTATACCTGCCACATAGATTATAGCCATCCGGAGCGATTGTATGGCGGCACGCAGGACAACAGCAGCATGCGCTCCCTGACTACTAGAGTGGACCAATGGGCTATCATCTCTGGTGGTGATGGCTTCGTCTGTCTGGTAGATCCCAAGGATAGTAAATATGTATACACAGAATCTCAATACGGTGTGGTCGTCCGTAGCACAGACGGAGGTGCTTCTTTTTTTACAGCTTTAAATGGAATAAATGGTGTGGATAGAAAAAATTGGAATTCGCCCATGGTATTCCATCCCACCAATCCAGCTACATTATTTTTAGGCACTGATCGCCTTTATAGATCAGATGATCGGGCGGTCAGTTGGACCTCCATATCTCCTACCCTTGCTCCGGCAACCGGGGTGAGGACTTATGGCACCATCACTACTATCTCTGTATCGCCGATAGATCCACAAATCATTTATTGTGGCACCGATGTGGGCAAGGTCTGGATCACTGCCAATGGCGGAGCTTCCTGGAAAGCAATCAATGAAGGATTGCCTCAGCGGTGGATCACAAGCATCCTTGCAGATCCTATTCAAAAAAACAGGGTGTACCTGACCTTGTCAGGATATCGCTATGGAGAGTCAATGCCTCACGTGTTTGTATCTGACAATAATGGCTTAGGCTGGCAAGACATTTCAAGAGGCCTGCCTCCAATACCCTGCAATAAAATAGTAGCAGACCCTTCTTTTTCAGGTCATATAGCGGTGGCCACGGATGCAGGAGTTTGGCGATCCTATAATCATGGCCAGCAGTGGGAGATGCTGGGAGATGGTATGCCACTGACCATAGTCACTGACCTGGATTTTAATTTTCCCACTAGAAAATTAGTTGCAGCCACCTATGGCCGGGGTATATACACCTATGATTTGGAATTGCCGGTGTCCATCTCAGCAGATACCCGATCAACCATATATCTACAAGCCTATCCTAATCCGGTGACCGATCGCTTAAACATTCATTATACTACCGGCCACCTGGAAAATCTTAATCTCTCTATCTTCACTGCACACGGGAATGTGATCTGGTCAAGAAGTCATCACGGAATGGATCAGAAAACCTTTACTGAAAACCTGGTTTTTAATTATCCTCCTGGAGTTTACTTTGTAAGTCTTCAATCAGGCAATTTCACTAAAACGATAAAGATCGTCAAACAATGATGGCCTTGGGGTATTGAATTCCAAAAACAGTTGATCAGTACTTCGCCAAAAGATCTTCGATTTTCTCCAATATAGGGCGCATGCGATCACTCGCATTATTATTGAGTAAGATGACGGTGTACTTTTCATCTATATATCGCTTGATATAGGTTTTGTATCCAGGGTTGTCACCACTGTGGGCTACTATTTTTCCTAGTTTCAAATGCTGGCTCAACTCCCAACCAAATCCATACTGGCTGAGAATACCATTATTTAATTTTTGAGGTGTCCAGGCTTCATCAAGGGTTGTACGGGCTACCAGGATCGGAGTGTACAAGGCACGATCCCATTTGAGCAGGTCATTGGCGTTCATGCTGATTCTACCAGGGCCTTTTCTATGGCCTAACCAGATGGTATAGTTGGATTCCTTATAATCATCTGCATGTTGGTATGATTTTAAACTTTCATCATAGACATGGCCGGTGGCAAAGGAACTTATTTTGAGGCGAGAGCTTGGAGTTCTGAAATCAGCTGACTTCATTTTAAGTGGTTTGAAGATTTGGGTTTTCACCATATCGATAAAATCTTTCCCCGCGGCGGCCTCCGCTATGCTGGCCAATAAAAGATATCCCGTGTTGCTGTACTGATATTTTTCGCCTGGTTTAAATAAAATAGGTTGAGGATATTTTTTCAAATAATCTATAACATCCAGGTTGTCTGCGATTTTGTTTTTATCCCAATGCTCATCCATGATGGCTTGATAATCAGGGATGCCGCTGGTGTGGGTCAATAATTGTCGTATAGTAATTCCTTTATAGGGCAAGTCGGGTATATATCTTTCCAGGGATTCATCGTAGCTGAGAGAACCTCTTTCTTTAAGCATCATGATGATCATGGAAGTAAATTGTTTGGATACAGAGGCCAGTTCGAAAATGTTCTTTTTTGTTAGCTTCTTTTTGTTTTTAAAATCGGCATAACCCTGTGCTTCGTATATAATTGGTTTGCCATTTTTGGCTACCAGGAGAACCCCGCTAAATTGATTTTGAGTCCATTCAGTTTGTAATAAATCATGCAGGGAGGTCTTTAGCGCTGACTGGGCAGTCAGTAAGCCTTCGGTCAATACTATCAGTAGTACGATTAGTCTCATCAAAACAAAATTTTAAAAGCCAGATATTGGGCTACAAATCCAACCAAATATCCTAAATAAACTTCTTTGGGTGTATGCGCCTTAAGATACAATCGACAGGTACCTACGAGTCCGCCAATCAACAGCGAGGTGATTAAAACTGATCGCCAGGATAGTATAGTGAGTCCCTGACCCGGTATATTTAATGAAAACTGCTCATGGCTAAACACATTGAAAGTGATCCAGGTCATTGCCACCAAACCACCCATCACAGCAGTATGTGCACTTAATTTGATAAATAAATTGATCATAAATACCAAGACCAGTGTGATCAAAGCACCGAACACAAATATATTATAGACTAAAGGCACTTTAGGATCGTGTCGGATATTGATGTACAACCAAAGGTAGAAGATCAATGTGACGATATAAGGACCTGTCCTGTCCAGGCGATCATTCAGGTCATAGGATGATATCAAGCTCAGTTTTTTCAACATCAGTATACTCACCAAAGGCAAGGTGAATGTCAACATAAATACCTGCAGCATAAGTATGGACTGGCCGGAGGCAGAGCCAACTCCAAATAAATAAGGATTAAGGGTTAATAATATATATAGTCCATATGTAGGCCACCAAAGTGGATGCACTATTAATGACACGAAATGTGCTGCCCAATTAAGGAGCGTTTTTTTGCCTGGTTTGCCAACAGATGATTCCAATAGTAAGATAGTTAGTATAAAAGTAGTCTTTACATTTCAGGTTTGAGGTGATCCCGGGGTATCTTAGGCCTAAAATTAACTTGATTTTTTTCTACAGACAAAAAATAGCGAGATCCCAGCTTATATGCTTTAAATAAGTTAACCTCATCTGATAATCTCAAAAACTACCCGTCTATTTTTTTGCCTGCCCACTTCGTCCTGGTTAGAAGCTATTGGAACATCATATCCATATCCTTTTGTTTTTATTCGTGAAGGATCGATATAATGTCTTGTTAAAAAGTCTGCCACGGCATTGGCCCGGTGGGTCGACAAAGTTTGATTGTATTCTGAAGATCCAGTATTGTCGGTATGTCCTATCACATTGATATGAACAGATGGATGGTCTGTCAAAAACGCCAAAAGTCTGTTGAGTTCTTGAAACGAGGCGGGCAAAAGCCTGGTTTCATCAAAATCAAAATAAATATTTTTCAACTCGATGGACGATTCTTCCAATTGTATTGAATCATAAGATTCGATATCCTCTCTGTCGAGTATAGGAGGTATTTTTTTAAGACTGACTTCGTCAATATAATAATAGGCATAGGGTTTACTCGAGTCAGCTGACATTTTTTGCGCCAGTGTATGGGCATCAGATCTAAAATTGCCGAGGGTGAGGTAGCTTGCTTCTGTCTCGGCAAAAAAACTTAAAATCACTTTTTGCCAGCCTTTTAGTTGCCGTATTGGTAGGTCATAAAAGGGCTTTAAGTCCAATAACCTATCGTCGATTACCTGGGCGGGATGTTTATCCATGGCGACCTGCAGCTTATCGATATAGTGCCCGCCGGGCATTGGAGCCAGCCACATTGTCAATTCATATTCCTGGCCGATGACCAATGAATCAATGAGCGGAGCAGTCACATATTCTCTACAATGGAGCTTACCTTGATTGCAACCATAGAGGGTGAGCCCCACCATAGACTTACCGCGGAAAGGAAATACAGCAGTAAATCCCATCTCCCGCCAGTATATAGGCACCGGTATTTCTTGATGATACACATCAGGAGAAGCTGCAGTAGGACTTTTCCAATCGCTAAACACGAGGTCAAAGTCCTGCCCGGTATAAAACCATCTTTCTGGCGCTCCAATTATTTTTTCGAATCCGGCATTGGGTACAAGATTTTTTATTTGCCCCCTGGCTGCAGGAGCAATAATCATCATAATAAATACCAGGCGAATCCCCATTTTTCTATTGGCTTATAAGTAAGGTAGATGCAAGTTATCAGATTACACACGATCTGTCAAGCATTTGTTATTTTTACATCTTATCAAAAACTTAACTGCCGGATACATGTCGATAAAATATAAAAGAATTCTTTTGAAATTGAGTGGCGAAGCACTGATGGGAGATCAACCATTTGGCATTCAATCTGATCAGTTACAACATTATGCGGCTGAGATCAAAACCATAGCAGACGCCGGCGTGGAGATCGCCATTGTCATCGGTGGAGGTAATATATTCAGGGGACTCAGTGCAGAAAAGTCCGGTGTAGAAAGGGTACAAGGAGACTATATGGGTATGTTGGCTACGGTGATCAATGGTATGGCATTGCAAAGCGCTATGGAGTCTATCGGATTATATACCAGGCTTGTATCTGCGATATCCATGGAGCAAATAGCGGAGCCATATATCCGTCGGCGAGCCATCCGGCATCTTGAAAAAAGAAGAATCGTCATTTTTTCGGCAGGTACCGGCAATCCCTATTTTACCACAGATTCCGCTGCTGCACTGCGCGGCAATGAGATCAATGCTGAAGTATTGCTCAAAGGGACCAAAGTGGATGGCATCTATACATCTGATCCCAAAAAGGACGCTGATGCTACTAAATACTCTAAGATTTCATTCAAAGAAGCTATCGATCAGTCCCTGGGTGTTATGGACATGACTGCCTTCACCATTTGCCAGGAAAACAAATTGCCCATAATTGTGTTTGATGTCACCACCAAAGGCAATCTTCTTAAAATCATTCAGGGAGAAACTAACCTGGGAACTCTGGTCACTTAAGAGTATTACTCAAATAACTCACCTTTGTAATAATTGATGATGGATAAGATATCTCTGTCTTCTTGCATGGCTGGAGCCAAAGCATAGATACAATGGTGTGTATTAAAATCATCTTCTAAGACCTCTGCCAGTATATCAATGGACTTAGTTTTTTCTCCAAGAAGATAATGTACCGCTGCCCTGCAATATAAAAGATCGCTGCCCACCGAAGATATCTCTCCCTGGTCCAGAATCTCTAATGCCAGTTGCACCTTGCCATGATGTATCAGGAAGGATGCATGTTCAAACCAATAGGAATTTTGCTCCGGGGCACACGAAGTAGCCTTCTTAAAATTGCGATTGGCTTTATCAAACTCACCGATTTGGGCAAATGCTTTGGCTAAAGCAAGAAAGTAGGTATCACTGGTCTCGTCTATAGAGATAGCTCTGCGGTAACATTGTATCGCCTTATGCCACTTGGTTTCGGCAGCAAAACATTGTCCCATCAAATAGTGGGCTTCTTCTCCAAATAAATCCTGAGTCAAACTTTGGTTGAGGTATTTTTTGGCGAGTTTATAATCTTTCAATTGAATAGCACATTCTGCCAGGGATATCAGTACATCATACTCCTCACCAAAAGTGGAGATCACCTCCTGGTAGATGGACAATGCCTTGTCCCACTGCTGCAATAACACACAGGTCTCTGCACAGTCTATATAAGCTTGTTCAAATTGTGGTTTGATCAGGAAAGCGTATTCGAAAGCATCGATAGCTTGTTCGTACTCACCAAGGTTCGAGTAGCAATGGCCAAGATTGTACCAGGCAAAATGAGAGTATGGAGAGTTTTCGAGCATCTCCTGCAAAAAATTTGATATAGACTTGTAGTGCCGGGATATGGAGATATAGTCAGATAATAATTGCTGACCTTTATCATGATATGGATTGGCTCTCAAGGCATCTTTGAGTGTGACGAACCCTTTGTTGTACTCTTCTGCATGAAAGTAGATTTCGGTCTCACAAGCCAGGACTTCTACCAGGTCAGATTGACCTACATAGGTCTTCATATTATTTAGAAGGGCAAGTGCGGTGTTTTTATCTTTTAATTCAGATAGAATCAAAGCTTTTATCAATAACACTTCCGTATCCTGGGGATGGAGCTGTTCAGCCTGGTAAAGACAGTCCATGGCTTCCAGTGGCTGCTTTTTTACCAAAAGTATTTTTGCTTTGATGAGATAGAAATCGACGCGATATCCATACTGCTCCAACGCTGAGTCAGCTACCTCAATCGCCTTTTTTAAATCGCCTTCATTTTGATAATATTCTATAAGTTTTTGATAGATGCGTATGTCAAAAGTGGTCTTTTCGCCTTGCTGAGTTAATATCTCAAACTCATTTACCCACTGAGTCAGATTAAGGTCATGCTGGTATTTATTTTCCATGCAATGGGATTATAGGTAATTGTAAAATTTGTTTTCCGGGATGAAAAATAGATAATTAGTCTAATCTAGAGAACTTTTTGATGAAAAATATTTTCAAAACTTACTCATAATGAATACATTATGAAGAATATTAATCTTGCAATGCTTTAGTAAATAATCTGTTACATATTGCCCTTAACAATAATTTAATAGTAAGGCGCTAAAGGTCTATGTGTAATACATATTTTATTTCATAAGAGATAAAACAAAGAAAAAAGGTATGAAATGCCTTTCGGCCAATTCATACCTTTTACAAAATGGATAAAAACCTTTTTTGCTTTACTGCTAATTTCTCCTCAATGCCGGTTTTATGCCGTCCCCAAATTGACTTCTTTTGATGAGTTCTTCATTAAAATTTCGCTCTGTTTTGGAGAGTAAAGCGATTTTGCGTGCCGGTAAAACCGGTTTCAAGTCCCGGGCTAGGTTTTTAAACAATTCCAATTCTTTTTCCATCCTTTCGATAGATGATTGGATGGCCTTTTCTGCTTCGGCATCACTCATAGCTTCAAGATTCATATCCAAATTGGCTTGACGCCGGGTGTCTGCCAAGGCGTTTTTATATACATTATAGATAGGCCAGAATTTTTCAGATTCCGTGCTGGTCAATGCCAGCTTGTTGGTGATGAATGCTATTCGAAGGGCTTCTATTTTTTCTCCCCGCTGTGCTGAGAGCGTCCAGGCACTCAACAAGAGAATGGTTAAGCTCAAAATAAAGCGCATTGTTTTCATGATCGATTTATGTTAAATAGGTTGGTTTAAATAGTTTAGTTGAAGTCATTGTCTGATACCTGGTAGAGGTAATCTTCTATCACCGGTTGCAGATCATCCTCTGTTACATTATAGAGTTCCATTTTTTCATTGGACTGATGGAGCAAATTAAGTTGTGCTTCGTCCAGATCGCCAGCATGACTCAATAAATAGGATTGGATTTCATCGACAGGAATATTGACGAAGTCTAAAGCTGGTGCAGTATCTCTGGTCGATCTGAATATAATCAGGATGCTGATGAGTATGACTGCCACACTGCTCGCCAAAGCCAGTACCCACTGTTTGCGGACCGGCCAGAGTGCCACAATCCCATCTAGCAAGCTCCCTTTTGATTTTTGTGCATGGATCTTTTCTAAAACCTGATCAGGCAATCGATTAAAATATCTGAAAGGGAGATCTTCGGATCTGTTTTGATGCAACAGTTTATGCAGTCCAGGAGATAGCGCCTCCAGCTCTTCAAGTATTTCCTTATTTTTCTCAGTATTTTCCATATGCTGTCATTTTAATGGGTGCTCGTATGCACCAGGTGTAGTTCTATTTTTTTTACCGCATGATGATAAGATGCCTTTAGGGCGCCTTCTGACAAATCCAACAGTTTGGCTATTTGCTCATAACTCATCTCATCATAATATCTCAGTTCGAAAACCTGCCTTTGCCGGTCGGGAAGCGTAGACAGCGCTGATTTTAATCTTTCGATCACCTCCTCTTCCGAATTTGAACTTTCCGAAGAATGGTTGGTAAAAGCTGATTCGGTCGCAGGCAACGGCTGGGTTTTCTTCCTGGCAGCCGATTTCTTATAAGTCAGGGCTTCATTGGTTGCGATTCGGTATATCCAGGTGAAAAGAGAGCTTCGGGATTCAAAACGATGGATATTGCGATACGCTTTGATAAACGTATTTTGCAGTACATCGTCCGTATCATCATGGCTTTCCACGATGTTGCGTATCACCCAATACAAGCGTTCCTGATATTTGAGCATCAAATGCCTTAAACCGGTATTTTGACTACCGGTTTGCTGCATTAGTTGTACGATCTCATTGTCAGTCATGTATTTGAATGAATTCTTTGATTCGGATCCAAAACTACATCTTAGACGATCATTGTCCCTCAAAGTTTAAGGGCTAATGAGTATTTTTAAGACAAAATTTGGTTGTTTTAAAGATGGGTAAGTTATTTTGGAATTTGGTTAGACAGTGGATGGGTTGGAAAATAGAAGGTTTTGATATCAATTCTATCCCTAAAGCCCTGGTGATTGTGGCGCCCCATACTTCAGGCTGGGATGTCATAGTAGGTTTATTTACAAGGGGGAGTCAGGGGACTGATATCCGTTTTATGGGAAAACATACTTTATTCAAACCACCATTTGGATTTGTATTCAGATGGTTGGGTGGGGTGCCGGTGGATCGCACCAAAAATACCAACCTTGTGGATACCATTGCTCATTATTTCAAGGATAATGAAGTGTTTCGCATTGCTATGGCCCCCGAAGGGACTCGAAAAAAAGTAGACCAGCTCAAGTCAGGATTTTATTACATGGCCAGGAAAGCCAATGTGCCTATCGTTATGGCCAAGTTTGATTACGAGCACAAAATCGTGACTTATAGCGATCCCTTCATGACTTCTGAAGACAAAGATGCTGATATGGCAAAAGTATGGGCTTATTTTAAAGGCGTGAAAGGCAAACATCCGGAGCTGAGTATCACCTAGGACTTAATCATAACTTATGGTTGCTGGTATAGATCAATGTTGCACCATCAATTTTTTCACCAAATAATGATCTTTTGTCCTCAGTCTAAGGTAAAGCACTCCTGATTCTTTTATATCCAATTTTATGTGGTCTGATTGGTTTGGCACATTATATGTCCTGATAAGTTGGCCATAGATGTTGAACAGATCGATGCTAATAGTTTGATTTACAGGTTTGATTTTGATTTCTATTTGGCCTGAAGAAGGATTTGGAAAAAGTTGGAAAAATTCTGATTCAGGAAAGTCCACTGATTTTGTAACTGGGGAACAATTTAATGCCGGATCAAGTATAGACCATGGCACCCGTACAAATTTAGGCCGATAGCTGTCTGCAGGTATTGATCCCACCAATCCATTACATTCTGACTTGCAAGCTCCATTGACATTATAAGAAACCAAAAAAGTACAACTGTCTGAAAATTGTAGGTGTACTTCAGCATTATAGGTTTTCATATAGTCACCAAATAAAGTGTCCTGGATAGTGTACAATACCTGGCGGTCAGTAAACGGACCAAAAGCAGAAGTAGATTGGAATCCATATATCTCCCTCCCAAGATTACAAGTAAGGAATCCTACTTCCTGTGTGACTAAATAATATTTTCCTTTGAATGGGAAGATTGAATATTGTGGGGAAACTGAAAAGTTAGTACCTGGGAGTTTTTTAAGGTCATCGGAGGAAGATGACCATCCTTTTCCAGTATAATAATCCCAAGTCCCTAATACCTTGTTGATTGGACAACGTGCCAGAAAGGCATCAAAACTCAGAAAACCTGGTTTCACACCATAAATATACAATGAGTCACCTTTTAAATTTTTTAATACGGATACTCCAAAATTATAGCCATCGGGTATGGAAGGATTTTTTGAAAGGCTTATAATTTTTAAATCTGGTATAGTCATCTTTGCCAAATAGCCATCCTGATATTGAAATGAACTATTTACTCTCGAAAGGAATATAAAAGCAGTGTCTTTATGGATGTACCCCTTATTTGGCCAGATAACCGGATCATTTGCCACATTGTCGCTGGTTTTGAAAAATGTTCGTGCCAATCCTTTTGCAGCAGTATCCAATAAAGTACTGAAGTTTTTGCCAGCCTGAACCATTACAGCATTGCGTACACTGAATATACAGGGTAATCTTTGCTGCCCATTTATCGAAGTTACATTATTGAGATAGCTGTCACCAAAAAACCATAACGACCTTTGATCTGGCAATTCCAGCGATATGGTGGCATCACCTGCAGTCCACCCTGATGTGCGCCGAAATAATTGGGTAAATCCCGTGTCTACCCGGGAAATAGATTGAGCTGATCCCATTAAAATGAAAAGAGACCATATCAAAACACTAAATATTTTTCTGATCATGCTATAGGGTTCTGAGTTAATTTTCTCTACTTAGCTAGATTAATTTAGGAGATTCTATGGCTATTACCCCATTTAATCCTATTATTCTTATTCAATTTTAATAGACTGGAGTTATTATTTTTGGGCAGGAAAAATAATGTGGATGATTGGCTATACAATTACTATTTGATTTATTGATTTATTAAATTTACCACTTGTAGCCAAGTCTGGTCTCCTCGAATTATTTTTACAGGCCAAACCATTCCAGCATGCCCACACTATCAAATCAAAACATAGTCTTAACACAAGACCTCCTTCATGTACCCTCTGATCACCTTTTAGACCGGGGTCGTCTATGTTACGATCAACTAAAGACTGTCCTTCAATTTCATGAGCATCGCTACTATATCCTCAATGATCCCCTGATCAGCGACTTTGAGTATGATCAACTCTATAAAAAACTGGAGTATATTGAAGAGAAACAGCCTGAATGGGTCACCAGCGATTCACCCACACAACGGGTGTCTACCGATTTGAGCACTGATTTACCTACGGTAGCCCATTTGGTTCCGATGCTGTCACTCGCCAACTCTTACGACGAAGCGGATCTGTTGGAGTTTGATACCCAGGTGAAGAAATTATGTAAGCTCCCCAATGAGACCAAAGTGACCTATTGTGTAGAGCCTAAATATGACGGCGGCAGTATCGCGCTCATATATGAGGATGATATGCTGGTGAGAGCAGCTACTCGTGGCAATGGGGTCCAGGGAGAAGAGATGACTCCCAATGCCCGGGCCATTCGCACCATACCGCTGAAAGTGCCTTTTAAGAAAATGGGCATCGCCAGGGCAGAGCTGCGGGGTGAAGCTTTGATCCGTAAGGATAGTTTTATGAAGATCAATCTTAAACGCACCGAAGATGGCCTGGCACCCTTTGCCAATGCACGAAATGCAGCCACCGGGGGCCTTCGCACTAAAGACTCGCAAGAGACCTCCAGGAGAGGGATCGAAGCGGTGATCTACCAGGTAGGCTACCTTGAAGATGCCTTTGGACAAGAGGTGAAAAAGTTTACAACCCATGATGCAGGTATACATGCGCTGGACAAAATGGGATTTAAGGTGCCTACCATTGAGTTTAAAGTATGTCAGGGTATTGGGGAAGTGGTTCAGTTTTGTCATCAATGGCAGGACCAACGGGATGATTTTTATTATGAGATTGATGGTATGGTGGTCAAAGTAAATGACATCGCTCAACAAGAACAATGTGGCTATACCTCCCATCACCCACGCTGGGCCATCGCCTTCAAGTTCAAAGCAAAACAAGCCACCAGCCGATTGATCAATGTAGAATACCAGGTAGGTAAAATCGGCACTATCACTCCGGTAGCCAAACTCGAACCAGTACAGGTGGGGGGGGTCACTGTATCTTCAGTATCCCTGCACAACGAAGATTTTATCAATGCTAAAGACCTGTATCTTGGTGATATGATCATCGTGGAAAGGTCCGGTGATGTCATACCTTATATTGTAAAATCTCTGCCGGAATACCGTAAAGGAAATGAGGTTAAAATAGTTTTTCCCACCTATTGTCCTGTAGGAGCCACTCATGGAAAATCGGTCAAGCTTATTCGGGAGGAAGATCAGGCATTTTGGATCTGCCCTGATTGCCAATGTGGTGCGCAGGATCTGGAGAAATACATCTTTCATGTATCCAAAAACGCGATGGATATCGAAGGTTTCGGCCCTTCTATCATGGAGCGATTTGTACGACAGGGGTGGATTCACAATCTGGCAGATATCTATAGACTTGACTACGATAAAATATCCACGCTGGAAGGATTTGGCAAAAAATCTGCCATCAAACTCCAGGAAAACATCGAAAAAGCTAAATCCAATCCAATCCAACGCCTACTCCACAGCTTGAGTATCCACCACCTGGGAAAGCGTGCATCTCAACTCATCGCCGAGCGGGTGCAATATGTCCTGGATCTAAAAGACTGGACAGAGACCAATTTTACAGATATTCCTGAAATCGGTCCGGTGGTGACCAAAAATGTGATGGACTGGTTTGCCGATCCTAACCATATCAGCATGTTGCAAGAGATGGAAACCCTTGGTGTCAATATGTATCAGACTGTCGAAGACAAACCCAAAGCCATCGCTGCTGATGCGCCACTTGCTGGTAAGACCATATTATTCACAGGCAGCCTGACTAAAATGACTCGCGATGAAGCCCAGGAAATGGCGGAGAAAGCGGGTGCAAAAAACATTAGTGCGGTGAGTGGCAAGTTGGGTATCCTTGTCGTCGGTGAAAATGCGGGTAGTAAATTGGACAAAGCGAAAGCACTGGGAACTGTGGAGATCTGGACGGAGCAAGAATTTTTGGATAAGGTGAAGTAACAGATTTGAGCGAAAAACACATATCCAAAAACTACCATAAACTTCAGCAAATTTCGAAGTACAAAGTATCCTTAGTTTTCTTAGTGGTTAAAAAAAAACTCAGAAACAAAACAAACTTAGTTCCTTAGTTTTCTTAGTGGTTAAAAAAGAACTCAGTAATAAACAAACTTATGTTCCCAAACCTTAGGGTAAAAAAACTCAGAAACAAAACAAACTTAGTTCCTTAGTTTTCTTAGTGGTTAAAAAAGAACTCAGTAATAAACAAACTTAGTGTTCCTCAAAAACCTTAGCGGTAAAAAAACTCAGAAACAAAACAAACTTAGTGTCCTTAGTTTTCTTAGTGGTTAAAAAAGAACTCAGTAATAAACAAACTTAGTGTTCCTCAAAAATCTCAATACTCCAGTTTCTTCAACTTAGGAGCCTTCCACCAGGTCATGATCACCACGATCAAAGTCATACTTCCTCCAAACACTACCGAAGGTACGAGCCCCAGGAGTTTACCTGCCACCCCGCTTTCAAACTGACCCATTTCATTGGAAGAACTGATAAACATAGAATTGACGGACATGACCCTGCCTTTGAGTTCGTTGGGGGTTTTTAATTGGGCGATGGTGCCCCTTATGATGGTGCTGATGCCATCCAGCATTCCGCTGAAGAAAAGTGCTACAAATGATAGCAAATAGGATTTTGATAAACCAAATACGATGATTGCCGCTCCGAATCCAGCCACCGCATACATCAGGATCTTGCCTTGATTGCGTGCCAACGGTCTTAATGTGAGGGCAACTATGGTGATCATGCTACCGATATCACTGGCAGCATTGAGCCAGCCGAAGGCTGAGGGCCCTACATTTAATATATCTTTGGCAAATGCCGGCACCATAGCCACCGCTCCACCAAATAATACCGCAAATAGATCCAAGGTCATCGCAGCCAAAAGATCCTTGGTTTTATAGACAAACCGAAGTCCCTCTTTGACGCTTTCCAAAGTGCCGGCTCGGACAGCGGGATTGGATATAGGTAGCTTTTCGAGGCGTGAAACGATCAAAGCTGCTGTCAGCACAAAAATAAAAGATATTAAGGATGCTCCCTCTACTCCTGACAAGGCAATCAACAATCCACCAGCTGCATGGCCGGTAATAGCAGAGATCAGAAAAACCCCACTGTTGATCGTAATCGCATTGGTCAGTCGTTCGTAAGGTACTATTTGAGCCAAAATAGATACAAAAGATGAACCGGAAAAGGCTCTGATACCTCCAGTGATAAATATCAACCCATATAATATCAGAATCCATTGTTTTTGCTCCAAATGATGCTGTACCAAGTGAGTAGTCAGCGTGAAAATCAAAAGGAATGTGAACGCATACAGTCCCAGGGAGACTTTAAGGATGGAAGTTCGCTCCCTGGTATCGATCACATGCCCGGCATAAAGTGCCAAACCCACTGCAGGAATCACCTCTGCAAGTCCTACTAAACCTATCGCAAGCGGATCCCGGGTCACTTCATATAGCCACCAGGCTACGATGGTCGACATCATTCGCAAGCCAGTGATAAAAAATAACCTGCCGAGTACAAAGTATTGAAATTTTTTGATTCGCAGCGAAGCGAAAGGGTCGTTTTGCATGATGCAGCCCCAAAAGTACTCAGGAATTACAATCTACCAGGCCAATCTTTAAAAATATTAAATCTAATATATTAAATGCTGCTATCTGTACCTACCTTTTTTATATCTTCGACCCGGATAATTTTTAAAGATATGGTTAGGAGCATTACTAGATTAATTGTCATACTAGGTATGGCGGTTTCATTCATTCATTGTAAATCAAAGGAATCATCTAACATGACTGCTTCAACTGAACCATCGCAGCTTAAAAAAATAATCGTTTCGCCTTTTGGCACCATTGGCACGGATAGTATAAGCCTATTTACTTTAAAGAACAATCAAGGGATGGAGGTAGGGATCACTAATTATGGTGCAACGCTTACTTCCATCATTACTCCAGACAAAAACGGTGTGGCCGGTGATGTGCTTTTAGGGTTTAATTCGTTGAATGGTATTTTGCAGAAAGGCAATCCATTTTTTGGGAATATTGTCGGCAGATTTGCTAACAGAATTGCCGGTGCCAAGTTTATCCTCAATGGGAAGACTTATCCTTTGGCAGCCAATAATGGCAAAAACACCTTGCATGGCGGGCTCAAAGGGTTTGACAAAGTCATATGGTCTGTTAAAAATATGACTGACAGTTCCATCACGCTGACTTACTTCAGTAAAGATGGCGAAGAAGGTTTCCCTGGGAATTTGACTGCCAGTATCGAATATTCATTATCCGCCGACAACGCTTTAAAGCTGGATTACATGGCTACGACAGATGCTCCGACTGTAATCAATCTCACCAACCACAGTTATTTCAATCTGTCTGCTGGTGTTGACAGCAATGTTCTTAAGCAAGAGCTATCAATCAAGGCCGATCTTTATACGCCTGTCAATGACGAACTGATACCTCTGGGAAAAAATATGCCTGTGGCCGGTGGTCCGATGGACTTTATGGCTGCCAAAGCGATAGGCCGTGATATTGACCAGGTAAAGGGTGGTTATGATCACAATTATGTTTTGAATGCAGGAGAGGGAGTAGCTGCCGAGGCATATGATCCCACTTCCGGCAGGGTCATGAAGATGTACACTACTCAGCCCGGCGTACAATTTTACACCGGAAATTTCCTCAATGGGGGTCATGCAGATACCAAAGGAGGCAGGCGCTATGGTAAACATGCCGGATTTTGCCTGGAGACTCAGCATTTTCCTGACTCACCCAATCAACCGCAATTTCCCACTACGACTTTAAACCCTGGTGAAACCTATCACCAAACTACAGTATATGCTTTTGGGGTCAGGTAAAACCCTCGTCTTCTATTTGTGGATAGGGTTGATATTTTCCTGCCAAACGAAGTCCATACCGATGACCGGAAGTATACTAGCCGGAGACAAGTCTACAATCGCTTATAAAAAGTCAGGTCATGGAGACACGACGCTTTTATTTGTTCATGGTTGGTGTATCAATAAAGACTACTGGCAGTACCAATTTGATTTTTTTGATGATCGATATACAGTGGTAGCCATCGATCTGCCAGGTTTTGGTCAGTCTTCAAAGCAAAGAATCTCCTATGATTTTGATCAATATGCTGACGATGTCATACAATGCATTGACCAGCTGGCCTTGAATAAAGTCATCCTGATTGGCCACTCTATGTCTGGTGACATCATTCTAAAAGCCGATACCAAGCCTAGCTCAAAAATAGTCGGCATCATTGGTATTGATAATTTACATAGCCCTGGTGGTGAGCAGGACAGTACTTCAAAAGCCAATGCAGTAGCCTACTTCGATTACATGTTGGCTCAATATGATTCTGCTGTGATCAATGGTGCTAAACCCTATCTTTTCCAACCCACTACTCCTGATTCTATCATAAGCAGGGTGATGCAAGATATATTGGCGACTCCTGCCGCTTTATCTGTAAATGTATTACGTGCTTTAGATGATATAGGCCAGCAGGAAAAAAGTCTTATGCGACAGCTTCATCATCGCCTGGTATTGGTCAATAGTGATGTTTCTCCGGTGGCGCTGGATTCGCTCAATGCTTATTGTGCCAAAGGGGTCAAATTGTTCACGGTGCATGCTACCGGCCATTACCCGATGATAGAAAAACCCGGTGAGTTTAATAGGGCACTGCAACAAGCCATTTGGAATCAATAAGCTTCATATTATGCCAGAGAAAGTAGCTCTTCAATTTTCAAAACTTCAGCATATAGGGATACCGGTGAGCAATGTTGAAAAAACGATCCAGTTTTATCAATTATTGGGCTTTGAAGTAGCCATGGATCGGCCCTTCGACCACGACGAAGGGGCAGGCAGATGTGTCATGATGCAACGGGGGGGTATAGTAATGGAGTTTTACCAATTGCCCGGTACTGCGGTAGCACGTGACATTATCACCCGGGGCGACGGACATATTGATCACCTCGCATTTGATGTAAACAACATCGATCAGGTATATGATGAAATTAAAAAGGCAGGATTTGGGCCGCTGCAACCTGCTCCGGTATTCTTAGACTTTTGGGATCACGGTGTAAAGTTTTTTCACATTCTCGGACCTGACGGTGAACGATTGGAGTTTAATGAAATACTACAAAATTGAATCAATCTACTACTGATAGGGATTTTATATCCAACACCGGGAGCCACAATATTTACATGTAATTCGTTTTTACCTTGTTTAATAATTGAGGGAGTCTGGACACACCTTGATTTAGTATAAGTCTGAGTATTAAATTAATATTATCCTGTTACCATGAGCCAAAATAAAGAAGCCATCCAGTGGAGAAATCAAATCGTCAATTTGTTTTCGGTTTTTATTGGAGTTTATATCGCGTTTGCTTTAAATAAATACCAGGCAAATAATGATCAGGCACGATTGCAAAAACAATATCTCACTTCTTTAAAAAATGACCTGGTCAAGGATCTTGACCTGATCCAAACGGATATTTTGCAACTTGATACACTGAAATATAAAAATACCAGGCTCATCAGCTACAGTCAGGATCAATTTGACCCAAGTGATTCTTTAAATTATTTTATCACCGGCATTATGGTACAAACTATATTCCATCCCAACAATTTTACTTTCCTGTCTTTACTGCATTCGGGTGATCTGACTCATTTTGCAGATGTGGACTTTATCAGGGACCTCACAGAGCTATACAATGGACAGTATGCTTCTATCCAGGAACTGGATGCTATTGGTGTAAAAAGTATGCAGGATCAATTAGTTCCTCTGCTCATCCAGGGATCAGGACTGACTGATAAGACGATGAAGGGTGCTTCTTTTACTAACCTGGTTACAGTGTTTCAAAGCTGGAATGATCAGAAACAGAGGACATATTATAAAGCTAAAAATTTGATTGAAAAGATATTGCCGGAGATCGATAGAAAATTATAGTTATGTGAATTGGAACTCGTTTTAGTCGATGCATCGACAAATTGGTCTTTTAAAGTCCGGCTTTGATCACTTTTAGTTGATCATAGTTTTGTTGATCGATAGTAGTCAGTTGGCTGGAGAGTAGATTTGTATTTTCAAAAGGATCTGTAATGAGGTTGAATAAATATTCTGTACCATTCTCCAGATGGATCAATTTATAGGTTGTATTTCTGATAGCATAGCCATCACTATCGGGTGCGGACTGTCCGAATTGTTCCGTAAATGCAAAG
This sequence comes from Saprospiraceae bacterium, assembly GCA_016709995.1. Taxonomy (NCBI): domain Bacteria; kingdom Pseudomonadati; phylum Bacteroidota; class Saprospiria; order Saprospirales; family Saprospiraceae; species Saprospiraceae bacterium. Next base: position 1,046,079 of record JADJLQ010000002.1, read on the forward strand.
GTCCTTTTTGCGGCGCCGGCATCAGAAAGCAACGGGCTGATGCTGATACCGTCCTGGTATTTTGTATTGATGTCGCCTGCGATTTCTGCAAAAGTCGGAAACATATCTTGTGCTTGAACTAAGGCAGTTTCTACAACATTTTTCCTGGTGATATTTTTGCCACTAATGATCAACGGCATATTGACTCCTCCCTGAAAAAGTGTGCTTTTAGTTCCGTTTGATTTATACGGATTTTGCGCCACTCTGATAGGGGTACCATTATCTCCCAGGAATACAAATACGGTATTCTCCCTTTGAGTAGCAGTCAGGGATGCAATCAAGCGGGCTATTTCCCTGTCCATAGCCTCAATCGAAGCCAGATAATATGGATAGGGGTTGGCATTGATCAACATTGGGTCATCAGACAAGGATTGATTTGAAATCAGACTTAACGGAGGTCGATGGAATGGAGTATGGGGTGCGTTGAATGCGAGCCAAAGAAAGAAAGGTTTAGTTTGTTGTTGTATCCAGCTTATCGACTGGTTGACCATATGAGTAGTAGTATAGGTGGTTATATTTTGTTGTATCCCTCCGCTAGTCTGAGTCCAGTTATAATAATCTTGTACGGCTCCTGTAAATATTCCCGAATAAAATCCTATGCCAAAATTCTCAGGAGCAGAAAGTTGAGTCCCGGTGCTTAGGTGCCATTTTCCTATCAAAGCGGTAGCATATTTATCCGGGGTTTGAGCATTGATATACTTTTGAACGATGACCTCTGAGCTTGACAACGTAGCCATAGGTTGAGTTTGTACTCCACCTACCCCTGTACGGAATGCATACTTACCGGTCAGAAGAGAAGCCCTGGTCGGAGCACAAACCGGATTGACCCAGCAGTTGGTAAAAGTAATTCCGGTACTTGCCAGGGAGTCCAGAGTAGTCGTGATGGCCTTGGTACCACTTATCCCCGGGTAATGGCCAAACACATCCCATCCCATGTCATCCGCGAGTATAAAAATGATATTGGGAGATGTTGCGCCGGTGCCAGGAATGTCATCGATGGAGCTATCAAATTTTGTGCAAGCCAAAAATAATACGGCTGATAAGGCAATTGATCTGAAAAAGTAATTTGTAGCCTGTCTTGTCATATCGGGTTATGATTCTAAATTTTAATTATGATCATTAGACTACCTATCAACTCAAATGTTTAATGATAGGCATAATTCATATCCACGTAATTTTGAAATTGATCGCCTGGGTTATATTTTTTCGAATTCAGCCTCAATTTTTAAATTTGACCGATCCTATTACAAAGAGACACAGGAATAGATCCATATAATTATCAATGATTCAGTCACATATATACATTATTTCTAAAGAGACTCAAAATGAAAAGCTTAGATACAATTAATATCATGCTTACATGACCTCAATGAGCATCCAACCAATTGTCCCCGCTTCCCATCTCGACTACGATCGGTACGGTCAGTCCGGGTATGGCTATTTTCATTTCATGTTCTATGACAGGTTTGATACGCTCAAGCTCTGTTCGCAATACATCAAATACCAATTCGTCATGCACCTGCAGGGTCATCACTGATTTGAATTGTTCCTTTTTTAGTCTTTCATGAAGTTTGACCATGGCCACTTTGATCATATCGGCGGCTGAGCCCTGGATAGGTGAATTGATCGCATTTCGTTCTGCTTGTCCTCTAACGGTGAAGTTGCGTTCATTAATTTCTGGCAGATATCGTCTGCGACCTAAAAGCGTCTGCACATACCCATGCTTTTTAGCAAAAGCGATAGTGTCCGTCATGTATTGTTTTATTCCCGGAAACTGGGTAAAATAATTATCGATGATCTCTTTAGCTTCCCCGCGGGATATATTCAATGTCTGGCTGAGGCCAAATACAGATTGACCATAAGCAATGCCAAAATTGACCGCCTTGGCTCGTCGACGCATTTCTTTGGTTACTTCTGCAGAGGGGACATTAAATACCTTGGATGCCGTAGCCGTATGGATGTCTTCTCCTGCCTGGAATGCTGCCATCATATTTTCGTCCTTGCTAATGTCTGCGATGATCCGGAGCTCGATCTGAGAGTAGTCAGCGGACAGGATGATATGCTCTGCATCGCGTGGAATAAAAGCTTTACGGATTTCCTTGCCTCGGTCGGTGCGGATAGGTATGTTTTGCAAATTGGGATTGATAGAACTGAGTCTGCCTGTAGCTGCAATAGTCTGATTAAAAGTCGTATGAAGTCTGCCTGTGCGATGATTGATCAGGGCAGGAATAGAATCCACATAAGTTGACTTAAGTTTGGCCAGCTCCCGATAATTGACGATTGCATCGATGATGGGATGTGCGTCTGCGAGTTTGGACAAGGTGTCTTCGTTGGTTTGATATTGACCTGTTTTTGTCTTGGGTCCGGTATAAGGTATTTTCATGCGGTCAAAAAGGATTTCCCCCATTTGTTTGGGCGAATCCAAATTAAACTGAGCTCCTACCTGTTCGAATATTTTTTCTTTGATCTCAGTGAGTTCTACACCTAATTGATCGGAATACTCCTTGAGAAAAACTGCATCCACCTGGACTCCCTGCCATTCCATTTCCTGCAAAGTCTCCACAAGAGGCAATTCAACTTCATGGTAGAGTTTGGTCAGTTCCTTTTGACTGAGCAAAGGGTCAAAAACTTTTTTAAACCTAAAAGTGACATCAGCATCTTCTGCGGCATACTCTGCTATTTCTTTAAGTGCAACCTCAGACATGGACTTTTGCCTTTTACCTGCTTTGCCTATTAAGGCTTCTATGGGCACGGGAGTATATTGTAGGTAGGTCTCTGCCAGAAAGTCCATTTTGTGTCGTTGATTGGCATCGATCAGGTAATGGGCGACCATCGTGTCATAGAATGGGGCTTTGATCTCTACCCCATATTGTCTGATCACCTGCCAGTCAAATTTGATATTGTGTCCGATTTTGGTGATGGTCTCACTCTCTAAAACGGGCTTGAACCTGAGGACGATCTCTTTGGCTTGATCAAAATCAATAGGAACAGGCACAAACCAGGCATCGTGGGCCTGATATGAAAAGGACATCCCGATCACATTCGTATCGATCGAATCCAGCCCGGTCGTCTCTGTATCAAAGGCGATTTCTTTTTGTCCCAGGAGGAGCACCACCAAAGATTTGTGTTCTGCCTCATTCTGAGCGATATGATAGGTATGAGGTGTATTGGCTATGGTATTTGCAGCTTCGATTCCGTCATCCATGGAGTCGGATTCTTCAGTAATATCTTCAAATAGGGTAGGAGTGGAAGAAGGAGCTGCTTTGCGATTGACGCTGAATTCATCACCAAACAATCTTTTTCCGATCGTGCGAAACTCCAGTTCGGCAAATATCGGAGAAAGCACCTCCCGGTTGGGTGCTTCCATCACCAAGGCATTTTCGTCCAGGTCAATGGCGACATCCGACACCACGGTAGCAAGCCTTTTGGATAGAAAGGCATTTTCTTTTCCCTCGAGCAGTTTGTCTTTTAATTTTCCTTTGACCTCATCGATTCGCTCATAAATATTTTCTATAGATCCAAACTCTTCAATCAGTTTGACTGCAGTTTTTTCACCGACTCCGGATACGCCGGGTATATTGTCCACGGCATCACCCATAAGCCCCAATAAATCGATAATCTGAAGTGGATCCTGTATCGAAAACTTCTCTTTGACTTCTTCTATTCCGAGTATTTCTGCAGGAGCTCCCTGTTTGCCGGGGCGATACATTTTGACTTTATGATTGACACATTGGGCCAGGTCTTTATCCCCGGTCATGATGAATACATCGAAGTCCTCTTTGGCTGCTTTGGCTGCCAGCGTAGCGATGATATCATCTGCTTCATAACCCTCCATGTCGTAATAGGGAATATTCATCCCCTTGATGATGTCTCGGATCCAGGGATTGGCATCTTTGATGGGCTGTGGAGTTTCCTCCCTATTGGCTTTGTAGTTACTGTATTCTTGTTCGCGAAGGGTCTGTGATGAATGATCAAACACGACGGCGATATGCGTTGGCTTTTGCTTTTCCAGAACTTCCATCAAGGTGATAGTAAATCCATAGATGGCAGAGGTATTAAATCCTTTAGAGTTAACGATCGGGGTGCGGATAAATGCATAATAGGCTCGATAGATCAATGCATATGCGTCCAGAAGGAATAGCTTTTTGCTCATAGGGCAATATTAGGAAAAAATGGCTGGTCGGGGGGAAATTTTGGGATCTGATTACATTTCACTTTATACAAATTGAGTTCTTAATTCCATTATAACTTTCTTCGCAAAGTTAAAAAGGGTTGAATTTTTCAGCCCTTTTTTTGTTTAAGCAAGCCTCTGGATAATATTTTTTATCTTCAATCGATTAACAAATCAGGTACATGAAAAGAAAAGATTTTATCCATCATGCTGCCATGGCGGCTGCCGGAAGTATGTTATTACCTTTGGCTAATTGTAAAACTACTCCCATGGTCATAAGAAAAAACTGGGCCGGCAACTATCAGTACCAGGCTAAAAATCTGTACACGCCTCAGACAGTCGAAGAAACACAGTCCCTGGTAAAAAAACTTTCTACTCAAAAAGCATTGGGTTCCTGTCATTGTTTTAACGATATCGCCGACAGCCCTTTGAATCAGATTTCAACTGCAAATTTAAACAAGTTGGTGTCTTTGGATTCCACTGGCCGATCAGTGACTGTTGAGTCTGGAGTGAGATATGGTCAGTTTGCCCCTGAATTAGATCATTTGGGGTTTGCCCTCCATAACCTGGCTTCCTTACCCCATATCTCAGTGGCTGGAGCAGCTTCGACGGCTACTCATGGCTCTGGAGTCACCAATGGCAACCTGGCTACAGCGGTCAAAGCATTTGAATTTATCTCGGCTGATGGCGCTTTGCACCAACTCAGTAAAGAAAAAGATGGCGAAAAATTCAATGCTATGGTAGTTGGTCTCGGGGCATTTGGGATCATCACTAAAGTGACCCTGCAAGTAGAACCAACTTACCGGGTGCGTCAGGATTTGTATCAGGACCTACCCCTAAGTTCATTACAGGAACATTTTGATGAAATCATGTCATCCGGATATAGTGTCAGTCTTTTTACAGATTGGCAAAATAAGGCGATCTCCCAGGTATGGATTAAGAGAAAAGTGGAGAGTGACACTAAAGATCTTGGACTGGATTTTTTTGGAGCGAGAGCAGCCACTAAAAACTTGCATCCCATCACCAGACTATCATCGGAAAACTGTACCGAACAAATGGGCGTGGCCGGCACCTGGTACGAAAGACTACCTCACTTCAAAATGGGATTTACACCCAGCAGTGGAGAGGAGCTGCAGGCGGAGTTTTTTGTCCCTCGTAAAAATGCAGTCGATGCCATTATAGCATTGGAAAAAAAAGGAGATCTCATCTATCCTCAATTGATGATCACTGAGATCAGAACTATCGCTGCAGATGATCTATGGATGAGCACGGCCTATCAACAAGATTCAGTCGCCATCCACTTTACATTAAAACAAAATATACCGGAGGTCATGGCCTTACTACCAATCATTGAAGCAGAGTTGGCACCATTTGGCGTAAGACCACACTGGGGTAAATTATTTACAGTCGACCCCAAAAGCTTACATGCCAGGTATCCAAAATATGATGAGTTTCTTGCTCTGGTCAAAGAATATGATCCCAAAGGCAAATTTCGAAATAAGTACCTCGACCTGAATATTTATGGTTGAAGTGGGAGACGGTCAACAGCATTTCATGTTCGCATTCAGCTTAAAGCGCTTCTATATTTTTGAATAATAGTCCGTGTTGTTTGCGGAAGATTCTTTCTATAATTGATTTAATGGGTAAAGGCGATTTAACAGTGATATTTTCGTCAATCACCGTGAAATCATCGTCTGCTGAAAGTACGTAGACCATTTCAATTTTAGTCAACTTCATAACAACCGCTTGCATAAGTATTAAGTTTTTAGCCCGGTAGCTTTCAATGGTCACAGGATAGGTAAATGAAACAGGGATGATGCCCCATCTTATATACTCATGTACGAGATATTTTTGATGGCCGATCTCGTCTATTTTTGAAATCAACGGGTGAACAGAAGCAAATTTTTGCATGTCAGTCAGATAATCATATACGAAGTCTGCTTGTTTTTTAATTCTAAATGATAATTTCATTGTCCAGGGAAAAATGGTTGCTCACCTTATGGTATAAAGATAGCCATGTAATAAAAAAGGGATCCATTATCGGATCCCTTTTTGGTTGATTTTACAAGCTAAAAATTATTTTTGAGTAAACCACATCTCTTTGGTATGATAGTCGATGTCTGCTCCACCCAATTTGTTCAGAGTTTCCAGATTCCATACATATTCGGAGTTGTATCTGGGTCTCATTCGATATGCGGGTTTGCCATTATTGCCACTATACAGTATTGCAGGAAGTTCGAATCCGGTATATACAGCAGGATCATAATGATATCTTCTCATGTCTACCCAGGTTTCAACCGACCCCAATACCCATTGTGATATATATTTTTGCAACATAATGTCACTTAGTTTGAGATCAGCAGCGGCCTGAGGGACAGCAGCACTCGTCATATAAGCGTCTCGATTGGCGGCACTGACTTTACAAAAATCCATATGAGCTATAATTCCTTTTTTGAAAGCATCATATGCGAGAGGCTTGTCTCCTTTAATAAAAGCTGCCTCTGCTTTCATAAATTGTAATTCAGAATAATTCATAATCTGGTGATCCGCATTGTCCTTAAATATATAGATACCAGGTTGCGAAGCAACAGCTAAAGTCGGAGCTCCTCCCCACAATAAAGGTATCCTTTTAGGATCATTGGTATTGTTGGTAGAGTCTACTTTGGTCGGAGTGACTCCGTAGAATTTGCCATCTGGGCTAGGTGCCAGCATTAACGAAATTCGTGGATCCTTTACCCCTTTGAAAGTGGTACCATCCAATAGCCCTACAATAAATTTAGTAGGTCTGAAATTAGCCAGGTTGTTCCTCGTAGGTCCATAAAAATTACCATCAGAGGAACTGGTACCCGCATGAGGAACAGCAAAGTTATCCGCATTGGAGGTAAAGGATTTATCTACGTACTCGATGACTTTGGCTGGATCATAGGTCGATTTATTGGTCAATCGATGTGCATTTCTGGCCAATACTCCATATACAAATTTTATCCATTTTGCTCGATTTCCTTTATATACAAGATCACCTCTGCCTAAGGAAGCTTCATCTACTGCAGCTCCGGTTTTGTTGAGGTTGTCCAATGCGAGATTGGCCACTCTCACAACCTCAGCATATACTTCATCCTGGGTATCGTAGTCAAATACATAGCGGTTGGGTTCCCAGGCTTCTTTGAGAATGATTTCTCCATGCTGATCAGTGGTGCGCTGCCAACTCCATGCGCGGATAGCCAGGGCTGCTCCAACATAATCCCATTGTTCTTTGGCTGTTGCATCGTCAACTATAAGGTCTACATTTTTACCAATAGACCAATAATGGGATCTCCAGATTTCTCCTGCGGCATCACTTCCAGCGGCATAACCATGTTGATCCCAGATATTATTTGCTGTTCTGGTACACCAATTTTGGGTATATGCGCCTACGTATCGGGTATCAAAAGACTCTCCCCTTGCCATCTGTGAAAAAATAGGTGGCAGTATAGCAAAACCCTGAGCTACCTGTGGATTACGCGGATCAAAATTGACATCGAGGTATTTTTCACAAGATGTCAATAGCAGTATGAATAGTATAAAAACTGAATTATATATGTTTTTCATGATTTTTAAGTTATATCGTTTTATAAATCATTTTTCTTATAAGCCGAGATTAACTCCAACGGAGAATGTTTTAGGCAAGGATAATTTACCGTAATCAAAGCCGTATCCTCCAGCTCCTCCTGTCGCAGGTGTAGTGCTACTTACATAAGGATCTGCGCCACTATAATTGGTAGAAAGGAAGAGATCTGTTCCATTGACAAAAACACCCAGTGATTTGAAAACACCCGATCCCTTCAGCATACTAGCTGGGAAATCATATTTTAATGTAAGATCTCTGAGTCGGACCCAATTAATATCCCTCTCCACAAAATCCTCTGGTTGGATAGAAGTGGTATAATATGTAGATGAAAGATTGCGATCTATAGCAATGGTATTGACAGTTGGATTTTCAGATTCTTCTTTACCATCCTTGAGTACTCCCTTAACTACAAACGGTGTCTCACGGTCAAGTGTATTTAGACTTAAGCCTGATCTGGTTAGATAAAAAGCATTTCCATTAAATATATCTCCCCCCTTTCGGATATCTACCAGGAAAGATAGACTTAGATTTTTATTAAGTGTCAATTTATTGACCAAACCGATTGTAAAGTCTGGATTTCTATCTCCTATAGGTAAAAAATTGGCATTGGAGAGTGGTAATCCACTCGTAGCATTGATTAGCACATCACCTTTGCTGTTTCTCAGATAGCTAAATCCACCAATTGCAGTTGCAGTACCAGCACCGCGACTATTTAAGGGGGCATAAAATCTGTTTGTTGGAGAATTAAATCTTGCTGCTAAAATGTCTGCCGGGGAAAAAGCACTAGCTCTGGCATTGTCATAGACCCAGGTATCAGAATTATAATATTCACTTACTTGAGCGGGGAGAGATACTACTTTAGTCGCGTATGTTGTAAAATTGACATTGAGATTCCAGTCAAATTTATTATTTCTGAATGGATTCAATCCCAGCTGAACTTCAAATCCTTTTGTATTAAGTTCTCCTCCATTTAATAGCCCGAAGATGAACCCTGTTCCATAACTGAGCCGTTGGGTGACGATCTGGTCTACGATGCTTTTTGAAAACCAGGCCAGATCCAGATTAATCAGTCCTTTGTAAAATGAAAAATCTCCTCCAATCTCGTAGCTACTCACAGTCTCAGGTTTGAGCGCAGGATTGTCACCATAGAAGTCAAATAGAAATCCTCCACCAGTAGAGGTTTGAGGTACCAATCGGGCCTGGATTTGATAGGCAGGAGCGGGGTTACCCACCTCAGCATAGGATGCCCTTAATTTGGCAAAGGAAAGTACCCTGTCATTGTCCTTAAACATAGGCAGACTGGTCAATAAAAATGAGACACCCGCCGATGGGTAAAAATAAGATCTGTTAGAAACCGGCAAAGTCGACGACCAGTCGTTTCGTCCTGTAAGGTTGAATATCAGGAGGTCGTTGAGGTTGATTTCAGCCTTAGCAAAAGCGCCTAGAAGTCGAGTTCTTTTCAGATTGCTTTTGCCTCTTTGAGTAGTTGGACTGGTATTATTTATGCTATTAAAATCAGGTAAGAATAAATTTTCACCATAGGTAGCATTGATATCAGATTCTCTATCATCTATAGAAGTACCCACTAAAAGCGAACCGCCGATTTTGCCAACTTTCTTCTTTAAAGTTGCAAATATATTTCCATTGAGGATTCGACCGTCGTCACTATAGTTTTCAATAAATCCTTTTCTCGCATTAGCTATCACAGACTCCGGGTGATAAAAACGATTGCCCAACGAACTGTATATATCTGCTCCCATCCTTGCTGTCACTGAAAACCAGGACAGTGGGTCATATGTTAGAGATACATTGGATATGGTGCGGTTGGTATTATCAGTCCGTTTGTTTTTATTTACAAGAAATAATGGATTATCCAATTCGCTTGAAGGGCTGAGCGATGTTGTTTGCTTTCGTGTGCCATCCGGATTGAGGTAATCAGTGATGTCTATATATTGTGGGTAATTCAATACACTAAGCAGATACCCGTTTGCTCCCCCAGGAGGTATAAAAGAATTATTGCTGATATAATTTAATCTCGCTGATCCTCGGAGATTTTTCAATAATTGAGCATCCATGTTGAGTGCTACATTGAGTTGTTTTTGTCCTGATTCTGGGATCACACCTTTGGTGTCAAAGTATGATCCGGAAAGCCTATAAGTTAAACTTTGAGTACCACCATCAAAACTCAAGTCATGTCGGGAGTTAGACCCGTTTTGGTAAAATGCTCCGATATTATCATACAGTTTGGTACCTGCAGAAATTTTTTCTCCAAAAAAGCTTGAGGTTGCGAGATCATTTTTACCATTTAGGCCACGTGCATAGGTGGTTTGGGTTTCAGGGAATAAGTTGATGGCTGAAGTGGTAAAACGATTGCTATAATTAAGTCGCCCTGAACCTACTTTGCCTTTTTTTGTGGTAATAAGGATGACCCCATTAGCTCCTTCATTACCATACAATGCTGCAGCTTCTGGGCCTTTGAGTACGGTTATATTTTCGATATCATTAGGGTTAATATCCGTCACTCTGTTGGCCACATCATCTCGATTGTTGGTCACATTACCTGCTACACCAGCGCCGTCAGAATATAGATTGTGAGTATCAAAAGTTCCGCTGTTTATGGGTAGTCCGTCCACTACAAAGAGTGGTTGATTGCTGTTGCCGATCGAGTTGACACCTCTTAAGGTAATATTGATGGATGAACCTGGTATACCACTGGTTGGTGTGAGTGATAGGCCAGCCACCCTTCCTTGTAAGCCCATCACAGCATTGTCACGCTGTGTCTCTTGCAATTCTTTACCACCAATACTTTGAGCCGAATAACTTAGGTTCTTCCGGTCTTCTTTGATACCTAAAGCAGTTACAATCACCTCAGATAATATCTTGACATCGGAATCCATAATTACATTGACCACTGATTTTCCGAGGACTGCCACTTCCTGGTTTTCCATCCCGATATAGGAGATCACGAGGATATCATCAGCATTGGCAGTCAATTGATAATAGCCTTCTATATCGGTTACAGTTCCGTTGAGGGTGCCTTTTACCTGCACGGCAGCACCAGGCAAAGGCTCTCCATCTTTGTCAGTCACTTTGCCCGAAACAGATTGGGCTTGGACCATACTTGTAAAAGCCATTGAAAGAAATACACCCATACATAAGGTATATACTTTTGAAGTACGTAAAAAATATAACATATAATTTGGTTTTGTTTTCTTGAGAAGATTGATTAGTGTCAAATAAAGATAATAAATTAATATTTAGAAAACGATTGAGGGTTAATAACTGTGAAGATATTATTAACAAAATTTTTTTTTCAATTGGAGAAAATGGAAATGTAGTGATTCAAAGGACACCTCTAATAATTAAAAAAATTATCCCGTCCACCTATTTATTATCCATAGTAATACTGTTGGTGAATTCTTCCGGATTCACTATATACTGCTCGCATTTTTCGATGTAGATCGCAGTAGTCACATCTTTGGGATGGTCGATCTGGTATTTTTTAAATAATTCAAGAGCCTGGATAAAGTCTTTCTGCATAAACGTAGCGTGTGCTTCTTCCCAGAGAGAGATGGCCGGCTCAAATAAATGTCTATTAGCTTTCATGCCCACTAATTCAAAAATACCGACAGATTTGTTTTTACCCTGTACCTGGGTTTCCGGCATTGATCTGAATAGGAAGATATCTGACTTGCAGTAGTTTTTGGTAAACTCAGATACAAGAATATTGACATTAAAGTGTTTGGTCAGTCCTTCGATTCTAGATCCGAGATTGACAGAGTCTCCGATGGCAGTATAGTCAAATCGTTTAGTAGATCCAATATTGCCTATGGTCATTTCACCTGTATTGATACCGATTCCAATTTTCAAAGGCCCATAACCTTCTCCTATTAAATATTGGTTGACTTCTTTGAGTTTTTCAATCATTTCCAAAGCTACTTCACAAGCTTCGTCGGCATGATCAGAAAACTCGAGTGGAGCTCCAAAGATTGCAAAGATGGCATCGCCAATAAATTTGTCAATAGTGCCTTCGTGTGCAAGGACCGGTTCCGACATTTCTGAAAGATATTTGTTGATGATACTGACCACCACCTGGGGGTCCATGTTTTCAGAATATTTGGTAAATCCCCGGATATCAGAAAAAAGGACAGATAAGATTTTTTTAGTACCTCCCAACATGAGACTCTTGGGGTCTTCGATGATTTTGTTGACTACTGTTGATGATACATAGGTGCCAAAAGCGTTTTTAAGCTGTCGTTTTTGTTTTTGTTCGGTAAAATAATTGTAGGTATTGGTGACGATGCCTGTGATGGCGGTACCAGTCATCAAGGCTACAATAGGTATCATTAAATTAAAATTCACAAAAAGTGGGAAAATCGCATAAAACTGAGAAATCAATAGGGCACCAAGTGTCAGCAGAGCATAAATTGGTTTTACATAAGTAAATAATAGAGAGGTAAGAAAACCAATCAATAACAGTATCGGGATAAACCGGATTAGGCTTATCTCTTTTAAAAAAGATTGATTGACGATATTAAGGAATGCATTGGCATGCACTTCTACTCCAGGAAGACGGGTCTCTGTTTGAGGGACGGTCTTGATATCTTCTAACCCGGAAGCACTGGTGCCAAGAAAAACAATTTTATTTTCAAAAAAATTAGCAGGTACGAGTTGCTTCAGGAGCTTATAATAGGAGATTGATCTTATGTTTTCGCTGCTGCCCAACCAATTTATTCTGAATCCTCCATCTTTATTGAGGGGGATCGACATGCTGTCTGTGATATACAATCTGCCGTCTTTTAAAATGATCTCCTGGTCACGAACACCCATCAAGTCCAGAATCATGTAAAACGGAAAATTTGCTATCAGGCGGAGGCTATCTTTGCCGATACTATCCACTTTTGATAAAATCTGATAACTGCGTAAGACTCCATCAATGTCCGAATCTGTATTGATACTTCCGATAGCTTTGGCATATTTACTAAAGGCATCTATCGGCAATTGTGGCTGCCCAAACTGAGGGAAATTAATATTTTTATCTAATCCTGTTTTAAAATATCTTAAGTATTTCTCAGAACTGAAATTGGCCATTTTCATTTCGGGGTCGCGCTCTTCGTATAGGCTCAAATAGACATTTTGAGCACTATCGATAGCAGTTGAAAGCGCCTGATCAGTACTGAGAGCACCAAGCACGTGACTGCCGTCATTGATCCCTTTGGCTTCTAAAAAGGAATTATATATGGGTGGCAGACTATCTGATTCGGTATATAAAAAGTCTATTCCAATAGCATAGGGATTGCCAGATGAAATATATTTTAAAACTTTTGCATCATAAAGCCTTGGCCACATTTGTACCCGGCCAAGTTCTTTAATGCTGGCATTGTCTATATCGACAATCACTATATCCTCCAGTGAAAACTGAGTATTGTGCTTATTTACACTCCTGCTTTTAAAAGCCAGATCATAAATAGAATTCTCGAGCTTTTTTACAGGACTTCCAACCAACCGGTCACTTATCCAGATAACTAATAAAGTGACTGCAATACTGAGAGCAGTTAAAACAAAAATCCGTAAAAACTTAAATAATTGCCTTTGACTCAATGGACAGCAGGGAATTTGGCTAATACGGATTCTGCTTGTACACGCAATTCGTCATTGCTATATTTCAGAATAAATTGTTCGAATAACTCTCTGGCTTTGACCTGATTGTTGATCCTCAAGTATGAATGGCCCAGCGCGAAGGTGGCATATTTGGCCATTTCGCTCATGGGTTGCTGATCAAGAAAAGTCTTAAAAGCATAAACTGCTTTGACAAAATCTCCTTTTTCATAATAGGTGGAAGCCTCGTCAAAAGTGATTTCTTTATCTTCCTTCCAATAGAGCTGATCTGGATTAAGCATAGTGTCCGCTTTGGCTTTGGACCTTCTGATACCCCCTTCCTCTGCACGTTTTGATTCGGTGGCTGATCTGAAAACTTTTTTGAATCCTGTAAAAACCGACTCGTTTTGTGCCAGAGCCTGACCACCGCTTTGACTAAAAAGGTCTTTTACCGCATAGGTAGCAGAAGGTTCTATAGAAGTCTTGGCTCCATTAGACCACAGTATTTCTACTACGGATTTAGGGGCAGTTTTAATGTATTGATTAGCATACAATACAGTATTGATTCCGACAGGTGTAGTGACTTGGTCATTGGTCAACTGGGCTTGTCCTTCGAGATAGGTGACCTTGCCGAGTTGTGATTTGCCTACCTGGGCATACACACTCACGGAGAACACACACAAAAAGAAAGCAAAACAGGTAATTAGGGATTTGCGTTTCATGATTTACTATTTTATTTGATTGATTAAATTTTTAAAATTTTCAGTGGCACGCGTATCGATAGCATTGGCAATATCCATCCATTTTCTTGCACTTGCCTTATCATTTTCCTTAAGATATGCTTTTACCAGATTGATCGCTGTACGGAAATCCGCGTTATCAAAGCTATAGCTTTTTTCATAATTTTGGATAGCTTCTTTTGTATTGCCCTCCTGCATGAGGATATTGCCCATATTATTCAGGACCGAGGGATTGGAAGGTACCAGGCGCAGGGCCTCTTTTAAAATGTCCTTGGCTTCAGATAAGCGACCTGATTGTCCCAGGTATACAGCGTACTTGTTTTTGATAAAAACGTTAAAAGGTTCGTATAGGTATTGATTCCTCATGGTAGCTATGATACCTTCATTGATCTTGCCATAGATCTGGTATGCCTGGTCTGTGTATTCCTTTAATAGACTGGTTTTGTCCACGCTACTTTTGGCCAAGTTGATGGGATGATATAAAGAAGGGCGATAAGCTTGCCGGGCTTCCGCCATAGTGACCAGTTCGGGAAAATGACCTTGATTGAGTTCTAACAGGTATCTGGAAGCCGCTGATTCCCAGGCTTCTTTAAACGAAGCGACTCCTAATAATGTGGTTTCAACAGGTAGCCAGGTCTTGCCATTGTAAATAATCACATCGCGGTTGTTAAATCCTAATACTTCTACCTGGCTCGGATTGATATTGAGATCAAAGGCCATAAAAATATGACCTGGCACATCAATGAAAGCAGTGGGTATACCGGCATTTTCTAACGCAGAACAATATAAAGTCACCAGGTCATCACAATCTCCTCTTTTCTTTAACAAGGTTTCGCCCGGATATTGAAGAAAATCTATCAGGTTCGTATTAGTGGATACTGAAGAATAACTTAAGTCTGGGTCTGGGGTATACACTAATTTTTCCTGATCCAGCATGGAATATATCTGAATGGCTTTAGCAAGATTGGCTTCCAGTGGAACAAAATTAGAGGACTTGAATATATCGTTGCTGGCAAGCGCGTATTCCGCCATTGGACCAGGTCCTACATTAATAAATGAGGCCAATCTCCTTTTGTCAGACCAATTGATCGAATTCCTGCCATAAATGGTGACAGGAACTGTCTTGGTGGATGTGCGGGGTCTTTCATTATAAATATAATTGATAGTTACCCTCGCCTGGAGCTTTTGGCTAAGGGTATTGTCCAATATTTTTGAAGAAAGTATCGCTGTAAGACTCTTGGTATTGTTGGAGTATCCTACGATGACTCCTCCAGGCTGTGATGATGGTTCTTTCATAATCTCGGGAATCTCGACGGTGATCTGTTGATAACTGATGGGCAGATTGGTATTGTTGGTAACAGTTACATCTCCTATAGGCAATAAGGAGGCATCCCCATAGTTGACATATAAAGAAGGGTAGATCTCCTGAATTTTGACCCCCGATATCGACAAGGGGTCTTCGTTTTTAGATACCTGACTTCGCAAGGAGATGGCATTTTGGAGTGCAGATTGGTATTCTGCATTGTTGGGTTCAAGAGATTGGGCTTTTTGAAAAGCTTTCACTGCGTCATAAACGAGTCCTTGCGAAAGATTAGCCGTACCCAGACCATACCATATAGTAGGGTCTTCAGCGTTTGCAATGCTTAATTTTTGATATACTTCAGCCGCCTGATCAAAATAGCTCAACTTTCCATAGAGCTGAGCTAATTTGACTTCATAATATTTGGTCATTTGAGTGGTCTCCTTGAACCCAATCGCTGAGCTATTTCTGGTGAGCGTTTGATATAAATTGATCGCGAGCTTATATTGATCGATCGCCTTTTGAAGGTTATTGGTCTTTTCATAAGCTTCACCAAGTGGGCCGAAAAGTGTTTTGTCAGATGGATTAAGGCGTGAAGCTTTTTCCAACTGGATACTGGCTTCTGAATAATTGCCAAGCGCCAGTTCGGCCAAACCTATTTTGGCTATATAGTTAGGTTGGTCCCTATCATTTAATAACAGCTGTTTGTAAAGGGAAAGTGCTTCCATGGTGTTATTTTTTGCATATTGGATATCGGCCATTTTGAGTTTCCACTGGGTCTCATTGGGCTTTTGAGAAAGGAGAAAATTATATTGAACCAAGGCATCATCATATTTTTTCTGGCCGGAGAGCGAAGAGGCCAATAACTCCTTAGTTTGTAAAGTCTGGTTAGCATCCATGCGGTTGGCAAAACTTTCTAAGGCAGCGCGACTATTTTTTTCAAGATCTGCATATTGACGGGACAGATCTAAAGTTTGCAAATATTGTATGTATTCGTCAATGAAGGGTCTATTGCTTTTTTGTAAAAGTTCGACCGCTTTATTAATATGAAGACCGGCTTCATTGATTAAGGCCTGGAGTTCATATTCAGGGGCACCTGATTTGGATTTTAATTCGAACAAAGAAAGATCGATTTGATATACTCCTTTCCAAACAGAGGTTTGCTCGGGAGCCCAATTGACCATCCTGGTCCTCAGCATTCTGGCATTGGTAAGTGTAGATATGGTTTGCAATTTTTCTAAGGTGGAAGAGATAGAATCAATACTTCTCAATAAATGTGGTTTGAGGAAAGTCTGACTAATCACTTTATCTGACTCAGCGATGATTGCACTAAAATTCTCCTGTGCCGCAAACCTCCAAAACAGGTTGTCAAAACCTTGAGAAAGTCCTTTTTGAATAGCCGGCTCTCTGGGATTTAGATTATAGGCAGTCTTTAAGGCATTGAGACCTTTGATCATATCCACATTTCGTCCGATGAGTGTTTTGCCGATTTCCATCATAGCATTGGATACGTAAAGCACCATTTTTTGTGGTCGCCCCATATATCTCAGGGCATTTTGATAGGCCGCCAGGGCCTCATCAGGTTTATCCGTGGTTTTTAGGTAATTGCCCAAACCAAAAAAATTATCGAAACCTGAGGTTGGAGTACCCATGCCCGAAGGATTAAAAGCTACCAGTTTGTACCTTCTGCTCCTGTTGTCAAAAATAGACCCTTCAGTAATTACGAATGGCTGTTCGTCCGAAGTATAAGCGAGAGAATCGTCGCCATTTCTGTCCTGAGTCAATAACCCATATCGGTTGGCAGTGCCGTCAGAGATTGGTTTAAATGCTACTATCAATTGCTCCTTATTGATATCAAAGCCAAATAAATTTTCAGGAGTAGATACAGGGACTTTATATTGAAATGACTTGACTTTGTCATCACCAGAGGTTACTTGCAAGTGATAGTTTGCTGGATTAATACCAATGTATTTGGCCTTTGATAGATTCAACCCATCGAGAGGATTAGTGACAAAGACTTTCACCGGCTGTTCTTTCCAGGAATAAGTTTCTAACTCTCCTGTGCTGCCATTCCAAACGGTCACATAACCCAGCGGATCTACTATGAAGGATTCAATTTTGCCTTTTGCATCCCCTGGATTGGTAGCATCTACCTGCAACCTGGATTGGCCGTTGGTTTTGCCTTCAGCATCAAACTTAATGATGGTCTGAAGTTTATCATCCAGGACATAGATTGCGTCCTTTCCATTAGTCTGAGCTTTGACAGGGGACACGATCCCATTTAACACCAGGCTTTTAATTGGTTTTCCCGTCTGATCAAAAATATGGATCATGTTTTTACTATTATCCATAATCATGATTTGGCTATTCTGTAAGATGCCTATGGAAGTGGGTTTTCGGATCTTTTCAGCTTGGTTAGCCCCTATTTTATTCAAAAACCTGCCGGTCATCATATCATATGCCAGGATGGCTTTTTCTTTTTGATCCAGTACGAAAACGGTTTTGTCATTAGACACCAAGTCAATCGCTTCGTTAAGTTGATTTCGAATTTCGCTGATTCTTTTACCATTTTTATCTTCTACGATGATGAGGTCTCTGTGGTCGTAGGGGACATAACTTCTGATGTCCTGTGCATTTACAGATGCGACATAAAAATGAGGGGAAGGGGTGGTGACAGCCTGAAGCGAGATTTGTCCGGTTTGATTTAATCCACTGCTGGCTTGTCCACTAATCGTTTCAAGAAAAACTGCCCATGTCAATACAAGAACTAAAAAAAACTTCATTGAATTTTCGATTTTTTCTGAAACCCGGACCAAAAGAGCCATCAACCCTGAGGTTTCGAATGAATGTATTATCTACAATGTAAAAATTGATCAAAAAGTTACTATCAACCTATTAAATATTCAATTTTTCCCTTCAAAATTAAACTTTAGTAGCATCAATCTCAAAGCGGGCTTACATTTGCATAAAAATTTAACCAAAATTGAGAATAATATTTAGTGTTTTTTTTCTTTTTCAAACTTCAGCCTTTTTGACATCACAGGAAGATCCACTGGTGTATTTTAATAGGGGTACTGATCTGAGTCTGAATAAGGACTTTAAAGGAGCTTTGGAGGCCTATGACAAAGCCCTGCAGTTAGACCCAAATCTTTATTATATCTATGCCAGCCGTGCTGAATCAAAAACAGAATTGGGTGATTTTAAAGGGGCTTTGGCAGATTATAATGCTTATCAAAGATTGGTGGAGGATCTTAATTTGCTTGGTGATCCAGAAGTGTTGGACAAAAGAAAAAAACTAATCAGTTTGGTCCCGGGGGCCTCTTCTGAAAGTAATATCACGTTTAATGACAATATCTATAATCCTACTGATGAGCTCTTAAACTCATCGGATGAGCAAAAAGCCTTGTATTATAGAGGCAAAGTCAAATTTGAATCCGGTGATATCACTTCTGCAATTCGTGATTTTTCAGCTGCCATTAGCCGGGATAGTTCGTTTGTGCCTTCATACATTGGTCGGGGATATTGCTACCTCAAATTAAGAGATCTAACGTTAGCGTATAAAGATTTTGACATTGCTGTCTTGTTGAATCCTAAGGAATATTATGGTTTGATAGGTCGGGGAGAAGTCAAAGACAAACTGAGAAATTATGCGAGCGCTGTGGAAGATTTTTCTCAGGCTATTACCGTTTCTCCTGGCAAATATGCAGCATTTTATGATCGTGGATTGGCTTGGTTTAACCAGAAAAACTTTGCCAAGGCGGAAGAAGATTTCAGCCAGGTCATCAAATTAAACCCCAAACATGAAAAAGCTTTCTTTAATAGGGCTGTTGCTAAAATAAATCAACGTAGAAGTACGGAAGCATGTATAGACCTGGAGATGGCTAAAAGCCTGGGTCATAGCCAGGCAGGGATTTATCTGGAAAAGTTTTGCAAATAGGAGAAGGGCTAGCCAACGAAATATCTTCATTCGATCATAAAATAACAAAGGGCATGTCTCACGACAGGCCCTTTCAAATGGGTGGTGCCTCCAGGAATTGTCCCGAAACTTCGGGACAGGGACACCAGGATTTTCAGGTAAATTTCGCAATGATGTCATGCTGTAAATCGGAGGAATTCAAGAACCTAATGATAAACTGCTTACTCTTTTGCTTTTTTAAAAAAGATTCAACCATCCGCGCCTTTGATCTTGTAGTCATGTTAAAAGACCAGACCACAACCCAATCAACCGCTTGAGTGGTATAGAGGTATTAAAATAATGAGTATTGTGTTGATATAATCTAGTTGATAAATCCTCGGTTTCACCAATGTAATGCTTATCAGCTTTTTGACTATACAGTATGTAAACCCAATGCATCGATCATAAAATAACAAAGGGCATGTCTCACGACAGGCCCTTTCAAATGGGTGGTGCCTCCAGGAATTGTCCCGAAACTTCGGGACAGGGACACCAGGATTTTCAGGTAAATTTCGCGGGGAGGTGGTGCGGGGGAACGGGGGGGGATAAGGGACCCAAGGAAAAACGGCCCTGCTTTTAACTAAATTTCGCAATGATGTCATGCTGTAAATCGGAGGAATTCAAGAACCTAATGATAAACTGCTTACTCTTTTGCTTTTTTAAAAAAGATTCAACCATCCGCGCCTTTGATCTTGTAGTCATGTTAAAAGACCAGACCACAACCCAATCAACCGCTTGAGTGGTATAGGAGGTATTAAAATAATGAGTATTGTGTTGATATAATCTAGTTGATAAATCCTCGGTTTCACCAATGTAATGCTTATCAGCTTTTTGACTATACAGTATGTAAACCCAATGCATCGATCATAAAATAACAAAGGGCATGTCTCACGACAGGCCCTTTCAAATGGGTGGTGCCTCCAGGAATTGAACCAGGGACACCAGGATTTTCAGTCCTGTGCTCTACCAACTGAGCTAAGGCACCCACAACTCCTTCAAATTTCTTTAAAAGAGCGGGGCAAAGATAACCGTATTATTTAAAAAACATAGTTATCCGACGATTTTAAATCTGTCAAAGTCCTGAGGGTTTATGGACCAGGTATTTAATTACATAATATCTTCAAATTGTAGAAGTTAGTGAATTTGGCTTGGTTAAATTTATCCCACAAGCTTAAGATTCTATTCATGCTATATGTATCGCTCCTGCATGCCTACTTCGGATATCCAATTTGTCATGTCCTTTGTTTCTAGTATTGAATAAGATAAATAGGCAGTTTTTAAAATTTTAGTTAATTTTTATATATTCGAAGCCTAAAACCTTTAAATATTATGGATCATAAAATGAATATGTTAGCGGTAGCTGTGGCTACTTTAATGCCCATGATTGTGGGATTTATCTACTATCATCCAAAAGTCGCCGGCGGCATGTGGATGAAAGCAAATGGCTTTACTTTGGATAGCATAGGCAATGGCCCTAAGCCTATATTATATGTAGGTGCCCTTGTATTAGCTTTTTTCCTGGCTATGTTTTGTCATGGCAATGTCACCGGCCCCGACCAATGGACAGCCGAAGATGGCCATAGTTATGTGACATTTGCGCATGGTCTTCTACATGGGTTTGGTAACACCATTATGGTAGTGCTGCCCATTCTCGGTACTATGGCTATTTTCGAAAAAAGAAGTTGGCAGTGGTTGGCGGTCAACTGTGTATATTGGTTGATCACTTTAGCCCTGATGTGTGGTATCCTGAGTGCCTGGAGGTAATCAAACCTTCGGTTCTTGTTGACTAAGACAGTGAAAACTGCCAAGTCCCCAAATGATATCAGTGGAATCAATTCCAATAGTTTGACGATCCGGGAAACAATTCTGGATAATATTTAATGCAACTTCATCCTTGGCACACCGATAGGTAGGGACTATCACAGATTTATTGGCAATATAGAAATTGGCATACGAGGCTGGCAATCGCTGGCCTTCGTAATATAATGGGTCTGGCATCGGTAGTTCGATGATGTTTAACTGTTTGCCATTGCGCAATCGCATTTGTTTCAGTTGCTTTAAGTTATGAACGAGCAATGGGTGATTTTCGTCAGCCATATTAGGTTCAATAGATGTGATGACAGTATCCTCGTTGACAAATCTTACGGTGTCATCAATATGGCCATCCGTATCATCGCCAATGATCCCTTCGTCTACCCATAAGATATGATCGACACCATAATAATCTACCAGGTATTGCTCTATCTGAGATTGGTTGAGATGAGGATTTCGATTTTTATTTAACAGGCAGGCTGTGGAAGTAATTAAAGTGCCTGCACCATTAAAGTCCACACTTCCTCCTTCCATAACGATACCGGGGTGGTAAACCGGTAAGTCTAAAGCAAGTGCTATGCGCGTTGGTATCACATCATCCATATCATAGGGAGGATACTTATTGCCCCATGCATTATAACCCCAGTCTACGATGATCTTTTTAATATATCTTGCAGGATTAATCAGAAAAGCTGGTCCATGATCTCTGCACCAGGCATCTTCTGTCGGATGTATATAAAACTGTACTTTACTGAGATCGACCCCAGCATCTACCAGATATCTCGTGGCAGTCTCTTGCATCATGAAGTCTGCCACGTTTATTCTCACCAGTTCACCTTTGGTCAATTCTTTGATAAACTCAACATAAGGAGGGTAAATGGCATGTATCTTGCCCGGCCAACTGGCTTCTTTATGAGGCCAAGAAAGCCAGGTTGCTTCATGCGGGGCAAACTCTGCCGGAAAATAATAACCTTGTTCCTTTGGTGTCAATTTGGATGCGTTTGCAACTCTGGCTTCCACAATATGTGCTTCAGGAAGATGACTATTATTCTCCATCTATATATCGTTTAGTGATCGGTTTATATGAATCAATTCTTCGGTCTCTCAAAAATGGCCAGTGGGTTCTATAAAAATCGGTTTTACTGAGATCGATCTTTTCTACGTGGACCCCTTCCTGGTCGTGAGAAGCCTGGAACATAACTCTACCAAATGGATTAGAGACAAAAGATCCTCCCCAAAATTTCATAACACCGTTTTGTTCGAAGCCTACCCGATTGACACTGACCACATGGACTCCATTGGCCACTGCATGACTTCTTTGGATAGTCTGCCATCCATTATACTGTTCGGTATTGGTAGCTTCATCCTGGCTGGTGGCCCATCCAATGGCGGTAGGATAAAATAATATCTCAGCGCCCATCAAAGCTGTCAACCTGGCTGCCTCGGGATACCATTGATCCCAACAGATAAGTACTCCGATCGTGGCATACCTGGTCTTGAAAACTTTGTATCCAAGATCACCCGGTGTAAAATAAAATTTTTCGTAAAAAGCTGGGTCGTCAGGAATATGCATTTTGCGATATTTGCCGAGATAAGACCCATCAGCATCTATCACTGCGGTCGTATTATGATACAATCCCTGGGCCCTTTTCTCAAATAAGGAGGCAATGATCACGATCCCCAGTTCTTTGGCGACTTTCTGAAGTTTTTCAGTAGTAGGTCCTGGTACAGGCTCAGCTAATTGAAAGTGATCATAGTCTTCGACATCACAAAAATATAAGGAAGTAAACAGCTCTTGAAGACAAACGATCTGTGCACCTTTTTCGGCAGCTCCTCGTGCCATGATGATGGCTTTGTTCAAATTTTCTTCTTTGTCAGCTACGCAGGCCATTTGTACCAAACCAATATTTACAAAAGACATAGGACAGATATTGTATTTAATTGATAAAAATTAACACCCTACAAACCAATTTGGTAATGATAAAGTTCTATTAAACAGATTTTTATGCGATGGAAGAGTAGTTAGGGGACTCTTTTGTAATGGTCACGTGATGTGGATGACTTTCATGTATACCAGCAGATGATATACGCACCATTTTGGCTTTTTGTAAATCAGGGATAGTGGCAGCTCCGCAATAACCCATACCTGCACGCAAGCCACCGATATTTTGCGTCATTACTTCCGACAATTGGCCTTTATATGGCACCCTTCCTTCTATACCTTCGGGGACTAATTTTTTAATGTCATCCTCAGCATCCTGAAAGTATCTGTCTTTAGAACCGGATTGCATTGCGCCCAGGGACCCCATACCACGATAAGTTTTAAACTTGCGGCCTTCATATAATACGGTTTCGCCGGGTGCTTCTTCGACTCCTGCGAACAGGCCCCCTGCCATTATTGTGCTTGCGCCAGCAGCTATTGCTTTGACGATATCACCTGTAAATCGAATACCGCCATCCCCTATTATCGGTATACCACTGCCCTGCAAGCCTTTGGCTGCGGACATGATAGCTGATAGTTGAGGGACACCTACACCAGCGACCACCCGGGTAGTACAGATACTTCCTGGACCTACTCCTACTTTGACTCCATTTACACCGGCTTCTTTGAGCGCTATAGCTCCTTCGGCTGTAGCCACATTTCCTCCAATGATCTCAAGGTGGGCATATCGTGATCGCACACTTTTAACCGCATTCAATACGCCTTGCGAATGGCCATGTGCAGTGTCAATACATATGACATCGACGCCGACATGTACGAGGGCATCGACACGATCATGCAGTTCACTATTGACACCCACGGCTCCACCTACCACAAGCCTGCCTAAAGTGTCTTTGCAGGATAGCGGGTAATCTTCCAGTCTCATGATATCCTTGTAAGTGATCAATCCAATGAGCAGCCCATACTCATCCACTACAGGTAATTTTTCAACTTTATAGTTTTGAAGAATGCCTTTAGCTTGCTCCAGCGTGGTGCCTTTTGGGGCAGTGATCAGGTTCTCTTTGGTCATAATCTCAGTAATCGGCCTTTGAAGTATGGTCTCGAACCGAAGATCTCTATTGGTCAGTATTCCGATGAGATGATTTTTTTCGTCAATAATCGGGATGCCTCCTATGCCATACTGGTCCATAATGATCCGAGCATCTTTTACTGTGGCACCAACTTTGAGCGTAATTGGGTCTATGATCATACCGCTTTCTGATCGTTTGACACTGCGTACCTGGTCTGCCTGGCTTTCAATGGACATGTTTTTATGAATCATACCGATACCCCCTTCACGGGCAATCGCTATAGCTAGTTTTTTTTCTGTCACCGTATCCATGGCTGCAGAAACTACTGGAGCATTAAGCCTGATCCCGGTAGTTAATTGAGATTCTATATTGACCTCTCTGGGCAGGACTTGAGAATAGGCTGGGACCAATAGTACATCATCGAAAGTAAACATCTCTTCGATGGCTGGTGCGAAAGAACTGATTTGTTTTTCCATGTGCAAAGATAAGGTGATTTTGTAAATAGGAAGTGAGCCCAGGTATTTAAAAATCCCTCAAAATCTAAAAAGAGTCAAGTTTCTATTAAAACCCGCCTGTAGGTTGGTTCAGGTATTAAAACCAACGAACGACATTTTCCAACTCACCTATCCCATCTATTTGTATGGTCACTATATCACCTGACTCCAATGTAAAACTGGAAGGAGGTACTATCCCA
The DNA here is from genome assembly GCA_016709995.1 of Saprospiraceae bacterium. Taxonomy (NCBI): domain Bacteria; kingdom Pseudomonadati; phylum Bacteroidota; class Saprospiria; order Saprospirales; family Saprospiraceae; species Saprospiraceae bacterium. The sequence goes on from JADJLQ010000002.1 coordinate 1,071,007, forward strand.
GTACCTGTCATCAAATAACATCCTTTTTCAAAGATCAATCCTCGAAGCAAATATTCTTTTAACTCGGTGAAGTTTCTTTTCATCGTGCTTACGGTCGTCTGGCCATGATAGACACAGCTGTTTTCTCTAAATATCTTTAATTCAATGCCGGTCGAAGGGGGTAATGGATCGGGGCTGATCATCAAGCAAGGACCTAGAGCAGCACTTCGTTCGTAAGTCTTGGCTTGTGGAAGATAAAGGGTATTTTCACCTTCAATAGACCGTGAGCTCATGTCATTTCCGATAGTATAGCCTGCGATTTGTCCCTGGTTGTTTACAAATAAAGTGACTTCGGGTTCAGGTACGTTCCAGGTAGAATCTTTCCTGATATTGACATGCTCGCCAGGGCCTGCGACCCGGTGGGCCAAAGATTTAAAAAATAATTCTGGGCGATCTGCATCATATACAAGGTCATAGGCAGATTTGGCGTGTTCACTTTCTTCCATTCTTGCATCTCTGCTCCTGAGATAAGTCACACCGGAAGCCCACACTTCCTGGCTGTTTATGGGTGCCATAAGCTTCGTTTTGGATCCTAACCACGTGTCGGCATTGATTGCTTTGGCAGATTTGGTAAAATCCAACAGATGGTTGTGCAAAAAAGGTTCGTTGACTAAGCGATCCCAATCCTGATGTGGATAATAATAAAATTGTTGTTGGTGCTCTACTACGATGTGTTGGGCGGTACGATAAATTCTAATCATATCAAATTCAAGTTTTGTTTATTCAAAGTTGTGTCTCAGATATCCATTGTGAAGCTATATCATCAAGCTCCTGATAAAATTCTTCCCCATACTTCCTGATCAGGGCTGATTGAAGGAATCTATACACCGGCACTTTGAGTTTGGCACCTTGAGTACACGCCGGATTACAGATATCCCATCGATCATAATTTAAAGCTTCCCAGTTTTCTGATTTGTGAATGCGGATCGGGTATAAATGGCAAGAAATGGGTTTGATCAAAGTAGTGGAGCCTTTCTTGTAGACTTGCTCGATGCTGCATTGTAATATGCCCATTGCATCCCTAATGGAGTAAATACATGCTCCGTCTGCTTTAAGAGGTGTATGAAAGGCGCCATCATCAGCCTGGGTTGCTCTTTGGGTTTGGGCCAATGATTTGCCTTCTTCGTCTAATACAGGAGTGATCAAGTCTATATTCTGATTGAGCCACTCGACTTCGGCTGTTTCGAGAGGAGCCCCTCCATCACCCTCAATACAACAGGCTCCCTTACAAGCTTTCAGGTCACAAACAAACCTGTTTTCTATGACTTCAAGACTGATTATTTTGCCTTGTACCTCTAACATATTGGGGCCAAATTAATGTATTTTTTTACCTTGAGACCCTCATGTAACTTAGGAAAAATTGAAAAAAGTAAGAATTGAGGTGTGGAATTTTAAAATAATTGATTTAAATCAGGATGAATCCAATATTTTTGAGCTCCGAATAATAATGGCTGTATATTAATCTTATGAAGAATTTGTAGAACGAAATGGACGAACTCAAGCAAATATTTAGACAAAAATCGCAAGATCTTAAAGAACAAATCAGGTCCTTGCTTAAAGAGCATGGCAATATGAAATTGGATGAGGTCAAACTTGAACAAGCCTATGGAGGCATGAGAGGCATAAAGAGTATGATCTGGGAAACCTCCTTGCTGGATGCACAGGATGGTATCAAATTTAGAGGTTATAGTATCCCTCAACTCCAGGCATTGCTCCCCAAGGCAGATAATGGCACTGAACCTTTGCCTGAAGGCATATTTTGGCTCATGCTGACAGGAGAAATACCCTCCCGGGACCAGGTACTTTGGTTGACAGACGAGTGGGAGCGCAGGGCGGTATTGCCATATGCTGTGACAAAAGTGCTCGATGCGCTGCCGTTAGATGTGCACCCCATGACTCAATTCAGTATAGCGATCAATGCTATGCAGGTAGATTCAATATTTCATAAAAAGTATGAAGAAGGGTTGTCTAAAAACGACTACTGGGATCCTACGTACGAAGATGCCATGAATTTAATAGCCAGGATCCCTCATGCCGCTGCTTATATCTACAGACGAACTTTTAAAGAGAATCAGCATATCCCTGCAGACCTTTCTTTAGGGTGGGCGGCAAATTATGCTCATATGCTGGGCTTGGAAGGAATGGAAAGTTATGAGCTGATGCGCTTGTATCTTACCATCCATGCAGACCATGAAGGAGGTAATGCCTCAGCGCATACTGCCCATTTAGTCGGATCTACGCTGAGTGATGTCTACTTATCTTATGCCGCCGCAATGAACGCGCTCGCAGGGCCTCTACATGGCTTAGCCAACCAGGAAGTGATCAAATGGATATTTGAGATGGTAGATAAGCTCAATACCCGTACTCCGACGAAAGATCAAATCACCGCTTATATTCATGAAACACTCAGTCAGGGCAAAGTGATACCCGGATATGGACATGCAGTCCTCAGAAAACCCGACCCAAGATTTTACGCTCAAAAACAATTTTCAGAAAGATACCTGGCTGACGACGATATCATTAAAATCGTGTGGCAATTATTTGACATTGTACCACCTGTACTCCAGAGCTTAGGAAAGGTTAGTAACCCCTGGCCCAATGTAGATGCACATAGTGGAGCTATGTTGGTACACTATGGACTGACAGAATATAATTATTATACCGTGTTGTTTGGAGTATCCAGGTCATTAGGCGTGATGGCGGCACAATGTTGGTCACGGGCACTTGGATTTCCACTTGAAAGGCCTAAGTCATTGACCAGCGAATGGATCTTCGACTTTGTACAACAAAATACCCTTACCAAAGCTTAATTGACCATTTAACCACATTACCATGTCTATCATCGATTCTTCACTCAAATATACCCCAGAGCACGAATGGGTAAAAACGATATCTGACACCGAAATTCTCGTGGGTATCACCGATTTTGCACAAGGAGAACTTGGCGAATTGGTCTATGTCGAAGTAAATACTGTTGGGAAAAAGCTTCGGAAAGGCGATATTTTTGGTACAGTCGAGGCCGTAAAAACTACTTCAGATCTGTTTGTACCAGTAGGCGGCACTATCAAGGAGTTTAACGAAGCCATTAGTGAAAAAGGTGGAGATCAGCCCGGGCTAATTAATGATGACCCGTACGGGCAGGGCTGGATCGTCCGTGTAGAGATTAATGATCCGGCTGAATTGGATACACTGTTATCAGGGGATGAATATCTGGCTCTTTTGCAATAGGCTTATTTGCACACACCAAAATTGGTAGTCAACCTCATCTTATTTATCAGAAAGTACAAACTAAGTATATTATGGACCTTGACCATAATATTCCTTAGCTTACTTCCTAAAAGTTCTTTCCCCGATTTAAAGCTTCAAATGAAGTATCTGGACAAAATCGTTCACTTCGGTTTTTATTTTTTACTGATTAGTTTTTACCTCTACGAGTCAGGCAGTGTGAGTTCAAAATCATTAATAATCAAGGGCTTATTATTTTGTATGCTGTTAGCAATAGGGACTGAATTTGGTCAATTGATGTTTTCGGCTAGCCGTAGTTTTGAGATATGGGATATTGTTGCTAATATTATCGGGTCATTTAGTGGATTAATTATTTTTCGAACTTTAAAACAGTTTATATGAATTTAACAGAAATTGACGGTAAAATCGGCATTTGGCTGGTATTAGCTATCGTGGCTTCTGTGGTTGCAGTGATCTATGTTCTTAAATCCATATTTAAGAAAACTGCGACTGAAGATCTTGCGAGCAAATACAAAGACAAAAAATGGGATTCGCCGATGGAAGGCACCTATAAGTATCCGGATGTGGATGTTTTTGGGATGAGTGGTCCTATTTTCAGATACGGTTTGGCTGCTGCATTAGCGCTGTCTGTCATAGGACTTAACTGGACTTCTTATGACAAGAAAGTAATCATACCTACAGGAGCTCTTGCTTTTGATGATGAAATACAGGTAGAAGTACCTCGTACCGCCGAGCCGCCACCACCTCCGCCACCACCTCCGCCACCTGTGGTTCAGGAGATTAAAGTAACTGAGGAAAAGATTGAGGAAAAAGTAGAGTTTGTGGATCAGTCTATACAGGAAGAAACTGTAGTGGAGGCTCCCCCACCACCTGCTCCTAAGAAAGAAGCTCCCCCACCACCACCCCCACCACCTCCTCCAAAGAATGAGCCTGATGAAATCTTTAAGGTGGTTGAAGAAGCTCCCCGTTTTCCGGGATGCGAAGACAAGGGGTCTATGGACGAAAAAAAGAAGTGTGCCGACGAAAAAATGTTGCAATACTTATATAAAAACATCAAGTATCCCAATATCGCTAAAGAAAATGGTGTACAAGGGAGATGTGTGGTTACCTTCGTCGTTGAAAAGGATGGTAGAATCACTGACGCCAAAGTAGTAAGAGATATCGGAGGCGGCTGCGGCGAAGAAGCTTTAAGAGTGGTTAATTCTATGAATGAAATGGGAGAACGCTGGAAACCAGGCAAACAAAGAGGAAATGCCGTGAGGGTTCAGTTTAACTTGCCAGTCACGTTTAAGCTCAATTAATTATTTTACAATACAATGAAAGAGGCTGCCTGATGGATCAAGCAGCCTTTTTCTTTATTATAACTTTATCCAAATTAATTATTATGAAGCGGTTTTTTCTGGACAACAAGCAATACCTACTGATCATAGCAGCGGTGATCGCAGCATTTATCTTTAGAAACTTATTTATTTCAGAGGCTAAATCGACAGTACAAAGTGAAATCAAATCCAATACCGCACCTTCAGGACAGAGTGATGAAGAGCTAGGTATTCTACATGTGGTAGAAGTAGCACCCAGATTCCCGGGTTGTGAAGATTTATCGACTATAGATGAAAAGAAAAAATGTGCGGATCAGAAAATGCTCCAATATCTGTATGGTCATATCACCTATCCTCAATACGCCAAAGACCATGGTATTGAAGGAAGATGTGTAGTCACTTTTGTGGTTGAAACTGATGGTTCGATCAGTGAAGCTAAAATCTTAAAGGATATCGGTGGTGGATGTGGAGAAGCTTCTTTGAACATAGTGAACTCCATGAACCAAATGCCTCAGCGCTGGATACCAGGCACTCAAAAGGGCAAAGCAGTTCGGGTCAGATTTAATTTGCCGGTTTCCTTTAAACTCAAGCCGATTGAGGAAGAGGAGGTTAAATAAATATCTATTGCCTAATTTTATTGGCCAAGTTCCATTGTATTGTCAAGTGGGATTTTTTGATCTTCCATGGCCAGGTAGACAGCATCTAATAATCTCGATCGATATTCATCTTTGTGCAGCCGGTTATTGTTCATAGAAGGATAAGTCCGATTACATAAGAATACGAACACCAATTGTTTTTCAGGGTCTACCCACGCACAAGTGCCCGTGAAACCTGTGTGACCAAAAGTACCAGGGGATGCCAAATAGCCTGCTGGCTGAGGTTTGGCGGGGTCTAATTCTTTCATGTCAAATCCAATGCCACGGCGAGTAGAACCTAATTGCCTGGTAGCGAACAGCTTGACCGTCGATGATTTTATAAGTTTTTCACCACCATATTGACCTCCATTAAGAAAAAGCTGCATGATGGTACCTAGTTCTAATGCATTACTAAAAAGTCCTGCATGACCGCTTACACCATTCATCATGGCTGCTCCCATATCGTGGACATAACCCTGGATAGTCATTTTTCTCCAATAAGTATCTTTTTCGGTTGGGGCAATCGAGGATAAAGGATATAATTTGTAAGGATTATATAAAGTGTGTGTGAGCCCCAATGGAGTATAGAAGAATTTTGACACAAACTGATCTATCGAAAGACCTGACTGATATTTGACCATCTGGGCTATCAGATAAAACCCTAAGTCGCTGTAGAGGTAATTTTTATTAGTCCTTAATTGAGAATCTAAAATTTGTTGCCAGATCTGTTGGTCATAGCCTGTCTTAAGATATAACCCTTTTTCAACAGGCAGGCTGTACTTTGAGCTTTCTGTAGTGGCGTAAATAGAAGGATCTAATTTGTAAGTGCGTTTGCCAGTTTTGACCAGGGTTTCTTTGTAAAATGGAATCCATCCAAGCAGTCCTGCCTGGTGGCTCATGATTTCGGTTATATTAAGTGATGACTTGTTAGATTGTTTAAGATCTGGTAGATAGTCAGACATAGGTTGGTCCAAAGTGATTTTGCCTTCGTCATATAATCTCATAACTGACAAAGTGCTTGCTGCTACTTTCGTAAGACTGGCAAGGTCATACATGTCGGTCAGGTTTACAGGAATTTTATGCTCATAATCCTGATAGCCAAAGGCTTTTTGATAGACAATTTTTCCTTCTCTTGCTACCAATAACTGACCACCTGGAGCAGCATGGATAGATACGATATCACTGGTCAAGGCATCTAAAGCCTCTAACTTTTGCCCATCGATTCGTACCCGTTCAGGAATGGCATATCCAAATCGCATTAAACTTTCTGAGTTGAGCCCTGCGCCGAAGGGCATGTTAGGGCCAGATGATACCGGCAGTCGCCCATTGATGCCTATGGCGCCAACAATAGCTTGAGCAGTGAGGTCTTGCATCAAGGCATCGTCTTCATAAGACTGTATGAGCCAATCACTGTCGCCAAAATTAGTCAGCGCATAAGGGCTTCCAAAAGACACCAGGATCACTTTGGTAGTTAGACTGAGCTGGTTGATGAATTTTAAAGCACTGCCAGAGAGTCCAAAGTTTTGCTTGATGTTTTTATTAAGACCATGAAGGCTGACTATGACGATATCGGAATTTTTAAAGCTGGCTAATAGGTTGTTGGATTGTGTTACGCTGATGTCAGTGTCGGCTTGTTGGTGATAGATTTTTGCGTAACTGTCCAACCTCCATTGAAACGGAGTCTTGGTTTTACTACCAATCGACAAAGAGGCGATTTTATGCTGATCTAATTCTGTCAGCGGAATCAACCGGTTTTTATTTTTGACCAGAGTGATGGCTTGTTCGTAAAGTTTGCTTTTGAGTGCCTGCGCTTTTGGGTTATTGACATCTTTATCCAGGTTGCTTAGTGAAACACGTGGATCTTGACTCAATCCCATGCGATATTTTGCAAGCAAAATTTTCCTCACCGTTTGATCAAGTTTTGATTTTAATTCAGAGCTCTCATTTACAGCTTTAAGTATCTGTGTAAAGGATAGGTCAATATCGTTAGGCAGGCATAGCACATCGCAACCGGCATTAAAGGCTACTAATTCCAAAGCACCAGGATCGTAATTTTTAGTTACAGCTTTCATCTCCAGGGCATCAGAAAAAATGAGACCATCAAAGGCCATTTCATTTTTAATCAATCCTGTCATGGTGGAACTGGAAAGTGAAGTAGGCAGCAATTTGTTTGTTTCTAAAGCAGGCACCTGCAAATGGGCTACCATGACACTCTGCATACCTTGGTCAAACAATAATCTGAATGGGAAGAGCTCTATGGAGTCCAACCTGGCCCTGTTATAAGGGATCACCGGGAGATCAAGATGGCTGTCTACATCAGTATCGCCATGACCAGGAAAATGTTTTGCACAAGCCATGACACCATGATCCTGCATACCCTGCATATATTGGTAAGCTTTGGTAGTGACTGCTATCCTGTTCTCACCAAATGATCTATCATTGATGACTGGATTGGCCGCATTGATATTAATGTCGACGACTGGAGCAAAATTGATTTGAGTGCCAATGCGCCTAAGCTGATCGGCTATCTCCGCACCCATATCATAGATCAGTTTGTTCTCCTTAAGAGCCCCCAAGGTCAATTGCCTTGGAAAACTAATTGCAGCAGATTTATGTCGCATGCCCAACCCCCATTCTGCATCGATGGCCACCATAAGTGGTGTCTTGGACATAGCCTGGTAATTATTCGATAATTCAGCTTGCTTCAATGGAGTGCCCTGGAAAAAACAAAGCCCGCCTACATGATATTTTTTTATTTGTCTTTCCACTTCAGCTATATGCTCCGGACCTTTGTCTGAGTGGGCCCTGATCATAAAAAGCTGACCAATTTTTTCGTCAACACTAAGAGAAGTGAAAACCGAATCTACCCATTGGGCTTCAGCCGCCGGAATGGTTGGTGTGTAAGGGACCTGCACAGGCGGAGCAAAACTTACAAACTGAACTAACAATAGAGATAAGAGTAACAAACTTTTCGGCATGTTACAAATTTATTGAATAATTATTTAAAGTCAGTTAATGCTTCATGGTCTTATGAAAAGAATAAATATGCTTAAAAAGTATATACACATTTAATGAATACAAAATCAATTAGAGCATAAGGAATTAACCATGATAGTAGGGTATTTATTCCAGTAAAGATCCTAAAGGTTAATTTAAAAAAATAGAAACCAAAATCTTAAAAAACAATGAAATCAAACGGCAAGTCTACAGACTCACTTATTTGCTTGTAGGTATGGTCCAGGATAAGGCAAACTGACTGCCAAAAGATCTTAACCGAACATGGCCTTCGCCAACTCCTTTTAGGGGTAGTTGGTAATAAGGAGTGATGGAAATGCCTAAATGTCGTGAAATCGATTTTTGAATGCTTACGCCCGCGGATGCCGCGGCAAGCCAATGCCAGTTCTTTAGGGTATAGTCATCCACAGAGTGACCAGGTTTGGAATTAGCATGGAGATAATCATAAGCATAAACCTCTCTATCCATTCGCATTGAACTAATACCGGCATTTAAAACCAAAACAAAAGATTTAGTGTTAATCAGGTCGTACTTCAAATAGATAGGCAGTTGCAGTACACTGCAGGCACCCTTGATATTATTAATCGTTAATTTCTTAAAATAGCTATTGTAGGGAATCTCGTAATCTTCCTTCATAGCATTGTAATATTTTGTTGATTTCTGAAGCCCCGCGCTGAGTGTAAATCTGTTCATCTTGAATCCAAGGTCTACACCGTAAGCCTTGCCTAATTGGCTGTAAGATCTTTGAACTACGCTGGTATATTCTGGAGACCAACCAAGTTCAATAGAAAGTGAAGTGTGCCTGGGTGATTTGGTTGTGATAGGCATTGGATCATCCCAATGTTTTAAATGAATCACTCTGTCATACTCCATGGATTCAATATTAATGGGAGGTAAGACTTGAATGTTGAGTAACTTGTTTTGAGTGGTCTGGGACGAACCAATAGTAGGATCCACGGTTTCATTATTAGGATCGATTTTGAGTACATTCGCAGATTGGTTGGGAGAAGGAGATTGGTCTTTGGATTCAGTCAATGATGCAGACGAGTGCCTGCTAATGACTTTATCGGCCAATGGAAATTTGTCAGCGTAAGGGGATTTGTCCAGGCCACTCAAACGGCTTTTATTAACTCCGGTTGATGATAAAGTGCCAGAAATTTTCTGCTTAAGTGTTTTAGATTCGTGATTGAATGAAGCGGCATTGGCAATAGGGCTAGCCATGTCTGCGTGACCAGTTTTGTTTTGTTCAACCTCAAGATTTGCATTGTCTATTTGTGCAAAATCTGAGGTCACTGGTCCCTGTCCAAAAATCCGATCAGTGGTTACTTTTAAAGGATATAAATTGGGTTTTATCGAATTATAAGCTTCGCTGGAAAGTACTGGTAAAGGATGTTGCATTGATTTTTGAGAGTCAGAAGGCAAGTATTTAATGATGGCCAATAATGTGGTTCCGATGATCAAAAGGCCTAAGGGCCAAAATAATAGGGCAAATCTTTTTCTTTTTCTTTTATTCAACAGGTATTCCATCTCATGCCAGGACTGTTCATGAAAGGGGCTGTCTGCATCAGCAGCTAGCTTTTTTATATACTCATCAAAATCTTCAGATTGCTTTTGGTTCATATTTTTTAGAATAAATCTCTGAGGATAATAATTTTTGAAGGTTGATTCTCGCTTTGGCAAGGTTTGATTTGGAAGTACCCGGGGAGATATTTAACATTTTACCAATCTCTTCATGAGAATAGCCATCGATGACAAACAAGTTAAAAACTGCCCGATAAGAGGGAGTGAGTTGATTGATGCTTTTCAATAATTCATCATAGGAGAGTTTGGAAATCGCTTGTGACTGTATACTTAGATTGGTCATTTCGTGAGAATGATCAATCGTTAATTTTTTCTTCTGGTTGGCTTTCCTCAACCGGTCAATGGAGGTATTGACCAAAACTCTTCTAATCCAGGCTTTTAACGATCCTTCCAGACTATCCTGTCTTTTTTCAAACCGATGTACTTCAGTAAAAACCTTGAGAAACCCATCATTGAGGACTTCTACAATATCTTCGTGGGATGAGAGGTACCTTTGGCAAATGGTATAACCAAATCCATAAAAATGCTTATAAAACCTCTTTTGACCTTCCCTTTTTTGCTGGATACAGTCATCTAAGATTGAAATTAGCGTCGATTCCGGCAATATACTCACCCCCATTCGATTTAATAATACGCAAAATACGGGCTTGTGGTTGCTTGTTTGTATTCGAATTATTCCACTACATAATCCAGTAATTCCCAGCATTCGACATTCACTGTTTGTAGCATGCTTACGGTAGAGTCATGGATTTTGATAAAATGGAGATCTTTGTCAGACATTGGGTAGGATTTAATATAAAGCAATACTGAGGATGCATTCCGTTGAACATTGCCACACTTGGATAAATGTTTATTATCTTAGTGAATGGATGCGATTCTTTATTTTTGGTCCTTAATTTTTATTCACCCTAGTGTATGATGCAAGATCTCAGTAGACAATTGGCCCGCGAAGCTATGGAGCAGGAAGTGCTCTCACCTAAGGAAAAATTGGATGACTATGCCAATAATCAGAGCAAGCTGTTTTTGGGAATCCCTGTTGAAGAGAGAATGCAGGAAAACAGGGTTGCACTGATACCCAACGGAGTGGCTATGTTAACAGCCAGCGGACATAGGGTCATTATCGAAAAAGGCGCAGGCAAAAGATCATTTTACAATGACGAAGATTATTCAGAAGCAGGCGCAGAGGTCACCAGTGATAGAAAGGAAATCTTTAAAGCCAGTATCATATTAAAAGTCGCCCCTCCGACAATTGAAGAGATAGAGCTTATGCCAGGTGATCAGATGTTAATATCTCCGCTGCATATGCCTCTCGTCACCGAAGAATACCTGCAGATGCTCCGAAAGAAAAAGATCACTGCGGTGGCCATGGAGTATTTAAAAGACAAAAACGACAGCTTTCCTATAGTCCGTACACTCAGTGGAATTGCTGGATTGAGTGCAGTGCTGACTGCAGCAGAATTGCTATCTGTTACAAGTCATGGCCGGGGAGTACTCCTCGGAGGTATAGCGGGCATACCACCTGCCAAGGTATTGATTCTGGGGGCTGGTGTCGTTGGGGAATTTGCCACTAAAGCAGCACTCGGGCTAGGTGCTTCGGTGCGTGTGTTTGACAACAATATCTATAAATTGATGCGTCTGCAAAACAGTGTCGGTACTCCACTCCATACATCAGTCCTCAATCCGAAATATCTCGAGTATCAACTCAAAAGTGCTGATGTAGTCATAGGCGCCATACACTCTAAAACAGGTCGCGCGCCGATGGTGGTGACAGAAGAGATGGTCATGAAAATGAAACAAGGCTCTGTCATCGTGGATGTGAGCATCGATCAGGGCGGCTGCTTTGAAACCTCAGAAGTATGTACTCATGATCATCCGACCTTCATCAAACATGGTGTGATACATTATTGTGTACCCAATATCGCCTCTAAAGTGCCTCGTACAGCTTCTTCTGCTATCAGCAATATTATAGCTCCTTTGTTGTTATCTACCTCAGAAGTACAGAATATAGAGGAAATGCTTTTTGCCAACCCAGGGCTCCGACATGGGGTATATGCTTTCAAGGGTCATATCACCAATGAATACCTGGGCAAACAGTTTAATATGAAGTATTCTGATATTAATTTATTACTGACTTCCAGTTTTTAAAGAAAAGAACATTTTTAATAAGGATACAAAGTATGACCAGCTTTTGAGGCATACCTTATTTTATTGATCCCAAATATTTAGCCTCAAGATGATAGAAACACCTCGACTAATTCTAATACCACTGACCTACGATCAGCTTTTAAAATATATTCGTTGTGACCATTCCCTGGAGGCCGAACTCAATCTACAGCCATCTTCAAGAAAGATATCGACCGAATTGAAAGAGGCTTTGGAGCAAACCATTCTACCCAATGTTGCCGACCCGAACAAAAACTATTTATATTCAACACTTTGGACAGCGGTCTTGAAAGAAGAGAACTCAATGGTAGGAGATCTGTGTATCATCGGTGAACCCAATGCAGCAGGGGAAATCGAGATTGGTTATGGAATCTATGATGAATATAAAGACCGAGGTTATATGACTGAAATTGTAAGTGGACTGATACGTTGGGCAAAATCCGAAACAAGGGTGCTTGCTGTAGTTGCTTCTTCTGAAGAAACCAATTTCGCTTCTTCAAAAGTGCTTGAAAAAAATGGATTTGTCGCTATTGGTAAAACTGGAACTCTGATCAATTGGAGGCGGTACTTATAGATAAGATCACCTTACAGCGTGGAAACCCCTTATTCGTTGGTACTAATAACAACAGTCCTTTATCCATTGCCCGTGGCACATTGTTTTCTATTTTATTCCTCCAAATGCTCCAAAACACATATTCTTATGAAGGATTTCTACTTTACTGAATCCTACTTTTTTCATAAGGTCCAATTGATAATTCATTGATCTTGGTGAATCTTCTTTAGCCACATAATCCAACACCTTGTTCCGATAAGATACGCCTTCAATGGCTTCTAAGTAATCACCATATCTTTCCCATGTATAATCATTTATGGATACGGTATCCTGCGTGATCAAATCCGAAATCATAAAACAACCACCTGGCTTGAGCAGTCTAAAAAGTTTATCAAAGGTTGTTTCCCAATCTAGATCATCTCTTAAATGATGTAACACAGCCCCCGCCAAAATGATATCAAAATGATTTTGATCTAGCTGGACTTCCCTGATATCACCTTGCAGAATCTCCACGCTATTATCGGTCTGTGGTAGGACTCTTTCAAATGCTTTGTCCAACATGGGTTTGCTCAAGTCAACCAGTGTGCAATGTAAGTTTGGAATTTTTGTGAGCATCATCAAGGTGTAATTGCCGGCTCCGCATCCAATGTCAAGTAAATTTTCAGCATGCGGAACAATTCTTTTTGCCGATTCAGTTATTAGTTCCAATGAAATCTTGGCATCTATCGTTGAAAGCTGTCCTGAGTCAAGGTTAGAAAATCGCTATACATCTTTATCAAATCGTGTTCTAATTTCTTCTATCGTAGATTTTTTCATATGCTATATTATATTCGGACTTTTAGTTTGCAGCATAAATGGGCTATACTAATCTTTGATGTGTTTGCTGTTCTTAAACCAATAAAAAGCTCCGATACCCAATCCCAACAAGACCAATCCAGGTAAGGCTTGCTCAGGTTTCTGAAAAAAAATATTAATCGCAAAGACACTCTGGAGTGATATAAAAATCAAAGGGATGAGCGGATAGCCCCAGGTGCGATAAGGTCGGTGCGTGGAAGTAAACCGTTTTCTAAAAATAAATATAGATGCTGCTGCAAGGGCAAAAAACAGAGCGTCCATAAAAGTGACGAAGGTGATGATTTTGTCAAATAAGGCACTAAAGAAAAACAATATGCAGAGTGCCCAGACTGCCTGAAACAACATGGCTGCTACCGGAGTCCTCCAGCGCACATGGATACCTGCCAATGATTTAAAAAACAATCCGTCCTCAGCCATGGCATAATAAATCCTGGGAGCACTCATGGTATAGATACTGATCGTGCCTAAGATGGACAGGGCTATTCCAACTGCTATGAGTCGGCCGCCCCAGGGTAGCAGTGCCGACATCGCGTCGCTGGCGATCGTCTGAGTTTGACTGATTTGTTGGAGCGGTAATAACCTGAGATAAGCAATATTAATCAATACATAAGCCAGGGTGATGATGGTCATGCCCAGAATCATGGCCCTGGCGACATTCCTGGTGGGATTGATCACCTCACCAGCCACATAGGTAGCATGATGCCAGCCTCCAACTGAAAAGAAGACCCCTATCATGCCACTGAATAAGACGACGATCAGGTGGCTGGGGGTGGAATATACTGTCTCAAAATTTTGATAGATGGCATCGGACTGACCATAAAAGATACCTGCAAATATCAACAAAGCTATGGCTGAAAGTTTGATTGTGGTCAGGATATTGGAAAGGTATTGGCTATAATGCACACCAAGTATATTGATGCCTGTGAGGACCACCATCGTAGAGGCGGCTATGATGAGCTTGCTTGAAGTCGTGATGCCAGGTATCAGAAATCGCAAATACTCCGCAAATGCTACACAAAGCCCAGCGAGGGATCCCGTATTGATCACCATCAGCATGACCCAACCATATAAAAACCCGGTGAGGTCTCCATAAGCATTTTTAAGGTAGACATAGACTCCGCCAGCCTGTGGAAATAAGCCCCCTAGCTCTGAAAAGGTCAACGCTCCTGTCAATCCCATGATACCCCCTAATACCCATACCATCAGGATGAGGTAGGGATGACCTATTTCTTTAGCTATAGTCCCCGGGGTGACGAAAATACCAGAGCCGATGCTCGAGCCTACAGCAATCATCGTGAGGCCATAGAGGGTAATGCGTTTTTGAAATTGGGTCAAGCGATTAAATTATTAAACAAAATACATAGGTTTGGCTGAATCAGTGCAGAGGGGAAGGATTTTCAAGTTATTGGCTGAAGTATTGATAATAACAAGATTCATTATGCAAAAGAAAGTTTAGAAAAGACTTGATACTTTCATTCAATATAGTCTGTAATATTTTATACGCCGGCGAAATTTTAATAAGACTTTCTTAAAATCTAAATAGATACTTCATTCAAGCTGATTAGTTCTATTTTTATCCCCTGATTTATGAATAGAATATCTGGTATCGTACTGGCAATCATCATTGCTCTTCCCTCCATGGCGCAGAAGAAGAACGCCTCCTACCGTTATCCAATGAATCAAATTAATGTGCCTGTCAAGGTAGACGGCTCACCAGATGATGATATATGGCGATCTATTCAAATAGCGACTGATTTTTTTATGGTCTTGCCTATGGATACCAGCAAAGCCAAAGGCCGTACTGATGTCAGGATGTGCTATGACCAAAAAAACATATACCTGTTGGTGGAGGCATATCATATGATCGACAAGAACTACAAAGTAGAGTCTTTAAAAAGAGACTTTGCTTTTGGTAAAAACGATAATTTCCTGCTTTTCATGGATCCTTATGATGATAGAACCAATGGGTTTTCTTTTGGAGCCAACGCAGCAGGGGCTTTATGGGATGGCACAATGTATGATGGCGGCAAAGTAGATCTGAGTTGGGAGAATAAGTGGCGGGGAGTCACCAAAAACTATGATGACAAATGGGTGTTTGAAGCCTCTATACCATTTAAGAGCATTCGGTACAAAAAAGGCATCACAGAATGGGGAATTAATTTTTCCCGCCTGGATATCCGGACTACAGAAAAATCTTCATGGACTCCGATCCCTAGGATATTTCCTACAGCCTCTCTAGCATATACAGGCACCTTAGTCTGGGACGAAGCTCCACCACAAGTAGGGACCAATATATCCATCATCCCTTATGCCCTGACAGGAGTTTCTAAAAATTTTGCAGCCGGCACCAAAGCAACCACTAGAAAAGAAATCGGTGGCGATGCCAAGGTCGCTTTGGGCAGTGCGCTCAACCTTGATCTGACTGTCAATCCTGATTTTTCACAGGTAGAAGTTGATCAGCAAGTATCTAACCTGGATCGGTTTGAATTGTTTTTTCCGGAACGTAGACAGTTTTTTTTGGAAAATGGAGACTTGTTTGCAGGTATAGGTAACAGCACTTTGCGACCTTTTTTTTCCAGGCGTATTGGTCTGGGTATCCCGATAGATTTTGGTGCCAGGTTGAGTGGTAAGCTAGACAAGAACTGGCGCATTGGCTTATTGGATATGCAGACTCGTAAAGATGCGGTGCAGCCGGGGTACAATTTTGGAATGCTGGCCTTACAACGTAAAGTATTTAGTCGTTCCAATATCGCCATCTTTGGGATCAATAAGCAAGCTGTAGCCTATGACCAATTGTCTTCCGAATTAAAGAAAAGTAATAATGAGTATAACAGAAACCTGGGCTTTGAGTACAACCTGGCCTCAGCCAATAATCGGTGGACCGGAAAATTTATGTACGCACGGTCTTTTGATGCCAAAAAATCCAGCAATGCCTGGTCTCATGTAGGTAATCTGGCTTATGCCACTCGGAATTATTCGATCAATTGGCAACAAGAATATGTAAGCAAAAACTATACGGCCGAAGTGGGATATGTCCCCCGCAAAGAATACTATAAAATCAGCCCTACGGTAAGTTATTTGTTTTATCCTGGTGCAGGAAAAATATTGACTCATGGACCGAGTTTGGGTGTATTCTCCTATTTTACTCCAAAGCTGAAGACCACAGACCGGACTGTATTTTTTATGTACAAATTTAATTTTAGAAATTCAGCTACAGCCGATGTCTGGGTGGGAGATGACTGGGTGCAGCTATTACAACCATTTGATCCTACCAATACCAATAAAGATACTTTGGCTCGTGGAAGTATACATAAATGGCGGTCTACCGGTGGTGATTATGGATCCCCGCCTCAACGGCTGTTTACTTATGCTTTTTCTTACAGGGTAGGGGGATATTACCGGGATGGGCATCGTACAAATGTCACTACAGAGATCGGCTACCGGTTTCAGCCATATGTCAAACTAGGTCTTTCGTCCAGTTACAACAGGATCAATATAGAAGCTCCCTGGAACAAAACGGTGTTTTGGCTGGTAGGGCCCAGGGTCGATATTACTTTTACCAACAGTCTTTATTTTACCTCTTTCGTACAATATAACGAACAGGTCAATAACCTTAATATCAATACCAGGCTCCAGTGGCGCTTCAAACCTGCCTCAGATATATATTTGGTATACACGGATAATTATATTCCTTCACCATGGAATGTGAAGAATAGGGCCTTCGTGTTTAAGATGAATTATTGGTGGAATCTGTAGGGGGTTAAGTGGAGAGGTCGCGCGAAGGCGCAAAGGCGCAAAGAAGGGGAGATAATTTTGCACAGTGGGTAAGAAAGTCCCTCAACCTGGGTAACTAGCTGCACTAAAAGAATAAGGCATAGTATGATCTTGGAAGGTATCAGTCATAAATGACCAGCTTTATCAAAAAATAAAATATCTTTAAATATGAAACGAAGAAATTTTCTCAAATCCACCGCACTGGCAACCCCACTGGTGGGATTAACTTCAATTAAAGGGCTGGCTGATCGATCCCACGATGCGGCAGCGTTTAAAATGAAATATGCCCCGCACTTTGGGATGTTTAAAAACTCAGCTGGTGGAGATCTGGTAGACCAACTAAAGTTTATGGCGGACAATGGGTTTATGGCTCTGGAGGATAATGGTATGTTGGGAAGACCGGTGGAAGAGCAAAATAAAATAGGTAATACGCTGGCCAAATTAAGTATGACAATGGGGGTCTTTGTCGTCGAAGGAGGTGATAACTGGAAGGTATCCCTGACGACCGGCAAAAAAGAATTTCTAGATACGTTTGTCAAGACTTGTGAAAAATCAGTAGAACTCGCTAAGCGGGTCAATGCTACATGGATGACTGTTGTGCCCGGGTATTTTGAACGTACCCTACCAGTCGAGATTCAGACCGCGAATGTCATCGAAGCGATGAAGCGAGGTGCATCGATCTTGGAACCTCATGGCCTGGTGATGGTGATGGAGCCTCTTTCAGACAATCCGGATCTATTCCTACGTACCGCTGCTCAATCGTTTATGATCTGCAAATCAGTGGCCAGCCCGGCTTGTAAAACCCTATACGATATCTATCATATGCAGCGCAATACCGGTCATCTGATCCCCACTATAGAGAAATGCTGGGATGAGATCGCATACTTTCAGATCGGAGACAATCCCGGTCGTAAAGAACCTACGACTGGGGAGATCAACTATAAAAACATCTTTAAGTTTATCCATGAAAAAGGGTATACCGGTATCATGGGTATGGAGCATGGCAATTCGATCGCCGGTAAAGAAGGGGAGCAGGCGCTGATCAAAGCGTATCGGGAGAGTGATGGGTTTTGAGCTGACGCAAAAACTGCTTGGCTTCAAACTCCGTAGGTTCTAGCTGTGCGCCAGCTGACTCAAATCTGCTAGGGGCTCGCCAAACCAACGAAGCTAGACCTAAATAACGCATAAAAGGTTGATATTTTTATTCAATAAGTCCTTTGCCTTTCATGATGCGATCTATACATTTTTCTATTCTCGACTCCCTGGTTTTAGCCTGTACTGGTTGGGAAAAATGAATTAGATATGCTCTTTGTCTTCCAGGAGTTAATTTACCAAACGCAGTTTTTAAAGCAGGCTTTTCTGTTAATATATTTTGAAACTCAATTGGAAATTTTAAAGTTGTTTTTTTCTGGACGGGTTTTGCAGGGCCGGATTTTTCTATATCGATGGCTTGCAGGGCAAAGGCTTTCAGGGCTGGCGCCAATTTAATGACTTCTTTGACATTGACGAACCGAAGCTGACGACCCACGATAGTGTTTTCCCCGGTTTTGACCAGCAGACCTTGGGGATCTTTTAAGAGGTATCCTTTAAAAAATAATACCGCGCAGTAAGCTTTAAATCCTTGTATGACTACGATGTTTTTATCTTCCCAACAATAGCAGGGTTTGCTCCATTTGAGGTGTTCAGTCACGGGGCAGTCCAGCAGGATCAATCGTAATAGTTCCATTTCCTTTTGCCAGTGCTTGGCATGTTGGAGATATTGGTCTACCTGGGGATTCATATGGATAATTTGGTAATGTTTTTTTCTAATAATACTACCTTGAATGGATAGCAAATGCTTTGCTCATCAATTCGATTTCAGATCTTGCCATACCCATTTTTTTGCTAAAACACTCCGGGCTAAAACTGCCTTTTTTACTTCATTTTCAATCTTGATCATTTTCTCTGTTTTCAAGTGGAAGTATTTAATGTCCGGGTTTAAGTAGATCGGCCTTTCGGAGGACAGAAAATCTTTGCTATACTCAAATGAAAATGCTTTTTGGTCATTAGCCTGTTGAGCCGATAACACGCCTAAAAGTATTGGATTATCTTTAAACCAATCAGCAAATACGTAAATCGAAGTAGTTTGGCTCATGGTACTATTTTTTATTTAATAGTTCCAGATCCTGTAGTTTCCTTCCAAATGCATCATCTGAGGCTATTTTCAAAAAATCTTCATGCAAACCTAAAACCCTTAAAGTATTGAAATATGCTCCGAGCGAGACTTTTCCATTTCCTTTTTCAATATGGTACAGGGTAGTTCTGTCAATATTGGCACGTTCTGCCACTTGAATGGTGGTAAGTTTTCTTCGCTTACGGGCAAGCTTAATATGCTCTCCCATTTGTTCCAATATTTGCTGGTTTTTGGGGAAAAGTATTTGCTTTTTGGAATTCATGTCTATTATTATCTACAAATGTGAGAAATATGTTGAGAATAAACAACATTTATTCCCAGATATGAGTCCCGGAGCATTAGGACACCCCATTAAACTCCGTGAATTAAAATTTCTTTGCTACTTGAATATATTAAGTATCCATCATCCCAAAAATAAGTCTATATTTGCACTTCGAACGACTGTTCTAACCATCCGTCCTAAATGACCGTATCAGAGCAAAATAAAGAGCAAAGTATCCTGGAGTCCGCCCGGTCCCTCTTCCTGTCCAAAGGGCTTGCGGGTACCTCGATGCATGATATCGCAGCTCAAGCGGGTACAACTAAGTCGATGGTCAATTATTATTTCAGGAGTAAGGAGCGGCTATTTGCGCGGATATTCAGGGAGGAGTTTGCGCATTTATTTGCTTCGATCGGGGCTATTATCCAACAAGATCTGCCATTAAAGGAAAAGATCAGGCAGATTGTGAAGGTTGACCTTGAAAAACTGATGTCCATGACGGAGCTGCCTATGTTTATCATGAGCGAGCTCTATCGCAATCCCGAGATCATTCTCAAAGACCTGGATCATGTACCCATCAAAAAGATTACCAGTCGGTTGGAGGAAGATATCAATGCGGAGGTGAAGGCTGGACTGATTCGATATATGGATGCTAAAGAATTGATGATCAATATTCAATCCCTTACCATTTACCCTATCCTTGCCAAACCCTTGCTCATTCACAGGATGGGTCATACTGAAAAATCATTTAATCAACTTATGGAAAAAAGAAAGAACGATATCGTTGAGTTCATCTGGAATTCTATCAAAGTATAATCTCTGACCTTATGCATAATGTTAAACATCGGATATTGATCGCCCTGCTGGTTTGCGCCAGCTACCTCCCGGGCCAAAACACGCTATCGCTCTCTGGCCTGTATGATGCAGCCGCAGCAGCTCATCCCTACCAGCGGCTCAAAACTGCTGCACAAAACAATGCTGACTTGCGGCAGCAGATCAACAAAAGCATCGGGCTGCCACAGGCAAACCTGACGGGTCAGGCATCCTGGCAGTCAGATGTCACCAAGATTGATGTGCCTCTGCCGGGATTTGAGATACCCGGTCAGCCCAAGGATCAGTACCGCGCCGTGTTGGAGCTGAGCCAGTCCTTGCTGGATGGAGGGGCTTTGAAATCAGGCGCACAACAGATCACCCAGGCTAACCAGGTCGAGCAAGCCAATGCAGATGTTCTGCTATACAATATAAAGGAGTCGATCTGCCGGTCGTATTTCGGTGCGCAGATCGCAGAGTTGACAATGGAGCAGATGCAGATACTGATTAAAGACCTGGAAGACAAAGTAGAGCGGTTGCAGTCCCAGATCGCAGGTGGCATTGCCAGTGGCTATCAGCAGGAAGTACTGCAAGTCAAGATTGCTGAAGCCAGGCAGGGTATTCGGGAGGCTCAAAAAAACAAACAAAGTGCAATCAATACACTACAGATCCTAAGCGGTACTAGCATCGGACCAGATGCCCGGTTCAATGACAACATCCGGGGCATGACAAATGGTGCTGCTCAAAGGCCCGAACTCAGATTGTTTGAAGCCCAAAAAAACCTGCAGATTGCTCAATACGACCAGAGTTTGACACGGTACCGTCCCAGAGTGAATGCTTTCGCCCAGCTGGGATATGGTAGGCCCAGCCTCAATGTGCTCTCCGATAAATTTAAAGGATATTCAATCTTTGGGCTGCGTGCGCAATGGAATCTCAGTGATCTCTATCTGCATCACCGAGACAAAGAAAAAAGCCTGCTCACCAATAACCTTAGCAATATTCAAGCTATGTCCGATGCATTTGACCTGCAGCAGAAAACCAAAATCGCAGCGCAAAATGCAGAAATCGAAAGTTATATTGACCTGGTCCGAGAAGACGAAAAAGTGATAACCCTGTATGAAAAAATACTCATTAGCAGCAATGCACAATTTGAAAACGGCATCTCTACCATCAATGATTATTCTAACGATGCAAATAACCTTGCTCAAGCAAAAATCAGGCGGGATGTACATCAATCCATGCTCATGCAATCCAAAGAATTATTAAGCCTCCTCCAGGGAAAATAATCCATTTTACCATCAAAATAATCCGAAATATAAAATAGAAGAAAATGAAAATTATAAATCTACATTCAATGGCATGCTACGCAGGGGTATCGATTTTACTCATTACTGCTTGCAGCAAAAAAGGTGACTCTTACAAGGCCAGTGGTATTTTCGAAGCCAAAGAAATCATCGTTTCTTCTTTGGCTGGAGGTAGGGTAAATCAATTGAATATCGAGGAAGGATACACTCTGACTGCGGGACAGTTAGTAGGAAAGATCGATTGTAGCCAACAAGAGCTATCTGTAAAACAAGCGACTGAATCGCTCAATATACTTCAATATAAAACTGCCGATGCAGGTCCCAATATCAAAGTCTTGCAGCAGCAGGTCATTGTCCAGCAAAACCAGGTAAATGTGTTACAGGAGCAGATGGCTACAACGCTGCGGGAAGAAGCCAGGCTGAAGAAATTGGTTGAAGCCAGGGCTATCCCTTCTAAACAATTGGATGATATCCAAAGTAATAAAGCAATACTTCAAAAGCAAATTGAAAGCGCTACAGCTCAAATAGGGGTATACAAACAACAGATGGAGGCGGCTCTAAAGAATACAGCTACTCAAAATAGGGCTATTCTTGCTGAAAAATCACCCATGACTGCCCGCGAAGCTCAACTCAAAGATCTCGAAGAAAAATGCAATATCATCAATCCGATTAATGGCACGGTCCTTACCCAATATACTTATGCTTATGAAATGGCCAATCCCGGTAAAGCACTGTATAAAATAGCTAACCTCGATACACTTTATCTCAAAGCATATATCACCGGCACTCAACTTGGAGAGATCAAGTTGGGACAAACTGTTGAAGTCATCACCAATCAAGGCGAGGATACCAAAAGCACCTACCCTGGTATGATCATTTGGATCTCGGACAAAGCAGAGTTTACCCCTAAATCTATCATGACGGTAGACGAGCGGGCCAATCTGGTATATCCTGTCAAAATAAAGACGGCCAATGATGGGAAAATCAAAATAGGCATGTTTGCTGAAATCAATTGGTAATGGCTATCGTAGAAGTAAAAAATATCTAAAAATCGTATGACAAAGGCAAGATCAAAGCCCTGCAGGATATATCCTTGTCTGTAGATAAAGGAGAGTTATACGGATTGATCGGTCCAGACGGAGCAGGCAAGACTACCTTGATTCGAATCATTGCCAGCCTGTTGATTGCTGATAGTGGAAGTGCAACCTTGGCCGGATTTGATGTAGTCACAGATTACCTCCAAATACGCTCTATTATCGGGTATATGCCGGGTAAATTTTCGTTGTACCAGGATCTTTCAGTAGAAGAAAATCTTCAGTTTTTTGCCACAGTGTTTAATACGACTATCAAAGAAAATTTCGAATTGATCAAAGATTTGTATGTCCAGTTGGAACCATTCAAATCAAGACGCGCCGGCAAACTTTCCGGAGGTATGAAACAAAAATTAGCGCTCTGCTGTGCACTTATACACGAACCCAAAGTATTACTTCTGGACGAGCCCACCACCGGGGTAGACCCTGTATCAAGAAAGGAGTTTTGGGAAATGCTGATCAAATTAAAAGCCAAAGGAATCACCATCATAGTGTCTACCCCTTATATGGATGAAGCAGCTATGTGTGACAGAATATCTCTGATACAAAATGGTAAAATATTGGAGACTGGTACTCCTGCTGCGGTGACTAAGTATGCTGCGCATAAGATCTATGCCGTCAAAGCTGAGTCTATGTATGAATTGATGAAATCTATCAGACTTTATCCATCCTTGCATTCATGTTATGCATTTGGAGATTCGCATCATGTCCAGTTGGAAGATGATGATATCGCAGGGCTTACTGGTTTTCTGGAACAACAAGGAATAAACGATACGCAGATCAAAGAAATAGCTCCGGGCATAGAAGACATATTTATGGAAAAAATGAATCTAGCTGTATGAATGCCATCGAAGTAAAAGATCTGACTAAAACATTTGGTGCATTTACGGCAGTAGACCATATCACCTTTGATGTGAAAAAAGGTGAAATTTTTGGTTTCCTTGGAGCAAACGGAGCAGGAAAGACTACTGCCATGCGCATGCTCTGTGGGTTATTATTGCCCAGCTCAGGTTCAGGTACTGTGGCCGGATATGACATTGCAACCCAAAGTGAAGACATCAAAAAAAACATAGGCTATATGAGTCAAAAGTTTTCTTTGTACAATGATCTGACAGTAAGAGAAAACATACGATTTTATGGTGGTCTTTACGATATTCCATCAAAAGAATTAAAACTCAAAAGTGAGGCTTTGCTGGAAAGGCTAGGATTGACTGCCTACGCCAATAAACTGCTCAGCTCTTTACCCCTGGGCTGGAAGCAAAAATTGGCTTTTTCAGTAGCGATTCAACACAAACCCTCTATCGTTTTTTTGGACGAGCCTACCGGAGGTGTAGATCCTATCACCCGAAGACAGTTTTGGGATATGATCTACGAAGCGTCTAATGATGGCCTTACAGTATTCGCCACTACACATTATATGGACGAAGCTGAGTATTGTCATAGGGTATCCATCATGGTGGATGGCCAAATAGCGGCACTGGATACTCCGACTGCACTAAAGGAAAAATATGAAAGTAAAAATATGGATGAGGTATTTAGAAAATTGGCGAGGAAAGCTGTGAGAGGGGAATAGGGAATAGGCAATAGTGCGTCCCGAAGATTCGGGAGACCCCCTTCAGGGTTGGGGTTGTGCGGTCGAATGAATGAAAAAATCAAGAATCAATAAGCAATAGGCAATAGGCAATTAGCAATAGGCATCATGAAACTTCGGGAGAAGGAATGAAGAATTGTTGAATTGCCTGAAGACTCAAAGCGGGCACCTGATACCTGAAAACTGAACGAAATGAATAAATTTAATAAATAGGAGAAATGCAGTTATCGAACGGAATTGCTCATGCTATACCCCTTACAAAACTGAAATAAACAAATGAAATCATCACTTTATGCCATGATCGTCAAAGAATTTAAGCACGTGCTGCGGGACGGGCGAAGCTTGTTTTTTTTGTTGGCTCAGCCGGTGATGATGATGACACTATTTGGATTTGCCCTGAGCAATGAGGTCAAGGAATCCCGGGTAGTCATCATCAATCAGGCACATGATGAGATGAGTGCTGCGTTGATCGATCGATTTGATGAAAGTAGATATTTTCATGTGGTGGGCACGATTGATGACAGCAAAGAAGTCAGCACCTGGTTTGAACAAGGTAAAGCTTTGCTTGCCATAGTATTTCCTGCCCATTTTGCGGAGGATCTGAAACATACCAACAAAGGATCGGTGCAGATCCTGGCTGATGCTTCTGATCCAAATACGGCGGCTATAGCTGCTAATTATGCGGGGGCGATATTGAGGAATTTTCAATCGGAAGGTCTGGGCCTGACCAAGCTGCCCTATGAGATCAAAGTGGAGCCGCATATGCTGTACAATCCTCAACTGATCAGTGCATTTAATTTTGTACCCGGTGTGATGACCCTGATCCTTATGATCCTTGGCGCTATGATGACATCAGTGGCCATCGTACGAGAAAAGGAAACAGGCACCATGGAAGTTTTGCTTGCATCGCCGATGCATCCGATGCAGATCGTGATCAGCAAGGCAGTGCCTTATATGGTGCTGGCCTTTGTCAATGTATTGATCATTTTGTTTTTATCTGTCTTTGTATTAAATGTTCCTATCCGGGGCAGTTTGTTCTTATTGTTGGCGGAGAGTGTGTTATTTATCAGCACCACTCTTGCTTTGGGATTGTTGATATCCACTTCTACTGAAAAGCAACAGGTGGCCATGTTTATTTCGTTGGTAGGATTGATGTTGCCGGCTTTGATATTCAGCGGATTTATGTTCCCTATAGAAAACATGCCTTTGCCACTTCGAGTCATCTCTCATGTGGTACCTACGAGATGGTATTATAGCATAGTGCGGGCGATCATGATTAAAGGTTTGGGCATAGCCAGTATTTGGAAAGAGACATTGATTTTAGGAGGTATGACGATAGTTTTGATCGCTATTGCAGTTAAAAAGTTTAAAGTGCATCTACAATGAAAAAATTATTAGTCATCGTGCGAAAAGAATTTGCACAAATCTTTCGTCAGCCTGCCATTTTGCGTATGATGATCATGATGCCGATAGTTCAATTGATTTTGATACCACTGGCAGCAGACTATGAGGTGCGCAACATCAATCTTCAGGTCATTGATTTCGATCATTCTACCTATTCCCAGGAGATGATCCAAAAACTGGCGGCTTCTCCGTATTTTAGATTGGTCAGCGTACCTGACCATCCTGACAAAGCGCTGCATAATATCGAAGAGAATATAGCCGATCTGACTATCACTGTGCCACATAATTTTGAAAAAGATCTGATTCGTGAAAACAAAGCATCGGTTTCTATTGAAGCAGATGCCGTCAACGGCACCAAAGCTTCTCTGGGTGTCACCTACGCATCCCAGATCATTGGAGATTATAATCAACAGATCAGGGAAAGGCTGGTTCAGATGCCCAGATTTAATGAAATGACCCTTATTGAGGTGAATACTTCCTTTTGGTATAATCCATTGATCAAATACCCTTTGTTTATGGTACCGGGTATCTTAGCCTTATTGGTTACGATGGTTGGTGGTCTGATGTCTGCACTTAATATCGTATCGGAGAAAGAAATCGGCACGATAGAACAATTAAATGTAAGCCCGATGAAAAGGTATCAATTTTTGCTTGGCAAATTAATTCCATTTTGGGTGCTTGGCCTCGTGTCGATCACTTTGGGTTTGTTGGTAGCTTATTTTATTTATGGGATCGTACCAAGAGGTTCTTATTTTTCGATTTATTTTTTCTCGGGAGTGTATTTGATAGGCGCATTGGGAGTAGGGCTATTGTTGAGCACGCTGGTAGACACCCAGATGCAGGCGACTTTGTTTTCTTTTTTTATAGTCATGTTTTTTGTGCTGATGGGAGGTCTGTATACGCCGATCGAATCCATGCCAGATTGGGCACAAACTTTGTCGTCTTTTAATCCTGTGCGATATTTTATCCGTGTTATGAGAGCTATTGTAATCAAGGGAAGTGGTATTGGAGATTTGATCCCTGAACTGAAGGCGATGATCGTATTTGGGATTGTGTTGAATACCCTGGCGGTGTTGAATTATAGAAAGAGAAGCACCTGATCGTTTTTTTGTATCCAGCTTTAGGAAGAATTAATTAATGGAAGATCAGGATGCTTTTTGTTTCCTGCCAATTTTCTGTCCTACATATTAGCGTAAACGCTCCTTCACGTACATTTTGACAATCCAGAGTAATATTATTTTCTCCTGTAATTTGGGCGAGACCGGTATAGACCATTTGTCCAAGCTCATTGATGAGGTAAACTTTTATTTTTCCGGAGGGAAGTTTTCCAAACCGGATATTTAACCAGGAGCTCACCGGATTGGGATAGACAGTGATGGTGGTTGGAGCCTTAGGGGGAAGCACTCTGGCATTTATATGATTTACAGATAAAGTGTAATCTTCTACTTCACCAAAACTAAAGGTCTCGCAAGCATTGCTTTTTTTACTGTCACGCATTTGGATGCGGAGTCGGTAGCTGCCTGGTGTTACCCAAGCAGGGATATTTATGTTTTCGTGGATGGAGAGTGCGCTGGTTTTCTGCAAAAGCATTTCATTGAGGTCATCAAAATCTCCATCCTGATTCCAATCGGCCCACATATACCAATTTTCAGAAAGAGTATAATTTCCGGCGAAGCCTGCTTGAAGATGGATGTCCAGCAGTTGTCCGGGATTTACTTCAATGGTGGCCTCCGTGTGGTCCAGGTACCCATTATTATTGCCTGTTTTAAAAAGTTGACTGCCGATGCTGACCTGGTTGATAAATTCATATTTGCTGATTTTTCCTTTGGAAATACAATAATTGATCTGGCAGGGTTTGCAGTACGGGCCACAGTCAATACCGGTTTCAGAAGCATCCTGAATGCCGTTTTGACAAGGATCGATCAAGATGGCTTCCTGTAAAATAATTTTATAGTCTTCTGTTTCACCAAAATCGAAGGTATCGCAAGCAGAGTGAGGCAACGCCCACTGCATTTGGACCCTCATGGAAAAAGTATCTGAAGTGGCAAGTTTAAAAGTCGATGGAAAATATTTTAGAGTGAGTGTATCTGTGATGGTACCGATGTCCTGATGGTGATAAACCCATTCCTGATCATTATCAAAAAGTCCATTTTTATTCCAATCAATCCAAATGGACCAATGTTGTTGTGTTTGGTAATCGTTGGGGGCAGGTTTTAAGACTATAGAGTTTGTCTTATTGGTATACAAGGGTAAATAGGTATCGTCAAAGGCGGCATAGCCATGATCGTCCCCTGTGCTATGGGTACTATCATTGATGGATACAGATTGGATATAATCAAACATCGAAAACATTCCTGCTCCTATACATGGACATGGGGCACAATCACCTCCACAATCGATGCCGGTCTCTTTGCCATTTTGAATACCATCATGACAAGTGTTTAAAGCTACAGTTGGACAAGGGCCACATTCTCCTCCGCAGTCGATACCTGTTTCATCGCCATTTTGAATACCATCACTACAATGAGCTATGATACCAATAGATAATCCAGGAGACTGTAAGATAGATGCCCGATATCCTCCAGGAGCAAACAAAGCTTCCATCCTGTCGACCTGGCCTTGAGTGAATAAGCTCATGCAAGCATCATCCGAATAGTCTAAAAAATTCTCGACCATATCGATGCCAGAACATGAAGGATGGTCTATTTTGCAGCCATAATTTGGTTCTGCAGAATTAGGAGTGTCGTCTACCTCGTCATCCGCTTCGCAACCGGTGCTTAGACCCCAGGTGTGAAATAGATTAAGCCAATGACCTACCTCATGGGTCACTGTTCGACCCATATCAAAAGGGCTATATTTTTCATTTGGGCCGAAATATTTGTAATTGATGACGACGCCATCTCTTGAATCACCGGGCATATAAGCATATCCCAATACCCCTGATACATTCGCTACCCATATATTTAGATAATGCTGGGACGGCCATGGGGACTTGCCTCCATAGAGATCTGACATTACCACAGGGCCAATAGGGAATTTTGAAAGTGTCGTATAAGTCCTGGTGATTCCATTAGTCCTATAACCCATCGGATCTACCGTGGCCAGGTGAAATCGGATCGAACTCGCAGCAGCCTGAGCATACTTTTGAGTTTGAATGGTGCCAAAATCTTTGTTGAGAATATTGATCTGGGCTATGATCTGTGAATCACTGATATTTTGTAATTCAGTATTATACACTACGTGTACTACTACCGGGATATGGATCTCTGCCCTGCGCATACCTTGTCCCGATTGATAGGTATGGGTATGATCAGATATGAGGTTACGAGTCTGTAGAAAAGCTGGATTGGTCTGTAATTGTTGAAGGTAAATCCCGTCACTTCCACAAGATCTGGTGATGTTCTGGCTGTGTAACGTGCTTGAAGAAATCACTATTAACAGGATCAAACACGCCTTCAAACAGACCTTCATTATATTAAATATATTTTTAATATGATATGGAATCAAAAATGGTGCCAAAGTCCTTGCCTGGATGGAGCTTCCCAGGTTTCGCGGGGTGATAAATATGACCCAGAATGTAAATATTTTAAGCGTCTTGCTCACGCTGTTGCATAAATTATTAGCTTAGTAGGCTAATGAATAAAACTGAATCTACACCATTGACTACGCATACTTTTGAGGTGAATGGAACAACACGTTCTTATCTCTCCAATGATGAAGTCCCTACGCCAAAGTATATAGTGATCGTATTTCATGGCAATGGAGGCACTGCGGAAGGATTTGCCAAAAAGTACGTTCTTCAAAATATTTTTTCTGAGGGATTGATAGTTTATCTGCAGGGTATCCCTGGTATCGGTGGCGGATTTGATCCCAAGGGATTAAAAAATGGTTGGCAACGAAAGAAAGGGGATGGAGAAGATCGGGATTTGTATGCGATCGATATGCTGGTCAAACATTTGAAGTCGTCCTATCCAAAGCTTAAAGATAAGATCTATGCCATGGGTCATAGTAATGGGGGTCGATTCACTTATCTGCTATGGAGTGAAAGAGCGGGTTTATTCAATGGATTTATCATCAATGCCCACCAGGGAGTAGATCTGCTAGGTGCGGAGCTCGAGCCCAGGTCTGCAATGATAATCACTGGAAGACAAGACAGGGTAGTGAATAATGCCAATCAATTGAAATCAGCTGATCTCGTGCAGTCCTTGCTTCAATGTGATAGTCACGAAATCATCAATGACGAACTGACCATCTATAGAAATATTAAAACCGGATTGAAATTGCATCATTATATTCACCTGGGAGGACATGATCTGCCAAAGCCGGCGTTGAAATTTATAGCTGCATTCCTGGAAGGCTCAAGGTGATTTTCGGCCTGACTAAGTTTTGCTGGGCGTATTAATTTTAACAATTTTCTTATCCCGGGCGAAAAGTAGAATTCTTTCTTAGTGATAATTTGGTTATTTTTTAAAAGCGTATTCAACTTTTAATTTTATCCTCACCTAATTGGTTGTCCATTTTTCCATCCTTACTCCAAAAGGTCGTCCCTACGGGACTTTGGCAAGTGGCTGTTAGTCTAAGTTACCAAAAAGGCGCTCCGCTGGGGCTTTTATTCAGTCTGGGTATGACCACCCTGATCACCTTTAAGTTAACTTAATACATATGGATAGATGAAGAGTCTCGCTCTATCTTAAAACAAGCCTCTGAAATATCAGGATTTACTCCTCACTCTTATACCTGAATTCAATCTTGGGATGACTTTCCTGCACCATCCTTAAGGTCCAGGGCGATTCAGCAAGCAATACATACTTGCCATCTTTGTCCTGGGCTATGTCTTTTTTCGTCTCTGGATAAATTCATTTAAGGCAGCTGTATCGTCACATTTAAACCACAATGCCTTGTGTAGTGGCAAGGGTTCATAAGAGCAGCTCGCTCCGTACTCATGCTCAAGACGGTATTGGATTACTTCAAATTGAAGTGCGCCTACTGTCCCGATGATTTTGCGACCACTATCTTCTTTTATAAATAATTGAGCGACCCCTTCGTCCATAAGCTGCTCTATCCCTTTATTGAGTTGTTTGGTTTTAAGTGGGTTGGTATTGAGAATGTACCTGAATTGTTCTGGAGAAAAAGAGGGAATACCTTTGAAATGTAAATCTTCACCTTCGGTGATCGTATCACCAATTTTAAAATTGCCACTGTCGTAAAGGCCTACGATGTCTCCAGGGAAGGCTTCGTCGACCACTTCTTTTTTGGCAGCCATAAAAGAATATGGATTGGAGAACTTAAGATTTTTATCCTGGCGCACCAGGTGGTAAGATTTATTACGCTCAAATACCCCACTCACTACCCGTACGAAGGCGATTCGATCCCGATGTCTCGGATCGATATTGGCATGAATCTTAAATACAAATCCAGTGAATTTTTTTTCTTCCGGCACGACTACTCTTTCTTCGGTCATGCGAGGCATGGGCTGTGGCGAAATCTCTACAAAACAATCCAGCAATTCTTTGACCCCAAAATTATTGACCGCACTGCCAAAAAATACCGGAGAGATGGATCCATCGAGATATTTTTTTACATCAAACTTTGGGTAAACTGTAGTGACTGTCTCCAATTCGTCACGCAGTTCTTTGGCTGCAGATTCGCCGATGTGTTTTTCTAACTCCTTACTCTTAATGTCATCGATGATGATGGTTTCGTCTTCCCCTTGTTTGTGGTGAGGCTTAAAGAGATTAAGTTTTTGTTCATACAAATTGTATACCCCCTGGAAGCGGGACCCCATACCTATCGGCCAGGAGAGTGGGGTAACTTTGAGTTTGAGTTTGCCTTCGACTTCGTCCAGCAGATCGAACGCATCTTTGCCTTCACGGTCGAGTTTATTGATAAAAACCATCATGGGCGTATCACGCATACGGCATACTTCGACTAGTTTCTCTGTTTGAGTCTCGACCCCTTTGGCTACATCAATGACGACGACAGCACTATCTACCGCAGTCAAGGTGCGGAAAGTATCTTCGGCAAAGTCCTGGTGACCCGGGGTATCAAGGAGGTTGATGAGGATGTCACGATACTCAAAGGCCATTACCGAAGTAGCGACAGAAATACCTCTCTGTCGCTCTATCTCCATAAAGTCAGAAGTAGTCGTTTTTTTTGATTTTGTTTGATTTTACAGCACCTGCTATCTGTATAGCTCCCCCAAATAATAAAAGTTTTTCGGTCAGGGTAGTTTTACCGGCATCCGGGTGGGAAATAATGCCAAAAGTGCGTCGTGCTTGTATCTGTTCTGCCATAATAAAATAACTTGCCTTTCGCAGGCAGGGGCGCAAAGGTAAGAATTAGATGGAGATTAAATGTCGCTTTAGTATTGTCTGAGCTTACTTTTTAGAAGTTGAGCATTAATGGCAACAATTATAGTACTCAAACTCATAAAAACAGCGCCTACTGAGGGGCCTAAAACAAAACCTGATTTGTATAACACGCCTGCTGCCAATGGAATAGCTATACTGTTATAAGCGGTAGCCCATACCAGGTTTTGAACCATTTTCTTGTAAGTGGCTTTTCCGAAGAGAATTAAATTAGCAATGTCTTTGGGATTGCTGTTGACTAATATAATGTCTGCTGTTTCTGCTGCCACATCTGTTCCGGAACCCACTGCTATACCTACATCTGATTGTGCCAAAGCCGGTGCATCATTTACACCATCACCTGTCATGGCAACAAATTCACCTTTGCTTTGCAATTCTTTTACAATCTCCACTTTTTGATGGGGTAATACTTCTGAATAATAGCCATCCAAGTCCAATTCATTAGCCACGGCTTTTGCTACTATTTCATTGTCACCTGTAGCCATCAACACTTTAATGCCATTCTTTTTGAATACCTGGATTGCTTCTGCACTTTCCGGCCTTATGGCATCAGCCAATGCGATGTATCCTGCCACTTTATCACGCACCAAAATAAAAACTACAGTTTCTGCTTTGCTTGAAAATGCGCCTTCCACCACTAATAGATTTTTTTCTTTTAAATAACCCGGACTGACCACCTTTACAGATTTTCCTTCAACCAGTGCTTCAACGCCCTTACCGGTAATGGCATTAAATTTCTCTGCCTGGGGTATGGTGATATTGAGTTCTTTTACTTTATTGATAATTCCAACTGCTATCGGATGTTCGGATGTCTGTTCCAAAGCACTTGCCAATCGTAACAATTCATCTTTTGAAATTGAAGCGTCGACAGTTGCAAATCGGGTGACTCCAAAAACACCGGTGGTTAATGTTCCAGTCTTATCAAATAAAAGTGCTGTAATCTTTCTCGATTCCTCAAAAGCTGTCCGGTTACGAATCAATAAACCGTTTTGAGCCGAAACTGCTGTTGATATTGCTACTACCAAAGGAATAGCAAGGCCCAATGCATGTGGACAGGCAATCACCATTACCGTAACCATACGTTCCAAAGCAAAAACAAAAGGATACCCAACAATCAGCCAAACTGCCAACGTGATAAATCCAACTGACATAGCGATGTAGGTAAGCCATTTGGCTGCTCTGTCGCTGAAGTTCTGCATTTTAGATTTTGCTTTCTGTGCTTCTTCTACCAGCGTGATTACTTTATTTAGATAACTTTCTTTGCCGGTATGTTCCACCAGCATTTTTAAAGAACCGTTTCCATTGATAGAACCTCCTATCACTTTGTTCTCTTTTTCTTTTTTTACCGGTTTCGATTCACCGGTGAGCATGGATTCATTTAAATAACTGCTACCCTCCACAATGATTCCATCTGCAGGAACTTTTTCTCCCGGTTTGATCAAAATAGTATCATCCTTCTTTAAAACTTCCAGTTTTACCTCTTCTATTTGCCCATCTTTTTTTACACGGTGTGCTTCAGCAGGCATCATACTTACTAATAATTGCAATGCTTTGGATGCTCCTAGTACTGATTTCATTTCCAGCCAGTGGCCTAATAGCATGATAACAATTAGGGTAGCCAGTTCCCAGAAAAAGTCAACGCCTTTCAAACCAAAAACGGTGGCCATGCTATAAAAATAAGAGACTGAAATGGCCATTGCAATAAGCGTCATCATGCCGGGACCTTTGGCTTTTATTTCATTCCAGAAACCTTTCAGGAATGGCCATCCCCCCCAAAAATAAATCACAGACGACAGTGCCAGCAGAATATATGAATTGTATGGAACTGTAATCCTATATCTGAAGAAATCCTGTATCATTGGAGACAATACTAGAATTGGAGCAGTAAGAATGAGGCTTACCCAAAAGCGTTTTTTAAAATCCTTTATCATCATTTTATGGTGATCGTGTCCGGCCATGTCCATTGGAATACTTCCATGATCCATTTTACTGTGATCCATTTTGGAATGATCCGTTTTTGAGTCTTTCATTCCTGCCTTGCCGGCAGGCAGGTTCGAATGATCCATGTTCGAATGATCCATCTTACTGTGGTCAATACCTGAATTAACTTCCTCCCTCTTCTCCCCAATTGCAGTTGGTTTGATTTCGGACTTGTGGTTTTCTTCCTGTGGTTTGGCTGCAGTTGACTTTTCTTTCGCTTTTTCTGGATTGACTTCCGTTCCGGTCGGCGGATTCACATCAGGATTTTTCATGTTTGCAGGAGATTTGATTTCAGGGGTATCCTTTTCCTCCAGAATTTCGGCTGAAGGTGGGGTTGCTATAACTTCACCATTCTGTTCTGCAGGTTTGTCTTCCGAATTCTCCTGTGCAAAGGACTCATGACTTCTTTGCCGTACAACGGATTTGATATCAGCAACATTCAGAAGGGTTTCGTCATATCGTACAGTGGCATTTCCTGTATCGTAATTCAATGTAACACTTTCTACACCTGGCACTTCACAAATGTGTTTTTCCACTTCTTGTACGCTCCACACTGATAACATGTCTTGTACATTGATATTGCTTGTTTTCATAAACTCTAATTGTTCTATTAAAAATATTTGTCAGTCGCTGTATTATTCAGGATGTTTGCATTGTCCTTCACGACATTGAACCTGATCAGCATCTCAACACCTCTAGCGGTGAAAGATAGAGGTTACCCCATCAAATTTAACCAAGGTATGTTTCATATTCTGCTCTTTTCTATATTCTATTCAATGTTTTAATATTATGATTGAGGATATTTATGTGAAATTAAATGATTGTTGACTAATTCCGCTAGTTTATAATTTCGATACCAATGTTTTTCGGATGGAATGATATGCCTGGGTTGCCGATTGCATCTTTCTACAAGCATACTGTACGATTTCATTTAGTGATTAGAATAACCAACGTGGTATCTTTTTTTCCAGGTTGACCAGGGATGCCAAAAGGAGTTGCAAAAATGCAGATGATAAGTACTATCCAAATAATCCACTAATAGGAGGTGCATTCCTCTGAAGTGATAGATATAATGAGACATTATTTTATAATACAATGGTTAATAAACAGTTTATTTATTTAAAATTTATTAGTGCTCATTTGCATTTATTGATAAAATGTACAATTTTCTGTTTTAAATAAATGGCTTAGGGCTGTTTTTTTGCCTGTGATGTTGCTGTAATTTTCTTTTTTTCTTTTACATCTTCGCAATTCTTTTTACGGATTTATCGACAGCCTTTCCGATTTTATCTTTCTCTTTCTGCATTAGTATCTTTCAACACTTTATTTATAGTGGTAAAAGATTTCTACGCAACACTTTATTTGAGTTGTTTTCAGTTGTCTTTTTTAAGCTGATATTTAGTTGGAGGCAAGTTCCCTAATGGTGTAATTTCCTGCTGTTTTTAGTTGAGCTTGTAATTCTGCGATATCAACATTTTTGTTCATGGTAAGAATGGCACGTTGCGGATTTAATCCTACTTCAGCCTCCTGGATTTCTGGTAGTTTGAGTAATGTGTTCCTTACGCTATTAACACATCCCCCGCAACTCATACCTGTTAAGTCATATTCTTTTTTCATTTTTAAATTTGTTTAATTGGCTGCTAATTAATATTTCTTTGTTTCTATTTTCATTGCTTTTATATTACACCTGTCCTGTATGGCTATCATAAAACGACCTGTATTACTTCTGTTCGTCTCACTGTCAATATTTCTTTCTGTATAGACCGGTACGTAATTAATGCATCATTCCTTTTCCTCCCATCATGCTCTTTTCCTGCATCATTTTCATCATTCCGGGATTTTGAGAAATCATATTCATCATAGTTTTAATCATCTCTGGATTCTGCATCATCTTGCTCATCATCATATTCATCATCCCCTGTTGCTGCATCATCATATTCATCATTGATTGGCCTGATATACTGTCATTTTCAGCCATGTTCATCACACCCTGCATCATTGGTCCGTTTTGCATCATCATCTGCATGGCATGTCCGTTGTCTGTCATATGACTCAACATGTTGGTCATCATCTGGTGATTATTTGCAATATAAGTCATAATAGAATCCTGTTGTGATTTGTTATTCAGCAATTCTGATACAGAAGGATTCTGTCTTTGAGAACAAGATGAAATATAAAGTATCAATCCTGTTGTTACTAAAATTGTTTTTAATTTATTCATTATTTTTAATTTTGTTGATTATAATATTGATGTAGATTTGGACAAAGCATATAATTGTACTCAGTTTCAGGTTGAATTTAGTTAATAGCTGTTTGCCTTATTGCCTGGCCTGAATTTTAGATCTTTTGTTGTTAGACCTTCAAGCTTCGTAAAACTACCGTTCACAATTTAAGCATGAATTCATTATTCGTTTTCTGTTTTCAAGGTTCATGGTTTTGACTTGTATGGTTTTGAAAGGATGCGAAAAGAATGAATTAAAGACTTCAACTACCGCTGTTAGTATTTTTAATTGAACTTAATCATTAGCGCCACCCAAATGTACTTTCTTAAATGCCACATATATTACACAAATAAGGATAAATGTTACATCATTCACATATTTAAATTCCTGTGTAGCTTTAAGAATCTCTATTATTTATCTGTATATATTGGTGTTTTTTATAATTGGATAGCGATTAATGTATCCTGATTGAGACATCATTTAAATTATTTTTTGATTTTGTAATAATTCATGGGCATGAATTAAATTATCTGGTTTTGAATGAATAATTTTGTCTTTTGCAGACTCTTTTAAGATTTGCTATATAGTGATGAAATTGGCAAGGTGCTTGCCAAAAATTATTGTTAAGAATAAGCTTGAAAAGTTGCCTAAACGTAAATGGATGCCAATTTGAATAGCAAAAGTAGCATTGATACATATTTTATTTCAGTAATCTTAATTTGTGCCCATGTCCATTCCATCCATGCCGGCCATGGTATTGACACCTTTCTTAAAAACAAACTCACTATTCAATAAATAAGCACCCCGTGTTACCACTACATCACCGTTTGTCAATCCTGATTTTATTTCCAACCTGTCGCCACTTTCCAGACCGATTTGGATCATCTTCATTTTATAACTATTTTTCACTGTCTGCACCCATACAATATTTGTTTTTCCATTTCGTAGTACAGCATCTGTAGGAAGTGTGAGTGAATTTAGTTCTTTGCTTTTTATGATGACATAAGCTGGCATTCCTGGCTTAAGTAAGCCATTGGCGTTAGGTATAGAAACTCTCACCAGGACAAGCCGTCTGTCTGATGCTATCTCAGGATTTGCAAATTCAATTTTTCCTTTCCATTCTTTGCCTGGTAGATCCGGAAATTGGACTATGACAGTTCCTTTCAGGTTTAAAGCTGATAATTGTGAACTGTATACCTGGGCTTCTGCCCATAAAGAAGAAAGATCGGCCAGCTTTACGATGGTGCTTCCTTCCGATACATACTGACCTTCCATCACCGGCAATTCTGTAATATAGCCAGAAGTATTGCTGAAAAACGATGTAAGCGGAGAAGCCAGTTTTGTTTTGGCTAACTCCTGTACTTGTGATTCATTCATGCCCCATAACATCAATTTTGTTTTTGCACTTTCAATCAGCCGGTTAAAATCTATGATGGAATTATCGAGTGTATTTTGTTTTTCAAAGGCTATTAGGTACTCCTGCTTAGCATTGTTTAATTCCTCACTATACAGATCATAGAGATGTGCTCCCTTAGAAACATAATCACCCATATTTTTATAATATAGTCTGTCGATGCGCCCCATGATTCGGGCATTGATGCTAGACACTTTGGTTTCATCTGTATTTAATGTTGCAGTCAATATCATTTTATCACTGATCAATCCGTACCGAATGGTATCTGTTTGAATATTACCCAATCGGATCTGTTCATCATTGAGCAATAATTCATTTTCTGCTGTATTGGTTTTCTTTACTACTATCAATTCCATATGGCAGATTGGACAATTTCCGGGTTTGTCCTGCATGATCTGTGGATGCATACTACAGGTATAATATTCGTCTTTATTCACCCTAGTTGGCTTTTTAGTTAGACAGGATGTAAAGACTAGTAAAAGGGCTGCGATAATTATTATATATTTTTTCATAATTCCTTATTTAGTTTTTATGAAACTTTCACTGTCTACCAGGTACTGTGCATTTGCGGCCACGGCTTCTGTTTTATCGAGGCCGTTTAATACCTGAACCAGATATTTATTGGTAATTCCGGTTTCAATTTTTCTAGCCATAAAAGCTTCCCCTGTCCTTACAAAGACCACATTGTCCAGGCCCAGTGATAATACTGCTTCCTCTGGCAGCCAGTTTGCCAGACGGTTTCCAGCATAAATGGTAGCTTTCACCTGACTGCCTATCGGAAGTCTATAGGAGGAATTATCAAAGTAGACCCTAGCTGTTACTGTTTTACTGGCTTCATTATAAAAAGGTTCTATGTAGCTGATGCTGGCATTAAAATCATTTTCAGAATTTGTTTCCGGAATGATGTGTACTTTATTTCCCACTTGTAGCATAGCTGCCTGTCCGGTAAAAATATTCAGCATGGCCCATGCTTTATTCGGATTATAGACCGAAAAAATGTTTTGTCCTTTCTGCACATACATTCCTTCTTTAACGGATAATTCAGCGGTAGTAGCATCCAACAGTTGCATGGTTGCGGGTTGATTGTTTCCCATGCCTTTGCTGGTGCTTTCATGAATATGACCACTGTAATTACTGAAAAGAGAAACATTATAAGATGGTTTGGAAGTATTCATCACGCTACTTACTTGTTGATTGCTCATACCCAACAGAAACAATTTCTGTTTTGCAGCACTGATTAACGTAGCATTCTCCCGGTCATTTTTTAGCAGAAACAAAAGATTTTCCTGAGCAGTCAATAGTTCAGGGCTATAGATGTCCATAATCCGCTGTCCTCTGTTGATTTTTTGAAAACGATATTTCACATACAACTTTTCAATACGGCCTGAAAAGTTAGTGGATATAATGCCTGTTTGTCTTGTGTCATAAGTGATAAATCCATATGATTCCATTTCTATATCTTCTTCCCTTGCCATCATGTGAACCATGGGTACATTGGCAATCACCTGCTGATTAGAAGGTTTGAGCAAGGCATTCAGCGAAACAGCTTTGGATTCGTTGGGTGACTTTACCTTTTCGAGTTGCATACCGCAGATCGGACAAGTTCCTTCCATATCGCTATGCACCTGCGGATGCATAGGACAGGTGTATCCTTTAGTTATTGCCATGCTGCTGTCAGCTATTTCTTGTCCCACGTGCATGGTATGATTCTCTATTGGTACCAGATCCATTCCACATTTAGGACATGTACCGGGTTGGTCACTGAACACGGAATCCTCTGGCATAGGACAGGTATACATTATCTCTGTTTGCTGGTTACCACTATTGCAGGCAAAAAAGCAGAGGGCCATGCTTACAACTGCAAACCATTTTATTTTATGAATTGGGTACATGCTAATCGTTTTGTTTTATTTCTAATATTTTCATCAACTCTGCCTGCATCTGTAATCCTTTCTGTAACTGGTCGAAATAGTCTATCTGTGTCATGTTTAGTGCTTCCCAGGCATCA
Organism: Saprospiraceae bacterium; assembly: GCA_016709995.1. Taxonomy (NCBI): domain Bacteria; kingdom Pseudomonadati; phylum Bacteroidota; class Saprospiria; order Saprospirales; family Saprospiraceae; species Saprospiraceae bacterium. Next base: position 1,110,811 of record JADJLQ010000002.1, read on the forward strand.
AAAAGCTGAAACAAATCTTCGGTATTCTGTTCGTAACCCAACTGCATAGTTTGAAAATTTCTTCTCAAAGCCGGAATGATCTGCTCCTCATACAATTTCATTTGATTCTTTTTCAACTCCAACTCAACCAGAGAGGATCGTGCAAACCCTTCAACTTCGTTGATATACACCTGCTGTTGATTTTCTAAAGCTTCATTTTCCAATAGGAGGCTTGACGCATTTGCTTCATTCATCAAAGTCGATTTGCCGAGCAAAGGCAACCTCATCATGCCCATTAATGAAAATTGCATAGGACGGCCAGTCCACCTGGTCATATGGTCATATTTAATTCCAAACTCCGGTTTTAGTTTAGCTAATTCGGCTGACCGGGCCAGGTTATTTACTTGGATAGCCCTGTCGATCACCTTGATTTCGCTTTTTCGATTCATTAAAGAGTTTGAATCAAACATCGACTGATCAAAGTCGAACCAAACAATGTTGGTGTCTATCAAAAAATCTTCATCCCGCGATCTATTCATAACGGTATTGATAGCAATTTTCTTTTCAGCAATTTCATTCTTCAGCACGAGCATCATATTCTCCACGTTGGCCAGTGCTGCCTGAGATTTATAATAAGCACTTATTTTTCCAAGCCCATTTTTATAGCGTATCTCCGCACTTTGCATCATAAACTGAAGAAGTCTTTTGTTTTCTTCAAGAACCTTCCATTTTTTTCCTATAACTATCCACTCGTAAAGATTTTTCCTGGCTATATATATAAGATCGTTGACCACTACCTCTTTTTTTTGATGCGCTATGGAAGATTTTGCTCGCATATAATCATACTCAGAATGCTGTTTTTTTCGATTAGGAAGCATCTGCTGAGCCGAAATCATAAACATCCCGCGACCAGGAGTTCCATTCTGATCTAACCATTGAGCTGGATTATAGGGTAATAGAAATACCCCTACACCAAGGTCTGTCGGCATCCAACTATAGGCTCCTTTTGCTGCCTCATTCAACGAGTTGGCTTCTGCATCCAACATTTTTAGGGCGGGATGATTGGTTTCTATTGCTGATTGAATTTCCTTCATGGTGAGCATGTTTTGAGTTTTTGCTTGCCATGTGATTAGTAGAAATGCAATAATTATTTGTATTCGTTTCATGCTATTTCTTTTTTATTGCTTAGTGTTTTGTTTCCATTACTTCAATTTTCCCATGTTTTCTCAATTCATATTCCTTGGCCATTAAAAAGATCAGTGGGGTGACCAATAGAATATGGGTTGCAGAAGTCAATACGCCGCCAACCATAGGCAGTACAATGGGTTTCATCACATCACTTCCCACACCGTGGCTCCATAAAATTGGGATCAAGGCAAACAGAGATACACTTACCGTCATCAATTTAGGCCTCAATCTTTTTGCTGCGCCTGCAATGACATATTCCTTCAATTCTGTTTTGGAAATGGTTTCTCTTGAATTTCCATTTTTTCTACGAGTTGCTGCATGGCATCATTGAGATAAATCACCATGACAATACCTGTTTCCACGGCTAACCCAAATAAAGCAATAAATCCTACTGCAACGGCAACCGATAAGTTGACCCCCCAGAAATAAATCATGAAAGCCCCTCCAATCAGTGCAAAAGGAATAGAGATCAAACTCAAAAAGGCCTCTCTGGCATTCCTGAATGCAAAATACATGGACAAGAAAATGATTATTAGGACAATAGGTAAAATCATTTTTAATGTCCTCTCACTACGGATCAGGCTTTCATATTGACCACTCCATTCTAAAAAGTAACCCTTTGGTAGTTTGGTAATCATTTTATTCAGTTTTTCTTTGGCTTCATTTACCGTACCGCCTAAATCCCTTTCCCGGACATTAAACAATACGGTTCCTCTCAGCATGGCATTTTCAGAATTGATCATGGGCGGGCCTTCTGTTATTTTGACATCAGCTACCGCTTCCAATGGCACAGGGCCGAATTTCATGGTTTGCACCTGTAAGTGTTTTATAGATTCAAGGTTATTTCTGAAATCTTGCCCAAATCTTGCATTTACGGAGAACCGCTGCCTTCCTTCCACGGTAGTGGTAAGCCGCATACCACCCAATGCAATTTCGACTACGCTATTCACATCATCTACGGTCAAATCATACCGACCTATTTCATCCCGTTTTACAATTATATCAATATACTTGCCTCCTGTAATTGGTTCTACATACAGATCTTTTACCCCGTCTATACCTTCCAATTCTTTCTTCACTTTTTCAGCGAAAGCATAAATGGTGTCTAGATTTTGTCCATACACTTTGACACCAACATCAGTACGGATTCCGGTGGAAAGCATATTGATACGGTTGATGATGGGCTGTGTCCATCCATTCGTAACACCGGGTATCTGCAATTTTGCATTGAGTTCATTAATAATATCGTTCTTATTCATTCCCTTTCTCCATTCAGACTGAGGTTTTAATAAAACGATTGTTTCAATCATGCTGATCGGAGAATTATCCGTAGCAGTATTGGCTCTGCCTGCCTTGCCCAATACATTTTTTACTTCAGGTACAGATTTAATGAGTTTATCCTGCACCTGTAAAATCCGTTTTGCTTCACTGTTTGAAACATCAGGAAGCGTAACGGGCATAAATAATATAGAACCTTCATCCAACGGTGGCATAAACTCCTTACCTAAACTCAGCAGCATGGGAAGGCTTATAGCCAATAAAACAATGTTTATGGCGAGGGTTGTTTTACGCCATTTTATACAGGTGCGAATTAAGGGTTCGTATATTTTTTCCAATATACGATTTACAGGGTTTTGGGTTTCCGGCCTGAAACGACCTTTCATAAAAAAGGATATCAGCACAGGGGCTAATGTAATCACCAGCAATGCATCCACTATCATGATGAAAGATTTGGTGTATGCCAACGGGTGAAACAATTTTCCTTCCTGCCCGGTCAATAGAAAGACTGGCAGAAAAGAGGTGATGATAATAATGGTTGAAAAGAAGACACCTCTTGACACCTGTTTGCAGGCTCTTTCGATCAATTGCATCCGTTTCGGTTCAGGAATAATGTAGTAATTCTTTTCGCTTTTTAATTTTTTAAATAATCTTTTCATAGCTTACGATTTAGGGTTTCGGGCGTTTTGCCAGTCTGATAAATGCCGGTACGCGTTCTCACTCATAATAATTCCGTTATCTACAATGACGCCGATGGCCAATGCAATGCCAGTAAGTGACATGATGTTGGATGAAATGCCAAACATATTCAACAGTATAAAACTGATGGCAACGGTAATGGGAATCTGAATGATAATGCTTAAAGCACTTCGCCAGTGAAACAAAAAAATGATAACGATTAGGGCCACAACCGCCATTTCTTCAAGCAATTTTACTTTGATATTTTCAATAGCTGCTTCAATCAGTTCGCTGCGGTCATAAGCTGTTTTAAAGGTTACTCCTTCGGGCAGTCCTTTTTGCACATCGATCATTTTTTCTTTTACCGCTTTGATAACCTTATCAGCATTTTCGCCGTAGCGCATGACCACAATACCACCTACTACTTCGCCTTCGCCGTTTTCATCAAATATGCCCAAGCGTAAATCGCCACCCATCTGGACGGTGCCAATATCTTTCACCCTTACCGGAATACCATTATTATTGCTGACCGCAATACTTTCTATATCGTCCTTATTTTTTATGTAACCCAGTCCCCGGATGATATAGGCCATGTCGCTCATTTCAAATTTTCTGCCCCCTACATCATTGTTACTGGCTTTTACTTTGTTCATTACATCCATCAGGCTTACCTTATAGAACTGTAACTTTACCGGATCAAGTACCAATTGATATTGTTTTTCGAATCCTCCAAAGGATGCTACTTCTGAAACGCCGGGTACCGTTTGTATGGCAAGTTTGATATACCAATCCTGCAAGGCTCTTTGCTCTCCGAGGTCAAGATTTTTTGTATCCAGGGTGTACCAAAACACATGGCCAACTCCGGTTCCATCAGGTCCAATTGCCGGTGTGATCCCGTTGGGCAATAATCGTTGTGCATAATTTAGCCTTTCCAATACCCTGGTCCTGGCCCAATACACATCTACATCATCTTCAAAAATGACATACACAAAACTCATCCCAAACATAGAAGTCCCCCTGATATTTTTTACTTTGGGAATACCCTGCAGGTTGCTCACCAAAGGATAGGTGACCTGATCCTCCATGATTTGTGGTCCACGCCCCATCCATTCTGTAAAGACAATGACCTGGTTTTCGCTGAGATCGGGAATGGCATCAATAGGGTTCCTCTCCATGTTGACTATGCCCCATACAAATAGACCGGTGGCTAACAGTAAAACGATGAACCTGTTTTTTAATGACCAGGATATAATATTTGATATCATAGCTATTTATATTTTGGAAGATGATTGGCCTCATTTTTTTTATTTGGCCTCGAAGAAGGCAAGCAGAACAACTTCGATTAGAAAATTCTGAGTACTTTAATAGGCTGAGATCCCAGATAAAATCCATCATGGCATCATGAGACTGTGCCCCATGGAATGACTCATGAAAAGGGGAGGCTATAAACGAAAAACCTGGTTAAGCACACAGGTCAGTATACCGGAAACACCCCGAGGTGGGGGATGATGTATCAACTGAAGTGCCTTAGAAGAAGTGGCCAGTAAAGGAAGAGATTGGTCATGAAAAACCAGAAGGTCAATAATATTAGTATGGACAGGGTCTGATCCTGATTCATTAAAATGCTGATCGGTATGGTTCTGGATGAATGTGAATTCATCTTTACAACAGCCATTGTCTTGTCCATGACCCTTATCCATGCCACAGAAACTACAAATAGCAGAAGTCACTCGTCCAAATCCCCAATCTGCCAATTCTCCCATACAGTAGTGCATATGTACCATGACACCAGAGGTAGAGGTGAGATAAATGAAAGTCAATATTACGATTCCAAATTTTTTCATTTGTAGGGCAATGCAAAAATAGAGGTATTTTAATCCTGTATTTTATTTAAAATCAATCAAATAGGATCAAATTAGTGAAACTCTTAGGTTTTTTCACTCTTTTAGTCTTACTTATTTTGGATTGTAACCAGGTAAAATCAGTCTGCTTAGGCTTGAACAAATCTAATTTCACTGCGATGCGGTCAAGTGTCAGGATTCAATATTTTTATCCACTGCGGAATAAGCTTTAGTGGCTGGGTCATCGCGATGTAAGGGCATAGTGATTCTACAAAATGGAAAAAGGTAGAAAAGTCGATATATACTCAACCATTTCTTGATATCAATGTTTTAAAAACTGATATCAAGATTTTCTCTAAACTAATGCCTGATGTATATCAATAAAAATTATGGATTTTGGATGACATTTAATTGGTCGAGAAAGCCATTTATATTAGGGGCTATTTATGCCGCCGCCGTCACTTTAATTGATTATTTTATGGACTGGGACCTTATCATCCCATGGCAACCTGTCAGCATAATAGGGATTGCAGTTGCTTTCTACCTGGGATTTAAAAATAATAGCTCTTATGACAGGACTTGGGAGGCACGGAAGATCTGGGGCTCGATAGTCAATAGCAGCCGTACTTTTGGCAGTGCAATAATCTCCTTTGTGAGATCGAGAGATGGGGATAAAGCGAGTACAATACATCGGGAATTATATACAGACACCTGGCATGGTTGACTGCACTTCGATATCAGTTGAGATTAAGCAGAAAATGGGAACATACTGAAAACCGGATCAAAGGACTTTATTCTCCTACTATTTGTGAGGAATATTATGATCAAATGGACCAGGAGCTGATGAATTTCATTCCTGAAAAAGAGTTTGAAGCATACAAACTCAAATCTAATATCTCCACTCAAATATTATTGACACAAAGCAAACGATTGCAGGAGCTTAAAAATAAAGGGTACATCGAAGATTTCAGGCATATGGAATTATATCGACTGATTCAATCTTTTATGAAGATCAGGGAAAAGTGAACGTATAAAAAACTTCCCATTTCCCCGGCAGTATGCTTCCGTCGCATTGTGGATGACCTGGGTATTTGCAGCGCTTATACCCTTTGGAATGATACAAGCATTTAAAGACATGGGAGATAGTATGCTGTGGCTAAATATTCTATTTTCTGCCTTGATTATATGGGTCTTTTTTTTGATGGAAAAATCGGGGATTACTCAGAAAATCCCTTTGAAGGCACTTATAATGATGTGCCCATCACCAGTATCTCCAGGACCATAGAGATCGACCTGAGAGAAATGCTGGGGGATACAAATATTCCTGAGCCAGTGGCAGCTCAAAATGATTTTTTGATGTAATGTTATATCTTGGTTCGATAAAGAATAGATCCATATGATTACTTACGAAGAAGTGTTCGAAAATAATAAACGATTTATCGAAGAGAAGAAGCGGAATGATAAAGAGTTTTTTAGTCAATTATCACTTGGCCAAAATCCCGATTTTCTATACATAGGCTGCAGTGATAGCAGGGTGACTGCGGAGGAAATGACAGGTGTCAAGCCTGGCCAGATGTTTGTCCACCGCAATATAGCCAACCTGGTGAGCAATAATGATCTCAGTGCACTCAGTGTGATAGAATATGCCGTAGACTATCTCCAGGTCAAACATATCGTAGTTTGTGGTCATTATTATTGTGGTGGAGTCAAGGCTGCTATGCAGTCTAAAGACCTTGGGCTGCTCAATCCCTGGCTCAGAAATATCAGGGATGTCTATCGCCTTCACCAGTCAGAACTTGAGGCCATTACTGATGAAGAAACAAGATATAAAAGACTTGTTGAAATCAATGTCGAAGAGCAATGTTTTAATGTTATCAAAACTGCAGTAGTGCAAAAACACTACCTTGCTCAAGGCAGTCCTACTGTGCATGGCTGGGTATTTGATGTGCATTCAGGTCGCCTGATAGATCTCCAGATCGATTTTGTGGAGAAACTAAAGATGATCCGACGAATTTATGATCTCGGCGTGTCCTAGGGAATGGGCTATTTCGGGATCACTGTTTTTTTACCGGGATAGAATCTTTTTTCATCTGCACACTATCATTTACCATCGGTTTTAAATCATTTGGATTGATAAGTTTTACGGATTCTTTAGACTCATTGATGAGTTTGTCTTCAGTGCCGGGTTTGTTATTTGTATCGGATGGCTGTCCTTGTAGTCTTTGACCATTCCTTTGGCCCCCTTGCACTCCAGTAGAATCTGAGCCGGGTTGACCAGGCCTTCTCCATTGACTGCCATCAGGCCTTTGGCCTTGGCGCATCGTGGAGTCCTGACCAGGTCTTCTCATTTGGCCGGCAGGTCTCTGACCTTGAGGCCATTGTCTTCTTGTGGTATCCGCGCCAGGTGTTCCTGGTTTGTTCCACTGACCCTGGGGTCTCTGACCTTGCCATTGACCCTGGTCTGGTGATCTTTGCTCCAGGGGCATATTTGCTCCCTTGGCAGTAGTATCTTTTGGCGAATTCATGTTATTAGCTGGCGGGGTAGTACCCTGTACTCTGGTACCCCCTCGCTGGCCTGCAGGAGTGGGTGCTGCCTGTTGTTGGTCACCTCCATTATCACCACCACCTCCGCCGCCATCGCCACCAGATTTCATATCATCATTATTAATTGATTTCCTTTTTCTTCTGTCCACGAAATTCATTTTTCCAATTTTATAACTCAAACCTATCCGCACACCAGCATTATAAAAACTGTTGGTATTAAGTTGTTGCAGCAGTTGGCTTTTGGATTCCGAAGTTACCTTGAAAGGGAAATTCAAGAAATTTTCAGCGGATAAACTCACATTGCCCTTACCATCATTAAAATCTTTTTTAACTCCCATCATATAAAATCTAAATCCACCGGAATACCCCTGGAGATTGACCTGACGACCTCTTCCGCCTCCACCGCCTTGGATGCCCCAGCCTTTTTTAAGCCTGAGGTTGCTGAACAAACGACCTCCCATGACCAGGCCACTATTGGAAGCTGCATAAGATGGGTTTGGATTATTATTAGTCAGGCTCACATTATATAGATCAATTCCTCCATTGATCTGCCAAATTTTGAAAAAAGTCACGTTACCAAATATGTTCATACCGATGGTGTTTTCGTTACCGATATTGGCGTACGTAGTTCTGATGGCAGCTATACTTCCTTGTTCCGTAGGATTTGGATTTTGTGTAGTGAATGTATCTCTCAAGCTAGTAATAGAATTACCTGTATGCCGATAGAAAACGGAGGTATTTAAGTAAATAGCTTTTAGGTTGATGCTGGCGCTGACCTCATAATTGTCCGTAAATTCTGGATCAAGGTAGGGATTGCCCACAGAAATATTGGTGGGGTTGGCTTCATTGACATTTGGGTTTAAATATTGTATGCCCGGTCGTTGAATCCTACGGTTATACGCTGTTTTTAAGGTTAATTTTTTCGTGATCGTCTTGGAAAGATTGATACTGGGAGCCAGGCTCCAGTAAGAAGGTATATCTAAGAGCACATCAGGCGTTTTAAATAGACTGGCGTTGATATCAGCATATTCTAGTCTGGCACCAGCTTTAACACTGATTTTATTTTTGGTAGTGAAGGTGTAAGACAAATAGCCGGCACCGACTGATTGGTTATAATTGAGTTGGTTAGATACTCTGGATTCGTCTAAAACAAATTGATTGGAGGTGCCTTCACCCAAATAATATTGATAGTCACTATTTACTTTTCTAAATATTCCTTTACCTCCAAATTCAATAAGACCTCTTTCTCCGGTCGGTGCTTGATAGTTTGCTTCTAATGTCGACTCCAGGTTGTAGCTGGTATTATCATTTTTTTGTCTTGCCGAGATGGTGTGAAGGTCTACATTATTGAGTAAGTCAGCTTCAAAACTATTATCCCTGTTATTGCGTGAAACCAAGCCAAGTAAACTCAATTCTTGTTGTGGCTTAAAAGTATAAGTATAGGTCGAATTCAAATCATAACTTATGTCATGGTCTTTGGATGCTACATTTCTACCACTCAATAAGGGTATAGTGGCACCTGGTAGAAATGTCTGAGAAATAAGGTTGTCCTGTACACTGTTGCCATTTCTTGTACCTAACCTTAACCCTGCAGAAAGGTTGGATTTTTTAGTAATATCCCAATCCCAGCCCAGATTATAACTGCCATGAAGTCTATCAGAAAGCGTAGTAGCGCTCTGGATACTTTTTTGCAAACCTATTGAGGTCTGCGTAGTCTGTACATTTTCAAAAGCTCCTTTTATTCCATATTCGGCTCTGCCATATCCTCTAAGGCTGAAACCCATATTTCCGGTACGCAAATTGCCATTCAGACCCAGGTTGGCACCGCGATTTCCAGCTCTGACATCTACACCCAAAGTCATACCCTCAAGTGTATTCTTTTTAGTGATGATATTGATGATCCCGGAAGATCCTTCAGAGTCATATCGGGCAGAAGGACTGGTGATCACCTCAATGGACTTGATCATGTCGGCAGGTATTTGTTTTAAAGCATCTGCTACACTTCCGGCCATGATACTGGAAGGCTTATTATTGATCAATACTTTCACATTGGAGTTACCTCTCAGGCTGACATTGCCATCCAGGTCAACAGTGAGCAAGGGTACATTGCGCATTACATCTGCAGCGTCTCCTCCTTTGCTGGTGATATCTTTTTCAGCGTTATATACCAGGCGGTCCACTTTCTCTTCGATGATATCAGTCTGGCCTTCGATTGTCACTTCGCCAAGTACCAGGGTTTCCGGTACCAGATATAATTTGCCTAGTTTTACTTTTTCTCCGTCTTTAACTTGGATGATTTTACTTTGTTTTGTTTGATATCCCAGAAAATCGATTTCCAGTAAATACTCTCCTGCCCCAACATTTTGGATTTCAAATTCGCCTTTATCATCCGTGATATTGCCATCGACTACCTCTTTGGAAGCAGCTATCAATAAGGCTACAGTGGCAAACTCTACAGGTTTTTTATTGGTGGTATCCAGGATGCTCCCTTGTAAAACGGCTGTTCCTTTTACAGGACGATTCGCATTTTGACCAATAGATAGTCCAAAAATGAAGATGCCAAGCAGGGTAAATATTTTTTTTAACATTGTGATTTCGAGATAATTGTATTAAAATAGACTGTAAAAGTAACCCCGAAAGGGTCGGAGTACAAGACAGATTCGACGATCAGGCAGGTTTTATCGGCTCTTCGTCTAAATTGCCCAGTTTTGTTAAAGAAAATAACATTTTGAACATATTAAATATATGGATAATATGATTTTTTGTCCTAAAACGAGTTAAATCCAAATTTGTATAAAATAATCCATAAGTAGTCGATAAGTCGTATAGTATGGTGCCTAAATGAAAAGCAAACCGCTATATACTTGTAATTTTGATGGTTTATCTACTAAATCACCATATGCAAGGATTTTTGCAAAGACATAGAAACAAAACGCTTCATTTACTTTTTTGGAGTGTTTATTTTTCTTTTTTCTTTTACCAGATCAGTAATTCGGGTAGATCGAGGGCCGAAGATCAACCTTTTCTCCAGCTATTTAACAATGCCTTATCACATACCATCTATCTGATGATCGTGGCTTATTTGAATTATTTTTTGATCATGCCTCGGTTTCTTCGCCATAAAAATGGAATAAGATATACTGTAGAGTTTGTATCCATGGCTGTGGTCATCCTGTTTTTATACGTACACGCTAAACGATGGATAGTAGATGGATACACCTATGACAATCACTTTTATTACAGCAATCGATTTGCCATAGGCTCTTTTGTAACCTCGGTCCTGGTATCTGCTTTTGTGGCTTTGCTTAGATTTTTCTCAGAATGGAGAGACCTGGAAGATCAAAGAGCTCAATTAAAAAATGAGAAGCTGGTCGCTGAGTTGAAGTTTCTCAAGAATCAGATCAACCCGCACTTCTTATTTAATACACTCAACAATCTTTATGCACTTGCTTATTCTAATTCGCCTCAGACTACAGAAGTGATCTCAAGGTTGTCACAGATGATGCGGTATATGGTCTATGATTCTAATTACGACCAGGTACCTTTGGAAAAAGAAATAGAATATATGAGAAATTATATTTCTTTGGAAAAATTGAGATTAAACGATCAGATACCCATTGAATTTGAAGTGACCGGCGATCCTGAAAACAAACAGATAGCACCCTTGCTTCTTATACCTTTTTTGGAAAACTCATTCAAGCATGGTATATCCAATAATAATAAGGATAGTTGGGTGAAAGCAATCCTGGACTGTAATCATCAAAAAGTCACTTTGCATGTGTCTAACAGCAAGACCCGGCATAAAGGTACCGCTGCGTCTGCCAATACGGGTATAGGCCTGGACAATGTCAAGCGTAGGCTCGATCTAAATTATCCAGGCAAGTATACCCTGGATGTAAAAGAGCTTGATGATACTTATACTGCTACCTTAGATCTTCAATTAAATTAAATGATTGATTGTGTTATCATCGAAGACGAACCCCTGGCCAGAAAGTTATTGGAGACTTATGTAAGTAAAATGCCGGTGCTGCGCCTGGTCAAAAGCTTTTCGGACTCACTCGAAGCCTTGACCTACCTGCAAGATCACCGCGTCGATTTATTGTTTCTGGATATCCAGATGCCTGATCTTACCGGTATGAGTTTGCTAAAACTTATGTCGTACAAACCTCAGGTGATATTGACGACGGCTTATAGCGAGTATGCTTTGGATGGATATTCATTGGATGTGACAGACTATCTACTTAAGCCGATTATTTTTGAACGTTTTTTTCAAGCAGTAGAAAAGGTAAAACAAAGATTGTCCATTACCTCTACTGCTCAGGTACCCAATCACGTAGTCCCCGAAGAGTCCAATAATAAAGACGACATTATTTTCGTAAAAGATGGCACCAAACTCGTACGTATAGACATAAACAGCATCCTGTATATCGAGGGACTTAAAGATTATGTAAGCATCTACATTCCCAATCATAAAATAGTATCCCTTCAGCGGATGAAAAACCTCGAGGCTCAGCTTCCCAAGGGCAGGTTTATCCGCATCCATCATTCTTATATCATCGCACTACAAAAGATACAAGCGATCCATAAAGATTATGTCGAGATCAATGGTGTATCTATTCCGATTGGAGAAACCTACCGAAAGGCATTTAGGGAATATGTCGACGCTCAGAAATTGTTAGGAGAAGAGTAGGGGCAATAGGCATCCCGAAGTTTCGGTATGGCCATTGCCCCACTTGGCATAGTTTTTGCAATTCACGGACCAGTATGAAGTCTTGGGTCAGCATTGTATTGATTTGCACGTTATTTTATTCTTTTCGCTATAAAATGGACGAACGGGTAGTTGCCCAGGCATATATAGAAAGATATTCGGTCTTGGCTGTCAATGAGATGCGTCGTAGCGGGGTACCTGCCAGTATCAAATTGGCTCAGGCCATGGTAGAATCTAATGCTGGTCGGAGTGTATTGGCTTTGGAGAGCAATAACCATTTTGGAATTAAATGTAAGTCTTACTGGAAAGGCCAAAGCTACTACCATAAAGATGATGACCTGGATGCCAAAGGTAAGTTGATGGAGTCTTGCTTTCGGGCATATGCGGATATAGATGCGTCTTTCAAGGATCATTCAGATTTCCTCAGGTCATCGGCTAAGTATGCCAGCTTGTTTAACCTGGATATTACGGATTACAAATCCTGGGCTTATGGCCTCAAAGAATGTGGCTACGCCACAGATAGATCCTACAGTTTAAAACTTATACGTACAATTGAAGAATATCAGCTTTATCGATACGATACCTATTTGTCCAGTGAGTTTGATCTGCCAGCATATCAAGCGCTGACTTCGCAAATAGTTCCTATTCAGTCTACCATAGACTAACCTTCCACTTTTTCTTCTGATTGTTTTTGATGTTTGTTCAAAGGATTGGCACGATCTTCAGCATATTTTTTGCGCTGCCTGGCGATTTCGATGGCCCCAAAAAGAGCGGACCTGAATGAGGTTGGATCAGCTTCGTTTTTGCCTGCAATATCAAAAGCGGTTCCATGATCCGGTGAGGTGCGCACCACTGGCAGACCGGCTGTAAAGTTGACTCCATTTTCAAATTCAAGGGCTTTAAAAGGGATCAGACCCTGATCGTGATACATCGCCAGGATGGCATCAAATTTTTTAAATTGAGAAGATCCAAAGAAGCCGTCCGCCGAAAAAGGCCCATAGATCATCATCCCTTGTTGCTTTAATTCTTCGATAGCAGGTATGATAAAAAGTTGTTCTTCCTGGCCGATGACCCCACCATCTCCTGCATGCGGGTTGAGGCCTAATACTGCTATCAATGGTCGATCAATACCAAAGTCTTTTTGCATAGAGGCATGTAATATCTGAATCGCAGATTTGATTTTGGGTATAGTGATTTTTGAAGGCACGGCCTGCAAAGGAATATGGGTGGTGACCAGGCCTACTGTGATATTATTACCAGCCATCATCATCATATATTCTGAGCAGTTAAGTTTCTCCGCGAGGTAATCCGTATGGCCTGCATAGTTAAATCCTGCCATCTGCATAGATTGCTTGTGTATCGGAGCCGTGACCAGCCCATCTAACCAGCCACTTTGGATATCCTGGATAGCCTGATCCAATGCAGCCAAAGCGTATTTGCCTCCTGTCTCAGTAATTTTTCCGATGGATACTGTGACATTTTCCTGCCATGCATTTAACACATATATTTTTCCTGGTTGCAGCTTTTCGTTATTCCTGGTTTGATAATAAACAAAATCATCTGCCTTTACGATGTTTTTATAATAAGAGATGATCTTACCTGAACCATATATAACCGGTATGCAGAAATCTAAAATCTTAGGATTTCTAAGTGCTTTGATGATTACCTCCGGCCCGATACCGTTGATATCGCCGATCGTGATGCCGATTTTGACTGTGTTCGATTCGTTACTCCCCATATGAATATCTATTGGAGTACGAAGATAGTTATTTAGAATGGTTTAGAAGTTCGGGTGTTGTACCTGGATTGACTTTAAAGGATTAGTAGAAAGGCGTATCATTGCAGATGACTTATGCTAAAAAGTCCTATGGGCAGCATTTTCTTACCAACGAATCGATCGCAGAACGTATCACCACTGCCCTGGCTCCTTTTGGACCAATAGACCACCTGTTAGAAGTCGGTCCCGGGAAAGGCATGTTGAGCAAATACCTCATCGAGGCTTTCCCAACGCTTATCATGGTAGAAGCAGATCAGGACATGGTCGACTTCCTGGAGGCTGATACGAAGTTTGGCACAGCCCAATTAATCAAAGAGGATTTTTTGAAACTCGACCTGCTTGCATTAAATGGTTCACGACCATTGTATATCATTGGCAATTTTCCATATAATATTTCTTCCCAGATCGTATTTAAGATGATTGATCATCGGGAGTTGATACCCGGTATGGTAGGCATGTTTCAAAAGGAAATGGCAGAGCGTATCGCTCATGCTCCAGGCAGTAGAGAGTATGGGGTCATCAGCGTATTGACACAGGCATATTATGATGTAGAATATTTGTTTACAGTCAAAGAGGGCAATTTTAGCCCCCCTCCCAAAGTAAAATCTGCTGTATTGAGATTTACCCGCAAGTCAACCCTGCATTTGGACTGTAACGAATCCTTATTCAAATCAATCGTAAAATCCTGTTTCCTTCAAAAAAGAAAGATGATCAGAAATTCGCTCAAATCGCATCTATCTGCTGATATATTGAAGGATCCTTTTTACGACAAAAGGCCAGAACAATTGGCTGTATCAGAGTTTGTCACGATTACTAATCTGGTGACCGATCAGAAGAAGTTACCGGCCCAATGAGTGAGCGTCTCAAAAGTTCGATGGTGATATTGTAAAAGAAATGTACGATGATCGGAAGCAGGATGCTGCCACTCAAATGATACAGATATTGGAACCCCAGGGCGAATAAAAAGGTAATGGGGATAGCCAACCAGCCCTGCGTGTAATGTGAAAATGAAAAACTTACCGCACTCATCATCGCCGCGAGGATAAAAAGCATGCCATGCTTGGCTAACAGGTGGGTGAGCACCCCCCGATATACAAACTCTTCGGATAAGGCGGCTACCAGGCAAAGTAATACCCACAAAAAGTAATCGTTTTGCTTTTCAGGTAATATGATTTCATCTTCTGCTTTGGAGTCATTCTGAAAAAACTTGAAGTGCAGAAAATTGATCAACACGCCAAATGCATATAAGGCGGCCCCAAAGAGTATGAAACGCAGCTCGATCGGTCCTATTATTCTCACAGCCAGGGCTTCGCGCCAATCTACTAACGCAGCCAGACCACCTATGATGGATAACATGATGATCGACTGGAGATAAAGCAATCTTTTGGGTGGGATCACTTCATGATTTTCAATTATGACCCGGGTCTGAAAGCTTAAAAGCGGCAAAACAATAAATTGTAGCCCAATAAAAAAAAACGAAAATAAAGACACAGCTCAAAATTAGCCGAAAAAATACAATCTTTACGCTTGGTGTATGATACTTACTATTACTCTCAACCCATCCATTGATATATCGGTGCATGTCACTAAGTTGATTCCTGAAGAAAAATTGCGCTGCGAGCAATACGAAAAGGAAGTCGGAGGTGGAGGCATAAATGTAGCTAAAGGACTGAACAGACTTGGGCTGGATAGTTGTGCTTTGTTTTTTTCAGCAGGTCAAAACGGCAGATGGATCGAGCAGCGACTGGCTGATGACCATCAACGAATATTGCCCGTCAATGTCGCCGGTGAAACCAGGGAAAACATCACCATTGATGATATCTCAAGTCATTTAGAATATCGACTGGTCAATAAAGGAAAAAAAATATCCTCCCTGGACCTTGAAAAATTTTGGCTAAAATTAAATTCAATCAATACCGCTCCTGAGTTTGTAATTGTGAGCGGGAGTTTTCCACCTGGGATCAATACCCGGTTTTCAAAGGCTGTGGCGCAGTGGTGTGCCAGGAAAGGCAGTCGCCTGGTAGTGGATTTGCCCGCTGATCAATTGTTGCCCTGGTTTTCTTCAAACCCCTTTTTGATCAAACCCAATCTTGCGGAATTTTATCAATTGGCAGGTAGAAAAAAAATGACTACGGCACAGGTGATCAAGCAAGCCCGCCAATGGATAAGCCAACATTATGCTCAGCATATCGCTATTTCGATGTCGGCTTCCGGGGGAATCCTTGCCACTGATCAGGAAGTTGTAGAACTCAAGGCGCCAAGTGTCAAGGTGCAAAGCACTGTCGGAGCGGGAGACAGTATGGTGGCCGGCATGATTTATCAATTTAGCAAAAAGGCAAGTTTGAGAGATACACTTCGAATGGGGCTGGCTTGTGGATCGGCGGCCACTATTCAAAAGGGCACCAAACTATTTGATCCTACCAATGCCCGGAGACTTTACCGACTGATTAAATAAAAATATTATCGGCAGATGGTATCCACCCAAAATCCAATTATTCCAAACATTACTTTGTGCTTATGAATTTTCATCGCGGTGACTTAAAACATTTATTTAGCCTTCCGGTCATAGTGGCTGCCCTGGGTTATTTTGTGGATATCTATGACCTGCTGTTGTTTGGTATCGTACGGATCCCTAGCTTAAATTCTCTTGGGCTGTCAGAGAGTGAAGTCTCCAGCATAGGCGCTTCCATACTCAACTGGCAGATGACAGGGATGTTGCTTGGAGGAATATTGTGGGGTGTATTTGGTGATAAAAAAGGCAGGCTTTCGGTATTGTTCGGGTCTATCATCACCTATTCTTTGGCCAATATAGCCTGCGGTTTTGTGCAGGATCCTACTACGTATAAAATCATCCGTTTTATAGCAGGGGTAGGTCTGGCAGGTGAGTTAGGTGCAGGCATCACCCTGGTGTCTGAATCCATTCCTAAACATCTAAGGGCTCTGGGTACCAGTATTGTGGCTTTCGTAGGCCTGTTAGGAGCAGTAGTCGGGTATCTAACAGTTGAGATGTTTGATTGGCGCACTGCTTATTTTGTTGGGGGTGGGATGGGATTTGCTTTATTGTTTTTAAGAATGGGGGTCTTCGAAACGCCTTTTTTCAAAAGTATCAAAGCAGATCATAAAATATCAAAAGGCAATTTTTTTGCTTTATTCGCCAAAAAGGATCGATTCATCCGATATCTCAAATGTATCGGTATGGGTATCCCCAGTTGGTTTGTGATCGGGGTGCTCTGCTCATTTAGCAATGAAATCGGTAAGGCACTTGGTATCACCGAGCCGATCAAACCGGGACTTTCTATCATGTGGTGTTATATTGGTTTGTCCATTGGTGACCTTGCCAATGGGATCATCAGTCATTATCTTCAATCGCGCAAAAAGGCCGTTTTGTATTTTTTATTATTTCAGATAGTGATTGTTTTGTTTTATTTGTCAGGTACGTTTCGCTCAGCCACAGGCATGTATTTGCTCAATGGGCTGATGGGGCTAGGGGGTGGTTATTGGGCCATGTTCGTGACCATTGGAGCCGAGCAGTTTGGCACTAACCTGAGGGCTACTGCTGCTACTACTATCCCCAATATGGTGAGAGGCACGACGGTCATAGATACAGTATTGTACCAGGCATTTAAGGGTCTGCTGGGATCAGCTACACTGGCAGCAGGATTAGGAGGATTGTTGGTATATATCATAGCCATCTATTCGATTACCACTATCTCCGAGACGCATAACAAGGATCTGGATTATTTGGAGTTGGATTAAAAAGAATGGTAGTATAAATTTTGTGACATTGTTTTAGAGGAGTTATACTCCGACCTGTTCAGGAGCAAGCTATGCTTTAGGATAGATAACCTGCCTGAATAGAGAAGGAGACCTGCCCCACCATAGCTTTAAGCTTTCGGCCCTGCTTTCTATCAAAGCAAAAATTAAAATATTATTACCTTTCGGTACATGAAATACCTTATTACGCTCCTTGTATTATCTAAGGTGTATGCTTTTGCCTTTAGCCAATCAGCAATCACTTTGCCAGGCTACATCGCACTGGCCAAGGAAAACTCACCGCAAAGTAAACTGGCCCACACTCAAAAAGAGATCAGTCTGTATCGATATCAGAGTTTCGAAAGTGATTTTCGCCCTCAAATTACATTTTATGGCAATGTACCGGCTTATAGCAAAGACTTTTTCGATGTCAGACAACCGGATGGTACAATAAAGTTTCTACCTCGCAAACAAAATTTTTCCAATATCGGTTTTTCTCTGAGCCAGCAAGTACTGGCCACCGGCGGCTTACTCTCGCTCCGTACAGACCTAAGTCGGTTTGACGACTTTAGTCTTCGATCAAAATCATTTGCCTCATTAATATAGGAAACCAAACATCCATAAGGGTATTTTGTTTTTTATTCCACTTAGATCGTCGTCGATGGCGAGATAACTATTAGGCTTATTTGCTATCTGTTTGAATGTTTTGACTGGGCCCCCTATTTCAAATGTATATTTCTCAGCGACTAAAAAATCACCGGATTTGGAGGAATGTACTTTGTATTTGGTAGATACCTGGTTAAAAAAAAATACCTCTCTTAAAGTGCCAATATTGGTCTGATGTGGAGCTAATCCCATGTGGATATTGGTATTGTGCAGATATATTTTCTCCGGTTTACTCAGCACACTGTAGCTTTTTCCTGATTCCTGAAGTAAGTGGAATATTTTAGCCTGGTCGAGATAATGGATGTATTCATAAAGCGTATTTCTAGGGACTTCAATGCTGGTAGCGAGTTTAGATATATTGGGTTGAAAAGGTACTTCAGTGGCTAGATAGTAGATCAGTTTTTTTATTTTGTTGATATGGTGGATATCTATGCTCAATACGGTAGGTAGATCGACTTCAATAATTGTATTTAGGATTTGATCTAGTTTAATAGAATAATTCTTTACGCTTTGAAGATAAAAAGGGTAATGCCCATGCTCCAAATACGATTTAAACAAGGGGATGATTTTGAGCTGTTGCAATATGTTGGATGCAATCGGAATATGATCATTTAATAGGTCATTTAAAGTCGAAGGCTCGAAACTGGTCTTGGATTCAATATTGATATATTCTCTAAGTGATAGGCCAGGAAGTTCATATGACATTGCTCTTCTGCTCAAGTCAGACTGGGCGCTGTATATTTTCAAAAGGGAGGAACCAGAAAATACCATGTGAAAATCCTGAAAGTTATCATAAATGGTTTTGAGGTGAAGGCTCCAGTCATCTTCCTTATGGATTTCATCAATAAATAGATGGGTTCCTCCCTGCTTTTGGTGATAAGTCGCGACCTCCGTGATCGTGACCCCTCTCAGCGTCAAATGGTCCAAACTTATATATAGTGCCTTACTGGAGACGCCAAAATGCTCTTTGATATGTTGTAAGATCATGGTGGTTTTGCCTACACCCCTTGATCCTTTAATACCAATAAGTCTTTCATTCCAATCAATAATATCTATATAACTCCTTCTGAATGAAGTTTTTAAATTGGTTATTAGATTTTGATGAATCTTATATAAATGCTCCATATTGCTTAATAAATAAGCACAAAAATAAGTAAATTGCTTTTATAAAAAGCATAAAAATGAATAAATTGCTTTTATATAAAGCAATTATTATACAACTAAGCTCTAATCAAAGTAGGAATGAATGGTAGAATAGTTCAGGACTACTTAGAGCAGGACCACCTTTCCGAAGGAAAAAAGTAGGTCACAGCTGACATCGGTGACCCGGTTTGAAATCATGTCAAGATGCATGAGCTCCGGTATCCTTTAAATTAAATCGAATCAGTCCATTTCGATCCACTAGAAAGAAAATCAGCAGCACCATATATTCTATCCCAATCAATGCATACTTCCACGTAGTGCTCATCGTCGGATCATACCAACTGTAAGACAAAACGATCAGCCCCGACCAAATAAAAGGTACTAACCAGCCGGACAGGGTACCCAATAAAAGCAGCGGAAGGATATACCAGGGATGAACCGTCGTGCTCAATAGCAAATAACCCATCCACATCAGTAAGATCGAAGGTAGCAGAGAGCTCCACTGCTTGGACTTTTGTCTTATAAATAGATAGGTGGTCCATAGGATGAATAAGACCGAAAGATACTGTCCTATATGTCGGACATTGTCAAATCCAAATCTTTGGTAATCTATAGCTTTCCAGATTTCAAACAAACTGCCGTTGAACTCGAAACTGGAAATATATAGCCTGATCGATTGCATAAAATGATCCTGATAAAGGTATATACAGCAAAGGCAGAGTATAAATATCAAGACGGATAACAGGCTGTATCTAAGTCCTTTTTTGAATCCCAGGTATTTCCATAGGAAAGGCAATAAAATGATGGGAAATATTTTGATCGCAGCAGCAAGCGACAACATGACAGAGGATAAATCATACCTGGTACGAAATAGGTAATACAAAGCCGTTACAATAAAAAACATAATGAATCCTTCAGGGTGCCCATTGGCTATGATTTCAAATAAAATAAGTGGATTCCATGCATACCACCAAACCATCTGAATTTTATCTTTTGGAATTAATTTTTTCAGGAAATAAATCGTGCCTACATCTGATAAGAATAAAAGCATCTTCCAACTCACTGAGAATAAATAAATAGATTTGAAGCCCACGATGGCACACATAGCAAAGAGTGCTTGTAATATGGGTGGATAAACACTGAAATAATTTGGTGAATTGAGCTTAGTAAATACAACCATCCAATCCTGGGGGTATAATGTCTGAAGCTCGTGAGGAGTAAATTGATAGGGATTTATTTTTTCCAATACGCACATTCCATCCCAATAAAATCTATAAAAATCATCTGAGGCCAGGGGGAACGAAAATACCAGGACCAGTTTTACCATCCAATTGAGCCAGGAGTGAGCTTCAAAAGAAGCAGGTTTGTGGAGACCTGCCCAGGCATAGGCCCCAAACGCAATACCATAATATAAGACCAGTTTGCCGAAGGCTGCCTGTGGAACAGTATATGCCAATATCGTCAAGGCTAATACTATTATAAGGAGTAGCGATCGATGGAGGTGGACAGCCATAGTAGAAAGATCAGTCTTTAAGGCTGATATGTACAATCGTGTATAGAAATATAGAGGCAAATCCGAGTGCCAAAGCCACGTGAAAAATTAAAAAATTGGTTTGTTGAGTCGTAATACCCCAGTAGACAGAATAGATAAAATACCCGGCCAGCAATCCTTCGAACACAGTGATCCAGGATAAATGGTGAGAGAGGTATTTGTGCTTGGCGACGCGATCAGTGATAGATTTAATGTTGAATTTTGGAGTCCTGACAAAAGCACTTTTTTTGCCACGCCAGCCTTGGATGACAGCTACACTGTTGTGCAGGGAAAGCCCCATAGAAAAAACAAGAAACAGTGGAAATAACACGATAAATCGAAGTACGGATTTCCACAAAGGGATTTTATTCCACGCAATGCGCACGTTGGCCATAAAATGAATGAGGATGATGGATAAGGTACCAATCAATCCAAATGCAAAATATTTTGGGGATATACCGTAATGAGAGACTAGAAATGAAATAGGCACACTCGATACCGCCAAGGCCAGTACCAACACGAAAATCGAGCTGCCCAACAAAAGCGTGATCGCATGTAGTTTTTGAACAAAGGCCAGGTTTGATTGCCAGATAACCGGGATCAATTTTCTGGCTACTTCAGCTCCGCCTTTCATCCATCTCGCCTGCTGAGACTTAAGACCATTCATTTCTGCTGGCAATTCTGCCGGTGATCCTATCTCCTGTATATAATAAATCTCCCAACCCTTGAGCTGTGCTCTGAACGAAAGATCCAGATCTTCAGTCAAGGTATCGGAGTGCCAACCACCGGCTTCTTCGATAGCTGTTTTTCTCCAGGTACCTGCAGTGCCATTAAACTGTAACAAAAGGTCGCCGGACTGCCTGCCGGACTGCTCTATAGAAAAGTGCACATTCAGCTGAAAGGCCTGTAACATGGTGAGCAAAGAATAGTTTTCATTGATATGATCCCACCGGGTCTGGACCACGCCTATTTTTTGATTTTGAAAATATGGGATGCATTTTTTTAAAAAATCCGGCTGCGGCAAAAAATCAGCATCAAAAATTGTGATGAATTCACCAGAAGCTACTTTGAGTCCCTCTTTGAGCGCCCCGGCTTTGTAACCGGATCGGTTAGTACGATGTAAATGTTTGATATCGATACCTTTGGCGGCATACTCCCGGCATTTGCGGGTGATGATCTCCACGGTTTCATCCGTACTGTCATCCAGTACCTGGATCTCCAATAGTGCAGGCGGGTAATCAATCTTGCAGATTACATCGATCAGTCTTTCGACCACATACAGCTCATTGAATACAGGTAATTGGATGGTGACTTTGGGCCATACCTTCAAGGCGGGTGGTTGATATTGCCTGATGGACTTATACTTTTTTAGGTAATAATATAAAAGGTGAAATTCCAGGAAAGCATAAATGGTGATGAAGCTCAGGGCCAGGAAATAAATCAGTGCAAAAAAATAAGCGAGATATTCCACTCAGATCAGTTTTAATATCGTCCAGATGATCTTATAGCCGGCTAAGATAGTTCCTTTTATGGTGCCGCTTACTTTTGAAGTGCCGATTCTCCGCCTATAATTTACGGGTACTTCCGCAGTGAGGAGTTTGAGTTTGGCGGCTTTGACTTGCATTTCCACCGTCCAGCCAAAAGTTTTATCCTGCATATCGATTTTTAGCAAACTAGGGTAGTCGATGGCTCTGAAAGGCCCCAGGTCCGAAAATACGTAGCCATAGATCCATCGAATCATACGGGTCGCCAGCCAATTGCCAAATCTTTGTGGGATAGTCATAGACCCTTTTTCCTTATTTCCTAACGCGCGAGAACCTATGACCAGGTTGGCCCGACCGTCCAGGATTGGGCCTAAGATCAAAGTCATTTGGTCAGGGTAATCACTGTGATCACCATCAATAAATACGACGATATCAGGTTTTTGACTTAGCTGGCTGATATAGTCCATGCATTTGAGACAGGCATATCCATAACCAGGCCTGGGCTCATCCAGGACGATTGCTCCATGGGCTGCCGCCACCTGCCTGGTGCCATCCTTGCTGTTATTATTCCCTACGAGGATATTCCTCACCAGGTTTTTAGGAATTTCATCAATGACCAGGCCTATGGCTTTCTCTTCATTGTAAGCAGGGATGATGACATCGATGACGGGCATTAGCACTACTAATGTATGACAGGGTATCGAATCTAAAGTTTTTTTCTTTTACAGATTATAGGGAAGTGGTCAAGTGGAGAAGTGAGATTTGTTCACAGAGTGTACTTTTTGCAAAGCGTTCACCTCGGGTACCCAAAGCATACCATCTCTCTCAATTTCTTCAATAAAAGGGTCAAAATTTTCCGCAGTAGCACCTGTAGGATACATTTTAAAGTCAATGCTATTGACAGCTCGAAATTTTCTCAATACAGGTTGAACCAATTCAAAGTCAATCAAACCTTCGCCAATAAATTTTTTATTCCAGATAGCGAGATCGACATCACTATAGGCATGAATATTTCCTTTGGCATAGGACCCAAATAATATCATTCGATCCGGCCGGAGCCCCATGTCAACTAATTCATTGAAAACACCAGTTAATAAATTGGTCAAAGCCTTTCGAGTAAGCATATTCGAAGTTTGTTTAATTTGACGAGGTGATTTTTCATATAATCTGCTGTGGCAAGCTTGTGAAGGCTAAATTTAAAATCAGGATACCTGCCCTCAAGATTCCATCTGTTTACATTGTCCAGGTAATCAATTAATTCAGGTTCTAGTTGGATTTCGGTCTGTGAGTAGATCGCCTGTAGCTCATGTATTCTGGGAGCCAGGTTTTGAATATTGTCCAGCACAAAATTGGCTTTTAGATATTTTTCTACAGCTAAACAGTAAAAAAACAAGGCATCAACATTCCGACCTCCTTTATAGCAAAACTCAGCAGAATCCCAGGATTCGTGGCCGGCTTTTAACCAATAATCGATATGTCCTTGTTTGGTGAGCATGCTTATCACAAATATACACACTTGATCGTAATACTTTCGTTTGCAGCCTAATATAGGATGGATGTCGCTTGGGATGCTTTTATTGCCTTACCTTGCTACGCACTTACTTCAATTATAAACCCCTATTTTTGCCACATGCAATTCGCCTTGAAAGGTCGCCCTTTCATTTTATTATGTTTCTTTCTTGGTGCTTTAGAGCTCTGGAATGTGGGTTGTTATACAGAACAATTCACCACAGATACGACTGATCGCCTTCGGTTTTCTTTGGATACCCTTCGATTTGATACTGTATTTGTGACCGTAGGCTCCGCCACGAGGTCTTTTAAAGTATATAATGATGCCAGCCTGCCCCTGAAAATTGAAAAGATCTCTATCCGATCCGGAGCCTCCTCGGTATTCAGACTCAATGTAGATGGATTTTCGGCTCCATCGAAAATACTTAAAGGTGTTGAAATTGGTGCCCATGACAGCATCTATGTTTTTTTAGAGGTGACTATCCAACCCGACCAGCCACTCTCTATAAGCCCTTTTGTCATTAGCGATGCTATTGAATTTGAGACCAATAGCAATATCCAGACGGTATATCTGGAAGCCTGGGGTCAAAATGCCAATTATATCCCTGACCGCTATTCCAAAGGCTCACTCGCCTTATTGAGCTGTAACCTCCAGGAAGAGACCTGGTCGGATCCCAAACCTTATGTGATCTATGGAGTATTGCTGATAGATAGTTGCACGCTCCGCATCCCTGCAGGCGCGCGCGTGTACGTGCATGGGGGTTTGGTCAGGACTGCCAATTCAATATACAATGATGGGATCATCTATGTATTGGATCACGGCAGACTCAGTGTGGAGGGCACGGCTGATCGTCCTGTGATATTTACGACAGATCGATTAGAACAAGAACTCAAAGATGAATGGGGCGCATGGTCCGGGATCAGGATAGGGCAGGGTAGTATCAATAACCGGATCAGCTACGCTGAGATCAGATCAGCCTTTGTCGGTATATATGCTGACAGCGCCAGTGATCTGACTGTACGCAATACCAGGATCTTTAATACCGCCAGTTCAGGGCTGGTCGGCATCCATGCTCGTATCACAGCTGAAAACAGTCTTTTTCATTCTAACGGGTCACATGGTATACAGCTTGCATATGGGGGCAACTATCGTATAGACTATTGTACTGCGGTCAATTTTGACAACGAAGCAGAAGCACTCTCTATGAACAATGCTATTCTGCGTGATCCTGAGACCAATCGGATAGAATTGTATCCCCTGCTAGCGAATATCACCAATAGTATATTCTATGGTTCCGGCAAGGATGAAGTAGACATGGTGGATCTGACAGAACCAAAGAATCCATCATTTTTTCAAACCAACTTTACCAATTGTTATATCAAGGCAGAAGATCTGTTGGATCCTAAAAACTATCCGGGTTTTTTTGATAATTGCCCTGGGTGTATACGTGCACAGTCGAAAGACACCGTATTTCTAAGTATTCCTAAGCTGGATTTTAGATTAGATACCAATTCAGTGGTCAACGGTAAAGCAAAGCCTATCGACAGAGTGTTGGGAGATATCCTGGGTGTCAGAAGGCATGCTACCAATCCAGATATTGGATGTTATGAGTTGAAGTGATTTTTTTGGAGTCGATACGCTGGCTCACTAGCGTCTGATATTCTGAGGAATACATAACAAACTATTAACCACCTTTCACAACTATTAACATCATATTAAAAAAACGGGTGATGTGACCTGGTTACCTTTGTCTCTCCATGAACGTATTGCGCCAACTGACCTGCATTGTGCTGAGCTTATTCCTGTTTGTCGCCTGTAATCAGAGCAGACATATAGTGTCCGATAAGGCCAAAGCGGCAGATCAGGCCTACCTAAAAGCCCATATTGAAGAAATCGAAACCCTTTGTACTTCAGCAAAAAAATTAGTTGGTAAACCTTACCGGCTAGGCAGTTCCGGGCCCAAATCTTATGATTGTTCTGGTTTTACGGCTGCAGTCTTTCAGTCGATTCATCTTTCGCTCCCCCGTATGGCATTTGACCAGGCACAGGTAGGTCACACCATAAAGTTGCCTTTGATCAAGCCCGGAGATCTTCTGTTTTTTGGCAATAAAAAGATCGATCATGTAGCGATGATCAGCAAAGTCAAATCAGGCAAAACATATTTCATACATTCTACTTCGAGCAAAGGTGTGGTTGAACAGGTTTTAGAGGATTCAGACTATTGGATGAAAAGACTTAAGCTGGCCAGGAGGGTCATTATTTAGAGAGTCCTGACCCAGGTTTTCGATTAAAATGGCCTGGATCTGACTCAAAATTGCTTTGGTGATGACTTCTATTTTCGCATGAATGCGTGTAAGTTCTTTTCGCTCTATGTCATATATTTCAGAAGCTCCCAGACCCTCATTCAAACGCATCATAAAAGTATAGTGGTCGTGCCATATGCCCATCCACTTAGGTAAGATGGCATCATTGGAAAAACAAGGTGCAGGGTTTTCCCATTTTATGCTTTTACGATTGAACATAAATCGTTTCATTTTTTTTCTGACCAGGTGGATTTGATCTTCATTCAAGGGTCCTTGACTAAGAAGATGATGGATTTCCTTTGCCTCATTAATAAGGTAGTTATGAACTTCCTTACGACGGATGGACCGAAGACGGGGCACAAGGCCTTTCAAATGTCGGTTGAGTGCCTTCATGTTTTTTTTAGTCATGAAAGTATCGTATTGGGCATGAGCGACTGCCTGGCGCTCGAGCATAGAAAACTCTAATGCCGGCAACCCGATACCTGTTGCATATTTTTCCAGCATGGTCTGTTCCAGATGAATCTCTCTGAGAACACCTGCAGATTTGTAAATATCCCGAAATGGTTGAAGAGATTTTTTGCGATCAAAATTTTTGTCGCATTGACCAATCATAAAATGGAGAGCGACTAATTTTTTAATCTGCAACCTCAAGGATAGCATATAGGTTGGAAGGAATATGTCACTCCTTTCATTTTCAGGCAGGTCAAATCTGATTTTAGAATAATAGTCGAGTAAAATTTTCAAGTGTTCAAATTTAAGCTTCTGCCTTTTAAATACCAGTTTTAGTTTTTGTCAATATAACTACCCAGAATACTGAGCTCCTTATTTTGTGATTGACGGTTAGATAAATCTTAGAGTTCTAGTCACTTATTCGTATCTTTCGCCTTATAGAAAAGCTAGTATACTGACCATGATTAATTTAATACTTTTTGGACCTCCGGGCTCAGGCAAGGGTACGCAAGCCATGAAACTGGTTGATCAATATGATATCACGCATCTATCTACCGGCGATATGTTTAGATATGAGCTGGGCAATAAGACTGAACTTGGCCAACTGGCCAAATCATATATGGACAAGGGCCAGTTAGTGCCTGACTCAGTGACCATTGCGATGCTCAAGCAGCGAATGGATAGCGGTATTGTAAAAAATGGGTTCATCCTCGACGGATTTCCCCGGACTATAGCACAAGCAGAAGCATTGGACGAACTTTTAAATGAAAAAAATATAAAATTAACTTCATTGCTTTCTTTAGTGGTAGACGATGATGAATTGGTGCATCGTCTGCTCGAAAGAGGAAAGACCTCTGGCCGTACAGATGACCTCAATGAAAGTATCATCAGGAATAGAATGAAAGTATATCGTGATGAGACGACCCCGGTGTATGATTATTATGACGCAAAAGGATTGTCCATTCAGGTAAATGGTATGGGTACCGTCGATGAAATTTTTGAAGAATTGTGCCTGGTGATCGACGATCGGTTCACCACCAAGTTTGTTTATTAAAAAAAAATAGAGTTACTCCCTTACATGGCTGAAGAAAATTTTATTGACTTTGTCAAAATCTTGTGTCGTTCTGGTAAGGGCGGGGCAGGAGCTGTCCATCTGCATCGGGCAAAATTTAAAGCCATGGGAGGCCCTGATGGCGGTGATGGAGGTAGAGGCGGCCGAATCATGGTCAGAGGCAATAGTCAGCTCTGGACCTTACTGCACCTACGATATAGAAAACATATCTATGCTGACGATGGGGGAGGTGGTGCTAAGGCCAATAGGACTGGTCAGGCAGGTGAAGATATTTTTATAGAAGTCCCTTTGGGCACGATGATCAGGGATGTAGAAACTGAGAAGGTTCTGGCAGAAGTCACTTCTCAGGACGAGGTGAAAGTGCTCATGGATGGAGGCAGGGGTGGTAAAGGGAATGCATTTTTTAAATCATCTACCCATCAAACGCCCAGGTTTGCTCAGGAAGGCGAGCCCGGCAAAGAAGCATGGCTGTCTTTCGAATTAAAGATACTGGCAGATGTAGGCTTGGTTGGCTTTCCCAATGCAGGCAAATCAACTTTGCTGGCTGCGGTCACAGCCGCCAAACCCAAAATAGCCAGCTATGCATTTACGACGCTGGTACCCAATCTTGGTATCGTCGATTATCATGGGGGAAAATCTTTTGTGATGGCCGATATCCCGGGTATTATAAAAGATGCCCATGCCGGCAAAGGATTGGGAGTAAGATTTTTGAGGCATATCGAACGCAATGCCGTCTTATTATTTATGGTGCCTGTCAATAGTGAGAGTATCAGTAAAGAGTATAAGATTTTGCTCAAAGAGCTGGAACTGTATAATCCGGAGTTGATGGACAAACCCAGGCTACTGGCTGTGACCAAGATGGATCTCATCGAGCCTGATCAATATAGTGCGGTCAAAAGAAAACTGCCCAAGGGAGTGCCTTACTGTTTGATTTCTGCTGTCAATCAATATGGCTTGGGAGAATTAAAAGACAAGATTTGGGCACTGATCCATCAAGGTCAGGAAGGTACAGAAGGCGCTTAATGCTGTTTATAAGTTGCACCCCTTACGATTAAAAATTGCGCTATCAAATAGGTGAGCATGATCCAGGTCCCTGCTTGTGGTATGGCCATCTTAAATCGGTTGATGGCTAGTAAGCTGTCAGAAAGTACAAAAAACAAAGCCCCGACCACAGAGATATATCCACCTATTTTGAATGACCTCCAACTCTGCCAAGCCATCAAAGTGAGGACTAGTCCATAGATCGTCACCGGAACCTGTAGGGCCAGCGGCATGCCAGGATACAAAACTGCTAAAAAGGTGATAAAATAAAGCAAATAAGCCACGAACCAGTACTTTGAAATACTCCTTGGTCCCAGTCGGAAGAAGCTCAGAATATACATGCATTGAGCACAGAGAAAAGCACCTAGTCCAAAGTAAAAATAGAGTGGTTGATATAATGTTTTTTCAAACTGCAACAGCACATCTCCAGCTGTGCTAAAGGCCAAAGCGGCAAGCAGGGATTTGATATAGGGAAGATTTTTTGAAACAGATGTCAGCGAAAAATAAAAACCGACGGCCAGCACCGGCATCAATAAAGGCTTGGTATAAATGGTGATATCAGACCAGCTAAAAAACTCCGCAATCAAATGAAGCAGGGCCACAAAGAAATAAGGTAGATAGGATCTTCGTAGCATCAATATAAGATAGAATTAATTGTTTTTTACACTGTCTATCGTTGCACTGGCTTTGTCGGCAAATTCTCTAAAAAGCGGCTTGACCATAGCGATGGCGGATTTAGACTTTTCCGGCAAGGTCTGCAAATAGGAGTAGGTGTAGCTTGCTTTTTTAACCGGTTCTGAAATTACTTTCACCTGGTCAGCAAACCATATGCCATAGCTAAACAATAATAAAAACAAAACACTCAAAGCTGCTCCGCCAATCACTTGATTGAATATATTGATCTTAATCATCTTTAGCAGGTCTTCAAATCGGTTGCCTAAAAACCGCACCAAAAACAAGGTCAACACAAAAGTCAGTGCAAATCCGACCAGGAATACCATTGGACTATTGCTCCCCGATACTTTTTCTAACATTTGCACGATATATGGAGAAAGTTTGAGTGCTGCCAGGAGGCCTATGAAGATGGATACGATGCCAAAGATGGTCTTGACTATGCCTTTGGTATACCCGAGGTAAAAACCATAAACTGCTATGAGGGCTGCAATGATGTCTATTGCCATGGATGGATGAATTTAAAAAGTCAATATTAACATCGGATTTGTGAAATTGATAAAGTTTTCGACAAATGAGCCAAAATAAGACCTAAATATAGCTATTCAGAATTTGTCAAAGGGCTCTGAATCCACTTTTCAAGGCGGTAGACAGCTTGGCCTACATGACCTCAAAATATAAAAATCATAAATCACTCATTATTTTCTTTGATTTATGGCATATTACTTGTAGGTTTATCTGTTGTGAAACCTATTTTGGCATTATTTATTGTAGTATGCACTTTTGCGAATAGTGCAGCTGCTACCTTTTCCTCTAAAGGTATTATACCCCTGGAGGTTCTGGACAGTTTGCCAAAAGTATTTCTGATAGGCCAGTTCAGTGAACAATATGAGAAGCTAAACAGCTCCACCACTTCATTATTAGAGGTATGCAACAATGATGTTTACCTGGCTTATGACAAATGGCTACATACCATGACTGAGTTGGAGAACGTGAGTGATCAGTTGGGTTTTAGTCTCAAGGGGGTACAACTTTGGTGTTCCATCAATTGGAATGCAGACGGATCTATCGGACATTTTGCCTACTACCCCAAGCCTGGATCTAAGGCCGTAGACAAAGTAGTGTTTGGTCAGGTAGTGGAGACCATGATGTCTTATTACAGATTGCCTATTGCTTCTACAATTGCTTTTTATAATTATGGCAGTGTAGCTTTTCCAGTGCCTGGGAAAAAACAAGTAGCCAGCAAAAAATAACCTTCTAATTTATTGTTTTAGCAAGGCACTTACTACTTATTAACTATATTTAATTTAACTGATATATTTGCTTCAGCGAAGCCTCGTCAAGTATCTTGATATTTCTGCCCCTGACTTCGATTAATCGCTCTACTGAAAAGGAAGATAAAGTCCTGATCACGTTGGCGGTAGTCATATTGGTCCATTCTGCCAGATCTGACCTTTTTAATCCCATATTCAGGAAGGAATTTGTAGGGTCAATACCAAAAAAATCTTTAAAATATAATATTGCATAGGCCAGTCTGCCTCTCATATGCTTTTGAGTCAAATGCATTAAATGGTTTTGGGCTGATTCTAATTTGCCGGATAGATAGGTGCTGACTTGCAAACTAAAAGCAGCATTATTTTGCATGATCTCCATAAAGTGATTGGAATCAATAGTGCAAATGAAAGTATCTTCCAAGGCCATCGCTGACGAATGATGATGTTGATGAATTAATAACTCGGGAAGGGCTATGAATTCTACGGGTTTATTTAAGGCGATAATCACATTATTTCCAGAGTCGGCTCTTCGGGTAAGTTTAACTTTTCCTTGCTGCAAGCAAAGGAGTCCCTTTAATTTACTGCCTTCTTTGAAAATGTACTCTCCAGCCTGGAAGCGAGCAAAGGATTTATTGGAATTTAATAATTGTAATTCCTCAGGTTGAAGTTTGGAGAATAAGGATAAGTGTCTAAAGGTGCAGTTTATGCAAGCTGAAGAGCAAGATCCTTCAGCAAGATCCCTCGTATTCATTGTCGATGTACACATATTCTGTAAGGTCCGGAGCGCCCAAAAATATGCTGCTCAGGAGTTGGGGAGACTGATTTATATCAGGTAAAATGATAACCATCATCATCAAAATATAAAAAAATGGTCGGTTAATCTCTTTGCAGAGTATTAGACCGACCATACACTAAACCCCTTAATAACCTTACAGAAATATTTTTTTATTTAGATTATAGATCATCTGCATCCCATATCGTCCTTGGACAGTGGATCATTGTTAGGAAAGCAATTGCCAGACATCACATTGGTAGGCAAATATCTTTCGAGGTCGGGGTCCCTAAGTGCATTTTCTAAGAAATCAGTAAGCTCATTTACTTCTGTGGCATTCAATCTGAGTGGATGAAAAAAGGAGGATAATTTACTATTTGGCACATTTGGATTTTCTCCCTGGCCATTGTTAAAATATTCCACCACATCGTGAACTGAGGTTTTACTTGCACCATGGAAGTAAAATCCAAAATCTTTTACATTGTAGAGCTGAGGCACTTTAAATTTGTAGTTGTCTTCTGTTGATTTTGTAAAACCACCTCTACCCAGATTTCTTTTATCATCAACACTGGTGCCAAAAGTTGTCGATCTGTTTTGATACATGTCTTTCACTCCTACAGCTTGGAAAACCATATTGTTGAGCGAAGGACTTCGATGACAATTGACACACCCGGCTTTGCCAAAAAACAGGATGGCCCCATTTCGTTGTGTAGTGGTCAGCGCAGTGCTCTCACCTTTAAGCCAGTCTTGAAAAGGTGCTTTGTTGGTGATGATGGTGCGCTGATATGCTGCGATGGCATTGCCAGCTGTCTGCCTGCTGTATCGATCTTTGACAGCTACCTCAGGGAAAGCTGCATCGAACATCGGTGTGTAACCCAACCTATCGCAGATCTCTTTGGTTACGTTTTGCCTGTGGACTATGAGCGCTCTGTGATTATTGGCCTCCAACCCTTCCAAATTATTAGCATTGATCGCTATCAAACTATCTTGCTTCCATACAGATTCTGTTCCAATATTGACGCCTCTGGACCCAAATGAGCCGGCCCAGAGTGCATTCGTCACATAAGTCAAATTTAGCATTGGTAAGGGTCTTGCGCCTTGAGCATCTACCTGTTCGTCTGTATAAGATGGATTTTTAATTCTTCCTTCTCCATGATTTCCAAATCCGATAGCGCCATCACCTATGCCCTGGTACCTGCCTGCAGTAAATCCTTTGGAAGCTATATGGCATGAACCACAAGAATAGGTGCCCATGGATTCGGTTTTTACCGCATCCATCCCTATCCCTGTTTCAAAAAATAACATACGGCCAAGCTCAACTTTGGCTTCGTTGATGGGATTTTTTGGGTCTTGATTGGGCAGACGATGCAGCTCAAAGCTCTCAGGTAGTATATAATATTCAAAAGACCCTGTAGGTGCATTCTGTGCCAGGAGTTCTTTTAATTGAAGGTCCAGAGCCTCTTCTGTCAGTGGTTCATGCGAACAACTTGATAAGAGACCAAATAGAATAAGTAGGGGCATTGCTTTCAATAATAGCCTGGGCCACCCCTTTGTGATTTCGGAAATCAAAATTGCTTTTTTCATAGATTGTCTTGTTTATATCGGTTTAGATAGATGGTATCAAATCTGTGTTCGATAACAGAGGCAAACCTATGATCTATGTATTCTAGAAAATATGCTTTACAACATATGCTTTGTTGAAGGAGGTGTAAAACTTTAAGCAATTTAAACCAGATAAGAATACATCAGTTTAAGTCTAGTCAAGCCTGGTACGATACTTTCTGGTTTTTTTGCAATTATATCAGTTGTACCTTACAACCTTCAATTATCTCAACTCGCTTCATTAAATGTTTAGCCCAGATATATATATGAAGATATAAACATATGAGGAATAAGAAATAATCTGAATTTTTTATGCTTCATAAACTTTCCCTATATTAGAACTGTGCCAAATGTCTTTTGCGTAGATGACCATGCTTTAATCTTGGAAGGATTAAAGAATTTGCTTGAGCAGGTTGAGCATTTTAATTGGATAGGGGAATGTAATCATCCGGATAAACTGGAGCAGATTTTATCAAACGACAGAAATATTCATATTGTGCTGGTCGATGTATTTTACAACAGAGAAAATAAACTGGTTCGGATCGGTAGTATGGTTCAAAAATTTAACCATGTCAAATGGATCATTCTCAGTGCCTATGAATCGCCGGCATTGGTGCAGCAGGCTTTTTTATATGGCGTGGCCGGTTACCTGAGAAAAGATATCACTATGCTGGAGTTGAGTCAGGCACTCAAATTGGTATGGTCAGGCAGACAGAACATTACCTGCCTGGGTAGTACCTTGCTGCCTTCCACGCATATCACCACGGACAGGGAACCTCTGTCTTCCAGAGAAATGGATATCATAAACTTAATTATTAAAGGGCTGACAGAGCAATTGATAGCTGAATCTTTATTTATCAGCAAGCATACGGTGCACTCTCATCGCAAAAATATATTTAGAAAATTGGGTATTCATTCCAACTCTGAACTTATTCGTTATTTTATTGAAAATCCATTACACGGAATTGGGTATTGACAATACGTGCAGCATGCCACCGCCCGCTCTTGGTTTGGCTTCAAAATTCCCATGGAGCAAGGTTGCTCTGGATTGAATGCTGGACAAACCAACACCTTTACTATCCAGGATAGACTTGGCATAATCATAAGTATTTCCATTATCTGCGACCTCTAGTTTCAATTCATTTTGATGCTGGTCTAATGTGACTATTATTTGCGAAGCACTTGCATGCTTCAATATATTATTAAATATTTCCTTTACAGTCTGATATATGTTTTGTTTTAAAATTAAACTCAGGTATTTGTTGATTTCAGGTGTAAAATTGAATTCTATATCCATATTCGAGTCATTTAATTCGATTTGATAAACTAGCTCTTGTATGGCATTGGTCAACTCCTGGTGCTGTAGTGACAAGGGTGCAAGATTATGAGATATATTTCTGACTTCCTGGGAGGTTTGGCCTAGTTGGGTGACTACATCTTCGAGGACTTTTTTTTGAGTCCCTTCTTCCAATTTGTATTCAAGTGATGATAATCTCATGCGCGCACTTGCGAGCGACAAACTGATGCCATCGTGTAGATCTTTGGCTATCCTGATTCGTTCCTCTTCCTGACCAAGAAGTATATTTTCTACGGCTTTTCTTCTCAGTAAGGTGATTTCCCTTAGATGATATATTTCTTTGGTGTATAATTCGTAATACCGGTAGATTATAATGATGCTAATACATACAATTTCAAGCAAAAAAAGAATAACCAGCATATTGGGATAAAAGGGCTGTGCTGGTATCCAGCCAAAATGAAGACTTACGAGGAATAATAGAGGTATGATCAATCCTGTAGTCAATACCAATAACCACATCACTTCAGCCTTTTTATTGGTTTTCCATGCATCGAATAGTAAAAATATGAGGGCTGCGTCCGCTACCGGAAGCAGCAATGCAGTGAATTGCACGAATCGCATCATCAAAATGTCAGATATCCAATTTGAGGAAGCATAAGTCAACCTGCAAATTATATTTAGCCCGCAAAGTATGATGCAGGCTTGAAGGAAATAATTGATGGCCGGGTATTTTTTATTCGAGCCAATAAATTTTAAAACAAAAAGAATGTAAAAAATATTTGCGAGGTGTTTACTCAGTTCTAATATATTGGTTTGTATCCAGGTTTGATCAGGCCAAATTGCTGAAAAGGTAATCCCTTTAGCCGAAGCCATATAAAGACATAAACAAGTGGCATACAGGAAATAATACAGGATGACCCTAGTGCGTATGACACAAAAGGTAATAAATAGTATCAGTATGTATAAAAATGTGGAGCCAAAAAGTAAATTCCACCGATTGAAGTTTTCACCGTAATTATAATTTCCGGGCAATATTATTAATGGTGCATTTAATTCAGCTCCTTTTTTTTCCAATCTTAAATAATATTGTGCTCCTGCTCCAGCTTTTAATTCTATTGGGAATAAATATTCAGTGTATTTTATCGGCCTTGAAGAAAATGGAAAATGATTGCCTGTACTATAATGGGAAGAATCATCAGGGCTGATTGAATAAAATTGAATATCATGAATATGTCCATTGGCAAGATTAAGTAATAATTTTTGTAAGGTATCCAGTGGATTGGTAAGTTGGAATTTTACCCACCAGGCTGATGTTGTAAATCCAAAATTCTGATAAACACTACCTTTTTTAAATTCGAATTCAGGCAATAGACGAATGTCATCAATTGATTTCTGGCCTGATTTATCCTCGTAGATCTGAATTGAATTGGCCAACTGCTGATTAGCCCAGGCTGTTTGGTCTTTTGCTTCTGAGCACAAAGGCCATACAAAGAAAAGATAATAAATGAACAGCTTTATAACTGTCGATGACTTTATCATGAAGTACGATTTGAAATTCAAATTAAATACATTTTCTGACGGTGTTCAAACTATTTCAGTAGTTTTTATTAAAAATACCCTCAGGAGGGGATTGTAGAAAAGCCAAGGCTTGATTTGCTTTGTGCAGCAATATTCTAAAAAATTACTACTATATGAAATCTGCCAATTTTGTATTAAGATCGGTTTTGAGTCTTATTTTGTTGTTAACAGTGATTTTGTCGGCGAGGACTCAGGTGCAAGTACCGACCACCATCAATATTCAGGGTGTGTTGACCAATGTGGCCGGAGTGCCTGTGACTAATGGAGTATATTCAATATCTTTCAGATTGTATAATTCTGCCCAAAGTGATGTCATTCTGTGGTTGGAGACCCAGAGCAATGTCAATGTAGCTGCAGGTGTCTTTAGCACCCAGTTAGGAAAAATAAGTCCCCTTACTCTGCCATTTGATCAGACTTATTTTCTGGGCATTAAACTGGGGCAGAATCCGGAAATGTCTCCCAGGATCGAGCTCACAGCTGTGCCTTATAGCTTGATGGCTAAAAATATAGAAGACAACTCCATATCGACTGGCAAGCTTCAAAACAATGCAGTGACCCTGGATAAAATAGTAACTCCATTGATTTCAAGTATTAACGGAATTACCAATGATGGTGGCAATGTAAATCTTGTAGCCGGAGCCAATGTTTCTATTACGACCGATAATGTAAACAAATCAATTACCATTTCTTCCACTGGTGAAGGTGGTGGCGGGACAGGGAGCATCCTTCAGCTCACAGATGGCAATGGCATCAATATCCAGAACCCGACTGGTCCGGTTTCAGCCATTGGATTGAAGCCAAATATTCAGCTTGGGCCGGGTGGGTCTCTCCACATCCTCAATCAAAACTCAGCTGTGGTAACAGGTATAACCACCAATAGTGCAAACCAGGGTGGGAGCATCACCACTTCCAATGCCCAGGGTACCCAAATGTTTGGGGTTACTAATTTTAACGATGGCCAGCCATTATTGTTTTTGAACAACAGGTTGGGTAGACAGATCGTAGATTTAAAAGCAAATGAATCAAGTGATGCAGAGTTGAATCTTAAATCCGGAGCAGGAAGCCCAACCGTTCAATTAAGAACTAATGAAAATGCTGGAGGAATTATCAATGTATTTAATCAAAGAAGCAATGCCGTAAGTGCACTCACCACGACTTCAGCAGGTAACGGCAGGTTAATGCTGAGTTCAGTGGATAATGTACTGGTACTTGACCTGAAAACCAATATCGGAGGAGGTGGTTTCTTATCCCTCTTCAATGATGAATCTACAGAAGCGGTGAGATTATCCACAGCTGAAAACCGCGGGGGGATTATCAGTGTAAGGAATAGAGCAGGCAATACAGCTGTAAATCTGAGTACCAATAATGTAGGTGATGGTGGTTTATTCGTCAGATCCGGAGCTAACACTGCCGTGGGTGATTTGTCAGTAAATACCAATGGGGGTGGATTTTTTAGCATCTCCAATCAGGACCCGGTAGAAATTTTTAGGATTACTACTACAGCTCAGCGGCAAGGATCTATGCGAATGAACAATCGGTTGGGAAATC
Source organism: Saprospiraceae bacterium (assembly GCA_016709995.1). Lineage (NCBI taxonomy): Bacteria > Pseudomonadati > Bacteroidota > Saprospiria > Saprospirales > Saprospiraceae > Saprospiraceae bacterium. The sequence continues at coordinate 1,148,500 of JADJLQ010000002.1, forward strand.
TTACTGCAGAGCTGACCAGCAATCAATTTAGTGACGGAGAATTTAGACTTCACTCCGTCCTGACCAATCCAACTGTCCTCTTGACTGCCAATAATAATGCTGGGGGACTCATCAACATATTTAACCAGCAAGGTTTGATCGCTGCCCAGGCGACGGAACTAGATGGAAACGGTGATTTGAGGATAAATAATGAGCTGGGTGAAGAAAAAGTTCGGATTAATACCATGAACGGAAGTGGAAGAATCAATCTAAATAATCGATTGGGTAACTCAGTGGCATTGATTAAATCCAATGCATTTAGCGATGGAGAACTGACCTTAAATTCTGTATTAAAAACCCCTACCATTCAATTGACTGCAAATGACAACGCCGGTGGTTTGTTTAATTTATTCTCACAACAGAATAAATTGTCTGCGCGGTTAACAGAATTGGAAGGTAGTGGAGATTTTAAATTATTTAATCCACAAAATATTGATATTGTCAATCTGAGATCATTTTTAGGCGATGGAAGCCTATTGCTTAAAAATAAATTAGGTTTCGAATCGGCTGGGATAGAGGGGTCAACGTTGGGCGGCTTTATGTATGTCACTGATGGCACTAAAACCAATGGACTAAACCTTAGAGCTGTACTCAATGGAGGAGTTGGTGGTGGGGAGCTCGAATTATACAATGCCAAAGGCGTCAAGACTTTTTTTCTCACGACTAATTTTAATTCAGAAGGTTTATTGCAAATCAGAAGTAAATCTGACAAGACCAAAAGCAGAATAGAACTCGGGAGTGCTGCGAGTGAATCAGGTTTTCTAACAATTTTTAATAAAGACACCAAAGGAATATTAAACCTTCAAGCTGACGCGATCACTCAGGAAGGACTCATTCGCATAAGTTCAAAGGCCGTCGATACACTTGACAGAGCCCGCCTCGGCGGGGATGTATTAGGCAATGGGTATTTAAATCTTTTTAACTCCAAAGGACTTAAAACTTCTTTCCTTGGCCACAATGAGTTTGGTGATGGCAGTATTGAGTTAAAAAACCACTTAGGTAATACTGGAGGTTATTTTACTGCATTCCAGGATGGAGGAAGTATAGCAGTCACGGATGGAAAACCCGGTACAAATCACAGGGCTTTGATGGGCAATACGATATTCGGAGGGAGAACAGCAATATTTAATGCAAATAATCTCATGACTCACGAATCGAAGGTCCAGCAAAATGGCGAAGGAATCATCCGGATAGCCAATCCAAAAGATATCATTAAGAGCCGGGTTGAAATAGGAGGTTCTGCTAATTTGGATGGTTTTATCACCATGTATAATAATAAAAACCAACGCGCTTCTGACTTAACATCAAATGCTGATGGATCCGGTATGATAGCGACTTACAAAGATGAAAAAAATCAAACCCAGATGAACTCATCTTCCGCAGGCGGAGAGATAAATGTCTACAATAATGGGGGCAACATTACATCACAAGTAGGCCACTTTGATGATGGTCGCGGAAAAATAGAAGTTGGTTTTTCCAATGGTACCAAAGTGGCTCGTATGACAGCCAATACTGACGGCTCTGGATATTTAGGCGTAGACAATAGCGACAAAAATGAAGTGGTACGCATTACAGCTAATACTGGCAAAGGCGGTGGCATCGGCGTAAAAAATGCCTTAAACAAAGATATTGTGACCATTACCCAGAATTTAAATCATGGAAGTATACTCGTCAATAATGCAAGTGGAAATAATACAGGTGCTATAGCCCATTTTGATGATGGCCGGGGCAAAATAGAGGTAGGTGCAGCTGATGGGACTAAAGTGGTTCGCATGACTGCCAATACAGATGGTTCAGGCTTTATAGGAGTAGATAATGTTGACAAAAAAGAAGTAGTGCGCATAACGGCCAATAATGGTAAGGGCGGTGGAATAGGTATCAGAAATAATCTGGGCAATGATATCATCAATTTGACCCAGGACAATGCATTTGGTGCCCTGTTGATAAACAATGCGGTTGGGTCATTGATATCCACAATGACACATAATTCATTAGGCGGAGGATTTATGGGTAATAAGGATCAAAATGGCAAAGATGCAGTATGGATTACCACAAATACTAATGGCGGTGGCAATGTGACTACTTTTAATGAGTCGGGCAAAGTGGCTACTTCGCTATCGTTGGACGGAGCCAATCATGGCAAAGTCGCGGTCCATGGCACGGCAGGCAATGAGATCGCTCGAATGACATCTACTACCAAAGGAGAAGGACTGGTCACCATTGACAATGGCAGTGGTGTCAACCTGGCAGGTATGACTACTAATGCCAATACGGGTGTTGGCTATTTATATACCAAAGATGCGAACGGTAAAGAATTAGCAAGAATGACATCAGCCGCTGGTACCGGTATTGTAAACATCGATAATTCGGCAGGATTTAATCTGGCGGGACTCACTAATAATTCATCATCAGGAGCAGGATATGTATTTGCCAATAACTCCACAGGCAAAGAGGTGGCCAGAATGACTGGCACTACAGCCGGCAACGGATTTATAGGGATTAATAATAGTGCCTCAACTAATTTGGGAGGCATAAATATGAATAATTCTTCCGGGGGTGGTTACTTATTTGCTAACCACAGCACAGGTAAAGAGGTCGCTCGCATGAGTTCACTCACTACAGGTGATGGATACGTGAGTGTGGACAATGCTGCAGGCAATTCAGTATCCTTCTTATCTGTCAATAATGCAAGTGGCGGTTATATCGGGGTAGCCAACAGTAGTGGTGGCACTGATCGCGCCCGATTGGCTACTTCGGCCGGAGGCACAGGATATATCAGCGTTGGAAATGCTACTGGCAAAGAAGTAGTTGAGCTATCGGTGACCACTAGCAATCATGGTACTGTAGCGACTTATAATGCAAATGGATCTGTCATAGCCGGTTTGCTGGCATCCACATCAGGCCAGGGTTATATACGTGCCAGCAATGCATCAGGTAGCGAAAGAGCTTATATGAATAGTGGGGACCTTGGAGGAACAGTTGCTGTCAGGGATAATGGTGGCAATCAACGGGTGACCTTAAGTGGTGGAGGCAACATGGAAGTGACGGATGCGGATGGGTCTTATTTGTCAGTCTACAGTACAGGAAGTGGAGTCAACCTCATACTGGTGGACAAAATGCAACATGCCAGAGCTGAAGTAAAAAGTGGAACTATCCTCGCCAAAGGTCCCAATGGAGTAGAGCATTCTTTTATGTCTTCTGCTACTGCACCCAACCTGGGATATATTGGTGTTTGCAATTCCAATCTCGTAGGCAGTCCAGTCAAAGCGGGCATGTATACGAATGCCAATAATCAAGGTATATTATTTGCCGATGTCAAAAATTTTAAAATGGATTATCCCGGTAAGCCGGACAAACAAATATGGTATGGCAGTCTCGAAGGGCCTGAATTGGCGGCATATATCCGAGGGACGGGAAAAATGATTAATGGCAGTGCCAGAATAGATTTTCCGGATCATTATATCCAGGTGGCAAATGCCGGCACTATGACGGTCATTGTAAGCCCATTAAGCAGTAAATCCAAAGGTATTGCAGTTGTGAAAAAGAGCAATACCGGATTTGAAGTTGAGGAATTATTGGATGGGACCGGAACTTATGAATTTGATTGGGAAGTCAAATGTGTACGAAAAGGATATGAAGGATTTGAAGTAGTGAGAAATAAATCCGATGAACCTAAACCATTTATACCTGATTCTGATGGTCCGACTACGATGGAGCCAAGAAGTAACACAAACCTCCAGGCCGACCAGGTGATCCAGCAAAAAATTACCCGTCAACAATAATGAAGTAATAAAATCAACTGAATGAAAAGATGCTTTCGAATTGGTATTTTATTTGTCTGGATGAATGGCGCATATCTGTGTCTGCATGCACAGACAATGCTAAGTAAATCAGTCATTAGTAATGGAGGACAGGTGACAACAGATGGAAGTTACATCCTAAACCTCACGATTGGACAACCGGCCGTTGCCAAATATGTAACCTTAAATAATATCACTTGTGTCGGCTTTTGGTATCGGATGGAAGAAAAATCCAATAAAAATTTAGCCATAGAAAAATACAGCGCACCTGAGCCGATCAAACAAAATAAGCCCGGTGTCATCTCGGATCTGACGATTTACCCTAACCCATTTTTTCGCACGGCCTTTATTCAATTCGATCTGGAAGCAACCAGCGAAGTGAGGCTCAGTATGATCGATTCGCAAGGGAGAACAGTAGATAACATTGTGGATCAAATCATGCAAAAGGGGACATATAAAATTGAATACCATTCCACCAGTATGGTCAGCGGAGTACATACGATTTGTTTGAAAACGAATAATAAGATGCAGTATAAACGCTGCATGATTCTTCAATGACAATTAATCATAATTTACTATAATATAACCTGAGCAGGGGATTGTCCATTGAAAAAAGAATTGTTTCTATATATTTTATCTGCATTATAATTTTAGCAGTTAGCTGCAATTATATCACCATACACAGACATATAAATGTTGACCTTGATGATAATAAGACATTTGAGCAAAGTGGGTCATTTGCTAAAGCCTTTGATTTTTACTCGCATGATTTGATCAATGCGATTACTGAAAACATCGATGCTAAGGACGCAAGAATAGGGAACCTTCAAATAGAAACTTTGCAACTGGATTTCGCTGTTAATAGTGTTAATACAGCGACATCGATACACAATGTGCACATAAAACTGGCAGGTGGTTGGGGAAGCGATGGATCCAGCCTCGCAAAGTTGGATACTTCCAGAATTATTGTCAACAGAGCGGCAGTGATCGTTGCAAATACCTATTTGGTTTTAGCAGGAGTTGAAAAGGTAAAGGCTGCACTGATTAAAAATCTGGTTTCTAACCAAGATCAACATTTTACCATGGAGATGACTGGACTGATTCCTACCGGTCAGCTGTTCAGTGGAAATGTCAAATTGATATTAAAGGCCACTTTAGATGCGGTCACTTGTGAATGAGTCCCGTTTGGCTAAGGTCCTAGCGAATGTATCATCATGCCTTTTAACCTAAGGCTGTTGACAATGATAAATTTGAGCTAGGACACGTTTAGAGCATTGAATTGGCTGGACGGATAAATCCAGGTGTAATCTCTTCCAATTGTTTTGCTAGTCGGATCAATTGTGGCTCAGAATAATATTTTCCAACTATCTGTACGCTTATAGGCAATCCTTGTTTATTTAATCCTAAGGGAATGGTTATCGCAGGATGACCGGTAGCGTTGACCATGAGTGAAAATGAACCTGCCTGCCAGTAACCCACGGTGGATCCGTCTAAAGGAATGGGAGTACCACGCGGACATTTTTTGATAGCCTCTGTGGGCATGACCGGCGTGATCAAAAAATCATAACTATCAAAAAATGAATCCCAGGTTTGAATCGTTTTTTTTCTTAAAGCTTCCATATCCTGCCATTTACCTTGATCCAGGCTGGTAGCGAGATCAAAAGAACGGGACAAATCGATCGAACCATCATCGAACTCTTTGAATCCTTGCATAATCAATTGCCGCATGAGCCAGGGCTGACCGCTAGTATTCATACATCCCATCAATGCCATAAATAGTACAAATTGATCATCAAAAGTAGCAGGGATAGTATCAGTAGTTTGGGTTCCTAAACCTTCGAGCCGAGAAATCAAGGTTTCGATATTTTGCCGTATATCCCGATTCGACGGAAACAATTTGCCACCGATTTTTAAGTGATCTGTGTAAGCTATTTTGTATTGGTCTAGGGTTTTCGAAGAATCATAAAGGTATGAGATATGTGTTGAGAATTGGTTGGGAGTTTCTTTCAGTACTTTCCATATCAATTCAATATCTTCAGGGGTGCGAGCCAAAGGACCAGCAACTGCCAAAGAAGAATATTTTTTATCAAAATCATAGCCAGGAAAGTCCGCATCCCATAAGTCCAGCGCTTTTTCCGTAGTCTTCAAACCATACAGTCCACAGTAAGCGGCGGGTGCCCTGACACTGCCGCCCATATCTCCTCCCAGTTCTAATGGAACGAAACCAGCAGCCAATGCAGCGGCGCCTCCTCCAGTGCTGCCGCCAGGAGTACGTGTAGTGTCATAAGGATTGCTGGCTGGAGGATAGATCTCCCCGTAAGTTTGATAGTCCATGAGCATATATGGAACATTGGTAGTGCCGATAATGATAGCACCTGCCTTGCGCAATTGGGTTATAAGTGCTTGATCTTTTTCAGGTTTGAATCCTCCTACCATCTTTGCGTTCAAGGTACAATAAGCATTTTCAACAAAAAATTGTTCTTTGACGGTCATTGGTACTCCGTGTAAGGGACCCATCACAATGCCCAGTGCAAGCAGGGAGTCTGCTTTTTTTGCTTCTGCCAAAGCCTTTTCTTCAAACAGCCAGACCAGCGCATTGTATTTATAATTGTTTTGTTTAATGTAGCCAATCACATCCTGTACCACTTCTACTGAGCTGACTTTTTTATTTCGAATGTCAGCTGCCAGGTCCGTAGCATTTTGATATGCGAATTTGCCACCATGAGACGAAAGGGTCGGACGAAACAACTCTTCCTGCAATTCAGGAATGGGACCAAGGGGTTTAGGAATGAGGGAATAAATATATCCGCCAATAGCCAGTGCGATGACCACAAGGGAAGAAACGGCAAATATAAACCATTTAACGATTCGTTTGGTTGAAGTTTTCATGATACTAAATTTGATAGGGTGTATTTCAGTTTAATTTATTTTTTAAATGGTGCCGGAGCATTTTTGAATTTTTTGTACTTCCCGCTAAGTTTTCCAATTATATAAGTTAAAGGCATGATCACTTTTCTTACAAATAAAGGAATCGATGTTGCTTCAAATTCAGATTTGTATTGAGTTGAAAGGAAAGCCGCATCAAAGAGTTCAGGGCGGTCTGAACCCGCTTTTTTCTGAGCAGCATATAAAGTCGAAAGAAAAAATACTACGTTATTGGCAGGTTGTAACCAACCCTGGATTTCCAATTCCTCTTTGCCATCGTTCCAGAAACGGTGAGGTACCCCTCTGGGGAAAACTACCGATTGCCCTACAGAAACCTGCACTGGTTTTTTTCCTTGAATCTCATAGCTTAAGTTTCCTTTGACCACGGTGAAACCCTCATCCTGAAGATAATGAACGTGCATGGCAGGACCTCCTCCCGGTGCGCAATATCCTTTTACAATTAGTTTTTCAACGCCGTGCTCCGGGGTAATTTCCTGGAAGACAATTTTTTCCCCCAATCCGTTTTCGATAGTGTGTGGCAAGTTAAAATTCATAGGTTGATTTTATTTATTTGTGGGAAATACTGATTTGGCTGATTTTAAAAACATAAATCCGGTGACGATGATCAGTAAGTGAATGAGAATGAATACAAGATAACTGAGGTAATCATATCCTCTCAAGATCCAAATCGAATCACAAACTACTCCTCTGAATACCTCTGCCCAAATCACCACAAGCACCAGCCACCTGGCTTTAACCCCTTGACCAGATGCCAACAAAAGCATCACCCCAATCACGCCCAACTCGAATACAAAGACCATCCAGGCATCGGAGAATGATTGAGCTGCCAGATAATTCCCCTGGTATTTAGGGGGTAAATTTTGTGCGAAGAAATCAGGATTAATAAATAACCCATATAGATTCATTAAAGTGAGTAAAGTGTAAAAGGAGCCGACGAGCCGCATCCACCACGTAAGTTTTTTCATGCCTGTTTTTTTTAATTAAATATTGTATAAGAAATTTTATGATTAGTGAAAATGCTTAAAACTGAGTATCAAAGTCAAGCTGCTCAGCGCACAGTAGACAAGCTGAACTAAGGAAAATTTAGTGCCTTTGGCATAGTGTAAATAATGCCATGCAAACATGATAGGGTAAAACCAAAGTACCATCCAGGCCCACAATTCTCCATTGCGAAAGGGGATCCAGATGATCAACAATGCAAACAAATTCATGCCTAACATTTGGCTTGTAAAATCCATTAGCAGAAATTTCATGGCTTTTGAGGGTTCAGGCGAAGATTCTGCTATTTGCCCTAAATTGATTCCAGCGGCTTGGCTCAACATTTTGTACGCAGTTTCGATTTTAAAACTCCAGACTATGCTGAAGATGAAGCCTATCCCTGAGAAATAGGTGAATATTATTAGTGCTAAGTTCATGTGAAAGGATTTAAAATGTATTTTCGATTTGTGGAATTATTTAATTTTTTCGATGCACTTTGGTTTGACTTATTTTGAGTATGCCCAGTAGATGCCAAGAGTTAACACGATTAATATAGTCTTTGCTAAAACTTCGAGCACTCGCATAATTTTGTTGTTTATAGTTTTCATAATTTTTTATTCTTTTGCATTTCCTGAGAGATAAGAATCAGTTGGTTTGTCGGATAAATTGCCTGGACAATTTCATTAGTGCTATTTACTTGGTAATGGCAGCGTTCATTTCATCTAGTTTCTTTTGCAACTTCGCATCGGTTGGTGTAGCTGGCAAAGATTTTAAATAATTGTACAAAGCTTCCAACTCTTCATCATCATGCACTCCAATTCCGGGCCAGGGCATAAATTTTGCGTCGAGTGTTTTGTTCTCCGGCGTCTTACCGGTGCGCATGGATTCTCTGAATTGATTGACCGTCCATTTGGCAACATTTCCTCCTGGTGTGATATTGGGCACCGGAGGTGAAGATGGGTCAGGAGATATCCCTCCGGCCAATTGTGTACCATGGCAAGTTTTGCATCCATGAAATCCCGCCATATAGGCTCCGTATTCTGCTTTAATACTTTTAGGTGGCGATTTTAAATGATGGACGGCATTGTGATCGATGATGTCATATGGGTACAAATCACCAAAAAGGCCAGCACCGGACATTATTTTAGCCATCAAAGTGAAATTAGTGGGCCCCTGGGTTTTTTCAATCGGGTCCAATGTTTTCAAGTAAGCTATAAGACAGCCAAGGTCTTCGTCACTTAAGAGGCCTATAGACTCCGAAGGCATCACCGTTAGTGCTTTGCCCTGAGGATTGAGACAATGCCGGAAGGTGCGCACATAATCAATATCTGAATAATGTTCGGTGGCACTTCCTTTGGCCCTGGTGATGTTAGGACTAGACATATATCCTATCATTGGATCATTGAAAAAATCTTTTCCGGCAAGATCATGGCCATGGCATTCTCTGCACCCTACAGAAAGTAATTTTCCCCGTACCAGAGATAAGCTGTCAGTGGGTATTACGATTGCTTCCACTTTTTGATCAAAAGTCCTGTTGGCTAAATTTTCAGCTTTTGTTTTTAAATAAAAAGCGCTTATAGCCAGGATCAAAAGCAAAGAACCTAAGATAATGCCAGTCCATTTTAATATCTTTTTCATGATTGATGGTTTTATGACATCAAAATTACCATCGACATTTAATGAACTGGATTCTAAGAACTACTTAATCTGACTACGCAGATCTGCTTAAATTTTAAAAAACTGAAGATAACGACACTCCGACAGAGTGGTTGTTTATTCTTGGGTTGATGAAGCCAGTTTGTCCATCTTTTTCTGTACTCCAGGATCGGTAGGCAATGCCGGTAATGACTTAAGATAATTATATAATCCTTCGAGTTCAACCTCACTGTGGGCTGCGATGCCGGGCCAGGGCATAAACTCCGCTTTCAACACCTTGCCTTCGGGAGTCTTGCCGTTGCGCATGGTCTCCACAAATTGGGTGACAGTCCATTTGCCTAGATTTCCGCCGCCAGTAATATTTGGAGCTGGAGGCGAAACAGGGTCAGGAGATATACCTCCATTTAATTGGGCACCATGACACGATTTGCATCCTATAAATTTAGAGAAGTATTCACCATAAGCAGGATCAGTAGAAATATTAGGTGCTGAAATATGATGGACTGCATCGTGATCAATGACATCGTATGGGTATAAATTGCCAAACATGCCGGCACCAGCCATCACCTTAGCAGTGAATGTAAAATTAGTAGGTCCCTGCTTTTTTTCAATAGGATCTACCGTTTTTAGATATGCTATAAGGCAGCCAAGGTCTTGGTCACTCATCTGGCCAATATTTTCTGACGGCATCACCATCAAGGTTCTTCCAGTAGGATTAAGTGCGTGGCGTAGTGTCCGTACGTAATCGAGGTCGGAGTATTTTTCTGTTGCGCTTCCTAGAGCCCGGGTAAGGTTTGGACTGGACATGTATCCGATCATTGGGTCATTAAAAAAATCACTTCCTGCCAGATCATGTCCATGACAAGTTCTGCACTCAACTGATAACACCTTGCCTCTTTCAATAGATGCACTATCACCTGGTATAGTGATTGCTTCAACCTTTGGGGTATAGATACGCCCTGCTAGATTTTCAAATTTTGATTTTAGATAAAAAATAGCAGCGCTAATAACTATAGCTAAGCCGACGAGAGAAATCCCGATCCATTTTAAAGTCTTTGCCATGGTTTTTTAAATTAAATGATTTTTTGGGTTAATATTCATGGGCCCTACATAGTTTAGTTCACTATACTTAAACTTTTTTCTTTAAAGGTAAAAAAAACTAATATTTAATAAGATGATAAAAGGAATTTTTTTTCAATATCTACTTTTTTTCATTTTTATCAAATCAATTTATTTTTAATCGCAAATTGTGTCAAGCCGGCGATGCCATTCACCTCCAGTTTTTGAATAATATTGTTGCGATGAGTATCTACTGTACGCGGACTGATATACAGTTGATGTCCAATGGCGGTAGAGGATAGACCTTTGGCTACCAGTTTTAGTATTTCTATCTCCCTTTCTGAGAGCTTGGTGAGTTCAGGATTTGCAGAGACCGGAGTCTTATGAGCAAGTGCCATCGTAACTTCTCCGGTAAAGTATTTTTGTCCCCTGGCTACCATCGTTATAGCGGTCACTAATTCATCTAGCGATGAGTTTTTGTAAAGAAATCCATCCACATCATGCTGTAAACAGGACTCAATCAATTCTCTGGATTGCATCATGGTGAGCAGGATAAATTTTATGCCAATAAAATCTTTTTTAATGATTTGAAGCGCTTCTAATCCGGTAAGCTGTGGCATATCGTGATCTGCGAGGACTACATGAGGCTTGACACCAAAGCGTAACTGATGTACGAGATCCTGGCCATTGACCGCTGTTCCGATGAGGTCAAAGTGATCGACCGTTTCTAACAAGGCGACCAGCCCTTCACGAACTAATTGGTGGTCATCCGCCACAAATATTTTGATTTTAGGTTCAGGTAGCTTGGTTTCCATTTATTTTTGTTCGATAGGGATCGTGATGGTACTATTCGTGCCGTGTGGTTGAATGTTTTCAAATTTATAACTCCCCCCCAAAGTAGCTACTCGGCTCACTATATTCAGTATACCCATGCTGGTTTTATTTTTTAGCTCATCTTCTTTAAAGCCTAGCCCATCGTCCTGAACCTGGAGTGTAAGCTGGTTGCCGGTCAAAGCCAGGATAAATAAAACATTTTTTGCCTGTGAATGCTTGATGATATTATTGATCATTTCCTGAGCGATGCGATAGATACCTATATTGATTTTATCGTTTAGTCCTGTGGTGATCCCATCGATTGAAATTTTGTAATCTACCCCTGCATTTTTTAGGGTATTGTCCAATAATAATTCTAAAGTAGGCGCCAATCCTTTCTGTTCAAGCGTAGGAGGGACCATCGTGTGCGCGAGGTTTCTTACTTCTTTGGTGGTGTCGTCCAGTTGACGGGAGATCTGGTCTATTTTTTCCGGAGTGATGGTTGCATTGGATTTAATTTTTTGGGCAACAAGGCTCACACCTAATTTGAGAGCTACGAGTTCCTGAGCTATACCATCATGCAGATCTTTAGCGATGCGTTTTCGTTCTTCTTCCTGGGCAGCTATGACGGCATTGAGCCCCTGTTTCTGTTCCTGAATGATTGCTGCGTCCAGTTCAGTCTTTTCTTTAACCTGAATCGGTGAAAATATAAAGTACTAAACAATACAAGACCTAACAAACCCGAAATCAATCCTGTAATCCAAGTTTTCTGCTTAAAAAGTTTATTTGCTTGGGTGTTGAGTTCGAGTTTTTGAAGGGCTATAGAAGTTTCCTTGATTTGATTTTGATATTTAGCTTCAGCTTCGGCCAGGGATTTGGTATTGTCAGCTTTATATAACGAATCATCTATAGCTACAAATTTTTTATACCAGCTTAGGGATTCCTTGTCATTGCCCAAGAGCTCGTGAGCTAAAGCAAATTGCTCATAATATACTTCTATGGGTGAAAGCAGTTTGAGTTCTTGCATTATTTTGTATCCAGCCTCTGCATATTGGAGCGCTTTCTTTGGTTGTTTTAATAAATTATAGGAGCTGGCCAGATTGATATATGGATAGACCATATTGGCTTTGCGATTGACTTTAGTTAGTAATTCTAAAGATTTCTCCGAAGAGCGTATGGCTTCTGCATATTTACTTTGATTATTATACAACTCACTCATCCCACCTTGAATTACGCCAGCCACAAAAAAATTGTCATACTTGAGTGCCAGGTCTATCCCTTTTTGATAATAGAAAAGTGCTGAGTCTGTTTGGTCGTCTGAGCCAAAGGCGACTGCAAGATTATTGTAAGTAAAAACTGCTCCCTTCTCATCTCCATGTGTAAGTCTTATGTTTAAAGCTTTCTTTAAGTATTCGATGGATTTGTCATGTAATTTGAGATCAGCAAAAAGGTTGCCGATATTGGCATAACCCGAGGCTACATTTTTGTATTCTTTAAGGGTTTCGTTGATTTCAGTAGCTTTGATCAGGTAATGTATAGCTGAGTCAGACTTATATTGTTCTTTAAAATTGGTACCAAAAAAATTATACACCCTGGCGATTCCAAGCGAATCTTTCATTTGAATCCGTAGCGGCAGCTCGTGGCGGTAGATAGCAATAGCAGAATCATAGTTGCCTTTTTCACTTTGGTAAAACCCCCTAAGACTATAAGCTCTGGCTGCCCCTTTCAGATATAAGGATTTCTTTGACATCTCTTCAAGCGTATCAGCATAAGCAGGGATAAGCTCTAAATCTTGATTTTCCAGTTCAAAGGCAAGGTCATAATAGATATCTGATTTTTTTATAGGATCCTGCTCAAGACGAAATGCCTGCCTCAAACTATCAATCATCTTTGTAGACTGACCATAGCCTGAAGGAATAAATATACCGTTGCAGAGCACCCACAGAAAAATAATTCTGATGACAGATTTAATCCTTTGGAGTAAGCATTGATAAGTCATATTGGCTAAAACAGGAATAGGAATGATAAAAATAATAATTTGATGGAATATGCTCGCCCACAATCACTGCTGGTTCATCAATTATCCCGACTTATTGTATTTTAGTTTCGTTTTTGGTTTTAAACTTTATCTGGATTTAGTGTTTATTCTGGCATCTCTTGTCTGGCCATTATTTATTTTTTTACATGACCCCGTTGATAATAAAGTCTTCGGGCTATTACTCTAGAATGAATGTAAATATTGATATACAAAGCAGGTATCACAACTCAAATTCCCAGGCAGTCCGATATGCTCCATGGCGCTCCACATATTCGAGAAACAATGCGTAAAAAGGATCATTACCTATGGTAGCACTGTCACCTATGACATAAAGCCTTTCTTTGGCTCTGGTGATAGCGACATTCATGCGACGATAGTCTTTTAGAAATCCTATCTCGCCCTGCTCATTGCTTCGTACCAAGGACAGAATGATATTTTCTTTTTCCTGTCCTTGAAAACTATCGATAGTACTTATCCTCACGGTAGATTGAAGTCGCTCTTTAGCTAAAGATACCTGGCCTGAATATGGGGAAATTATGGCGGTATGTTTTTTATCCAATTGTTCTTGTTCAAACAATTGGTGGACAATATTTATTTCACCTTCATTTTGCAAACTCATGCCGTCCATACCTGCTTTTTCATTATATCCTGCTCCGGCGGTGTCGATGAAGGTAATATGGATAGCAATGTCCTGAAGATGGGGAGCAGACAATAAAAGTCCATTGTAAAAATATTCGCTGCTAAATCCGGCTATGGAAGCCTTCATCCTGTATTGAGTATCTAATATTTCTGCATGAGGATGATTTTTTATCGCCACTTCTAAGATAGACCGGTCAAATCCAAGCCTGGTAGCCTCCTGACTAAGCACCGTAGGTGGAAGCTGAAAGTGATCTCCTGCCAGGACTATTTTTTCCGCAAATGGAAAAACACACCAGGCGAGTGGTTCGAGACATTGTCCTGCTTCGTCCATGACTAAGGTGCTAAATTTTTCCCATTTGGAGGATGAATCATAGATGCCTATCGGTGTGCCGGCTACGACGGAAGCTTCTTCATATAATTTGTCCTCAAAATATCGCTGTAATCTTTTTATTTCCTGGCGAATATTTTTTACTTCCAGGAATAATAAATTTCGTTGCTCTCGCTCTGCTTTTCCAAAGCTCCGTTTATATTTCAAAGCCATTCGCCTGAATTCTTCAGCTCGTTTTTTTAATTCTTTGATTTCTTTTTGTTGGGCGCTGTTCTGTAATTTTCCTTCTGGAGTATGGAGATATATATCCAGGTCGACCTTGGTGGCATTGCCCACTCTCAGCAGATTTATTCCCTGCAGGATGAGCCCTTTTGAAATATTGTCTACTGCTGTATTGCTGGGAGCCGTCACCAAAACTTTTTCACCAGCTAATACTAATTGTTGGATAGCTTCTATCAGGGTGGTGGTTTTGCCTGTACCGGGTGGACCATGTACTATGACCAGGTCTTTGTTATGGACTATTTTATTAACTGCTTGTCTTTGACTCGTATTTAGATTTTCATTTTTAAAGTGCAGTGCGTTTGACTCATTCAGGAATATTTTTGGGGACTCAATGTTTTTTTCATGCAATTTTAAAAAAAGGCGATTGAGGTCTTTACGTTCTTCTATACCCTTTAAAGTTTTAGTCATAAGGGTAGTGGTGCGTGTATCCGGAGTCAACTTGATGCCCAAACCATCGTCCTCTATCCATTCTGGGAAATCCGGTGCAAACAATCGCAGTTCGCCTGATTTACCATCCAGGTTGATCAGTACTCCTTTGATGGGTTCCTCTCCGGTTATAAAACATTCTATAGCTACCCCATCTTTAAACATATTTATTTCCTGAGGATATGGTATTCTAAAACTCAGTTCAGGGTAGTCTGCATAACCGAAATATTTTTTTACTATTCTTATTGGCTGGATGGCCAGGCCTTCGGCTTTTAATTGTTTGAGCGTATGGCTTTGATCCAATCTGTACCGCCGGGCCTGTTCTTTTTCCTCGAGTTCGATACAAGTCAAAAGATTGCTGATAATAGGATTCATGCAGTGACGGGGTAAACAAGATCGATTGGATCCAGGCTATTTAATTTAGTAGGTCTTCAATTATAACTAGCTACGCTTTTATGAATCACAGCTCCGTGTCAAGATACATTTATATTCATTACACCGACTTAGATTCTATAGTATGCGGGCAAGTGCGATTAAATTTCTGCCAGTTTAATTTTTCTGTACTGGATGCTCATCTCATTGCCGGGGTGCAACTGTAAGCCGATAGGACCCATTGCCGGGATTTTTTCTGAGGTATAGGTCATGACCATTTTGCCATTGAGCCATACGGTATAGGTTTTATCCACGACACGTATTTTCATAGTGTTCCAATCCTTTGGTTTAAGTATTTGAGCTACCCCCGTAGCTTCTACCGGATATCGAAGGCCAGGTATATAAGGCGATCCTGTCAAATCACGTTTGAGCGATCCACTGATACCTATTTGTATCTGGTCAGATTCACTTCTGAGAAATACACCAGAGTCGACAGTGCCATCACCCATTTTGAAGTCGGTCTGAAATATAAAGTTTTTGTATTCCTTTTCAGTCCAAAGGTTAGAGCCTTTTTTCTCGGCATTACTCTGGATGTAAAGGATGCCTTTTGATGCGGAGTAACAAGTATTGTTTTCAGGCACTTTCCATCCTGAAAGCGTCTTGCCATCAAATAATTTATGTAGTTTTTGCGCTGAGAGCGAACAAAAGGCCAATAAGCTAAATGTAATAATTAATAAATTTTTCATCTTATGAATGTAATAATAATTAAATAAACCGAATTAAAAATGGTATAGTAATAGGTCTTTTGATCGTATTCCTTGATTTAGCAGTCTGAGCATCTTTTTTAGTAATCTTTTGCCTACATTTGGCAACTTTCTACTCAAACTTCCTTTCATGAAAAATCTTGCGCTTTATTTCAGCACTATGCTCACACTATTTGTATTCATAAGTTGTACTTCTGAGGGTCCTTCGAAAGAGGCACAGCCGGACCTGCTGACCATTACCCAGGATTCTGTCTCTGCCTTCAAATTGGCGACAGAGATCATGGCACAATCAGCCATCAAGCTGGCTCCGGGCATCCAGATCAGCCTTTGGGCTACCGATTCGCTGGCTCCTGATCCTGTAGGCATGGATATCGATCATAACAATAATATTTATTTGACCAGGACCAATAGGCAAAAAAATTCAGAGTTCGATATTCGGGGCTATCCACAGTGGATGACCCGGTCCATAGGATTTAAAAGTGTAGAGGACCGCAGGACCTTCCTGCATGGAGAGTTTGCTCCGGAAAAATCAAAAGAAAATAGCTGGCTCCCGGATCTCAATGGCGATAGCTTACATGACTGGCATGATCTGGCAGTAGAAAAAGAAGAAGTATGGCGCTTAAGTGATCAAAATGGTGATGGTATGGCTGATATCTCGACCAGGGTAGTCAACGATTTTAATAACGAAGTGACGGATATCCTGGCAGGAGTACTGGTCAGAGAAAAAGACATGTTTCTTACAGTGGGTCCAGATGTGTGGCATATGGAAGATACCGATGGGGATGGCATCATGGATAAAAAAACATCTATCTCCACCGGATACTCTGTACATATAGGGTTTAGTGGTCATAATCTGTCGGGGATTATAGAAGGACCAGATGGCAAGATCTACTGGAATATTGGAGATATAGGAGCGAATATCACCGATCTGGCTGGTAATAATTATCCGCATCCCAATGAAGGCATGATCTTACGAAGCAATCCTGATGGTAGCGATTTTGAAGTTTATGCCCAAGGGTTACGCAATACCCATGAATTTGTATTCGATAATTATGGCAATCTGATCTCCTCGGACAATGATGGTGATCACCGTGGTGAAAGCGAGCGACTCGTGCATGTGGTCGAAGGTGCCGATGCCGGATGGCGATCAAACTGGCAGTATGGTAAATACACCGATCCAAAAAATAATCGGTATCATGTGTGGATGGATGAAAAAATGTCGGTACCCCGATGGGAGGGACAAGCTGCTTACATTATACCACCTATACAAAACTTTCACAATGGGCCAACGGGCATGGTTTTTAATCCCGGCACCGCCCTTGGAAAAGATTGGCTCAATCGATTTTTCCTCGTAGAATTTGTAGGAAATCCTTCTTCATCACATATTTGGTCTTTTGATCTGAAGCCAAAAGGGGCTTCGTTTGAATTGAATACTGATATAGATTTTGTAAGTGGCATTTTACCTACAGGCATCCGTTTCGGCACGGACGGGGCATTGTATGCTGCTGACTGGGTCAATGGTTGGAACACAAAAAATTATGGTAGAGTGTGGAAATTGGATGTGGCTCCGGATAAAAATGATTTGAAGTCTGAAAGGGCTGAGGTAGCAAGTATAATGAAACAAAAGTTTTCAGGTCTCAAGGAAGATCTGCTTTCTACCTATCTATATCATGCAGACATGCGTATCCGCCAAAGGGCAGAGATAGAACTCGCCAATCGCGGAGATCGATCTTATGATTTATTCAAAAAGGTAGTCGGGCAGAAGGATAATCAATTGGCACGCGTGCACGGTATCTGGGGCTTGGGTATATTGATGGACAAGAATAAGCCAGGATCATCTAAATATGCTACAGACCTCAAAGCCCTGCTTGATGATACCGACGAAGAGATCGTGGCTCAAAGTATCAAAGTGCTTGGGGATCAAAAGGTCAATGATGCAGGTGTTCTTATACAACCGAAGCTGATAAGTTCCAATCCACGTATCAAGTTTTTTGCCTGCCAGGCCATGGGCAGATTGAAGCAGAGTGGTGCATTTGATGATTTGGTAAAAGTATTGATCGATAATAATGACCAGGATGTGTATATTAGACATGCGGCTGCACTGGCTTTGTCCAGGATAGGAGATGCTGAGAAACTAGCTTCGTTGGCTTCTCATAATTCCCGGTCAGCCCGTATCGGTGCTGTGCTGGCATTGCGAAGATTGAAGAGCCCTCTGATTAAAATTTTCCTTATCGATCAGGATGATTACATTGTAGCTGAAGCGGCCAGAGCAATTAACGATGACGAATCTATTCCGGATGCCTTGCCTGAATTAGCTAAATTATTGGAACAAAACCGGTTCACTTCGGAGCCTATCGTGAGAAGAGCGATCAATGCCAATCTCCGGGTTGGAGACGATGCTTCTCTCCAAAGACTACTTACGTACTCCCAGCGTAAAGATGTGGATCCTGTGCTGGCCGGAGAAGCGATGGCTACTATCGGCACCTGGGCCAATCCGAGTGAGACAGACAGGGTAGATGGCAGGTATCGGGGTGTGATCACCAGGGATGCAGCGACAGTTGCCAACAGGGTAAAGCCCGTGCTGGGATCTTTAATCAGCTCAGGGCATCCATCAATGCTCATTGCGGTATCCAAATTGATAGGGGAGTTGAAAATCAATGATCACAATGATGATCTCCTGAAGTTGATGTCCAAAAATGATTCGGTCGATGTACGAATGGCAGCATTGGATGCTTTGAATCAACTCCAATATCCCAAATTAGCCGAAGCAATATCGATGGGTATGAATGATAAAAGTCCACGTATGCGCGCATCCGCGATTGGGCTGATGAATAAAATCGATCTTGCTCCGGCGATGCTAGCTCAAATGGTCTCTGATCTGATGAAAAAGGGAAATGCAAATGAACAGCAGCGGTTGATTGGGGCACTGGCCAAAATGCCACTGACCAAAACAGAATCCATTCTTTCCAAATTGCTGGATGATCAAAAAAGTAAAAAACTGCCGGCTCATCTGGCTCTTGACCTGGCAGAAACTGTAGAACAATCTGGTAGTGCCAGTCTCAAGGATAAACTTAAATCTATGGAGTCTCATGCCAGTATCATGGATGAATATGCAGCCGCTCTGGAAGGTGGAAATCGCCGGGCCGGGTATCGGTTTTTTACAGAAAATACTACCGCACAATGTGTCAAATGTCATAGTTTTAATGGTTCCGGGAGCGATGTGGGTCCTGATTTGTCTCATATAGGCAGTACTTTGACACGACAGCAGATACTGCAGGCCATGGTCGAACCTACTGCCAGACTGGCTCCAGGCTACGGAGTAGTCACCCTCAAACTTAAGGATGGGACTGAAGCATTTGGTAAGCTCGACAAGGAGACACCAAAAGAACTGATTTTGATCACGGCCAGTGCAGAGCCTTTACGTATACCGATAGATCGTATTGCTTCCCGTAAAAACATTCCCTCCAGCATGCCGGTGATGATAGATAAGATGTCTAAAAGAGATATGCGGGATGTAGTGGAGTTTTTGGCTGGAATGAAGTAATGTGAACACGACCTTTTGCATGGATGGAGCCCAATGCTATTTATCAATTACCCGCCAGGTATTGATCAGCCTTTTTGATCATTGAGAGGAACAACATCAATGTATTCCCTGTAGATGGCCGGTCAAGTTGTTGGGATCTGATTTTCCTCTACATGACTATAGTGGACAGGTCATTCATTGGAAAATTTCATTTATTTGCAATATGGGTCAAACGATATTGAACTGATAAGCTGATTAAATATCAGTTTAGACCACTAGGGAGGAACGACCTTCCCAGGGAAATAAGAAACAAATCAATAGCGAGGTAGAATTACCACTCAGGGTTTTTAACCCCTAGGAATCAAAGTTTCCTGATCCAGATATTTCTGAATTGGGTAGGATTATGATGATCCTGAAGGCGTATGGCATCGTCACCATGAGCCGCAGGATAAAGATGCAATCCGATGTATTCGGTGATGCCCGATATCGTTACATTGTTCTGAATCAGCACTCCATTGTGAAATACGGTGATGCGCGCCGGAGCATCTACACGACCATCAGCTTTATAGCGCACGGCAGTATAGACTACATCGTAGGCATTCCACTCGAGTGGACCTCTCATCACGTTGACGAGTGGTGCATGATCTTTATAAATACTTCCAGCCTGGCCATTGCGATAGGTCCTGTTATGATAGGAGTCCAGCACTTGCAATTCATATCGGTTCTGAAAAAAAATACCGCTGTTACCTCGGCCCTGGCTGTTGCCTTCTACGACATCTGGTGCAGAAAATTCAATATGTAGTTGGCAATCTCCAAACTTCATCTTAGTCTGAAGGTCCCCAGTGCCTGGCAATACCTCGAAATATCCATTTTTCACGACCCACTTGGCAGGGCTGCCGTCCTTTGTCATAGCCCATTGATCAAGATTCTTGCCGTCAAATAGAACGATGGCATCAGATGGTGCTTCGCCCAGGGTTTTACCGGGAGTGATCACAGGCACCTCTGGCTCCCAAAATTCTGTCATTTCGGGTTTCATCGGCATGGGGGAAACAGCAGGGACAGTGCTTGGTTGCTGAGCAAAAATTATATTGCTGATCAAGCAGAGCGAAAGTAGCGTATAGAGAGTTTTATTTTTCATTTGTACAAAGTTATGTAAATAATTAAGCCTGAATAATATTTCATTCATATTTATTATCGGATCGAACTATCCCTATCAATTTGATACTGCCCTTACCAGACTATGTAATTGGTCAGTGGAAAACAGCTCATTGATTTGTTACGATTAGAGGGCCAAAGAATCGATATCCGGTATGGAGTTCCAAAACGACCATGATCTTATTTTGGGACTTCCCCCTTATGCATGTAAACCCTTATTCAAAGTTCCTTCTGTCGGTCCTACTAAGATATTATGAAAGTGTGCTTTTATCAAGACCATGACCGTATGATCTGCAAGTTCAGGGAGCTATTTCGAATCCATATTATCAGGTAGGTATCCACCCAACCTATTTAATCGACTTTAATTACAATTCAAATTATATTTTTGCCTTAAATAATTTTTAATGATTGCTTTCTAATCGCCTGTTTATGTCCCCGGTGAAACAACAATTTCTGAAAGATGGCTACCTTGTACTGGATCGGTTCAAAACGCCTGTCGAATGCGAATCATTAATGCAGCGGGGAGCCGAGTTGGCTGCCGGCTTCGATTATAGTGGTCATCCGTCTGTTTTCCAGACTTCAGAGCAAACCAGAACTAGTGATGATTATTTTCTCAATTCAGGAGGCAATATTTCTTTTTTCTTTGAAAAGGATGCCTTTGATGCTCAAGGTAATTTAAAAAATGACCTTTTTCATTCGCTCAATAAAATCGGGCATGCCATGCACGATCTTGATCCTGTGTTCAATCAGTTTTCCAGATCACCACAGTTACAAGCTTTGGCTGATGCACTTAATCTCGATGATTATTTGCTCATCCAGAGTATGCTTATACTAAAACATGCCAGGATTGGTGGGGTGGTAGATATTCACCAGGATTCTTCATTTTTATACACGGAGCCTGAGTCATGTATCGGATTTTGGTTTGCTTTGGAAGATGCCACTATTGATAATGGATGTCTTTGGGCTATGCCTGGTGGACATCGTACTAGCTTGAGATCATGGTTTAAACGAAAGGAAGGTGGAGGTACAGAATCTATCATTTTCGATGATCGGCCTTATACTACCGAAGGTATGATCCCCCTGGAGGTAAAACAAGGTACTTGTATTGTTTTGCATGGATTATTGCCGCACTATAGTATGCCCAATACGAGTGGCAGATCAAGACAGGCCTATGCCATCCACACCATCTCCAGGCACTCATACTATCCATCCGAAAATTGGTTGCGAAGGAATCTGGATGACCTGAGAGGATTTGCATCTTAACCTAAGAAATGAGTATGACCAATAACAAAGTATTTAAAAACGCCTTTTTGGTCGTACGATCTTTTTGCTGGGTGCTGCTTTTTTTTTCATACTCCTTATCTGCCCAGTATAGTCCTGAAAAGAAATATCAGCCGGACTATCTCAAGTTTGATTCTATCACCAAAGCATACCAGCATGATTACACTCAGCTGGCTAAACCGGGATCTCCCAATGTGGTGGTGATCATGTTGGATGATGTGGGATTTAGTACTTCGAGTACTTTTGGTGGTCTTGCCGAGACCCCTGCTTTTGACAAGCTGGCTCGCAACGGATTGAAGTATACTAATTTTCATACGACTGCTATCTGTGCTCCGTCGAGGGCAGCTTTGCTCACAGGAAGGAATCATCATTCAGTCCACATGGGACATTTTACGGAGACTGCTTTTGATGCTCCTGGTTATGATGGTTATATGCCTTTTGAAAAAGCGACGATGGCAGAGGTACTCCGTGAAAATGGCTATAATACTTTTGCAGTAGGAAAGTGGCATCTGACTCCTGTCAAAGAAAGATCTGCTGCAGGACCATTTAATAGGTGGCCCACAGGTAGGGGGTTTGATTACTTTTATGGGTTTCACGAGTCTGCGACGGACCAATATTACCCGGTATTATGGAGCGGAAATACACGTGCTCCCATCGATACCTCACTGGGGTTTCATCTCAATACTTATTTGGCAGATCAAGCCATTGAATACATAAGGATTCAAAATAATGCCAGTCCCGACAAACCATTTTTTTTGTTTTACACACCCGGTGCAGTCCATTCACCCATGCAGGTAGATCCCTATTGGATAGACTTATACAAGGGCCGATTTGATATGGGTTGGGATAGATATAGAGATACCGTGTTGGTTCATCAAAAAAAATTGGGAATAGTACCTGAAGAAGTAATCCTCCCACCCCGATATCAAGGGATCAAAGCCTGGGATGATCTGACTCAAAAAGAGCAATGGATCATGGCCAGATCCATGGAGGCTCATGCAGGATTTCTATCAGAAACGGACCACGAAATCGGCCGTGTGATCGATTATATTGAACAAATTGGCAAAATGAAAAATACTATTATCATTCTAATTATAGGAGATAATGGGGCCACTAAATATACCGCCGATTTGCCGGGTCTCCCAGAGGATCAGCTGGACTTGAAAGGAGAAGACAGAATCAATGCAGCCTATGCGCATATCGATGAAATCGGCACCAAATATTTTACAGGTGATATTCCCCTGGGTTGGACTCAGGCTACCAATGCACCCTTTAAATTATTTAAGTCTGATGCCAATGCAGAAGGAGGTACCCGCAATCCTATGATCATCCATGCTCCGGGATATATTCATGATCGCGGAACGATCAGGACTCAGTATACTCACCTGATCGATATATGGCCTACCGTGGCAGAATTGACAGCTGCTCAAATGCCTAAATCTATCAATGGATACCATCAAGCTCCGCTGGAAGGCACCAGCTTTGTCTATTCTTTCAATAATGAGAATGCAAAAGACAGGCACGCCATACAATATTTTGAATCAGGCAGTCATCGTGCATTATATCGGGAAGGTTGGAAAGCGTCAGTATATCATATCTACGGTACATCCTATGAGACTGATATATGGGAATTGTATGATATGAAGCATGATTTTAATGAAATAACTAATCTCGCAGCTCAATATCCGGGCAAGCTAAAATCACTCATTCGGCTTTTTGAAAAAGAGGCGAAAAAATATCACGTATATCCTTTACAAGAGTCTTGGTTCCCAATGAACAGAAGTCTGAGGATTAGCGATAGTAGATACCCAGAGAGTAAGCAATGAACCTGCACATTTCTTTGGGGATAGACATGTTTTATCCTAGTGTGTTTCTGCGGATACTGTCTTTTTTATCCTATATTGTAAAATTTTAAAATTCAATTTATCTGCGTGAAAAAATTAGCCTTGCATTGGAAGATTCTTATTGGTATGATGGTTGGGTTAGTCCTTGGTATTCTAGCCACTAATTTGGGATTTGAAAGTTTTATAAAAAATTGGATAAAGCCTTTTGGTGACATCTTTCTCAATTTGTTAAAACTGATCGCTGTACCCCTGATTATAGGTTCGCTCATCAAAGGAGTCACAGATCTCAAAGATATTTCCAGGCTTTCCTCTATGGGACTGAAGACTTTTGGTATTTATCTTGTCACTACCGCAATAGCAGTTTCTGTAGGGTTGTTGGCGGTAAACCTCAGCAAGCCCGGGCATCTGATCAAAGAAGAAAATCGGGAATCGCTCAGAGCGAGTTATGAGCAAGAAGCTAGAGCCAGAATATCTGATGCAGAAAAACAAAGAGAATATTCTCCCCTCCAACCTTTGGTTGATATGGTTCCGGACAATGTTTTTGCTGCTACTTCCAGCAACAGCCGCATGCTGCAAGTAATCTTTTTTGTGATCTTTTTTGGCATTGGATTGATACTGATTCCTGAAGATAAGTCCAGGCCTGTCATAGCATTTTTTGAAGGGATCAATACCGTCGTCATGAAAATGGTGGATTTGATCATGCTGGCGGCTCCCTTTGGTGTGATGGCATTATTGGCCAATCTAATTGTAGCCTCTCCTTCCAAAGATATTTTTGTCGCTTTGCTGGGGTATATGCTGACAGTAGTAGCAGGCTTGGTATTCATGATATTTATTTTTTACCCTTTGGTAGTTAAGTTTTTTACTGGTAAAAGTCCTTTCTTTTTTCTTAAAAACTTTGCCCCTGCTCAATTGGTTGCCTTCTCCACAAGTTCCAGTGCAGCTACTTTGCCCGTGACCATGGAGCGGGTCAATGAACACCTTGGAGTACACGAAGATGTATCGAGCTTCGTCTTGCCCATTGGAGCCACGATCAATATGGATGGTACCGCCTTATATCAGGCAGTAGCAGCAGTATTTATTGCGCAGGCTTATGGTATGGATCTGAGTGTAGGAGCACAGCTGGGTATCATACTTACTGCGACCCTGGCCAGTATAGGCACTGCTGCTGTGCCCGGAGCCGGCGTGTTGATGCTGATCATCGTCATGTCACAGGCAGGAATACCAGAAGCTGGTGTTGCTTTGATACTCGCAGTAGATAGACCATTAGACATGTTGCGCACAGTGGCCAATGTGACGAGCGATGCTACCTGTGCTATGATCGTTGCAAAATCAGAAGGCAAATTAGGAGACCCTATTGCAGAAAATTGGAACGATATTTATAAGCAGCAGGGTAGATAAAACACTACTTTGAATAGCAGCTGCTACTTCAATACCTTGTGTCCAAATTCTAGTTGCCTATATAATCACAATAATCCGGGTTTTGGTGTATTATTACCTCCATCCAACTTTACTTTCCAACTTCCGTCAGCTTGTTTTTTCCATACCGTAAAATAATTTCCATACATCGTGGTATCGATGGCAGCATACTTCCAATTGCCCCAGGTATATCCAAGGTCAAACGAAGCAGCGACTTCTGCAGCTAAGGGATACCAGGATATTGCATGGGTGTCATGGCTCTTATCAAAAGAGGAATCGTATGATTTTTTGCCCAGGATAGGCAGCTTTCCTTCATTGAATTTTACGATAGAATCATCAGCAAAAAAAAGGATAGCGTGGTTAAATCCTTCTTTCTCAGCCAGGGCACTCATCCGGCGATCCAGCGTTAATAGTTCATTTTTTTCGTATTCAATGGATCTTGACTTTTCTTTACAGGCATAGAGTAAATAAAACAGTATCCCGCAAAACAATATATATCCAAACTTTTTTATCATTATGAAGAGTTAGATTTTTAATAAAAAGTTAGAAGCCCTACAAATATGGTCAATAATAAGCATAAACATAAGCAAATGATAGTGCTCTACATTTCCTTATGTCTTTCCCAGAAGTTTTGATCCTCGATATCTTCTAAAATAGAAAGATAATTTTCATATCGGCTGGAATGAATGGCATTGTTTTCCACGGCTTTTTTTACTGCGCAGCCTGGTTCGTTTCGATGTAGACAGTCGCTATATTTGCAGTCTTTGGCCAATTCAAAAAATTCTTTAAAATTATGAGCCACATCCATCATCTCCAGGTTATTAAAAGAAAGTGTCTTGATACCTGGTGTATCTATGATCATCCCTCCTTGCAGTAGTGGGTGCATTTCCGCAAAAGTAGTAGTATGGGTGCCTTTGCCACTGTAATCAGATATTTCCGTGGTGCGCAGGTCGAGACCGGGTTGGATGGCATTGATCAGGGTTGATTTGCCGACGCCACTTTGTCCACCGATGAAAGTGATTTTATCTTTAAGCAATGTTCGGAGCGTATCTATGCCGTCACCATCCAGTGCTGAAACTTTGATGACCTGGTGACCGATTCCTTCATAGATATTTTTATACTCGTTGAAAATCTCCAGGTCTTCCGCTTCAAACAAGTCAGATTTATTGAAAACAATGATGCATGGAATATTGTGAGGCTCTGTCATCAATAAAAACCGATCGATAAACCCTTGTTTGAGATTGGGCTCCACTAAAGTAACTACGACGATTGCCTGATCCACATTGGCAGCAAGGAGGTGAAGATGATGTTTTTGCCTGGGTGATTGCCGGGTGATATAGTTTTTCCTGGGCAATATTTTTTTGATGACGCCTTTTTTTTCGTGATCAGACTCTCGCTCCAACTCAAAATCTACTTCATCACCTACTGCGACCGGGTTGGTTAGTACTTTGTCATTAAGCCTGAATTTTCCAATAATCCTGCATGGATATGTTTCAGTTCCACTCATCACCTGGTACCAATTGCCGGTAGATTTGATGACTAACCCTCTGAGTAACATGATTTATCCCGTAGTCTTTGCAAAAGAATAGGTATGCACCGCTTCTGCCAATTCGTTGATCAGTCCCGGCTCGTTTTCTATCGCATTGCCTACTACGAGGATATCGGCTCCTGATTGCAGATTGGACAAAGCTTTTTCCGGAGTGCGTATACCCCCTCCGACGATCAACGGCACACTGACCGCACCGGATACTTTTTCGATCATATCATTGCTGACCGGATATCGTGCGCCGCTACCGGCTTCGAGGTAGATTAGTTTAAGGCCTAACATTTCTCCAGCCACTGCGGTGCAGACAGCGATATCATCTTTGTCAGCGGGTATGGATTTGGTATTGCTGATGTAGGACACCGTAGTATCCACACCACCATTGATCAGCATATATCCTGTCGATATGATCTCGAGCGGACTGAGCTTGAGGAAGGGAGCGGATATAACATGATGACCTATCAAGAGATCTGGGTTACGACCAGATATCAGCGATAAAAATAATATGGCGTCAGCTTTATAACTTAATTGAAATGAATTGCCCGGAAACAATACGATGGGAATATCACAGGCATCTTTTATGATATCCAGACAATGATCCAACATATTATTGACGATAAGGCTACCACCGATATAAAAATAATTTACCCCGGCATCAATAGAAGACTTTAAGATTCGATCGAGATTGCCCAGTTTTATTTTGTCCGGATCTATCAGTATGGCCAATTTCTTCTTCCCCGCTTTTTTACTTTCTAAAAGCTCAGGATAGATCAATTTTTTCGTGTTTTCAGCCATGGTGAATAAGAAGTCAAAGGTAGGGAATATAAAATTGTAAGCCTACCCAGCTTGGCAGGATTAGTTGAGGAACTGACGATCTTGTAAATACCCATTGATAGTCAATAGTTTGCGAGCTTCTTCTTCTAACTGCTCTGGTATCAATACGCGGGCTTCGCCTAGCAAAACGTAGGCTGAATCTTTTTGATTGAGTAGCTGGGCAGGGATACCATGAGAAACCAGGATTTCGTATATATGCTCTGCTTCCAGCATAAAAGGAGATGACCATATCTCGATTCGTCTCATTTTTTTATTGCTTGGGTGACAAAAGTTTTAGCTCTCTTGAAGGTATTGGTTCGAAAAGTTACAATTTTTTTTTGAAAAAGCACATTTTGAGGGTGTAATAATTTAATATCAGCACTGAAATACAGGTTTTTGAATTTAAGAGATACTATATTATTATGATTAACATGCCAGGATCGTACTGGATAGTATACTACCTTTACCGTCTCAATCAACCAGTACCCATGGCACTAATCCTTTCGAAAATCCTAATTTATCCTATCAAATCGTGTGGAGGCATCTCATTATCCTCTTCAAAAGCTGAGTCCAGAGGTCTTCAATATGATCGAAGATGGATGTTGATTGATGTCATAGGTCGTTGTATTACCCAACGCGAATCAAGTGCGATGGCATTGATGCGTATAGAATTACATAAGGATTGTTTGGTGGTATATCACACCGATGAAGTAGATGATCAGATTTTAGTCCCTTTTTTGAATGCAGAAGAATTGTCTAATAGTCCACGATTAGAGGTCACATTATGGGATGATATTTGTGAGGCAATTGTATATCCCGATTTTATCAACAAATGGTTTTCAAATAAAATAAATATGGATTGTCGATTGGTTTATATGCCTGACGACAGTATTAGAAAAGTGGACCCCAGGTATGCCGCGGATGGCGAGATCACTTCATTCAGCGACGGATATCCAATTTTGCTTTTGGGCCAAGCATCCCTGGACGATTTAAATCAAAGAATGGCCGATCCCATTCCAATCAATAGATTCCGACCCAATCTTGTTTTTACCGGAGGCGCACCCTACCAGGAAGATGATATCGAATCTTTTACCATCGACAAGGTCCAAATGAAGGGTGTAAAATTATGTGCCAGATGTAATATCCCTACCATCAACCAAGATACCGGCATCTCCAAATCTGAACCTACAGCTACTTTGGCCACGTATCGGTTGGTTGATAAAAAAATTCTTTTTGGTCAGAATGTATTAATCAAAAATCCAGGCACCATCAAAATTGGGGATGAGCTGGTTATCCATTGACCTCCTGTTAAAGATCGATCATTAAAGGGGCAATCCTGTTTTTCTTCAATGCAAGATAATTATAAGCTACGCTTCCCTGGATACCACCTGTATGCAACCAGATCACCCGATCTGCTGGCTTAAACCATTTTTCTTTCCCCATTTGATAGAGTCCATATACGAGTTTTGCATTGTAGACCGGATCTAGTGGAATGCCGGTGACTTTTAAAAAATTATTCATAAATTCAATCAGCTCCTCTGTAGCCCGGGCATATCCTCCGAAATGGTATTGATCACAATAAATAGCCTGACTTGAATCTACACCAGCTTTCTTTATGATGTCCTTATGAAGACCCTGATGTTTTAAAGCTGGAAAAATCAAAAGTTTGGTATCCAGCTGATACTTTTTAAGGGCTTTGAGCAGCCCAACGGCGGTAGTCCCGGTTCCTGCTGCTACTACAAGATAATCCGGATTATGCCCTTGATCAATCATTTCTGTTATCACCATCCCTAATCCATCATAAGCCAGAGGGTCATCACCACCTTCCGGGATGACTTGAAGATGTCGGTATTGATTTATAATCGACCTGACTAGGATTGAATCAAGTTTAAGACTATACTCTGACCGTGGCACAAAAAATAACTTCATCCCATTAGCTCTGACGAATCTCAATGTAGGATTTGCGTCATCATCTTCCCCTCGGATGATACCTATACTTTCCAGTCCATAGGCAGCCGCAGCGGCTGCAGTGGCATAGATATGATTGCTAAATGCTCCACCGAAAGTGAGGACGCCTTTTATGTTATTTGATTGTACATGATCCAGAATGCCCTGGAGTTTCCGGTATTTATTACCTGATACTTGCGGATGGATCAGATCATCCCGCTTCACCATTAATGAAAAGGGAAAATCAAAATCAATCCGCTGCAAAGCGCTTGGTAATGGTATTGACTGTAACTCCATTATGAGACAGGATACTACCTTACGGAAATATCTTTCTTCCATTCAAAGGTCGACTGCATATGCTGCAGGTCTCTCCTCATAAATTCAAGGACTGGCCTGGTCGAATCAGGATTGACCTGTGCATTAAAATATAAGGCTGCTCTAAAAAAGTGATGGAGGCTGTCAGTCAGGTAAAATTGATAAGGGGTAGCGACGGGACCGTCCAATTCGAAAGCCATACCATACACCTGATTTGCTGCGTTTGTAATCTTTCGCTCTTCCCGGTATTCGGCTTTGATATCATGTTTGGCAACTAGTTTGAAGGCGTCGTCAATATACTGGTCAAAACCTTTTTGAGCATTGATCTTACCATAACTGCAATACACAGCGGCATTGAGTGCAGGCACGGAGATAGTAAACCAACAGGGGTCAGACGGCTTTTCATCAAAAAATGACTGCTCCTGTTTGATTTCGCCATAAGTGGGAAATTCAAATTGAAGAGGACAATAGTTTTCTGATACCAATCTGTTTTCGCCTTTAGGAAAATCAAGTCGGGGATAAGCATGCGGTTTTGGTATAAGCACCTCTCTTTTGCAACCGAATGTCCAACCAAGAACAATAATAGATAGGAGGATAATTTTTGAGTTTCTCAATGGTTCAATGATTGGTTGGAAATATTAGAAAGGCAAATCATCGTTGTCACTTGCGGGAGCATCTTTAGAACTTTGTTGATAACTATCTCCTTCAGCTCTGTGAGCGGGTGCAGATTCAGAGGAAGGGAAATTCTCTCCAAAGCCTCTGTTTGGGCCGCCTTCTCTTTTTTCAAGGGATCTAAGCACATTGGCTACTATTTCTGTGGAATACCTATCCTGGCCATCCTTATCTTGCCATTTTCTATGGGTGAGCTTGCCTTCAATGTATACCATACTCCCTTTGTGAAGATCCTTGACTGCTCTTTCAGCCAGATGCCTCCATGCTACGATATCGTGCCATTCTGTTTCAGTTTTCCATTCGCCATTTTTATCTCTATAATTTTCATTGGTAGCTAAAGAAAATTTTGCGACAGAAGAACCGCCTTCAAAATGTTTGATTTCAGGATCTCGACCAAGATTTCCTATGAGGGTTACTTTATTGATCATGCTGTTATAAATTTTATTGATTGTGTTATTAAATGTTTGTCAAAGGTAAGGACTTCGCAGCAGTTTTCTCCTGTTGTTGCGAGGTCCTTACCGGCAGACACTGCGCCTGGTCTCAGGCTCGGAGGCTTGTGGTTTCGGAAGATTTTAATTCAATGGAAAATTGATCCAAAATGATCTCTTCCTGCTCCCTCGTTTTGCCATTTTTGAGGTTGACCGTGTAGAATTGTAGTTTCCCCTGTATGCGGACTTTATCCCCTTTGTGTAACATCCTGGAGACTTGATCCGCAGTCCTGCCCCAGGCAATGATTCTTTGCCATTTGATGGTGCTTTTTTGCTTGCCTGCAGGGTCGGTGTGATAAAAATAGGTGTACAAAATAAGGGTGGCCCTTTTAACTCCACTGTCGTATATTTTAAGCAGTGGAGCTTTACCCATATATCCGCTGAGTTCGACTTGAGTATTAATCGGAGTGTTCATAAATCTTGCTTGAAGAATTTTAATTTGATTGGTTGGCATCATCATGGGAATTGTTTTTTTCCGTTTTGGTTATGACCTCAAATTGTGTCAAGATGATCTCTGTCGTATAACGGGTAGAACCATCTTTGGCCGTGTAGGATCTGTTACTAAGCTTACCTTCCAGTGATACCTTCATCCCTTTGTGTAAAAGAGATTCTACCTTTTGCGCTTGCTCACCCCATGCTACCAGTTTGTGCCATTGTGTATTTTCAATCCTGTTTCCATGTGTGCCCGGATAGGATTCGTCAGTAGCCAGTGAAAAGCTGGCCATCTTATTGTTTTTGCCAGAAGCCGTTTTTGACTCAAATTGTTTGATGATCGGTTCCTGTCCCAGGTGTCCAGATAATAGGACTTTGTTCGTTACGTTTTCCATAATTTTTTTTGTTTAATTATTTGATTGTTTCGATTTGACTACCGGACTCTTTAGCCTCAGCTTCAAATCATCGGTGCAAATTTGTAGGCAGTGTCAAGGCGGATTCGTTTTTTAATCAATTACTTTCGATTGTAAGTGTTTGTAACCGTTTGTATATGTACATGGAATTGATAAAAATGCTAGCTAAGTATATAAAAATCAAACGATAACACATATTATTATATTTTTATTTATTTAAAATCAATTGCTCCGTGATTTGAGCATTTTTTTAAAATAAATAGATTAAACGCCTTAAAAATTTGCATTTTCGATGTGCATTTTTTAGTCTGGAGAATAAAATACCGAAGTCAGGTATACGCAAGTATTCATTGTTTTTAATTGATAGTTGTATATTTCTATACTCGTGATAAAAGGTAAATTAAGGGTATGATTTTTTCTGATCGGCCCTTCTTTGTTTCGTTTTTTTTAAAACAATAGTGATCAAAAAATTAAAATCAATTTGGGATATGAGCATGCGTATCTGAATCGAAATGAGCCATTTGCATTACGATCATTATCTTTGCAGGATTATTCAAGAAAATCAAAGAAGTGCGGAGTCAGCACTTAAATCACTGACGCAAATAAAATGAAAAAATTTATCGTAATCTATCACTCTACACCAGAAGCCAATAAAGAAATGGCTGCAGCTACTCCAAAGCAACAAGCTAAAGGAATGGATGCATGGATGAAATGGGGTGCCAAATGTGGAGCTCAGTTAGTGGATATGGGAGCCCCACTGGTAGGAGGACTGGCAGTTGCTTTAGATGGCACCAGCAAAAAAAGCAGAAAGAATGTTTCAGGTTATTCTATCCTCCAGGCCGACAGCATGGACAAAGCAAAAAAACTGCTTAAAGGTCACCCACACCTAAAAGCCAATGCAGGATGTACACTTGAGATAAATGAAGTCATGCCAATGCCAACTATGTAAGCTTAATTCTACTTGTACTAATATAAAAAAGGGAAGCGAAGCTTCCCTTTTTTTATTCAAATAATTAAGTGTCTATAATATTAGTCAAAGGGCGTGGTCGACTAATTACTTTTTAACCCCAATACTGATTCATTTTATTTCTCAAAAATTCAACACTGCGCCTCAGCTGATCCATCCCATCTACGCCATCTTCTATACTGATCCATCCATCAAATTCTACTCTTTTGAGTTCAGTGAAAATAGCATCATAATCGTTTAATCCTTTGCCTATTTCGCCATGACTCAATCTGCCGGCATAACCTACTGTCCCTGCTTCTTCTTTGCGCAAATCCTCTAAGGTACCTGAGAGAAGATAACGGTCGCTGGCATGCATGGTCACTACCCGTGGCGAAATACGATATAATAAGCTCATGGGATCCTCACCTGCCAGGTAAGTATTGCTCGGGTCAAAGTTTACACCAAATCCCGGTTCATTTATAGCATCTACGATTTGACAGAAGATATCCATTTTCTGAGCGAATTCAGGATATACCCAAAAATCGTCTTTATAATGATTTTCTATATTGAGCGTGATACCCCGCTCTGTAGCATAGGGTAAGCAGGTTTTAATACATTCTACAGTCCATTCTATCCCATGGGTCACCGATATTTCTGGTCTGCGCTGGCCGGACAAAACCCGGCAATACGAAGCTCCTAATGCGTGAGCCATATCTATCCACTTTTTTTGTTTTAGGATTTCACTTTTACGAAAAGCAGGATCAGGATGGGTGAAATCAGGCGAGCAACACATCATGGGAATACATTTGCCCATAGATTGAACTTCTGATTTGAATCGAGCCCAATTATTTTCATCGTTCATTTCTAAAAATCCAGCATACCATTCGAGGCCATCTACATCAAGCTCGCAGGCGAGCTTAATCCATTCAGATACTGTCATAGACCCATCTTTGCATAAAGCTTGCATATATGCTTTGGGAAATACAGCTAATCGAGGCATAGAAAAAACATTTGATTAATTAGAAGCTTTCTGACAGGTTTATTTTGGAGGGGGAATCGTAGTAGTGTCTTTTGGGGGATTTCGACCTATGAAGGGATGTTGTTCAAGCTCTACTACCTGGCCACTGATGGGTCCGGATTCATCGCCTAACCAATAGATCGCCGCCGCAGCAATCTCAGATGGATAAATGATCCTGCCGGAGGGAGCATATACCGATGGAATATTTCTGTACCAATCATCGTCCAGTCCGTGTGCCCGCTTGCGTAAGATCTCATTTTCAGTAAGTACCCAACCAGGGTTGATTTGATTGACCCTGACACCATTTTCACGATAGAGGGTATCTCCAAGGTTGCGGGTCAAAGTCATGAGCGCTCCTTTGGACACACTATAAGCCAAAAGATTGGGTTCCCCGGAATATGCATTGACTGAGCCAATATTCAGTACACACCCTTTTTGTTGTATCAAATATGGTAGCGCAGTTTGAATAAGATGATAAGGGGCCAGCATATTGACTTCCATCACTTTTCTAAACAAAGGTAGATCTGTGGTATCAATATTGGAGGATATGACCAGGGCAGCATTATTAACGACTGCATCCAGTTTTCCAAATCGTTCTATTGCCAGGCTCACGAGATGACCCGCAGCTTCTTCATTGGCCAGATCATCTATGAGTAATGTAGCATTGTCTTTTCCTAAAATAGCTAATACCTCATTTCCCAGGTTTTCTTCAAGTCCATGGATGACTACTTTGGCACCTTCCTGAACACATTTAAGGGCGATAGCCTTGCCAATACCCGTAGTGCTTCCTGTGATGAGGATGACTTTATCTTGAAGACGCATAAGTTCTAGTTAGGTTTTAATACGCTTTTAATAATCTCCCGATGATGCATTTTTTCAAATGCTTCGTGCCAATCAGATACGCCCCATACACCACCGATGATCGGCATTACATCCAACTGGCCACTGGCCATCATGGCTATGACCCGCTCCCAGATCGCCCAGTGATGACTAAAACTACCCTGTAAAGTGATGTTTTTTTGCACCAGTGGGTCGATGGAGAAATCAAGAGGTTTTGGTCCCCATCCTACCTTGGTGATCTGACCTTTGGGTCGTACGAGTTGCAAGGCAATCTTCAATGTCTCACTCACACCAGCGGCGTCGACCACACAATCAACGCCCATACCATCCCTGCTCATGGCCCAAGGACTTGCATCCCCAATGATGGTCTCGCAGCCATAATGTTGGCGAGCGATAGCCAGGCGATGATGATCGGTCTCGAGACCTACGATAGCCACTTCTGCCCCGCATAGTTTGGCCATCACCGCACATAGAATGCCTATCGTACCGGGACCCAACACCACTACACGGTCGCCCGGTTTTATATGACTGTTCTCGACCACAGCATTATAAGCTACACAACAAGGCTCGGTCAGGCAGGCTTGTTCAAATTTTAATTGATCCGGTATCTTGTGCAGACATCTGGCAGGGGTGCAGACATATCGGGTCATTGCCCCATTGACTCCATATCCAAATCCTTTCCTGGTAGGATCAAGATTATAATACCCTTGTCTGGACATAGGATTATTATGATCAATTACCGCAGCCGTTTCGCTGACCACGCGATCACCTTCTTTCCAACCAACCACCTGGTCACCTACCTGGATGATATGCCCACCAAATTCATGACCGAGTATGATCGGATAATTTACATGCCAGCTATGATCTGAGGTCCACTGATGGAGATCGCTGCCACAGACACCTACATTGGCAACTTCGAGCAACACATCTTCCGGTCCGATCGTTGGCCGGTCGACATCTCTGATTTCGACTGATCCGGGCTCAGGTGAATAATTTACTACTGCCGCTGACTTCATGATAGGTGATTTTGATCATTCAAGATAAGTAATAGTACTCCAGGTTCATGGCCCAGGATTAAGAATAAGCATGGATTTTTTCGCAAATCAATCTAAGAGATGACTCCAGATCACCTTTGGCTGTTTTGAAAGTATCAGCGTCGATGGTAAGTGGAGCACCAAGTACCACCAATGGCGCTCCATAAGTAGGACATAAAATGGCCTGCTCGATACTCAGCCCGCCCACTGCCTGGACCGGAATTTTTACCGCTTGCACTACTTCACGTAATTGATCGAGTGGGCTAGGCATTCGATGGCCCCGGGCTGCAATACCTCTTCGTTCGTCGTATCCAATATGATGTACTATAAAATCGCAGCCGAGATCTTCAAGCATGATGGCAGCTTCTACCATGTCAGGGCAACCCAGATTGTCACCCATCACTTTTATTCCAAAATCGCGACCGGCTTTGACCACACATCGGATAGTTTCCTCGTGCGCGCGTGCCATGACGACTACATGAGTAGCACCAGCCCTGGCCATCATTTCTGCTTCGAGGTATCCTCCATCCATCGTTTTTAGATCGGCCACAATCGGGATGGCAGGAAATGCAGCTCTCAATGCCCTGACTCCATGCAAGCCTTCAGCCAGAATTAAGGGAGTACCGGCCTCTAACCAATCAACTCCCGCGCGCAAGGCCATGGAGGCAGTGCTCAAAGCTTCGTCCAGTTCGATAATGTCTAAAGATATTTGAACGATAGGCTTCATCATAAATAATTTTATTTCATAAATATAAAGAGGGTTGGCCGGATTCTATTCATTCGTAAATTAATTGGTAATTTGACCTAATTTAAATTGAATAACATGAGTTTAATTGCTTTTTTCTCCGGCAGTCTTATACCTGCTATGTTCGTTTTTACAGTCCAACCTCCATCAGAAGTTAAGGTTGCCTTTGAGCATAGGTTTGCAAATATTTCTGACTTAAAATGGCATAAAGAGAACAATCACGAATACGAAGCTTCATTTAAAATAGCTGGTGCGGAATATTCTGCCAATTTCGATCATACAGGCAAATGGTTAGAAACTGAAAGTGCCATTGAGTTTGATCAGCTACCTGAAAAAGTCAAAGCGGCATTTAATGCATCTTACCCTGGAGCCAAGGTCAAAGAGAGCGCCAAAATCGAATCTTATGATGGAGGGACTCACTACGAAGTAGAATTCAGACGAGGTGGTAAAACTATAGAACTGATCTATAACCCTGACGGTAGCCTGGAAAAAGCTTGATGATTGCCTGCCGTTATTTTTTCTAATCTTTGCAAAAAAACTAAGCATTAACTTATTTTACCTTATGCTATCTATCCATGATATTGAATCGGCTAAAAAACGTATAGATTCATACATTCACCGCACCCCGGTGATGTCTTCTTCGTTATTAAACTCCTGGTTGGGACATGAGATCTTTTTTAAAGTGGAATGCGTGCAAAAAATCGGTGCATTCAAAGCAAGGGGTGCTTGCAATGCCATTGCCTGGCTCAGAGAACAACACATTCCTGTGAAACAAGTCGTAGCTAATAGCTCTGGCAATCATGCCCAGGCCGTAGCTTGGGCCGCCAGCCGGTTTGGTATTGATTCTACCATATATATGCCGGCTTATACCTCTAAGGTGAAAGTTCAGGCCACTGCTGCCTACGGTGCAAAAACAGTATTACTCGAGACCCGGGCTATGGTAGACGAACAGGTAAGGCTGGCCGCAGAAGCAAAAGATACTTATTGGATACATCCTTATAATCATGAACAGGTCATCACCGGCCAGGGTACAGCTACGCTGGAAGCAATTCAGGATCTAGGTGAGGTAGATGCTGTTTTGGCGCCTTGTGGGGGAGGAGGACTGTTGTCCGGTACATTGATTGCAGCCCATGGAGCTTCGCCAAAAGCTAAGGTGATTGGAGCAGAACCTCTAAATGCCAATGATGCAGCTCAGTCACTTCGTATGGGTAGTATCCAATCTTTGACTGCTACCCCCGATACGCTGGCCGATGGTGCGATGACTCCTTTCGTAGGAAATATCACCTTTGAATATCTCAAACTCCTGGATGAAATGTACGAGATCGAAGAAGAACGCATCGTGTACTGGACGCAGTGGCTCAGCCATCTGTTGAAAATAAGAGTTGAACCTACCAGTGCCTTACCAATGGAGGCGGCATACCAATGGTTGAAAAAACAAGTCGGCAAGAAAAAAGTACTCATCATCTTGTCAGGGGGAAATGTAGATCAGGCTACAGAATTGAAGATTTGGAGCAAAAACTATTTAGATCAATTGCCTGGTCAATACTGATTTAGGAAGGATATTTTGCTAAAACTGGCCTCGGTTCAAGGGATATTGAAGCAAATCAATTAAGCAAAATCATTTCGGTATTTTGGCTGCTTGACGCGCCAATAACTTCCATTGACCCTGTTGTTTTTGCCACACCATCAGGATGATAATATCTATCTTCTCATCGATATTATTATGTAAAAAATCACCAGTGAGCCGGTGTCTTACGACGGCAGCATCGCCTGCTAATGTGATCGATTGGTTTTCCAACTTGATCGATTTAAAAACGGACCATCCTTTCATAAACTCATCTACAAACCCTTGTTTATTCCTCACTGTCCCGCTGGAATGGACATAGACGAGATCATCAGCAGCGAGACTTTTCAGGATGACTTCATCCGGAGTGATCATTACTTTCCGGAGCTTTTCGACGGCTTCGGCGACAGCCTGATCGTCCGAAGTCTGGGCAGTTATATAATTGCCGTAGCTTAGTAGAATAGATAGGAAGAAAACTAGCTTTTTAGACATATCCTGGATTTGTATTTATCTGGCCAATGTATATACTTTCCTGCTGTCTTAGCCATATCTTGTAGGCCATTAGTCTTATTTTTACTAACAATGAGTCCATCTAATTCTATTTTTATCCCATGAAAAAAAGGTTTGCCTTCATTTTATTTATCGGAATTTTTTGTTCTATGTCCCTTCCTGTTTTTGCTCAATCTGATCTGGTACGGATGGGCATCGTAGGCATGACTCATGATCATGTCAACGGTATATTGTCCAGGCCGGAGCATGAAGGTATGATCCTGGTAGGTTTTGCAGAGCCAAACAAGGAATTAGCCATACGCTTGCTTAAAAAGAACCATTTGCCTGAATCACTATGGTACAGTAGCCTTGAAGAAATGATAGCCAAAGCCAAACCTCAAGCTGTCTGTGATTTTCGCAGTACCTATGAGCACCTTGAAACGGTTGAAAAATGTGCTCCACTCAAAATCCATGTGATGGTAGAAAAACCCCTGGCAGTAAATATGATTCATGCCTTGAAAATGGAATCCTTAGCTAAAAAATATGGCATCCACCTGATCACCAATTACGAAACCACCTGGTACGGCAGTCATCATCAGGCCTATGACCTGATCTATAATCAACATAAAATTGGCGATATCCGCAAAGTCGTGATCATGGATGGTCACCGGGGACCTAAAGAAATCGGCTGCTCCAAAGAGTTCTTGTCCTGGCTTACGGACCCAATAAAGAATGGGGGAGGAGCTATCATGGATTTTGGCTGTTATGGTGCGGATATCATGACCTGGTTGATGAAAGGGGAAGAGCCGATATCAGTAACCGCAACGGTGCAGACAAACAAACCCGAGGTGTATTCTAAAGTCGATGACGAAGCCACTATCGTTGTCAAATATCCTTCAGCTCAGGCCATTATCCAGGCTTCATGGAATTGGCCCTTCGATAGAAAAGATACAGAGATCTATGGTCAGACAGGAACCATTATGGCAGATAAATCCAATAAAATGAAACTACGCGTGGGAGAACGAAATTCTCAGGAAGAACTCTTAGAGGTAAAACCGTTGACCAATCCATACAATGATGCTTTCAGTTATTTTGCCGGTGTCGTCAAAGGAAATATAAATCCTGAGGGTGCACTGGGTTCACTTAAGATAAATATGGTCGCCATGAAAATATTGGATGCAGCTGTGCAGTCCTCCAAATCCAACAAAACCGTTTTTTTGAAATAAATTTTATCATTTGCTATATGGAGACGCCTTCCGCTTTAACTCAACTTGTCCTGAATAGCTGGGACTTGCAATTGACCAGATTCAATCAGCTACTTCATGCACTAAGTGATGACCGCTTATTACTCCCCATGGCTCCAGGCAGAAGCAGGGGAATATATATACTCGGCCATTTAATCGCAGTGCATGATCGTATGATCCCCACTTTGTACCTGGGAGAACAAATGTATGGTTCATGGCATGATACTTTTTTAAAAAATCCTGATGATCCTACGGTAGCTATGCCCTCTGTCCAGGAATTGAGAGCATATTGGAGCTCTGTCAATCAATTCCTGGAAGAAAAATTCCGCATCCTAAGCCCAGCGGAATGGCTCCAAAAACACAGCGCAGTTTCTGAAGAAGATTTTGCCAAAGAGCCTCACAGAAACAAGCTTAATCTCCTGCTCAACAGAACCAACCATTTATCCTACCATCATGGACAATTGGTCTTTTTAAAAGAAAAACTGGAATTGTAAAAGACCTTGATTTTAAGCGCTTGTAGGATCTATTTTAATCGATTTAGAGGATTTATTTAAAAAATATTTGACGCTATTAAATAAATATTTAGATTTGTCTAAATATTTTTAAAAGCGTATTCAAATTTGTTGATGAGTTCTATCATTAAGATGTAGAATTCTATCAATATTTAATTATATATTACACTTTAACAATTGATTATATATATTTAATTTCTATATTTAAGTATCTTCAATCTCTTATGTCCGATAAGCACAATTTCGACAATTCTTTAAATGAGGTCCATCAAACAGTCGATGTCACGGTGCCCAAAAAAGGTTTAAGAAAGTTTTTGCCTTACATAGGTCCTGCATATTTGGTCAGTGTCGGCTATATGGATCCAGGCAATTGGGCTACAGACCTCCAGGGTGGAGCCCAGTTTGGATACAAGCTTATTTGGGTCTTATTGATGAGTAATCTGATGGCACTCTTGCTGCAGAGTCTGAGTGCAAGGTTAGGCATAGTCCGAAGGAGAGACCTTGCACAAGCCAATAGGGAGACCTATCCCCCTGTGGTCAATTTTTGTCTTTATGTGCTGGCGGAACTCGCTATAGCGGCCTGCGATCTTGCAGAAGTGCTGGGTATGGCGATTGGTTTGCATTTATTGACCGGTATGTCCATTTTAGCTGGTGTATGTATTACTGTTGGTGACACTTTCTTACTCTTGCTACTACAACGATATGGTATCCGAAGGATGGAAGCATTCATCATTGTTTTGGTAGCCACTATTGGTGCTTCGTTTATTATAGAAATTATATTAGCTCAGCCGGTACTGAGTGATATTGCAGCAGGGTTTATACCTACTCCGCTCCATGGAGAGGCCCTGTACATTGCCATCGGGATCATAGGGGCAACCGTAATGCCTCATAACCTATACTTGCATTCAGCTCTGGTGCAGACACGCAAGATTAAAAACGATGAGGCAGGCATCAGGCGGGCTTTAAAGTTTAATTTTATTGATACCACCATAGCACTCAACCTAGCTTTTTTTGTCAATGCCGCCATCCTTATTCTGGCAGCCGCTGCTTTTTATACGACTGGGCAGACTGATGTAGCCAGGATAGAAGAGGCTTACAAATTATTGCCTGCAGCTTTGGGCACTAAAACTGCCCAAATCGTTTTTGCTGTAGCGCTGATTGCCGCAGGACAAAGCTCCACCATAACAGGTACCCTGGCAGGGCAGATTGTTATGGAAGGTTATTTGCGTTTGCGTATCAACCCCTGATCCGAAGGATTAT
The DNA here is from genome assembly GCA_016709995.1 of Saprospiraceae bacterium. Classification (NCBI taxonomy): domain Bacteria; kingdom Pseudomonadati; phylum Bacteroidota; class Saprospiria; order Saprospirales; family Saprospiraceae; species Saprospiraceae bacterium. The sequence continues at coordinate 1,190,134 of JADJLQ010000002.1, forward strand.
CACCCGGCTTATTGCCATTGTACCAGCTGTATTAGTCATTCTGATTTATGGCAATGATAAATTGGATGACCTTTTAGTATTCAGCCAGGTTATATTGAGTATGCAGTTGGGTTTTGCCATGATACCATTGATCCATTTCGTGAGCGATAAAAAAACCATGGGCAGCTTTGCCATCAAACTACCTATTAAAATTTTGTCCTGGCTGATTGCTACTGTTTTAGTCCTGCTGAATCTGAAATTATTATATGAAGAGATTACTATCATCCTGATGTCGGACCCTTCAGTATGGATAAAGCTACTCATTGGCGTCGGTGTCCTTGCTTTTGCTGCTTTGTTTATTATCATGACCGTGTATCCATTGATTAATAAAAGGAAAACCCAAACGGAAGTTTTGGTGCACATGAAAAACAAGCCTTTGATCATAGATCTTGTGTCGCCTCCACAGAAAATAGCTATTGCGCTGGACTTTGGTGATCGCGATGAAAAAGCCATTGCTTATGCGTTGGCCCAGGGAAGAAAGGAGGCACACTATTTTTTATTGCATATTGTTGAGACTCCCACAGCCACCTTCCTGGGCTCCTCGACAGATGACTATGAAACCCGGGATGACAAAAAACGTATAGAACTCTATGTAGCGCAATTAATTTCCCTGGGATATCAGGCAAGTAGTCGAATAGGATATAAAAACCGGGTTGAGGAGATTGTCAGGCTCGTGACAGAAGAAAATGCAGACTTACTCGTTATGGGTGCCCATCAACATCGGGGACTCAAAGATGTCTTGTATGGGGAGACTGTTGACAAAGTGAGGCATAGAATGTCGATTCCGGTTTTAATCGTCAATTAATATCCATGAGTACTCACTCGAGAGGGGCTACCCCCAACATATATCCTTTTCCATGGACGCTGATTAATTTTAGATTTTCATCCAACGACAGTTTTTTTCTCAGTTTGGAGACAAATACATCAAGGCTTCGCCCTACGATCACTCCCTGATCTTCCCATATGGTTTTGAGTAAATAATTTCTCTCCAGCAATTGATTGGGCGATTGAATAAATAATTGCAGTAGTTCATATTCTTTACCGGATAGAAGAATTTTTTCGTCCTGGTAAAAAAGGCATTGCTGTCGCGAGTCTATCTTAAACTTTCCAAACGTGGCCATAGCACCATGGTCTGTCGGGGATTCATTCTTTGGTGGTAACCTTTTTTTGAAATAGAGGAATCCAATCAAAAACAAAGTTGGTAAAATAATTGCGGTCGCCTGCCATCCCTTTGAAGCAGCTGGTGTGAGAAATTTTATGCTCATGAAGTAACAAGCGGTAGGTAGCTTTCTGCCTATGCAGGGTATTAAATTATTATTTTCATTGACAGCTATGGAAAAGCTATATACAATGTCCTGATTGCTACATTCCATGACCTGTAAAAGGTAGGAACTATTGGTCAAAGAGTCATCCAAATATTTTCTAACGATATCGACAATGGAATCAGGCGTAAATGCCAATTCGTTTTCAAATCGAATCAAATATTCAGACGCTGATTTTTTTTCAATAGGCATGACCCTGGAACTATCATCCCCGATGGCGGACAATATATCGTGTCCGATACTGCGGAGCCTGACCTCCATAACCCCATTGTGGCCTTCCGGATTAGCCTTATTGATGCCAATCCAAGCAATTCCTGCTCCCCAAAGCAGGATCAGTATGATATTGAAAAATTTAGTTTGAAATAACAAATTAGGGGCAAAGCTAAGCGCAATACCACCAAAAATGGGTGGCTTTACAATAATTTACAATTTTTTTACCAATGGACTATTCAGTTATTACAGTTTTACCCTTTTCTCCTATTAAAAATTATGGAGTGAAACGAGACAACGAGACCTGGAAGGTTTACATACCGGTAACCTATATTAAACCTTCCAGGTCTTGTTCGCGCAAGAAAACCATTCCTGACTTGGCAGACAGGCTTCCAGATCTTGTTCGATCATTGTTGGAATTTTTAAACTCCAACTCGTATTTTTGACTATGCCCGAATTTGACCTCCAACCTACCCTTGAAAATCAATTCGTAAAAATCCGGCCACTTCAGTCAGATGATTTCGAGTTGTTGTACACGGTGGCTTCAGATCCTTTGCTGTGGGAACAACACCCTAACAAAGAAAGATATCAGCGAGCGGTATTTGAGAATTTTTTTAAAGGAGCTTTAGAGTCTAAAGGAGCATTTGTCATATATGATGCAGATACCGGAGCTGTGATCGGCAGTTCAAGATATTATGATTATGATCCTGCCACTAGCTCCGTGTTGATCGGTTATACCTTTATTTCAAGAGATCATTGGGGCAGTACTTACAACCAGGCTCTCAAAAAATTGATGGTGGAATATGCTTTAGAATTTGTAGATCAGGTCTATTTTCATATCGGAGCTTTCAATATTCGGTCGCAACGGGCGATTGAAAAATTTGGCGCTGTAAAACAGAGAGAAATCCCTGTAGAATACTATGGCGAACAAAGTCAACCTAATTTTGAGTATAAAATAGATAAAAAAACCTGGACTTCAAAAAGTTAGCTCTTGGCTTCATATTTTATTATTTCTGTCGCTGGTAGAGATTCCCTGTAATTTGTACGCTTAAATTTAATTTGTCATGAATCGAAAAGAATTTTTAAGGTCATCTGCTATTTTGGGCGGAGCCACCATCTTGCCCGCTGAAAGTGTATTTACAGAAAGTCTTAAAAAGTCAGGCATGGATCGCCTCACGGATGTTAATGGCAATTTTGCTTTGCAACCCTTACCCTATAACGAGAATTTTTTAGAGCCACATATGGATCAGGAGACCTTGCACCTTCATTATACTTTTCATCATGGGGATGCAGCAAAAGCAGCCAATAAAGATCTGCAAATGGTGCAAAAGGCGCTGGATGAAGGCCAGCTCGATACCGTAGATTATTGGACAAAAAAATTAGCTTATCATCTTTCTTCTCATATACTTCATACCATATTTTGGACCAACCTGACCAATAAAAAAACAGATCCTCAAGGTGACCTGCTCAAACAAATAGAAAAAGATTTTGGTACCTACGACAAGCTTAAATCACTTATTGCTAAAACAGCTAAGGGTGTTGATGGCAATGGTTGGGGTATAGTTGGTTATCATCCTTCTACAACCAAATTGACAGTGATGCAATGTGAAAACCACGAAAAACTCACCCAGTGGGGTGTAATACCAATACTCGTCATCGATGTGTGGGAACATTCTTATTATCTCAAATATCGCAACCGAAGGGCTGAGTTTGTGGACAATTTATTTGGTATCATCAATTGGGACAATGTGGCCCAGCGGATGGACCTGGCAAAAAAAATATAAACTGCCGTTGTATTGCCCCCGAAGGGCCGGCTTCTAATGTCTCGTCCAACAAATCGGTCAATCAAATGCGCCAATATTGTTTATTGTTTTGACCAATAAGCAACTCTCGATGGTACAGTTTCTGCAGCTTGATTAAAAGTAAAAAGAACCTTCCGAAAGCTCGGGACACTCCATTTTGCCCTGACATTATTGCTAAATCCATAGGCTTCAGTAGGTAGCCCGACTACATTGCGATCGATTACCCCATTTTGATTTTCATCCAGATAGAGGGCCGCAGCATACTCACCGAATGCGACTTGCTTCAATCGGACTTCTGCGGTGCCATCGGGCCTGATATAAGCACTATCTGCCCTGGCCCATCCGTTTTCACTTAAAAACTGTTTGTCATCATTGTATAGTACCACTCTGAGTAACCCTTTTGTAGAGGGCAGGTTAGAAAAAGTATATACTAAATCACCAAAACCAAAAACTTCATTAACAGGTTTGCCTGGATCAGATAATAAAAAATAGGATGCAATTTTGAAAGAAAAGAATAATAAATACATGGATATTATTAGTTGTAGACCTGCAATGTACCCGAATTCCAGGTTGCTATGGGCTACAAAATCGTTGAACGCAGCTTGTTCAGCGTTAAATAAATCAAAAGGGCAGCTAAGCACGATTTTTTTGAAAATCTGCTTTTCTCTTAGGTGCATTATTACTAAACTTGTTCATGTATTTTGATTTAAGACTCCCTGTTCAGCTTTGCGTTGGTCAATTTGATGCTATTCCCCTTGCTAGAAAAACGATTTTGTCTCATCTGGCAGATTATATTCGTCAAAAATACAAAAGGGAAGAGGTTATACATTTAAATTATATCTGTACGCACAATTCTCGCCGAAGTCATTTTGGCCAGGTAGCAGGTGCTTTGGCTGCACATTATTATGCTATAGATCAGGTATTTACTTATTCAGGTGGCACAGAAACTACAGCGGTCAATCCTCAGGCTATTGCAGCCCTTAACCAATTTGGGTTCAAAGTAGAACAGCTGGATTACACTTTAAATCCAAAATACAAAGTGAGTTTTGGACCCTCCAATTTTAGTATTTGTTTTTCAAAAGTATATGATGATGTTATAAATCCAAAGGTCAGTTTTGCCGCGATCATGACTTGTGGTGATGCTGACGCAAACTGCCCTTACATACCTGGAGCAGATCATCGTTTTACAACCACTTATGAAGACCCCAAACTATCTGATGGTACCCAAGATGCATCCAGGATTTATTTGGAGAGGTTTAAGCAGATCTTGACTGAAAATTTGTTCGTTTGCTCCCTAGTTTGAGATGGTATTGTGGTTTTGTTTGTTTGGCTATGAGTCATCTATGTATTAGCTTTAGGATTTAGAAGTGCAACCATATATTTTGACCACATTCAATACATTCTCAGCGTGAAAATAAACGTTTAATTTTTGTAAACTTATCATTCAATGAGCGATTCACTGCATTCAAAAAAATCACTTTTTACTGAAGAAAACAGTCAAAATAAAAAAACAAATCTGGAAAGGTCTGAATCCCGGATTTTTCAAGTCGAGGCGGTACGAAAAGATTTTCCTGTACTTCGGCAGACGGTCAATGGCAAACCTTTAGTATGGTTGGACAATGCAGCGACCACTCAAAAACCCCAATCCGTTATTGACAGTATATCAGACTTTTACGAAAATTATAATTCCAATATACATAGAGGAGCACATACACTTGCCGCACATGCTACGGAGGCTTATGAAAATGCCCGGGAAAAAGTACGACGACTGATCAATGCAAGCTCCAAAGATGAAATCATCTATATCCGGGGCACTACCGAAGGTATCAACTTGATCTCCAATACTTTTGGTAAACAGCAGGTGGGCCGGGGAGATGAGATCATCGTCAGTGAATTGGAACATCACGCCAATATTGTGCCCTGGCAAATGTTGGCTCAGGATAAAGGGGCTTCTTTGCGCGTGATCCCGATCGATTCTCATGGTGATATCATGATGGAGGAATACCAAAAGCTGTTTAATCACAAGACCAGGATAGTCGCTATTGGACAAGTATCCAATGCCATTGGCACTGTGCTCCCAATGGCCGAAATGATCGATACGGCACATCGACACGGAGTGCCGGTCATGGTTGACGGCGCTCAGTCTGTACAGCATATGCCCATAGATGTACAGGCACTCGACGCTGATTTTTTTGTTTTTTCAGGTCATAAAATATTTGCTCCTACGGGTATTGGGATTGTATATGGCAAAAAACATATTTTGGATGATATGCCCCCGTGGCAAGGCGGTGGTAATATGATTGACAGGGTTACTTTTGAAGAAACCACCTACAAACCTGTTCCTGCCAAATTTGAGGCCGGCACGCCTAATATTGGAGATGCTATAGGCTTGGGTGCTGCGGTAGATTATATTATGAAGATCGGTCTTGAGAACATTCAGAGATATGAAACAGATTTGATGCAGTATATGGTCGATAAATTAATCGACATTCCCGGCCTTCATATCATCGGACACCCTACTCATCGCGCAGGTGCCTTATCTTTTGTAATGGACAAAATTCGAACTATTTCAATGGGGCAAATGCTGAATCGGGAAGGTATTGCTGTTAGGTCCGGCCACCACTGTGCCCAGCCTGCTTTGAGACATTTTGGTTATGAGAGTAGTGTGCGACCCTCTTTAGCTTTTTACAATACATATGATGATATCGACAGGTTGCGGGAGGCCATCTTGAAAATAAGTAGGTCGCCAAAAGCTTGACCACCTCCCATAAATTCAGCCAAACCTTTTTTGAAAAGTAGACTTCGGAATAAATTAATATTATAATTGTCCTATCTCGTCAAACTCATTTGATATAGGTATACAATCATATATTCAAATCACTTTTAAAACTTAATGTAATGGATGAATTTTTATTGATTATGCGGCATGAGGATGGTAGCAAGATAGCTTCACCTGAGCAAATGCAAGCATGGATGAAACAGACTATGGACTGGATCTCAACGATTGCGGCCCAAAACAAATTTGTAGGTGGTACAGGATTGCCGATGCAGGATGCGTGCGTGGTCAAATCGAACAAAATGGTGACCAATGGTCCGTTTGGTGATATTAAGGAGACTATCGGCGGTTTTATCAAAGTTCGGGCGGAGACGATGGAGGAAGCAGTCGGGTTTGCCATGGGATGCCCTGTGCTACAAGGGGAAGGAAATTCAGTTGAAGTAAGGAAAATTGCTCAGGATCATGGTAATAGCTGATTTCGTTTTGATCCAAAAAAAATCAAACCTGTAGTGAAGCAGGGAATACTTCCAATCAATGAAATATCAGGAATGGGTACCCCATTTATTCAGGACAGAGTTTGCCAGGATTACCGCGGTCCTGTGTAATCGATTTGGCATAGATCAAATCGAAGCTGCTGAAGATCTTGCCAGTGATACTTTTGTGGCTGCGCTGGAGAGTTGGACCTATCAGGGAATACCTGAAAACCCCAGGGCCTGGTTGTATGCGGTAGCTAAAAACAAAGCCAAAAATTATATCAAAAGGCATCATCTTTTTCTTCAAAAGATAGCGCCTCAATTGCAAGGATCAGATGAATGGTCTGATGATACAGATTTCGATTGGTCAGCAGAAAATATCATGGATAGCCAACTTCAAATGTTATTTGCTTTGTGTCATCCATCTATTCCTGTTCAATCTCAAGTAGCGCTTTCTTTGCGCATTTTATGTGGTTTTGGCATAGAAGAGATAGCCAATGCTTTTTTGACCAATAAGGAGACCATTAACAAACGATTGCTCAGGGCTAAAGAAAAGTTGAAGTCAGAAAAGGTGTCTTTGAAATTCCCGGGTGTCGAATCTATCAATGGCAGATTGGGTACGGTCATGATCACCCTTTATTTATTATTTAATGAGGGATATAGCTCTGAGAGTGTCGATGGAGTGCTCCGGGAGGATCTATGTCATGAAGCCATGCGATTAACGTATTTGTTGATTGAAAATGATCGTTGTTCCAGGCCGGTTGTTCATGCACTATATGCTTTGATGTGCTTTCAAGCTTCAAGATTTCCGGCACGGAAAAATGACCAGGGTGAAATGATCTTGTACGATGACCAGGATCATTCGCTTTGGGATCAATCAATGATTTTCAAAGGAATGTTCCATTTGCATAGATCTGCTAGTGGGGAAGATTTGTCAAAATACCATCTTGAAGCAAGTATCGCTTATTGGCATACCATTAAAGAGGATAGTTTTTTAAAATGGTCAAACATTCTGAACTTATACGATCAACTGCTAAATATTGACCATTCTCCTGTTGTGGCCCTTAACCGAATTTATGCGCTCTATAAATTGAAGGGTAGTCAGGCAGCGTTGGAAGAAGCCGAAAAATTGTCAATGACCAAAAACCATTTTTATTTTGTGTTGTTAGCAGAACTAAACCATGAGGCAGCGCCTTTAATTGCCAAACAATACTTACTGAAGGCTTATAATCTTGCTAAAACTCAGACAGATAAAATTCAAATCGAAAAAAAATTAAGCCGTCTGACAAATAGTATTGCTGTCGGGGCTCAGCATGATCATTGATCTACAGTGCTTTGAGTTCCTTGACCTCTATTTCGTCCATTGCAGCCTTTTTCCCCCAACCACACTGAACCTCTTTGGTTTTGCCTGTTAACCGGAAGGTAATATTCACCTTGATCTCAAAGATGCCATTATTGGATGCAACTTGAGATATAATATTGTCGACTTTTGCTTCAGAATGGTCATCAGCTACATATTGCCCCCATTCATCTCCCAAGGGCACGGTAAAGTGCCATCCGCAGCCATCGACTGGTAGTTGATTGACCAGTTTAGCTTCGACAGTGACAAACTCATCGCTCAGATCGGTGCCTTTGTCCCCGCAAGAGAATATAATCAAAAACAAAAAGGCAGGAATTATTTTCATTGTCCTTTTAAACGGTTATTTGCCTTTAAAAGTTGGTGGCTGATAAAAATATTTGCCCAACGAATATAGCAGTGGTAGATTCAAATTTTACAAACAATGATATTGACTTTGAGTCAAAAAAGTTAATAAAATCAGATAAATTCTAAGTTTTTAATATTTTTTCACAAAATTTCACATAATATTTTAGCAAACGTTTCCATAATATTAAAAAATGTCTATTTTCATCAAAATTATTATGCAAACGATTACGCATTTTGCGCAAATTGTTTGTTTGATTTGAATTTGTATTAAATAAAACCTTATTGATATGTTTAAAAAATTCTGCAATTATTTGATGTTGCTGCTAGGGACATTAATTTGTTCCAGTGCTTACAGCCAACAGTCCATTTCAGGTACTGTGTTGGACGGAAAATCGGAACCTCTGATAGGGGTAAATATCCTGGTCAAAAACACCGGGAGAGGTACTGTAACAGATTTGGATGGAAAATACGCTCTCCAGGCAAATCAAGGAGAAACCCTTGTATTTTCTTTTACTGGATTTACTTCTAAAGAGGTAGTAGTAGGATCCAATCCTGTTATGAATATAACGCTGGATGAGGGTGCTGCTTTAGACGAAGTCGTCGTGGTAGCTTACGGATCCCAGAAAAAAGTGACTGTGACTGGAGCTGTGACGGCACTTCAGGGAGACAAACTTGTCAAATCCCCTGCAGTAGATATCACCAACTCTCTTGCGGGTCGTTTACCTGGTCTGGTGGTCATCCAACAAAGTGGTGAGCCTGGATATGATGGTGCCTCTATCTCCATCAGGGGTACCAATACCCTTGGTAACAGCAGCCCATTGATTGTAATAGATGGTATACCTGACCGTGCAGGTGGATTGGGTCGACTCAGCCCACAGGACATCGAGTCTATCTCTGTTCTGAAAGATGCTTCTGCCGCCATCTATGGTGCAAGAGCAGCCAATGGAGCGATCCTGGTCACCACCAAAAGAGGTAAAACCGGTAAGCCAACCTTAACTTATGACTTTAACAATGGTTGGGCTCAGCCTACCAAGATCCCCAATATGTCCAGTGCTCCTGAGTACGCTGCGATCATGAATGAGCTACCTATATATAAGACTATACCGGTCAACGAATGGGGAGCTGCATGGAGTGGTATAAAGACTGCCGGCACTTACGACTCACCGACAGCCGGTGTCAGTACTTTAAATGCCAACTATAGCCCCCAGGCTGTACAAAAATATACTGATGGTAGTGATCCCTGGGGATATCCTAACACGGATTGGTTTGGTGATGCTTTCAAAACCTGGTCCCCTCAAAACCGGCACAATCTTCAGATCTCAGGTGGAACAGAAAGTATGCGGTATATGGCTTCTCTTGGATTCATTCACCAGGATGCCTACTATAAAAACTCAGCGACCAAATACAACCAATACAATATGAGGGTCAATCTAGACTCCAAAATCAGTCCTTATGTAAATGTCAATTTAGGCTTATTGGCCAGGAGAGAAGACCGAAACTTCCCTACAGAATCTGCAGGTTCCATATTCAGGATGCTGATGAGAGGTCGACCTACTGAACCAGAAGTTTGGCCAAATGGATTACCTGGACCTGACATCGAAAATGGTCAAAATCCATATGTAATCACCACCCAGGCTACCGGCTATCAGGACAATCCGACCGATTTTCTTCAAGCCAATGGCGGCATCGATATCACCAATCCTTGGATCAGTGGGCTTAAGCTTACTTTGAGTGGAGCCGTAGATAAAACCAACGAAACAAATAAAGTATGGCAGACACCCTGGATGCTGTATACCTGGGATCGTGTTAGTTTTGAAGCCGATGGAAAAACCCCTAAATTGGTAGGTGCTGTGCGATCAAATTTCAGTGATCCACGATTGACTCAAGGATCCGAAAACTATTTGAATACCAATTTGACAGCTATGCTCAATTATGATTTTAAATTAGGCACTAGCAATACTTTTAACTTTTTGGCTGGGGTGACCCGAGAGGAGTTTTCCGGTGAAAACTACTTTGCCTTCCGGAGAAATTATATCTCTGGGGCAGTTGATCAACTATTTGCCGGTGGGTCCTTATCTCAAAACACAGGAGGTAGCGCTTATGAAAGAGCAAGACTGGGCTATTATGGTCGTGTCAATTACAACTACAAAGAAAAATATCTTGCAGAATTTATCTGGAGGTATGATGGTTCTTATATTTTCCCTAAATCTGGAAGATTTGGATTTTTCCCAGGTTTGTTATTGGGTTGGAATATCTCTGACGAATCTTTCTTCAAAGTTCCAGGCATAGACAACCTTAAATTAAGAGCATCTTATGGTCAAATGGGTAATGACCAGGTCACCTTTAATGGTAGCCTTCAGGAATATGCCTATTTATCAACCTACGGTTTCGGTTCATACCCTATCAATGGTGCAGTAGCGACCACTTTAAATGAAACCAGGTTAGCTAATCCTGATTTTACCTGGGAAAGAGCCAATAACTACAATTTTGGTCTGGATGCTTCGGTTTTAAATGGCAAATTTGATGTGACCCTGGAGTATTTCTTAAATAAACGTGATCAGATTTTGATCCAAAAGACAGGTTCTACACCGGCTTCTTCTGGTATCAATGCTTTACTTCCTCCTGTGAATGCCGGAAAAGTGGACAATAAAGGTTTTGAATTCAATATTGGATACAATGGTAAGGCATCCAATGTTTTACAATTCAGAGCAGGTATCAATGGAGGTTATGCTAAAAATCAAGTAGTCTTCATGGATGAGATCCCTGGAGCTCCCGAATACCAATTACAGGAAGGCAAGCCCATTGGTTCTTACCTGGTCTATAAATCAGATGGAGTATTTAAAGATGCTGCTGCTGTAGATGCCAATAAACTGGATTATTCTGCAGTTACAGGCCAGCTTATTCCAGGCGACATGAAATTTCAGGATGTCAATGGAGATGGTAAGATCAATGGAGATGACCGTGTAAGACTTGAAGAAAGTATCACACCCAAATTCAATTTTGGAGCTACCATAGACATGCGCTACAAAGGTTTTGATTTCTCTATGTTGTTCCAGGGAGCTACCGGTGCTTCTTTGAGAGTGCAGACAGAGTCTGGTGATATTGGAAACTTCCTTAAATATAGCTATGACAATAGGTGGTCTATTGACAATCCTTCGGATGTTCACCCCAGGTTGGCTAGCCGTGGTGACACATATTTTACAGGTGGTAACTATGGCAACAATACCTATTACCTGTTTAGCAAAGACTATATTCGATTAAAAAATGTCGAGTTAGGCTACAATCTTTCGAAAAATATCGTTGATAAGGTTAAATTAGGAAATGCAAGGATTTATGTAAATGCACTGAACTTACTCACTTTGGACAAACTTGAAGTATACGATCCTGAATCTACCAACGCTGGTGGCACATTTTATCCTCAAGCTCGGGTGATCAACACAGGCCTTAGCATAACATTCTAAAAAATCAATTGAAAATGAAAAATTTTAAATTAATTCTTGGTTCGATAACTATTGTCCTCCTGGGTATATTTGCCTGTAGTGAAGACTTTTTGAATACAAGACCTCTCGACAAAATCTCCAGTGATGCTACTTGGGCCGATGGTCCGCTTGCAGAAGCATTTATCTTCAATGTCTACTCTTTCTTAGGATATGGTGGATTTGAAGAGCAGGGTCTGGCGACACTGACAGACGAAGCTATGTTCACTCATGCCGGCAGAAATATCAACACCTTTACAGAAGGTAATGAAAGCCCTAGCAATGTGGCCTGGCAAAGCTCAACCTATGAATGGGGTCGCATGTACCTGGCTATCAGACAAGCTAATACAGCAATACAACAATTGCCAATAGCCACATTTACCAATACCACTTTACGTGATCGATTGCTGGGAGAAGCATATTTTTTAAGAGCTTATTACTATCATCAGTTGGTGAGGTTTTATGGGGGTGTACCTCTCATTGACAAACCTTATGGACTTACAGACGATTACAATATCGCCCGCAATACCTATGAAGAGTGTAATACCTTTATCATAGCTGATTTGGATAAAGCTATTGCCCTTCTCGACGGCAAAACAGTAACAGATGGTAGGGCCTCTAAGGTGGCAGCCATGGCTTTGAAGGCAAGACAACTCCTGTATGCTGCAAGTGATTTGCATGACGCCACTGCAGTCAAAGCTGCTTCTTCAGTCATCGGAGGTTTTGCCAATTTAAATTTATTCGCCTCTTCAGGAGATCGTGCTGCCAAATGGACTGCAGCCAAGAACGCTGCCAAAGCGGTGCTAGATGCTGCTGCCGGTTATAAATTAAATTTGTCTGCTCCTGCTAGTCCGGAGGAAGGTACTGCCAATTATCTGTCGATCGCCATGGGTGGAAAAAGCGCTATTGGTGATGCCGCTGCTAGTTCAGAACTGTTGTTTCAACGCACACATACTGCACTGTATACTGAAGAGGACAACTGGCCTTTGGGCGGTATCCATAATGGTATCAATAATGGTCCTAATGGTTATCACAATTGGGCCGGTAATACCCCTATCCAATTATTGGTAGATGATTACGAAATGATGGATGGGACTAAATTTGATTGGAGCAAACCAGCTCAGAAGGCAGCTCCCTACGCTGGTCGTGACCCCAGATTTTATGCTACAGTAATGTATGACGGAGCCGGCTGGAAGCCCAGACCTTCTGATGTAACTGGTATGGATCCAGCCAATCAGATTCAATCAGGCTATTATGATGATGGTAAAGGGGGCAAAATCAATGGTTTAGATACCAGGGAAAGTCCGGTAGAAAACTGGAATGGCAGTCGTACCCATTATTATGTGAGGAAATTCATAGATCCTAACCCAGCTTTGCCTGACAATCAATCAAGTGCTCAGGTGATTCCATGGCCTTTTATCCGTGTCACAGAGATGGCACTAAGTTATGCAGAGGCTTGCAATGAGACCAATAATGATGCTGAAGCCAGAGCATGGATCAATAAAATTCGATTTAGAGCTGGTATGCCTGCAGTCACCGCCTCCGGCGATGCCTTGAGACAGATTATACGCAATGAACGACGCATTGAGCTCGTGTATGAAGAGCACCGATATCATGATGCCAGAAGATGGTTGATAGCGCCTGGTACCGTGGGTAGAGGGATCAAAGCGATCAACATTGAAGCAAAATTAAAAGCAGGAGCCTCTCCAAACGTACCTTATAAATTTGACCGGACTAAATACGACTATACTTATACTGTGGTCGACAATACCGAAAATGAGACTCGAAAGTGGAACGACAAAATGTATTTCCGTGTAATTAATCGTGATGAAATCAGTCGAAACAATCTGCTTGTTCAAAATCCAGGTTATTAGTACTTAATCATATCAAATATTTTTGTTCTAAAAGAAGTCTACTCTCAGCGATGGGGGTAGATTTCTTACTTTTACGAAGTATGTATGCAATAAAAGCTGATTTAAGGCTACTGGTGTTCTTTGGAGTCATAGTCCAATTGCTAGGTTGTGCTACAGATCTTGAAGAAAAAAAGGTAAGTAATAGTCAGAGTACCGCTCCATTGTTTACCCTCCTGCCAGCTGCACAAACGAAGATCAACTTTCAAAACACTTTGACAGAAGGGTTGAACACCAATATCCTCATGTATGAATACTTCTATAATGGTGGCGGAGTAGCGGTCGGTGACTTTAATGGTGATGGCTTGGAAGACTTGTATTTCACAGCCAATATGGAGGACAACAAAATGTATCTCAATAAAGGCAATCTACAGTTTGAAGATGTCACCCTTCTGACAGGTGCTCAGGGCCGTCCTGGTCCCTGGAAGACCGGGGTCACAGCAGTTGATATCAATGGAGATCATCTGCTCGATTTGTATATATGTTATTCAGGGGCTTTGCCGGAGGCAAAAAGAACCAACCAACTTTTTATCAATAAAGGAAATAATGTAAGAGGCATCCCGCTGTTTGAAGATGAAGCGGAAAAATATGGGTTGGCCAGCCCGGCACACTCTACTCAGGCTTATTTTTTTGATTATGATCACGATCATGATCTGGATATGTTACTTCTCAATCATAATCCAAAAAATCTACCTATCCTCAATGAAGAAAGCACTGCTGAAATGATGAAGCAGGATGACCCCCTGCGCAGTACACGCCTGTACCGTCAAACCAATGGGCGGTTTGAAGATGTCACGATTCAGTCCGGGATCAATGGATCACCACTCTCTTACGGACTAGGTCTCGGCATCTCCGATCTCAATGCCGATGGCTGGCCTGATTTTTATATTTCCAATGATTATGCCGTACCAGACTATTTATATATCAATAACCAGGACGGAACCTTTACCAATCAAATCTCTAGCCTGGGACATATCAGCGAATTTTCTATGGGCAATGATATCGTCGATTTCAATAATGATGGCTGGCAGGATATTTTTACTTTGGACATGTTGCCCGAAGACAATCACCGGCAAAAATTATTATTAGCACCGGATAATTATGCCAAGTTTGACTTGCATGTGCGTAGTGGTTTTTATTACCAATATATGCGCAATATGCTGCAGCTCAACAATGGTAATGGCAGTTTTTCTGAGATAGGCCAGTTAGCTGGAATCTCCAATACCGATTGGAGTTGGTCCGCTTTGTTAGCAGACTTTGACGAAGACGGTTATAAAGACCTTCATGTGACCAATGGATATAAAAGAGACTATACCAACCTGGACTTTATCAATTATATGGATGACTATGTCAAGACTAAAGGTCGACTGGTCAGAGAAGATGTGATGGACATCATCGGTCATATGCCGGCATCTAATGTGTCCAATTATATATTTGCCAACCAGGGAGATCTTAGTTTTAAAAATCTCACCACTGACTGGGGTCTGAACCGACCTTCCAACAGCAATGGCGCTGTCTATGCCGATCTGGACCAGGACGGTGATCTCGATCTCGTAGTCAATAATATCAATGAGCCTGCTTTTGTGTATCGCAATGAGAGCAATAACCGAAAGGATATACACTATATCAACATTTTGCTTCGGGGCGATGCACCTAATACCTTCGGTATCGGCACCAGGGTGTCCATATATACTGAAGGAAGAGTACAAGTACTGGAGCAATATCCCACCAGGGGCTACGAATCTTCTGTGTCTTCCATTTTACATTTTGGGTTAGGTAGAAATGCCATCATCGATACCATGGTTATACTATGGCCGGGTGGAAAAATGCAGCAACTATTTAATGTACCGGTCAACCAACTTTTCGCTGTAGAAGAAAAAAACGCAAAGCCTTTCAAACCGGTGGCGTTGAGTTCCAGCACTATATTTAAAAGAATACCCAGTCCGCTGGTATTCGACCATCTTCAAATCCAGCATAATGACTTTGACCGCCAGCCTTTATTGATGTCTAAGGCATCCTACTCTGCACCCTGTTTTACTTCTGGTGATCTCAATCACGATGGCCTGGATGATATCGTGTATGCCGGGTCAGAGGGCCAGCCTGCTGCCATTTTTTACAACAAAAAAACCATACTTATATTTCCGATCCCATTTCTTCGTTTGAGGCATCCCGAAATCAGACCGGTACCGATGTCTGTATATTCGATGCCAATGGAGATCAACTACCCGATATCTATATAGCCTCCGGTGGATATCATGGATATGCTGCACAGGACACATTATTGAATGATCGGTTATATATCAATGACGGTAAAGGGAAGTATGAATATCATGCAGACGCACTACCAGCCATGCCTGTAAGTAAAGGTTGTGTGGTAACGATGGATCTCACCGGCGATGGTCATCTTGATCTTTTTGTCGGTGGGCGTTTGATACCGGGAAGATATCCGGAGTGCCCGGCTAGCTATATTTTGATCAATGATGGTCATGGAAAATTTAATGACCAGACGAATCAATTCGCTGCAGAAATCAATAACCTGGGTATGGTCACAGATGCGCTGGCTTGTGATATCAACGGAGATAAAATCCAGGACTTGATCGTAGTCGGTGAGTGGATGCCTGTCACTATTTTTATACAGGAGCAAGGTAAACTTGTCAACAAAACAAACGATTATTTTGATTCAAATTATACAGGCTTGTGGAATACCATTGGTACTGCTGACTTTAATGGAGATCAAAAACCTGATTTCATCATTGGCAATCTGGGTACCAATGCTCAATTAAAGGCTAGCGCCTCGCAACCAATTTCTTTAGTGTATAAAGATTTTGATCAAAATGGATCGGTTGACCCTTTGCTCAATTCTTTTATCCAGGGCAAACAGTATCCCTATGTCACCCGAGATGAGCTGGTAAAACAATTGACTTATTTAAAACCGCGATTTAATTCTTTCGAGAGTTACAGTGATGTCAATATCAATGATTTGTTTAAAAAAGGTGAACTGGCTGATGCGCATACCTTACAAGCATCTTACCTGGAGACTTCTTGCTTTTTGAGTCAACCCAATGGCAAATACAAACTTGGGCAGCTTCCTGTGCAAGCCCAGTTTGCTCCTGTACACACGGTCACGATTTATGATGTCGATCAGGATGGTTCCGATGATGTATTGCTCTGCGGCAATGACAGTCAGATGAAGATCCGGCTCGGTAAGTCTGATGCCAATTATGGTGTTTTGCTCAAAGGTAATGGTGATGGTAATTTTAGGTATATACCTCAGATCCAATCCGGCCTGCAGGTCAAAGGAGATGTGCGATGTGTCATACCTTTGCAGGATGGAGCATTTTTCTTTGGTATCAATCATCTGCCATCTATTGTATATAAAATCAACAATTGATGAAAACTAAGTCTCTTCATATCGGCTCGTGGTTAGTGTTTTGTGTGTTGGCTATATCGTGTTCCAGATCTCATGCTCCCAAATATGCCCCGGAAGAAATTGTGCGCAGATGGGCTGAGATGACTCTTTTTATCACCAAAAACACCCCTGCTAACTCTCCTACGTTTGCTTCTCGGGCGATGGGATATATTGGACTGACCATGTACGAATCTGTAGTACCTGGATTCTCCGATTACCGTTCCGTGGCCGATCAATTGAATGGTACATTGGTCTTGCCTGGCACAACTGATCAGCATTACGATTGGGTGCTGGCACTCAATGCCGGCCAGGCCCAGATTTTGAGATCCATTTATATCCAGACTTCAGATAGCAACAAATTGAGAATCGATTCTTTAGAAAAAGCTGTTTTGAAGATGTATTCTTCAATGCTTGATCGTAAAACTATTCAGCGATCTGTTGATTTTGGCTCCGCAGTTGCAGATTCTATTTTTCATTGGTCCATGAGTGATGGAGGTCATCGAGGTTATTTGCACAATTTCGATAAGACCATGGTTCATCCCGAATTTCCGGGTTCATGGAAACCGCCGTTGTATTCTCAATCGATCAGTCATTTTCCTTTACATCCATATTGGGGTAAAAACAGAACTTTTGTCAAAGCCAATGCTGATCTCAAGACGCCTGATATGATTCCTTATAGTGAGGACAAAAATTCTGCTTACTACCACCAATATCTCGAAGTCTATCAAAAGGAAAAAACACTTACCCAAGCTGAGAAAGAAGCTGCCATCTGGTGGGGAGATGACCCTGATGTAACTTTTACACCTCCTGGGCATTCTTTTTACCTGGCGATGAAAGTGATGGATCAAACTCATCCTGATTTTATACTTGCAACTATGACTTATGCCCGCGTTGGACTGGCTGTGGCAGATGCTTTCATCAATTGCTGGAAATGGAAATATCATTTTTTCTCAGAGCGTCCTAATACTTATATACCGGCGCATATAGACAAGGACTGGGTTTCGTTTTGGCCAGATCCTCCCTTTCCTGCTTTCCCTTCTGGTCATGCTATCAATGCAGGAGCTGCCACTACTATATTACAAGAACTGTATGGTGAGCAGATCACGGTGGTCGATAGCTCCCATGCTGGTCGTCATAGGGATGAAGTGAGGAACGTGGATTTTGTCCCTCAGTCTTTTACATCCTTGTCTCAGCTTGCCCGGGCGGTAGCAGATTCTAGGTTTTATGGAGGCATCCATACGCATCAGGACAATGATATTGGATTGCAGGAAGGTGCTCGAATAGCTCAAAACATAATAGCACTAAAGTGGAAGAAAGCACAATGAGGCGGGTTTATTTATTCTTGATTACAACTCTGATCAATTTCTCTCTGACACAGGCACAAAAACCTTTCACGGATGTGACCCACCAGGCAGGTATCGATCATCAGTTTAAAGTATACGAAGGTATGTTTGGTGGTGGAGCTTGTGTATTGGATGTTAATCATGACGATTGGGAAGATGTCTATCTCACGAGTGGTATGAATAATGATGCATTATATCTCAATCAGCGGGATGGGACCTTTAAAAATATATTCGAACAATCCGGGTTGACTCTGACCAAACATTTTGTCACCCAGGGTGTGGTCAGTGCAGATTTTGACAAAGATGGCTGGGAAGATTTATTCATCACGACCATTACTTCCAGGGACAGTGTCAAACAGATCCCCCGTGCCATCAACCTATTATTTTTGAACAATCACGATGGTACTTTTAGAGACGCTACCTCCGCATTCAGATTGGATAAAATGAATTCATTCTCTACCGGAGCCAGTGTGAGCGATATCAATCAGGATGGCTATCCGGATATGTATATTGGAAATTATTTTCATGAATACCAGGGTGAACTCAGCACCATCAGTGATGCCACCATCGTCAATGCCAATCAGACGGCCAGGGGATACTTGTTGCTCAACCACAAAGGCAAATACTTTTCAAATGTATATGATCAATACGGTATGCATCACAAAGGATTTGGGTTTGGAGGAATATTTACAGATTATGACAATGATGGTGACCAGGACCTTTTTATCAACCAGGATTTTGGATATAAAGCCATACCCGATTATTTATACCAGAATCAATATCCACAAAAAAAATTCGTCGATGTAAGCGATACGACTCATATGGATCTCAAGATCAATTCCATGGGTACCGCCGTAGGCGATTATGACAACGATGGGGATATGGATTATTATGTGACCAATATCCGATTCAATTATTTTATGGTCAATCATATCAACGAAGGACTGCCTTTTATCAACAAATTGACTGATTTTGGGATGAATTTTGTTTCGATCAGTTGGGGAGCAAACTTCGCCGATTTTGATCAGGACGGTGACCTGGATCTTTATGTAGCCAACGGTGACCTCAATCCTAATTGTGTGCCAATGGCTGACTTTTATTTTAAAAATGATATCAATGCAGGAGGAAGATTTGCTGATATTGCAGGACTCGTGGGTCTCAACGATTATGGTATTGGCAGAGGCTCCGTCACCTTTGACTATGATCATGATGGCGATCTGGATATTCTGGTGATCAATCAAAAACCAGTATTGGACTATCCGGTCAATTCAAACACCCACCTTTATCGCAATGACTCCACTCAAGGCAATTGGTTTCAGATAAAATTGCATGGTACCCAATCTGAGACCAGCGGCATCGGCTCCCGGGTAGAGATCGTAGCTGGTCACCAAAGAATGATCCGTGAGGTGGATGGAGGTAGTTCCAGCCATTTATCCCAAAATTCCACGATCGTCCATTTTGGATTGGGTACTGCTGCGATCGTCGATTCTGTGATCGTCATTTGGAACAAACACCATCGACAAGTGTTGGCCAACCAAAAGGCCAATCAAATGATAACCATAGAGGAAGCCGTTATTGACCATGCTTCTTACCCACAGTCTTGGCTTTTATTGATCGGTTTACTGGCTATCGCTTTGATTTATTTTGTGATAAGGAAAATCACTAAATAAATAGTACGATTGGAGGGTGGTAAGAACAATCTTGGATTCAAGATAAGATCCTATTTATTTGAGGTAACTGACTATTAAACGTTTTGTTGTATTGTGTGTGCCCTGCCTTTTTTTTCTTAATTCCAAAGCTTACTCCAATCCACCCTGATGCGGTAATTCTGGGTTAATTCAATTTCAGAATTTGTTCCATCACCAGGGAGTGCTAAGGTATATTTTCCATTCTTATTTAAGACATAGACTTCAACTTCATGCGAGTCTATATCTACGATTACATAATATTGTATTCCAAAGTTTTGGTAAATGTAAAACTTATTATTTCTGTCTTTTAAAGCAGTGGCGGGGGAGAGGACTTCAATCACTAAATTTGGAGGAAAATCAAGATAGGGTTTACTGATTTCATTGCAAACAATTAATAAATCGGGCTGAACAATGGTGTCTTCTTCTACCTTGACATCAATAAAATCATACACAGTGCAATCCAAACATGCAGCTACATCCAGTGCATTTAAAAAAGTCTGGTGCAATTTGGCCACGATTCGCTGATGTTTTGGCGCAGGCGTAGGGCTCATGGCATAAGGAATGCCTTCTAATAACTCCCATCGTCCCTCCCACTTGCGATATTCATCATAGGTATAGTGGGGTAGCACTTTTATAGAATTTGACATGGTTCCAAAGATAGGGTAATTTGAATGTTTTAGGGTTTCCTGGTTTATCGAAGCAAAAAAGCCGGCATAACTAATTTTGTTCTAGCCGGCTTTTGTTATAAACCCCAAAATTACTACAACATTGATTTCTGCTCTTCATACCTGGACTTAGGCAGCGAAGTTTCGCTCAAGGCAGTCATACCACCTTTAATATTGACGATTTGTTCGTACCCTCTCACTTTGAGGATAGAAGCAGTGATTGCAGATCGATATCCTCCGGCACAATACATATAGTAAGTTTTCTTTCGGTCAAGCATACTCATATTGTGATTGATGAAATCCAGTGGAAAGTTTTCTGCACCCAGGATATGCTGTGCATTATATTCGGATTCTTTTCTCACATCAAGCAGGTGGAGTGTTTTATCCTGTTGATACAATCGCGCGAATTCTTCTGAGCTCAGCTCCCGAAGTTGATCTACCGGATATCCTTCCTTTATCCAGGATTGTAGACCACCCTTGAGGTATCCAATTGAATTGTCATACCCTACTCTGGCTAGTCGGGTGACCGTCTCTTCTTCTCTCCCTTCGTCAGTGACCAGGAGAATAGGTTTTTTCATATCAGTAATCAAAGTACCCACCCATGGGGCGAATTGACTATCAAGTCCGATGAATAATGATCCAGGTAGAAAAGAGGCAGCAAAATCTTCTTTACTACGGGTATCAATGACCAGCGCTTCTGTGGTCTCCCAGACTAATTGAAATTCTTTTGCGGTGAGCGGGGTAGTACCTTTCTTGATGATTTCATCTATGCTTTTGATGCCACCTTGTAAGTTCATCAATACATTCGAAGGGAAATATTGCGGTGGTTCTATCAATCCTTCTGTAACTTCCTGAATAAATTCATCTTTGGTCATATCAGCTCTCAGAGCATAATTAAACTTTTTCTGATGGCCAAGGGTGTCGATCGTTTCGTCTGACATTTTTTTGCCACAGGCACTGCCGGCCCCATGCCCCGGATATACGATGACATGATCAGCCAAAGGCATGATTTTATCACGTAGCGAATCATATAAATGTCCTGCCAATATCTGAGGTGTGACATCTGCATTTAATTTCTGTACCAAATCGGGTCGACCTACATCTCCAATAAATAAGGTATCGCCGGAAAAGATTGCATAGTCCTTTTCCTGTTCATCTCTTAATAAATAGGTCGAAGATTCCATCGTATGGCCTGGAGTATGCAATACTTTGATCGTAACTTTGCCCAATTTGAGGATCTCTCCATCAGTAGCTACATGCACAGGATAGGACGGCGCAGCGGTAGGGCCGAATACGATGGCCGCTCCGGTCTTTGCAGACAGATCCTGATGACCGCTCACAAAATCTGCATGAAAATGTGTCTCCAGTATGTATTTAATTTTTGCGCCGTCCTGTTGCGCTCTTTCTATATAAGGCTGGGTCTCTCTGAGTGGATCTATGATGGCTACTTCGCCCTCACTTTCAATATAATAAGCTGCCTCTGCCAGGCATCCTGTATAAATTTGATCAATTTTCATTTTATTAAATTTTTGAATAGTTAAACCATTATAATATCATCCTGACTGACTCATCAATCAGCTGCAATTGGATATATATCCTGCACCTTAATAGTATATTCTATCAAAACTCAGGGGCAGCGGCTTCGACATCTGTTTTTATTCATTTAAACATTTTAAGACACAGCAAAACTATTGGTCGATTGGATTTATTTGGGCAATTTTGATCACTGGGCGTCATGATTTTAGTCAGTATCTTAATTATTCACCTGCATTTTTTTTCATTTATTATTGGTCAAGTCTGATCTGGTGTTGAAACTAAACAACAAGCTTTTTTCATTTGTAAAATTGAACCAAAATTATTCCTGTCTTGAAAACAACTGAAGCAGAAAGTGACCCATATTCTTTTTGAAAATATTTGACACTAGTCGGATTATCAGAATGATATATATTTAATTATTTTGCATTTTTTAACTGGCAAGAATATGCTAAAATTTTGGATTCGGATTATCAGCAGATTTCCTATATCAAAAGAGTAATTTTAATTGGAACAGACTCTTTGGCCCAGAATTAGTAATATCAAGTTTTATGACTTTGAAGTCAATGACCTTAGAGCCTGTGGTTTAAAAAAATTTACCAAATAAACCAGGAGTCTGAAGAGCACATATTAGCACTAACTTCGCTAGAATTATGTATAACCTTTTTTTTACAAAACATCTCCCTCTGGCTGTAAAAAATGCATTTTTTTATTTGTTTTTAATCGTGTTTTCGTCATTCTTTATTGGTTATACCATTTATAGATTGAGCGCCAAAATGATTGTTTCTTCTTCTAAAGACAAGATTAAAAATGAAGTAGAAAGCATCAGCCTGAAAATGACGGCTCAGTTTGAGCATGTAGCCCGGGATATTCGTTTTTTGTCTATTAATCCGCTGGTGGAAGATTATATTCATACGACTGCTGACCAGAAAGATTTTCATTATGCAAGATTAGGCGAAGAGTTTAAAGCATTGTTGTATTCAAAACCTGCTTACTTTCAGGTCCGGCTGATTGGTGTAGCTGATGGAGGTAGGGAATTGGTGAGAGCAGATCGAACTAACGACGGCGTCGTCCTGGCGCCACGACAAAAATTACAGCAAAAGGGGGATAGAAATTATTTTGAAGAAGCATCCAGATTAACTCAGGGCTCTATCTATTTTTCTGAAATAGATTTAAACCGGGAATTTGGCTCTCTGCAGATACCCTATATTCCCACACTTCGTGTCGCGTGTCCTATCTACTCTGATCGGGCTTTGTATGGAATCGTCATCATTAATATGAATTTGCAAAACTTGTTTAATGATTTAAAAAAAACAGTGTCTGCCGAAGAAGTAATGTATGTCTTCAACAACGCAGGTTACTTTTTAATCCATCCGGATGAAAAAGAATGTTTTGGTTTTGAATTTGGCAGACCCCCGAATGCCTATTATTGGTTTCCGGATCTGACCAGGGTGGATCCTGCTTTTAAGCGAAAAGTAGCCCCTGATAGCCTCTTGATATCAGAAAAATATGTTACTGAGTTTTTTACCTTACTCCACCCAAGAACAGACTACAAGCTTTTTGTAGCTATCAGTACTCCGGAGCGGTATATTTTGTACCCTTTCGTATCATGGCGAAAAAAGACATTCTGGCTGACCCTGTTTATTACACTTGGTTTTCTTGCGATTGCCTTCTTATGGATGCGGAGGCAATCTAAAGAACTAAAAAAGATCACCCGGTCAATGGTTCAATTCTCAAAAGACCACAAAGAGAGTCGGCTCGTCGTTAACAATACAGATGAAATAGGTGAACTGGCTACTGCTTTTTCGTCCATGGCTTCAACAATCAGCAAAAATGTCCAGGAATTGGAGTCTTCCCGCGAGATCGCAGTGAAAGCCAATCTTTCTAAAGAGGAGTTCCTCGAAAATATGAGTCATGAAATCCGAAATCCTCTGCAAAGTATCCTGGGTATGACCAATATTCTCGAGCAAAACCTACCCAGGCCGGATCAACAGTCAGCCATCAGGACTATTCAATTTAGCTCCAAACAATTACTATCACTAGTCAACGATATCCTGGACTTTTCAAAAATAAAAATCGGACAGATTACCTTACATCCCGAAGAAATAAATCTGTCCAGACTAATTAAAGATATTATCTCCAGTCATCTTTTCCTGTCTAAGTCCAAACATCTGATATTGGATTATGATCTGGAAGCCGGCTTGGAAGATATCTTTGTTTTCCTGGACCCCTTAAGGCTGAGTCAAATTCTGAATAATTTAATAATCAATGCTATTAAATTTTCTCCCCCGGGCGGACGGATCGTATTAGAGTTACATTCCATTCGCCAGGAGGATGATGTCATACTTGATTTTGAAGTCATAGATCAAGGTGACGGAATTCCTTTGGAAGAATTAGATAAAATCCAAAAAAGACATTATACGCAGGGCGCTACGGACTTAAATTCAAATTTGTCGGGTGCCGGGCTTGGATTGCCCATTATCATTCAATTGCTTCATTTATTTGACTCAGAATTGAAGGTGGAATCAACTCAAGGAATAGGTTCCAAATTTTCATTCAGACTGGTATCCAAATATATTCAAACTACGCAGCAGCAAGATGTTACTCACGCTCCTTTGAACACACTTCCACCAGCCATCAACTCCATCTTATGTATAGATGACGATCCGCAGATCATTTATTT
Source organism: Saprospiraceae bacterium (assembly GCA_016709995.1). Classification (NCBI taxonomy): domain Bacteria; kingdom Pseudomonadati; phylum Bacteroidota; class Saprospiria; order Saprospirales; family Saprospiraceae; species Saprospiraceae bacterium. The sequence goes on from JADJLQ010000002.1 coordinate 1,215,168, forward strand.
TTACAAGCAGGTATTTAATAAGCAAGGCACGCAACTCATATGCGTTCAGAATAAAGCAGAATTGGAAGTTTTGCAGGGTTCAGCATCATTTGATTTGATCATTGCCGATTACATGCTACAAGGCATGCCTGTAAACCAATTCTTGCCAATATTAATGACACTAAGATCCAAGCAGGCTTTGTTAATTTTATTAAGTGGTATGAATATGCAATTGGTTAATGATCAACTTGGAGATATGGCCATAGATGCATTTATCCAAAAGCCTGTATCATCGCCCATATTGTTTAATCGAATTATGGAAGCCTGGATGTTTAAACATCACAATCCCCCATTCATGGATGAATTTTATATTGACTACGATCATCAAAAGGATTTAATTCAAAATGCCCTTTATATCTTAATCGAGGAATGGGAGGAGATGAGAGTCCAATTAAACCAAGCCCTTCAAATCAAAGATCAACAAACCTTTGAGCAGGTTTTTCACAAAATCATTACTACGATCAGGCGATTTAAATTATTTACTATTAATGATCTGTTGAATGAAATGAATGAATTAATGCAAATCGACAGTCCGATTGATGTCAATAGTATTTCAAGATTGAACCATTTGATGCAGCAAGTAGAATCTTATTTTGTGCACCAGTTGGAGGAATTAAAAGACGGTATCATAAAGTATTGATCGTAGATTCCAGGTCGTCCCGGTATTTTTGACCAATTGGAATTTTTTTATTCCTAATAGAAATTTCGTCCAGGATTATATAATCTATTTTGTCGAGATTTACAATAAATGATCTATGCACCCTTTTGAAATTGTTGGGTAATTTAGATTCCAGGTCTTTAAGGGAATACAATGCCATGGTCTGGGTGTCAGGTAAGATAAAAGCCACATAATTATCTTCCGATTTAATGTAGAGTACTTCTGAAAGTTTAATTCTGACATTTTTATTACCGTCTCGTGCATAAAAGGTATCCTGAGCTGACGCCTGCAAAGAGCTACTCAGGCTTCCTGACACAACCCGCTGCATGGCTTTCAAAAACCGATCGTAAGAAAGTGGTTTTGTCAGATAATCAATGACCTCTTCATAGTCATAACTCGAAGCTGCAAAATCAGGGTTGGAAGTGATCATGATGACGGGTATATGGCTTTTCTTAAGCTCGAGAAAAGTCTGACCATTCATATCCGGTAGATTATAGTCCAAGAACACCAAGTCGATGTCACCACTTGTAAGGAGCATAAGACCATCCCTTGCATTCGATGAAAGGATACAATATTCCACCAGACTGGATTTTGTACAAAAATGTTTGATTAGATCACCAATCAGTGGATCGTCATCTACTATCAGGCATTTATATCTGTTCGATGTCATATAATCTCAGTTTCGATTGATAAAACTAACAATCCATTTTAATACGCCGTTCAATTCTTAATCCCATAAATCACGAGATTCACACTTGCTGAAGCCCATTTCACAAATTTCCGGGCTGAGTCGGGGTCGCATTTCCTAACTTTACCTCGTTCTAATGAAGTAAATTTATTTTGTAGGATGACCATATTTTCAATTTTGATTAATACAGAACCATGAAAATCTGCCCGTCTTCAAAAATCATCTTACTTCTTTTTAAAATTTATATATAAAACATTGATAATTAGCAACATGAAAAAGATAATTTTAAACCTACTTGCTTTCATCTTTTTATTCAATTTGGGTTTGTTTTCTTCAGTACAGGCTCAGGGATGTATAGCTGTCCGCCATATGGCTTGTGCTACCGGCGAAATGTTTGCTGGTCCTATCGGCAGTACCAATACGGTTACAGAAAAGGGGCAGGTTATTTTTACCACCGGTTATCGTTTCCTGCATTCTTATAAACATTTTGTAGGCACTGAGGAACAACCACAAAGAGTCGCTTTGGGTACCAACGTAATCAATGATTCACATTCTTTTGATTTTGGCCTGAGTTATGCATTGACCGATCGTTGGAGCCTGGCCATCAACCTGCCTTATAATAATAATTCCAGATCATCCCTATATGAACACTATGGGAACTCCCTCGAATCTAATCCTAACCAATTGAGATTTAAGACCCATTCAAGTGGTATTGGAGACTTGAGACTGACGGCTACCAGATGGATGATAGACCCATCGAAAGCGGTTAAAGGAAATCTAGCCATCGGACTGGGCATCAAAGCACCTACCGGCAACGGAGCAACTACGGATGATTTTCACAAATTGGACAAAGAGAAAAAGGATTATTTGGTCAATAAGTATGTTGACCAATCCATCCAACTTGGAGATGGAAGCTGGGGCTTTAATGTTGAGTTACAGGGCTATCAATCCATATTTAAAAACGCAAGTCTGTATTATAATGGCTTTTACCTCTTCAGCCCTGCCAATACCAACGCTAAAACCACTTTGTCTGTTTCTGATCAATATGCCGGTCGCTTGGGTATTAATTATTCGCTGATACCTCACCATGGTTTGGCTGTCAGTTTAGGCGGCCGTTTGGAGGGCTTGCCCGCTATAGATATTATAGGAAAAAGTGAAGGTTTCCGCAGACCAGGATACATCTTGTCCATCGAGCCGGGCATTGCCTGGATGACAGGTCATCATACGTTCGCTTTTAATTTACCCGTCGCACTGGTCAGAAATCGAACCAAATCTTTTACTGACCGACAGGATCCTTTGGGATTAAAACACGGAGATGCTGCATTTGCAGACTATTTCTTAAGTGTGACTTATGCATATAGGTTTTGATTAGGATTTGATTTTGTATCCTAAAGTTGTGTAGCACTTTAAAAGGATTATTCATAATTAGAATTGAATCAAAATATGAATGGTAAAATCACTATTCTACTGGCGGTGCTATGTGTGAGTAATATTGTTTTCTCACAAAATACCATCTCCGGAACAATCATAGATGCTGATGACCATCAACCTTTAGTCGGAGCTGTAATTCAACTTCAAGTAAGCGGCGCAATAACAGTTACAGATGAACAGGGAAATTTTCAAATCATTTCTGAACGGAAGAATGACCAGGCTATCATTAAATACCTGGGGTATGGTGAAATGCAGGTTGAAATAACTCCCAATACCAGCCAAATTGGTAAAATTGAAATGATCCGGGCTAATTCGACACTCGATGAAGTCATCGTAAGTGCATCCCCAAATAACTTTAAGACAAGCTTTAAGGGTAGTAATTTTAAAATTGGTCCAATGGCCTTAAAAAACATCAACCCATTGAGTGCTGAAGAAGCGTTGAAAACCGTACCAGGTGTCAACATCGTTGGTGATATGGGCCTGTCCAACCGTCCAAATATCAGCATCAGGGGCTCCTGGGGCAGACGCTCCAAAAAGGTCTTGCTCATGGAGGATGGGACACCTTCTGCACCAGCTCCTTATATCGCACCCGGTGCCTATTACAACCCTGTAAGCGACCGTATTAAAGCCATCGAAGTATATAAAGGAGCTGATATATTAAGATTCGGTCCTAATAACAGTTATGGAGCTATCAATTACATTACTGCCTTGCCACCACAGAAGCCTGAACTGAGGGTGAAATTGATTGGCGGTCAGCGAAATTATCAAACTGGTCTGTTGTCCTATGGTGGGACATGGGACAATCTCGGAGCATTAGTAGAAGGAGTGTACAAAAAGTTTGATGGATTTACAAACAACTCATCGGTCGGAGTATTGAATCTGAATGCCAAAGTATTTGCGAAACTCTCTGAAAGCCAATCCTTATATTTTAAAGTAAGCGGTCAATTTGAGGACAACCAGGCTTCATTGAGTTCCCAAACACCATTCAGCTTTGATACAGATCCTACCCAAAACCCGCTGGATGCTGACCAATTTACAATGAGAAGGTACGGGGTAGATATTATCCACAAGTGGTTGCCTAAAAGTAAATTAAGTTTTACCTCAAAAATATATGCTTCTGATTTTGAACGGGATTGGTGGCGGCAAATTACTACTAAGATCAAAGCCTCAGCGGTGAGAAGTTATGTAGGTGATGAAATCTTCAAAGACCGGTACAGTTATTTGAATGGAAAAACCTTTGGTGCTGAAGATTATATCATTGCAGGCAGGATAAATAATGGGAGGGAAAGTACTTCGGATAGTCGGTGGACTTATACCGTGTCTGGCGTAAAGGAAACAATTAATTATCAATGGAAAGCATTTGGACAAGATCAGTCTTTGGAAGCCGGTGTCAATCTGCATGGCGAAACTTTTAAAGATCGTTTTGTAGTAGCAGACAGTAGCCGTTGGGCAAGAAATGGACGAACTGCTACAGATTTGTGGTACCGCATGTGGTCTGTCAATGGATTTGTAAGAAACGAATTCAATGTTGGATCATGGGGCATTACCCCCATCCTTCGTATGGAGCTTGTGGATATGTACCGACAGAATTTAATTACCCTTGCGCAGAATCCGCTCATCAGCAGTACAGAGGAAGGCAAAGAACCCAACGTATACTCCCAATTCCTTCCAGGCCTCACCCTGGAATATCATCTCAAAAAAAGTGAATTATTTGGCAGCATATACCAAGGCATGATTGCCCCATCCAAAGTTTTTGGTTTTTTGGTAGAGCAGAATGGAGTGGTGGACATTCCGCTTGCAGGCCAAAATATTAATATTGACCCGGAATTGAGTTGGAACAAGGAAATTGGATGGAGAGGTAGTATATTGAACAATAGCATTGACGGACAACTTACCTATTTTAATATTTTTACCCGCAATTTTTATGCAGCCGGTGAAAATGAAGTTTTTCAGGAATTGGGGAAAATCAATGTACAAGGTTTAGAATTGGCACTGGATGTAACGCTGTTCAATTCTAATCTGCATCAGGTCAGGCTCTTTGGCAATGTGAATTTTATGCAGTCTACCGTATTGGCAGGTAAAGTATTTGATAAAGACCTGTTTTCGCAAGTCATCTTTGGGACAAAAGCACAAAATGAATACATTGATAAAGTAAATGCCAACAGGGATGCCATTGAGTTATATGTATCAGACGGAGCCGGCGGAACCACCCTTTTGACGGACCAAACCATTGACCAGGCAGATTTTCAAAATATCACTAAAAGCATCATCACTTTTGGATCAGGTGGGATTCCCAATGCAGAATCGCCTTATACGCCAAGATGGAACACTTCGGTGGGGTTAAATTATGACTGGAAAAGTTTGACTTTTGGTGTGTCCGGTAATTTTGTAAGTGAACAATTCACAGAATTCAACAATTTCAAGAACGAATCTGCCGATGGAGCTATTGGAAAATTGCCCGCATATCATTCAATAGATGCTTTTGCAAACTATGATTTCAGCTTTGGAAAAAAGGTAAACTTTACGGCTTTTGTCAATGGAAAAAATATCACGAACGAGGTCTACAGAGCTTCCCGATTGAACCGAGCAACTTCAGGAATATTTGGAGGCGGCTTCAGACAGATTATTTTTGGAGTAAACATGAAGATATGAAGAATGTTTCTCGTGTTGCATTAACATTGATGCTCCTAATTTGCAGTTATTTGTATTAGTATTGCTAGAATATAGTTATGCCACCTTTAATCTAAATTGGGAGGATGGATTGGGCAAGACACTTAAAGACGCCACGTTCAAGGATTATTTTGAGAATGTGACTTATGCCTAAGTATTAGGGTCTTTGTTTTATTTATCTGAGTAGTTAAAATTATCAATATTTAATCTAAACGTATACAATTGCTCCCCAGCTACCTCAATCATATTCCATTTTACAAAGCCGAGTTTTTGTAAAAGTCCAATGGATGCTGTGTTATGAATCAATGTAATCGCAAAAACATCATGGAATGCCCCGCAGAGAAAGAGCTGAGAAAGTAGGGCTACGCATCCTTCATAGGCATATCCTTGCCTGGTAAAGGACGGTAAAAAAGCAAATCCAAAATCTGGATATTCCAGGTGATCCCTTTGCATAAAAGTGAGGATACCGATGGGTATCTGATCTGCTTTGTAACTGACCACCCAATAATGTTTTTGTTGATGACTTAAGATGGAGTAGATGTAGTCAGCAGCAGCCTCGACCGAATGTATTCCTTTATCTCCAATGTATCGTATCCAATTCGGTGTATTGACCAATGTATGGATAAATGCCGCATCGGATACCTCAAGTTTTCTGATATGGAGCCTGAGCGTTTCCAGGGTATTAAGCTGTATTTGCGATATATTCAAAGGTTCAAAAGCAATAAATGGTATTAGTTAAAAGGCATCAAATATACTCTCTGCTAACTGAATCATTCTTTTCCTTCTCTCGTATAAATAATCATTTGCTGCATATTTTGCTTAGCTTTATCTCAAAGGTGGTTATTTTTGCTTACCTATATTTTTTAAAGAAAAATTTATGAAAAAAGAAGAAATCAATTCCTCCCGTAGGAAATTTATTAAAATCTCCGGTTCTACTTTAGCTGCAGGTACAGTAGGTTTTAATGTGATCGCCAATCCTTATCCGAGCCATCATTTTAACGCAGATACCCTCAAGGTAGGGATCATCGGATGCGGAGGAAGAGGCAGTGGGGCTGCTCTGCAAGCGATGAAAGCAGACAAAAATGTTTATTTAACGGCGATGGCAGATGTGTTTGAAGACAGGCTGGATACCTCCTATCAATCACTGATGGAGGAGGTCCCGGATAAAATCAAAGTGCCGGCCGGCCAAAAGTTTTTGGGATTCGATGCGTATAAAAAGCTGCTGCAGACGGATGTAGATGTCATCATCCTGGCCACTCCGCCCTGTTTCAGACCGGCCCATCTCGAAGCGGTAGTCAATGCAGGTAAACATGTATTCTTCGAAAAACCGGTCGCAGTAGATGCTCCGGGGATCCGCAAGGTGATAGAGATTGTTTGGTTTTATGTCAGGATTCTGCTGGCGCTATGATATGCCCAAACGAGAGACTTTTAAGCGAGTCATCAATGGGGATATCGGTGAAGTACTGTCTATGTATAATACCTATAATACAGGGGCAAGCTGGTGGCGCGAGACAAAACCCAGCTGGGGCAAATTCAAAAAGAACTCCGCAATTGGGTGTATTATACCTGGATGTCAGGCGATCATATTACAGAACAAGCGGTCCACAGTCTGGATTTGATGTCCTGGTCCAAAGGAGATGTTTTGCCTGTCAAAGCTTCAGGCATGGGTGGCAGGCAAAGTCGCATCGAACCAGAATACGGTAACATCTTCGATCATTTTTCGATCACGTATGACTATCCGGATGGTAGTCGGGGATTTCATCACAGCAGACAACAGAAAGAGACTGCAGGTGCCTACTCTATTGAAATGTTGGGTACCAAAGGTCGCTGTGATATAGGCGTCTGGAATCATCATGAGATCAAAGGTGCTAAAAACTGGAGCTGGGAAAAAGAGCACACCGACAAAGACAAACCAAATATGTACCAAACCGAACATGATGAACTATTCGCCTCTATCAGAAAGGGCGACCCTATCAATGATGGAATCAGAAGTGCCCACAGTACTATGCTCGCCATCTGGGGTCGCATGGTAGCTTACACCGGCAAAGATCTTACCTGGGACGAAGCCCTCAACTCCAATGAAGTGCTTACACCACCCATCGATGATTATTCCTGGGATCTGGATTGGGAGATAAAGGAAGTGGCCAGACCTGGATTGACTAAGTTTGTATAATTCTTGTTTGAATTCGTCAACACCAGGTTCACATCCTCGATTCAATCCATTTAAAGGGATATTATGAATGATCTAAAGCGAAGAACTTTTTTAAAATATAGTGCGATGGCTCCGGTAGCATTTTCTGTACCTGTATGGGAAACAAAAAAAACGGGAGCTCCGCTGATTAAAAAAGCTTTAAAGTACGGCATGATCAAAGAAAACTTGTCTATTCTGGATAAATTCAAATTGGTCAAAGATCTTGGCTTTGATGGCATCGAACTGGATAGCCCCAATGAACTACCCGAAAATGAAATCCTCAATGCCCGGGACAAAACCGGCATCGAACTGCCGGGAGTAGTCAATTCTGTCCACTGGCAATCACCCTTGTCTGATCCGGATCCTGCAGTCAGAGCCAGGTGTGTAGAGTCTATGAAAATCTCCTTGAATGATTGTAAAAAGTACGGAGGTACGACCGTCTTGCTGGTGCCGGCAGTGGTCAATGATAAAGTGTCGTATGCGGAAGCCTATGAAAGATCTCAATTCGAGATAAAAAAACTATTACCGATAGCAGAAAAGACAGGCATTAAAATAGCTTTTGAAAATGTTTGGAATAATTTTCTGCTCAGCCCGCTGGAAGCTGCCCGGTATGTAGACGAATTCAATCATCCCATGGTGGGCTGGCATTTTGACATCGGCAATATCGTACGGTATGGTTGGCCGGAACATTGGATCCAGACCTTGGGCAAAAGAATCCTCAAAACGGATATCAAAGACTATAGTCGAAAGATGGCCAATGACCTCGGTGTTTGGAAAGGTTTTGACGCTGAGCTCGGAGATGGCGATGCCAATTGGTCTGCAGTAAATAAAGCACTCTTTGATATTGGTTACAAAGGTTGGGGAGCTGCCGAAGTAAGTGGTGGAGATCGGGTGAGATTGAAGGAGATATCGGAGCGGATGGATAAGTGTTACGCAATCTGAAGGAGAGATTAAATACTATTTAATATATTACTAATGTTGGATCTAATTCTTTCATAATTTTGTAAATTAAAAATGCATTATCGCCAAGTTTAAATGATTTTATTGAATTTAAATAATATTGATTTATGTGAGGAATAAGAATGCCTTGGAGTTGGGTCATCGAATCATCATTGAATTCTATATTTGTGAGGCGATTCAGGAATAGGTCCTTGTTTGGGAAAATATCAATGAGCCACGGATCAAAAACAAAATCATCATTTTCCTTCCGAAGTGGATTATATAATGATCTAACTAAAGATTTTATATAATAAGTAAAAGCCATATCATCATGCAATAAGAAATTTTTATATCTCCTACAAGCAGGAGGGAACAATATTCTATTATTATTTACAAATTTATAAATTTGCATGTAGAACATATTATATAAATCATGATTATTTTTTACTTCTTTTCTTAAATATTCGTCAAATATTTTATACATTATTCTGATTAATTCTTTCGGGCGAATAGTTACATCAAATTCATGTCTATCTCTAAGTAGATCATAAAGTAATTCATATGCAATAAATGTTCTATTTAATTCACTTATTGATCCTTTTTCCAAAATTCTAATTATAAAATCATCAACGTGTTTATCGTCGTTATTAAAATATAGGTTTTTGTTTTTATGCCAATCATGTAAAATTAATTTATTCCAAAGCCTTGTTAACTCGTCTTGAGTATTAGAGGCTCTTAATAAAGCCGATATCATTTTTTCAAAAAAAGTTGAATTTTCAAACTGGCCGATATTTGAAATTATCAGTATTAACTCTCTTTGTTTACCATCTTTAATCCACATTTCAAATTTTTCCACCAAAACATCTTCTTCTGCATTAAATGCATTATTAAATTCAGAAAAGGATATTAGATTAAATAATTGGTATGAGAAATATAAATAAAAATTGTGTGGCAAAGAAAACCTTCGTGAGTTTTTATTTTTAGAATTAGAAATAATAAAATTAAGTGCAGATTGAATATTAATTATATCCTTAGGTTTTAATGCCGATGTAAACGATTTTAATATGTCTTCATTTATTTTCCAGCTATCAAGATTGCCTGATATTATTATTTGATTGAGAATACTATTATAGATTTCTGGATTTTTGTTTCTGATTAATTCAAGCACTACAAGGTCTGATACTTCAACTTCTTCATTTAAAATATCAAATGAAATGATTAACGAATTATAAAACCTTTTTAAATCTCTTATATTTTCAATTAATTCTTCAAAGAGGTATGGAAATACTGATATGAACGAACCATCTTCTTCACCTTCATTTAAAATGGCTTCTCCTCCAGGAAAAGCTGATATTATTTTTTCACATTGTTTCTCATCAATTTTATTTGCCAAAAGCATTTTTTTAAATTCGGTTTTAAGAATATCTTTTCTAAATGCTGGCAAAGCTATGTTTAACTGAAATATCTTTTTTAAGTAATCAGTTTCATTATCTATTTGGTTAGATTTTTTAAGAATATTAACTATATAATTATAATCAATTGCCACAATAAAGAATAAATTGTTAAAATTTGCCGTATTTCGGATTAATTTTAAAGTTTCAATTATTTCCATTCCATTCAACCTATCCATATCATCTATAAAAACAATAATCTTTTTTGAGGATAACGAAATACTACTATTTATACTATCAATTTTATTTTTGATGTCATCTGTTCTAAATAAATTCCCTATTAGAGCATCTAAAAACTTAAAGTAAGTTTCTCTGGCCGGCCTTAAAACCCTATTTGAATAATCATTTATTTCATTTATAAGGGAACGATTATATGGAGCTAACGCGCTTGATAGAGCCTTGAAAAACTCTTCGGAAATAGCATTGGATTTGTTGAAAATCCATGGATTGAAATCTATTGTTATATTTCTGGTGTCAATTAATAGATTTTCTTTTAATCTTTTAAGAAATCGGATTTGCCTGATCCCCAATTACCAGTTATTGAAATTGCAAATGAAACACTTGTATTAGTGCCATTAATATACTTAACCAACTCCTTTGCATATTTGGAACGACTATACAAATCATTTATTTCCGTACCAGGATTGTCGTCTAAAAGATTATATTTGGTATCAGAAATAATTTGATTTTATATTTTTCTATAAGATGTTAAAATGATTGTGTACTTATAAAAACGGAAGATCAATAAATAGATTGAGTGAATGGCGTAATAGTAAAATTGTAAAATATATAGTTATAATCATTGAAAAAAAATATGTAATAAATTATTAAAGATACAATTGCTATTATAAATGAGTTAGGTGACGGTATCTTTCTTTTAGCTAATTGA